>NZ_JAOPHT010000010.1 GCF_025515305.1 Roseicyclus sediminis
GGCGCTGCCCCGCAGACCCCGGAGTTTCCTGCCAGGATGAAGGAACGCTCAGGCGGTCTTCATCGGTTTTCCCGCGACATAGGTCTGCGTCACCGCCCGGTCGTCGCCCATCATGATGGTCGGAAAGAGCGCCTCCCAGATATCGCCGGCGCGCTCCGTCGCCTGGGCTATGGCGGGGGTGGAGGCGAGGTCCAGCACCGTGAGATCGGCCTCGCAACCGGGCGCGATGCGGCCGATGTGTCCCTGCAGCCCCAGCGCCTCGGCCGAGGCGCCCGTGGCCAGCCACAGAAGCTCGGACGGGTGGAGCGCCGTGCCGCGAAGCTGTGCGACTTCGTAGGCCGCGGCCATGGTGCGCAGCATCGAGAAGGAGGAGCCGCCGCCGGTGTCGGTGGCGAGCCCCACCCTGAGCCTCGCGCGCAGGCCCATGTCGAAAAGGCCCGAGCCGATGAAGGTGTTGGAGGTTGGGCAATGCACCAGCGCCGCCCCGACCTCGGCCAGTCGGTCGATCTCGCGGGGCTCGAGATGGATCGCGTGGCCGTAGAGGCCGTTCCGGCCCAGAAGCCCGTAGGTCTCGTAAGTGTCGAGATAGTCGCGGGCCTCGGGGTAGAGCGATTTCGCCCAGGCGATCTCGTCGGTCTGTTCGGAGATGTGGGTCTGCATCAGGCAGTCGGGATGCTCGGCCCAGAGGCTGCCGAGCGCGTCGAGCTGCGCCACGGTGGACGTGGGCGAGAAGCGCGGGGTGATGACGTAGGAGAGCCGCCCGCGCCCGTGCCAGCGCCGCAGGAGCGCGAGGCTGTCGTCGTAGGCCGATTGTGCCGTGTCGCGCAGGAAGGGGGGCGCCGTCTCGCGGTCCATGCAGGTCTTGCCGGCCAGAACCCGCATGCCGCGCGCCTCGGCCGCCTCGAAGATCGCGTCGACGCTCGCGGGGTGGATCGTGCAGTAGCTGCAGACGGTCGTGGTTCCGTTGACGAGCAGGAGGTCGAGGTAGCGCCCGGCCACCTCGCGCGCGTAGGCGGGATCGGAAAACCGCGCTTCCTCGGGGAAGGTGTAGGTGTTCAGCCAGTCGATCAGGCGCTTGCCCCAGGAGGCGATGATCGCGGTCTGGGGATAATGGGCATGGGCATCGACGAAGCCCGGCACGATCAGCGCCGCGCCATGGTCGTCCACGGGCAGCGCGGGGTGGCGCGCGCGGAGCTCCGGGGCGGGGCCGACCTCGGCGATGCGTCCGTCACGGATGAGGACGGCGCCGTGCCGCTCGTGGTGGACCGCCTCGGGGCCCGTGAGCCTGGGGTCGGCATCGAGGGAGAGGGTCTGCCCAAGGATCAGCCGTTCGGTCATGCGCGTGCCCCCGGTCTGCATCTGTGGCCGGGATCCCATCATCCCGGCGGGTCATTCATAGCCGCGCACCACGCGCTATGTTAGGTGCAAATCGACGTTCGGCGAGGCGACGGGACAGAGTGAGATGAACGAGCAGACCGACGATATCCGCGAGGACACCGCCGAGGAGGCGCGGGACGGCTACGCGCTCGACGAGAGCCTGCGCCGGTCGTTGCGTGCCGCTGTCGAGGCCGGCGACGTCTCGGTCATCGACGCGTTGATGGAGCCCTTGCACCCCGCCGACATCGCCGACCTTCTCGAACAGGTCTCGGCGGGCGAGCGCGCGGCCTGGCTCGCGCTCTGGTCCAAGGGGATCGACGGCGAGGTCCTGTCGGAGCTCGACTGGGGCCTGCGCGAGGAGGTGATCGGCCTGCTGCCGCCAGAGGTCGTGGCCGAGGCAGTCCGCGAACTCGATTCGGACGACGTGGTCGACATCCTCGAGGATCTCGAGGACGAGCAGGCCGCCGCGATCCTGCTGGCGCTCGACGATCGTGACCGGACGGCGGTCGAACAGGCGCTGGCCTATCCCGAGGAGACGGCCGGCCGCCTGATGCAGCGCGAGGTCGTGCACGCGCCCGAGCACTGGAGCGTGGGCGAGATGATCGACTACCTGCGCGCCCACAAGACCGACCTGCCCGAGCAGTTCTACCATGTGATCCTGACCGATCCGCGGCTGAAGCCCACGGGCTACGTCACGCTTGGCCGGCTTCTGTCGACGGAGCGCAAGACACCGCTGGCCGAGATCACGGAGGACAGTTTCCGCATCATCCCCGCGACGCAGGACGAGGACGAGGTCGCCTATGCGTTCAACCAGTATCACCTGATCTCGGCCCCCGTCGTGGACGAGGACGGACGGCTTGTCGGTGTCATCACCATCGACGACGCGATGAACGTGCTCGACGAGGCGAACGAGGAAGACATCCTGCGCCTGGCCGGCGTGGGCGAGGAATCGAGCATCTCCGACCGGGTCGTGGAGACGGCGAAACAGCGCCTGCCCTGGCTGCTGGTGAACCTCGTGACCGCGATCCTCGCCTCGCTGGTGATCGCGCAGTTCGAGGATGCCATCGCGCAGATCGTGGCGCTGGCGGTGCTGATGCCGATCGTCGCTTCGATGGGGGGGAACGCGGGGACCCAGTCGCTGACCGTGGCCGTGCGCGCGCTGGCCACGAAGGACCTCACGAGCGCGAACCTGATGCGGGTGGTCAGCCGGGAGGCCATGGTGGGCCTCATCAACGGCGTGCTCTTCGCGGTGGTGATGGGGATCGTGGGGCTGATCTGGTTCGGCTCGCCGATGCTTGGCGCGGTGATCGCGGCGGCGATGGTGATCAACCTCCTGGCGGCGGGTCTGGCCGGGATTCTCATCCCCGTGGTGCTGGACCGCCTGCGGATCGACCCGGCGCTTGCCTCGGGGGCCTTCGTGACGACGGTGACGGACGTCGTGGGCTTTTTCGCCTTCCTGGGTCTGGCGGTGATCTTCCTGCTCTGACCGGCGTCCCGGGGCGAAGCCGCGTCCTCACGCCCCCGGTGCCCGGGAGCGATCGGCCGCGGCTGGTGCCTCCGGCGGGAGTTTCCTGCCAGGATGAAGGAAGCGCGGGCCGGGGGATGATCAGCCGGGAATGTCGAGCGTGACGGTGCGCCCGCCACGGACATATTGCAGCGTGCTCTCGCCGATGGCGGCGACGCGGCCGCCGTCGAGCCTGTCGCCGACGCCCACGCGCACGAAGCGGCCCGAGGGAAGGCGAACCAGCGCGCGGCGGTCCGAGGGCGTGCCCGTGACCCCGATCAGGTTGATGTTGCGCAGGCGAAGCTCGCCCCTCTGGGTCGCGGCGCGGGCCACGTCGGCATTCGACGGGATCGAAGGGCCCGGGGCGATGGCGGCGGCCTCGACGACGGGGCCTTCGGGGGCGGGCGCGGCGCGGTCCGCATTGGCGATGAGGGTCGCCATGTCCGAGGGGCGCGTGGCCGGAACCAGCGAGCGGGCGACCGCGAACTGGCTGGCATCGATCGGACCCGCATCCGGGGCCGGGGCAGCCGCCTCGGTGACCTCCGCCGCGGCGTCGTCGCCGGGGAAGAGCGAGGCGGCTGCCGCGGTTCCGGTCCCGGTCGACGGGATGGCGCGGGGCTGCGGCTGAAGAAGGCTGGCGCGGGCGGTTGCGGGGGCCGCATTGGGCAGGGCCGGCGCCTCGACCGCGCCCAGATCGTCGGGCCGTGGCGTCGGGCGGAAGGTTCCCAGGATCGCGTCCTCGATGCTGAAGCTCGGTGCCGGCGGCGGCAGGTCGACCTCGCGCGGGCGCGGGATCGCGGCGACGGGTGGCGGGCCCGCAGTGACGAGGACGCCGTCGGGTGTGACGACACCCTCCGGCGTCGCGGCGACGAGGCCGGACGCGTCGGTCGCGGGGCTGGTGCCGAAGGGCGGCGGCGGCGGGATCCGGCGCAGCGTTTCGGCGGGGTCGAGCCGGGGCGCAGGAAGGGACACGGCATCGAGCGCGCCGACGGCCGTATCCACCGAGGCGAGGCTCAGGTCGGACAGGCTGTCCAGCGGCGCGACGTCGGGCCGGTCGGGGGGGCGTTGCCAGATGCGGTATTCCTCGTAGACCGCCTGCGTTTCTTCGAGCGACGGCAGCACGTCCTGGGGAAGAGGCGGCAGGGGCGGCACCGGCGGGGCCGCCGCGACCTCGACGGTGCCGGCGGCCGGGGCCTCGGAGGCAGCGGGCAGGGGCGGTTCCGCCTCCGTTGCCTCCTCCGTTGCCTCCTCGAGTGCGGCGAGGTCGATTCCGTCCGCCGCGGCCTCGTCCTCCGGCGCGGGGGTGATCTCGGTCCCGGCCAGGTCCGGCGACGCCTGGGCGGGGGCTTCGTCGAGCAGTTCGCCGGGCGGCGCGCCCGACCCGGCAATCTCTCCGATGGCGGGCGGTGCGGTGATCGCCTCGGGCGGCGCGGGCGCATCGAACGGGTCCTCGCTCGCCACTTCGGACCCGCTACCGAAGAGCCGCGCGACCGGGCTATCGGGCAGGAACAGGGCCGACCATACCGCGATGGCCGCAAGGAGGATCAGCAGGATGATCGTCAGGAGCAGGCCGGTCCTGATCGACGGGCCTGGCGCCTGCTCGGTCTTGCGCCCGAGAAGCCCGCCTGTCAGCGCGTCGTCGTCGGTCTGAAGGGGGGCAGGCCGGGCCGGTGCGGATCCGGGCGGCGCCCCGTCCGTCTCGCGTCCGCGCAACGCCGCGCCGAGGGCGGAGAGGCGTCCGGCTCCATCCGCGCTGAGGCTCGGTGCGTTCGTGGCAGGCTCGGGTGCTTCGGTCGCCGGGCCGGGCCGGTTCTGCCCGACGCGGGACACAAAGCCCTTCAGCCGCGCCCCGAGGGATCCTGCCGCTGTGCCTGTCTCCGGCCCGGCGCGCGTGCCGTCACCGGGCTGGGCCGCGGCGGTCAGGCCCGACAGGCGGCCCTTGCGAGGCGCTTCGGCCTGGCCCGTACCGCGCCCGGGCGGCAGGACGGGGCGTGCGGATTTGGCGTCGCCGCGCCTTGGCGCGGGCCGCAGCGCCGCGTCCTCGTCTTCCGCCGCGCCGCCCGGTCCACGGTTCCGGCTTGCGTCCCGCACGCGCGACAGGCGCTCTGCCAGCGGATTGCGGGCCGATACGTCGTTCTGATCCGCCGCGTCGCCACGGGGTGCGCCGTCCGTCAGGCCGCCGATCCGGGATTTGCGCGTGCCGGTGGAGCTTGACCCGTCATCGTCCCGGTCGCGGGCGGGAACACGGTCGCGCCGCGCCGAGAATTCCGGGGTCGGTTCCGATCCGATGGCCGCGCTCGCCTTGCGGGCCGCGAGAACGGCCGAGGACGGCGCGGGGGGCAGGTCGTCGTCGTCCGCCCCAGCCGCGGCTTCATCGTCGAGCGGTGTCACCGGCCCGGTGAGCGCGGGATCCTCGAGCGGCGGCGTCTGCGCCTCCGCGGTGACGGTGGCCTCCTCGCTGGCCGACGTGTCTTCGGCGTCCTGTTCCACCTCGCCGCCGAAGCCGCCCAATGGCGCCTCGACGGCATCCGAGGCGGCGGCGATGACTTCCTCGGGGTCGCGGTCGGCGGCCTCTGCCTCGGCTTCGGCGGCCGCATCATCCGTCTCCGCCGTGTCCGCGTCCGTCGCGTCCGTCGTATCCGTGTCCGCCGTGTCCGGGGCGGCCTCGTCGACGGCCGCGTCCGCAGCGGCGGCCTCCGCGTCGGAGGCGTCCTTCCCGTCGGTTTCGCCCCCGGTCTCAGCCGTCTCAGGCGTCTCGTCCGTGGCGGACTCGTCCGGAAGGCTTTCGTCGGCCACGTCCGGCTCCCGGCCATCCTCCGTGGACGCGGCCACCGCGTCCTCGTCCGCCCCGGGGGCCGATTCGGTCGCCGTCTCGTCGTCGCCGTCAGTCTCAGCTTCCGCCCCGTCTTCTGCCCATGTGTCGAGGCCGAAGGCGATTCCTTCCTCGGGGAAGCTCAGGCCATGCGCCTCGGGGGCGAGATCGAACAGCGGCACGCCTGGGAATCGTTCCTGCGGCGGCGTCGCGGCGAAGCCGGACACGTTGAAGCCGTGGCCCTCCGCGAAGGCGCGCGCCTCGTCCAGCGTCTCGCGCGCGACGACGGCAAGCTTCACGCGATCCTCGTCGACGGTGCGCCAATCGTAGAGCAACTCCGACACCGCGTAAGGCGTAAGGCCCTCGAGTCCTTCCTCGATGCGGAACGCCGTCAATTCGGGATCGTCCGTCGGCGCCGTCAGCGAGGTATAGAGGATCTGGTCGTCGGGCAGCATGACGAGCGTCGGGCAATGCTCGCCCTCGCGCGCCTCACCGGCCGCGCGCAACTTCGCCATCGCCTTGTCGAGGTCTGGCGCTGAGAACTCGGTGTCACCGAGGAATGTCCAGTGGCCCGCGGACTGGCGATGGGCCAGCGCGATGCCGTTGGACGAAAGAAACAGGGCTACATGTACCGTCAAGGCGGACCTCTGCCGTAGTCTTGCCGGGTCATCTCCCGGCAATCGCTCTTCCATATAGGAAGCTTGCGCCCGCGGAAACATGTCCCCACGGTCGCAGCCCCCATATCGGCGGATTCCAGTCTAACGCGGATTCGGCCGCATAAAAAGCCTTGCGGGCCAGCCCGTTGCAGGGCGGCCCGCAGCCTGTGGATAAGTCGGCAGTCCTGTGGATGAACGGGCGGCGCCGACTCAGGCCGTCGCCGCCGAAAGAGCCCGGTCGAGATCGGCGATCAGGTCGTCGGCATCCTCGATGCCGATGGACAGGCGCACCACGTTGGGCGCCGCGCCCGCGGCCTTCTGCTGCTCGGGCGTGAGCTGCCTGTGGGTGGTGGAGGCCGAGTGGATCACCAGGCTCCGCGTGTCGCCGAGGTTCGCCACGTGGCTGAAGATCTCGAGCGAATCCACAAGCTTGACGCAGGCTTCGTAGCCACCCTTCACCGCGAAGGTGAACAGCGCGCCGGCCCCGCGGGGACAGATCTCGCGGCCGCGCTCGTAGTAGGGCGAGGAGGGCAGGCCGGCGTAGGTCACGTAATCCACGCGCGGGTCGTTCTCGAGCCAGGTGGCGATCTTTACCGCGTTCTCCACGTGACGCTCCATCCGCAGGCTGAGGGTCTCGATCCCCATGAGCGTGTAGTGCGCCGCCTGCGGGTTCATCGTCATGCCGAGGTCGCGCAGGCCGATGGCGATGCCGTGGAACGTGTAGGCGAGCGGTCCGAAGGTCTCGTGGAACTTCAGGCCGTGATAGGCCGGCTCGGGCGCCGATAGCGAGGGGAACTTGTCCGAGGCCGACCAGTCGAACCTGCCGGAATCGACGATCGCCCCGCCCGTGACGGTGCCGTTCCCGGTGAGGTATTTCGTGGTGGAATGGACGACGAGCGTCGCGCCGTGCTCGATCGGACGGCACAGGTAGGGAGTTGCCGAAGTATTGTCCACGATGAGCGGCAGGCCCGCTGCGTCGGCCACGGCGGCGATGGCGGGCAGGTCGGTGATATAGCCGCCGGGGTTGGCGATGGATTCGCAGAAGACGGCGCGCGTGTCGTCATCGATGGCGGCGCTGACCGCGTCGAGGTCGTCGAAGTCGACGAATTTCGCCGACCAGCCGAAGCGCCGGATCGTCTGGCTGAACTGAGTGACGGTGCCGCCGTAAAGCCGTGTCGACACGACGATGTTGCGCCCCGGCGCCATGAGCGGGAAGAGCGCCATGATCTGCGCGGCGTGTCCGGACGAGCAGCAGACTGCGCCCACGCCGCCCTCCAGCGTCGCGATCCGTTCCTGCAGGACGGCGATGGTGGGGTTCGTGAGGCGCGAGTAGATGTAGCCGACTTCCTGCAGGTTGAAGAGGGCCGCGGCATGTTCCGCATCGCGGAAGACATAGGCCGTGGTCTGGTAGATCGGTGTCTGCCGCGCGCCGGTGGCCGGGTCGGGGCGTGCGCCCGCATGGATCTGCAGCGTGTCGAAACCGTAGGTCGGGCCGTCGGTCATGGGTCTCTCTCCCCCGTTTGAATCCGTGTCGCGGCAAGGATTAGGCCATGGCGCGGTCAGCGACAATCGCGGGGTTTCGGGAAAGGCCGGGCGTTCCGTGGACCGCGGGCGCGCGGGACCCCCGTGCCGTCGCGCCCTGGTCCGGCGGCCGTGCGTCCGCCGAGATGTCCATTGCGCAGGCCGCGCAAGGCGCTTCGAGGCGCCTCGCCAAAGCGGTCCGCGACCCGCGTGTCGCCGCGCACGCGACCCGATGCCACTGGACGGCCCGCGGCACTTGGGGCAAAACCCCAGCGACCGGAAGCCATGCCGAAAGGGCCCCGCCCATGCTCGATTTCCTCAAGCGCCTCGTCACCTGGTGGAACGGGCAGACGCTCGGCACCCAGATCTTCACCGCGCGCAATGGCGTGAAGGTGGGCGAGGACGAGGCCGGCAATGTCTTCTACCGCACGCGCGACGGCAAGCGGCGTTGGGTGATCTTCAACGGCGAGGCCGAGGCAAGCCGGGTCAGCCCGGACTGGCACGGCTGGCTGCACCACACCTGGGACGAGCCCCCGACCGAGCGGCCGATGGTGCACAAGGCGTGGGAAAAGCCGCACCTGCCGAACCTCACCGGGACGGCGCAGGCCTATGCGCCGGTCGGGTCGATCCGCCGCGCCGAGCCGGAGCAGCGCCGCGACTACGAGGCCTGGAGCCCGGAGTGACGGCAATCGTCCGGCCGGCAAGGATGCGCGCCGTCTCGCCACGGGGCGACGCGAGGGAGGGCCGCAATGGCCGAGCGTGACGACACGATCGCGGAAATCCTGGTCGGGGCGGCGGTTCTGGCCGCGGCTGCGGGGTTCTTCTTCTATGCGTCCTCCGTCTCGGATGGCGGCACGATGCGCGGCGCCGATGTCTACGAGCTGTCGGCCTCGTTCCGGTCGGCCGAGGGGATCACCGTGGGCACCGAGGTTCGCATGGCCGGCGTGCGGGTGGGGACGGTGACGGGCATGGCGCTCAACCCCGAGACCTTCCGAGCCGATACGACCTTCACCGTCTCGGGCGACCTCGAACTGCCCGACGACAGCGCCGTGGCGGTCGCCTCCGAGGGCCTGCTGGGCGGCAGCTTCGTCGAGATCATCCCCGGCGGCTCGCCCTTCGTGCTGGAGCCCGGGGCCGAGATCCTCGATACCCAGAGCTCGGTCAGCCTCATCACGCTCCTGATGCGCTTCGTGACCGGGGAGAACGGATCGTGAGGGCGGGCATGCGCGTCCTTGCCGTCCTTGCCATGCTCGCCGCATGGCCCGCCGATGCGCAATCCTTCGACAATTTCGGCCAGTCGACCCTGCCGCCCCTTGGCGAGGGCGAGACGTTGCCCAATCCCCAGGGCGGCGGTTTCGACCTGCCCTGGCTCGATGGCCAGGGGGTCATCCTGCCCGACAGCGACAGCGGCGTCCTGCTGGAGACCAATCCGTCGGGCCAGAGCGGAGTCCGGCTCGAGACCTTCCCCGGCGTTTCGGGGCCCGTCACCTCCGTCAGCCAGGCCGTCACCCGCGATGGAAACCGCATCACGCTCCGCGCGCTCGACCGGATGCTGGGCAGGCCCACCGATATCGAGCTCGAGGTCGGCCAGACGGTCCTGTTCGGGCGCATCGCGATCCACATCGAGGAATGCCGGTATCCCGTCGACAACCCCTCGTCGGACGCCTTCGCGCATGTCCGCGTTCTGGATACCGACGGAAACACGCTTTTCGATGGGTGGATGGTCGCGTCATCGCCCGCGCTGAACGCGCTCGAGCATCCGCGTTATGACGTCTGGGTGCTGAGGTGCTCCAGCACCTCCTGAGGGCCGAGGCCGACCGGCATCGCCATGAAGTCGGCGCGCGCGGCGAGCGCGTCCTGCAGCCGGTCGCGGTAGACGCTGCGCGGAACTTCCTCCGCCCCGAGGCTTTCCAGGTGTTCCGTCACGAATTGCGTGTCGAACAGGCGGAAGCCGCCGTAATTCAGGCGGGCGATCAGCCAGGCGAGCGCGATCTTCGAGGCGTCCGTGCGCCGCGAGAACATCGATTCCCCGAAGAAGGCGCCGCCGAGAACGACACCGAAGACGCCGCCTGCCAGGGCGCCGTCCTGCCAGACCTCGACCGAGTGCGCCCGGCCCATCGCGTGAAGCGACAGATAGCAGCGGAAGATCTCGGCGTTGATCCAGGTGGGGTCGCGGGCGGCGCAGCCCGCCACGGTGCCGCTGAAGTCGCTGTTGATGCGCACGTCGAAACCGCCGCGCCGGATGCGGCGCGCAAGCGAGCGTGAGACATGGAACCCGTCGAGGGGGAAGATCCCCCGCCGCTGCGGGTCGACCCAGAACAGCGACGGATCGTCGGCACCCTCAGACATGGGGAAGATGCCCGCCGAATAGGCCCGCAGCATCAGCGAGGGGCTGAGCGGCGGACGGGTCGGACGGTACATGTCGTGGGCCATGATCCGTATCTAGGTGCGCCGCGGCTCAAATCACGCCCCAAAATCGCGACCGGGCCACGTCCGAGAGGTCCCGATGCGGGCAATAGCGGCAAATTGCCGGCCATTTTGCCCGCGGGGCAGGCGGCACCGCGACGAAACCCGCGCCAGGATCAGCCGACGTTGCGCTTCAGCCAGTCCTCGAGCCAGTGGATCGTGTAGTCGCCCTGCAGGATCGCGGGTTCCTGCAACAGGGCATGGAAAAGCGGGACCGTGCTGTCCACTCCGTCGACGATCAACTCGCCGAGCGCCCGCTTCAGACGGGCCAGCGCCTCGGGCCGGTCGCGGCCGTGGACGATCAGCTTGGCGATGAGGCTGTCGTAGTAGGGCGGGATCCGGTAGCCGTCATAAAGCGCCGAATCCATCCGGATGCCGAGGCCGCCCGGCGCGTGATACTGCGTGATCTTGCCGGGGCAGGGCGAGAAGTTCGGCAGTTTCTCGGCGTTGATCCTGACCTCGATGGCATGGCCGTTCACGCGCAGGTCTTCCTGCCGGAACGACATCGGCAGGCCCGCGGCGACGCGGATCTGCTCGCGCACGAGATCGACGCCGAAGACGGCCTCCGTCACGGGGTGCTCGACCTGGAGCCGCGTGTTCATCTCGATGAAGTAGAACTCGCCGTCCTCGTAGAGGAATTCGATCGTGCCGGCCCCCTCGTAGCCGAGATCGGCCACGGCCTTGGCGCAGGTCTGGCCGATCCGCTCGCGGGTTTCGGGGTCGATGGCGGGGCCGGGGGCCTCCTCCAGAACCTTCTGGTGGCGCCGCTGCAGCGAACAGTCGCGTTCGCCCAGATGCACCGCGCCGCCCTTGCCGTCGCCGAAGATCTGCACCTCGATGTGGCGGGGCCGTCCGAGATACTTCTCGATATAGACCTCGTCGTTGCCGAAGGCGGCCTTTGCCTCCGAGCGCGCGGTACGGAAGGCGTTCTCAAGCTCGTCCTCGGACCGGGCGAGCTTCATGCCGCGTCCGCCGCCGCCGGCAGTGGCCTTGATGATGACCGGGTAGCCGATGTCGCGCGCCACGATCTGCGCGGTCTCCAGGTGCGCCACCCCGCCGACGGAGCCGGGCACGCAGGGCACGCCGAGGCGGTGCATCGTCTCCTTGGCGGTGATCTTGTCGCCCATCATGCGGATGTGCTCGGCCGAGGGGCCGATGAACTTGATCCCGTGGTCCTCGACCGCCTGCACGAAATTGGCGTTCTCCGACAGGAAGCCATAGCCGGGATGGATCGCCTCCGCGCCGGTGATCTCGGCAGCGGAAAGAACGGCGGCCATGGAAAGGTAGCTGTCGGAAGAGGGTGGCGGGCCGATACAGATGGCCTCGTCAGCCATGCGCACATGCATCGCGTCGGCATCCGCGGTGGAATGCACCGCCACGCTGGCCACGCCCATCTCGCGCGCGGCGCGCACGACCCGGAGCGCGATCTCGCCGCGGTTGGCGATCAGGATCTTGCGGAACATCGTGGCCCCCGTCGTCACTCGATGATCATCAGGGGCGCGCCGTATTCGACGGCCGACTTGTCCTCGACGAGGATGCGCTTGACCGTCCCGGCCCGCGGGCTCGGGATCTGGTTCATGGTCTTCATCGCTTCGATGATCAGGAGCGTCTGTCCCTCGGAGACCTTGTCGCCGACCGAAACAAAGGATTTGGAGCCCGGCTCGGGCTGAAGATAGACGGTGCCGACCATGGGCGAGGTGACGGCGCCCGCGTGCTGGGCCGGATCCTCGGGCGCGGGCGCGGACGGCGCCGCGGGCGTGGCGGGCACGGGCGCGGGCATCGCGGCGGGCATGCTGACGCTGACGGGGGCCGCGGGGGCGGCCATCTGCCTTGCCACGCGCACGTTGAGCCGGTCGGCCTCGCCGTATTCGCGTTTGACTTCAAGCTCGCTCAGCTCGGTTTCGCGCAGAAGCTCGGCCAGGGCCCTGATGAAGGCCACGTCCTTTTCGCGGGTGTTCTCGGTCATTCTATTCTGCCCTCGTCTCGCCTTCGTCGCTTCGCAGGAGACGGCGTCGGGTCGCTGACCCTGCACCGAGCCCGGCCGTTCTGCGCCCTATAACGCAAGGGCAGGCGCGGGGAAAGTGCGCGCGGTAGGTGCCGACATAGGGCCTGCGGAGCGCGGTTTCAGCCCGTCTCTGCCCGTTTTTTCGGCATTTGCCGCGCTTGCGCGGCCAGAGGCCGGCCCTGAAGGCCGCCCGAAGAAATTTACCGTTTGATAAAAAACCGGACCCGTGCCAGCATTTTTCCAGACAGCGGCCGACCAGAGCCAGCCATCCGACAGGGAACGCCATGACGAACAGCCCCTTTACACCCGGCATCGCGCCCGCGCGCCTAGATCCCGCGGCGCTGGACGCCAACTTCTCCGACCTCCACCCCCCGCTCGACGATCACGAGGCGCTTGTCGCGGCGGATCGGTGCTATTTCTGTCACGATGCGCCCTGCATCACGGCCTGCCCGACCTCGATCGACATTCCGCTCTTCATCCGCCAGATCGCGACCGGCACGCCCGAGGCGGCGGCGAAGACGATCTTCGACCAGAACATCCTCGGAGGCATGTGCGCGCGGGTCTGCCCGACCGAGACGCTGTGCGAGGAGGCCTGCGTGCGCGAGGCGGCCGAGGGCAAGCCGGTGGAGATCGGGCGGCTGCAGCGCTACGCCACCGACACGCTGATGGAGGCGGGGCTGCACCCCTACACGCGTGCGCCGGCGACCGGGAAGAAGGTCGCCGTGGTGGGCGCGGGGCCCGCGGGTCTGGCCTGCGCGCATCGGCTGGCGATGCATGGCCATGACGTCACGATCTTCGAGGCCAAGCCCAAGGGCGGCGGCCTCAACGAATACGGGATCGCCTACTACAAGACGGTGGGCGGGTTCGCGGGCGCCGAGGTCGACTGGCTGATGAAGATCGGCGGGATCACGATGGAGACCGGCAAGGCGCTCGGCCCCGACCTGACGCTGGAGAGCCTGCGCGACGGCTTCGACGCGGTTTTCCTCGGCATGGGCCTTCAGGGCGTGAACGCGCTGCGGGCCAATGGCGAGACGCGCGAGGGCGTCGAGGACGCGGTGGAATTCATCGAGGACCTGCGCCAGACCGGCGATCTCGGCCTGCTGCCCGTCGGCCGCAACGTGGTGGTCATCGGCGGCGGCATGACGGCGATCGACGCGGCCGTGCAGTCCAAGCTTCTCGGCGCGGAAACCGTGACCATCCTGTACCGGCGCGGGCGCGATGCGATGCCGGCCTCGACCTACGAACAGGACCTCGCGGCCTCCAGGGGTGTGCGCTTCGTCTTCAACGCGATGCCGGTCGAGATCCTGGGGAACGGCGCGGTGACGGGGGTGCGCGTCGAGTATACGCGCAGCGAAGGCAAGTCGCTCACCGGTACGGGCGAGACCTTCGACATTCCCGCCGACCAGGTGCTGAAGGCGATCGGCCAGACGCTCGAGGGGGCGCCGGAGGCGCTGCAACTGGCCGGGGGCAAGATCGCGGTGACGGGCGCGGGGCGCACCAGCGTCGCGGGCGTCTGGGCCGGGGGCGACTGCGCCTCGGGCGGCGAGGACCTGACGGTGACGGCGGTCGCGGAGGGTCGCGATGCGGCCGAGGACATCCATGCCAGCCTGATGGACTGATCCGGCCGGCGGTGCCGCCGGACGGCACCCGCCGCATTGCGTATTTGCAGAAAGATGAAGGGGCCGCGCTGCGCCCGGAAGAGACAGGGGAGACCAGGACCATGGCAGACCTTTCCACCAACTTCCTGGGCATCAAGTCGCCCAACCCGTTCTGGCTGGCCTCCGCGCCGCCGACCGACAAGGAATACAACGTCGTCCGCGCCTTCAAGGCCGGCTGGGGCGGGGTCGTCTGGAAGACGCTGGGCGAGGAAGGCCCGCCCATCGTCAACGTCAACGGCCCGCGCTACGGCGCGATCTGGGGCGCGGACCGGCGCCTTCTGGGGCTCAACAACATCGAGCTGATCACCGATCGCCCGCTCGAGGTGAACCTGCGCGAGATCAAGCAGGTCAAGCGCGACTGGCCCGACCGGGCGATGATCGTCTCGATCATGGTGCCCTGCGAGGAGCAGGCCTGGAAAGCGATCCTGCCCCATGTCGAGGAGACCGGCGCGGACGGGATCGAGCTGAACTTCGGCTGCCCGCATGGCATGTCCGAGCGCGGCATGGGATCGGCGGTGGGGCAGGTGCCCGAATACATCGAGATGGTCACCCGCTGGTGCAAGCAGAACACCCGCATGCCGGTGATCGTGAAGCTGACGCCCAACATCACCGACATCCGCTACCCGGCGCGGGCGGCGAAGAAGGGGGGCGCCGACGCGGTCTCCCTGATCAACACGATCTCGTCGATCACGTCCGTCAACCTCGACGATTTCAGCCCCGAGCCCTCGATCGACGGCAAGGGGTCCCATGGCGGCTATTGCGGTCCGGCGGTGAAGCCCATCGCGCTCAACATGGTGGCCGAGATCGCCCGCGATCCCGAGACGGCGGGCCTGCCGATCAGCGGCATCGGCGGCGTCACGACATGGCGCGACGCGGCCGAGTTCCTGAGCCTCGGCGCGGGCACGGTGCAGGTCTGCACCGCGGCCATGACCTACGGTTTCAAGATCGTCGAGGAGATGAAGTCGGGCCTGTCGCAGTATCTCGACGAGAAGGGGATCACGCTCGACGAGCTGATCGGCCGCGCGGTTCCGAACGTCACCGACTGGCAGTACCTGAACCTCAACTACGTCACCAAGGCGCGGATCGACCAGGACGCCTGCATCAAGTGCGGTCGCTGCTATGCCGCCTGCGAGGACACCTCGCACCAGGCGATCAGCATGAGCCCCGACCGCGTCTTCGAGGTGATCGACGAGGAATGCGTGGCCTGCAACCTCTGCGTGAACGTCTGCCCGGTCGAGGACTGCATCACGATGGAGCGTCTGCCCGCGGGCACGACCGACCTGCGGACCGGCAAGACGGTGTCGGACGATTACGCCAACTGGACGACGCACCCCAACAACCCGGCCGCGGTCAAGGCGGCCGAGTGAGGGCCGGGACACCGGCGGTGGTTTAGGTGGCGGATCCGGGGAACGAGGGGGCTGCCTGCCCCCTCGCGCTCCCCCGGGAGTTTCCTGCCAGGGTGAAGCGGGGGCGTCAGGGCGTGACGAGGCGCGCGAAGAGCGTGTCGAGGAAGCGCTCGGCCTCGTCGAGCGGATCGCGCGCGGCGCCGAGCACGGCGCGCACCTGGACGTCGAAATCGGCGTAGTGCTGGGTCAGGGCCCAGACCGAGAAGATCAGGTGATGGGGGTCCACGGGGGCGATGCGGCCGGCCTCGACCCAGCCCCGGATCACGGCTGCCTTCTCGTCCACGAGGTCCTTGAGTTCGGTCTCGAGCGCCGGGCCGATCCGTGGCGCGCCCTGCAGGATCTCGTTGGCGAAGAGCCGGGATTCGCGGGGGAAATCGCGGCTCATCTGCAGCTTGCGGCGCACGTAGCCCAGGAGTTCGGCGACCGGCTCGCCGCCCGGGTCGAGTTCGCGCAACGGGTCGAGCCAGGTGTCCATGAGCTGGCTGAGAAGGGCGACGTGGATGGCCTCCTTCGACGGGAAATAATAGAGCAGGTTCGGCTTCGACAGCCCCGCCGCCTCGGCGATCCGGTCGAGGGTCGCGCCGCGGAAGCCATGTGCCGAGAACACGTCGAGCGCGGCATCGAGGATCGCCCTGCGGTTCTTCTTCTGGATGCGCGTGCGCGGCTTCTGGACGTTCATGTCTCCGAGAATGGCACTCTGCCGCGGGCGGGGGCAAGCATGGCTTTGCCCATCGCCCAATGCGGCGTCAGGAGCGGCCAAGAGAACATCATTTGCCTTGCGAACGGGCAGTCGGCGGGGTTCAATCCGTTGACTGGCACGGCGCCTCTGCTAGCGTGATCTTGACCGAATGGTCAAAACAGCCAACCCGCGGTTAGGGCGGCGTCAAGCCCGGCCGCAAGACATCGGTGAGCCCCATGGCCCTCGACCGCACCAACCCGGTTCCGAACGACCTTTCCGCCTTCTGGATGCCCTTCACGGCGAACCGGCAGTTCAAGAAGACGCCGCGGATGTTCGTCTCCGCCGACCGCATGCACTACAAGACTGCGGACGGGCGCGAGGTTCTGGACGGGACGGCGGGCCTGTGGTGCTGCAACGCGGGCCACAACCGGCCGAAGATCGTCGAGGCGATCCGGCAGCAGGCGGGCGAGCTGGATTACGCCCCCGCCTTCCAGATGGGTCACCCCAAGGCCTTCGAGCTTGCCAACCGGCTGCGCGACATGGCGCCCGAACCGATGGAGCATGTCTTCTTCACCAATTCCGGCTCGGAAAGCGTGGAGACCGCGCTGAAGATCGCGATCGCCTATCAGCGCGCCATCGGCCAGGGCACGCGGACCCGCCTGATCGGGCGCGAGCGCGGCTATCACGGGGTCAACTTCGGCGGCATCTCTGTTGGTGGTATCGTCAACAATCGCAAGTTTTTCGGCGCATTGTTGAACGGCGTCGATCACATGCCGCATACCCACCTGCCGCAGAAGAACGCCTTTACGCGCGGCCAGCCCGAGCATGGGGCGGAGCTTGCCGACGAGCTGGAGCGGATCGTCGCGCTGCATGGTCCCGAGACCATCGCCGCCGTGATCGTCGAGCCGATGGCGGGCTCCACCGGCGTCCTGATGCCGCCCAAGGGCTACCTCGAGCGGCTGCGGGACATCTGCACGAAACACGGCATCCTGTTGATCTTCGACGAGGTCATCACGGGCTTCGGCCGCCTCGGCAGCCCCTTCGCGGCCGATCATTTCGGGGTGATGCCGGACATGATCACCTGCGCCAAGGGCCTGACCAACGGCGTGATCCCGATGGGCGCGGTGCTGGCCACGAAGGAGATCCACGACGCCTTCATGCAAGGCCCCGAGCACATGATCGAGCTGTTCCACGGCTATACCTATTCGGGGAACCCGATCGCTTCGGCCGCCGGTCTCGCGACGCTCGAGACTTACAGGGAAGAGGGTCTCTTCGAACGCGCGGCCGAGCTTGCGCCCTACTGGGAGGACGCGGTTCACAGCCTCGCCGACTGTCCGCATGTCATCGACATCCGCAACATGGGCCTGATCGCCGGGATCGAACTGGAGCCCATCGCGGGCGAACCGACCAAGCGCGCCTTCACTGCCTTCCTCGAGGCTTACGAGAAGGGCGTCCTGATCCGCACGACGGGCGACATCATCGCGCTTTCCCCGCCGCTCATCATCGAGAAGGGGCATATCGATACGCTGTTCGGGACATTGAGGGATATCCTGAAGGGATTGAACTGATGGCGGCCTGCCGGTCCGAAATCCTGATCGACGACGACCGGGTCCGGGTCACGCGGTTCGACTTCGCGCCGGGTGACGAAACGGGCTGGCATCGCCACGGCCTCGACTACGTCATCACGGCCCTGACCGACTGTCAGATGCGGCTTGTCGAGCCGGGCGGGGCGACGCGGGAGGTGATGGTGGCGCAGGGCACGGTCTACCGCCGCGATGCGGGCGTGGAGCACAACGTGATCAACGGCGGCACGGCGCCCATGGCGTTCATGGAAACGGAACTGAAGTAAGGACGACGGCATGCCGGCACCCGGCGAGAACCTGAAGATCAACGGCGAGCGGCTGTGGGACAGCCTGATGGAAATGGCGAAGATCGGCCCCGGCGTCGCGGGCGGCAACAACCGCCAGACGCTGACCGACGAGGACGCCGAGGGCCGCGCCCTGTTCCAGACCTGGTGCGAGGCGGCGGGGTGCACCATGGGCCTCGACGAGATGGGCAACATGTTCGCCCGCCGCGAGGGGACGGACCCCGAGGCGCTTCCGGTCTATGTCGGCTCCCACCTCGATACGCAGCCCACGGGCGGCAAGTATGACGGCGTTCTGGGTGTCCTCGGCGGGCTGGAAGTGATCCGGACGCTCAACGATCTGGGGATCAGGACGAAGCATCCCATCGTCGTCACGAACTGGACCAACGAGGAGGGGACGCGCTTTGCCCCCGCGATGCTCGCCTCTGGCGTCTTCGCCGGAAAGCACAGCCTCGACTGGGCCTATGACCGGGTCGACGCCAAGGGCAAGCGCTTTGGCGACGAGCTGGAGCGGATCGGCTGGAAGGGCGAAGAGAAGGTCGGCGACCGCAAGATGCACGCCTTCTTCGAGCTGCATATCGAGCAGGGCCCGATCCTCGAGGCCGAGGGCAAGGATATCGGCGTCGTCACCCACGGGCAGGGCCTCAGGTGGATCGAGTGCACCGTGACCGGCAAGGAGAGCCACACCGGCTCGACGCCCATGCACATGCGCAAGAACGCGGGCCGGGGCCTGGCCCTCGTCACCGAGCTTGTCCACGAGATCGCGATGAAGAACCAGCCGAACGCCGTGGGCGCGATCGGGCATATCGATGTCTACCCCAACAGCCGCAACATCATCCCCGGCAAGGTCGTCTTCACGGTCGACATGCGCACCCATCTTCTCGACAAGTTGAACGCGATGGTCGCCGAGTTCATGGAGCGTGCGCCGAAGCTTTGCGAAGAGATCGGCGTCGGCTTCGAGGCGCAGATCGTGGGGCAGTTCGATCCACCGGCCTTCGACGAGAACTGCGTGAACGCCGTGCGGCAAGCCGCTGAACGCCTTGGATATTCGCATATGGATATCGTGTCGGGCGCGGGCCATGACGCGTGCTGGATCAACGACGTGGCGCCGACCGCGATGATCATGTGCCCCTGCGTCGACGGGCTTTCGCACAACGAGGCGGAAGAAATATCGCGGGAATGGGCGACAGCGGGCGCCGATGTGCTATTCCACGCCGTGGTTGAAACTGCGGAGATCGTGGAATGACGAGGACTATCCTGGCGCCCGTGGCGCTTCTGACGCTTCTGGCTGCCTGCGGCGCGCCGCCGACGCCCCAGGGCGAGACCGAGACGCTGACCGAACAGCTCATGGCGCTCGTTGCTCCGGGGCAGGACATGTCCAACGTCCGGATCGAGAGCGATGGCTGCTACTGGTATCGCTATGTCGGTCCCGTCGAGGTGACCTATCTCCCGCTGCTCACGCGGGACGGACGGATGATCTGCACGCGCCCGCAATAAGGACGGGCGCGGTCAAACAACGGGGAGAGATGCGATGAGCACGGTAATCAAGGGCGGCACCGTCGTGACCGCGGACCTCAGCTACGAGGCCGATGTCCTGGTGGAGAACGGTGTCATCACGGAGATCGGCCCGGGGCTCAAGGGCGACACTGTGCTCGATGCCACGGGGTGCTACATCATGCCGGGCGGGATCGACCCGCACACGCATCTCGAGATGCCCTTCATGGGCACCTATTCCTCCGACGATTTCGAGAGCGGGACGCGCGCGGCCCTGTCCGGCGGCACGACGATGGTCGTCGACTTCGCGCTTCCCTCGCCCGGTCAGGGCCTCTTCGACGCGCTGCAGATGTGGGACAACAAGTCGACCCGCGCCAACTGCGACTACTCCTTCCACATGGCCGTGACGTGGTGGGGCGAGCAGGTCTTCGACGAGATGGAGGGCGTCGTCCGCGACCGGGGCATCAACACCTTCAAGCACTTCATGGCCTACAAGGGCGCGCTGATGGTCAACGACGACGAGCTTTTCGCGTCGTTCAAGCGCCTGTCCGAGCTGGGCGCGACCGCGATGGTCCATGCCGAGAACGGCGACGTGGTGGCCGAGTTGCAGCAGAAGCTGCTGGCCGAGGGGAACAACGGCCCCGAGGGGCACGCCTATTCGCGTCCCTCCCAGGTCGAGGGCGAGGCCACGAACCGGGCCATCATGATCGCCGACATGGCGGGCGTGCCGCTCTATGTCGTGCATGTCTCCTGCGAGGAGGCGCACGAGGCGATCCGGCGTGCCAAGCAGCTGGGCAAGCGCGTCTGGGGTGAGCCGCTGATCCAGCACCTGACGCTGGACGAAAGCGAGTATTTCCATCCCGACTGGGACCATGCCGCGCGCCGCGTCATGTCTCCGCCGTTCCGCAACAAGGCGCACCAGGACAGCCTCTGGGCCGGTCTCATGTCGGGCTCGCTCTCGGTGGTGGCGACCGACCATTGCGCCTTCACGACCGAGCAGAAGCGCACGGGCGTGGGGGACTTCACGAAGATCCCGAACGGAACGGGCGGCCTTGAGGACCGGATGCCGATGCTCTGGACCCATGGCGTCCGCACGGGGCGCCTGACGATGAACGAATTTGTTGCCGTTACGTCGACAAACATCGCGAAGATCCTGAATTGTTACCCGAAGAAGGGCGCGATCCTCGTCGGCGCTGATGCGGATATCGTGGTCTGGGACCCCGAGAAATCCAAGACGATCACCGCCGGCACGCAGCAATCGGCCATCGATTACAACGTCTTCGAGGGCAAGGAGGTGACCGGCCTGCCGCGCTTCACGCTGACGCGGGGCCAGGTGGCGATCCACGACGGCGAGGTGCGGACGCAGGAGGGCCATGGCAAGTTCGTGAAGCGGCCGCCGAACGGGTCGGTCAACCGCGCGCTCAGCCAGTGGAAGGAACTGACCGCGCCGCGCCCGGTGCAGCGGACGGGGATTCCCGTGACGGGCGTCTGAGGCGCCAGGGCTTTTGATTCCAGGGGGTGCCCCGCGGTCGGAACACGATCCCGGGGCGGACGAAGAGAGGTGCGCATGAGCATGGCGGCCGAGGCAGTGGCGAAGATGGCGACGACGGCGGCCCCCGTGATCGAGGCCCGTGGCCTCGATCTGACGTTCCAGACGGCGGACGGCCCGGTCCAGGCCCTGCGCGACGTGAACCTGACCATAGACAGGGGCGATTTCGTCAGCTTCATCGGCCCCTCGGGGTGCGGCAAGACCACGTTCCTTCGCGTCGTCGCGGCGCTCGAACGTCCGACCGGCGGCACCATCACCGTCAACGGCATGACCCCGGACGAGGCGCGCCGTCAACGCGCGTATGGCTACGTGTTCCAGGCGGCCGGGCTCTACCCCTGGCGCACCATCGAGAAGAACATCGCTCTGCCGCTGGAGATCATGGGCTTCGACCGGGCCGAACAGGCGCGGCGCGTGGACGATGTGCTGCGGCTGGTCGATCTCGAGGGGTTCGGCAAGAAATTCCCCTGGCAGCTGTCGGGGGGGATGCAGCAGCGCGCCTCGATCGCCCGCGCGCTCGCCTTCGATGCCGACCTTCTGCTGATGGACGAACCCTTCGGCGCGCTGGACGAGATCGTGCGCGACCACCTGAACGAGCAGCTGCTCGCGCTCTGGAGGCGGACGGAGAAGACCATCGGCTTCGTCACCCATTCGATCCCCGAGGCGGTCTACCTGTCCACCAAGATCGTCGTGATGAGCCCGCGTCCGGGCCGCATCACCGACGTCATCGAAAGCGATCTCGGCCCCGACCGGCCGCTCGACATCCGCGATACGCCGGAATTCCTCGCCATTGCCCACCGGGTGCGCGAGGGCCTTCGCGCCGGACATGCCTATGACGATTGACGGCCGCCATACCCGTCGCCTACCGGGCCTGATCGGGGGCCTGATCCGGGGCCTGATCCGGGGGCTGCCATGAGCGAGGCCGTGGCATCCACGCCAGCCGCGCCCTGCGCCGTCTGCGCGCTTCTGCGCCGGATCGCCGGCGGCGTCCTGCCGGTCCTGACCGTCGTCGCGACCATCGTCGCGCTCTGGTATGCGGCGGCGATCGGGCTGAACCGCGCCTGGACGCTCGACCAGGCGCAGCGGCAGGGCGTGGAGCTGACGGCGGGCGAGATCCTCGCCGACGCGATGAGCCAGGAACGACCCGTTCTGCCCGCCCCCCACCAGGTCTTCGACGAGCTCTGGGCCACAACGATGGGCGAGCCGATCCTGCGCGAGCGGCGCGGCGAATACCGTCCCAATCCGCGCAGCCTCTTCTTCCATGCCTGGCAGACGCTGGCGCCGACGCTTCTGGGCTTCGCCATTGGCGGGCTCGCCGGCATCCTGCTGGCCGTGGGGATCGTCCACAACCGGGCGATGGACCTTTCCGTCATGCCCTGGGCCATCGCCAGCCAGACCATCCCGATCCTCGCCATCGCGCCGATGATCATCGTGGTCTTGAACTCCATCGGGCTGGAGGGGCTGATCCCCAAGTCGCTGATCTCGGCCTATCTCAGCTTCTTCCCGGTCGTGGTGGGGATGGTGAAGGGCCTGCGCAGCCCGAACGCCATGGACCTCGACCTTCTGCGCACCTATTCGGCCAGCGGTGCCGAGACGTTCTGGAAGCTTCGTCTCCCGGCCTCGGTGCCGTTCCTCTTCGCCTCGCTCAAGGTCGGCATCGCCGCCGCGCTCGTCGGCACCATCGTGGCGGAGTTGCCCACCGGCGCACGCTTCGGCCTCGGCGCGCGGCTCCTGACCGGAAGCTATTACGGGCAGACCATCCAGATCTGGTCGGCGCTGTTCATGGCGGCGATCTGTGCCGCCGCGCTGGTGGCGACGCTCGGCCTGATCGAACGGATGACGCTCCGGCGCATGGGGCTCGACCGATGAGCGGGGCGGGGGCGCGGATGCGGGAAAACCGCAGTTTTCAGCGGGTCGCGCCATGAGGTCGCTGTCCGCCCTTCCGCCCTGGTCCTTGCCCGCGCTCGGCGCGGCGTTGATCGCGCTGGGCCTGCTTCTCGACTGGAGGCTCGGCGCGATCCTGGCGCTCTGGCTCGGGGCCTGGGCGGTGAATGCGCTGCTGTCGAACGTCGGCAGGGGCGGGGGCGTCCGATTCCTCGTACCGGTAATCTTCGGCGCCACGCTTCTGGGTCTCTGGGAAGCCGCCGTCCGGCTTTACGATATCTCGCCGATCATCCTGCCGGCGCCCTCGGTCATCGCGGCGACCTTCGCCGAGAACACGTCGACGCTCTGGGCGGATTTCCGGCAGACGATCCTGAAGGGGGCGCTCTCGGGCTATGCCATCGGCTGCGGCGCGGCGTTCCTGACGGCCATCGCCATCGACCGCTCGCCCTTCCTGCAGCGGGGCCTTCTGCCCGTCGGCAACTTCATCGCGGCACTTCCCATCGTGGGCACCGCACCGATCCTCGTCATGTGGTTCGGCTTCGGCTGGCAGTCCAAGGCCGCCGTCGTCGTCGCCATGGTCTTCTTCCCGATGCTGGTGAACTGCGTGCAGGGGTTGAAGGCCGCCGACGCGATGCAGCGCGACCTCATGCACACCTACGCGGCGAGCTATTGGCAGTCGCTCATGAAGCTGCGCCTTCCCACCGCGCTTCCCTTCATCTTCAACGGGTTGAAGATCTGCACAACCCTTGCGCTGATCGGGGCCATCGTGGCGGAGTTTTTCGGCTCTCCCGTCGTGGGCATGGGCTTTCGGATAAAAATCGAGGTGGGTCGCCTAGCCATGGATATGGTCTGGGCATCAATCGCGGTGGCGGCGATGGCCGGGACCGCGTTCTACGGGCTCGTGGCCCTGGTCGAGCGGCGGCTGACCTTCTGGCACCCGTCGCAACGAGGGTCCTGAGGAGCGGACGGCAACAAGAAGTCCAACTAGGAGGAAGACATGAACAAGATCACGATGACGGCGCTGGCTGCGGGCCTCGGCCTTGCGGGCGCGGCGCAGGCGCAGGACACGGTAAACCTGCAGCTTCAGTGGGTCACCCAGGCGCAGTTCGCGGGCTACTACGTGGCGCTCGAGAACGGCTACTACGAAGAAGAGGGGCTCGACGTGAACATCATGCCGGGCGGCCCCGACATCGCACCGCCGCAGGTGCTGGCGGGCGGCGCGGCCGACGTCATGCTGAACTGGATGCCCTCCGCACTCGCCGCGCGCGAGGCCGGGCTGCCGGTGGTGAATATCGCCCAGCCCTTCGTGCGCTCGGGCCTGATGCTCAGCTGCTGGGCCGACACCGGCATCACCGAGCCTGCCGATCTCGCAGGCAAGACGGTGGCGCACTGGTTCTTCGGCAACGAGTATCCGTTCCTGTCGTGGATGAGCCAGCTCGGCATCCCGGTGGATGGGTCCGAAGGGGGCATCACGCTGCTGCAGGCAGGCTTCAACGTCGATCCGCTGCTGCAGCGGCAGGCCGACTGCATCTCGACGATGACCTATAACGAGTACTGGCAGATCATTGACGCGGGCGTCAGCCCCGACGAGCTCGTGACCTTCAAGTACGAGGACTATGGCGTCGCCACGCTGGAAGACGGGATCTGGACGCTCGAGCAGAACCTCGAGGATCCGGCCTTCGTCGACAAGATGGTCCGCTTCGTCCGCGCCTCGATGCGCGGCTGGCAGTGGGCGGCGGAGAACCCCGACGATGCGGCGATGATCGTGCTCGACTACGACGAGACCGGCGCGCAGACCGAGCAGCACCAGCTGCGCATGATGCGCGAGATCGGCCTGCTCGTGGAAGGCGGTGACGGCGCGCTCGACGAGGCCGCCTATCAGCGGACGGTCGACACGCTGCTCGCCGGCGGTTCGGATCCGGTGATCTCGGCTGCGCCCGAGGGTGCCTTCACGCACATCATCACGGACGCCGCGCTCGCCAACTGAGCACGGCTTTCCGACACCAGGAGACAGCCCCGGTTCGCGCCGGGGCTGTTTTCGTATGGCCGCCCGTCTCAGGCCTTCCGGTCGAGGCCCGGCGGCGCGCGGTCCTGCAAGGCCTGCAACAGGTCGCTCATCGCCGGCGGCGGCGCTTCGGGCGGGGGAGGGGCAGGCTCGCGCCGGTCGAAGTCGCCGACCCGCGCGGTGTCGAGCGGCGGAATGCCGAGGCCCTTGACCGGCGGAGGGTCGGGCGGGATTTCCGGCACGGGGCGGCCTGCGCCCGGCACGCCGAGCGCGGCCTTCGCCGTCGCCTCGGCCTGCGTGACGGCGGCCCGGGCAAGTTCCGGCCTGGGGGCTGCGGGCGGCTCGGCGCCCGTCGGGCTCATGCGCGGCGCTGCCGCTTGCGGCGCGGAGCCGGTGGCGGCGGGAAGGCCGGAGGGTGCGGTCGGTGTCATCACCATCGCTCCATCTGACAGAGCCCCCACCGCGTCCGGTGTCATGCCACGAAAGCCCCTGCGCACCAAGGGGATTCCGAGAATTCGCGGCAAACTCCACGGTTCCGCCACATTGCGTCGGGCGGTCAGTCGACGATGACGATGCCCGTCTGCTTCGACTTGTGCTCGGGCTCGACGTGGATCGTGACGCGCACATCCGGGACGGCCCGCGCGATCCCCGCCTCGACGCGGTCGCAGATCTCATGGGCGTCGTAGACCGTCATGTCGCTCGGCACGACGAGGTGAAACTCCACGAAGGTGGCGCTTCCGGCATGGCGGGTCCTGAGGTCGTGGGCCTCTACCGCGCCGTCGGCCTCGGCCGAGATCGCGTCGCGGATGCGGCCGAGCGTCTCCTCGGGCACCGCCTCGTCCATCAGGCCCGAGAGCGATTCCCTCACCACGCGCGAGCCCGACCAGAGGATGTTCACCGCCACGAGCGCGGCCATGATCGGGTCGAGCACCCACCAGCCGGTGAGGACGGCCAGGACGACACCCACCGCCACGCCGGCGGAGGTGACGACATCGGCCCAGAGGTGGCGTCCGTCCGCCGCAAGCGCCGGTGACCGCAGCTTCCGCCCCTGCCGGACGAGGATGAAGGCCCAGGCCGCGTTCAGCGCCGTTGCGGCACCGTTGACGAGCAGCCCCTCGACCGGCGCGTCGATCACGCGCGGCTCGAGGAAGCCTGACCACGCCTCGTGCAGGATGAAGAGGGCGGCCACGATGATCATGACGCCTTCCAGCACCGCGCTGAAGAACTCCGCCTTGTGGTGACCGAAGGGGTGTTCGGCATCGGCGGGGCGGGCGGCCACGCGTATCGCGACGAGGGCCGCGAAGGCCGTCGCGAGGTTCACCGTGCTCTCCAGCGCGTCCGAAAGAAGCGCGACGGACCCCGTGAGCCACCAGGCCAGCGCCTTCAGCCCGAGAACGGCGGTCCCGACCACGAGGCTGCCGATGGCGATTTTGAGCACTGCGGACATGGCGGTCCCCTTCGGATGCGCCGCACTTAACGGCCCGGGGGCGGTGGCTCAAGCGCCGGTTTCCGCCGATGACGGCGGGGAAGGCGGAAGCGGGAGGGGGCGCCGGCCCCCCTCCCGCGCCTGCGTCAGGCCTTGTTCATGCGGTTGGCGATCAGATCTTCCACCACGGCGGGTTCTGCCAGCGTCGAGGTGTCGCCGAGCGCGCCAAAGTCGTTTTCGGCGATCTTGCGCAGGATGCGGCGCATGATCTTGCCCGAGCGTGTCTTGGGCAGGCCCGGTGCCCACTGGATGAGGTCGGGCTTGGCGATCGGGCCGATCTCGGTGCGGACCCAGACCTCGAGCTCCTTGCGCAGCTCGTCGGTGGGCTCGACCCCGTTCATCAGCGTGACGTAGGCATAGATGCCCTGGCCCTTGATGTTGTGCGGGTAGCCGACCACGGCCGCCTCGGCGACCTTGGCATGGGCCACGAGCGCGCTTTCGACTTCGGCGGTGCCCATCCGGTGGCCCGAGACGTTGATGACGTCATCGACCCGGCCCGTGATCCAGTAGTAGCCGTCGGCATCGCGGCGGCAGCCGTCGCCCGAGAAGTAGTAGCCCTTGTAGTCCGAGAAATAGGTTTTCTCGAACCGCTCGTGATCGCCCCAGACGGTGCGCATCTGGCCCGGCCAGCTATCCTTGATGCACAGGACACCCTCGGCTTCGGTCGCGGTGATCTCCTGGCCGGTATGGGCGTCGAGGACCACGGGCTGAACACCGAAAAAGGGCTTCGTCGCACTGCCCGGCTTGGTCGGGATCGCGCCCGGAAGCGGCGTGATGAGGTGGCCGCCGGTCTCGGTCTGCCACCAGGTGTCGACGATGGGGCATTTCCCCTTGCCGACCACGGTGTTGTACCAGTTCCAGGCCTCGGGGTTGATCGGCTCGCCCACCGAGCCGAGAAGCTTCAGGGACGACAGGTCGTATTCCGTGACGAACTCGTCGCCCTGTCCCATCAGTGCCCGGATCGCGGTGGGGGCGGTATAGAACTGGTTGACCTTGTGCTTCTCGCAGACCGCCCAGAACCGGCCAGCGTCGGGGTAGGTGGGCACCCCCTCGAACATCAGCGTCGTCGCCCCGTTCGCAAGCGGCCCGTAGACGATGTAGCTGTGCCCCGTGACCCAGCCGACGTCCGCGGTGCACCAGAAGATGTCGCCGTCATGGTAGTCGAACGTGTACTGGTGCGTCATCGCCGCATAGACGAGGTAGCCGCCCGACGTGTGCACCACGCCCTTGGGCTGGCCCGTGGAGCCCGAGGTGTAGAGGATGAAGAGCGGGTCCTCCGCGTCGATCTCTGCGGGGGTGTTGTGGTCGTCCGCCTCGAGCCGCAGCTCGTTGTAATCGTAGTCGCGGCCGTCGATCCAGGTGGTCTGTCCGCCGGTGCGCTTGACCACGAGCACCTTGACCTCGTGCAGCACGTTCAGAAGGGCCGCGTCCGTGTTCGACTTCAGCGGCGTCTTGCGGCCGCCGCGCGGCGCCTCGTCGGAGGTGATCACCACCTTGGCGTCGCAGCCGTTGATCCGCGCCCCCAGCGCGTCGGGCGAGAAGCCGGCGAAGACGATGGAATGGATCGCGCCGATCCGCGCGCAGGCCAGCATCGCATAGGCCGCCTCGGGGATCATCGGCATGTAGATGACCACCCGGTCGCCCTTGCGAACGCCCATGTCCTCGAGGATGTTCGCCATCCGGCACACCTCGGAGTGAAGCTCCCGGTAGGTGATGTGCCGCGCCGCGTCATTGGGATCGTCCGGCTCCCAGATGATGGCGGTCTGATCGCCCCGCGTGGCGAGGTGCCGGTCGACGCAGTTGGCGCAGACGTTGAGCGTTCCGTCCTCGAACCACTTGATCGAGATGTTGCCGGGCGCAAAGCTCGTCGCCTTCACCCTGGTGTAGGGCTTGATCCAGTCGATCCGCCGCCCGTGCTCGGCCCAGAAGGCCTCGGGATCGGCGATCGAAGCGGCATACATCTCCTCGTAGCCGGCGGCGTCGATATGCGCCTCAGAGGCGAACGCGGCGGACGGCGGCGTGGTGGCGTCAGACATCTCGGGGTCTCCTCCCAGGGGTCGGTGCATGGCGCCCGGACGTCTCCCTCGTGTCCCGGGCTTCGGGCCGAGTGTTCCGCATCGCCGCGGCGGAGGCAAGCGGGGGATGGTCGCAGGCGACTTTACAGAAAGGCCAGCGATCGCACGGTCAAGCCCTTGGTTCGTCGATACAAAGCTGTTAAGCACATTTGTAAAGCCAGCCGGGGTGAGACGATGCCGCCGTTACCCGATCCGACGCCGCGGGCGCACCTTACCGGACATCGCATCCGCGAAAGGCGGCTTCTGATCGGCATGAAACAGGCCGCGCTCGCCGAGGCGGCGGGAATCTCGGCCTCCTATCTCAACCTCATCGAGCACAACCGCAGGAAGATCGGCGGCAAGCTACTGGTCCAGCTGGCCCGCACGCTCGAGGTCGAGCCGGGCTTTCTCGCCGATGGCGCGGACGCGACGATCCACGACACGCTTCAGGCCGCGGCGCGCGCGGCCGTCGACAGCTTCGGCACCGTGCCCGAGACGGGACGGATCGACGACCTCGCGGCGCGGTTTCCGGGATGGACCGGCCTCATCGCGGCCCAGCAGAAGCGGATTTCCGGGCTGGAGGCCGCCGTCGAGGGGCTGCGCGACCGGCTTTCGCACGACCCCGTGCTGGCCGAGGCGATGCACGAGGTCCTGTCCTCGGTCGCCGCGATCCGTTCCACGGCCGATATCCTGGCCCGCGAGCGCGACCTCGACGCCGCCTGGCGCGCGCGGTTCCACCGCAACCTCCACGAGGAGGCCGAGCGGCTGTCGGCGCGCGCCACGGCGATGCTGGGCCATTTCGAGGCGCCCGACGCGCGCGGCGCGGCGCTTTCGGCGACGCCGATCGAGACGGTCGAGGCCCTGTTCGACGCCTCCGCCCACCATTTCCCCGAGATCGAGGAGGCGGGCGCGCAGGCGATCCCGGCCATTCTTGCCCGCAGTCCCGGCATGGAGGACGCGGCGACCCGCGCGCTCGGCGAACGGATGCTGTCGCGCTACGCGGAGGATGCGCAGCGCCTGCCGCTGTCGCGCCTGCTTCCGGCCGCGCGGGCCTGCGGCTTCGATCCCGGCGCGCTTCTGGGGCTGGGTGCGGGCGACGTGGCGCTTGTCCTGCGCCGGCTCGCCGCGCTTCCGCGGGCCGAGCCCGCACCGTCCTTCGGCCTTGCGATCTGCGACGCCTCCGGTGCGCTTCTGTTCCGCCGTCGGCTTGCGTCCTTCTCGATCCCGCGCTTCGGGCCGGGATGCCCGCTCTGGCCGCTCTATGCCGCGCTCGCCCGTCCCGGACAGCCCGACGCCGGCCTGCTGGAAATGCCGCAGGGCGCGCGGTTTCGCGTCTGGGCCGTGGCGCAACCCGTGGCGCAGACGGGGTTCGGCACCGCCCCCGTCGTACAGGCCACCATGCTGGTCGCCCCGCACGAGGCGACCGGCCCGGCCTCTGCCGGCGGCAACCTCGCGGCGCAGCCCATCCTTGCGGGTCCCGGCTGCGCGGTCTGTCCGCGCGAAACCTGCCCCGCGCGCCGCTGACCGCGTCTGCCCGGACGGCGGCCCGACTTGGCCATTGCCTAAATCACGGGCATCTCGCACACTGGCCCCCTAAATCCGGAGGGAGGCCGGACCCTTGGCGAACCGTATTCTCCTGGTCGAGGACGAGGCCAACATCCTCGAGGCGATCGGCTTCATCCTGTCGAGGGACGGATGGGACGTGCGCGGCCATGGCAAGGGAGAGACCGCGATCGAGGAAATCGATCGCGTGGCACCGGACGTGCTGGTCCTCGACGTGATGCTGCCCGGCCGGTCGGGCCTCGACATCCTGCGCGACGTGCGGGCACGCTCGGAGACCCGGGACCTTCCGGTCCTCCTGCTGACCGCCAAGGGCCAGGCGCGGGACCGGGAGCAGGCGATGTCGCTGGGCGCGAACGCCTTCCTGACCAAGCCGTTCTCCAACGACGAACTGATCGCCACGGTGCGCGCCCTGGCCAATGGCCACGCGACCGGAACGGCACAGCCCGCGGACACGCCGCGGGACGACGCCTGAGGGCGCGGCGGCGGGCGGCGGAACCATGGCGCGGCGTCTCTTTCTCGAACGCAGGACCTACCGCAAGAACCGGTTGCAGGACGCGGCGCGCCTCTTGCCGGTGCTGGGGATGATCCTGTTCTTCGGGCCGGTCTTCATCGGCGGCGAGGAAGGGCAGGGCGCGGGCCTCGCGGAATGGCTGGTCTACTGCTTCGTCGTCTGGCTGGGTCTGATCGCGGTGACCATGCTGGTCAGCCGCGCACTGGCCGAGGACCCGCCCGACACCGCGTCGGGCACCGCGTCCGCAGAGGCCGGCGCCGACATGCCCGGCCCGGAGCCGCGGGCCTGAGATGCTGAGCTTCGACGGCCTTGTCGCGGTCTGCGTCCTCTACGTGGCGGGGCTGTTCGGCGTTGCCTTCCTGGCCGAGAAGCGCGCGATGGAAGGCAAGGCGCGCTGGCTGAACTCGCCCATCACCTACACGCTCAGCCTGTCGATCTACACAACCGCCTGGACCTTCTACGGCGCGGTCGGATCGGCGGCGCGCTCGGGCCTGGAATTCCTAACGATCTACCTTGGCCCGACGCTCATTTTCATCGGCTGGTACTGGCTCCTGCGCAAGATGGTGCGGATCGGGCGGGCGCAGCGGATCACCTCGATCGCCGACATGATCTCCAGCCGCTACGGCAAGTCGGGCGGGCTCGGCGCGCTCGTCACGGTGCTCGCCGTCATCGGGACGACCCCCTACATCGCGCTGCAACTGCAGTCCGTGACGCTCAGCTTCTCGGTCTTCGCCCGCCCGGGCGCCCTCGGCGCGCCCGATACGGAGGCGACGGCGATCTGGGTCGCGGCCGGCCTCGCGCTTTTCACCATCGTCTTCGGTACCCGCTCGCTCGACGTGAACGAGCGTCATCCCGGTCTCGTCTCGGCCATCGCGCTCGAGGCGATCGTCAAGCTCTGCGCAATCCTTGCGGTCGGCATCTTCGTCGTCTGGGGGGTGGCCGACGGACCCGGCGACATCATGCGCCGGATCGAGGAAAGCCCGCTCGCGGCCTCCGACTGGAACGGCGCGCGCTGGCTCGGGCTGACCGCGCTCTCGGCCTTCGCCATCCTCTGCCTGCCCCGCATGTTCCAGGTTCTGGTGGTCGAGAATTCCGACGAACGGCACCTCGCCACGGCGAGTTGGGCCTTTCCGCTCTATCTCTTTCTCATCAGCCTCTTCGTCGTACCGATCGCGGTGGTCGGGCTCAGCCTGCCTGAGGCCGGGACGAACCCCGATCTCTTCGTGCTGACCGTGCCTCTGGGTCTCGGGCGCGAAGGCCTTGCCCTTCTCGTCTTTCTCGGCGGGTTCTCGGCGGCGACCTCCATGGTGATCGTCGCGGCGCTCGCGCTGTCGACGATGGTCTCGAACCACATCATCGTGCCGCTCTGGCTCCGGGCGACGCGCCACGAGGACCCGATGTCGGGCGACATGCGGCGGGTGGCGCTTTCGGCGCGGCGTCTGTCGATCGGCGGCATCCTGTTCCTCGGGCTCGGCTACTACCGGCTGTCCGGCGGTGCCGACGCGCTGGCCGAGATCGGGCTGATCGCGTTTCTCGGCGTCTCGCAGGTTCTGCCCGCACTGCTCGGCGGCATCCTGTGGCGCGGGGCGACGCGGGCGGGCGCGGCCATCGGCATCGGTTCGGGCTTTGCCATCTGGGCCTGGCTTCTGCTGATCCCGAACATCGCCGAAACCGGGGGGCTGGTGCCGCCCGTGCTCGACGCGGGGCCCTTCGGCATCGCCTGGCTCAGCCCCGCGACCCCCCTCGGCCTGCAGGCGACGGACCCGCTGCTGACGGCCATGATGCTGTCGCTCGGGGTGAACACGCTTCTGTTCATACTCGGCTCGCTCTTTTCCTTCCCCAGTCCGCTGGAGCGCCTGCAGGGCGCGCAGTTCGTCAACGTCTACGACCATTCCCGTGCGCTTCTGGGCTGGCGCGGGGCGGCGGGGACGGCGGACGACCTTCTGACCATGGCGCAGCGCATCCTCGGCGCGGGCCGCGCCGGGCGCCTCTTCCAGGAGGCCGCGCGCCGGCAGGGCCGCGATGGCGACCTGCCCGAACCGACGCCCGACTTCCTCGAACGGCTGGAGCGCGAGCTTGCGGGCTCCGTCGGGGCCGCGACCGCCCACGCGATGGTGGCCCAGATCACCGGCGGCGCGAGCGTCAGCGTGCGCGACCTGCTCGCCGTGGCCGACGAGACGGCGCAGATCATGGAATATTCCAGCCAGCTCGAGGCCAAGTCGACCGAGCTTGCCCAGACCGCCGCGCGGCTCCGCGAGGCGAACCAGAAGCTCACCGAGCTGTCGGTCCAGAAGGACGCCTTCCTCAGCCAGATCAGCCATGAACTCAGGACGCCGATGACCTCGATCCGATCGTTCTCGGAAATCCTGATGCAGTCCGATCCGCTCGACGACGCCGCCCGCGCGCGCTTCAGCCGGATCATCCACGACGAGAGCCTGCGGCTCACCCGGCTTCTCGACGACCTGCTCGACCTCAGCGTGCTGGAGAACGGTCTGGTGACGCTGCACGAGGCGCCGGCGCAACTCGGCGACGTGCTCGACCGGGCGATCTACGCCGCGGGCGCGCTGGAGGAGGGGGGGCGCATCGCCATCCGCCGGGACCGCGACGCCGAACGGATCGAGATCGTCACCGATGCCGACCGGCTGTCGCAGGTCTTCATCAACCTCATCTCGAACGCGCAGAAATACTGCGACGCCGAGGCGCCGGAACTGCGCATCGAGGTGGCGCGGAGGGGCGATACGGTCGAGATCTCCTTCACCGACAACGGGCAAGGCATCCCGGCGCGGCAGCGGGCGCTGATCTTCGAGAAATTCGCGCGTCTCGACACCGCCAAGGGCGCCCCCGGCGCCGGTCTCGGCCTTGCGATCAGCCGCGAGATCATGGCCCGGCTGGGCGGAAGCCTCGTCCACGAACCGGGGACGCGCGGCACGAGTTTCTCGGTCCGTCTGCCGGCGCGGGCGCGGCGCGCCGCCTGAGGCTGTCCCGGTCCCGGTTGGCGGTTTGTTAACCGGCGGCATGCCAGAACCGGATGAACCCGCTTTCCGCCGATCACGCGACAGATGACCCAGACCCAGGACCCCGCGACCCCGCAACGGGCCAGCGTGCTTTCGCGTATCGTCGCAGCCCATCGGCGCGGCGCGGCCGAAGCGCGCGACCGCCGGCCCGAACTGACCCGCACCTGGGGGCGGGCCCTTCGTCATGCCGCGGTGCCGTTTCGCGGGCTCGATCCGGTCCTCGACGAGGTCACGGCGGAGGAGGGGATGGGCCTCGCCCGCGCCATCGCCGCCTTGCCCGATCACGGACTTGTCGCGGCGCTGGAGGATCGGGAGGGGCGGCGCGGACTTCTTGCGCTCTCCCACGGCCTGGTCGACGCACTGATCGAGGTGCAGACGACCGGCCGGGTCGAGGCGCAGACACTCCCGCCGCGCCCGGTCACCCGCATAGACGAGGCGCTCTGCCGCGATTTCCTTGATCTCGTGCTGGCCGCCTTCGCCCGGGAAACCGACGCGATGGGCGGGCGCGACTGGCCCGAACGCCTGAGCTTCGGCAGCAGCATCGCCGACCGCGCGCAGCTGAACCTGCTTCTGCCCGACACGCGCTTTCACGTCCTGACGGCCGATCTTCGCCTCGGCGCGGAGGGCGCGCGCGAGGGGAGAGTGGTGCTGGCCGTGCCGCGGATCGCGGCGGGCGATGCCGGCGGTCCTCCGCCGCCCGGCCAGCCTGAGGAATGGCGCGAGGGTCTCGCCCTCGCGCTGCAGGAAGCCGAACTCGACCTTGTCGCGGTCCTCCTGCGCACGCGACGTCCCCTGTGCGAGGTGGAGGCGCTGAAGCCCGGTGACCTCATCGGCTTCGACGCATCCGACCTTGCGCGCGTGCGGCTGGAAACGCCGGCCGGTCAGCGTGTCATGACGGCGCGCCTGGGACAGGTCCGGGGTCAGCGCGCGCTTCGCCTCGACGATGGCGCGGTCGGGGTGCGGTCCGCCGTCGTGGGCGAGGGGCCGGCCATGGTTCCGATGGTCCGCGACCTGCCGCCCGATCACGGCCCGACGCCGGTGCCCGTGACCGCGCCCGCGCCCATGCCCGCCCCGCCGGGCGCGATGCCCGGTTCCCTGCCGATGGTCGCCGGCGCGCACCCCGAGCTTGCACAGGCCGAAGGTGACCTGCCCCTGGACTTCGCGCCGGGCAGCATGCCCGTCGATCCGTCCCCGCCCGGTTCATAGGACCCGGGCTTCTTGCATTCATCCCATGCGGGCTGCAGTCTCCGTCGCGCGCATTGGCGGGTGGAGGCGGACGACATGAGCGGCAAGACCTTTCGGAACCGGGTGATGGCGGGCGAGTGCCTGGCCGGAACCTTCATGAAAACCCCCGCCGTCGACGTGCTGGAGGTCCTGATCCTGGCGGGGCTGGACTTCGTCTGCCTCGACGTCGAGCATGCCCCCTTCGACCGCGCGTCCCTGAACGCGCTCTGCGCCCTGGCGCGCGCGGCGGACTTCCCGGTCGTGATCCGCGTGCCATCCGGCACCGCCGAGCAGATCGGCATGGCGCTCGACGCGGGCGCCCACGGTATCGTCGTGCCCCATGTGACCGATGCCGCGACGGCCGCCCGCGTGGCCCGCGCCGCGCGCTTCGGTCCGGGCGGGCGGGGCTATGCGGGATCGACGCGCTGGGCGGGCTTTGGCACGCGGACGATGCCCGACCTCCTTGCCGAGAGCGCTGACACCCTCGTCATCGCCCAGATCGAAGACCCCGAAGGCGTCGAGGCGGTGGAGGCCATCGCGGCGACCGACGGGATCGACGCGCTGTTTCTCGGACCCGCCGACCTGACCGTGGGATATGGCCACAGCGTGCAGGACAACCCCGATGTCGCCCGCGCCTATGCCCGGACCGGGGCGGCCGCGCGCGCCTCGGGTCGTGCCTTCATGACCTTCGTCGCCGATGCCGAGCGCGCCCGTGCCCTGCATGCGGAATGTGGCGTGACGGGGTTCTTCATCGCCTCCGAGCACGCCTGGATGCTCCAGGGCGCGCGCCGCGCCGTCTCGGGGATCCGCGAGATCGGTTGAGCCTCTGAAGACCGGGGCGTTCGCCTTGAAATCGCCTTATTTGCCGCCCTCATTCCGCCACCAATACTAAAGTATATGTGGAATTGTATCGATCCGACGAAGTTCGGGCGCTTTCGTGAGTGTCCTGAGAAAGAGGCAGGCAATATGAGCATCAATGCGAACCGGCTCTTCGCCGCAGGAGTCCTGTGTGCGGCAATGGCGGTATCTGGCTGCGCGAACATGGGCAACGTGACGCGCGCGGACCGCGGCGAGACAGACATTGACCGCGGCGTTTCCGCGGCACCGCTTCCGGCATTCAGCAATGATTGGGGGGTCGCGGCCGTGAACATCACGGTGCCGCGCAGTCTCTCCGTTTCCGAAGCGCACGGGTTGAAGCCGCGGGCCGACATCGTCTGGCGCGAGGACGCGCCGGGCGACCGCTACGTCCAGGTCGAGGCGATCATGCGCGGCGCGCTCGAACCGGCCTTCGCGCGGTTCCAGGGCAGCGTCCCGGTCGAGATGAACATTGAGGTCACGCGTTTCCATGCCTTGACCGAGCGCGCGCGATACACGGTCGGCGGGCAGCACGAGATCGAATTCGTCGTCACCGTCCGCCATGCCGAGACCGGCGAGGTCCTCTCCGCTCCGCGTTCCGTCGACCTGACCTTCCGCGCGCTGGGCGGACGCCAGGCGGTCGAGGCCGAACAGCAGGGCATCACGCAACGCAGCCGCATCACCGAGCATCTGGTGGCCTGGGTCGCGACGGAATTCCGGGCCTGAGGCCATGCCGGTCCGCGCCTGACGCGCGCGCCGGCCCTTTCGCGTCTCCGCGCGCGGGCGTAAAGGGGATGGCATGACGCCATCCCCTCTTCCCGTTCTGAGACTGAAGCCCAAGGCCGATGCGCGCCGCATCCGCCACGGCCATCCCTGGGCCTGGTCCGACGACCTCGTGCTCGACCGGCGCGCGCGCGGGATCGCGCCCGGCGCGCTCGCTGTTCTCGAGGATGCGGGGCGCGTGGCGCTGGGGGTGGGGGTGGCCACGGTCGAGGCGAAGATCGGCCTCAGGCTTCTCGACCGCGATCCCGGCGCCCTCATCGACCGTGACTGGCTGCGTGCGCGGCTCTCGGCGGCACTCGACCTGCGGAGCCGCGCCTTCGACGCGCCCTTCTACCGGCTTGTCCATGCCGAGGGCGACGGGCTGCCCGGCCTGATCGCCGACCGCTTCGGCGACACGATCGTGATCCAGCCGAACGCGATCTGGCTGGAGGAACGGCTCGACGACCTGACCGGGATCCTGGCCGGGCTCACGGGCGCGACCTGCATCGTCAAGAACGGAACGGGGCGCGCACGCGCCGCCGAGGGCCTGCCGGAGGAGACCACGATCCTCGTGGGCAAGGCCCCTGAGGCGGCGCTCGACGTGCCGATGAACGGCGCTGTCTACAAGGCCGACGTGACCGGCGGGCAGAAGACCGGCCTCTTCTTCGACCAGCGCCCGAACCATGCCTTCGCCGCCTCGATGGCACGCGGCGCGCGCGTGCTCGACGTGTTTTCCCATGTCGGGGGCTTCGCGCTGGCCTGCCTTGCCGGCGGCGCGGCCTCGGCCCTTGCCGTCGACGCCTCGGAGGCGGCGCTGGCGCTCGCGCGGTCGGGCGCCGAGGCAAGCGGCGTCGCCGACCGGTTCGGGACGCGGGCGGGCGACGCCTTCGACACGATGACGGCGCTGGCGGGCGAGCGCGCGACCTTCGACCTCGTCATCTGCGATCCGCCGGCCTTCGCCCCGTCGAAACAGGCCCTGACCCAGGGACTGCGCGCCTACGAGCGGACGGCGCGGCTTGCCGCCGACCTCGTGGCGCCGGGGGGCATCGTGATCCTGTGCTCCTGCTCGCACGCCGCCGACCTTTCCAAGTTCCGCATGGCGTGCCTGCGCGGCCTCGGCCGGGCGGGCCGCGATCCGCGGCTGATCCACACCGGGTTCGCCGGTCCCGACCATCCGCAGCACCCGGCCCTGACCGAGACGGGGTATCTCAAGGCGCTGGCGTTCCGGCTGATGCCATGACGGGCGGGGCTTTCGTCCTCGATGCCTGCGTCCTCTATCCCACTGTCCTGCGCGAGATCCTGATCGGCTGCGCGTCCGGCGGGCTGTTCGCGCCGGTCTGGTCGGATCGCCTGATGGAGGAATGGGCGCGGACCGCCGCGCGGCAGGGCAGTGCGGGCGACGAGGCCATCGCGCGCGGCGAGATCGCGCGGCTTGCCGCGCGTTTCCCCGGCGCGTCCGTCCGACACGATCCCGCCTCCGAGGCCGCGCTCTGGCTACCGGACCCCGCCGACATCCACGTGCTTGCCACCGCGCGGGCCGCGGGCGCCGACGGGATCGTGACGCTGAACCTGCGCGACTTCCCCCGCGCCGAGCTCCTGCCTTTGAACGTCGTCGCGCTCCATCCCGACCCGTTTCTCCTCGGCCTCCTCGCGGCGACGCCGGAGACGGTGGAGCGCGTCGTCCGCGACGTCCACGCCGAGGCAGAGCATCTGTCAGGCCAGGTCCTCGACCTGCGCGCGCTCCTGAAACGGGCGCGCCTGCCGCGGCTCGGCAAGGCGCTCGCCGCCTGAGCCCGGCTTCATCTTTCCGAAAATACGCAATGCGACGCCCGCCTGCGTCACTCCCGCGGCAGTTCCCGGGACCAGCGGGCCTCCAGCGCCTCGATGGCGGCGATCCGCTCGGTCGTCTTGGGATGGCTCATGAGCCAGGCTGGAATGCCGCGCCCGCCCATTCCGGTCAGCCCCTCGAGCTTGCCGAAAAGGCTTTTCTGCGGACCCGTGCCGATCCCGGCCTTCACCAGCAGCGCCGAGGCATAGGCATCGGCCTCGTACTCGTCCTGGCGGCTCAGCCGCGCGGCCAGAAGCGTCGCCAGCGCATTGGCGATCCACACGCCAAGGCCGGGAAGGAAGCGGCCGAGGACCGTGGCAAGCGCCACGCGGATGGCGTTCTGGCCGGAAAAGTCGATCATCCGCCGCCGCGTGTGGCCGAGGGCGACGTGCCCCAGTTCATGGGCGATGACGCTGGACAATTCCTCGGCCGTGACCTCGCCGCGCCGGTACTTCTCGAAGAAACCGCGCGTCAGGAAGATGCGTCCATCGGGGGCGGCGAGGCCGTTCACCACCTCGACCTCGTAGAGGTTCACGCGGATCCGTTCGATCCCCAGCGCCTGCGCCATCCGGTCGGTCAGCGCCTTCAGCCGCGCATCCGCAAGCTCGGTCGAGCGCGCGTCCAGCTCTCGCCGCGTGCGCCAGGCCGAGAACTGGAACATCGCGATCGCATAAAGGACGGCCAGCAGGATCGGCGTGAGCTTCAACATGGGGCGGATATGGGGCGCGAAACGGCGGGCGGCAATGGTCCGGACGATTCCGCCATCCGCGGGGAAACCGGGCGAAAATGCGGCGGTGAGACACCGGGAAACGGTGTTGTTCCATTGTTGAAAACTTTCTGAAAATTGTTAATAAACAGTATTTTAAATCCGTTTCGCCCTTCCGCCGTCCGTGGCCCCGCCGCACGAGGTGCTGGCTTTTGCCCGCCATGTCTGCCCAAATGTCGCCATATTCTCGCGTGCCATTTTTTTTGGAGTGATTTCGATGAAGCGTATTCTTGCCGCAGCCGCGGCCTCTCTTTTCGTGGCGGGACCCGCCGCCGCCTCGACCGTGACGCTCGACTATGTCGGCCCCGGTGCCTTCGGCGCCCCCAACCTGGCCCAGAACGTGACCATCCAGAGCCCCGTTCGCGGTCCGATCGGTGTCCGGGCCGGTCCCTTCCACGTTACTGACGGCGTCTCAGAGTTTTTCGCCTGGTGTTTCGACATCGCCCAGAACGTCGCCGATGGCGTCAGCTACCAGGTGGCGGGCAACCCGCTCGGCTCGGCGCGCGAAGGGCTGCTGAACCGGCTTTTCACCAGCTACTACGACGACATCGATACCGGCGTGGAAGGCGCCGCCTTCCAGGTCGCGATCTGGGAGATCGTCTACGAGAACCTCTCGGGGCCGCTCGACGTGAGCACCGGGCTCTTCTCGGCCTGGAACAATTCCGGCGTCGTCGCGCAGGCCAATTCCTGGCTGTCCAATCTCGGGCAGGAGGAGAATTACGAGATCACCTATTTCGCCTCAGGGACCAACCAGGACCTCCTGACCGGGCAGGTCGCGCCCGTTCCGCTTCCGGCCGGGATTCTCCTGCTGGGGTCGGGGCTTGGCGCCATCGCCGTGACCCGCCGCCGTCGCAAGACGGCCTGACCCTTTCGCCCTGCACGCTGCCGCCGCGTCCCCCCGGGGGCGCGGCGTTTTTCGTATGCCAGGACCGGTGCGCGCGCTCACGCGTCCCAGGCCACGGGCACCGCCAGCGGGCCGCGGAAGGCCCAGCCCCCGAAGGGCGCCTCCCCGGCGAGCCTCAACCCCTTCAGCCGCTCGAACAGCATGGGCAGCGCCACCTCGGCGATCAGCGCCCTGGACGCCGCAGCGCCCGCACAGAAATGCGGACCCGCGCCGAAGGGGATGGCCGCGCTGGTGTCGCGCCAGGGGTCGAAGCGGTCGGGCGCGTCGAAGGCGTCCTCGTCCCGGTTGGCCGAGCCGAACATCAGGAAGACGCGCGTTCCGGGCGTGAAGTCGATGCCCTCGACCGTGTCGGCCTGCGCCACCTCGCGCGGGGACATGCCGATGGGGCTGATCCACCGTGCATATTCCGCGAAGACCGCGTCCCAGCCGAGAAGCCCCGCCACGGCCGCGTCGCGCACTTCGGGATGGCGCAGAACGGCCCAGGCGGCACCGGCGATGGCGTCGCGCGGCTCGTTCTGCCCGCCCGATATGATGAGCTTGGTATTGGCCGAGATCCGGTCGGGGCCGAGGCCCGCGCGTTCCATGACCGAGATCGCGGACATGTCCGGCGCGGCCGACAGGCGCGGCATCCTCTCGGCGATATGCCGGTCGATCGAGGCCGTGCAGTCGTGGCAATGGGCCTCGATGGCGGGGTCGCCCGCGTAGTTCGAACAGCCGTCGATCATGCCCTGGCTCACGCGGTCCATCTCGGCGGCGGCCATGTTGGTGAGCCCGGTGATCAGCTTCAGCGCCTCGGCCGAGACCGGCATGGCATAGTCCCGCACAAGGTCGGCCTCGCCACGCGGGGCGAGGTCGTCGAGGATCGCGGCGGTCCTTTCGCGAAACAGCGGCAGCCAGGTTTCGCGCACCGTGCGGGGGCTGAGCGCCGGAAACAGCGCGCGGCGCTCGGAGAGATGCGCCTCGCCGTCCCGCCGCATGAGGTTCTCGCCCATGAGCTTCGTCATCAGGCCCTCGGGCTGGCGGGAGGAGAACACCTCGATTCTCTTCTCCTCGCGGTGGATGTCCGCGCGCCGCGTCATGAGCACCGCACCGCCCAGTTGCGGAACGCGCGCGATGGGGGCCTCGGCCCGCATGCGCGCGAGATCGGGGTAGGGGTCGGACCAGAAGGCCCTGGGGTCGACCTCGAAGACGGGGGCGTCGGGCATGGGGATCTCCTCCACCCCCGAGTGGGCGCGCAGGGCAGGGCGCTGTCAAGCGGCGGGCTTCAGGCCGGCCGGTGCCGATGGCGCAGCGCGGCGCGAAGCCAGAAGATCAGCGCCACCGCCACCGCAAGCGCTGCAAGGAGTCCCGAGGCATTGCCGAGGATGTCGGCAAGCGCGAGGAGGTCGTCGGCGAAGACCGCGCCGAGGCCGACATAGAGCGCGACCCAGACGGCCTCTCCCGCCACGCCCGCCCGCGTGAAGGCGCCGAGTGGCAGGCCCGCCGCGCCGCCCGCGAAGTTCACGTAGGGGCCAAGCGGCGAGAAGAGCCAGCGGCTGAGAAAGACCGCCGTGGCGCCGCGGGTGCGCAGGTAGTCCGCCGCCTGTCCCATCAGACGTGCGCGGGCGGGCGACAGGCTCCGCCCCGCGAAGAGGCGCCCGCCCACGCGCCCGAGGCGGTAGCCCACCTGGTCACCCGCGACCGCGCCGACGAGCGCCGCACCCGCCACCTGCCACAGCACGAGGTCGCCCGCCGCCGCGAAGCCGCCCGCGGCCAGCATCACCAATGAACTCGGCACGGGCAGCGCCAGGCAGGAGAGGAAGGTGGCGACCGCGACAAGCCCGAGGCCGTAGACAGGGACCAGCGCGAGAAGCGTCTCGGTCATTCGGAGCGTACCGCGGCTATGGCGGTCTCAACCCCGGCCAGCATGTCCTCGAGCGGCACGCCGCGTGCGGCGGCAAGCTCCTCGAATGTCGCGCGCGTTCCCGGCGGGATCCTGAGCGCATCGCGGAAGGCGTCCCGGTCGAGCCCGTAGGAATGGGCGACATAGCCCGGCGTCATCCACCCTTCGAGCGGCTGCTCGCGATGCGCGGGGTCGGACCAGTAGATTGTGAAGAGCGCGAGACGCACCGCGAAGAAACCCGCGACGATCACGGCAAGGGCCAGCGCGATCATCGCGGGCCGATGCCTCTCCCAGAGAAAGACCAGCGCGGATTGGGTGGGTTCGGCCATCCGCTAGCGCCCCAGCACCCGCATGCCGCGGTCGATCCCTTCCAGCGTCATCGGCACCATGCGGTCCTCGAAGATCTGGCGGATCATCCCGATCGACTGGGTGTGGTCCCAGTAGCGCTCGGGCACGGGGTTGATCCAGACATGGTCCGGCCACTGGGTGCGCGCGCGCTCCAGCCAGACCTGGCCCGCCTCGGCGTTCCAGTGCTCGTTCGCACCGCCCGCGAAGGCGATCTCGTAGGGGCTCATCGAGGCGTCTCCCACGAAGATGCATTTGTAGTCCGATCCGTAGGTGTTCATCACCTCGTGGGTCGGGATCTGCTCGGTCCAGCGGCGCTTGTTGTCGCGCCAGACGGCTTCGTAAAGGCAGTTGTGGAAATAGTAGTATTCGAGGTGCTTGAACTCGGTGCGTGCGGCCGAGAACAGCTCTTCCACCACGCGGATATGGTCGTCCATCGACCCGCCGACATCCAGAAACAGGATCACCTTTACCGCGTTGTGCCGCTCGGGTCGGGTCTTGACGTCGAGGTATCCGTGTTCGGCCGTGGCGCGGATCGTGCCGTCGAGGTCGAGCTCCTCATGCGCGCCCTGCCGGACCCATTGGCGCAGGCGCTTCATGGCGACCTTGATGTTGCGGGTCCCAAGCTCGACGCTGTCGTCGAGGTTGCGGAACTCGCGCTTGTCCCAGACCTTCACCGCGCGGCGATGGCGGCTTTGATCCTGCCCGATGCGCACCCCCTCGGGGTTGTAGCCATAGGCGCCGAAAGGGGACGTGCCGGCGGTCCCGATCCACTTGTTCCCGCCCTGGTGGCGGCCCTGCTGTTCCCGCAGCCGCTCGCGCAGCGTCTCCATCAGCTTGTCGAACCCGCCGAGCGCCTCGATCTCGGCGCGCTCCTCGGGCGTCAGGTGCTTTTCGGCGAGTTTCTCCAGCCATTCGCGCGGGATCTCTGTCGCCTCCAGCATCTCCTCGGGCGTGATCGCCTCGAGCCCGCCGAAGACATGGGCGAAGGCCTGGTCGAAGCGGTCGAGGTGGCGTTCGTCCTTCACCATCGCGGCGCGCGCGAGGTAGTAGAACCCGTCGACGTCATAGGTCACGAGGCCCGCGGAGACGCCTTCGAGAAAGCTCAGGTATTCCCGGAGCGAGACGGGCAGGCGCGCAGAGCGCAGGGCGTCGAAGAAGGGCAGGAACATGGGCGCGAAGGTAGGGCAGTCGCGCGGCGGGGGAAACGGGAATCGTCGTGTCGGACCGCCCGCGCGACCCCGCGGCTTCGAGGGGCGGAAAAGCTGGGTTTCCGGCGGCGCCTCAGCCCGGCGCGGGGAGCATCAGCATCGCGAAGGTGCCCAGCAGAAAGCCGAGGATCGCGAAGACGGCCGCGTATTGCGCCATGTCGAGGCGGTTGCCGCCCCGCCGCCGCGCCACGAGCACGCCAAGCGCCGCGCCGCCCAGGGCTCCGATCAGGTTCAGCATGTCACCTCCGCGTGGTCCCGCCTCATGGCGAGAGCGCGGCGACCTCGGTCAACCGGGCGCCCACCGCCGCGTTCGAGCCGAAGCCATAGCGGCCCCATCCCAGGCTGTCGAGGCGCACCGCGCGCGCCTCGCTTGCGCGGCCGACATCCTGCAGCGCCTCGGCGCGGATCATCAGCAGCGTCGAGAGAAGCGCCGCGTTCTGCGCCTGTGTCGCCGCCGGGATCGCACGCGTGGTCAGGCGCAGCGCCTCCTCGGCGCGGCCCGCCGACAGCGAGAAGGCGGCAAGCTGCATGTCCACATGCGCCAGCTGGATGCCGCCCGGCGCGTCGCGCTCGAAGATCGCCGCGGCCGTCTGGAAGGCCTGGACCGAGCGGTCGGCGTCCCGGCTGAGCGTCAGGCGGCCGAGCGCGAAGAAACTGAAGCCGAGGCGCGTGTCGTCCCATCCGGCGTTGCGTGCAATGGTCACGGCCCGTTCGGCCGACTGGATGCGCGCGGCTTCGGAGGTTCCGGGCCCGAGCGCTGTCTCGATCGCGTCGATCCAGGCGCGCGACGTGGCCCGCACGGTCGTGCGCGAGGCGCGCTCGCCCCGCGGGTTCAGCCGCGCGAGGATGCCGGGCAGCCGCGCGGAGACCTCGGCCCGGGTCATGCCCGTGGCAAGCTCGCGGTCGTAGTAGGCCCGCAGGACCAGCATGTCGAAGCCGGTCAGCACGGCATGGAAATTGTCGTCGTTGAAGACGGAATCGGGCAGGCGGTAGAGATCGTTCAACGGCCCCAGCGCCTGCGCCACCTCCTCGTGGAGGCAATCGCGCACCTCCTGCGGGGAGACGTCGGAGGGGATGAAGACGGCAACCCTTTCGCGTGCGGCGAGGGTGGTCCAGTCGAGATCGCGGCTGTTGCGCGCGCGGCGGAACTCGCCCCAGGAACTGACGCGGGGCACCACGAAACAGGCCGCCTGCGGCACGACGCGCTGCATGCGCGCGCGGGGCAGGGTCTCGATCGTGATGCCGGCGGGGCCGTCGCCCGCGCCGATCCGCGCGATGTCGATGCCGGCCTCCGCCCGCAGCCGGGCGATGAGCGCGTCGAGATCGGCGGTCAGGGTCGCGGGCGGCGTTCCCGTCACCGTGACGGTGATCGGGCCTTCGAACCGGCTCATGCCCGTGATCGGGCGGCCCGATTCCATGGCGAAGGCGAGATCGAGGAAATCGGCGGCGATCTCGCTGTTCGCGCGGCCCGGCGCCATGGGGGCGGACCCGGCAAAGCGGTTCATGCCCGGCAGATCGCCCGCAAGCGTGTCGGCCCGCCGCTCGGCGATGGCCGAGGTCGAAACGCTCGGGGTGCAGGCGCCGAGCGCGAGAGCCAGGACAAGAGGCAGCGCAGAGGCACGCAGGATGCGGCGGGACAGGGACAAGGCGGTCAGCTCCGGCTGTATTTCATGAAGTCGGTGGCCACCGCGATCCGGTCGTAGAGCCGCCGCGCGGTCGCGTTCCCGGTCTGGGTCATCCAGTAGACGTTGGGCCGCCCGGCCCGGTCGGCGTCGGCATAGACCGTCTCGATCAGGGCGCGGCCAAGTCCACGCCCCCGCGTGTCGGGATCGGCATAGAGGTCCTGCAGGTAGGTGACCGGCGCTTCCTGCCAGCCATGGGAATGGACGATGACATGGACGAGGCCCACGGCCCGCCCGGCATGACGGGCGATCCATGCCAGCATGTCGGTCCGCGCCGGATCCGTGTAGCGCGCGAAGGTCGTGTCGAAGACATGGGCCGGACGTTCGGCCCCGTAGAAGGCGAGATAGGCCCGCCACAGGCGGTCCCAATCCGCGCGATCCCCGGACTCCAGGGGTCTGATCTCGATGCCGTCCGTCACGTCAGAACCTGCCCGGGCTTGTCGCCCTTGTCGTTGTCTCGCTCGTGCCTGTGCCGGCACTTATCGGGCCAATGTGGCACCAATCGGTGAACAAGACAGCAATTTCCCGCCGCGTCCCGCACAGATTTGCGGCGGGGTGTGGCGGCTGTGTCCCCGCCTCAGCGCTGCCGCCGTGCCATGAACGCGAGCCGCTCGAACAGCGCCACGTCCTGCTCGTTCTTCAGCAGCGCGCCATGCAGCTTCGGCAGCGCCGAGGCGCCGTCGCGGCGCAGGTCCTCGGGCGAGAGGTCCTCGGCGAGCAGAAGCTTCAGCCAGTCGAGCACCTCCGAGGTCGAGGGCTTCTTCTTCAGGCCCTGCTGGTCGCGGATCTCGTAGAACTGCGTCAGCGCCGTGGTCAGAAGCTGCCCCTTCAGCCCCGGGAAATGCACCTCCACGATCCGCTGCATGGTCTCCATGTCGGGGAAGCGGATGAAGTGGAAGAAACAGCGGCGCAGGAAGGCGTCCGGCAGTTCCTTCTCGTTGTTCGAGGTGATGATGACGATGGGCCGCGTTCGCGCCCGGATCGTCTCGCCGGTCTCGTAGACGAAGAATTCCATCCGGTCGAGTTCCTGCAACAGGTCGTTGGGAAACTCGATATCGGCCTTGTCGATCTCGTCGATCAGCAGGACGGTTTTGCCCTGCGCCTCGAAGGCCTGCCAGAGTTTGCCTTTGCGGATGTAGTTGCGGACGTCGTGCACGCGCTCGTCACCGAGCTGGCTGTCGCGCAGCCGGCTGACCGCGTCGTATTCGTAAAGCCCCTGCTGGGCGCGGGTCGTGGACTTGATGTGCCACTCGATGATCGGCAGCCCGAGCGAGGCCGCGACCTGGCGCGCGAGCTCGGTCTTGCCGGTCCCGGGCTCCCCCTTCACCAGAAGCGGGCGCTCCAGCGTCACGGCGGCATTGACCGCGACGGTCAGGTCCTCGGTGGCGACGTAGTCGGCGGTGCCTTCGAAGCGCATGGGCGGCCCCTCATCTCTCGGTCCCTCGTTCCTGCGACCTAGGCGGAGGGCGCGTCGGAGTCCAGCGCGCGGACGGTCCTCGCTGGTGCAAGCCGCGCACCCTCTGCCTCATTTTGCGCAGGCCCGCCCCGGGCGCGATGAGAATCCATGCGCTTCTCCCACAAGGGTGGTGACAATCGGGGTCCGGTCTTGTAATCGGGCCGCGGTGGCCGGAGGGGATTTCATGACAGACCCATTTCTTGATACCGGCTCCGCAGAGGGGAGCACCATGAAAGCCGAAGTCTTTCTGCCTGAAGACTACCGTCCCGCCGAGGACGAACCGTTCATGAACGAGCGTCAGCTCGAATACTTCCGCCGCAAGCTTCTGACCTGGAAGAATGATCTCCTGGAGGAGAGCCGCCTGACGGTCGAGACGCTGCAGGACGGCACGCGGAACATTCCCGACGTCGCCGACCGGGCCAGCGAGGAGACGGACCGCGCGCTCGAACTCAGGACCCGCGATCGCCAGCGCAAGCTCATCGCCAAGATCGACAGCGCGCTGCGGCGGATCGAGGAAGGCGAATACGGCTATTGCGAGGTGACCGGCGAGCCGATCTCGCTCAAGCGTCTCGACGCGCGCCCCATCGCCACGATGAGCCTCGAGGCGCAGGAGCGTCACGAGCGGCGCGAGAAGGTCCACCGCGACGACTGAGGTCGGGGCCGAACGGCGATGAAGACCAAGGGGCGCCCCGCCGGGGCGCCTTTGCTTTTCGGGGGCGACGGAGGGCGGCATGCTTCTGGGACAACGGGTGACGGTCATTGGCGGCGGCATTGCCGGCCTCGCGGCGGCTCTGGCTGCGGCGCTCCGCGGGGCCGAGGTCACCTTGCTGGAACAGGCCCCGGGGATCACCGAGGTCGGCGCAGGCATTCAAGTCAGTCCCAATGGCTGGGCCGTCCTGAAGGCGCTGGGCCTCGCCGAAGACATCGCGGCGAAGGCGCCGCGGTCGCGGGCGGTGCGGCTGCGCGACTTCCGGCGCGGCGCCGAGGTCTTCTCCTTCCCGCTCACCCGTGAGGACCGGCCCTGGCACTTCGTCCACCGCGCCGATCTTGTCGATACGCTGGCCGATGCCGCGCGCGCGGCGGGCGTGCGCCTGCGCCTGGGAACCCGTGTCGAGACCGTGGCCATCGATGGCGACGAGACCAGCCTCACCCTCGCGGACGGCACCGTGGAGACCCACGGCCTGACCCTTGCCGCCGACGGTCTGTCCTCGCCGGCCCGCACCGCGCTGAACGCGAGGTCCAGGCCCTATTTCACCGGCCAGGTCGCCTGGCGCGCGACGCTTCCCGATGACGGCAGCCTGCCGGCCGAGGCGCATGTCTTCATGGGCCCCGGCCGCCATCTCGTGCGCTATCCGTTGCGCCAGGGGCGGCTCGTGAACATCGTCGCGGTCGAGGAACGCGACGACTGGGCCGCGGAGGGCTGGCACCACACCGACGATCCCGCGAACCTCGCCCGCGCCTTCGCCGATTTCTGCCCCGAGGTGCGCGACCTCCTCGCGCGCGTCGGGACGGCGCATCTCTGGGGCCTCTTCCGCCATCCAGTGGCACCGGTCTGGACCGGCGGGCGCCTTGCGCTTCTGGGCGATGCCGCGCACCCGACGCTGCCGTTTCTCGCGCAGGGCGCCAACATGGCGCTGGAGGATGCCTGGGTCCTGGTCCGCTGCCTCGCCGAGGATACGGACACCGCCGCGGCGCTCGCCGCCTATGCCGCGCTCCGCCGCCCCCGCTGCGCCCGGATCGTGCAGGCCGCCGAAGACAACGCGACCGCCTATCACCTGCGGCCGGGTCCGCTGCGTTTCGCCGCCCATTCCGCGCTCCGCCTCGCGGCCCGCACCGCGCCGCACCTCGTCACGGCCCGTTTCGAATGGGTGCACGGCCACGACGTGACGAAGTCCTGACGCTTCATCTTTCCTCAAATACGCCCGGGGGAGCGCGAGGGGGGCGAAGCCCCTCTCGCAAAGAACAGTGGAGCGCGAGGGGGGCGAAGCCCCTCTCGCAAAGAGCAATGGAGCGCGAGGGGGGCGAAGCCCCTCTCGCGCGGGTCGCCCGAAGGGCGAAACTCCTCAGCCGAGCGAATAGGGAGGCATCTGCCGGAAGGCTTCCTTCAGGGCCTCGCCCCAGCCCGAGGAGATCGTTTCGAAATAGACGTCGTCGCGCTCGATCCGGCGCAGCGCGCCGGTCCGGAAGCTGTCTGCCTGGTAGAGGTGCAGGTCGAGTGGCAGGCCCACCGAGAGGTTCGCCTTGATCGTCGAATCGAAGCTCAGCATCAGGAGCTTGACCGCCTCCTCGAAGCTCATGTCGGCGTCGTAGGCGCGTATCAGGATGGGCTTGCCGTATTTCGTCTCGCCGATCTGGAAGAAGGGCGTGTCCGCACTCGCCTCGACGAAATTGCCCTCGGGGTAGATCATGAAAAGCCGCGGCTCGCCGCCGCGCACCTGGCCGCCGAGGATCAGCGTCGCCGAGAACGGGCTGTCGGCCTGCGGCCCGTCGAGGCCCGATTGCTGCGCGATCACCTCGCGCAGGGTCTCTCCCACCAGCCGCGCCACCTGGAACATGGACGGCGCCTCGAGGATCGAGGGCGCGCCGCGCTCATCGGCCGGTTTGGCCCGCTCGCTCAGCAGGCTCACGACGGCCTGCGTCGTGGCGAGGTTGCCCGCCGTCATCAGCGTGATCGAGCGTTCGCCCTCGGTCTGCCAGAGGAACATCTTGCGGAACACGCTGATGTTGTCGACGCCCGCATTCGTGCGGGTATCAGACATGAACACCAGTCCGCGGTTGAGCTTCAGCCCCACGCAATAGGTCATCGCCGCCTGTTCCTGCCCCTTGCCCCTCGCCTCGAAGAGCTACTGCTGCTGCACCTGGATGTCGATGCTCAGTGCCTCGCCACCATGCCCGAACCTGAGCCCCGAGACAGGCGCCGCCTCGCGGTAGTCGAGCCCCGTGGCGACCCGGACATAGCGCGCGTCGGGCGAGATTCCGTTCGACACGTCGAAGCCGACCCAACCGATTCCCTCGACATGCGCCTCGGCCCAGGCGTGGCTCGCATCCTGGTGCACGCGGTCGTTCATCATCAGGTAGCCCGAGACGTAGCGCGCGGGGTAGCCCATGGACCGCGCCGCGGCGAGGAAGATGTGGGCATGGTCCTGGCACACGCCGCAGCCATGTTCGATCGCCTCTTCCGCGGTGGTGTCGGAATTGGTCGTCCCGATCTCGTAGGGGATTTCGTCGAGGATGCGCCGGATCAGGGCATGCAGGCGCGGGATGTCCTCGTCGTGTTCCTCGCGCAGGCCCTTGGCGAGGCGCCGCACATTGGGGCCTGCGCGCGTCAGTTCGGTCGAGCGCCCGAACAGCCAGAGCGGCGCGAAACCGGCATGCTTGCCGATCACGCCATGCAGGTCCGCCGTCTCCACCTCGCCCTCGCAATGCACCACGATGGAGGTCGCGCCCGGATCGAAGGAGAGCAGCGAGACGCGGTTCTGGTGGTGGTCGTTGAACTGCAACTGTTCCACGCCGCCCTCGATGTCCATCTTCCATTCGACCACGGCCTGTCCCGCACGGCTTTTCGGGATCAGCCGCAGCTGCTGGAGTCCGTAGGGAACCGGCTGGTCGAAGTGATAGGTCGTTGTGTGCAGGATCTTGAGGCGCATGGGGTGGGTCTATCCGAGGAACCGGTAGTCCTTCTCGATCTGTTGGCCCAGTCTGGCGATGTCGGCGAGGAAGTCGATGATGAACTCGTGAAGGCCGTCCTCGAAGACCCGCTCGATCGTCATGGTGTCGAGCCGCGCCTTCAGGACGTCGATCTGGTCGCGGCTGGGCAGGCGGGTTCCGTAGCCGGTTTCGAGATATGCGAGGTTGGTGGCGATCTTCGAAACCGAAAAGCGAAGCGAGCGCGGCATGCGCCCGTCGAAGATCAGGAAATCGGCAATGCCCATCGGGCTCGATTCGCCTTGCGTGATCCAGCGATAGGCGCGCTGCCCCGCGACCGACCGCAGGATCGTCTCCCACTGCACGTTGTCGAGGGAGGATCCGATCTGGCTGATCGAGGGGAGGAGCACGTAGTATTTCACGTCGAGGATGCGCGCGGTGTTGTCGGCGCGTTCGAGGAAGGTACCCAGCCGGCAGAAGTCGAAGATGTCGTTCCTGAGCATCGTGCCGTGCAGCGCGCCGCGCACCAGCGCCGATTGCTGCCGGATCGTGGCCAGCACTTCGGGCAGGTCGCGCGGTCGCACCGGCCGCGCCAGTGTCTCCTTGAGGATCATGTAGGTGTCGTTCACCGCCTCCCAGACCTCGCGGGTCAGGGCGGTGCGCACCAGCCGCGCGTTCTGCCGCGCCGACGCGATCGCGGACAGCACCGAGGAGGAGTTCGTGGTGTCGCGCAGAAGGAAATCGATGGCGCGCGCGGCCTCCACCTCGCCATGGCGCGCCTGGTAGGCACCTGCGACGGCGGCGGTCTGCAGCACGCTGGCCCATTCGTCGTCGGCACCGTCGGGCCGGGTCAGCGCGATGCGGAACCCCGCCTCGACGAGGCGCGCGGTATTCTCGGACCGCTCCAGGTACCGGAACATCCAGAAGAGGCCGCCTGCGGTCTTGCCCAGCATCCGCCTATTCCTCCAGGACCCAGGTGTCCTTGGTGCCGCCGCCCTGGGACGAGTTCACCACCAGCGACCCCTTCTTGAGCGCGACGCGCGTCAGACCGCCGGGCGTGATCGTGCAGCCGTCGGGGCGCACCAGCACGAAGGGACGCAGGTCCACATGGCGTGGCGCCAGCCCCGCCTTCGTCAGGATCGGCACCGTCGACAGCGCGAGCGTCGGCTGCGCGATGTAGTTGCCGGGCCGCGCCTCGAGCTTCTTGCGGAACTCCGCGATTTCCTTCTTCGAGGCGGCGGGGCCGACCAGCATCCCATAGCCGCCCGAGCCGTGCACCTCCTTCACGACGAGCTCGGACAGGTGGTCGAGCACGTAGGCGAGGCTGTCGGCATCCGAACAGCGCCAGGTCGGCACGTTCTGCAAGATCGCCTTCTCGCCGGTGTAGAACTCCACGATCTCGGGCATGTAGCTGTAGATCGCCTTGTCGTCGGCGATGCCCGTGCCCGGCGCGTTCGCGATGGTGATGCCGCCCGAACGGTAGACGTCCATGATCCCCGGCACGCCCAGCATGCTGTTGGGATTGAAGTTCATCGGGTCGAGGAAATCGTCGTCCACCCGGCGGTAGAGGACGTCGATGGGCTTGTAGCCTTGCGTCGTGCGCATCGCGACCTTGCCGTCGACGATCCTGAGGTCGTGGCCCTCCACCAGTTCGACGCCCATCTGGTCGGCGAGGAAGGAATGCTCGAAATAGGCCGAGTTGTGGATGCCCGGCGTCAGCACCGCAACGGTCAGGTCGTTCGAGCAGCGCGGCGGCGCCGAGGCGGCCAGCGAGCGTCGCAGGTTGCGCGGGTAGTCCTGGACGGGCTGCACCTTGATGCGGCTGAAGAGCTCGGGGAACATCTGCAGCATCGTCTCGCGGTTCTCCAGCATGTAGGAGACGCCGGAGGGCGTGCGGGCGTTGTCCTCGAGCACGTAGAACTCGTCCTCGCCGGTCCGCACAAGGTCGATGCCGACGATATGGGTGTAGACCGCGCCCGGAGGCGCCACACCGATCATCTGCGGCAGGAAGGCCTCGTTGCGCGCGATGAGATCCACAGGCACGCGACCGGCGCGCAGGATTTCCTGCCGGTGGTAGATGTCGTGCAGGAAGGCGTTGATCGCGCGCACGCGCTGCTCGATCCCGCGCGTCAGCCGCGCCCATTCCCGGGCCGAAATGATGCGGGGGACGATGTCGAAGGGGATCAGCCGTTCATCGGCCTCGGCCGCGCCGTAGACGTTGAAGGTGATGCCCGTGCGGCGGAAGAAGGTCTCGGCGTCGAGCGACTTCTTGCGCAGCTCCTTCAGGTCCTCACCCGAGAACCAGGAATTGTAGGACGTGTAGGGCTCACGGGCGGTGTCGCCCGCGCCGATCATTTCGTCGAAGAAACCGGGTCGGTTCTGCATGGGATATGTCTCGTCTCTCCCTTCCCGTCATCGCTGCAAAAACCGTGGCAAAGCGCCAGCACGCCGCAGGCAGGAGGTGGCTGCAGGCCGCATGATGCCCAATTATTGTGCATCATGCCTCGGTTTCGAGCCAGATTGTAACCGGCCCGTCGTTCGTCAGCGAGACTTTCATGTCGGCGCCGAATTGTCCCGTCTCGACCGCGGGGCCAAGGGCCGCAAGCGCGCGGGCGAAGTGGAGGTAGAGCCGTTCGCCGGTCTCGGGCGGGGCCGCGGTCGAGAAACCCGGACGGTTGCCGCGTCGCGTGTCGGCGGCGAGCGTGAACTGGCTGACGACCAGCGCGCCGCCCCCGGTGTCGAGGAGCGCGCGGTTCATCTTGCCCGCCTCGTCCTCGAAGATGCGGAGCTTGGCGACCTTCGCGGCAAGCTTCTCCGCCTCGGCCTCGGTGTCGCCCTGCATCGCGCAGACGAGGATCATCAGGCCCGGCCCCGTGCGCCCGATCACCGTGCCGTCCACGGCGACCTCGGCCCCGGTCACGCGCTGGACCAGCGCCCTCATGCCAGTTCGTCGCGCGTCGGCGGGTTGGCCCCGGCGCGCGAGACGGTGACCGCCGCCGCACGCACCCCGAGGTCGAGCGCGGCCCGCAATGCATCCTCGGACAGGCCGGCGCGAAGGGCCTGCTTCGTCAGTGCGCCGCCCTCGTGAAGGCCCGCGAGCAGCCCCGCGTTGAAGGTGTCGCCCGCGCCGACCGTGTCCACGACCTTCGCCTTGGGCGCGGGGTGGTGAAGCGTGCCGCCTGGACCGTAGGCGCTGACGCCATCCGCGCCCCGGGTGACGAGCAGGAGCGCGGGCCCCTTCTCTTGCAGGGCGGCGGCGTTGGCGTCGATATCCGCGCCGCCCATCAGCCATTCGAGATCCTCGTCGGAGACCTTGACGATATCGGCGATCGCGAGGAGCCGATCCATGCGCGCCCTGTAGCGGGCCTCGTCGGCAATGAAACCGGGCCGGATATTGGGGTCGAGCATCACCGGAAGACCCGCGTCCGCGACACGACCCGCCAGGGCGGCATAGGCCTCGGCGCAGGGTTCCACGGCCAGCGAGATGCCCCCGAAGAAACCGGCGGTGCAGGTCTCGGGCAGGGCGGGCAGATCGGCCTCGCCCAGCATCCGTCCCGCGGTGTTCTCGTCGTAGAAGGTGTAGCTTGCATGACCGTCGTGCAGCGTCACGAAGGCCAGCGTCGTCGGCCGCGAGGAGCGTGCGGCCAGCGCGTGGTCCACGCCATTGACCGCAAGGACCCGGCTCAGTCTTTCGCCGAAAAGGTCATCCGAGAGGCCCGAGAAGAACGCCACCGGCGTCTTCAGCCGCGCCAGCGCCACTGCCGTGTTGAAGACGGCGCCGCCGGGATAGGGTGCGAAGGCGCTTTCCCCCTCCTCGGTCTTGCGCGGCAGCATGTCGATCAGGGCTTCTCCGGCGCAAAGTATCATGGCGGTCTCCGTGTGACGTCCCGCCCTTGCTAGCGCCCGTGCGCGTCCGCTTCCAGCGGATTTGACGCACGTCAAGGACGCCTTCCCTTCGATCGTGAAAATCGCGCTGGTCAATCACCCACATGGAGGAGGAGGTTTCCATGGTCGAATCGTCCCACAAGTCCGGTCTCTTTCCCTCGCTCATGGATCCCCTGCGCAGCCTCGGCACGCGGGTCGCCGACTGGTTCGCCCCCGCCTCGGAGGCCTCGGTCAACGGATCGAACTACCGGATCGCGCTGGAGCTGCCGGGCGTGGCGGAGGAGGACATCGACATCCGCGTCCACGACGGCGCGGTCACGGTCTCGGGCGAGAAGACCGCCGAACGCGAGGAAAAGGGCGAGACCTGGTTCTTTTCCGAGCGCGCCTACGGATCGTTCTCGCGGTCGTTCCGCCTGCCGCCGGATGCGGATGCCGGGGCCATCGCGGCCGATCTGAAGGACGGTCTCCTGACGATCACGGTGCCGAAAAAGGCGGAGAAGGCGCCGGAGGGCGCGAAGAAAGTGCAGATCCGAAAAGGTTAGGCGCGAGCCTTACTTGGACACGGTCGGCGCGATCGGGGCGGGGGAGAACCCCGTCCCGAAATCCGTGCCGAAGCCGGTGTCGAACCCGCCCTGGTCCACCAGGTCCAGCCCGTAGATCACCGCGATCCCGACGATGATCGCAACGATCACGGCAATCGCGATCTTGATCGCCGACCAGGGCCGCTCGCCCTGCACCTTGCCGGTCTGCGCGTTCACCACGAAGCGGTAGGGCTTGCCGCGATAGCGGTAGGCGGCCAGCCAGACGGGCAGGAGGATGTGCTTGAAGGTGATGTTGGACACGTCGGTGTCGACGTGGCCGATCTGCTGCGCGTCGCCGCCGATGTCGCGGCGGATGTCGTTGCGGATCGTGGCGTCCATGATCAGGCGCGCCTCGTCCATCCCCTCGTCGAGATCGACGGTGTAGCCCTCGGCGCGAAACCCCGAGAGGTAGTCGGGCCGATATTCCGCCAGTGCGTTCAGCGACCAGGGCGCAAGGCCATCGGTGAACCGCTTTGGCAGCGAGCGCGAGGCCAGCACGAGGACGTCGTCGAAGGCGCGCGCCACGCGGCCGGACACCGGGGTCCAGCGGATGCGCCGCTCGCGCCGCGTCTTTCCGTCCGGCCCGCGCACGGTGACGTAATAGGCGGTGCCGCGCTGCCCGGTATACCGCGTCCGCGTGTCGGCGTCGTAGGTCCAGTAGGGGACGTAGATCCCATCCATCTTGCGGCCCTTGCGGGCATATTCCTGCAAGCCGTTCGGCGCGAACCACAGCCGGCCGAGCCATTTGTTCATGGCCTCGTGCGCCTGCCGCTCGGTCAGGGCGAAGGGCAGGACGGCCTGTGGCTTGACGTGCCGGTGCGTGCCCGTGTCGGTCACGACCGGTGTCGCGCAGAAGGGGCATTCCTGGGCGTGGACGTCGGCCGCGAAAGTGACCTGCGCCCCGCAGGAGGGGCACTGGCTGACCCGGGTTTCCTCCATCTCGGAGGCCGACAGCCGGTCGCGCAGCGCGGTGCGGAAGTCGAGTTCCCGGATCCCGCCCGTGCCGTCGCCCCACGGCCCGGAAGTCTCGCCCGAGGTGATCTCCTCGACGTTGCCGCAATGATCGCAGACGAGTTTTCCCTCGCCGGGTGCAAAGCGCATGTCGGCGCCGCACTGGCTGCAGGGAAACCGGTGCTCGTCCTCGGGCCGGGCGACGTCGAGCGGAGATGTGTCGGTCATCGGGCAGTCTCCTGCGCTCTGCGGTTCCGCGCGCCCCCGTTCTCCCGCGTCCCCGGTCGGTGATCAAGTCCGCGCGCGGCCTTGGCGGCGCTCAGAGCCATCGGTGCAACGCGCGGGGCACCATGATCCTGAGCGCGTTGTCGCCGAGGACGACATGACGCCAGAGGTGAAACCCGGCGTGAAGCGCCACGACACCGCCGAGGGCATAGAACTGGTAGACGTGGAACCAGCTTGCCAGGGCATGTGCGTCGGGCAGGTCGAGGGGCGGCGCGATCGGCAGGAAGCCACCGGCCTTCAGCAGGACCTGGCTCGTCAGTCCCAGGAGGAAGCCGCCGACGGCGACGAGGAACAGGCCCCAGATCAGCGTGCGGTGGAGTATGCCATGCAGGACACGGCCCCAGCGCGGAAGCTTCGGCCCGGGGCGCCCCATCAGCCCCGCGTGCAGGTGCCATGCCGTCCAGATCAGCGCCAGCGTCACGAAGATGAGGCCGTTGACCGAGTGCAGCAGGAACCAGCCCGGCCCCATGGCGCGGATCGCGTCGGGGTCGGCGAAGAGAAACCAGACGAAGAAGGGCAAGAGGCCCCAATGCAGCCATTTGAGGCGTGTGCGCGGGTGCGGCAGGCGCCGCGCGGCATGAGCGCGCGCTTTGGGCGGCTGGGGCGGTGTCGATGCGATCGTGGGCACGGGAAAAGATCCTAGCCACGGGTCTGCGCCCGGCAAGCGGGAGGAACGCGAAGTTGAACACAAGCGCCGGCGATCCCGACAGGGCTCACGCTCCGCGGCACTGCCGCCGGGTCTCCTGCTCCAGCTGCGCCAGCGCGAGGCCGAGGGAGACACCGCCGAGCAGGCCGCCCTCCAGCAGGCGGCGCTGGGCCTGATCCTCGGGCAGGGTCAGCAGGGCGACAAGCTCCGTGAATTCCGCGTCAGACAGCACATCGCGCGCGACGCCGTACTGGCAGGCGCAATAGGCGCGGCTGGTGCCGTCTTCCTGGCAGGCCGCCATGAAGTCCGCGCGCTCGCCCCAGCAGCCCGCCAGCAGGGCGGGGAAGGCCAGCGCCGCCGCGACCCCGCGCCCTTTTCGCGCGATGCGGCGCCGCCCCGCGCTCGGTGACGCTGTGATCCGGGCCATTGCGGTGTCCTGTCCTCAGCCTGCCGGCGGCGGCGGAGGGGGCGGCGGGGGCATGACGGTGAAGAGCTGCGCCAGTTCCATCACGTCCTCGGCCCGTATCCAGCCGTCCTGACCGGCGGTCCAGACATAGGTCTCGCGGGTGAGGCTGCCTTCGCTCGCCATGCGCCCCATGGCGGCCTTTGAGAAGGGGCCCTTCGTGGTCCCGTTCTCGGCGATATGCCAGACATGTTCGACCGGCGGGGGCGGCGGGGCGGCGGCACGCTGGGGCGCGGCGGCCGCGGGGGCGCCCCATGGCCCGGTCTGCGCCATCTGGTTGGCCATCGCCATGCCCATGCCCATGCCAAGGCCCGCGCCCATGCCACCGTCGCCGCCGGGGTTCTCGGCGGCCGCGCGCATCGCCTCGGCGGTCTGGAACTGCTGATACTTGCCGAGATCCCCCACGACCCCCATCGAGGTGCGCCGGTCGAGCGCCTCCTCGACCGCCGGGGGCAGCGAGATGTTCTCGATGTAGAGCTCGGGCAGGGTCAGGCCGTACTGCGCGATCGTTTCGGAAATGCGGGTGGCGACGAGCTGGCCGAAGTCGCCGGTATTCGCCGCCATGTCGAGCACCGGAATGCCGGAGCCAGCGACCACGCGGGAGAACTCCTGCACGATGATGTTGCGGATCTGGAAGGTGATCTCGTCGGTCGTGAACTCGCCGTCGGTGCCCACGATCTCGGTCATGAAGCGGCCGGCGTCGGACACCTTGACGGTGTAGGTGCCGAAGGCGCGGATGCGCGTCGGCCCGAACTCGGGATCGCGCAGCATGACGGGGTTCTTCGTGCCCCACTTCAGGTTGGTGAAGCGGTTGGTGTTGACGAAGTAGATCTCCGACTTGAAGGGCGACTTGAAGCCGTGGTCCCAGTGCTGGAGCGTCGTCAGGATCGGCATGTTGTTGGTCTCGAGCATGTAGAGACCGGGGGTGAAGATATCGGCGAGCTGGCCCTCGTGGATGAAGACCGCCGTCTGCCCCTCGCGGACCGTGAGCTTGGCGCCGTACTTGATCTCGTGACCATGCCGCTCGAAGCGCCAGACCATCGTGTCGCGGGTGTCGTCGGTCCACTCGATGACGTCGATGAACTGGCCGGACAGGAAGTTGAAGACCATGGGCGTGCCTCTTCGGGAAATCGTGACCTGATCGAAAGGATAGGGGTTTTGTCGGACCCGCGCTAGAGCGGGACACGGCGAAGCGCGGCAAGGGCGGGCGCGTCGCCGGCCGGCGAGGCCGCCGAAACACGCGGGAGCCCTGTCGCCGCGGGCGCCGTCGCTGCGAGCATCGGGACGAGCGGCACGGACACCGCCATGTCAGGATCCTCCGCCAAGCAGCTCCTGCGCAATCTGCCGGACGATCGGCCGTGCCTCGTCGGGGCGCATGCCGGGGGCAAGCCTTCGGTCGTAGAGAATGCGCAGGAGAAGTTCGTCGTGCCGCGTCAGCAGCGCGAATTCCTCGTCGTCGTTGAAGATCGAGGGCCGCGCGGCGGGGCTGTCGTTGGGCAGGCCGAGGCCCTGCGCGATCTCCTCGTGGACACAGGACCGGCGCAGGAGCGGGGGGTGCTCGTCGCGGATGATGGCGATGGCGGCGACATAGTTCGACCCGCCGCCGCCCTGCGAGAAGGCGTAGACCGAGCAGAAGGTGAACCGCGGCAGGCGCTCGATCTCGGCCACCGTTTCCGGGCTGATCCCGGGCACCAGGTCGCGCACGAGGCCTCCGACCTCCTGCTGTGCGTCCCGGCCGACGTAGAGGACGTGGAAGTTGCCGTCCGAAGCGACGGTGCGGATCGGGTGTCCGCTGACGCGGGAGAGGCGGGCGGCATAGGCGCTGAGCTCGGCCCGGTCGATGGCCTGCTGGGCCTCGCCGACGAGCGGACCGAAATGCGCCTGGAGCCGGACCGGCTGGGCCCAGCGCCGCAACCGCGACGGCGTTTCCTGCGCGACGAAGCGTCCGCCCGAAAGCGTGTATTCGTCATAGAGCGCGATACGCTCGAAGTTCTCGGTCAGCTGGCGTGCCCCGAAAGGCGCGTCCGCCGGTGTGAAATCGGTCCGGAGAAGCCCGTCCGATCTCAGCCGAGCCTCCACGGAACGGTAGTAGCGCGCGAAACTCTGGGCTTCGGCCGAGGGCGCGAGGATTTCGGGCATCTCCTCGGGCGCCTGCGCCGTCGGCGACGGTGTCGGTGTCGTCACGCAGCCCGCGAGAAGCATCAGGGCGACGAGCCCCGCCCCGAGACGGGGCAGGGCATTTCGTTGGCCTTCCGGCGAAGAGGTCATTCCGGGCCCATTCGGTGTCACGGATTGCCGGGTGCGGGCGGAGGTCCGCCTGCGGCGTCGTCCGAGGAGGCCCGCGCGGAGGCCGAGGCGAGCGTGTCGCGCAACTCGGCTTCCATCTTCTGCATTTCGACCTCGGCATCGGCGCGGCGCCGCTTGCCCTCGTCGGCGATCTGCAGGCTTTCCTCGATCGTGGCGATCAGTTCGGCGTTGGCCTTCTTCACGGCCTCGATGTCGAAGACGCCGCGCTCCATTTCCTCGCGGACCATGCGGTTCGATTCGCGCAGGTTCTCGGCGTTCTGGGTCAGAAGCTCGTTCGTCAGGTCGGTCGCTTCGCGCACCGCCTTCGCGGCCTCGGTCGAGCGCTGGATCGTCACCGCCTGCGCCAGCTGCGTCTCCCACAGGGGCACGGTGTTCACGAGCGTCGAGTTGATCTTGGTGACCAGCGACTTGTCGTTCTCCTGCACCAGCCGGATCGACGGAAGCGACTGCATCGTGACCTGGCGCGTCAGCTTCAGGTCATGGACCCTGCGTTCGAGGTCGTCGCGCGCGGCGCGCAGGTCGCGCAATTCCTGCGCCTTGATGACCTGGTCGTTCTCGGGCGCCGCGTTTACCTCGGCCTCCTTGGCCGGGATGGTCTGCGTGTCGAGTTCCTCGAGCTTGGCCTCGCCGGCGGCAATGTAGAGCGCCAGTTCGTCGTAGAAGTCGAGCGTCTTCTCGTAGAGCTTGTCGAGGGACTTGATGTCCTTCATCAGCGTGTGTTCGTGCTTGAGCAGGTTGTCCGTGATCCTGTCGATCTGGTCCTGCACTTCCTCGTATTTGGCGATGAAGTCATGAAGCGGCCTGGCCCGCCCGAACAGGCGTTCCCACCAGCTGCGCTTGCGGTTGGGGTCGAGCTCGTCGACCGAGAAGCCGCGGATGGTGCCGACGATCTCGCGCAGCGAGTTGCCCGCCGGGCCCACGTCCTTGTTCTTCACGCCCTCGAGCATGGCCTGCGAGATCTGCTGCAGCTCGGCCTGCGCGGCGGAACCGAAGGTCACGATCGAGTTCGTGTCGTGCATGTCGATCTCGGCCATGCGGCGGTTGATCTGCTCGGCCGTCGGCGCATCGGCCTCGGGCAGCGGCACCAGGTCGGCCGAGGGCTCGGGCAGAACGACGGCGTTCAACTCGTCGACCAGCTTGGCGACCTCCTCGGCCTCTTCGCGGATTTGCGTGCTCATGAACGTGTCCTCATTCCTCTATATGCAGGTTTTCCCGGTTAAGCCGCTCCCTCAGGACCTCGATCTCGATGTCGAGGTTGGACCTGTCGTCGGTAAGCATCGCACGGGTGCGCTTGGCGAAGTTGTCTTCCAGGTCGTCGAGAAAGGCGATGTAGTCGGCGCGGATCTGCGGCTCGCGGTTGCGGGCGTAGAGATCGGCGAACTGCACCGTCGCGTCGCGCGCACCCTGCAGGTAGACGCCGAGATAGCGGCGCGCGGAACTGAGGTCGCGGGGATCGGCCTCCACCTGGCGGAACATCTGGCGGACCGTATCCTCGAAACGGTCGACCCGCCCTTCGAGCTGGCGGTCGCGGGCGCGGCGGATGGCGTCCGACATCTCCGACAGAACGCGCTCGGCCTCCTCGATCTTGCGGGCGATGCGGTCCGTCTGGTGCCGGTCGACACCCTCCAGCCCCTTGTCCTTCATGGGGTCGAGCCCGAAGGAGACGAGGTGCAGGCCCGCGGCGATCACGCCGATCACGATGGCCGTAGCGGGGTTCCAGTTGCCGCCGAAGACGAGAAGCCCGGTGCCGAGCCCCGTGGCGACCGACCCGAACAGCTTGCGCGGGATCGCCGGGCGGCGCGCGACCTTGCGCTCGTCGAAGGCATCCTCGGCCCTGACCCCGTCGCGCGTCAGCCAGGCGCCGAGAAAGAGCGCGGCGACGCCGGAGAGATCGGCGGCCAGCGCCGAGACCTGACCGTTGATCAGCGCGGACGCCAACGCGATCAGCGGCAGGACGAACAGCATGTTGATCTTGGCGCCGTGGCGCATCGGCTTGCGGCCGCGGAAGCTGGGCACTTCCAGCCGCTCGGCCGTCACGGTCTGACGCGGCGCGCCGGTGTCGCGCTGGCCTGTCGGGCTGTGCTCGCCGCCATAGCGTTTCGACATGGTCAGAGGACTCCGAATCCACCGAATGCGGCCATCAGGATGATGACACTGAGCGCGAAAAAGGCGACGCCCTGAAGGAAACTGGAGTTCATGTCATCTCCGACCGATCACACATTACCTTTTCCGGCACGATAGGCAGGTTCCGCCGCAAAAACCAGACATCGGCGCGGGCAGGGCCGGATTCCCGCCGCCCTCTTCCGAGGTGGCGGCGGGGCGCGCGCGTTGCAAGCGGCGGCGCGGGGAAAAGCGGCTTTCGGCTCCCCTTCGCGATATCGCGTCAAGCGCGCGCGACGTGGTGCGCGGCCTCCGGTCCGGCCCTTTCGTCGGGGATCCGCGCTTCGGCCAGCGCATGCCTGAGCTGGCTCCCGAAGTGCGTTTCGGCCGGGTCCAGCAGGCGACGGTAGACGGCGAAGAGGCCGGGGCGCAGGTAGCCCGACCAATGGCAGACGCGCGTCTGCGGAGCGCGGATGCGATGGCCGAGCGCCCGGAGGGCGGTGCGCGTCTCGGGGCGGTCGATCGGCAGGTCGGTCCAGCGCGCGACGTCCGCAAGCCCGGCCGACAGCGGCCGGTCGCTCAGGCGCGCGGGCCGCACGGCGAGGCGGAACACCAGGTCGAAGGGCGCGTTCTCGCCACTTGTGACGTTCAGAACGTCGGTCCGCGCCGCGCCGGGCGCGGCCAGCGCGTCGGCCGCCGCATCGCGGTATTCGGCTCCCGCGATCAGGATGATGCGCCGCACGGCCCCCTCGGGCGCGGACCGCAGCGCCGAAAGCGCCACGCGCGCGCCCAGCGAATGAGCCATGAGCTGAAGCGGCAGGTCGGGGCGGATCGACCGGATCACCCGCATCATCGCGGCCAGGTCCGCGCCCGCCTCGTGGGCCCGGGCCGCGACGGCGGGCAGGCCGCCCGTCGCGGCCCAGCCGAACCCGATCCCGAGGTCGGCGCCCGGCCGGTCGAGGTGCAGGTGCCGGGGCCAGCTGATCGCCTTCCAGCAGTCGCGGCGCGGCGCAAGCGACAGGATATGCCTGTGCGGGTCGCTCGCCGGATCATGCGGCGAGAAGCGGTAGCCATGGATCAGGACCGTGACCGGCCGGCCTTCGGGGAGGGCCGCGAGCGCGGCCTCGAGCGTGCCTTGCCCCGCCACCTCGTGGCCCCTGCCGTTGCCGGCCGCGTTCACACTGAGAAACGCCATCTGCCCGCCCGCTTCGTCACGATCTGGTGGCGGGATAGGGCGCCTCCGCAACATCTCGGTAACGCGGGGGCGACACTTCGGTGACGTGGTCCCGGCGACACGGGCCGACGCCCCCATCATGGCCCTTGACCCGGCGCGGGCGCTTGTCTAACGCATCCGCCCATCGTGGCGATTTGTGAACCGGATTGCGGGCCACGTTAAAGAAACCGCTAAAGAGGTCGAGGAGAGCGTCGCGACGCCCGCCCCCGGCCATGACCAAGGGTCCGCGGGCCACATCCCCGGAACCCGGCAAGGAGGACAGGGGCATGAAGGACGCTCCCCACAAACCCCGGAAAACCTGGAAATCCCGAACCCGCGCCGTGCATTCCGGCACCCGTCGCAGCCAGTACGGCGAGGTGAGCGAGGCGCTCTTCCTCACGCAGGGCTTCGTCTACGAGACCGCCGAGGCCGCCGAGGCGCGGTTCGTGCAGGCGGGGCCGGACGAATACATCTACGCCCGCTACGGCAACCCCACCGTCGCGATGTTCGAGGAGCGGATCGCGGCGCTGGAGGGCGCCGAGGACGCCTTCGCCACGGCGTCGGGCATGGCCGCCGTGAACGGCGCGCTCGTCTCGATGCTGCGCGCGGGGGACCGCGTGGTGGCGGCGCGAGCGCTTTTCGGCTCGTGCCTCTACATCCTCGAGGAGATCCTGCCGCGCTTCGGTGTCGAGGTCGTGTTCGTCGACGGCACCGACCTTGGGCAGTGGCGCGCCGCCGTGACGCCAGGGACCAAGGCCGTCTTCTTCGAATCGATGTCCAACCCGACGCTCGAGGTCATCGACATCGCCGCCGTCGCCGAGATCGCCCATGCGGCGGGCGCGACCGTGGTCGTCGACAACGTCTTCGCCACGCCGGTCTTCTCGGACGCGATCGGGCAGGGGGCGGACGTGGTGATCTATTCCGCGACCAAGCACATCGACGGGCAGGGACGGTGCCTCGGCGGCGTCATCCTCGGAACGCGCGAGTTCGTGCGAAAGACGGTGGAGCCCTACCTCAAGCACACCGGCGGCGCGATGAGCCCGTTCAACGCCTGGGTCATGCTGAAATCCCTCGAACACATGGACCTGCGCTGCCGCGCGCAGGCGGACAGCGCACAGAAGGTCGCCGAGGCGATGGAGGGGCGCCCCGGCATCGCCCGCGTGATCTATCCGGGCCTTGCGTCCCATCCCCAGCACGGTCTGGCGGCGCGGCAGATGGAGCGGCCCGGCACCGTCATCGCGCTGGAGATCGAGGGCGGCCAGGCGGCGGCCTTCCGGTTCCTCAATGCGCTGCAGCTGGTGACGATCTCCAACAACCTCGGCGACGCGAAGTCGATCATCACCCATCCCGCCACCACGACGCATCAGCGGCTGAGCGAGGAGGCCCGGCTTTCGCTGGGCATCACGCGCGGCCTCGTGCGCCTGTCCGTGGGTCTGGAGGATGCCGACGACCTGATCGCCGACCTTGCGCAGGCTCTGGAGGCGGCATGAGGGACCTCGTCATCCGTCCCTATCGCCCCGAGGATGCCGACGCGCTGGCGGGTGTGTTTCACAGGGCGGTCCGGCGGGGCACCGCGCCCCACTACTCGCTGCCCCAGCGCCTGGCATGGTCCCCCCGCGTTCAGCCCGGCGCGGCCTGGCACGCGCGGCTCTCGGAGATCGACACCGTCGTCGCCGAACTCGGCGGCGTGCCCGTGGGCTTTCTCGCCCTCGATCTCTCGGACGGGTTCCTCGACTTCGCCTATGTCGATCCGACGGTGCGGGGCAAGGGCGTGGCGGCGGCGCTCTATGCCGTGCTGGAGGGCCGGGCGCGGGCGAACGGCCTGTCCCGTCTCACCACCGAGGCAAGCCGCGTGGCCGAGCCGTTCTTCGCGGCGCGCGGCTGGCGTGTCGTCGAGCGCCAGAAGGTGCGCCGCAACGGCATCCGACTGCCGAACGCGGCGATGGAAAAGGTGCTCTCCGAACGGGAGGCGGCGGCGTGAAGCCCTTCCTCGTCCTGCAACTCCGCCCCGAGGACGAGGCGGCGGACGAGGAATTCGCGGCCTTCCTCGAACGCGGCGGGCTGGGCGAGGGGCAGGTCCACCGCCTGCGCCTCGACCAGGCGCGCATCCCGGCACTGGCACTGGAGGATTTCGCGGGCGTCATCGTCGGCGGCGGGCCGGGCTGCGTGTCGGACCCGCCGGAGAAGAAGTTGCCGATCGAGGCCCGGATCGAGGCCGATATCCTGTCGCTCATGCCCGAGATCGTCGCGCGCGACATGCCCTATCTCGGGTGCTGCTACGGGCTGGGCATCCTTGCCCACCACATGGGCGGCACTGTCGGCAAGGGCCTTTACGGCGAGCCCATCGGCGGCGTCGACTGCGCCGTGACGGAGGCGGGGGCGAAGGACCCGCTCCTGTCCGGGCTGCCGCGCGAGTTTCGCGCGCTCGTCGGCCACAAGGAGGCGGTCGAGGCATTGCCCGAACGCGTGGTGCCCCTTGTCACCTCGGGGCCCTGCCCGGTGCAGATGGTGCGCACCGGCCGCAACGTCTACGCGACGCAATTCCACCCCGAGGCCAAGGGCGAGAACTTCGCCAACCGCATCCGCATCTACAGCGACCGGGGCTATTTCGATCCCACCGATGCCGAGGCCCTGACCGAGGCGTGCCTCGCCGAGGAGATCACGGTGCCCGAGCGCATCCTTGCTGGCTTCGTCGCGCGATACGCCCGCTGAACGTGTCGGATAAATCCCTTCGCGGTCGCGGAAAGTTGATCCGGTCGGGCGCGGTTAGCGTAAACCTCATGGAAGACAAGACTTGGGTTTCGGCCGGGACGCGCCATATGCGTGCCTCGCGACCGCGCTGCGCGGCCGGAACGACAGGGGCCCACCGACAGGCGGGCAGACGGAAGGGGTGAGACCATGAATATCCGAGTGACGACTGCGCCCGAGACCGGCGCGGCATCCCCCACGCGCGAGGACGCCGCCGAGGCGCTGCGCCTTTTGCGCGACTGGGCGGACAGCGCGCAGCCCGAGGACCTGGCCGAACTCGACCCCGCCGTGTCGCGCCTTCTGGGCAAGACCGCTTATCCCGAGTTCTCGCGCAGCTACCCCCACGGCTTCCGCGCGGACGCCGTCTACAAGGACACGCTGCCGGACCTTCAGAACGGTCCCGCCTCGCTGATCCGGGGTGCGAACCGGCAGATCCAGCATGTCGGCATCTCGAACTTCCGCCTGCCGATCCGCTACCACACGCGCGACAACGGAGACCTGACGCTCGAGACCTCCGTCACCGGCACCGTCAGCCTCGAAGCGGAGAAGAAGGGCATCAACATGAGCCGCATCATGCGGTCCTTCTATGCCCATGCCGAGAAGACCTTCAGCTTCGAGGTGATCGAGGCCGCGCTCGACGATTACAAGGCCGACCTCGAAAGCTTCGACGCGCGGATCCAGATGCGCCTGTCCTTCCCGGTGCGCATCGAAAGCCTGCGCTCGGGCCTGTCGGGCTACCAGTACTACGACATCGCGCTTGAACTGGTCGAGCGTGACGGCGTGCGCCAGAAGATCGTGCACCTCGACTACGTCTATTCCTCGACCTGCCCCTGCTCGCTGGAACTGAGCGAACATGCGCGGGCCACCCGCAACCAGCTTGCCACGCCGCATTCGCAGCGGTCCGTGGCGCGGATCTCGGTTGAGGTGGCCGAGGGGCAGGGGTGCCTGTGGTTCGAGGATCTCATCGACATGGCCCGCGCCGCCGTGCCGACCGAGACGCAGGTCATGGTCAAGCGCGAGGACGAGCAGGCCTTCGCGGAGCTCAACGCCGCCAACCCGATCTTCGTCGAGGATGCCGCACGCCTCTTCGCCGAGCAGCTGGAGGCCGACGCCCGCGTGGGCGACTTCCGCGTCGTCGCGAGCCACCAGGAAAGCCTGCATAGCCACGATGCGGTCAGCGTCCTGACCGAAGGCGCGACCTTCGCGGCCGCAAGCCTCGATCCGCACCTCTTCCGCTCGCTGATCCACGCGGGCTGAGGCGCGAAAGACGCGTCCCGACAGCGGCTTCGCCGGTCCGTCCCGCTTGACACCGGCGAAGCCTGCGGCCAACCCTCCGCCCCATGTTCGACATGCGTCCCGTGGGCTATGTGCTGGGGCTCCTGGTCTTGGTGCTGGGGCTCACGATGCTGTTGCCGCTGGGGGCCGACCTCATCGCGGGCAACGGCCACTGGGGCGCCTTTGCCGAGGCGGCCGCCGTCACCTCGGTCTTCGGCCTTCTCCTGACGCTGGCCTGCGCCAACGGGGTTTCGGCGGGCCTGTCGATCCAGCAGACCTTTCTCCTGACGTCCGGCGTCTGGCTGGTGCTTCCCGTCTTCGGCGCGCTTCCCTTCGTCTTCGGGTCGGTCGATCCCGACGGCAGCGGCGCTCGCTTCGTAGACGCCTTCTTCGAGGCGATGTCGGGCCTGACGACCACCGGCTCGACCGTGTTCACGGGCCTCGACGGAATGCCGGTCGGCATCAACCTCTGGCGCGGGCTGCTGCAGTGGTTCGGCGGCATCGGCATCATCGTCGTGGCCATGGTGTTCCTGCCAGAACTCCGCGTGGGCGGCATGCAGATCTTCCGCTCGGAGGCCTTCGACACGATGGGCAAGATCCTGCCCCGCGCGACCGAGATCGCGGCGCGGATCTCGGTCATCTATCTCGGGCTCACCGTCATGTGCGGCCTGACCTATGCCGCGCTCGGCATGCCCGGTTTCGATGCGCTGATGCATGCGCTCACGACCATGTCGACGGGGGGCTTTTCCAGCCGGGACGTCTCCTTCGGTGCGTTCCAGGGGCCCATGGAATACGTCGCCGCCATCTTCATGATCCTCGCGAGCCTGCCCTTCGTCCGCTACATCCAGCTTGTCGCCGGAACCGCGCGGCCGATCCTCGTGGACAGCCAGGTGCGGGCCTATCTCGTGACGATCGTGGTCTTGACGGTCGTCCTCACGCTCTACCGCGTCGGCGTGAACGGCGACCACTGGGAGCACGGGTTTCGCGAGGGCATCTTCAATGTCACCTCGATCATCTCGGGCACCGGATATGCCTCGGTCGATTATCAGCTCTGGGGGCCGGTGCCGATCGTGCTGTTCTTCTTCATCGGCCTGATCGGCGGCTGTGCCGGCTCGACTTCCTGCTCGATCAAGGTGTTCCGCTACCAGCTTCTGTTCGCGTCGGTCTCGACGCAGGTCCGCCGCCTCTACGCGCCGCACGGCGTCTTCGAGCCGCGCTACGACGGCCGCCCCGTCGCGGAGGAGGTGCTGTCCTCGGTGATGGCCTTCTTCGTCCTGTTCTTCGTGTTGCTCGGCGTCTTTTCGGTCCTGCTCGGCCTGACCGGCCTCGACGTCGTGACATCAGTCTCGGGCGCGGCGACGGCGCTGGGCAACATCGGGCCGGGGCTTGGCGACACGATCGGACCTTCGGGCAATTTCGCGACGCTGAACGATACCGCGAAGTGGATCCTCGCCTTCGCTATGCTGGTCGGGCGGCTCGAACTGATCGCGGTGCTCGTGCTCTTCACGGCGGCCTTCTGGCGCGCGTGAAGGTGCCTCAATCGGTGAAGTTGCGGCTGACCTTGATCTGGTCCCAGGCCCAGACGACTTCCTGAAGACGATCCTCGTCCGAGCGGTCTCCGCCGTTCATGTCCGGATGAAGAACCTTGATCAAGGCCTTGTAGGCCTTGCGGATTTCGGCCTTCGTCCAGTTGTCCTTGGCGTCGAGGATCTCGATCGCGCGGCGCTCGGTCGGGGGCAGCTTGCGGCCCAAGCCGTTGCCGGCGCGTCCGGGGTTGCGCGTGGCGTTCGCGCCCAGCACCTGGTGGGGGTCCTCGATACCGAGGCGCGCCCACGCCTTTTCCTCCACCGACTTGCGGAACGGCTTGGTCGGCCGGTCCCAGACCCGGTCGCGGTCGAGCTGCGCCTCCATCTCGGCCTCGGTCGTGCCGTCGAAGAAGTTCCACTTCAGATTGTATTCCCGCACGTGATCGCGGCAGAACCAGAGAAAATCCTCGAGATTGTCGGGGCTCTTGGGCGCACGATACTGGCCCGGCTCCTCGCAGCCGGGATGCTCGCAGACCCGCTGCGATGTCTCGAATGCACCCGACATGCCGCGCCGACCCGAACGACGCTTCTTCTTGTCGGTGGAGACGCGGAGATCGAAGTTGAACGGGTCTTTGTCGGTCATGGTGGCTGCCCTTCTCGACTCGGAAGAGGCAGTTTAGGGTTTTGGCGACCAAGGTGAAGGGGCGAGGAGCACAATTCGTGACGCGGACAGAAAAAATCAGGGAGCGGCTGGAGCAGGCCTTCGAGCCGCGCGTGCTCGACGTGGTGGACGAGAGCGAAAGCCACCGGGGGCACGCCGGCTACCAGGAGGGCGGCGAAAGCCATTTCCGTGTCACGATCGAAAGCGGGAAGTTCGCGGGGCTTTCCCGCATCGCGCGCCACCGGGCCGTGCACGAGGCGCTGGGCAAGGAGCTGGTGTCAGAGATCCACGCCCTGGCCCTTGCGGTCCGCGACTAGCGGCGGACGCTCGGGCCGCGTGGCCTCGGGCTCCTCGGCGCCGGCATAGATGCTCTCGATGTCGGCCTCGGCATCGGCCTCGGCTGCCTCCTCGGCGCGGGCCGAGCGGCTGAGGGTCATCGGCGCGGCCTTGGGCGTCTCCTCGGCGGCGGGTTCCTCGAAGTAGAGCTCGCGGCGGAAGATCAGGACGTTGCGCGTCACGATCTCCTTGCCGCCCATCAGGCCCTTCTTCTCCTCGTCGGGCAGGCTCTCGGCGCGGAGGTATTCCCAGCCGTCCTGCGCCAGTTCGTTCATCGTGGTCTCGAGCGCATGGGCGAACTTCGGCGCGCCCTTCAGCCCCTTCACCTTCGGCGCGCGCTCGGGCGCGGGAACGACCTTGTACTCGTAGAACGGCATGGGACACGGGCCTCCGGCTGGATCGGGGTTCCATAGCGGGTGCGGGGGGCGGAGGGCAAGGGGGGAGGGGCTCACCCGCCGCCGAGGCGGGCGATGATGGCGTCGGCGGCGGGGAGCTGCCTCGCGAAGGTGTCGGCCCAGGCGACATGGCCGCCGTCCCGCAACACGGCCTCCGCCTCGGCCAGCTGGTCGCGCGCGCGGACCGCCAGCGCCACGTCCTCCCGCCGCGCCGCGAGCACGAGCAGGGCCAGTGCCTCGTTGCCCCTCGTGTTGGCCCAGTCGAGCGGCACGCGGTCACGTGTGTATTCCTCCAGCGCGGCCTCGTAGGCGGCGACGGCCTGTTCCAGCCGTTCGGTGCCGGTCTCGCGTTCCCCGAGGGTCGCGAGCGCGTTGCCGAGGTTGTTCTGGGTCGTGGCCCAGTCGAGCGGCAGACGGTCGCGCGTCCGTTCCTCAAGCGCGGCCTTGTAGGCGGCGACGGCCTGTTCCAGCCGTTCGGTGCCGGTCTCGCGTTGTCCGAGGGTCTGGAGCGCGTTGCCGAGGTTCATCTGGGTCATGGCCCAGTCGAGCGGCACGCGGTCGCGGGTCCATTCCTCCAGCGCGGCCTCGTAGGCGGCGACGGCCTGTTCCAGCCGTCCGGTGCCGGTCTCGCGTTGCCCGAGGGTCGCGAGCGCGTTGCCGAGGTTCATCTGGGTCATGGCCCAGTCGAGCGGCACGCGGTCGCGGGTCCATTCCTCCAGCGCGGCCTCGCAGGCGGCGACGGCCTGTTCCAGCCGCTCGGTGCCGGTCTCGCGTTGCCCGAGGGTCTGGAGCGCGGTGCCGAGGTTCATCTGGGTCGTGGCCCAGTCGAGCGGCACGCGGTCGCGGGTCCGTTCCTCCAGCGCGGCCTCGTAGGCGGCGACGGCCTGTTCCAGCCGTTCGGTGCCGGCCTCGCGTTCCCCGAGGGTCTGGAGCGAGATACCAAGGTAGTTCCCCGCGTATCCGCGCTGATCGGCGTCGGCGGCCCGGGAGAGGCAGGCCCGGGCGATCGCGACGGAAACCTCGAGGTCGAAGTTCAGCCCCCTGTCGCGGCCGCGTTCGTACCAGGTTCCCCACACCGCCCGCAGCGCCTCGAACTGCGCCGCCGGGTCGGGCACCTCGAGGGGGAGTTTCTTCAGCTCGTAGGCGCAGGCCGCGTCCGCGTCGCGCGTCAGGATCGCCTGCGCGATCCCCTTGTCGTAGAGGCGCAGGAGCCCGGCCTCGACGCGCGCCTCCTCCTCCGCCAGCAGCTCGGCCGCGCTGTCGATCCGGCCCTCGTCGTTGAGCGCGTCGACCCGCGCGATCACGTCGTTCACCGCGTCGTCGGTGTTGGCCGGAAGCTGCCCGCGCGCCCGCGCCTCCGCCGCGACCTCCACCGCGCGCTCGAGACCGCGCAGCGCGGCGTCGAAGTCGCCCGTGCTGCCCTCGGCATAACGGAACGCGAGGGCGACGATGAAGCTTTCGTTCTCCAGGAGCGTCTGTGCGAAGGGAGACAGGCGCGGCCGGTCCGCCTCCAGCGCCGCAAGCAGGCTCTCCACCTTGCGTTCGAGATCCCGGACGCGGGCGTTCGTGTCCTCGCCGGTGGTGCGTGTCGCGGACATCTCCTGCAGAATGTGCAGGATCTGGACGGCTTGAACCTCCTGCTTGAACGCCTTGTCCTGATTGCAGGCGCGCATACCCGCCTCGAGCGCGAGCAGCAGGAGCCGGACGGTCGCGGCGTCGTCGCCATCGAAGGGAAGGGTGGCGTGGATCGCCCTCGCCAGTGCCGCGTCGAGATCGAGATCTGCGGCTGCCTCGCTCGCGGCGACGAGATCGGCGCGGTTGAACACCGTAGTCTCGGACGAGAGCAGCACGACCAATCTGTCGGGGTTGACGTGGCGGAACTCGGGATCTGCCTTCAGCGCTGCAATGGTCTTTTCCCGCGCGCTCGTGCAGGCGCGCCGCGCGGAGTCCCCGCGAACGGCGGCGCCGATGGCGGCAAGCCCGACCAGACCTTGTGCGACCAATGCCCCGCCGGACGCATCCCCGAGGATGAGCGCAAAGGCGCCAACGCAGGTGTTGCCGACTTGGGTCCCGACCTTTTCAACTGTACTCATGCACCACCACCCCGATCATACCCTTGGTATGAAATGGGGAAATCGGGGGTCGGTCAACAGGGGGAAAGACGGGGGACCTTCCCCCGCCCGCGTCACAACCCCAGCTTCGCCGTCACGATCTGGTTGACCGCGGCGGGGTTGGCCTTGCCGCCGGTGGCCTTCATCACCTGGCCCACGAACCAGCCCGCGAGCTTGGGGTTCTGCTTCGCCTTCTCCACCTGCGCGGGGTTCTGGGCGATGATCTCGTCCACCGCGGCCTCGATGGCGCCGGTGTCGGTGACCTGTTTCAGGCCGCGCGCCTCGACGATTTCCGCAGGATCCCCGCCCTCGGTATAGACGATCTCGAACACGTCCTTGGCGATCTTGCCCGAGATGTCGCCCGACTTGATCAGCCGGATGATCCCGCCCAGCTGCGCGGGCGAGACGGGGCTTTCGGCGATGTCGTGCTCTTCCTTCTTCAGCCGTCCGAAGAGCTCGTTGATGACCCAGTTCGCGGCGAGCTTGCCACTGTCCTTTTCGGGACCGGCCTCGGCCACCACGGCCTCGAAGTAGTGCGCGGCGTCGAGATCGGTCGTCAGGACGCTCGCGTCGTAGTCACTGAGGCCGTAATCGCCCATGAACCGCGCTTTCTTGGCGTCGGGCAGTTCCGGCAGGCTGGCGGCGATGTCGTCGACCCAGGCCTGCTCGATCTCGAGCGGCAGGAGGTCGGGGTCGGGGAAGTAGCGGTAATCGTGTGCCTCTTCCTTCGAGCGCATCGAGCGCGTCTCGCCCTTGTCGGGATCGTAGAGGCGGGTTTCCTGCACCACCGTGCCGCCGCCCTCGACGATCGCGATCTGGCGGCGCGCCTCGTACTCGATGGCCTGCTGGATGAAGCGCAGCGAGTTCATGTTCTTGATCTCGCACCGGGTGCCGAGATGGCTGAAATCGCCCGTCTCGCGGTATTTCTCGTAGGCGCCGGGCTGGCAGATCGACACGTTCACGTCGGCGCGCAGGTTTCCGTTCTGCATGTTGCCGTCGCAGGTGCCGAGGTAGAGCATGATGAGGCGGAGCTTCGAGACATAGGCCGCGGCCTCCTCCGGGCCCCTGATGTCGGGGCGGGAGACGATCTCCATCAGCGCGACGCCCGTGCGGTTGAGGTCGACGAAGGACATGGCGGGGTCCATGTCGTGGATCGATTTGCCCGCGTCCTGTTCGAGGTGGATGCGTTCGATCCGGACCATCCGCGCGGTGCCGTCGCCCATTTCGACCAGCACCTCGCCCTCGCCCACGATGGGGTGGTAGAGCTGGGAAATCTGGTAGCCCTGCGGCAGGTCCGGATAGAAGTAGTTCTTGCGGTCGAACGCGGAATTGAGGTGGATGTCCGCCTTGAGGCCGAGGCCCGTGCGCACCGCCTGGGCCACGCAGAACTCGTTGATGACGGGCAGCATGCCGGGCATTCCGGCGTCCACGAAGGCGACGTTCGAATTGGGTTCGGCCCCGAAGGCGGTGGAGGCGCCCGAGAAGAGCTTGGCCTTCGAGGCGACCTGGGCATGGACCTCCATGCCGATCACCAGTTCCCAGTCCTGGCGCGCGCCCGCGATGACCTTGGGCTTCGGCGTCTCGTAGGTGATGTCCAGCATCGGGGCGTCTCCTTGGCGGCTCGTTGAGCCGTTTAGGGCAGGGGGCGGGGGCGGGCAAGGGGGCGGCGCGATCGGCGGAAGCCGGCGCATGGAGGGGCCTTTCGCAGGAAAGGCTTGCCCGGACCGGCCAGGGATCGCTATTCCGCTTGGGTCGCATGCGAACCTGGGGGATCGTTGCATGTCTACGCGGAGCCGCGTGGCCGGGCTGTTTTCAGCCACGGCGCTCTGGCTTGCCGTCACGCTCGGCGTGTCGGCGGCGCAGGACGTGACCGCGTCTTCGATCGCCTCGGCCCCCGCGTCCACGATCGTCCCGCCCGCCGAGGTCGGCCTCGCCGATGCCGCCCCGGTCCTCCCGACCCGGTCCGACAGCGCCCTGGCCACCCTGCCGCCGCGCACCGCCTCCGTTCGTCTTCTCGCCCGTCCCGCCATCCTGCCTGTGCCACGACCCGGGAGCCTCGGCCCCCTCGCGCCGGAGCGGAGCCTGAGGCCCGTCCTGCGCGACCCCTGGGCCGCGCCCGATCTGCGCTGGGACGGCCATCCCCGCGACATGGACTGGACGCTTGCCGCCATGGCCGCGCTGCGGGGCCCCGGCGCGCGGCTGGCCGAGACCGTGCCCCGCGACATCGCCGAGTGGTGCCCGGGCTACGAGGCCGCGGACCAGGGTCAGCGCCGCGCGTTCTGGGCCGGCCTCATCTCGGTCCTGGCCTGGCATGAAAGCACGCACAGCCCCACGGCCGTCGGCGGCGGCGGGCAGTGGTTCGGGCTCGTTCAGATCGCGCCAGGCACCGCGCGCTGGCGCGGCTGCTCCGCGACGACCGCCGAGGCCTTGCTCGACGGGCCGTCGAACCTGCGCTGCGGCGTGCGGATCATGGGGATCACGGTGCCGCGCGACGGGGTCGTGTCGCAGGGCATGCGGGGCGTGGCCGCCGACTGGGGTCCGTTCCATTCGTCGCGCAAGCGCGAGGAGATGCGGACGTGGCTTCGCGCGCAGGATTACTGCCAGATGCCGCCGGCGGAGGCGATGCGCCCGCTGATGCGGCCGGTCAGAATGGCCGCGGCCGCTCGGCCGATGCGGGCCTTGGCGCGACCCGATCAGCGGCTCTGAGGCGTCGGCGGCCTCAGGCGTGGCGGACGGGAACGCCCCGGTTCGTCGCCTCGCGGATCAGGACCAGCGGATCGGGCAGCGCGACCTGGGGCATCTCGACCTCCGAGCCGTCGGACAGCACGACGAAGGTGCGTGGACGCGGGCCGCGCTCCTGCAGGCGGAGATAGGCGATCTTGTCGACTTCGAGCTCGCGTGCCTCCTTGCCCGCCTCGATCCGCCAGGACCGGTCGGACATGAACAGGCCGTAGACCGGGGTCATCACGAGCTGTGCGATGCTGACCAGAAGCGCCGGGATGAAGACCAGCATCACGAAACCCGGCATGATCTCCCACAATTGGGCGGCCAGAAGGATCAGGCCGACAAGCGCGAGGAGGCTGAGCCAGAGGCTGCCGGGGCGGGAGTGATATCTGTAGCTGTGGTCCATGCCGTGCATTTGACCCCCGGATTCGGGCGAAACCGGGACCCGGCGGCGGCGTTGTCCGGGTATTTCGGAGGGCACACTCAGGCGCGCCATGTCCCGGGAAGGAGACCGCGGTCGCCATGGACCTCGCGCGGCAGAAGCGGCAGCCCGGGACTTTCCGCGGGCTCGCCGAGCGCCATGACGGCGCGGCGCAGGACGGCGGTCGCGGCGGCGCGGTCGGGCGGCAGGTCGGAGGGCCCGATCGCGGGTCCGATCGCCACCCGGAAAGGCGCGTGCGCCTTGTTCAGCGTCTCGTGGAACAGCGTTATGTCCCGCAGCGTCGGGTGGATGGCATCGAACAGGTAGAACAGCGCCGAGTTGCGGGCGTGGATGCGCACAGGAACCACCGGGAGCGAGAACTTCCGTGCAAGGCTCGCTGCCGAGGTCATCCAGGGCCGTTCGTGCAGCCGCAGCCCCCGGCGTTTGGCGAGGCGTCCGGAGGGAAAGATGATGCCGAGACGTTCCTCCTCTTCCAGCGCGCGCCTTGCATAGGCAAGTGTCTCGCGCGCTGCGGCATGGGTCTTCTTCTCCGCGCGCCATTCGACGGGCGCGATCAGCGAGGACAGCTGCGGCAGGATGCGCAGCACGTCGGCATTGGCAAAAAGGAAGGCATCGGGCCGTCGGCGTGCCAGAATGCGCCACATCACGAGCCCGTCGGCTATGCCGGTGGGGTGATTGGCCACGATCAGGCCCGCGCCCGAGGCCGGGACGTTGGCAAGCCCCGTGACGGTGATGCGCCGGGCAAGCAGGCGCGCGGCGACGTCCATGATCTCGTGTGCCGGCCGCTGCGCGAGCGCTTCCCCAAGCGCCACGGTGCGGCGCTGACCCAGCATCCGGTCGAGCACCGCGCGGGCGGCTTGTGCGGCCGGATGCGCCCTGACGAGCCAGGGCGCGCGCTCGGCGATCAGCGGGTCGATGCGGGCCTGCATGTCCATGGCGGCCTCCAATCACGGATCGGTAACGGCGGCATGACATTCAAGGATGTGGGAAACGACCGGACGAGTTGCTAGGGTCGGCCGCATGAGCGTTTCCGAAGTCAGCGAAGCCTTGCAGGACCAACGCGCCGCGGTGCGGCCGGGGCGCATCCTCGCGCTCGATCTCGCCAGGAGCGGGGCGCTCCTCGCCATGGCCGTGTTCCATTTCGTCTACGACCTCGAGCTGTTCGGCTGGGTCGCCCAGGGCACGGCCGTCTCCGGCGGCTGGCGGTGGCTTGCGTTCCTCACGGCGGGCAGTTTCCTGTTCCTGGCGGGGGTCAGCCTCTGGCTGGCGCAGGGCGGCGGGCGGCGCTGGCCGGCCTTCTGGCGGCGCTTCGCCAGGATCGCGGCGGCGGCGCTGCTGATCACCGCGGGGACTTGGGTGGCGATGCCCGATGCGTTCATCTTCTTCGGCATCCTCCATTCCATCGCCGCGGCGAGCCTTGTGGGAATGCTGCTGTTGCGGCTGCCCGCGCTGGCGCTGGTCGCGCTGGCCGCCCTGGCGTTCTGGGCGCCGCATGGGCTCAGGGCGGAGTTCTTCGACCCGGCCTGGCTGTGGTGGACGGGGCTTCAGACCGTTCCGGTGCGCTCGGTCGACTATGTTCCGCTCGCGCCCTGGCTGGGGCCGTTCCTGCTTGGGCTGGCGGCCGGGCGCCTCGGCACGGCGACGGGCCTCTGGACGCGGCTGGCGCAGTGGCGCGGCCCGCGGCTGGCCGAGCGGCTGGCCTGGCCCGGCAAGCATTCGCTGATCGTCTATCTCCTGCACCAGCCGGTCCTGATCGCGCTTGTCTGGGGCGCGACGCAGGTTCTTGGCTAGATCTCGGCGCGCCCCGTCCTCAGGCCCCGTCCTCAGGCGCGCATGAGGCCCACCATCTCGGCGAGGTCGCGGCTGAGGCCCGGCGTGGCGGCGATACGGGCAAGCTCCGCATCCATCAGGGCGACCCGGTCGGCGTCGTAGCGTTTGCGCGTCTCGAAAGCCGTCGACATGCGCGCGGCGGTCTGCGGGTTCTTCGCATCCATCCTGATGATCCAGTCCGCGGCGAACCGGTATCCCGCGCCGGACGGATCGTGGAACCCCGCCGGATTGCCCGTGGTCAGCCCCGCCATCACCGCCCGGAACCGGTTGGGGTTCTTCCAGTCGAAAAGCGGGTGCTGGGTCAGCCGCTCGGCGATGGCCACGGCCTCTTCGGGGTCGGCATGGGCGATCTGGGCCATGAACCATTTGTCCATGACCAGCCGGTCGTCCTTCCACCGCTCGAAAAAGCGGTCGGCGATCTCGCGGTCGCCGAGTTCGAGAAGCGCCGTGAAGGCCGCGATCTCGTCGGTCATGTTCGTGGCCGCGTCGTACCGGGCGCGGGCGCGGTCCGGCCCCTCGACCAGGCCAAGAAGCCGCAGGCAGGTGTTGCGCAGGCTGCGCGCGGCGGCCTGATCGGCATCGGGGCTGTAGTCGGGCCCGGGATCGAGCGTATCGTGGAGCCGCGCCAGAAGCGGCTGCAGCGCCGCGGCCATCTGCCGGGAGAAGTTCAGCCGGACGGCATATATCGCGGCGGGGTCGGGGACGAGGCCCGCGTCGGTGGCCGCCTGGGCCATGTCGTCCTCGGAGGGCAGGGCGAGGGCCAGCGCGCGGAACGCGGGATCGAGGCTTTCGTCTGCCGCCACCTTCCCGAGCGCCTCGAACAGCGCGGGATCCGGCCCGTTGCCGCCCGAGAGCATCGACAGCAGCGTTTCGCGGATCAGGCTGCGGCCGGCCTCCCAGCGGTTGAACGGATCGCTGTCATGGGCGAGCAGCACCAGCCGATCCTCGGCCGGCAGGGCCGCGTCGAGGATCACCGGCGCCGAGAAGCCGCGCAGAAGCGAGGGGATCACGCGGTCGGGCACATCGAGCCCGGCCTCGGCGGCGAGCGCGGCGAGGTCCCATTCGAGCGTCATTTCGGGGCCGTCGAGAACGGCCAGCGTCTCGGGCAGGATCTCGGCCCCCTGGGGGTCGCAGGCGGCCACGAGCACCGGGATCACCACGGGTTCCTTGAGCGGCTGGCCGGGCGTCGGCGGCACGGTCTGCGACAGCCTCAGGTGCAGCCGTCCATCGGAAACCCCCCAGCTGGCGGAGACCTTCGGCGTTCCGGCCTGGGTATACCAGCGCTTGAACTGGCTGAGATCGCTCTGCGTCACGTCCTCGAAGACCCGGAGCCAATCCTCGATCGTGCAGGCCTGCCCATCGTGTCGCTCGAAGTACAGGTCGAGCGCGGCGCGGTAGGCATCCGGCCCCACGAGCTGTCGCAGCATGCGGATCAGCTCCGCCCCTTTCTCGTAGACGGTCGCGGTGTAGAAGTTGTTGATCTCTATATAGCTTTCCGGCCGGACATTATGGGCGAGCGGCCCCGCATCCTCGCGGAACTGGCGCGCGCGCAGTTGCAGCACATCCTCGATCCGCTTCACCGGGGCCGAGCGCATGTCGGCCGAGAACTGCTGATCGCGGAAGACCGTCAGCCCCTCCTTCAGGCACAGCTGGAACCAGTCGCGGCAGGTGATGCGGTTGCCGGTCCAGTTGTGGAAATACTCGTGCGCGACGATGCCCTCGATGAAGTCGTAATCGCGGTCGGTCGCGGTCTCGGGCGAGGCGAGGACATACTTCGAGTTGAAGATGTTCAGCCCCTTGTTCTCCATCGCGCCCATGTTGAAGTCGTCGACCGCCACGATGTTGAACACGTCTAGATCGTATTCGCGGCCATAGACCTCCTCGTCCCAACGCATCGAGCGCTTCAGGGCGTCCATCGCGTAGGCGCATTTCCCCTCGTCGCCGGGACGCACCCAGATGGCGAGGTCCACCTCCCGCCCCGAGGCGGTGGTGAAGCGGTCGCGATGCGCCACGAGGTCGCCCGCGACCAGCGCGAAGAGATAGGCGGGCTTCGGCCAGGGATCGCTCCACTCGGCCCAACCCTCGCCGCTGGACGTTGGATTGCCGTTCGACAGCAGGACTGGCAGATCGCTCTCGATGCGCACATGGAACGGCGCCATGACGTCCGGCCGGTCGGGATAGAAGGTGATCTTGCGGAAGCCTTCCGCCTCGCACTGGGTGCAGAACATGCCCCGCGACAGGTACAGGCCCTCGAGCGCGGTATTGGCCTCGGGGTCGATCTCCACCTCCGCATCCCAGGTGAAGGGCCGGTCGGGCAGGCGCCTGCCGGGCACGGTCAGGCCCTCGGGCGTCAGGAGGTAATCCAGTGCCGACAAGGGCTTGCCGTCTATTGCGCAGCGGATCAGCCGCAGTCCCTCGCCATCGAGGCGCAGGTCGCCCTCGGGCAGACCTTCGGGGTTGGGACGGAAGCGGATGCGCGAGACGACCCGCGTGGCGCGCGGCTTCAGCCGGAAGGTCAGCCGCACCTCCTCGATCAGGTGGTTGGGCGGGCGATGGTCGCCAAGGCGGATCGGCTGCGGCGCGGGGTCTTTCATCGGAACTCCTCGGGGCGACGGACATGTGGAAGCTAGGCCTCGCCCGTCCGGGCCGCAAGGCAGGGGAAGACGGCGCGCGCGCCGGCAGCCACGGGCCGCAGGTGCTTTTGCGCCGGTCTTGACCCGGTCTGCCGCGATTTCCGGGGGCGGGAAAACCGAAGGACTTTGACCGCGCGGCCTTTACCCTTATCTCGCCCGTCATGAGCGGCGATGTTCTCCTTTGGTTCAAGCGTGACCTGCGGGTGCAGGACAACCCGGCGCTGGCGCTTGCCGCCGCGCGGGGCGGGCGTGTCCTGCCGCTTTTCCTCGTGGAGCCGGAGGCTTGGGCGCAGCCCGACGCCTCGGCGCGGCAATACCGGTTCGTGGCGGAATCCCTCGCGGGTCTTGGCGCCGACCTCGCGCGCCTCGGCGCGCCGCTCGTAGTCCGGACCGGGCCTGCGCAGGAGGTCCTGTCGACCCTGTGCGCGGAAACCGGCATCGCCGAGATCGTCAGCCAGGAGGAGACCGGCAATCTCTGGAGCTATGCGCGCGACCGGGCCGTCGCCGCCTGGGCGCGGGACGCGGGCATCCGCTGGACCGAGGTGCCGCAGATGGGCGTGGTGCGCCGCCTGAAGGGGCGCGACGGCTGGGCCGCGGGGCGGGAGAGGGTCATGCGGCGGGCGCCGGTGGCCGAACCGCGCGCGCTCCGTGGCTTCGCGCTCGATCCGGGCGGCTTGCCGGAGGCGCGCGATCTCGGCCTCGGATTCGACCCCTGTCCCGGCCGTCAGCGCGGCGGGCGGGCGGAGGCCGAGGCGCTTCTCGCCTCATTCCTCGAGGTGCGCGGGCAGGATTACCGCCGCGCCATGTCCTCGCCTCTCGCCGGCGAGGCCGCGTGTTCGCGTCTGTCGCCGCATCTGGCCTGGGGCACCCTCTCCCCGCGCGAGGCGGCCCGGGCGGCCGCCGCCCGAAAGGCCGAGGCCAAGGGCACGCGGGAGGGCTGGATGGGGGCGATGCGCAGCTTCGAGGCGCGGCTCGCCTGGCGCGACCACTTCATGCAGAAGCTCGAGGATCAACCCGCCATCGAGACGCGGTGCCTGCATCCCGCCTACGAAGGCTTGCGCCCGCGCGCGCCCGACGCCGCCCGCCTCGCGGCGTGGGAGAAGGGCGAGACCGGCATCCCCTTCGTCGATGCCTGCATGCGCTATCTCGCCCATGGCGGATGGCTGAACTTCCGGATGCGGGCGATGCTCGTCTCCTTCGCGTCCTATCACCTCTGGCTCGACTGGCGCTCGACCGGTCCGCATCTGGCGCGGATGTTCACGGACTACGAGCCCGGCATCCACTGGCCCCAGGTCCAGATGCAGTCGGGCACGACGGGCATGAACACGGTCCGCATCTACAACCCGGTGAAGCAGGGCCAGGACCAGGATCCCGACGGCGTCTTCATCCGCACCTGGCTGCCCGAGCTGGCCGCAGTGCCCGACCGGCACCTGCAGGCGCCATGGGGCTGGGAGGGGGCGGGGGGCCTTCTTGGGCGGCGCTATCCCGCGCCGGTCGTCGATGTGGCCGTGGCCGGGCGGGCCGCCCGCGAGGCGGTGTGGTCGGTGCGCGCGGGCGAGGGTTTCCGCGCCGAGGCCGCGCGGATCGTGGAGAAGCATGCCAGCCGCAAGGATCGCGGCGCCGGCCGGCATTTCGTGAACGACCGGGCGGGCCGGACGCGGCGCGGCGACGACCGACAGATGCGCCTCGATCTCTGATCTCGGGGGCTGGACGGCGCGGGCTGGCCTGCTACCTCGCGCCCCATGCCGAAGATGCGCCGCAAGTCCGACCTGCCGCAGAAGACCTGCGCGACCTGCGGGCGCCCCTTCGCGTGGCGCCGCAAATGGGCGAAGGTCTGGGACGAGGTGCGCTATTGCTCCGACCGTTGTCGGGGTACCGCGCGGAAAACCCCCTCGATTGGTCAGAAGTCCTGACCGCAGCTGTTGCCTATCGGAAACTTTTTCCCTAATCGGGCGGCGGAATACCACGGGATACCGGAGGCGGAGGGGATCATGACCGAACGTGTCGAGCGCAACGGATTGCAGGTGGCAGCGGAGCTTGCCGCCTTCCTCGAGGAACGGGCCCTGCCCGGAACGGGGGTCTCCCCGGAGGAGTTCTGGAAGGGTTTTTCGGCGCTCCTGCACGAGAGCGCGCCGCGCAACCGCGCGCTTCTGGACAAGCGCGAGGACCTGCAGCGCCGGATCGATGCCTGGCACGTCGCCCGTCGCGGCAAGCCCCACGACCCCGACGCCTACCAGGCCTTCCTCGAGGAGATCGGCTATCTCGTGCCCGAGGGCGGGGATTTCCGCATCGACACCACGAAGATCGACCCAGAGATCGCCACCGTCGCGGGGCCGCAGCTCGTGGTGCCGATCACCAATGCCCGTTTCGCGCTGAACGCCGCCAACGCGCGCTGGGGCAGCCTTTATGACGCCTACTACGGCACCGACGCGATGGGTTCGCTTCCGCCCTCGGGCGGGTATGACCGGGGCCGGGGCGCGCGTGTCGTGGCACGGGCGCGCGTCTTCCTCGACGATGCTTTCCCGATCGCGGGCGCGAGCCATGCCGACATCCACCGCTACCACGTCGACAAGGGCCAGCTGCTGGCCGACGACAAGCCCCTGATGCAGGCCGGGAAATTCGCGGGCTACACCGGCCATCCCCGCGCGCCCGACACGGTGCTGCTGTGCAACAACGGGCTGCACGTGGAGCTCGTCTTCGATCGCGCCCATCCGATCGGCGCGCGCGACCAGGCGCTTCTGGCCGATGTGCGGATGGAGGCGGCGGTCTCGGCGATCATGGATTGCGAGGATTCGGTCGCCTGCGTCGATGCCGAGGACAAGGTGCTCGCCTACGGCAACTGGCTGGGCCTGATGCAGGGGGACCTGACGGAGACCTTCGAGAAGGGCGGGGCGCAGATGACCCGGCGCCTGCACGGCGACAAGACCTACACCGCGCCGGACGGGTCGGAATTCACGGTGAAGGGGCGCGCGCTGATGCTGGTGCGCAACGTGGGCCACCTGATGACGAACCCCGCCATTCTCCTGCAGGATGGTTCGGAGGCCTACGAGGGGCTGGTGGACGCGATGATCACCACGCTCATCGCGATGCACGACCTGAAGAAGGACACCGGCGCGCGGAATTCCATCGCGGGCTCGGTCTACGTGGTGAAACCCAAGATGCACGGGCCCGAGGAAGTGGCCTTCGCCGACGACACCTTCACGGAGGTGGAGAAGGTGCTGGGCCTGCCGCGCTACACGGTGAAGCTCGGCATCATGGACGAGGAGCGGCGCACGTCCGTTAACCTCAAGGAATGCATCCGCGCCGCGAAGCACCGCGTCGCCTTCATCAACACCGGCTTCCTCGACCGGACGGGCGACGAGATCCACACCTCGATGGAGGCGGGACCGTTCAGCCGCAAGGACTTCATCAAGCGGAAGTCCTGGATCACGGCCTACGAGAACCAGAACGTCGATATCGGTCTCGAATGCGGCCTGCGGGGCCATGCGCAGATCGGCAAGGGCATGTGGGCCGCGCCCGACGCGATGGCCGCGATGCTGGAGCAGAAGATCGAGCATCCGCGCGCGGGCGCGAACTGCGCCTGGGTGCCCTCGCCGACGGCGGCGACGCTGCACGCACTCCACTATCACCGCGTGGACGTGGCCGCGGTTCAGGAAAAGCTGGAGAAGGGTGGGCGGCGCGCCTACGTGACTGCGCTCCTCGACATCCCGCTCGCGGCCTACCGGCGCTGGACCGAGGCGCAGATCCGCCGCGAGGTGGAGAACAACGCGCAAGGCATCCTCGGCTATGTCGTGCGCTGGATCGACCAGGGCGTCGGCTGCTCCAAGGTGCCCGACATCAACGACGTGGCGCTGATGGAGGACCGGGCGACCTGCCGGATCAGCGCGCAGCACATCGCCAACTGGATGCACCACGGCGTGGTCAGCGAGGAGGAGGTCGTCGCCACTTTCCGCCGCATGGCCGAGGTCGTGGACCGGCAGAACGCGGGTGATCCGGCCTACGTGCCGATGGCGCCGGGCTTCAACGGGATCGCCTTCGCCGCGGCACTCGACCTGGTGATGAAGGGGCGGGCGTTGCCGAGCGGGTACACGGAGCCGGTGCTCCATGCCCGGCGGCTGGAATGGAAGGCCGCCTGAGGCGCGCCCGGGCCGGGACAGGCATCGAGCCTGCCCCGGCCCGGATGCCTCCGGCGGGAGTTTTTTGCCAGGATGAAGGTCGGGAGCGGGAGAGCTGGGATGATCACACTCGATGCGGCGCGGAAGATGGTCGAGGTTGCGCGGGCCAAGGGGCGCGAGATGGGGCTGAAGCCGCTGTCGGTGGCGGTGCTCGACGCGGGCGGGCATGTGCTCGTCTTCGAGCGCGAGGACGGGGCAAGCCCCGGGCGCTTCGAGATCGCGCGGGGCAAGGCCTATGGCGCGGTCATGCTGGGCATGCCGGGATCGGCCCAGATGGCGCGCGCCGAGGGGCAGGCCTATTTCATGGCGGCCGTGAACGGCGCCTTCGGCGGCAAGGTCGTGCCGGTGCCGGGCGGCGTCCTCGTCCTGAAGGACGGCGTGGTGCTGGGTGCGGTGGGCGTCACCGGCGACACGTCGGACAACGACGCGGCGGCGGCGGTCGCCGGGATCGAGGCGGCGGGCTTCGAGGCCAGCGCATGAGCCGGCGGCTGATCTCGTCGGGATCGAGCTTCGAGGCCGAGGTCGGCTATTCACGCGCGGTGGTCGTGGATGGCTGGGTGCTCGTCTCCGGGACCACCGGGTTCGACTACGCGACCATGGAGATCGCGGAGGACGTCGCCGCCCAGGCCGAGCAGACCTTTCGAAACATCGATGCGGCGTTGCGGCAGGCGGGGGCCTCCATGGCGGACGTGGTGCGCGTCCACTACCTCCTGCCCGATGCCACCGACTGGCCTTTCTGCTGGCCCGTGACACGGGCTTGGCTGGGCGAGGTGCGGCCTGCGGCGACGATGATCGTGGCGGCGCTCCATGACCCGCGCATGAAGATCGAGATCGAGGTCACGGCGCGTCTTCCACAGGCCTGACTGCCCAAATTCGCGTCACTTGCCGGTCTTTCGCACACTTGTGCGGGGGCATTGTGCCCTGAGGCACTTTGCGGCGGCGGTCTGCTCGGTCTATATGTTGTGGACGCGGACAGGAGGCGCACAGGCATGGCAAGGCCCGTGATCGGGATCATCGGCAACCATCACCTGATCAACGATCAGTATTCGACCCATGCGGGCGGCACCATGAACTCGGAAGCGGTGGCCGAGGTGGCGGACTGCATGCCGCTTCTGATCCCGTCAGATCCGCGGTTCGTGCGGACCTGCGAACTTCTGGAGAGCTTCGACGGCTTTCTCCTCACGGGCGGGCGGCCGAATGTGCATCCCGAGGAATACGGCGAGGACGCGACCGAGGCGCATGGAGCCTTCGACCGGGCGCGCGATGCGGTGGTCCTTCCGCTGGTCCGCGCCTGCGTGGAACGCGGCCAGCCCTTTCTCGGTGTCTGCCGCGGCTTCCAGGAGGTGAACGTGGCGATGGGCGGCTCGCTCCATCCCGAGATCCGCGACCTGCCGGGGCGGATGAACCACCGGATGCCCCCGGACGGCACGATCGAGGAGAAATTCGCGCTGCGTCATTCGGTGCGCTTCACCGAGGGCGGGCCGTTTCACCGGCTCTTCGGGGCGACCGAGGTGATGACCAACACGTTGCACGGGCAGGGCATCAAGCGTCCCGGCAACCGTGTGGTGATCGACGGATACGCGCCCGATGGCACGCCGGAGGCCACCTATATCGAGGGTGCGCCGGGCTTCACGCTGTCGGTGCAGTGGCATCCGGAGTATCGCGCGGCGCAGGATCCCGTTTCGCGCCCGCTGTTCCGGGCATTCGGCGACGCCGCGCGCGCCTGGGCCGCGGGACGGCGGCCGATCTCTGTGGCAGAGGTCGCCTGACGCGGGTCTACCAGCGCCCCGACGCGCCGCCTCCGCCCGAGCGTCCGCCCCCGAAGGACCCACCTGAACCCGAGTTCCCCGTGCGCGGCACCGTGAAGGTCGTCCGGTCCTCGTAGTCGCAATGGCTGCAACGACGCAGGCGCTCACCGAGGCCCGTGGCCATCCTGGTCGGCGTGGTCAGGGTGCTGCGGGTCTGGCTCAGCCCGTATCTGCCGCAATTGGGGCAACGCCGCAGCCGTACGGCAAGATCCCCGATCCGCCGCCGGGCCATGGCGAAGACCGCGACCGCCAGAACCCCGGCCATGACCAGCCAGTCGGGGAGCCTCATTCCGCCCGACGGGGCGTCCTCGCCACCACGGAACGGCATCACGATCTCGCGTATCACCGCCTCGGTGCCGGTCTCGATGCCGCGCGGGTAGTCGCCCTCGGCGAAGGCGGTGACGAAGTCGCGCTCGACGATGCCGCGCGCCACGCGGTCCCAGTCGCGCGCGTAGGCCGCCCCGAGTTCCAGGCGCATCTCGCGGTCGTCACGCAGGACGAGGACGAGGACGCCGTCGTTCGTCTCCGCCTTGCCGATGCCCCAGCGGTCGAACAGGGCCCGCGCGAAGGCCTCGATCGTCATGTCGGGCGCGAACACTTGCCGCGTGGCGAGCGTGACGACCGTCATCTCGACACCGGTGTCCCTCTCCAGCCGCGCGAGGCGGTCGGACAGCCGCCGCTCGACCGTGTCCGGCAGGAGGTCGGCGAAATCGTTGATGGTGGTGCTGACGGGGTCGGGGAAGGTCTGGGCACAGACCACGCCCGTCCAGGCCAGGGCGACCCAGAGTGACAAGAGGATCTGTGAGGCACGCCGAGCGAGCATGCCCTGAACCCTACGCCACGCGCGGGCGCGGGGAAAGATGGCGGCGCGTGCCACCATCCCTCGGCCGTTGTATCTCAGGTCTGACGCGCGCCGCGCAGCTCCTTGATGTGCAGCCGGATCTTCTCCCATTTCTCCGCCTCGGCGGTCTGGCCGTCGGCGGTCGCCTGCTTGGCCTTCTGGGCGGCCTCGGCCTCGGCCTTGTCGCCGTGTGCGCGGTAGAGCGCGTGCGCGTGTTGCGCGAGGTCTTCCATCTTCATCGGTCTTCCTCCTCTTGCGATGTGGTGTCGTCCCCCGGTCCGGTGCCGGCCTTGGGCGCCATCGAAGCGGCGGCGCCCGGCAGAATTTCCTCGATCTCGTCCGGAGAGAGGCGTTCCCCTCCGGGTCCGGTGCCCGCGATGCCCCCGGGGCCTGCGATCAGGATGGCGAGCGGCCGTTTTTCGCCCCCTCCGACGATGCGGTGTCCGTCGCGCCCCGAGGCGCGGGCCCACAGGCGCACCTCCTCGATCGCGGCAATGCGCCAGGGGCCGACGTCTCGCACCTTCGACAGGTGTCGCGCGGTCTTCATGCCGGTCTCCCGCGGTTGGCCCAGGCCAGCGCCGCCCCGGCGCGCAGCAGGCGGAAGGGACGGATCGCGACCTCGCCCGTGGCCTCGAGGTCGAGGCAGGGGCCCGAGAATTCCGGCACGAGGTCTATCCTGCGCCCGGCGCCCGACAGCGTGAAAACGAGCGGCGCCATTCGGCCCCAGAGTACCCCGGTATCGGCCGGATCGTCGAGACCGAAGCGCCCCGACAGATGGAGCGAGCGGATTCGCACCACGTCGAAGAGGTCGAGGATCAACGCCCCGATGCCACGTGGAAGGCGCCCGGATCGCCGGCGCCCCGACCTTTTCGGCTTTGCCCTTTTCGCGCGGTGCGGAGCGTCCTTGTTCCGACCGAGCGGAATGGGGATCGGCGGGGCGAGCCCCGCGAGAAGCCTCAACTCCACCCGCGCCGAAAGGGGCGATGTCCTGCCGTCGAAGCGCAGGTGCCACGGCGCGAGCAGCGTCAGAAGCAACAGCGCGAGAAGGACGAAGAGGAGCCAGGCCAGCACCGCCACGGCATCAGGTATCCCCGTTCCCGTCCTTCGCCCCGGCCCTGGCGCCCATGGCGCGGCCGGCGGCCTCGGCCAGGGTCTGCGCGACCGAGGACATCGGCCCTTTCACCGCCTCGACCCGCGCGCCGTTGGCGTCGATGATGATCGCGCCGAGGGGCTTGATCCCGCCCCCCGCGCCGACCCCGCCGCCGCTTCCCTTGGCGCCGCTGTCGCCGCTTCCGGCGCCGAAGCCGAACCCGTAGCTCACGATCGGCACGACGGTCGCCCCGTCCTTCTCGATCGGCTCGCCCAGAACGTTCCTGGGGTTCAGGAGCCGGTCCAGTTCCTCCACCGTCGCCTTGAGCAACTGATCCACGTCCTTCGCCATCGCAATCACTCCCACAAAAACGGAACCATCCGGGAACCGTTTCGCACGAAAGAATTCCGCCCGCCTTGACTCAGGTCATCCATATTGCGCGAGCATGGCCTTGAGGTCGTGGAGCGTGTTGGCCTCGGACACGGGTTTGTCCTTGCGCCAGCGGGCCATGCGCGGGAATCGCAGCGCGACGCCCGACTTGTGGCGGGGGCTTTGCTGGATGCCCTCGAAGGCGATCTCGAAGACGTGTTCCGGCCGAACGGCACGGACGGGGCCGAATCGCTCGGTCGTGTTCTTGCGCACCCAGCGCGTGATCTCCCCGAATTCCGCGTCGGTCAGGCCGGAATAGGCCTTGGTGAAGGGGACAAGCGCGTTTCCGTCCCAGACCGCGAAGGTAAAGTCGGTGTAAAGCGTCGCGCGCCGCCCCGATCCGGCCTGCGCGTAGATCATCACCGCGTCGATCGTCAGCGGATCGACCTTCCACTTCCACCAGTCGCCCTTCTTGCGCCCGGCGAGGTAGGGGGCCGAAAGTCGCTTCAGCATCAGGCCCTCGGCGCCGAGATCGCGGCTTTGCGCGCGGGCCTCGGCCAGTCCCGCCCAGTCCGTCGCCGCCACGCGTGGCGACAGGCGGACGGGAAGCTCCTCCGGCAGGTTGGACAGCGCCCCCGCCAGCGTCTCGCGCCGCTGCGAGAGGGGCGCGCCCCTTAGATCGGTGCCCTGCCACTCCAGGAGGTCATAGGCCATCAGGATCACCGGGGCCTCGGAAAGCAGCTTCTTCGGCACCGTCTTGCGGCCGATCCGGGGCTGGAGGCGGGCGAAGGGGAGGGGCGTCTCGTCCTGCCGGTCCCAGGCCAGCACCTCGCCGTCGATCACCGTTCCCGGCGGCAGGAAATCGCGCAGTCGCGCCAGTTCGGGAAACCGTTCCGTGATCAGTTCCTCGCCCCGCGACCAGAGCCAGTGCTCGCCGCCGCGCAGGATCAGCTGACCGCGGATGCCGTCCCATTTGCGCTCGGCCAGCCAGTCGGAGGCCGGGCCAAGCTCCTCCGGCGCGCCGTCGACCTGGTAGGCGAGGTAGAAGGGATAGGGGCGCGACAGGTCCGCCGTGGGGTCGGGCGCTTCGATCAGGCCGGCCCAGCTTACGGTGTCCGGCGTCCAGTCGCCCATCAGGCGATGGGTCAGCTCCGCCTCGTCGATATCGGTCGCCTGCGACAGCGCGCGGGTCATGAGCTTCTGGCTGACCCCCATGCGCCAGCCGCCGGTCAGGAGCTTGTTGAAGACGAAGCGTTCGTCCGGCGCGAGGCTGTCCCAGGCGTCGAGGATGGCGGCCTTGCGCGTCTCCTCGTCGGCGGTATCGAGCGCGCGGAGCCGGGCGATCCACTCGGCAAGCGGCAGGTCGCTCTCGCGCGAGGGCTCGGGCAGGATCAGCGCGATGGTCTCCGAGAGGTCGCCCACCACCGGATAGCACGTCTCGAACAGCCAGAGCGGGATCCCCGCCCGTTCCGCTGCCCATTCGCGCAACTTCGTCGTGGTGATCGTGCGCCGGGGGCGCCGACCCGAAAGAAGTGCGATGCACCAAAGCCGGTCCGCCTCGGGCGCGTCGCGGAAGTAATCGGCCAGCGCCCGGGTCTTGGTGCGCGTCGAGGTCGTCCGGTCCAGCGCGGCAAAGAGTGCTGCGAAGCGTTTCACCCCGCATGCTCCGCCAGATGCCGGCCGAGATCGGCCAGCGCCGCGTCCGCGGCCGGCGCACGCCCGGCATGGAGTTGCCAGACATGCTGCAGACCCGGCCAGAGGTCGAGGCTGGCATCGTCCATCGCCTCGACCAGGCGGCGCCCGTCCTCGGCCAGCGCCTCGCCTGCGCCAGCCTGGATCAGGGTCGGAGGCAAGCCGCGGAGATCGCCGAGAAGCGGCGAGATGGCGGGATCGGCGGGGTCGGTGCCCGCAAGGTAGGCGTCCATGATGCGCCGGGGCCACGCCGGCGGTATCAGGATTTCCCCCGGCGCGTTCCTCATCCGCAGGGCGATGTCGCTCGCCAGATCGGCGATGGGCGCGATCAGGCCGAGCGCGCGGGGCAGGGGCTGGCCCCGGTCGCGCAGGTCCATCGCGAGCAGCAGGGCCAGGCAGCCGCCCGCGCTGTCGCCGCACAGGCCCACGGGCGTTCCGGCCTCGTCGGCGATGTTCTCCCAGGCGGCGATCACGTCGTGGCGCGCGGCTGGAAAGGGATGCTCCGGCGCGAGCCGGTAGCGTGGCAGGACGACCCGCATTCCCGCCGCCGCACCAAGCCCCGCGGCAAGCCCCGCATGCGTTTCCGGCCCGCCGATGGTGAAGCCGCCGCCGTGGATGTAGACGATCAGCGGCGCGTCTCCGGCGACGCCCGGCGCGGTGATCCAAAGGTGGCCGTTCCCGTCGAGCCGCCGCTGCGTCCCCGGCGGCATGCCCGTCGTCAGGCGCGCGGTCGTCCGGAACATCCAGCGCAGCAATGGCTGATGGGCCACGAGCGCGAGGGCAGGGCGTTCGACCCATCGGGCCACGCCGCACCACAGGCGATCCTTGAGCGTCAGGTCCCTCATGCCGCGCCCTCACCTTCCGGGGCCTCGTCGAGGCTTTCGCCTCCGAATTCCGTCTCGACCACGCCGGCCTCGTAGCCCTGTTCGGACAGCCAGCGCGCGAAGCTCTGGGTGTAGCCGTGGGTGACGAAGACGCGGCTTGCGCCCGTGGCGGCGATGGCCGCGTTCAGCCCGTCCCAGTCGGCATGGTCGGAAACGACGAAGCCCCTGTCCGCCGCACGCCGCCGCCGCACCCCCCTGAGCCGCATCCAGCCCGAGGCGAACCCGGTTGAGACCGGCCCGAGGCGACGCATCCAGGCCGATCCCAGCGCAGAGGGCGGCGCGAGCACCATCGCGCCCGGATGGGCCTTGAGGTCGGTTCCGGCCGTGATCTGAATGGTGTCGGGGAGGGACAGGCCCTGCGCGCGCAGCACCTCCGTCACCGCCTCGATCGCGCCATGCGTGAGGATCGGGCCGATGGACGGGTCGAGCAGCCGCAGGATGCGCTGCGCCTTGCCGAGCGCGTAGACGCCGAGGACCGCGCGCTTGCCCGCTGCCGCCGTCTCGGCCCACCAGGCGTTGAGGTCACGCGCCAGCGCCTCTTGCGGGGTCCAGGCGTAGATCGGCAGGCCGAAGGTCGATTCGGTGATGAAGGTATGGCAGCGCACCGGCTCGAACGGTTCGGACAGGCCGTCATCCACGGTCTTGTAGTCGCCCGAGACGACCCAGACCTCGCCGCCGACCTCGACCCGGATCTGCGCCGAGCCCGGCACATGGCCGGCGGGGTGGAAGCTGAACGTGGCGCCGCCGATCCGCAGCGTCTCGCCATAGCGCACGGTGTCGAGCCGTATGTCGCCGAGCCTGTGGCGAATGACAGGCGCGGCCTCCCCGGTCGAGAGATAGGCGCCATGGCCCGGCCGGGCATGGTCCGAATGGCCATGGGTGATGAGCGCGCGGGGCACCGGGCGCCAGGGGTCGATGTGGACATCGGCCGCCGGGCAGTAGAGGCCGGCTTCGGTGAATTCCAGGACCATGGTCCAGATATAGGTGCAGCGGGGCCGCCAGCGAAAGCCCGGGCGACGAAACCGGTCCTCGGTGCGTCAGCCCTCCTCCTCCGTCAGAAGCCGGAGTTCGCCCGCTTCCTCCAGCCCGCGGATCGCCGCGACGACCGCCTGCATCGCGGCCTCGCCCGCCGCCTCGCGCGGGGCGCCGGCGGCCTCCGCCTCGTCGCGGAGCTGTTCGGCCATGCGCTTGGACATGTTCTCCAGCAGGAATTCCACGGCAAGCGGCGCCTGCACGAGGCCCGCGGCAAGGGCCGTCTTCAGCGTCTCGCCGTCGACCGCGCGCGTGATCCGGGGCACATCGGCGGCCTCCACGCGCTTGGGGATATGGTGGAAGGTGAAGATCGCGCGCCGGACCTCGCCGGCGAATGCGGCGTCCCGGGCATCCAGACCTTCGAGCACCGCCTCCCGTGCGGCCGTGTTCACGGCGTTCAGGATCGCGCCCACGCGCTGCACCGGACCGGTTGGGAAGGCACGCTTCGGCTCGGCCACGATCTGGGCGTGAAGCTGCTCGCCGATGCGCAGGATGGTCTCGGGCTGGACCGTGTCGGTCAGCGCGACGGCATGGGCGATCAGTTCCGCCCGGGCGGGCGCAAGTTCGGACAGGAGGCTCGCCGCCTTCGCGACGCTGAGCTTGGACAGGAGTATCGCGCAGATCTCCGCGCTTTCCTCCGCCAGGATGGGGCGCAGGCGCGCGGGGTCCATCGCGGCGAGGCGCAGCCAGGGATCGGTGCCATCGCCGATCTCGGCCTCCGCCTTCAGCCCGTCGCGCGCCAGCGACGAGATGTGCGGATCGAGGATTTCGAGCACGTCATGCATCCCCCGCGGCATGGTGAGCGCGAGGTTGTCGAGCGCGCCCGTGAACTCCCGGACGATGCCGGCCAGCGTGGCGCGGTCGATCTGTCCCAGCCCCGACATCGCCCGGGCGAGGTCGCCCTGCTGGGCCGGTGTCAGCCGGTCGAGACCGGGCGATACGCCCTGGCTCAACAGAAGCCGCACGATCACGGCGGCCTTCTGGCGGCGGTTCATCCGTTTCGGCGTGATATCCGCCATGTGCGCCGCGGCATCCTCCGCGGCGAGCGTCGGCATCAGTCCCATGGTCCACCCGTCATCTCGCGCCGTTCGCGCCCTCGCGCACGGCCTTGCACCCGAGGTCGATCCTCATGCGACAGCGGTTAAGACCGGCTTGACGCGCCGGAATGCAAACCCTTGAATTCGAGTGGTATTGGCGGGATCGCTCAGTAGCCGACGGGCGCCCCTGCCGCGAGGCCGCGCGACAGGGCGCGGTCAGGCCAGCTTCCAGCCCCGCCGCGCGCGCGGATCTCGGCCAGCTGCATCCCGGCGTCCTCAGACCTGCCCGCCGCGATCAGGGCGAGGCCCATGTAGGCGCGCGCCAGGAGGTTGCCGGGATCGGCGGCAAGGGCGCGGTCGTAGATCGGCAGCGCGGTGTCGATCCGGCCGGCACGGCCATGGGCGAAGGCGGTCAGCGTCAGGACCTCGGATGCCTCGGGTGCGCCGGAGCGTTGGAGGAGTTCCAGCGCATCGTCGCTCCGCCCGGCATAGGCCAACTCGCGGGCCGTGCGCCGCAGGATGTCCTCGGGCAGGCGGCTCTGCTCGATGGCGGTGCAGGCCTCCGTCTCGGCATCCCAGACCTGCCCGGCCGGGCATTCGGTCGTCGTCCGCGTGGGGGCGGGCGGGCTGTCGTCCTCCGGGCCGATGGCGAGCGCCGGTCCGGCGAGGCAGAAGGCGAACGCAGCGACAAGGGGAAGGGGCCGGGGCATTTCGCGTTCTCCGGTCAACAAAAACCGCGCCCCGGACGGGCCGGCGCGCGGATTGTTTTCAGGCCTGTGGAAGGCTCAGCTGCTGACGGAGGGCACGCAAGCCTGGGTCGTCGCGTCCCAGACGGTTCCTTCGCTGCAGCTCATGGTGACTTCGTGGGCACTGCCCCAGCTGCACTCGGCCATGGCGAGGCCGGGTGCCGCGGTGAGGACGAGGGCGGCCAAGAGGGTCCTGATCGACATGTCGCGTCTCCTGTCGGATAGATCGGTTGGTCGTCGTCTTCGTGCAGGACAAAGGCTAGCACGGGTGGCGCGAAAGGCAAAACGATCGCGCGCGCCGCCCGCGCACGGCTTTGTGAATGCCTTGAAAACGGGCATCTGACCGCGGATTCAGCCCCGGAAGTGCTTTGACAGCTTCAGGCCCTGGCCCTGGTAGTTGGACGAAAGGTCCGCGCCGTAGAGGCGCTCGGGCGCGCTGGCCATCCGTTCGTACACGAGCCGCCCCACCACCTGCCCGTGTTCAAGGACGAAGGGCGCCTCGTGGCAGCGCACCTCGAGCACGCCGCGTGCGGGCACCCCATGACCGAAGCCGGGGTCGAAGAAGCCCGCGTAGTGCACTCGGAACTCGCCGACCATGGCGATGTAGGGGGCCATCTCGGCGGCGCAGTCGGGCGGAATGCTCACCGCCTCCTGACTGACGAGGATGTAGAAGGCGCCGGGATCGAGGATCAGGTGCCCGGCCTCGGGGCGGAGCTCCTCCCAGAAATCGGCGACGGCGTGGACACCGACCTGCGTGAGGTCGATCACGCCTGCATGGGGTTTTGCGCGGTAACCGACGATGCCGCCCGGTCCCGGCGTCAGGTCGACGGAAAAGCCCAGACCATCATCGATCAGTGCACCGTTGCCGCCCGTCACCAGGGGGCTTTCGGCATGGCGCGCGGCCAGTTCCTCGTCGGACAGAACCGCCTCGCCGATCCGGAAACGGATCTGGTTCAGCCTCAGACCCGGCTTGACCAGCACCGAGAAGGACCTTGGGCAGATCTCGGCGTAGAGCGGGCCCGTGTAGCCCGGTGCGATGCGGTCGAACTCGGTTCCGTCATCCGTCACCACGCGCGTCAGGCAATCGACGCGCCCGGTCGAGCTTTTTGCGTTCGCCACCGCCGAGACCCCGACGGGAAGCGCGAGCGCCTCCATCAGAGGCACCACGTAGACGCAGCCCTTTTCCAGCACCGCGCCGTGCGACAGGTCCATGCGGTGCATCTCGAATTCTGGCAGCCGCTCGGCCAGCGTCCGGCCCTTGCCGGTCAGGAACGAGGCGCGCACCCGGTAGGCGACATGGCCGAGCCGGAGATCGAGGCTTGCGGGCTGGATCTGCGCGGGATCGACGGCAGGCTCGGCATGGATGGCGCCGCGCGCGATCATGTCACGGATCGCGTGGTCGGGCAGGACGCCGGCTTGGGTCTCGGTCATGGTCGGCGGTCTTTCTGGAGCAACGGGTCCGCAGCAGGGGCGGGGCACAGAAAAGACCGGCCTGCGCCCGAGGGCAAGGCCGGTTTTCCGCCTCGCGGCGGCACTTTGGTCGGTATTGGTCGGGCTAGCAGGACTTGAACCTGCGACCTTCCGTCCCCCAGACGGACGCGCTACCAGGCTGCGCCATAGCCCGACTTGGGGCGGTTCTAGCGATTTTGCCGCCACGCGCAAGGGGGCGAGGGCAGGGATCGGTCCGAGGGCCGACAAAGCGCCGTGCCGGACCGGCCCGGGTCAGCCTCCGGTGCCGTCGACCGGGGTTTCCATGCGTTCCTTCAGGCGCCGCAGCCGCGAGACCGCGGGCCGTATCCGGGCGCGACCCTCCGGGGTCGCATCGCGGGTACGGGCGACGAACAGGGCAAGGCGGTCGAGCCCGCCATTGGGCCAAGGGGCAGGGGGTTCGCCGTTGGCGGGGGCGTCGGGTGTCGCGGCCTCCGGCATCCCGGCGTCCAGAAGCACGGGATCGGGCGCTGCGTCCATCTCCGCCGCGCCGACCGGTTCCAATACGTCGGAGACGGGGACGACCGGTTCCGGCGTCGCCGTCTCGGCCACTGCGGCTTCGGGCTCGGGCTCGGTCTCAAGTTCAGACTCAGGCTCAGGCTCAGGCTCAGGCTCAGGCTCAGGCTCAGGCTCAGAGCCCGCCTCGAGCTCTCCAAGCACGTCCTCCGCCCCCTCGAAGCCCGGCAGCGAGGGCAGCGCCTCGGTCATCGTGTCATCGACGGCGGGGGGCGTTGCCTCCGCCTCCGCCTCGGCATCCGCGCGCCAGGCCTCCTCGTCCTCGCCGATGCCCTCGACCAGTTCGGGCGCAACGCGCAGGCTGTCGAGCGAGGGTGACAGCGCGGCGACGGCGGCCGCGCCTTCCTCGCGCAGGAGCCGCTGGACCCCGCGCACCGTCATGCCCCGGTCGTGCAGCAGAACCTTGATGCCGCCCAGAAGTTCCATGTCCGAAGGACGGTAGTAACGCCGCCCTCCCGCGCGCTTCACGGGGCGGACCTGCGGAAACTTCGACTCCCAGAAACGCAGCACATGGGCGGCGACACCAAGCCAGTCGGCCACCTCGCGGATCGTCCGGAATGCGTCCGGAGACTTGCTCATCGCCACTCCCGCGTTCTGGCCGCCTCCGGTTCGCGGCGCCTCGATGTCAGCTACGGTTACCGGCCGCGACCCTGTCCTTCATGAGGTGGGAGGGCCGGAAGGTGAGAACCCGGCGGGGGCTGATCGGAACCTCCTCGCCGGTCTTGGGGTTGCGCCCGACCCGCGCGCTCTTGGAGCGGACCGAGAAGGTACCGAACGACGACACCTTGACCTGTTCGCCGTCCACGAGCGCGTCCGACATCAGTTCCAGCACGCGCTCCACCAGTTGCGCGCTCTCGTTGCGGCTGAGGCCAACCTCGCGGAATACCGCTTCGGAGAGGTCCATCCGCGTCAGAGTCTTTCCGGCCATCGTCTCACGTCCCCCGCATTTTTCTGCTGCGCAGGATGCGGGAAGCGATTTCTCAAGTCAATGCAGGGGTTTGAACGCCGGTATTCGAGTGGCGGATCATCGCTACCAGCGGATCACCACGGAACCCCAGGCAAGGCCGCCGCCAATCGCCTCGGCGACCAGCAGATCGCCCCGGCGGATGCGGCCGTCCTGGACCGCCACCGACAGCGCCAGCGGGATCGAGGCGGCCGATGTATTGCCGTGATCCTGCACGGTCACGACGACCCGTTCCATGTCCACGCCCATCTTCTGCGCGGTGCGCGTGATGATCCGGAGGTTGGCCTGGTGCGGTACGATCCAGTCGATATCGGCCGGGTTCACACCCGCCCGCTCCATCGCCGTCTCGGCCGTTTCAGCAAGTTTTTCAACCGCATGGCGGAAAACCTCGCGGCCCTCCATGCGCAGGACGCCGGCCGCGCCGTTGCTCGACACGCCGCCGTCCACGTAGAGAAGTTCGCGATAGCGTCCGTCGGAATGGAGGTCGGTGGCGAGGATGCCGCGATCCTCGGGACCGCCGGTGCCTTCCTGCGCCTCCAGCACGATCGCACCCGCCCCGTCGCCGAAGAGGACGCAGGTCGACCGGTCGGTCCAGTCCATGATCCGACTGAAGGTCTCGGCGCCGATGACGATGACGCGCCGCGCCTGGCCCGACAGGATCAGCGCGTTGGCATTGGCAAGGGCGTAGACGAATCCGGCGCAGACCGCCTGGACGTCGAATGCGAATCCCCTCTCCATCCCCAGGCCCGCCTGCACCATCGTGGCGACCGACGGGAAGGTGAGGTCCGGCGTCGAGGTGGCAACGACGACGGCGTCGATGTCGGCAGCGGTCAATCCCGCCATCTCCAGCGCGCCTCTTGCGGCGGCGATGGCCATCGCGCTCGTCGTCTCGCCCTCGGCCGCGAAATGTCGCCGTTCGATGCCCGAGCGGCTGCGGATCCATTCGTCCGTCGTGTCGAGCGAGGCCTCGAATTCGCTGTTCTCCACCACGCGTTCGGGAAGGTAGTGGCCGACGCCAAGGGGAACGGCACGCAGCGTCATGCCTGCTCCTCGCGGGTCTGCATCGCGAGCGCTGCGGCATGTTCGGCCTGCGCGATCCGGGTGGCCAGACGCTGGTTGAAACCGGACGCCGCGAGCCGCGCGCCGAGCTTGATCGCCGCCGCGAAACCGGTCGCGTCGGAGGAGCCGTGCGATTTCACCACCGTGCCGTTGAGGCCGAGGAACACGCCGCCATTCACGTTGCGCGGGTCGATGCGCTTGGACAGCCGGCGGAGCGAGGTATAGGCGAGAAGTGCCGCGATCCGGCTGAGCGGCGAGTAGCGGAAGGCCTCGCCCATCAGGTCGCGGATCATCCGCGCGGTGCCCTCGCCGGTCTTCAGGGCGACGTTTCCGGTGAAGCCGTCGGTCACCACCACGTCGACCTTGTCGGATGGCAGGTCGACGCCCTCGACGAAGCCCACGAAATCGAAATCCGCCGCCGGCGCGACCCGAGCGATGAGGTCGGCGGCGACCTTGATCTCGGCCCGGCCCTTGTATTCCTCGGTGCCGACGTTCAGCACGCCCACACGCGGACGCTCGAGGTCGAGACCGTTGCGCGCATAACTCGCCCCCATCAGCGCGTATTGCAGAAGGTCCTCGGCGTCGGCGCGGATATCGGCGCCCGCATCCAGCATCACGTTGAAGCCGGAGGGATTGCGCGAGGGCCAGAGGCAGGCGATCGCGGGACGGTTCACGCCCTCGATCTTCCGCAGCCGCGTCATCGACATGAGCATGAGCGCGCCGGTGTTCCCGCAGGAAATTGCGACCGGCGCCTCGCCGGCGCGGACGGCCTCGATCGCGGACCACATCGACGTGCCCTTGCCGTGGCGAAGCACGTTCGAGGGCTTGTCGTCCATGCGAACGACATCATCGGTGTGGCGTAGCTCGCACCGCTTGGCGAGCGCGCCGCGCTTTTCGAGAAGCCGCTCCAGCTCGGGGCGGTTTCCATGCACGATGAAGCGCAGATCGGGGTTCTTTTCGACGGCCTTCGCCATCCCGCCGATCACCGCGGCGGGGCCCTGGTCTCCGCCCATAGCGTCAATCGAGAGGACCGTTCCCGGAATCCTGCCGCCCGTGAGCGCCGTTCCGTCGGTCATTCCCGCGCCCCGTCGCTCTCGCCGCGACCGGTCAGGCCGCGTCTTCGTCGAGATCGACCTCGTCGGCCTGCGCCACGACCTCACGGTCGTTGTAGAAGCCGCAGGACGGGCAGACGTGATGCGGGCGCTTCAGCTCGCCGCAGGAGGGGCACTCGTTGGGGTTCGCACCCTCGAGCGCATCGTGGGCGCGGCGCATGTTGCGGCGGGACCGCGTCACTCGGTTCTGGGGGACAGCCATGTCTCAACCTCGAATTTCCGGGTCCGACCGCGCATCCTGCGACCGCCGTCCCGATGTGTCTCGTCCGTGTCTCGTTTCGCCTCGATCCGCCGCTGCCGCCCGTGAAGGGTGACGATGCGTCCGGTAGCGTCCCGCCCGCGCCGCCTGAGGCGCAAGGAAAAAAGGGCCACGTCCGGGGGGCGAATGAGGCCGGGAACATACTCCGATTCCCCCGCCATGCAAGCCCTATTCCTCCCCCCTCGAAAGACCGGGTCGGGGGCTTAAATCACGACCTTCCCGCACCTTCGCGGCCTACGTGTCGCCGTCGTCATCCTCGCTGCGCAGGCGGTCGCGGAGAGCCGCGAGGCCGGCGAGCGGCTTGGCATCCTCGTCGCGCATCGGCGCCACGCCGGGCGCGGCATAGACCGCCTCGCCAAGCTCTGCGCCATCGGCGCGCGGGTAGTCGGGCAGGGCCAGCGCCAGTGCCTCGATCATCACCTGCCCCAGATCGAGCCGGGCGGGAAGCGGTTCGGCGGTGTCGTCCTCCGGCATCTCGGCCTCGTCGGCCTCGGGCTCCACGAAATCGGCGAGGTAGCGGCGGATCACGTCACGGTCGATCCGGGTCGTCACGGGCGCGAGCGTCACCACGCAGGGCTGCACCACGGTAGCGCCGAGCCGTGCCTCCAGCCGCCAGTCGGTGGGGCCGTCGGGCCGTACCTCGCCCTCGAAGCGGACCTTTCGGAGCCCCTCGATCCCCAGTGTCGCGGCCATCTCGCGGCATGTCCCGGCATCGGGTTCGAGCCGGAACGGCGTCGCGGCGCGCGTCCTGCGCCCGAGGTCGACGATGCGTCCCGCCGTCTGTTCGGGGCCCTGCGTGGTCATGTCCGCCTGTCCTCTCCTGCGTTCGTGAACCGCACCGGCGCGGGGCGAACTTGCCCCGGCGGGTCCCATGGGCTAAGCGGATACAAACCCGCGCGAGGGTGCGCAAGCCGGGCCCGCCCCGGTCACTGCGTAACCCTGGCCAAGCGATGGTCAGAGGCCAGATGAGCACGCGACGTCACAGCCCCCTTTCCCTGCCGCGCACGCTGGCGCGCCTTGCCGCGCCGCTGCTTCTTGCCGCCGTGCTGACGGCCTGCGCGGCGACCTATGACAACCACGGCTTCGTGCCGCCTCCCGAGGAACTGGAGCAGATCCTCGTGGGCGTCGACACGCGTGGCACCATCGAGGAGACGATCGGCCGGCCCGCGGCCTCCGGTGTCCTGCGGGACGAGGCGTGGATCTACACCGCCTACCGGGTGCGCAACTACACCTACCAGGCGCCCCAGGTGATCGAGCGCGATGTCGTGGCCATTTCCTTCGACGCGGACGGGGTCGTCTCCAACGTCGAGCGCTTCGGGCTGGAGGACGGGCAGCTCGTCCAGCTGTCGCGGCGCGTCACCGAAAGCTCGGTGCGCGACCTCGGCTTCTTCCGGCAGCTGATGCGCAACCTCGGCCGTGTCGATCTCGGCGCTCTCGGGAACTGAGCCGGAGACCTCCGGCGATCGCCGACCGCCCGGGGCGGGCGCAGCGCTGGCCGTGCCGATGGGCGCTGCGCCTCTGAACCTCGGCCGCTACGGCGCGCGGCTGGCCGAAACCGCCGCCGACCTTCAGGCCGCGCAGGCGCTTCGCATGCTGACCTTCCGTCCCGGTGACGCGGACGGGCGCAAGCAAGACACCGACGACTTCGACCCGCTCTGCGGCCACGTGCTGGTCGAGGATTTGCGCAGCGGCACGCTTGTTTGCTGCTTCCGGCTGCTGCATCTGCCCTCCGGGGCCGAGATCGGGCGGAGCTATTCGGCGCAGTTCTACGGGCTTTCCGCGCTCGAGGCCTATTCCCTGCCCATGACCGAGATGGGACGGTTCTGCATCCGGCCCGGCTGGCGGGACCCCGATATCCTGCGCGTCGCCTGGGCGGCGATGACGGCCCATGTCGATGCGGCCGGGGTCGGTATGCTGTTCGGGTGCTCGTCCTTCCAGGGCGTCGAGGCACGGGACTACGACGACGCCTTTGCGCTGCTTCGGCAGCGCCACCTCGCGCCGTCCCGCTGGCTGCCACGCGTCAAGGCGCCTGCGGTCTTCCGTTTCGGCAGCCTGCTGAGGCGCAAGCCGGACCTCAAGCGCGCCATGGCGAAGATGCCGCCGCTTCTGCGCACCTACCTCCTGATGGGGGGGTGGGTGTCGGATCACGCGGTGATCGACCGCGACCTCGGGACGCTGCATGTCTTCACGGGACTGGAGGTCGGGGCCGTCCCGCCGGCGCGCGCGCGCCTCCTCAGGGCGTTGAGTGCCGGGCAGGAGCAGGTTCGGGGCTGACCGCGACCGCCATGGTCTGGCGCAGGGCCAGGGTCACATCCGGCAATGGCACCTGAGGGATCACGGCGCCGGTGCGTCTGCCCGGCAGCCATCCGGTGTCGAGCCAGCTTCCCCCGAGGGGGCGTATCACACCGCCGGCGCCGGTCTTGAACCGCGCCAGTCCGGGGGCAAGGACGGTCTCGGCCGCCCCGAGGTCGATCCGACGGACACCCAGCGCTCCCAGTTCCAGCATCGCCCGCCACAGGCAGAGATTGCCCGCCGAACGCGCCCGCCCACCGGCCGTGGACCAGCCGATCTGGTAGGTGGCCGCGTTTCCGTGGCGCAGGAACAGCATCGCGGCCAGTTGTTCGCGCCCGCGACTCACCGTGAAGAGTTGTCCCGCCCCCGGATCGGCGGCGCAGATCGCGGCGATCAGGGCGGGTGGGAGGGGCGCATAGCGCAGCCGCCGTGCCGCCCCGGCCTCCGCCACGAAGAGCCAGTGGCGCGGATCGGCCGGCATCGGACGGCGCGTGACGCTCAGCCCCTGTCCCAAGGCATGACGCAGGCGATTGCGCCATTTGCACGACATGGCCGACAACAGCGCGTCGGGCGGAAGGTCGATCCGCAGTTCGGCGATATGGCGCGCGGCCACGATCTTGCGGAAGGCCACCGCCCCGAGGGTCAGGGCGTCCGCCTCCGTCTCGGCATGGACCACGAGGTGGCGCACCCCGAGCGCGCGGCGCAGCCCCGCCGCCTGCTCGATCGAGAGGCATGCGGGCCCGCGGGAGATCATCGCCGTTCGTCCCAAGAGCGGCAGGGTCCGCACCATCGCATGACCGTTGAGGCCAAGGGGCGCGAGCGGGCGCATGTCCGTGCCCAGAAGGCGAAGCGCCCGGACCCAGGGCGCCGATTGCTGAAGCGGCCCAAGACCCTGCATCAGGTCGGCCACTGCACGGGGCAGGGTGCTGGCGATGGGGCTCAGATCGGACATGTCGCCGATCCTCGCGCCTTTCCCTGAAATCCCGGTTAATCCGGGCCGGCGTTCACTCGGACAGGACGACCAGCGCGTGACGCTTCTTGCCGGCGGAAAGCTTGATCGGCTGGCCGAGGTCGGCAGCCCCGATCATGAGCCCGGCATCGGTCAGCGCCTCGTCGTTCATCCGCGCGCCACCCTCGGCGATCAGCCGCTTGGCTTCCTTGCCGGACTTGGCCAGTCCCGAGCGGGTGATGAGCTGGGCGACCGAGATCCCGTCCGCGACCTCCGCCGCCGTCAGCGTCAGCGTCGGGAGGTCCTCGCCGGTGCCGCCCTTCTCGAAGACCTCGCGCGCGGTGGCCTCCGCGCCCTCCGCCGCCTCGCGCCCGTGGCAGAGCGCCGTGACCTCGTTCGCCAGCACGATCTTCGCGGCGTTGATCTCCGACCCGCCGAGCGCGCCGAGCCGGTCGCATTCCTCGACCGGCAGCTCGGTGTAGAGCTTCAGGAACCGGCCGACATCGGCATCCGTCGTGTTGCGCCAGAACTGCCAGAACTCGTAGGGGCTCAGCATGTCGGCATTGAGCCAGACCGCGCCGTTCGCCGTCTTGCCCATCTTCTTGCCATCGGACGTCGTCAGAAGCGGCGTGGTCAGCCCAAAGACCTCGGCGTCGATCACGCGCCGGGTCAGGTCGATCCCGTTGACGATGTTGCCCCACTGGTCCGAGCCGCCGAACTGCACCCGGCAGCCGTAGCGGCGGTTCAGCTCGAGGAAATCGTAGGCCTGCAGGATCATGTAATTGAATTCGAGGAAGCTGAGGCTCTGCTCCCGGTCCAGCCGCGACTTCACGCTTTCGAAGGACAGCATACGGTTGACCGAGAAATGCCGCCCGATATCGCGCAGGAACTCGAGGTAGTTCAGGTCGTCGAGCCACTCGGCGTTGTTCAGCATCAGCGCGCCCGTGGGTGCCTCGCCGTAGTCGAGGTACTTGGCGAAGACGGTCTTGATGCCCGCGATGTTGGCGTCGATGTCGGCGGCCGTCAGAAGCGGGCGCTCCTCCGCCCTGAACGAGGGATCGCCGACCTTCGTCGTGCCCCCGCCCATCAGGGTGATCGGCTTGTGCCCCGTCTTCTGGAGCCAGCGCAGCGTCATGATCTGCATCAGGCTGCCGACGTGGAGCGACTTCGCCGTGGCGTCGAACCCGATATAGCCCGGCACGACACCGGCGATGAGGGCTTCGTCAAAGCCCTGCAGATCGGTGCAGTCGGCCATGAAGCCGCGCTCGATCATCACGCGGAGGAAGTCGGATTTGGGCTGGTAGGTCATCTCGGTCGCGTCCATTCTGCCGGTGCAGGCGGCTATAGCGGGCGGGGTGATGAAGGGGAAGGGGGACAGGACGCGGACCTTCCGCATCGCGGGCCTGATGTCGGGCACCTCGCTCGACGGGATCGACCTCGCTGTGGTGGACACCGACGGCCGCGCGATCCTCGGTTTCGGAGAGACGCGCTACCGGCCCTATTCGGTGGAGGAGCGGGCGACGCTCCGCGCGGGCCTCGGGACATGGCCGGGCGATCCCCGCGCCGAGGCGGCCGCGCGGGTGGTGGAGGCCGCCCACGCCGAGGTCTGCGATGGGCTCGACGGGATCGACGCGCTGGGCTTTCACGGCCAGACGCTGGCCCATGACCCCGAGGCCGGGCGCACGCATCAGGCCGGTGACGGGGAGCGTCTGGCACGCGCCACCGGACAACAGGTGATCTGGGATTTCCGCTCGGCCGATGTCGGCATGGGCGGGCAGGGGGCGCCGCTCGCGCCCTTCTACCATTGGGCCTGCGCCCGGTTCATCGCCGCGGGCGGGCCGCTGGCCTTCCTCAACCTCGGCGGCGTCGGCAACCTCACCTGGACCGATCCCGGCGCGGAGGCGCCCGAGATGCCGGGGGCCTGCCTCGCCTTCGACACGGGGCCTGCGAACGCGCCGATCGACGACATGATGCGCGCGCGCGGACTTGGCGACTTCGACGAGGGTGGTGCGCTGGCCCGCAAGGGCCGGGTGGAGCGCGATATCGTCAAGGCCGCGCTCGGCGCGCGCTACTTCTCGAAGATGCCGCCGAAATCGCTCGACCGGGACGATTTCGCGGACCTTCTGGACGTGGTCGCCGACCTCCCGGACGCCGATGCCGCCGCCACGCTCGCCGCCGTGGCCGTGGCCGCCGTGGCGCGTGGCATGCAGCATCTGCCCGAGCCGCCCGCGCAGGTCCTCGTCACCGGCGGCGGACGGCGGAACGGGGCGCTGATGGCCGGGCTGAAGGCGGCGCTGAGATGTCCGGTGATGCCGGTGGAGGACGTGGGCCTCGACGGCGATTTCCTCGAGGCGCAGGCATTTGCGTTTCTTGCCGCCCGCGTGATGAATGGCCTGCCGACGAGCGCGCCGGGCACGACCGGTGTCGCGGCCCCGGTCGGCGGGGGAAGGCGCTCGGTCCCCTAGGCGCGCCTTGCCGCGCGGGCATCGCGGATCATCGAGGTCGTGTAGATCACCAGCGCCAGCCAGATCAGCGGGAAGGCCACGGCGCGGGCCGGGCCGAAGGGCTCGCCGAAGACGAAGACGGCCACGAGGAAAATCAGCGTCGGCGCAATGTATTGCAGCATCCCGGTGGTCGAGAGCTTCAGCCGCTTCGCCCCGTTGGCATAGAGCATGAGCGGCACCGCCGTCACCACGCCGCACCCGATGAGAAGCGCGGTGTCGCGCAGGCCCGTGGTCAGGAAATGCCCCTCCGGCCCGAGCCACAGCATGTAGACCAGCGCGAAGGGCGAAAGCAGCAGAACCTCCAGCAGGAACCCCTGGTTCGGGCCGATGGGCAGCGTCTTGCGCAGGTAGCCGTAGATGCCGAAGGACGTCATGAGGACGAGCGCCACCCAGGGCAGCTTTCCCGTCGCCACCGTCAGAACCGCCACCGCAGCGACGGCGAGGCCGACCGCGGCCCATTGCGCGGGCGACAGCCTTTCGCGCAGGACGGCCGCGCCGAGCAGCACCGAGAAGAGCGGGTTGATGTAGTAGCCGAGCGCCGCGTCCAGTGCGTGGTCGTTGGCGATCGACCAGACATAGACCCCCCAGTTGAGCGAGATCATCGCAGCGGTCAGCGTCGCCATCCCCAGCATGCGTGGGGTCTTCAATGCCCGCACGATGTCCGACGTCCTCCCGAGAACGATCAGGACGAGACCGGCGACCGGAACCGACCAGATGACGCGATGCGCGAGGACCTCGACCGGCGGGATATGCTGCAGCGCCTTGAGATAGATCGGCAGCGCGCCCCAAAGAAGATACGCGGAGACGGCGAAGGCGAAGCCCGCGGGCGTGTCTCCGGTCTGTGCGGTCTCGGCGTCCATGCCGCTCGCCTAGCCGAACGCGGGGGCACGGGCGAGACGAAAAACGGAATGGCCGGGATCACGCGCTGTGATCGCGCGGGATGTCGAAACCGGGCGGCGCCAGGGTGAATCCCTCGAACGAGAAGCCGGGCGAGACGGTGCAGGAGACGAGGGTGTAGTCCCCCGTCGTCCGCGCCGCCTGCCAGTGGTTTTCCGGCACGACGATCTGCGGCCGCCCCTCGCGCAGATCCGGCGTAAGGAGGTGGTCGCGGGCGGGCCCTGCCTCCGTCTCGGCCATCGACAGGATCAGGGGCGCGCCCGCGTGGTAGAGCCAGATCTCGGTCGCGTCGACCTTGTGCCAGTGGCTCGCCTCGCCCGCTTTCAGAAGAAAGTAGATGCAGGTGCCCGTGGGCCGTCCGGCGTTCTCCGCGATCCAGGTCTGGCGGTAGTGTCCGCCCTCGGGATGGGGCGAAAGGTCCAGCGTCGCGATGATCTCGTCGGCGGTCATTTCAAGCTGTTCCATCATGGCGGAGCGGTTAGGCTCGGATCGTAACGCCCGGAGGTCCCCATGAAAACCGTCGTCGTCGGCACCGGCATCCTCGGCGCCTCCATCGCCTTCCGCCTGGCCCGGGCGGGGGCGGATGTGCTGGCCATTGGCGGCGCGGGGGGCGCGACGGACTGCTCCTTCGGCTGGATCAACGCGAGCTTCTTTCTCGACGCCGACCACTTCCGGCTCAGGGCCGAGGGGATGGAGGCGTGGCGGAGGCTCGGGGATGTTCCGGGGCTCGACTGGCAGGGCGCGGTCAGCTGGGAACACGACGCGGGCGGGCTGGAGGCGCAGGCGGCGGAGCTTCAGGGCTATGGCTACCGGGTCGAACGGCTGGGGGCCAATGCGCTCCGTGACCGGGTACCGGCGCTGTCGGTCGCGCCCGAGATGGCGCTGGCCTTCCCCGATGAGGGGTCAGTGGAGCCTTCGCAGGCCGCGGCGGCGCTGCTTTCACGGGCGGAGGACGCGGGCGCGCGGCTGATGATCGGGGCGCGGGTCGAGGCGGTGACGGAGCGGGCGGGCCGCGTCATCGGGGTGCGCACCACATGGGGAGACGTCGCCGCCGACGCGGTGATCGTCGCGGCGGGGTGCGGCGCTCCCGCGCTGGTCGAGCCGCTGGGCGTCGCCTTGCCCATGCTGACCCGTCCCGGCGCGATGATGGTGAGCCGTCCCGTCCCGCGGGTTACGGACACGATCCTCGTCGCCCCGTCGCGCGAAATCCGTCAGGACGCGACGGGCCGCATCCTGGCCCCGGGCGCCGTCTCGCACCAGGGCGATGCGGCCGAGGCGCTCGACCTGCCGCCCGAACGGATGGCGGACCGGGCGAAGGGCGCGGTCGAGGCGCTGTTTCCCGGCCTCTCTCTCGACTGGCAGCGGATCGCCATCGCGAACCGTCCGATGCCGGGCGACGGGCGGCCCGTGATCGGGCGCGCGGGACCGGAGGGCCTCCATCTTGCGGTGATGCACTCGGGCGTGACGCTCGCGGCGATCACGGGCGAGGCGGTGGCCGACATGGTGACGGGCGGGGATCGTTTCGCGGCGCTCGTGTCGCCTTACGACCCGCTCCGCTTCGCGCCCTAGGTCACCGTGCGGGCGCGCGCGGCGGCCAATACGCGGAGCCCCCGGGCGTTCTCCGGTCCCGCGATGCCGCCTGCGAGAAGGATCGGCACCGCTTCGAGCGGCATTTGCCGGTTCATCCCGAAACGGGGTTTTCCAAGGCGGCCCCGCGCCCCGTCAAACCCTCTCCGTCACACCCGCCCCGGCGTTACCTGTCGAGGCGCTGGGCGAGGTCGCGGAAGTCGTCCGCCACCACGTCCCAGTCGGCGGTCGGGGCAAGGTCCGTGGTCTGGCCCGGCCCATGCTCCGTCGGGCGTGGGACGAAGCCGGTGGCAAGGCCCGCGTCCCGCGCTGCCGCGAGGTCGTCGTTGTGGGCCGCGACCATCATCACCTCGGCGGGCGCGAGGCGGAGCGCGGCGCAGGAGGCGAGGTAGACGGCCGGTTTCGGCTTGTAGTCCCGCGCGATCTCGGCGCCGAGGATGCAGTCCCAGGGCAGACCGCCCCATCGGGCAAGCCGCGCCATCAGCGCGATGGACCCGTTGGAGCAGGGTGCGATGATGCGGTGCGCCTTCAGCGCCGTCAGGCCGGGCACCACGTCGGCCCAGGGGTCGAGTTTTTCCCACGCCGTGTTGAGGCTGTCCGGGGCGGTGACGCCGAAGGCGTCGGCCACGCGGTGCAGGTTCTCGAGGTGCAACTCGTCGAGGGGGACATAGCCCCGCCCGCCGTCACGGATGCGCGCCATTGCGGGGTCGTATTCCGCGCGCCACGCTGTCGCGAAGGCCCGGGCGTCCACACCCGGCAGTACCTTCTCCACCTCGCGCGCGACCGAGGTCCGCCAATCCACGCAGGTACCGAAGACGTCGAAGATCAGGGCCCGGATCATGCGTGGATGCTGGCACGCGCGCGCCATCTGGGCAAGTCAGCGGAGCGGTAACTCGAAATAGATCATGATACCCTCTGCCTCGGGCGGCATCGGCTGATAGGGCCCGCGCCGGGAGAACCCCATGCTGTCGTAAAGCTTCGTGGCCTGCGAGAGCGGCCTTCCGGTGTCCATCAGGATGCGGGTGAACCCCAACTCCCGGCAATCCGCGATCAGCCGCTCCATCAGCGCGCGGCCCGCGCCGAGCCCCTGCACCTCGGGGGCGATCCAGACCCGCTTGATCTCGCAATCGCCGGGAGCGAGCGTCTGGATGGTGCCGCAGCCCACGGGCACGCCGTTCTTCAGTACGAGCCGCATCGTGCCCCTCGGCGGGCGGTTTTCCCTCTCCGCCGCGTCCAGGATTGCGCGGAACCTCTCCTCCGGGTAGGCCGCGCGGACGATTGCTCCGTCCGGCGGGGGCAGCGCGAGAAGGAAGTCGCGGTAGTCCCAGTTGAGCGCCCGGAAGGCGGCCATCTCGGCATCGGTCCGAGGTTCGATGAAGGTGAGACGTGGCGTCATCGGAGCAGCAGACATCGCGCGGCCGGAACCTGCAAGGGCGGCTCAGGGCTCCGACAGGAAGGCCCGGATCGCCGCCAGCGTCGCCACGGGCGCGTCGTCCACGGCATCATGGCCCGCATCCGGGATGACCTCCAGCCGGGCATCGGCGTAGAGCGCGAGGTGGTCCGCCTGAAGGCCGGCGCCGATCCACGTGCTGCAGGCGCCCGCGAGGATCAGGACGGGGCCGGCGAAGCGGTGCGCCTGACCGCCCAGCGCGTCGAACTCCGCCGCCGTGGCCCGCGCCGCCACCTCGCGGCCTGCAGCGGCGCCCGCGCGCCATGCGGGGCTGTCGTAGTCCGCGCCCGGGCAGGCGTAGCCCGTGGCCGGGTCCGCGGCGAAGGCATGCATCATCCGCCCGATCAGGTAATCCTCCGCCGCCGCCGCGTCCGGGCCGTCGATGCGCGCCGCCTCGAACCCGGTGCGCAGGCCCATCCACAGCATCGAGGGCCGGCGGATGATGTCCTGCGCGCGGGCATTCCACGCGGCGAACTCGTCGGCGGAGAGGAAGCCGGGCTCGATCAGGACGGCCTTCGCCACGCGCTCGGGATGGGCGCCGAGAAAGGCGCTGGCCAGCATCGCACCCCAGGAATGGCCGATCAGGACAACGGGGGCCTCGGGGCTGACGGCGTCGATCACGCCCGCAAGCTCCTCGATATGGGCCCGAAGGGTCAGGGCCTCGGGCGGCACGCGTTCCGACAGACCCGCGCCGCGCTGGTCGTAGAACGTGACGCGGTAGGTTTCGGCAAGCTCCGCCAGCGGCAGAAGCGAGCGGAAATCGCCGCCCGGGCCGCCGTGCAGGACGACGATGGCGGGCGCCGCCTCGTCCCCGAAGACCTGCGCGTGGAGCGTGACGCCGCCGACCTCCAGCCGGGGCAGGGCGGGGTCGTCCGTCACCGTGGCAGGGACCGCATACTCGCCCGCGGTCGAGACCCAGAGGCCCGCGACCGCGAGGAGGACAAGCCCGGCAAAGAGCCCGAGGAGCCGCAGGAGACGCCGGATCGGCTCAGCCCCGCAGGATCGAGCGGCCCGCGTAGACCGCCGTCGCGTCGAGCATTTCCTCGATGCGGATCAGCTGGTTGTACTTCGCCAGCCGGTCGGAGCGGGCGAGCGAGCCGGTCTTGATCTGACCGCAATTCGTGGCCACGGCGAGATCGGCGATGGTCGCGTCCTCGGTCTCGCCCGACCGGTGCGACATCACGCAGGTCATGCGGTTGCGGTGGGCCATGTTCACGGCCGCCAGCGTCTCGGACAGCGTGCCGATCTGGTTCACCTTGACGAGAAGCGAGTTGCCGCAGCCCTTCTCGATCCCTTCCGCAAGCCGCGCGGGGTTGGTCACAAAGAGGTCGTCGCCGACAAGCTGCACGCGGTGGCCAAGCACCTCGGTCAGGGTCGCCCATCCGTCCCAGTCATCCTCGGCGCAGCCATCCTCGATCGACAGGATCGGATAGTCGGAGACCAGCGCTTCCAGATATGCCACGTTCTCATCCGGGGTCAGGGTTTTCCCCTCTCCGGCAAGCACATAGGCGCCGTCCTTGAAGTATTCCGTCGAGGCGCAATCCAGCGCGAGCATCACGTCGTCGCCGGGCGTGTAGCCGGCCTTCTCGACAGCCCTCAGGATGAAGTCGAGCGCGTCCCGGGTGGACGAGAGGTTCGGCGCGAAGCCGCCCTCGTCGCCGATGCCGGTGGAAAGCCCGGCGGCGGAGAGTTCCTTCTTCAGCGTGTGGAACACCTCCGACCCGATGCGCACCGCGTCCGCGATGCTCTCCGCGCCGACCGGCATGATCATGAATTCCTGGATGTCGATCGGGTTGTCCGCGTGCTCGCCGCCGTTGATGATGTTCATCATCGGCACCGGCAGGACATGCGCCGCGGTCCCGCCGACATAGCGGAAGAGCGGCTGCGCGGTGAATTCGGCGGCGGCCTTGGCGACGGCGAGGCTGACCCCGAGGATCGCGTTCGCGCCCAGCCGGCCCTTGTTCTCGGTGCCGTCGATCTCGATCATCAGGGCGTCGATGGCTTCCTGCTCGGTCGCCTCGAAGCCGACCAGTTCCTCTGCCAGTTCGCCGTTCACGGAGGCCACGGCTTCCAGCACGCCCTTGCCCATGTAGCGGGACTTGTCCCCGTCGCGCTTCTCGACCGCCTCGTGGACGCCCGTCGACGCGCCCGAGGGCACCGCGGCGCGGCCCATCGTGCCGTCCTCCAGCGTGACGTCGACCTCGACGGTCGGGTTGCCACGGCTGTCGAGGATCTCGCGGGCGTGGATGTCGATGATGGTGCTCATGGGGGTCCGTCCCTGTGGCTTGCGGCTTCGGCCCGTTCCTAACGGGGTGTGCCCGCCGTGAAAAGGGGTCAGGACCGCGCCGCCCGCCGCACCTGTGCCTCGCGCCAGAAGGTATAGAGGCCCGTGGCGATGACGATGGCCGCACCGACCAGCGTCCAGTGATCGGGCCGCTCGCCGAAGACGAGGGCGGCGATCGTGAAGGCGAAGACGAGGCGGGTGTAGCGGAACGGCGTGACCGCCGCGACCTCGCCCACCCGCATGGCCGCCGTGATCGAGTAGTACGCCACCAGCGCGCAGAGGAGCGCGCCGAGAAGCTGAAACCCCTCGGTCCGGTCGGGCATCGCCGCGCCGCCCGAGATCGCGAGCAGGACCGCCCCCGAGAGCGTCACGGCCCCGAAGCCCCAGGCGCCGAGCAGGAGCGTCGAGACCTCGCGCGGGATCGGCCGCGTGGCGAGGTCGCGCCCGGCAAGCCCGATCACCGCTCCGAGCGCCCAGAGCGTCGCGGGTTCGAACCCCGAGACCCCGGGCCGGATGATGACGAGGACGCCCAGAAGACCGATCCCGATGGCGAGCCAGCGCCGCCAGCCCACCTTCTCGCCGAAGAACAGCGCGGCGCCCAGCGTCACGAGCAGGGGATTGGCCTGGATCACGGCGGACAGAAGGCTCAACTCGATCTGCGAGAGCGCGAGGGTGAAGCAGACCGTGCCGACGATCTCGGAGGCGTTCCGGGCCATGACCGGCCCGCTCCAGAGCATGGGCGACAGGAGCCGTGCGCCCTGCGCGCGGGCCGCGATGCCGAAGACCAGCGCGCCGCCGATGCCGAAGACCATCAGGACCTCGCCCACGGGCAGGCGGTCGACCGTCAGCTTGATGAACATGTCGGTGAGCGCGAAGGCCAGCATGGCCAGCGTCATCCAGCCCATGCCCTTGAGATTGTCCATCGGTCGTCCCTTTCCCTGGTCCGGACCTAGCCTGCCGGCATGTCGCGGAAAAGGGTCATTCCGAAGCGGTCGGAAGCTCGGGAAGCGCGTGGCCCGCCTCGGCGAGCCGGGGCGCGATCTGGTTCTCGATCGACCTCCGGGTCACGGGGCCGCGGAAGTGCAGAACGACGGTGCCGGTGTCGTCGATGAAGAAGGTCTCGGGCATGGCGACGACGCCCCAGTCGATGCCGTTGCCGGCCCGGTCGTCGCGCCCGATGGCGTCGTAGGGATTGCCAAGCTCGTCGAGGAACCCCAGCGCCTGGTCCACCCGGTCGTTGTAGTTCACGCCATAAAGCGGCAGCCCGGCCTCCGCGAGCGCGGTCAGGACGGGATGCTCGGCCCGGCAGGGCGGGCACCAGGAGGCGAAGAAGTTGACAGCGACAAGGCCGTTGCCTTCCAGCATGTCGCGGGTGAGCAGCGTGTTGTCGGCCAGCGGATCGAGGTTCAGCGGCGGCGCGGGGCGCCCCTGCTGCGCGGAGGGAAGCGCGGTCGTGTCCACGCCCTGCTGCTGCGCGAACTGGTTGTTCTGCAGCTGCCACAGCCAGATGCCCGCGATCCCGAGGAACAGGATCAGGGGCAGAACCATCAGCCAGTTGAACTTCATGGGGTCTTACCGCGCCGCTCTTCCACGTCGGACAGCCTGCGCAGAACGCGGCGCGCCTTCCAGACCGAGGCGATCACGATCACGAGAAGAAGCAGGATCGACGCCGCGTAGGCCGAAAGGACCTCGATGGCGTACTGGCCGAGATCTGGCATCAGGCCATCCTCTCCTGCGCGATCAGCGCCTTGAGGCGGCGCGCGCGGATTTCGGTGCGCGTGCGGTAGAGCACCAGCGCGAGAAACAGGAACCCGAAGCCCGCCAGCGCGGTGATCAGCGGGTACCAGAAGACGTCCGCGATGTTCTGTTCGGCGTCGAGGCTGAGCGTCGCGCCCTGGTGAAGTCCCTGGTTCCAGAACACCAGCGCATAGCGCGAGATGACGGCGAAGACGGTGCCGACGAGGCAGAGAACGGCCGTGAGGTCGGCCGCGGCATCCGGGTTATCGACCGCCTCCCAGAGCGCCATGTACCCCAGGTAGAACAGGAAGAGGATCAGGAAGGACGTGAGCCGCGGGTCCCATTCCCACCACGTGCCCCACATCGGCTGCCCCCAGATCGCGCCGGTCAGGAGCGCGATCAGCGTGAAGACCATGCCCACGGGGGCGGCGGCCTTCGCCGCCAGCGCCGAGACGTGGTGGCGGCGGATGAGCCAGATCAGCGAGGTGATGAGCATCATGAACCAGGCGTTCACCGCCATGATGGCCGACGGCACGTGGACATAGATGATCTTCACCGTCGAGCCCTGTCGGAAGTCGTTCGGCGTGAAGAAGAAGCCCCAGACCAGTCCGCCGACAAGGCACACGGCCGCGATGCCCCAGACCCAAGGCAGGAGGGCGCCGGAGACGGTCATGAACTTGCGCGGGTTCGCGTATTCCCAGAGCGATGCCATGCCGTCTTATTAGGGGTGGTTGTTTGCGCTCTCAATGCGGCGGCCTAGCGCAGATTGACGCGGGACAGGTGCCGGGCGGTCGGCGGCTGCGCGGGTGTCGGGCGCCGAGATTGCGTATTTGGGGAAAGATGAAGGGCGAAGCGCCCGGAGGAGGCTCAACGCAGGTTGACGCGCAGCGCGGCGGCCGCGGCGAAGGGCAGGGTGGCGAGCGAGCCGAGCGTGATGCCTGCCAAGAGGATCAGCGGCGTCGTCGCGTCCTGGCCTTCGGCGCCGCGGATGACGGCCAGCGCCCCGAAAATGAGCGTCGGCACGTAGAGCGGAAGGACGAGCAGCGACAGTAGGAGACCGCCGCGCTTGATGCCGACGGTGAGCGCCGCGCCGAAGGTGCCGATGGCGCTGAGTGCGGGGGTTCCGGCAGCGAGCGAGGCGAGGAGCCAGGGATAGGCGGGCAGCGGCAGGTTGAGAAGCAGGCCGAGCACCGGCGCGGCGAGCACCAGCGGCAGGCCCGTCGTGATCCAGTGGCCGAGCGCCTTCATCGCGGCGACGCCCTCCAGCGGCACGGGCGCCGTCGCCAGGAGGTCGAGCGTCCCGTCTTCCCAGTCGAGCTGGAAGATCCGGTCGAGCGAGAGCAGGCAGGCCAGCAGTGCGCCGAGCCAGAGGATTCCGGGGGCGATGGTCTCGAGCACCATGGTCTCGGGACCGACGCCAAAGGGCACGAGGGTCGCGAAGATCAGGAAGAAGGCGAGCGAGAGGCCGAAGCCTCCGCCGGCGCGGAAGGCGAGGGTCAGGTCGCGGCGGAGCAAGCCCAGCATCAGCCGACCCTTTCCGCGAAGGGATCGCCGCCGAAGGGATCGTCCGAGCGCAGGCGCTTGGCCATGAACGGTGTCACGTCGAGGGTGCGGGCGTTCGGCAGGCCCAGGTCGATATGGGTGGCGATCACGGCCGCGCCGCCCGCGGCGATGTGGCCTTCCACGGCACGGGCGAACCGGCCGACGTTCTCCACGTCGAGCGAGACCGTGGGCTCGTCGAGGCACCAGACGGGGCGGCCGGTGACGAGAAGGCGGGCGAGCGACAGGCGCCGCTTCTGGCCGGCGGACATTTCCCCCGCGCGCCGGTCGGCGAGGGGGTGGAGGTCGAAGGCGTCGAGCGCGGGGGCGATGTCGCGGGCGGCGAAGGCGCCGGCCCAGAAGCGGAGGTTCTCCTCGACCGTCAGCTGCGCCTTCAGCCCGTCGGCGTGGCCGGCATAGGCGATGGCGTCGGGGGCGCAGTCGATCCGGCCCGCCAGCGGCGGGGTCAGGCCCGCCAGCGTCCGCAGGAGCGTCGTCTTGCCCGCGCCGTTCGGCCCCCGCAGGATCAGGGCCTCGCCTTCCGCGACGGAAAACCCCACCCCGGCGAGAACTTGCGCCGAGCCGCGGGCGCAGGAGAGATCGGTCACGCTCAGTAGCATCGCCGGCCAGCGGTAGCCCATCGACAGGTCGAGGGGAAGATGGCAGGACTCCCGCATCGGCGCCGATCGCCCGCCACATGGGAGTAGGTGACAAGTTAGCGCATCCCGCGCGTCGCATCTTGCACTTGTATGCCATTGCATACCATAAGGCGGTCCAAGACGTCCCGGCCGGTCGCACGCCCCCTGTGCAGGCCGGTCCCCCGTCGGCCCCGAGACGAAGCTGCGACGATCGCATGAAGGGAGGCTTCCATGCCCATTACCGTCGGCCACGACACCGCCAAGACCCGCAAGACGCTGAAGGTCGGTGACAAGACCTATGCCTATTACTCCATCGCCGCCGCCGAAGCCGCGGGGCTGGGGGATTTCTCGAAACTGCCCGCGAGCCTGAAGGTCGTGCTGGAGAACATGCTCCGCTTCGAGGACGGCAAGACGGTGCATGTCGACGACATCAAGGCCTTCTCGACCTGGGCCGAGCAGGGCGGCCGGAACCCGCGCGAGATCGCCTACCGGCCCGCGCGCGTCCTGATGCAGGACTTCACCGGGGTGCCGGCGGTCGTCGACCTCGCCGCCATGCGCGACGGGATCAAGGCGCTGGGCGGCGATCCGCAGATGATCAACCCGCTGAACCCCGTCGACCTCGTGATCGACCATTCGGTGATGATCGACGAGTTCGGCAATCCGCGCGCCTTCCAGATGAACGTGGACCGCGAATACGAGCGGAACATGGAGCGCTACACGTTCCTCAAGTGGGGCCAGTCGGCCTTCGACAATTTCCGCGTGGTGCCCCCCGGCACCGGCATCTGTCACCAGGTGAACCTCGAATACCTCGCCAAGACGGTCTGGTTCGACGCCGACCAGTCGGGCGAGACGGTGGCCTATCCGGACACTCTGGTGGGCACCGACAGCCACACGACGATGGTCAACGGCGCGGCCGTCCTGGGTTGGGGCGTGGGCGGCATCGAGGCCGAGGCAGCGATGCTGGGCCAGCCGATCTCGATGCTGATCCCCGAGGTCGTGGGCTTCGAGCTGACGGGCGAGATGATGGAGGGGACCACGGGGACCGACCTCGTCCTCAAGGTCGTGGAGATGCTGCGCAAGAAGGGCGTGGTGGGCAAGTTCGTAGAATTCTACGGCGCCGGCCTCGACAACCTGCCGCTGGCCGACCGCGCGACGATCGCCAACATGGCGCCCGAATACGGCGCGACCTGCGGCTTCTTCCCGATCGACGGCGAGACCCTGCGCTACCTGCGCAATTCCGGCCGCCCCGAGGAGGTCCTGGCGCTGGTCGAGGCCTATGCCAAGGAGAACGGGTTCTGGCGGGACGCCGACTACGCGCCGGTCTACACCGACACGCTGTCGCTCGACATGTCCACCATCGTGCCCGCGATCTCGGGTCCGAAGCGTCCCCAGGACTACACGCCCCTCGACCAGGCCGCGAAGGCCTTCTTCGAGGTCGTCTCGGAGTATCGCGGCGAGGACGAATCGGCGCGTGCCACCGACATGGCCGCCGAAGGCCCCGCGCCCGACACGCTGATCGATCCCCGCAAGTCGGCCTCGGTCGAGGGTGAGGACTACACGCTGCGCGACGGCTCGGTGGTGATCGCCTCGATCACCTCCTGCACCAACACGTCGAACCCCTACGTGATGATCGGGGCGGGCCTCGTGGCGCGGAAGGCCCGCGCGCTGGGCCTGACCCGGAAGCCCTGGGTCAAGACCTCGCTCGCGCCGGGAAGCCAGGTCGTCTCGGCCTATCTCGAGGCCGCGAACCTGCAGGAGGATCTCGACGCCGTCGGCTTCAACCTCGTGGGCTACGGCTGCACCACCTGCATCGGGAATTCCGGGCCGCTGCAGCCGGAGATCTCGAAGGCGATCAACGAGAACGACCTGATCGCGACGAGCGTCCTGTCGGGCAACCGCAACTTCGAGGGCCGGATCAGTCCCGACGTGCGCGCCAACTACCTCGCCTCGCCGCCGCTGGTCGTGGCCTATGCCATCGCGGGCGACATGAACATCGACATCGCCAACGAGCCGCTCGCGCAGACGCCGGACGGCAAGGATGTCTACCTCCGCGACATCTGGCCGACCTCGCGCGAAGTGGCCGAACTGGTGGAGCAGACCGTCACGCGCGAGGCGTTCCAGGCGAAATACGCCGACGTCTTCAAGGGCGACGAGAAGTGGCAGGGCGTCGAGGTTCCGAAACAGGAGACCTACGACTGGCCGGCGACCTCGACCTACATCCAGAACCCGCCCTACTTCCAGGGCATGGGGGCGGAGCCCGGCACGATCTCCAACATCGAGGGCGCGCGTGTCCTGGCGCTTCTGGGCGACATGATCACGACCGACCACATCAGCCCGGCGGGGTCGTTCAAGGACACCACGCCCGCCGGCCGCTTCCTGACCGAGCGGCAGGTGCCCCAGCGCGAGTTCAACTCCTACGGTGCGCGCCGCGGCAACCACCAGGTCATGATGCGCGGCACCTTCGCCAACATCCGCATCCGCAACGAGATGCTGGACGGCGTCGAGGGCGGCTACACGCTCGGGCCCGACGGGCAGCAGACCTCGATCTACGACGCCGCGATGGCCTACCAGGAGGCGGGCACGCCGCTCGTCATCTTCGCGGGCGAGCAGTACGGCGCGGGCTCCTCGCGCGACTGGGCGGCGAAGGGGACGGCGCTTCTGGGCGTCAAGGCCGTGATCGCGGAAAGCTTCGAGCGTATCCACCGCTCGAACCTCGTCGGCATGGGTGTGATCCCGTTCGAGTTCACCGGCGGCGACACGCGCAAGTCGCTGGGCCTCAAGGGGGACGAGACGGTCTCGATCCATGGGCTCGACACGATCCAGCCGCTGCAGGAAGTGCCCTGCACGATCACTTACGGCGATGGCTCGACCAAGGAGATCACGCTGAAGTGCCGGATCGATACGGCCGTCGAGATCGAGTACATCGAACATGGCGGCGTGCTTCACTACGTGCTGCGCAACCTCGCAAAGGCGCCTGTCGCGGCGGAGTGATCCGCCACCGCCGGGGCCCGCGCGGCCAGGGCACATCGGAACCATCAGGAAAGGGCCGGTTGCAGACCGGCCCTTTTCCATGTTGCGTGGAGCAGGAATTCGGCATCGGGGGCACAATGCGTACGGCACTGGTCACGGGAGCGGCGGGCGGCATCGGCGCGGCCATCGCGCGGCGGCTTGCCCGTGACGGCTGGCGCGTGGTGCTGACCGCGCATCGCAGGCTGGAGGAGGCCACGGCCCTGGCCAGCGAAATCGGCGGCCGGTCCATGGAATGCGACCTCTCGCGGCCAGGGGCCGCCGAGGCGCTTGTCGCGGACGTGCTCGCGACCGAAGGCCGGATCGACGCGCTGGTCAACAACGCTGCCGGGCTCGAGGTAGGCCCCGACGGCGCGGTGACCGAGGCGCATCGCGCCATGGTCGAAGTGAACCTGACAGCGCCCATCGTCCTGATGGACGCGATGCGGCGCGCGATGCCGGACGGGGGCGCCATCGTGAACGTGTCCTCGCTCAACGCCATTCGCCCGCCGATGGGCGCGGCCGCGTACACCGCCACGAAAGCGGGGCTCGACGGCGCGACTTCGGCCTTCGCGCGGGAACTCGGGCCGCTCGGCATCCGGGTGAACGCCGTCGCGCCCGGGCTGATCGAGAAGGACGAAGCGCCGCGTCCGAAGGAGATCGTCGACATGGTCATCGCGGAGACCCCGCTCGGCCGGATCGGGCGGCCCGGGGACATCGCGGGCGCCGTCGCGTTCCTTCTGTCCGACGACGCCGCCTTCGTGACGGGGCAGGTGCTGACGGTCAGCGGGGGATACCGGCTGTGAGCGCGGGCGGGGCGGGACGCTCGGTCAGCTTCACGCACGCCATTTGCCGGGTGCCTGCGTCCTCCGTCGTCGACGGCCTGCGCGCCGAGGACCGGGGCGCCCCCGACGCGGATGCCTTCCGTGGCGAGCATGCGGCCTATGTCGCGGCGCTGGAAGCGGCGGGCGTCTCCGTCACCGTTCTCGACCCGATGGAAGACTTCCCCGACAGCGTCTTCGTCGAGGACCCCGCGCTGGTCCTCGACGGCGTGGCGATCGTGCTGCGCCCCGGCGCGCCCAGCCGGGCGGGGGAGGCGGCGGCCCTTCGCCCGGCGCTGGAACGTCATTGCGCGGGCGTCCTCGACCTCGGCGCGGGGTTTGTCGATGGCGGCGACATCCTGTGCACCGACGACCGCGTGATGGTCGGCCTCTCGGCCCGCACCGACCGCGAGGGCGTGGCGGCCCTGGCCCCCCTTGTCGCGCGCTTCGGCTACGCTCTGCAGATCGTCGATACCCCGCCCGAGATCCTGCATTTCAAGACCGAGTGCGGGCTTCTGGAGCCCGATACCGTTCTGGCGACGCCCCGTCTCGCCGCGACGGGATGCTTCGGGGACATGCGCGTGATCGAGACCGTGCCGGGCGAAGAGGCGGCGGCGAACGCCATCGCGGTGAACGGCCGGATCTTCCTGAGCGCCGGGCACCCGGCGACGGCGGAGCGGCTGCGCAAGGCGGGCTTCGCGGTCGTGGAGCTTGCCACCAGGCAGGCCGCGCTGGTCGATGGCGGGCTCAGCTGCATGTCGCTGCGCTACAGCCTCGGAGGCGTGTGATGATCCGCTGGCTTCTCGATGGCCCGCTCAAGGGCTTTCCCGATCTCCCGCCCGTCTGGCTTGCGGGCTTCCTGGCGATGGCCTGGCTTCTCGACCGGGGCCTGCCGCTGGTGGAGGCCTTCGGCCCGCTTTTCCGGGTCCTGGGCGTGGTCCTGATCCTGGCCGCGCTCGGCCTGATCGGATGGTCCGCCCTGTGGTTCTGGCGCAAGAAGACGACGATCGAACCCCACCACACGCCGAGCGCCCTGATCGTGGAAGGCCCCTACAGGCTCAGCCGCAATCCCATCTATCTCGGGCTTCTGGCTCTCCTGGCGGGATACGTCCTCTGGCTCGGCTCGCTTTCGCCCGCGATCCTGCCCTTCGCCTTCTTCCGCGTCCTCACGGCGCGCTTCATCGAACCCGAGGAGGAGGGGCTCCGGCGGCTCTTCGGGGCGGAGGCCCACGCCTATCTTTCCCGCACGCGGCGCTGGCTTTAGGCGGTGGCCGGGAAGTCACGCCTGCGCGATGTCACTCCGTCTCGCAAATGCTTGATTGGCGCGGGAGCACCCTTCGCCCTAAATGGGGCGTCATGGATGGCAATGGAATGCAGGCAATGACCCGGTTTCTCGCAATCGCCGCGCTCGGGATGGCCCTCGGCTTCGGCGTGCCGGCGGCGGCGCAGGAGGCCGCGACCGGCCCCGTGGTGATCGAACTCTTCACCAGCCAGGGCTGTGCGGCCTGTCCCCCGGCCGACGAGATGATGGCCGAGCTGGCCGCGCGGGCCGACGTGCTCGCCCTGTCGCTGCACGTGGATTACTGGAACTACCTCGGCTGGGAGGACACGTTCTCGCAGGCCGCCTTCACGGACCGGCAATACGCCTATGGCCGTGCGGCGGGGTCCACCGTGGTCTACACGCCGCAGATCATCGTCGGCGGGCAGGACCGCGTGATGGGCGCGCGCGCGATGGAACTTGCGGACCTCATTGCCGCGCACCGGGCCACGCCAGATCCGGTCTCCATCGTGGTGCGCGAGGCGCCGGGCGGCGGTGCCTACGCGGTCGAAGCGCGCTGGAACGGCGACGCCGCGGCCCCGGCCATGATCGTGCAGCTCGTGGCCTATTCCGGCCACGAACGCGTCGACATCTCCCGCGGCGAGAACGCGGGGCGGGTGGCCGATTACTACAACGTCGTGCGCGACTGGCGGGTGCTGGCGGAATGGGACGGGCGGCAGCCCTTCTCGGCGCAGATCACGCCCGCTGACAACCTCGCACAAGCGGTCATCGTTCAGGGCGCGGGCCACGGCACGGTTCTGGGCGCCGCACGGCTTGCGGTCCGGGACTGAGGCAAGCCTGCTTCGTCACGCCCCCGCCCGGGGCCCATCGGCCGTGCCGGCCTCCTGCGCCTCGCGGGCCATCCGCCGGGCAAGCCGCCCCGGTTTCCAGCGGCGATGCATCCAGAACCATTGACCGGGCGTTTCCCGGATGCGGTGCGCAAGGCTGTCGTTGAGCGCCTGCGTCATCTCCTCGGGCGTGGTGTGCGGGATCGGCGTCTCGATCAGCATCTCGAACGAAAACCCGTCTTCCAGCCGCCGTCCGTAGATCGGCACGAGAAGCGCGTCGTGCCTCAGCGCCATGTCGGCGGCCGACAGCGATGTCGGCGCCGGCTGCCCCATGAAGTCGAGGATTGCGCCGTCGGCGACGTACTGGTCGAGCATCATCGCCGCCTGTCCGCCGTCCTTCAGTGTGCGCAGGAAGGCCGCGAGGCCGCGCCGCGACCGGGCATAGGCGCGCCCGCCCACCGCCTCGATCGATTCGACGTAGTGGGCGTTGGCATAGGGGTTGTTGAACGGCCGGTAGAGCCCGCCGATGTCATAGCCCCGCTGGTTCAGCGCGGCGCGCGCCGCCTGCCAGTTCCCGTAATGGGCCGACACGAAGATGATCGGGCGGCGCGTCTTGCGTGCGGCCTCGATCGCCGGCCAGCCGGGCCCGAAGGGCTGCAGCGTCGCCACTTCGCGGATCTGCTCCAGCGGCGAATAGTTCTCGATGATCGTGCGCCCCATGTTGTCGAGGCACTCCCTCGCGACGGCCCGGCGCGTGGCGCGGTCCATGTCTGGGAAGACGAAGGCGAGGTTTTCCTCGGCGCGGCGGCGAAAGCCCGCGACCGGGCCGAGAAGATGGACGCAGATCCAGCCCATGGTGCGGATGCGCGTCTTCCACGGCAGGCGCCTCAGCCCGCCGATCAGCACCCGGAAACCGGTATCGGCCAGACGGTCCAGCCAATCTGTCCGGGACTTTCGCGGCATGGGTCGGGGCTCCGGTTCGGGCGCCACGTCGGGCTGCATTGGCGGTTGGGCGGGCGCCGGGCCGGCGGAGACATCCGGCCGTCAGCGCGCGGGCGGCACCGGGCTGGGCGCTCCGGCCCGGGTTTCGCGGTGCCACACATAGACGCCGGCCCCGACGATCACAAGCGCACCGAGCGCGGTCGCGGCCGCCGGAACCTCGCCGAAGAACAGGAATCCGTTCATCGTGGCGAAGAGGACCCCTGCGTATCCGAAGGGCGCGACGGCGCCGGCCTCGGCCAGCGTGAGTGCCCGGATCAGCAGGAACTGTCCCGCCGCCCCCGTGGCGCCCAGGAGAAGGAACAGCGCTGCGTCGGCGGGCGACGGCGTCTGCCATACGGGCAGGACGAGCAGGCTCGCCGCGATCGTGCCGATCACCGCGGTGTAGAGAAACGAGGTCAGGATCGGCTCGTCGCGGCCGAGAAACCGCGTTGTCAGCGCATAGGCCGCATAGAAGGTCCCGGCCCCGAGCGGCAGCAGCGCGGCCAGCGAGAAGACCTCCGAGCCCGGCCGCAGGATGATGAGCGCGCCGAGCAGCGCCACGCCGATCCCGATCAGCCGCCGCGGTCCCAGCGCCTCGCGCAGGATGAGTGCCGCCCCGAGCGTCAGCAGCATCGGGTGCACGTTCATCACCGCGGTCGCAGCCGCGATCGGCATGAGCCCGAGCGCGTTGAAGAAGCACCAGGTGGCCGAGAACAGGAAGGCCGACCGCAGAAGCTGCAGGCCGAGGTGACGGGTGCGCAGGAGCGGCCCGATCCGCGGCGCAAGCAAGATGAGCACGACCGCCATCATCCCCGCGTACCGCGCCCAGAGCACCATCAGCACGTCGTGCCGCGCCGTCAGCGCCTTGGCCTGCGCATCCATGGCCGAGAACAGGAAGATCGCACAGAGCATCGTCACGATGCCCTGCGCCGTTGGCGAGAGGCGGTTCAAGCCCGATGCCCTGGCTGGCGGTATCCCGGTCTCAGGCGCCCTGCCTCGCGGCCATCGCTTCCAGCTGCGGCCGGAGCCAGGCGAGGTCGTAGCCGCCCGCGGCGGCGCGGGCGAGGATGTCATCGACCGGCATCTCGCCGGCAACGCCCAGTGCCCAGACGATGGTCGAGCGGTTTCCCGAGGCGCAATAGGCCACGACCGGCCCATCCGAGCCGGCGATGGCCTCGGCCTGTTCCTCGACGTTCGCCTCCGTCAGCATCCCGCCCGTGACCGGGTTGAACACGAAGGCGAGACCCGCGGCTTCGGCGGCCTGCTGCATCGCGGCGGCCTGGAATGCGGGCGGGTTCTCCATGTCGGGACGGTTGCAGATGACCGTCGTCACCCCCTCGGCGGCCAGAGCTGCCATATCGGCGGGTTCAAGCTGCGGTGCGACGGAATACCCCTCGGCGATGGGTCTGATTTGCATGGCACGCCTGTCCTTTGTCGTCGTGCGGGCGGCCGGAGGTGAGTGTCGGTCTGAGCCCGCTTGATCCGTACATTGCCGGATCGCGTGACGAAGGGAAAGGGCGGCAGGGACGTCTTGCCGCGCTGGCGTGTTGATCGAGGTCAAGGCGACCGGCCGATACCCGGCGCACGCTTCAAACAGCCGCTCGCCCCTTGCCATGAGCCCCATGCTTCGGGCGGAACGACCACGCGGCGGAAACGGAGGATACCATGGCCGACCTGGCCGAAAGACGCGCGCAGCTCGAGGCTCGCCTAGCCGTTCTCGACGAACGCCTGCACGAGATCGAGGAGGAACTCGACAGCCACCAGTCCAAGGACTGGGAGGAACTGGCCACCGAACGCGAGAGCGACGAGGTGCTGGAGAGCCTCGGCGTCTCGGGCCAGGCCGAGATCGCACGCATCAAGGCCGCGCTGGCGCGGATGGACGATGGCGAATACGGCTACTGCACGAAGTGCGGAACCAAGATCTCGGAAGAGCGGCTGGACCTGTTGCCATGGACGCCGTTTTGCCGGTCCTGCGCAACCTGAGGGAACAGGTGAGGGGACAACGAACCGGGGGATCAAGACCATGGCCGGGCGCCCGACCGACACCGAGATGCAACGCCGAATCGCCGCGCTCCTGATGACACGATGCGCGGGACGCGCCGTCGCCCGGCATCTCTGCGGAGAGGCCCAGGCCTGGGCGCATCGCGCCTCCGTCGCGGAGCTTCGGGCCCGCCGCCTCGACGATTTGGCCGAGCGCATGCTGCTCGAAAGCGAGACCCCGAGCCCACGCCGCAAGGAGCGGGCGCACTGAGACGGGCCGGACCGGCACCGACACGGACAGAAAGGATGCTGCTGCCATGACCGACACGAGAAAAGTCCGCCAGACATCTGGCGAGGAAACCGATGCCAAGGTCGAGGGGCGCGCACATACCGAGCTGCGTCCCGTGAAGGCGGGACGGTCCGGCGACGAGGCAGAACAGCCTCAGCCCCGGCCGCGTGCCAAGGTGCTGCCCAAGGACGAGGGTGACGACGATCTGTTCAACGACATGCCGGTCTAGACCGGGCGGGCATGCGAAAGGGCATGGCCCTCAGGACATGAAGACGCCGACCACGACGCTCATCAGTCCCAGCACCGAAAGCAGCAGCGCGCCCATGTTGATCGACACGATCCGCGCCAGCCGGGCGCGCAGTTCCGCGTCCGGCATGTTCGCGCGCTTGGCCGAGATTGCCGCAACGATGCAATAGGCCAGCAGCAGAAGCCCTGTGACGGCCAGTCCCGTTCCGGTCCATACCAGCCATGCCATCCGCCGCGCATCCCGTATTCACCTTGCGATGCCAAGGGGCTAGCGGATCGGTGCCGCACAGGCAAGCGCCGAGCGACCCGCCATGGGCGTCCGCCACGTCTTGCGGGCCTTTTCCCGTCCCGCTAATCGGGGGCCTCGACTTCCCATTCGAACCGCCGAAGGACGCCGCCCGATGGACGATCTGACCGAGACCGACGCCCGCCCCGACAGCTACCGCGTCACCGCCGACGAGTTGCGCCAGTTCATCGAGCGCTACGAACGGCTGGAGGCGGAAAAGAAGGACATCGCCGACCAGCAGAAAGAGGTGATGGCCGAGGCGAAGTCGCGCGGCTACGACACCAAGGTGATGCGCAAGGTCATCGCGCTGAGAAAGCGCGAGCCCGACGACATCGCCGAGGAAGAGGCGGTGCTGGAGATGTACAAGGAAGCGCTCGGCATGCGCTGAGGCGCGACGCTGATCAGCCGCGCGCGGCCACGTTCCGCATCGCGGCCATCTCGGCGGCCAGTTCCAGCGCCGCGATCAGGCTCGAGGGATCGGCGCGGCCGGTTCCCGCGATGTCGAAGGCCGTTCCGTGATCGGGCGAGGTCCGCACGAAGGGCAGGCCGAGCGTCACGTTCACGCCCTCGTCGAAGGCGAGCGTCTTGATCGGGATCAACGCCTGGTCGTGATACATGCAGATTGCCGCGTCGTAGCGGGCGCGGGCGGCGGCGTGGAACATGGTGTCGGCCGAATGCGGACCGGTCAGCGCGAGGCCCTCGGCCCTCAGCGCCTCGATCACCGGGGAGATGGTCTCGATCTCTTCCCGCCCCATCGCACCGCCTTCGCCGGCATGCGGGTTCAGCCCCGAGACGGCGATACGCGGGCTTTCGATCCCGAAATCGCGGCGGAGCGCGGCGTCGGTGATCCGGATCGTGTCGGACAGGAGCGACCGGGTCAGAGTGCCCGGCACCTCCTTCAGCGCGATGTGGATCGTGGTCGGAACCACGCGCAGGCCGGGACCCGCCAGCATCATGACCACGCGGTCCACGCCAGCGAGATGGGCGAGATACTCGGTATGGCCCGGATAGGCGAAGCCCGCGCCGTCGATCAGAGCCTTCTTGTGGATCGGCCCCGTCGTCATCGCGCCGGCCTCGCCCCGCATCGTCAGGTCGACGGCCCGCGCGATGGCCGAGATCACGGCTTGCGCGTTCTCGGGCGCAGGGCGGCCGGGCACGGCCGGGGCGGGGAAGGGATGGGACAGGACGGGCAGTCCGGCATGAAGGGCATGGCCCGTCTCGGAGGGTTTCGCGATCTTGCGGATCGGCACGCCATGCCCCGCGAGGTGCCCGGGGTCGCCGATCACGAAGAAGGGCACGCGCCCCTCGAGCCGCGCCCAGGCCTTCGCGGCCAGTTCGGGGCCGACCCCGGCCGGCTCCCCCAGCGTCAGCGCGACGGGCGCCGCCACGGCCTCAGCCGCCGGGATAGGTGATGATGGCGTCGGCCCGCAGTTCCTCGAGAAAGCCCGAGGCATAGGACCCAATGCGCTGCTGGAAGAGCTGCTCGCGGACCTGGTCGCGGGCGCCTTCGGGGATCCCGCTCGACCGCCCGCAGAGCATCGTGACCAGAAGCGTGCCGCCCCGTGTGACGTCGAAGGACATCTCGTCGGCGTCGAGCCGGGAGAGCGCCGCGGCAATGTCGGCGGGGATCTCGGAGGGCGGCAAGGTCTGCCGCTCCAGGCCCTCCGGACGAACGCCGTAAAGGTCGTCGCAGGTGTCGACCTGGTCGCGCAGCGCCTGGGCCTGGGCCCTGGGGTCGCCGCGTCCGCCGGTGATCGGGATCGTGGCGAAATCGATGGCGGTCACGCCGTCACTCCCGCCGCCATCGGCCGACAGGGCCCGGTCGATTTCGGCGTCGGTGACCTGCGCGCTGGGTCCGAACCGGGCGCGCACGACGTTGCGCCAGTTGACGCCCGCGCGCACGAAATCGCGCAGCGTCTCGGGCGCGACACCGGCACGGCCGAGCGCGTTGACGAACTGCTCGGGGCCCATGTTGACCCGCGCCGCGAACTCGGCGACGCCGTTCTCGATGTCCTCGGGCTCGGCGGAAACGCCGAAGCGTTCGGCGGCCTGGTTCTGAAGCCGCTCGTTGACCAGCGTGTCGCGCACGCCCTGCAGGACTTCGGGCGGGGCATTCAGCAGCGACAGGAACTGCCGGCGCTGCTGGATCTCGTAATTGGTCACGATGTCGTCGTTGACCCGCACGGCAACGGCAAAGGGGCTCTGTGCGGCGGCCGGTGGGGCCGTGCCCGCCAGGAGCGCACAGAAAAGGCCGGCGACAAGCGCCAGGGTGAGGGTCGGAAATCGATTGGCACGGTTCGTCATGGTGCCCTTATCCTCATCTCTCGGTCGGGGTGCAAGCGTCGCGGAGGCGCGCCCTCAGTAGCGGCAGGTCCGCGCCCGCGACCGTCCCTCGCGGCCGGCGCCGAACCCGTTCAGCGCGACGGTCAGGCCGAATTCCGTGGACGGCTCCAGCGTGGTGGATGTCGTGTAGCGGCGGGATACGGAGAACTCCATGTCGATGCACTCGTTCTCGTAGCCGATCCGCAGGCCCGCCCGCGTCGGCTCGGCCTCGGCGAAGTCGTAGCGCCAGCTCAGGCCCGCGTTCCAGTCGCTGTCAAAGCGGTAGCCCGCGTCGAAGGCCCATTCGGCAAGGTCGTCGGGACGTCCCTCCGCGGCATCGGCCTCCAGCCAGGTATAGGTCGTGACCACGTGGTGGTCGGTGCCGTGCCAGTTCAGCGCCAATTCGTTCGACGTGAAATCCAGCTGCTGGTCGAAGAGCGCCCGGTTGATGACGCGCCACTCGTCGCCCAGCGAGAAATGCGTCGCCAAGAGCCAGTCCGAGGTCTCGCCGTCGAGGCCGGAGCCCGGGGTGAACTGCATCAGGTCGTCGGCCCGGACAACGAGGCCCGCGGCGATGCCGGCCGACCAGCCCAGCGGATCGACCCGCGTATAGCCGATGCCGAAGGCCGCGCGCTGCCCCTGTTCGCGCCGGTCCGATCCGGGGAAGCGGTCGAGCGCGAAGAGATTCGCCTCGTCGAATTCGACGATGGCGCTGTCCTCCACCGGCACGGCGCCGCCGGAGGTTTCGGACCATGCCACCTGCACAACGGGCTCGAGCAGGTGTTGCACGCCCGTCGGTCCCGTACGCTGGAGCGGATAGCGCAGCTCGATGGCCGCATAGGGCGTGACGCGGGTTTCGGTGTCGTTAAAGGCGCCGTTCACGTCCTGGCGCGCGGCGTGAAGGTCGGCGGCCAGCGCGGTCTCGAACGTCAGCAGAAAGCCCCCCGGCAGCACCTCGGTCCGGCGCCAGTCGATCTCGGCCGAAAGCCGCGCGGCATCGGTAGCGAGCGGATTGCCCGCCGCGTCGTTGCCCGGCGTGGAATTCGGCCGGACATACCCCAGCGCGTCGAAGCGCAGTTCCGCGATGCCGCCGAGAAGCCCGGGCTCGAAGCGGTGGATCAGCCGTCCGTCCGCGACCCGCGTCGGCAGTTCCGCATCGTTGTCGCCATCGCGGAGCGAGACGTAATTCGTTAGGCCGAAGTCGAAATGCAGGTCGGTCGCGGTCCGGCCGATGCGGATGTTGCTTTCGAGGAGGTCGGGGTCGGGGAAGCTGTAGGTGGTGAGGTACCCGTCATCCGTCACCGCCTCGATCTGGAAAGACAGGTCGATGTCCTGCGGAAGCTCGAACTCGCCCTCGGCGAAGACGTGGCCACGAATGTCGTCATCCGTCAGATCGTCCCAGGTCAGCGAGCCGTTGGCCTCGATCCGGCCGTTCCGGAACGCCTGGCGGTAGCGCAATTCGATCGTCTGGCTGGCGCCGAGCCCGATCCAGGGCGTCACGGTCAGGTCGGCATGATCGCCCAGGGTCACGAAATAGGGCACCCGGATCTGCGTGCCGGTCGTGTCGGTGGCGCGGATCGACGGCGCGAGGAAGCCCGTCGCCCGCTCCAGCGTGGGGTCGGGCAGGCGCATCTGCGGCAGCCAGATCACCGGCACGCCCATGACGCGGAACTGCGCGCCCTCGAAATAGAGCTGCTGTTCCTGTTCGTCATGGATGATCCGGCGCGCCCGGATTTCCCACAGCGGCGTGGGGTTGTCGAAGCACACCTCGCAGGAGGAGGCCACCGCCTGGTAGGCCTGGCTATAGCGCCCCTCCACCCGGTCGATCTGGGTCGCGGCGATCTGGAGCTGGCGGTCGAGCACGAGGCGGGCCGATTGCAGCACCCCGTCCTGCAGGTCGGCGGAAAGATCGGCGAAGTCGGCGACGATGACGGCATTGCCCGACGGGTCGATCAGGGTCAGGGGCCCTTCGACCGTCACCCGGTCGCCCGCGCCCGTGTAGGTGATCGACTGCGCCCTCAGCCGGGCGCCCTCGTAGAAGATCTCGACGCCGCCCGTGGCGGTGATCGTCTCGCTGCCCTGCACGAAGCGGATGTCGTCGGCGATGAGCGTGGCGGGTGCGCCCTGGGCAAAACCTGCCGGCGCGGGGACCAGCCATGCCAGTCCCGCGATCAGCGCCGCCGATAGCCGCAGCGCGCGTCCCGATGATCCGTTGCCTCTACCCATCTTCCGTATGCAGCAACACGCCCACGGCGAGCAGGATCGCCGCCACCGGCGGCGCCCACGCGACGAGGGCCGCGGGCAACTGCCCGCTTTCCCCTAGAACTTCCGCGAAATCGCGGACGAAATACACCCCGAATCCGAGCAAAATCGCCGCAAGGACCATGATACCGGTCTTTCCGAACCGCGTATGGCGCATCGTGAAGCCCGCGCCGATCAGGACCATGGCCGACAGCATCAGGGGATTCGACAGCTGCATCTGCAGCCAGATCCGGTGCTGGAGCGCCGCGAACCCGGCGGCGTTCAGCTGCGCGATGAAGCCGGGAAGCTCGTAGATCGGCACCGTGTAGGGCCGTCCGAAACTGTCGCGGATCTGCTCGGCCGTCAGCGTCGAGGGCAGCACCAGCGTCTCGTGGAGGCTGGCGGAGGCCTCGGGGTTGGCCGCGCCGGCCAGCGGCCAGGACTTCACCCCAAGCAATTGCCACGCGCCGTTCTGCAGAAGCGCCTCCTCGGCGCTCAGCCTCCCGGTCAGCAGACCGTCGCGGTCGAACGTGAAGAAATTCGCGTCGAAAAGATGTGTGCCGTCCGAATTGGTGCCCTCGGCATGGATCACCGTCTGCTCCGACAACGTCCCCTGCCTCAGCCAGAGCCCTTCGGCCGAGACCGAGACGGTCCGCTGCTCGGCGCCCTGATAGCGCGCGACGGTCATCTGGTACTCGCGCGACGTGGCGGCCACGATCGGGTTCAGGATCAGGAGGGCGAGAACCCCGATCCCGAAGGCCACCAGGACCGGCGAGATGGCCGAGCGGATCGCCGAACGTCCCGCCGCGCGCACGACGACCAGTTCCGATGTGCGCGCAAGCCCGAGAAACAGAACCAGCGTGGCGAGCATCACGAAGAGCGGAAGCCACTGGTAAAGCGCGCGCGGCAGGTTCAGGAGCGACAGTTCCACGACCGCGCCGAGCCCGTAATCCCCGCCGATCCGCCGCATCTGCTCGGCGATGTCGATGGGCAGAAGGATGCCGACGAAGACCGCGACCACGATGCCGAGAGACCGCAGGAAACGCCGGGCGAGGTAGAGGTGCAGGATCATGCCGGCAGCCCCCCGTGTTCCGCGCGCGCGCGCCGGCGATAACCGGTGAACATCTTGCGCCGCGACCCCGCGAAGACCACGAGCACGAGCGTCACGAGAAGTGCGGCTACGGGCTGCGCATAGGCGAGATACCAACGCTCGGCGTCGGCCCGCGCCACGGCCTCGGAGGCGTTCCAGATCACCTGCAGCGGCACCACGAGCACCACGGCCAGCAGGATCTGCCGCCACACGCCGAACCGGGAGAAGTGGCCGAGCATCAGGCAGGCCGCGCCGATCAGCGGCGGGAAGATCGAGAAGATCGCCCGCGCGATGCGGTCATGCCCCTCGAAGAGCATCCGGGCGAGCGGAAGGCCGAACTCTTCGGCCGTCTGCGCATCGGCCCGCACGAGCATCGCGGTCGGCAATTCGCGCACGTCGTAGTTGCGCGCGCGCCCCTCGGCGATCAGCGCGGCGACGTCATAGGTGAAATCGGCGAAGGTCACGGTCGAAAGCCGCCCCGTTTCCCGGTCGAGCGACTGGGCCATGCCGTCGAACATGACAAGTCGCGGCCCCGCCTCGGAGCGCACCAGAAGCGCGGTGGTCGCGGTATAGGTGATCTCGACGCCTGGTTGCGAGCTGTCCTGCAGGAACAGGTCGCGAAACTCTCCCAGTTCGGTGATCTCGCGGATGTAGACCGTCAGGCCGGCGGTGGGGTGGATGAACTCGCCCGCGCGCAGGAAGCGTCCGGTCAGGTCCTCCTGAACCTCGGCCGAGCGGTCGATGAACTGGCTGCGCGCGGCGGGGGCGAGAATGTTGGCGAGGATGCCGACAAGGGCGGCGAGGAAGAGGCCGAAGACAAGGACCGGCCGCAGCAGCCGCCAGGCCGAAAGCCCCGCGGTCTGAAGCACGACCAGTTCGCTTTCGCCGATCATCCGGTTGAATATGTAGAGGGTGGCCACGAAGGCCGCGATCGGCAGCACCAGCATCATGATCTGCGGCAGCGCCAGCGCCGTGAACTCGAGGAAGACGCCGAGGTTCTGACCATCCGCGATCAGCGAGTCGAACAGGTCCACCGCCGCCTCGATCCAGTAGACCGAGATCAGGACGAGGCTGAAGAAGCCGAAAAGAACGATCAGCTGGGTCAGGATATACCTGTCGAACCGTCCCAAGCCTGTCTCCCGTGGCGCCCGTTCGGCCCTGTTGCGGGCGGTCGGACGCGGGGCTTCCCCCAACGTGAAAAGGGACGGCCGGGCGCGCGGCCCGCCACCCCAGATGATGCGCCCCGTGGCAGCAGGGACGCCCGTATGTCGTTTCTAGATCAATCCCGGGGCAGGGGACAGGGCCATCTGGCCAAGCGCGTCCGCCCGCCCTAATGTCGCGGCCTGAAAGACACGCAAGGCACCCCCCGGGACCAGACGACAGGACGCGCCGATGACTACGCCGATTTCCCTCAGCTTCACCGAAACCGATATCGAGGCGCTCGCCGCGCTTGCGGGCAAGATCGCGGTCATCGTGCCGCCGGAGGGCAAGCTCGACCCGGTGGGCCGTCGTCTGAACCGCCTGACAAAGGGGGCGCTTGCGCGGCTGGTCGAGGCCGAAGGCTTCGCCAAGGCCAAGGATGGCGACGTGCTGCAGATGGCGTTCCCCGCGGGCCTCGCCGCCGAGGCGGTTCTGGTCCTCAAGCTGGCCCGCCGCCCCTCGGTCGAGGAGGCGCGCAAGGCCGGCGCGGCGCTGGCGAAACAGCGGGGCAAGGGCGCCCTCACGGTATGTGCCGGCGCCACCGCGCGGGTCGCCGAGATCGGCCTCGGCCTCGCGCTGCGCGCCTACGATTTCGACGCCCACAAGACCGGCGACAAGACCCCGGCCGAGGATGCGGCCTTCATGGTTTCGAAACCCGACGAGGCCCAGGCCGAGTGGGACGGGCTGAAGCCGCTCGCGGAGGGCGTGTTCTTCACCCGCGATCTCGTCAACGAACCCTCCAACGTCCTGACGACAGTCGAATTCGCCGAGCGTCTCAAGGCGCTTGCCGAGCTCGGCGTCGACATCGAGGTGCTGGAGGAGGACGAGCTGGAGAAGCTCGGGATGCGGACGCTCCTGGCCGTGGGGCAGGGCTCCGAAAGCCCGTCCAAGGTTGTCGTCATGCAGTGGAAGGGCGGCGGCGACGAGGCGCCGCTCGCGCTGATCGGCAAGGGCGTCGTGTTCGACACCGGCGGCATCAGCATCAAGCCCGCGGCCGGCATGGAGGACATGACGATGGACATGGGCGGCGCGGGAACCGTCGCGGGTGTCATGAAGGCCATTGCGGGCCGCAAGGCGAAGGCCAATATCGTGGCCCTCGTGGGGCTGGTCGAGAACATGCCCGACGGCCGCGCACAGCGCCCGGGCGACGTGGTGCGCTCGATGAAGGGCGACACGGTCGAGGTCATCAACACCGACGCCGAGGGGCGCCTCGTGCTGTGTGACGTGATGTGGTACGCGCAGGACCGTTTCAGCCCTTCGGGCATGATCGACCTCGCCACTCTGACGGGGGCCATCATCATTTCGCTCGGGCATGAAAACGCGGGCGTCTTCTCCAACGACGACGACTTCTGCGGGGCTTTCCTGAAGGCCGCGAAGGCGGAAGGCGAGGGCGCCTGGCGGATGCCGCTCGGCAAGGCCTATGACGAGAAGCTGAAAAGCCGGATCGCCGACATGAAGAACGTGGGCGGCCGCGATGCGGGCTCGATCACCGCCGCGCAGTTCCTCGGGCGGTTCGTGAAGGACGGGACGCCGTGGATCCACCTCGACATCGCCGGCGTGGCGAGCGTGAAGTCGGATACCGCGCTTGCGCCCAAGGGTGCGACGGGGTGGGGCGTGCTCGCGCTCGATCGGCTGATCCGCGACCGCTACGAGGGGTGATGCCCCGATGGGCGAGGCGTTTTTCTACCACCTGACGCAGTCGACGCTGGAGGCGACGCTGCGTGCCCTGCTGGAGAAATCGCTGGCCCAGCCCTGGCGCGTCGCGGTGCGGGGGAGGACCGACGCGACCCTCGACCGCCTCGATGGGCAGCTCTGGCTCGGCGACGGGTTCCTGCCGCACGGTCGCGCGGGCGGGGCCCACGACGCGGAGCAGCCGGTCCTTCTGACGACCGGACTCCCGTCGAACGCGCCCGATTGCCTCGTGTCCGTCGAAGGGGCCGAGATCGCGACGGAGGAGGCCACGCGCCTGACCCGCGTGATGATCCTCTTCGACGGTCATGACGCGGGCGCGATGGAGACGGCACGCGCGCAATGGCGGACGCTGACCGGCGCGGGCGTTGCGGCGAAATACTGGTCTGAGGCGTCGGGACGCTGGTCGATGGAGCGGCAGAGCGGCTGAGCCTCAGCGCTCCAGCACCAGGCGCCCGCCCGAGATTTCCAGCCGCTCGAAGCGTTGCAGGTACGACATGCCCAGCAGGCTGTCCTCCATGTCGGTGCCGTTGACCACGGCGCGCACGTCCTGCTCGGCCACCGGGCCCAGTTGCACGCTCGACAGCGTCACGGGTGCCGTCTCGACCATGCCGTTCGCCGTATTGGCCCGCCCCGAGAAGACCAGCCGGTCAAGGTCGATCCCCGCTTTGACCGCATCAGCCCGGCTCAGCACCATGTCGGTGGCGCCGGTGTCCACGACGAAGCGGACGGGCGCGCCGTTCACGTCAAGCGTCACGTAGTAGTGGCCGTCGATGTGCTGCGGCACCTCGATGCGCGCGCCCTCCATCATCACGGACTGGCGCGGCGTGACGGTGTTGCGGATATCGCCCCACAATCCCACGGCGACGATCGCGCCGAGGAAGAGAAACCCCCAGACGGCGGCGTATTGCGCGAGCTTTCCCAGGCTGCGGCGGTTCGATGTCACCAGCCATCCACCGATCGCGGTCACAAGGAGCGCGAGGTAGACGAGGCTGGCGATCTGGTCGCCATCGAGGGTGGGCAAGGCATCCATGCCGCTCAATATAGGGTGGCGATTTCTCAGATCACCTGCAGATCGCGCATCCCGTCGATGACGAACTGCACCGAGAGCGCGGCCAGCAGCATGCCCAGAAGCCGGGTCACGACGTTGATCCCCGTCGGGCCCAGTAGTCGCTCGAGCGGGGCGGCGAGCAGGAAAAGGGACAGGACCACCAGCAGGACCAGCCCCATCACGCCGTGCACCGCGAGGACGTGAAGCGCGCCGCCGTCTTCCTGCCCGGTCAGAAGGATCATCGTGGCGATGGCGCCCGGTCCCGCGATGAGCGGGATGGCGAGCGGGAAGACCGAAGGGTCCTCGGGATGCGCGGTATCGGCCTGACCCTGCCGCCGCTGCGCCCGCCGCTCGAACAGCATGTCGAGCGCCGTCAGGAACAGGAGCACGCCGCCGGCGATGCGGAACGCGGGCATGGAGATGCCGAGGAAGCCCAGGACCGCCTCGCCCGCCAGCCCGAACAGGGTCAGCAGCCCCAGCGCCACGAGACAGGCGCGGACCGCCACCTTGCGCCGCTGCGGCGCGGTCATGCCCTGCGTGAGGGCCACGAAGAGCGGCGCGAGCCCGATGGGGTCGATGATCACGAACAGCGTGACGAAGGCCGGGATGTAGAGGGCGAGGTCCATGGGCGGCGCCTATACGGAACAGACGGGCAGTGCGCCAGAGGCAGCGTGCCATGGACCGCGCGCCGTGCGCCGCTATCTTCGCGGAATGCGATTGGTCCTTCCTTCCCGACCCGGCCGCGCGCTGGTCCTGTCGTTGTTGAGCGCGGCGCCCATCGCGGCGCCCCTCTCGGCGCAGACGGCCGAACTCGAGATCATGGTTCACGACACCGACAGCATCGACTGGATCGCCCTGCGCCTCGTGGGAGAGTGTGGGCCCGTGACCGGCGTTCTGGCCATCGATTTCGGCCCTTCGGCGGGCGGTGTCGTCATCGATACCGAATATGGCGGGCGGGGTTCGCAAGATCCCATGTCCGTCGGCGTGCTGTTCGGCCCCATCGCGCTCGGGCAGGTTCCGGACGGGGCCACCGCTCTGGAGATCGCGGTCGCGGGGCTGGAGGGGGGCGACCAGGCCGTGGTGACGCTGGACCTCGACACCGAACAGGGCGCGACAGCTGCCGACCGGATCGTGGCCCGCCCGTGGGATATCGCCGGAAGCCGTGCGATCTTCGCGCCGCAGAACGCGGGGGATGGCCTGCCTGCGACCGCAACTTTCGACGCGAACGGCTATGCCCGCCTTCCGCTGCCGGTGCCCTGTATTCCGCCGGCGCTGTCCTGAAGGCTAGCCCGCCTCGGCCTGTTCCAGTCGTTCGGCGGCGGCGACCCACAGCGCCTCGGCCCGGTCGAGGCCGTCCATGACTTCGGCATACTTGCGCTGCCAGACGCCGAGGTCGCCCGCGCGCTCGGGTTCGTAGAGTTCCGGGTCGGCCAGCTTCTTCGCCAGTTTCTCCCGCATCTCCTCGATCTTCGCGACACGTGCCTCCGCCTGCCGGACCTCGGAGCGGAGTTCCTTCAGCCGGTCCTGCGAGACGCGCTTTTTCTCGGCTTTCTCTGCCTTTGCAGGCTTTTCCTCACCCTTGAGCAGAAGCGTCCGGTAGCTTTCCAGGTCGCCCTCGTAGGGCGCCACGCGCCCATCCTTCACCAGCCACAGCCGGTCGGCCACGAGGCTCAGGAGGTGCATGTCGTGGCTGACGAGGACGACGGCGCCGGAATAGGCGGTCAGCGCCTCGACCAGCGCCTCGCGGCTTTCGATGTCGAGGTGGTTGGTCGGCTCGTCGAGGATCAGCATGTGCGGCGCGTCGAGGGTGGCCAGCAACAGCGACAGCCGCGCCTTCTGTCCGCCCGACAGGCGCGCGACTTCCGTTTCCGCCTGGTCCGCGCCGAGGCCGAACCCCGCGAGCCTTGCGCGAAGCTTGGGCGGTGCCTCCTCGGGCCGCTCGCGCCGGACATGCTGAAGCGGCGTCTCGTCCACGTGCAGCTCATCGACCTGGTGCTGCGCGAAATACCCGACGCGCAGCTTGCCCGAGGTCGTGACGCGCCCTTCCAGCGGTTGAAGCTTGCCCGCCAACAGCTTGGAGAGCGTCGATTTTCCCTCGCCGTTCCGACCGAGGAGCGCGATGCGGTCGTCCTGGTCGATCCGGAGCGACAGCCGGCTCAGCACCGGCTTTCCGCCATAGCCGACCGCCGCCCCGTCGAGGTTGACGATGGGCGGCGACAGTTCCTCGGGCTCGGGGAAGTTGAAGACGGTCCGCGCCGCGTCCTCGGGCATGCGGATGGTTTCCATCTTCTCCAGCATCTTCACCCGGCTCTGCGCCTGTTTCGCCTTCGAAGCCTTGGCCTTGAAGCGGTCGACGAAGGCCTGCAGATGGGCGCGCTGCGCCTCCTGTTTCTTGGCGGCTGCCGCCTGCACGGCGCGCGCCTCGGCGCGGGCGCGGGCGAAGGCGTCGTAGCCCCCGGCATAAAGCGTCAGCTTGCGGCCCTCGAGATGCAGGATATGGCCCACCGCCCGGTTCAGAAGGCCGCGGTCGTGGCTGATGATCAGGACGGTGTGCGGGTATCGGGCGAGGTAGCTTTCGAGCCAGAGCGCGCCTTCGAGATCGAGGTAGTTCGTGGGTTCGTCCAGCAGCAACAGATCGGGCTGCGCGAAGAGGACGCCCGCAAGCGCCACGCGCATCCTCCAGCCGCCCGAGAAGGCGGAGCAGGGCATCTGCTGTTCTTCGGACGTGAAGCCGAGGCCCTTCAGGATCGCCGAGGCCCGCGCCTCCGCCGACCAGGCGTCGATATCGGCAAGCCGCGTCTGGATCTCGGCGATCCGGGCGGGGTCGTCGCTGTGCTCGGCCAGAAGCGCGGCGCGTTCGGTATCGGCCTGAAGCACCGTGTCCAGAAGCGAGACCTCCGTTCCCGGCGCCTCCTGCGCGACGCCGCCGATGCGGGCGCGCGAGGGCAGTTCGATCCGCCCGCCGTCCAGCGTCAGCTCGCCCCGGATCAGCCGGAAGAGCGTCGTCTTGCCGGCCCCGTTCCGGCCCACGATGCCCACCTTGTGGCCCGCGGGAATCGTCGCGCTCGCCCCTTCAAGGAGCGGCTTTCCCGCGACGGAGTAGGAAATGTCCTCGATCCTCAGCATGGGCGCGGTGTGACGGGCGGCGCGGGCGCTGTCAACGCGGCTTTCGGCACGGGCGCGCGACGAACCCACGGGGCGGGTTTTCTTCCGCATACCCCCATGCTAAGCGCCCGCCAAATCCTTCCCGATGGAGCAGACCATGGCCGTTCAACGCACCTTTTCGATCATCAAGCCCGACGCCACCAAGCGCAACCTCACCGGCGCCATCAACGCCAAGATCGAGGCCGCGGGCCTGCGCATCATCGCGCAGAAGCGCATCCACCTGACCCCCGCGCAGGCGGGCGTCTTCTACGCCGTCCACAAGGAGCGTCCCTTCTACGGCGAGCTCTGCGAATTCATGGCCTCCGAGCCGGTCGTCGTTCAGGTGCTGGAAGGCGAGAACGCCATTGCGAAATACCGCGAAGTGATGGGCGCCACCGATCCGGCAGAGGCCGCCCCCGGCACGATCCGCAAGGACTTCGCCCTGTCGAAGGGCGAGAACTCGGTCCACGGGTCCGACGCCCCCGAGACGGCCGCCGAGGAAATCGCGTATTTCTTCTCCGGGCTCGAACTGGTCGGCTGAGGCCGATCACGGCGAACGCAAAAAAAGGGCCGCCCCGCCGGGGTGGCCCTTTTCATTCGTCCCGTCGCCTGCCGGGTCCGTTCAGATGCTGGCCCAGTCGGTGAAGCTGGTGCCGGGGGCCTTGCCGCCGCCCTGCTGCATCTGGCCGGGAGGGGTCTGCTGCCCCTGCTGCTGTTGCTGGCCCTGAGAGGGCGTGGTCTGCGCACCCAGCTGCGGGGTGTTCGGTGTCGAGGTCATCTGCCTGCCTTGCATGGTCTGGTCTGCCACGTCCCGCATGTGTTCGCGGTGACGGCGCGGCTTTGGATCAGGCCGCGCGAAGGGTCAAGCGGGAAAGACCGGCGAATCCATGGGGTTTTCAGGGCAACTCTCCGATAGGCCGGAATCCGCCTGAAGGACGGGGCCTCCTGCGCCCCGGGGGCGATCCATCGGACAGGCGGTTGCCGACCCTTGCGGCCTACATCGGCTCGGGTCGCGGCGTCGCGTCGGTCGAGGGCGGCAGGACCGGGTGCACGACCTCCGGGATCTCTCCCGTGAGCGTGCGCAGGAAGGCCGCGATATCGCCGATCTGGGCATCGGCAAGCTCGGCGCCCAGCTGCGACACACCCATGACGGCGACCGCCTCCTCCAGCGACCAGACGACGCCTGAGTGGAAGTAGGGGGCCGTCAGCTCGATGTTGCGCAAGGGGGCCGCGCGGAACACGTAGTCGTCGGAGGCGGTCTGCGTGACGGAGAACCGGCCGCGATCGCCTTCGGGCAGCACATCGGCGCCGGGCCTGAGCACGAGTCCGAAAGGATAGTATCCCTCGCCGCCGATGTTCACCCCGGCGTGGCACGAGGCGCAGCCCTGGTCGATGAAGGCCCGCAGGCCGCGCGTCTCCTCTTCGTCCAACGTGTCGGCGCCGTTCAGGAACTGGTCGAAGCGCGAATTGGGCGTTGTCAGCGTCGCCTCGAAGGCCTCGATCGCCAGGGCGAAGTTGTCGAAGGTGACGGGATCCTCCTCGCCGGGGAAGGCCTCGGCGAAGGCGTCGACATAGGCCTGCATCGAGGTCAGCGTTTCGATCACCCGGTCGGGGGTGTTGTTCATCTCGACGCCGGCCTGCACGGGTCCGGTGGCCTGCGCGGCGAGGTCCTCGGCGCGGCCGTCCCAGAACTGGGCGATGTTGAAGACGGCGTTGTAGACGGTGGGCGCATTGCGCGGCCCCCGCTGCCAGCCATGGCCGATCGAGGTTTCCAGCCCGTCGACGCCGCCGAGGCCGACATTGTGACAGGACTGGCACGAGAAGAGACCGGAGCGCGACATCCGTGGGTCGAAGAACAGCATCGCCCCAAGGTCGACGCGCGGGCGGCTGACGATGTTGCCGTCAAGCTCCGGTATCGACAGCGGGATCGGATCGAAGATGTCGTTGGCAAGCGCCCTCAGGTCCTCGTCCGCGAGGACAGGGCCGGCCAGGGCCACGGCGAGGGCCGTGGTTGCTGTCAGGATCAGGTGTCTCATGTCGGCTACTCCGGGGTGAATGCGCGCCCGCCCGTCCAGATACCTGGAACGATGCGAAGGGTCGCATCTGTAAGGCGCGATGTGCTTGACCTCGATCAACACGCGGCCCGGTCCCGGCCGTCGGGAAGCGGGGCCGCCGCGGCTCGGGAAGGGGGCGGCGGGATCGGTCAGCGTCGCCGTCCTGTGCCGATCTCGTCCAGTAAACGCTCGATCCCCGGCGCGCTGCCTGCCGCGCCCGCAGACAAAGCATCGAAACGCCGGCGCAGCGCGGTCTTCTCCTCGCCCCGGCAATCGTTCCACGGGCGCCGCTGAAGCCCCATCACGAGGGCGTAATAACCGATGAAATGCGGTTTCATGCCGGTGGCGATCATGCGTGCATAGGCATCGTCGGCACCGACCCGCCTCAGCGCCTCGGCCGTGGTGATCCCCGCCTCGGCCAATGCCCGCGCCATGGCGGGCCCGATATTGCGGATGCCGGTCACCGGATCTTCCGATGGCTCGGCGGGAATGTCCTGTTCCGTCACGCGCGGGCACCTCCGGCCCGCGAGAGTATCAGATGCTGGCCCAGTCGGTGAAGCGCACCGGGCGTGGACGCGGCTTTTCGGGCTTTGCGCCCTTGGGCGGGACAGGTTGGGGCGATACGGGCATAGAATTGCTCCAGTGCGTCATGAAAACGCGATCAGTGGGCCCCAGGTCGCGCGGAAAATCGACCGGAAAAGTGGAAACAATATGGCGCAATTGTGTCATCCGCGGCGACGTGGCCGCGATGCAACACCCGTTTTCCCTTTGTTGGCAGTCTCTTAGCCGCGCGCCTTCAAAGCGTCGTAATTCGCCTTGATCCGTTCGAGGATGTAATCGCCTGCGGTGATGGCGGGGTATTTCCGTTCCGGTCCCTGCAGCACGAAATCCTTGTTCGCCTGCGCGAAGAAGGGAATCGAATAGCGCGGGCCGAGGTATTCGTCCGCGCGCGGCATCCGCACCCTGTGGGGGTTGGACAGCAGCCTGTCATCGGACCAGCGCATCAGCATGTCGCCGATGTTGCAGGTGATGACGCCCGTCACGGGCTCCACGTCCGTCCAGGCGCCTTCCTCGGCGACATGGCCGGGACAGACCTGGAGGCCGCCCTGTCCGGTCTTCTGGTGCAGCAGCGTCAGGCAGTCGAAGTCGGTATGCGCGCCCGCGCGCCAGCCCTCGAAATCCTCCGGCTTGCCGTTCACCATCGGCAGGTAGTGGATCAGGCGCAGCGTCGACTGGTATTCGGGCGAGGCGGGATCGTGGGCGCGGGTGAACAGATCCTCCTCGAAGCCGAGCTTCAGCGCGAAGCACGACAGGACCTTCATCGCGACGGCGAGGTTCGCCGCCTCGAAGGCGAGCATCTTCTCGCGGAAACCGGGGATCGCGTCCGGGTCGGGCCACAGCCCCTCCATCCGCGGCCGCGTGATCTGGTAGCTTTCCTTCTGGTCCGGCGTGCCGGTCGAGGGCCGGACCTGCGCCTTGAACTCCCAGCCGGCATTGGTGCCGGGCCGGAGCGGCATCCGCGCCTTCGCCTCGTCGGGCAGCGCGAAGAAGGTTTCCGAAAGGGCGAAGGCCTCCTCGATCTGGTCCATGGGGATACCATGGCCCGTGAGCTGGAACAGGCCGAGCGTGGTCGCCGCGTTCCAGAGCGCGTCGGCGATGGCCGGCTTGTCGCTCTCGTAGTCCGACAGGTCGATCAGCGCGACGCCGTGGGCGCCGGTCCTGCCGAGGCCCCCGATGCGGGCCTCACGGTTCAGTTCGTCATAGAGGTAATCGCCGGTATCCTGGCTCATGTCCGCTCCCGTTCCGCCGGATGTTCCGGCCGGTTCTGGAGCAATGACCCGGGCGCAACCTGTTGAAACGGTTGGAGCCTTGCCAGCTTCTACTCCGAAAAAGAGCTGGCGACCCGGCCGGTTGGAAGAGAGACGAGGAGGCGGGTCGCCAGCAGGTTTTTCGCGTCAGGCCCCGGGGTCGTTGAAGGAAGGGAGGAGACTGACCCCGGAACTTCTGACATCTTCACCGTGCCCCAGCCTGTCGCCCGTGGAAATGGAATGTCGTCCGTCGCGGCGGCGTGTTCCGCCGATGCCGCATTCTTGTGCGCTCCTTCCGCGGGCCCGTGCGGTTTCTTACGCGGTTTCGAGAGGGACAGGGTGCTGCGCTGCGGCATCGCGGGGCGAGTCGCCCGCGAATCTTCGCCCGAGCGGCACCGTGTTCTGTCCCGTGCTCGATCCGCGCGGAATGAACGGCGGCCGGATTCGGGCCGGTTGCGCCAGGGCAGGGTGCCGTTGCGGAAGGGGCCATGGGGGACTGGCCGGGGGCGGGCGAGGGGGCCGCCGCAAGCGAAAGCCTCCGCCGAACCGGAGCGTTGGTGGACCGGTCTCAGGGGAATATCCGTGGCGCTGTCCTCGGCCTTGGGTCTCTCATGACGCGGGCCCGCCGGACGCCGTGCATCGCGCGATCCCGGGCGTTCCCGGATCGGGGGGCGGAACGCTTGGTATTTCGACGCCGATCCCGTTTCCGGCCGGCGGGATTGCTGAATTCATGGGCATGTCCCGCGCGACTCCGCGATGCGGATCGAATTTCGACATCGCGGCTTCAATCCCGTGCGGCGTTGCAATACGGTCCCACGGACCAATTTGGATTCCCGAGGGGACAGGCAGATAACTTCACGACCAAGATATGGAACGAAATTTCATGTTGCGCGCTATGAAATTACTTCGCCCCTCTGGTTCGAACCTCCGATGCGAATTGCGGTCCTGTCGGATCTGCATGTGTGTTCGCGGTGGATGCCGCTGTCGAAAATAGCCGGGCTGGTGGAGCAGGCCAACGCCGAGTGTCCCGATCTGATCGTCATGCCGGGCGACTTTCTGGTGGGTCACCTGGTCGGCAAACGCCCGATTCCCGCCCGGGCCATTGCCGAGGTCCTTCAGGAATTGTCCGCGCCGCTGGGTGTCTTTGCCAGTCTTGGAAACCACGACTGGTCCGATTGCCCCGAAGCCAGCCGGAACGGACACACGAGGTCGAGCGTTGAGGACGCGTTCGAAGGGGTCGGCATTCCCGTTCTGAACAATCGCAACACGGAGTTGAAGCAAGACACGTATCTCGTGGGCCTCGATAGCGCCATCGGCACGGGAACGACCCGCCGTCCGGACGCGCGCCACGATCCGGCCGCTGCGTTCGACGGGGTTCCGGAGGGCGCGTCCACCATCCTGATGGCCCACGAGCCGGACTTCTTCCTCGACGAACGCCGCCGGGTCGCCTTGCAGGTCAGCGGTCATACCCATGGCGGACAGGTCGGAGCGTTCGGGATCTGGGCAACCGGCCCATCACGATACGGGCGGCGACTGGACTACGGCCTGAAGCGCGACGGCTGCCGAAACCTCGTCATCACGGCTGGTGTCGGATTCGGCGGGCTGCCGATCCGGTTGGGGAAGGTGAGCGAGTTTTCCGTCGTGACCCTCGCCCCGACCGACGACGCAAATTCGGAAGCCGCCCCTTGAGCGCCATAGCCGACCCTCCGCCGCCCATGTCGGGACGGCGCCGTTTTACCGGGTCGTTGCCGGCGTCGGCCCACTGAATGCGTGCGGCCCTCACCGATCCGCCCATCCTCGCCCTGACGATCGGCCAGCTTCTCGTTTCGGCGGCGCTCTACTACCTGTTTCCAGCCATGGTGCTGGAATGGCACGCCGAGTTCGGCTGGAGCTCGGGACAACTCATGGGCGCCTTCTCGCTCTCGCTGGTGGTTCAGGGGCTCGTGGCCGCATTCGTCGGGCGCCTGATCGATCGGGGGTTTGCGACGCAGGCGATGTCGTTCGGCGCCGTTCTGGGCGCCACATGCCTGGCGCTTGTCACGCAAGTCGCCGAAATCTGGCAGTTTTATGCGATCTGGTGCGTCATGGGGTTGGCCATGGGGCTCACGCTGTACGAGTCGGTCTTCGCGCTCATCATCAGAAGCCGGGATGATACGGCGCGGAGCAGCATCACGGCCATGACCCTTGTCGCGGGGTTCGCGTCGAGCATCGCCTATCTCGTCACGGCCTCCGTGTCCGAAGCCTGGGGTTGGCGTTCGGCGATGTTGCTCATGGCGGGTCTCGTCCTCGTGGTGAACGTGCCTCTCGTCTGGTTCGCCACGCGAAGGCTCGAGCGAGATCGCAGAAGGCTGCCGTCGCCGCCGGCGCTTGACGTGGCCCCCCGGGACCGTCCGGGTTTCTGGCCCCTCGCGCTTGGCATCAGCTTGTCCGCACTGGGGATCGGCATCGTCGTCAGTCACCTCCTTCCGCTCCTCGCGTCGCTGGGGGTCGCGTCCGGCACGGCGGTTCTGGCGGCATCGCTTCTGGGGCCGTCGCAGGTGGCCGGAAGGCTTGCGATGACCGTTGCGGGCGACGGCGTCGAGGGGCGCCGCCTCGCGATCTGGGGGGTGTCGGGAATGGCGGTTGCGGCGGCGATCCTGCTGTCGGCGGGGTTCTTGCCGTCCCTCGTCTTCGCCTTCGCGGTGCTGCATGGCATGTGCTACGGACTGACGAGCATCCTCAGGCCGGTCATCATCCGCGAGACGCTGGGCGTCCGTGACTTCGGGGCCTCGCAGGGCGCTGTCATGCGCCCGGCCTTCCTGGCGTTCGCGGCGGCACCATTCGTGGCGGCCGTTCTGGCCGATGCGGGCGGTTATCTTCCCGTCATTCTCCTGTGTATCGCCGTGCAAACGGCCGGAGCCGCGATGCTTCTCAAACTGCCGAGGTCCTGAGCCGGGCCCGCCCGCCGGGATCGCGGACAACGATCAACAGCCAACGCCGTGGTGAAATCATCGACGTCGCCCCGTCATGCCCCATTCATTTGCCCCGTCCATTCGGCCTCAGTTCGGTTCCGTTCCCGGGATATGTCCCACGACATTTCCGAACTTCTCGTCCTTCAACAGGTCGGCGGGCGAATGCCGGCCAAGGGGATATTTGCAATATTCGGCGCTGGTAATTACCCCCATCTCGCAAAGACAGGCCACGACGAAAGAGGAGCAGAAATACCGATCCGTTTGGTTGGCCACGCTCCGGTCCATTCCGGACGCGGCCGGAAACTCGTCAAGGCGCAATGGAACAAGGCTCTGCCTGATAAAGGTATAGGGAAACGCGAAATCGAAGCGAACGCCCTGCGTCAGCGTTTTCTCGACGAAGTCGTGGAGGGATCCTATCTGCTGCGTCGTCAATTCCGGTTTCTGACGAAGGACGCAAAGCGCCCTCTCTCTCTCCAGTGTTGCCTCGACGCTCCAGGTCCTGATCCTGGGGAACCGCGCCTCCGCGATCGTGTTCTCGCGCAGGACGATCGACGCGTGGGTGTAGGGGCTTGCGGTATACCAGGCTATTCCCTTCTCGTACCACCGGGGGTTGGTCGGGCGGTGGAGCAGGATGTCTCCCGCCCGAAGATCGCCCACGCTCAATCGCTCTGTCCCGGTCTCCAAATCCGTCCACCCGGTCAGGAGGCCGCCGGCCCTGAGGCACCCCCGCGCGACGACACCGCGTCTTGCCGACCGGCGTGTCGCCCGCGTCGCCGAACCGCCGCCATCGGAGCGCCGCGTCCTCCCGCGCGCACGAACGTGCCGTTCCGTTCCGTGGACGGAAGGCGCGCGGCCAGGGTCGCGATTGCCGGGGTGCCGCAAAGGTCCAAATGCCGTCCTTTCCGCCTTCCGGGCGGTGCTGGGCGCCCCGGAAAATCCCCGGAGAGCTGCAGATGTGATCCGCTCATGATAGCCGAGCATGCTTTATATTGAATAGGGCGCTTCGCGCGTCCTAGTGGTCTCGCTCATGTCGAAATCGCTCGAAAACGTCCGGTTTCTTGCTTGGCGGCGTAGGTTGGGCGCGACTTG
>NZ_JAOPHT010000011.1 GCF_025515305.1 Roseicyclus sediminis
GAGGAAATCGCCTATGGCCAGGGCTGGATTTCCGCCGAAGACCTCGCCGATCGTATCGGTTTGTTCACCAAGAACGCCTATGGCGACTACCTGAAGTCAATGCTCTGAGTCTGCCACGGATCGCGACGCTTCGGCGCCCCGAGGCTTCAACGTAGGACTGGTTCGTTGATCGATCCTTTGCAAGCACTGTTCATGCATTTGGCATCGTTGGTTTTTGTTTATCTAAATTAAAGCTACCCTCAGATTTCAGAAGCGTTACCCGAATTTACAAAAATCAACACCAAATGGCGCCCCCTCCCCCCCCCGAAATTGGCCAAGCGATGAAAAAAACTTCTGAGAAATTGTATCAGTCGTTGCAGCTCCTATCTCGAAGCCATCTGGATGCGCAACAAGGAAATATAACACTTCAGTTATTGCGCGAGGTTGAAGATTGGGATCTATTTCTGTCGACCGCAACGCGCAAGTTTGGCCTGCCGCTAATTTATAGAAATTGCCGAAGGTTAAGTAACGGCGTCGTGCCAGAGGAAGTGTTACAGCAAATGCGCCAAGGCATTCGAATTGCCTCGATGAACATGCTTGCGGCGAATTCAGCCAACATTCTTTTCCATAAGAAATGCATAGAGCCGCTGGCGGCACGGCATTTTTATATAAAGGGCCCAAGTCTATGGGCTCGTTATTACGATAAGGGAGTTGTGCGAAATTGTCGAGATATCGATATCGTAGTCGAGAAAAAGAAATTTTTCGAAATTCTAAATTTGGCGCAGGAAAACGGCTATCAAATTGTGGGTGAATCCACACAAAAATTAATATCACCAAACGAACAGTATTTAAGGGCAATCTCGAGATATCAAGATGTGGTGACATTGTTTTCTCCAGAAGGAATCATTATCGAGGTGCACAAGCGGATCGATAAGAGTATGGGCGTTTTTTCTTCCCAGAAATTGTATAATGATCTTGATCAGGTGGAGCTTGGCTCACGCAAAATCAACGTGTTGCCAACATCAAAATTAGCAGTCTATATTTGCTACCACAGCACTCAGCATTTATGGTCACATTTAAGCTGGATAACTGATTTCGACGCAATTATTAATGATGCGACCTTCAAAAGGACCGAAGCGCAAGAATATGCGAATAAGCTGGGGCTAGGCAGGCTTTTTACTGCGACCATTTCATTCTTTGAACTGATGGGGCGCTTTGATCAATCAAGTGGTCTTCCGGAAGGGGCTCTTGCTGGAAGTATGTACATGAAAAGTATTATGAGCTTAGCAGGTGATTTGGAAAACGAGCACAAGATGACCAGAGAGGAGTGGAGGAGGGGTATAGGAGAGCGCTATGCTGGGTCTTTAAAATTTGCAGCCCAGTCGTCTACTTCCACATTTCTGTTGTCACTCAGGCCAAAAATATGGCAATATGAAAAGCAGCCTTTGCCAGATTATTTGCAATGGGTTTATTTTCCCTTGCTGATGGCCGAATACTTAAGGCAGTTCGTTAGAAAAAGGTTGCTTAGAAAACTTTAGATTGAATTTATGGAAGTGAAAGACATTCGTTGCTACGGTGAGCCTGATCGCCGTGTCCCAGATCGGTGAGGCGGGGTATTAAATAACCGATGTTGAGTGAGGCGGGTAAAATTTTTTTTTTTTTTGAACGACATTCTAGTCTTGGATCGGTCTCAGGGAAAGTCATGTGGCATCTCAAAAAGGTCTTCTCGTGACGAATATCTTGGTTTGGCTGCAGGAGAAGGAGAAGCAAAGCGCCCAATTCGAATGGTTTGCCTTGTTGAGCGGATCCAAAGATTTCGTGGGGATTCTTCACCTGCGTTGCGCAAAGTTGGACTCTATTGATGCCGAACGTTTGTGCATTGATGCTGTGATGAAGTCAAACACAGAAAATCAAGAAAAAAATGGCCTTCGGGCTTGTACCTAGATTTTTCATTCACGGATCAGTTTGGGATGCCGGTCGCATGACATTTCTAAGTAAAATGCGGGATGTGTTGGGGCTCTACCGGCAAGTCTGGAGGCTTCTTAGCTACTCAAGTCGTAGTCTCAGCATCTTGGTGGCGCTGGTGACCCTTGGGGAGGCTGTTGCTGCCATCCTCGGTCTTTGGTTAATCAAGCTCTTGATAGATGTGCTGTCCGCGCCAGAGGCATTTGAGGACGGGATTTGGGAAATCTATTTGATCCTGGGCGGCGCGGGTCTGGTTACCTTCATCGCCCTCGTGGTTCAGTCTTATGGCAATCTCTTGCGATCCCGCCAGGGCATGATGGTGGCTGACTACATTGATCGTGAGATCCATGATCGCGCCATTGAGGTGGATTTAGGCTTTTATGAAAGCCCTGCTTATTTTGACTCCCTCCAGCGAGCTCGACAAGCGGGACCCCAACGTCCAGCTCAAATGGTTTCGGGTGCTCTCGTGTTTTCGAAAAGCGTGATTTTCCTTGCCGCCATCTTGGTGATGTTGGCCGGTATCGAGTGGAAATTATTGCCGGTTTTGCTTTTCACTGTCGTTGTCGCGCTGATTGTCCGGTTGTATTTCACAAGAAGGCTCTATCAATGGCAATACGAAAGAGCTCAACTAGAGCGACGCGCGTCTTACTTTGATTGGCTCTTGACTTCTGATCTGCACGCAAAGGAATTGCGTCTTCACGGTTTGGGTGGATATTTTCGAAATGTCTATTCTAATCTCAGGCGTGACATACGCGCCCAGCAACTGAAAATAGAGACTACTAAGTCGTTCGCAGAGATTGGGGTGGCGGCTGTCGGTGCCGCGGCCTTCATTGGAGCGATTACATTTCTCATTTCAAGAACTGTTGCCGGTGATTTTACTTTGGGCGACATCGTTCTGTTCGTGCTTTTATTTCGTCGAGCTGAGCAGAGCGGTCAGCAATGCGTGTCCAGTCTCAGTGGCCTGTTCGAAAATCAACTTTATCTTTCCCAGCTGTTCTCGTTCCTTGAGGTGAAGCCGAACATTCAAGGCCCTGCAGAGCCTGCAGCCATTCCCCGCAGGCTGGAGCGTGGTTTGGTGATGGATAATGTGTCCTTTCGATACCGCGACGCGGATCACGATACGCTGAAAGACGTGAGCCTTGAGGTGCCCCCCGGAAGGCTAGTGGCGCTGGTGGGCGAGAACGGCTCCGGGAAAACGACGCTCATTAAGCTACTGACCCGCCTCTACGACCCCGATTCCGGCCGGATAACACTTGATGGCATCGATGTACGCGAGTTTGACCCTCTGGCGTATCGCAGACTCTTCAGTGTAATTTTCCAAGATTTCGCAAAATATGCTGCGACCGCTGCTGATAACATTTGGTTTGGTGACGTCGCGCATCCACGTGATGATGAAAAAGTCCTGGATGCAAGCGACCGGGCAGGGGCTTCATCGTTCTTGCGCGAGCTTCCAAAGGGTTTCGACACGCCCCTTTCACGCATCTTTGATGACGGGCAGGAACTTTCGATCGGCCAATGGCAACGCGTTGCGCTTGCGAGAGCCTTCCTTCCGAATACACGGTTCATCATCATGGACGAACCCACGAGTGCAGTGGACCCGCGTGCTGAGATGGAGCTTTTCGATACGCTTCGTGACCGGATTGGAGACCGTGGCGCCTTGATCATCAGTCACAGGTTGTCGACCATTCGCCACGTCGACTACACGTACGTGCTTGACGACGGTCGCATGCTAGAGCACGGGACACACGAAGAGCTCTTGGCGAAGGGCGGTCGTTATGCGTCGCTTTTTGGCCGGCAGGCGGCTTATTTCAAGTAGGGGCTTCGAGCTGGAGCAGTTTGATTTTGTTCTCTCTAGAACGGATGGTGCCTTGTTTGGTCTTGAGAGCATATCGACTGGATGTCAGGCGTCTCGTTCGGAACTTTCTGTTTGGAAAAGGTATGTTGGTCATTTCAACATTGAGCCAAAAGTCATTGGATAAATGAAGCGGAATTACACACTCTATGGTCTTCGCGTAGAAAGCGAAGTAGAGCTTCCTGAAATCGCCGGATCCGAGGTTTTGGTAGACGAAGAACCAATCGTGATCGAGCGAGGCCACGTTCCTGAAGAATTGCGCAACGGTCGAAAGTTTGGCTCCTCGATGCAAGTGGCCGACAACCTGTGCCTCTATGAATTTCCGGGTGCCGGTCGCTATCTTGTTGAGGGAGGTAGAAGGATAGTTGTTGCTGCGCAGCGGGATGCTGCAGCAAATGATGTTCGCGCTTTTTTGTTCGGATCAGTTATGGGAACGCTGTTGCACCAAAGAGGCCTGCTGCCAATGCATATTAGCGCAGTCGTTTCATCGCGGGGGGTAATCGCCTTCACGGGACCATCTGGCGCTGGCAAATCTACGACTGCGGCTATTATTCACCAGCAGAAGGGTTGGCCGATATTATGTGACGATGTGGCCGTTGTGCGCATGACTTCTGGAAAGCCCGTTCTTTCGGCTGGCTTGGTGAGGCTGAAGCTTTGGAAGGATGCACTGAACCGTTTGGACATCCATGAGCACGGCCTGGATCGCGATCTTCTTCGCTTCGACAAGTTCCACGTCTCTGCGCCAAATATGTTTGCCGGAGACACGCAAGTGCTACAGAGCCTTTTTGAGTTGGCTTGGGGAGACAATGAAACGCTGGAACCATTAAAGGGGGTGGATGCGTTTCGGACGGTAATGGCTGCTGTCTATCGTCCTTACCTCGCGGACCTGGTCGGGGATCGAGCATTGATGACGGCGAATTGCATGGCCGTTGCGAAGAAAATTTCGGTTGCACGCCTGACGCGACCCAAAGACCACAGTCATATTCAACGTCTCGAGTTGGAAAGCACCGTGGACTCGTAAGACAAAAAAAAAATTATCAAAGTGACAATACGAAAAGCTTAGTGCGCGCAGATTGAATGATACTCCAATCTATTTGCGTATGGGACTGTTGGCTGCAGTTCATACGATATCGTCCCGGACCCGAGGAACCCCGAACCGGATATGGAGACGTCGGCCGAATATGAACAGAGTTTTCGTGATCGTATAAAAAAACAGCCCCACCGACGGTGGAGCTGTTCGGAAGCTTAGAGCTGGATCAATCACATCAGCGGAGCATGCCCCGATGCCAAGCAATCCAGGCTTCAGCTCGCGTTAAAGATCGGGAATGCTGGATCATCCTCGAGGCCCGGAAAGTCCGCTTCCGAAAGCGAGCTGTCACCGCCACCGAGTGTTTGCGCTACGTCAAGCTCTTCGAGCTTGGGTGCTGTATACTCTTTCTTCATCACATAACCCCCTAGACTAGGATACCGTCATTGTTCCCCAGTTTAAGGATTGTCGATGCACATGCAAGGGCCGCATAAGGTTGCAGGCGCGTCCGGGGCCCTTTTTTCCGGTGAAACCTACACAAAAGCGCGAGATGCACACTGCTGACAGCTTAAATTTTAGTCAAGATCTCGCATCGTGATGAGTGCGCGGGCATACAAGCGGTCACTGTCAACAGAGGCCTGAAGACGGAAAGCCTTGAAGTCATTCGGTTTGGCGATGTCTTGATTCGTGGAGCAACAGGGTAGCTTACCCCGTGAGGTACAGGACCCGGGTTGCACCGAAAATATTTGCGAACAGGCGTCGTTCGCCGCGAAGCTGGGCTGGTGACATTCGAGCTGCGGCAACCCGGGCCTCGCGAAACTTACCCTGATCCAACCATGGCGTGAGTTCAGCGCGCCGTATGGTGTCTTCGTGCTCAACGAGTTGTCTTAGGCAACGCATTCGCATCACCTGACGCTTTCGTTCGTTGACCACATCCGTCTTGCTGATCTTTTTGGGAAGCATGGAGCGGAACGCCTTTACAGGTAGCGTTCGACCGTAGCCATGATCGTATCGCTCATTGGGAGCCAGAGACAGGATAAAATCGAGCAGGCGACGATCTGTTAACGGGTAGCGATAAGTTATATTGCTCTTAGCTCCCCAAGAGACCCACGTTTCCATTCTTGTCGCGATATGCCCTCGGGCGATCATTTCCTGGTCAAGGATCGTAGGGGCTGAGTGAATCCGAAGGTTTTTTCTTTGAAAGACCCCTGATTCGTTTGCGTTTCTCATGAGTTCTTGATTGGCAAAACACTGATCTGGGAAGAGATCATAAAATGGTGAAACCCTCCGAAACAGTATGTTGGGCAGCATTGGAATTATCCCGCTTCGCCAGACGTAACCCGAAGTTGTTGCCAAGCCCAACTGCTTGCGCCGAACATTAATCGCTCGCGCAGCATCGCCAAACCGTTGATGTCGCAGCATCCATGCCAGATAACCAAATCCATGTGATGAGAATGCCTCATCGCCGCCCCAACCAGACAACAATACTCTTACTCCATCCGCCTTGGCCTTGGACAAAACATCGATCTCTTCTGCCAAGTCCGCGGTTCCCTCATAAGCCATAGGCCGAAACAGCGTTTGTAGTCGGGTTTCACTTTCCTGAGAATCGGAATATCGGAGCGTAAAATTGTAGCGCTCGCTGCAGTCTTTAAGTATTCGGCGTTCGTCATCGGGACCGATATCTGGGAACTCTCCGCTCACGCCGGGCGACCATGTATAGCCGCCGGCCAACGCCCGACCTTCAGCTGCCAGCGCTTGAGCGCTTAGGCCGGTGACGATTGTCGAGTCGATTCCACCGCTGATATGGGCACCTACCGGAAGTTCTGTATCGATGCGGCAGCGTACTGCGGTCTCCGTCAGATCACGAAAAACCTCTACCACTTCGTCTGGCCGTCGGTGCCCTGGAGCAGTCACCGCTTTCGGCTGCCACCATAGTTCAGTGCGCACGCCGACCGCATCAAGCGCAGTTATGCCGCCCGGATGAACACTGTTAATGTCCTTGAAGAACGTCTTGGGCATCGGCCTGTAAGGGTCGTCGAGATAGTGAGCAACCATGTGCTCGTCGATACCCCAGTTGAATTCGTCGAACGCGACGATTGCACGAATGTCAGTCGCGAATATGACCGTATCCTTGCGGCGTGACCAATAGAGCGGACGCGTGCCAATATGATCTCGGACGAGCCAGCAGCGTCGCTTTTCGTCCTCCCAGACACCAAACGCAAAATCCCCTACAAGTTTGTCAACGCAGGCAGAACCAAATCGATTCCATGCGGCGAGGATTAGGCCAATGTCACTATAATCCCGTGCCTCGCGGGTATCCATGCCCAGCGAAGCAGCTAACCCTGCACGATCATCTAGAATGACGTCGCCAACAATTGTCAGGCCATTCTGGCTGAGTGGTTCCGCCGCGATTGGCCGGCCACGCGCCACTCCTTGGTCGCACATTGCGAAGGCGCAATTTTGCTCAACCACTGAGCTGAAGTGCTGCTGACCATATGGTCGGATTATGTCTGCGGCTTTACGGAAATGCGCCTCAATAATGGGGCGACCGTCAAGCTCTATTCGACCAATGATCGCACCCATCACACTTCGCTCTTAGACTAATCGCCAGCGTGCACGCGGGCGATACTAACTGCCGCCGATGATGCCGACGAGAGGCGTTTTCTTCGTAGGGCACACCGAGAGACTCGGGCCCGGACGCCAAATGGCGACACCGCCTCGTATGGCTAGCTCTTACGACACCTTGATGAGCCCCCGGTTCTCAAGCGCATTGAGAAACTCGATCACGTCGGCCTCGCAGGTCGCGCGTTCGACTTCGAACTGCTCCATGAGGGCGTCGCAAATATCCGCGACAACACGTTCATCGGAGATCATCGACCAGATGCAATCGCCCACGGCCCCTGAACCGAAGTACGATCCCTGATCGGGATCGAAGAGTACAAGTTCATTGTCGATCGCCGTTGCGAAAACGTCTTTCCGCGCGATCACGGAATTATCCAAAGAAACTGCCATTAAATCAAACCCTTCAGCTTCGCGCTGCAAAATATGCGCCACATAGCTACAACATTCCCGTTCCCTCAAGCAAGCACTGTTCAAATCGTGGGTCTCTTGTACCGTGTCGTCAGGGCCTGGCGACCATGAGCCTGGAACACTTCGCTCGCTGATGTATCCATGGCGGAATCGCAACCTTGCCAGACGGCTCACCGCCCGATGCTACTCTGGTCAAAGCTGCAACGTGCATCGTTCAGCGTCTGCGAGGTGATGAACTCGATCGTCCAGGCTCTGGAAGATGACTGTTCACGTCGTGTGGTTACCTTGACGAGTCTCGCCATAGATTGGTTGGCGAAAGAGTGCCAAACATCCTATGACAAAAAATCGCAAACCTGCCGCGTTGCCATGACATTTACCGTGCCGCCTGATGCCGCTTGGGCGACCGTGCTGCAATCGATCAGTGGGCCGCTTGGGCACTCGAATTTTCAGCGCCAACGTTCATGGAAAAGATTGGCGTAAGATCCACGCGGACCATAGCTGGCGCGGAAGGCGTGGGTGCCGCAGGTCAGCTACCGCGCGACAACAGAAACGCTTGCAAGCCAAACGCCTGCCTGAAATTTCTCAGGAGCAGAAATCGTATCCAGGGTTCTTCCCGTTACCATTGCCCGTAAGGTCTTCGGGGGCGCTCGAGGGACAGTCAGTAAGGGTCATTCCGATCCCCAATTCTTGCAGAACGGGGCTTTCCCAAGCCATCTTCGACTGACTGTGCAGTGTTTCTGTTTCGGTTCGCATGTTCTGATCCTCCCAGCGCCCTACTGGGTACACCAAGAACATGTGCCGCGCACCAACAATCTGGTTTGAGAGCCATGCGCGGCCACCATCGAGGAAAAGGTTCAACCTAGAATTCGTGACACTGAATCACTTCTTCGGTAGTCGATCGTGAAGGTGGACCATGCGCATGGCGCCCAAAATATCACTGAATTTCAGAAGGTTGTCCGATTTCATGTCGTCCGGAACATTGCAAATCATGGCCCGTAGGTCTTTTGATCGAAGCCAGTTTTCGGGGATGTCCATGGTGCCGGCGATCACTTCACGCCTAAGCAACTCCCAGCACTCACGTTTGAAGCAAGAGCGGCTTCGCTGATTCGCTGGATCCTGGGTGCTCAACCTTTTCGGAAGTTCGTCTGAAAACGCCTTTCTTGCCAGGTGCCTCGACTGTCCATCGGCAAAAAGCAATTCCGCTGGCAGGCTGAGGATAAAATCCATGAGGCGGCGATCCGTGAGCGGATAGCGGTAGATAGTACCGCGTGACCACGCCCAGCTATCCCAGGTGCGCATTCGTTCGCCGAGATGCCCATATTCGATTAGGCGAGCCATGTATTCCTTCGGATCATTTCCAACCTGAAATGGAGCGCTGGCCTCGGCGACCGCTTCCGGATGGCGCCGCTCCAGGGCTTCGGAAATGAAACAACGTTCGGGGTAAATGGTGTCGAATGGCGACCAGATTGCCGATAACTTTTGGGGCAGATTTGGCGCGATACCGGACCTCCAAAGAACTTTCAGAATGCGTTTGGGATGCCTGCTGCGCGCATAGCGCCGCAACACGCGCCATGCTCGATCGAATTGTCCGGTCCGAAGAAGATATGCTAAGTAGCCCAACCCGTTCGCGGAAAACGCTTCATCGCCGCCCCAACCGGAGATGATCACCCGAATATTTCTGTCTTCCGCATCCTTGAGGGTCTCAAGCTCGTCCAAAAGGTTGGCGGGGCCATCGAGTTCGATCGGCCCCGCCATGAAGTGTCTGAGGTCTTGTCCGCTTGTAGACCCGAAATGACAGTCCAGTCCCTCTGCTTGGGCAAGTTGTTGTATGATGTGCCGTTCGTCCCTATCGCCGAGGTCCGGAGCACCATCGGAAATGGCGGGTGCCCAGGTATAGGTCCTAAGCGTTCGGCCTTGCCGGGACAGTTCTCTGGCCGCGAGCGTCGAGACAAGAACGGAATCAATCCCTCCGCTTAGGTGCGAAGCGATCGGGAAGTCAGTGTCGATCCTGCATAGAGTTGCATCTTTCACGAGGCCACGAAGCTCTTCTGAGCATTCCTCGGGAGTGAGTGAAGGACGCTGCGGTTTCCGAGCCGGCGTCCACCAAGTAGCCTCTGACACGCCATTGTTACGGAGCGTGGTGACTGTCCCAGGTCGCGCAATATGCATTCCTGACCAGAAGCATTTTGCAAGTGGGCGACTTGGGTTACAGAGGAAGCGGGCGACCACCTCTTCGTCGATGACCCAAGACAGATCTTCAAAGGCGAGCAAAAAACGAATATTGCTTGCGAAGACCACCGACTTTCCTTGTTGAGACCAGTAAATCGGCCGCGTGCCGACGTGATCTTGAACAATGTTCAGTTCCCGCTCTTCTCTGTCCCATACGACGAAAGAAAAATCGCCAATGACATGGCGCGGGCTATCGGCGTTCCAGCGGTCCCAAGCTGCAAGCAGGAGGTCGCAATCCGCCGCTTCAGGCCACGCCGAGGGTGATCCCGTGAGATCGCCAACGAGGGACGGGCGATCGTCAAGTATGGCATCTGCAATCAGGGTATGACGGCCATCAGATGCCACTTGGCGGGGTTCCTGCGATGTTCGGGATACCGGCAGATACAGACCTGCGAAAGCCATGTGCCTTGAAATGCGTATTTCTGGTGAGGTTAATCGCTTCGTGATCATCGCGCTTGCGGCGGTCCTGAAGGCGTCTTCATCTATCGGACGACCATCCAATTCGATGCGACCGAGAATGGCACTCATGCCGCTTGTCGCGGTCGTGTCCACGTCCGCATCGGAGCGGGGGACTCATGTCCGATTTCAACGGGCAAGACTGGCATGGATCGGCAAGGAAAAGCTTGGGCGGCAATGCGCGTCATTTCTTCAGTTAACAACGCGTTGACCCGACATGTCCAGATAACACTCGGCTAGCGCATATGGAGCGCACGGGAAACTCCTTGTTCTCAAGCCCACGGTTTGACCCACTTCCCCAAGGGACAGGCTCGCGATATGACGGAGCAACAGCCATCAGACATCCGCTTTTGTTCATGCGCGCTTTGACACTGCTCAAACAACCCCGGGCCCGGCGTCAACTGGTCGCCGAGGCTCTCCGCGAGCTTCTGCGCGCTTGGTGGCTGGTGCGGTTTCGAGAGTTCCGCACTTATTCTAGCGCCTTGGGTGAGGCGCATCCGGCCGGCTTCACGACAGAATTCGCCCATGGCGAAGTTGCGCTCCTTAGCGACATTCGATGGGCCATCGACGCGATCAACAGGACGGTCGGCGGCCGTTTCACCTGCCTGATGCAGGCCATGGCGGGCAAGGCCATGCTGAACCGCCGTGGAATGGAGAACACTCTTGTCCTCGGTGCGAAGTTGAAGCGAGACAAGGAGGATGGGGATGATGCGCCCATGGCTGCGCACGCATGGTTGCGCGTCGGCCGGACAGTCGTACTCGGTGGGGAAGCAAGTGTCGGATATGTTCCAGTAGCAAGTTATCACAGCGCAAAATGAGATACGAAATCAATGTGCGAAACTGAGCCACGGCGTTTGATCCGTTCGCTTGGTTGCTGACTTTGACTGTCGACCAGTGCCTTCTCGCGATGCCAGGGCGATCAAAAACCTCAACCTTGTTCTGATAGCCAAACGTCCAACAAATCACCCAAAAGGGTATCCGCCGCAGGCAGTTGCGTTGAGCGCTGGAGCTTGTAGAGGCCGATTGTATGGTTGCCCTCGAGAATAATTGGCCCATCTTCGCTGAAGATCACATCCCATCCGACAGCAACCATACGGCCTGGGAGTGCCGTGTGAGCTGCTCTGGTAATTTCACATGCTCTTTGCCAGTCAGGAACAATACTTGGGAGATTCGGAGGGGCGATAGAGGCCGATGGCCAAAAGGCGCGAGAAGGAGAAAGCGCCCCGTCCGACAAATCTATAGGCAGTTCGTATCCGTGTCCAATGTTGGACGCAAATTGACCTGGCTCGGGTAACGACAGATACGCTCCGAGAAGCTTAACGCTGCCACTTGGCCATCGGCCTGTCATAATCCTTGCCACGGGTGCGCCGAGGATCCCGGATTGAACAATTGCGTGGTGTTGCTTCACTTCTGGTTGGAGGATGCGCGCTTCGGTTCGGCTAACCTCCGCAAGGTGGTTGACGATCGCCTTTCTCGATACCACCGATGTTCCGTCGGTGTAGCCGTCGCCAATTTTCGTCCACCGGATAACAGCCCGCCCGCGAGCACCACGCGCTGGTTTTTCGACTATGTTGTCCGGCCACGGCTCAGAAATCGCTATCTTCTGGGCGCCGCCTTCCCAGTGCTCGAGAATATGAGGCGTCGGCAAGCCGTGAGTATTGCAGAATTCAGCAAATTTCACCTTGTCGTTCAGCAGCTGACGCGGACCGTTCGAATTCAGGAACCCCCAGATCAGAGTTGTTTCCCGGTCGTTTATCCAGGCATCCGGCCGCGCATCAGGTGCCAGCATGTCAAACTGAACGACATCGACCGGAGAATGGTTGTATCTCAACGCGGTGTACCAGACCGCGAGGGAGCCGTTTCGCTCCCGACCATGCAACCTGACGGCCTCGGGGGAAAAGCGAAGCACTTTGCGGCTCATGGTCAACGCTGCTACTGGCCAGCAAAGCAGCATGAGCAGTGGGGCGAGAGGTCGAAGATACCTGGGCCATCTCCGCAGCATCAGTCTTCGACCGGTTCGCCGCCGACGTGTGTCCGCCTCGGACGCGTTGGTGGCAGGGAGGTGGAAGGGGGCCCCGGAGTAAGCGGACAGATACATCAGATACCTGAGCTTTTCCTTTACTCTGAAGGCCATGCGGTAGATTACTCCCTTCTCCAATCGTGATCACTTTCGACCACTCTGGCACGGTACGATTGTCATCCCAAGTGTCTAGGGTTCCTGTTCTCCTTCTTTGTGGTTCTCGTTTCGCCATGATGCCGCGTTCCTTCCTCGTATCGGCCTGGTAATCGATGCACTCAATCGTAGGCAGTCCCAAAATCTCGCTAAATTATTCACGGTGCAGCGAGGCAGCCCCCGATGAAAGAGCAGCTCTATCTGAGAAACGATATCACCCGAAACGAAGGCCTATGGAGGCGCCTTTGCGCTGCAGACGGTGCTTTTCCTCGTCCCTGGTCCTGAAAGAACCTGAATATTGTATCGGAGGTCGCAGGTAGGGGCTCCAGGCCGGGGGTTGCACACCACGTCTCGAACGCCTCGACATCCGCGTGACAGCTGCGCATAGTGCCAGACGCGTGGGCGCCATCGAGGCGCCTTAACTCGGAGCACCAATCATTGTATGGGGCAACAAGTATGCGCAGAGATCATCCTGATCGCACAAAATCGGCAGTTCCTGGTCATTAACGGCAATGGTCTTGGGGTGCAGATACGAGGTGCAAAAGCAGTGCTGGGATGGTCGGCAGGCATGTTGGCGACCGCAAGCGGTCTTCCGCTCCGAACGATCCAAACGATCGAGAATTCCAAAAGCTCTCATCGGGCTTGCAAGAGCTCTTTCTGGGCCGTGAAAGCCGGTTTGGAGGGCGCTGGGGTTGATCATCGGCACATCGGGCGAAGGCCCCGGCATTCGCTTTTGGAAGAAAGTCGACCCGCTGCGGACAGTATCGAACGCAAGTCTGTCTAGCGTCCCGCAACCGTCTCTTCAGATCGAGTTTTTCCTTGCCACGTCATACCGACCACGCTGATTCCCGAAACGGTGGCACGAGGTTCCAGGCAGCTGCGCTGGTCGTGACGGCGTTGCTCGCCCTGGTCATCGCGGGCCTGACGCTGGCGCCATCGGTTTCGCCGCCGCCCACGAGGTTAGGTTTGACCGACAAAGCCTATCACGCCATGGCCTTCGCCGCCCTTGTGCTGCCGGCCGCCGCCGTGTTTCGGGGACGACTTGTCTGGGTTGCGACGGCGACCTTTCTCTACGGGGCGATGATCGAGGTGATCCAGCCGTATGTCGGGCGCGGCGCCGAGTGGGCGGATCTTGCAGCAAACGCCTTTGGCATCCTGTTAGGCCTCCTCCTGGGCCGGCTCATCCATTCAATGACGCGTTCCCTGAGCACCGTTCCGCCAGGCTCTTCCGATCCCTAGTTAGCTCTGATCCAGGCGCGCACCCGCTGGCGCGCTCGCGCCGCACCATGGATCCATGCTCTTATGTGCACGCGGGCAGGCCACTGAGACAGGAGCGCTGTCCTGGACTGCGAGTTTTCTTGGTGGCGCGCTGGATCGGGTGACGACGACATGAGCCCGCGCGGTGCGGCCCACTATTGCGCAACCCCCTGGTGAAATGCGTGTGGGTCTAGAACTCCAGGTGGGGTGCGGGCTGGTTGACGCCCTCAAAAATAGTATTCGGCGCTGAATGTCTTTGTAGACGGCCGCCAACCAGCCTCACTTCAGGTTTAATCCACGCGGTCCGGTAAGCAATCTGGCGGCTCCAAGAATTGTTGAGATGCAAGATTTGGAAACAAAATTTCAGAAACAATTAAATATATTTTTCGGAATTGAACAAATTTAGGAAACAACCGGCGACCGCGACCAATCGGGCAAGGCTCTTCAAAGGCCCATCGCAACCTCGTCGGAGTGCGGGGCAGTGAACGCGCTCCTCTGACGTGAGCATCATCAAGGGGCATGAGGTTTCCCGTGGCATCGGATTGGGCTCAGAGGGGGCAGTGTCGGTCGGGTTCTAGCCCACGAGATCGCGACACGCGTCACCATCTGTTCATGTTTTAGAACCAATAATGCATAAATCTGTTTATTTTCTCGAAATTATCAACAATGATATCCACATGCACGCTCAACATGTGTGGAGGCGCGTGATGCTGGGCCCAATCTTCGTCGGTTCCATCCTGGGATGGTTGATCTTCCTGGGCGCATGGTTTGCCCATATCGGCCTGTTTCCTGCAGTTTTTTGGGGACTGGCAACCGGCGTTCTGGCAACGATTTCGCTCTCCCTCTTCAACGCATTCGGCTCCTCCTTGCTCCGTGGGCAGGAAGGATACGACGTCAAGGCAGGCGCTCAGAATGCGAGGGCGACGCGCGACTGAGGTCTCCGTAAGGGTCAATTTGTTCTCTCTCCGAAACGGCAGGCGCCGCGAGGCCCTGTTTTCCGGCGGAGACAGGTATTCATGGGGTCGCCATGGGGCAGGCCATGCGGACGTTCACGGCCAGGCGTGCCTGGCAGGCCTTTTCGATCAACCAATGGGCAGAGCGCAATCGGGTGCAATGTTTCCGTCGTGAGAGCGGAAGGATTCGGAAATACGAACGAGAACAACGACCTGCTACACAGATGATGCTGCCGCTGCTAAGATGCATGGGCTGACGCATTTTCAAGGTAGGCTCCTTGCTCACGAAACGTGACGACGACTTCTCGGTCCAGTACAGCCTGCCCTCGAGCAGGACATTCTGGGTGCGGGTGGAGAAGCCCTTCGATCGGCTGAGGATCACGGATCTGAACTTCGCTGACGAGGAGACCGACAGCGCGATCGAGGCGCTCAGGGAGGTTTTCGGGAGCCTCGGCGATGACCGCCCGAGGGAGATCACCCTCACCAACATACTGCCGTCGCCAAAGGGTTTGGCCGCGTCAGAGGTGCCACCAGTTTTTGACCGCCTCGTACACGTGGTGCAGGCCGCGCTTCCGGAGCTTCATGCCAGGAAACTTGAGCCACGACTGGAGCTCAGTGGGACGCGGTTCGACATTTCTTTCCGGATCAGGACCTGATCGAGGAAAGCCCGTGACAAGTAGACTATGGTAAGGGGTTGGCTTTGAAGAAAATTCTGGTTCTTGGGCGGATGGTTCCCAGCTACGATGAAAGCCTTGCTCGCAGCGATGATACGATCAGGACTGCGAACATCGCGTCGGCTGCGATCGACAGGCTGCGCGCAGCGGGAGAGGTTGTCGATACCGAGTACAGCGTTGCGGCGCCCGTACTTCAAGGCGGTCGCCTGTTCTCCGGGTTCATGGACGAGCTCCTGGGCTCGGACCTGGTGATCTTCAATCTGACGGACGTTTCCGCCAACGTTGCCTACGAGTTCGGGATCGTTCAATCCTTGGGGAGACCCTACCTCTTCGTTTGCTCTGGGAAGGAGCTGCCAGCCTATTTCCAGGGCGAAATCGGGATTCTCAACTTCCGGAACGTCGAGGAGTTTGATGCAGAGGATGCCTCGCACATCGACCTCTACAACTCCCTGAAGGATTGTTTCTCGAGCAGCGCGATCCCGTTGCGCTTCTCGCGCACCCAGATCACCGAATACTTCGATGGTCTTGCTCTCAGTGACGTGTCCGCAGCGTCTGGCCTGGCGGCAGGTTACTTCAGAAACAGCCTTCGCAGGTTCGATCGAACGAATGGCTTTTTCGGCAGGAAATGTAGCGGAATGCTGCGGCCCGCCGGACAGGATCGCATTGAGTTTGAAGGCAAAATTCCGGAGATGTACATTGCCGTCGAACCGCCCTCACGTCTGACGGATTCCTATCTCAGGGACTTTGAGCAAGTTGAGGAGCGCCTTGGTGAACTGGGGTTTGCCTTGGTGGACTTCCACATCAACAAGGGGAAGGACGAGGCCGATTTCAGGAATTTTGGCGGTCACGTTCTCGCCAAAAGGGAACAGGGACAGATCATCGAACCTCGCGGCTTGGTCGTTTTCGAAGTTCCCACGTTCCTGTATGCGCTGCAATATTCCGCGCTCTACAGTGCGTTTTTCAAGACGGACCTGAATGCGGAAGAACTCGATCGAAGAGGCGCGATGGAGGAGGACCTCTTCGATGGCATGATCCTGCGCGTCAAGAGATCCATCGATCACTACTATCGCCACGACAAGGAGGTTCCCAATGCCTCGCGACGTTTCAAGTGGACGACGATCGAGGCACTTCCGGACCTCTTGGCTGAGATCGGTCCCCAGTTTCTTTGAATTTTATGCCTGTGGCAGCACAGTTTCTTTGGAGAATGGGAGCGTGCCGGGTTCGTCCCGGTCACCAGCTATCACAGTGCGTGATCATCCGCCGCCACGGCGTCGGAGCGTCGGGGCCATGGTTCGGCGCAGGTTCCCGTGTGTGTTGCCCCCAGGTCACGCGTCGGGTGAATTCGGTCGCAGCGACGAGCACGATTTTCCCTGAAACCACGGCTTTGTTCTGAAAATTGAAACAAACCAGCTGTGATTATCCTGTGCGCAATTGGCCTCAGCCTGTGGGTAAACCTGTGCAGTCTCGCCCGGGCTGTGGGCAGGTTCGGCATTTCGGCGACTTATCCAGAGCGGGTTTCCCATTCGGCGACAATGAAGCGAGAACGGCTCTCCTGTTTCCCGAAATGATGGCGCCCGGCGGCTGTCTTGCCGGTGAAACGAACGACGGCTAGCCTTTTGGAGAGCCAGCTCGTTCCCCAAGTAAGGTTTTATGTCGCAGGGATTTTTTCGGGACGGGCTGGTTCGCCTTCCTCCGAAGACAAGCGCCCTGAGCCTGCAATCCGCGGCCTTGGGAAACCGGTGCCCTAGAGCGCCACGATTTCGGGACGAAGCTCCATATCGGCGAGAGCTGTCCGGATCTCCTCGACATAGACGGGGTTCATGACGATGACCGTATCGGGTGGGTCGGCGGCAAGTGCGGCCGGCGCCGACACGACATGCCCCGTCCCGGGCAGATACTTTCCCTGCTTGTGCAGGTTGATGTCGATGACGTGCCCGATCTCCGCGCCGAGCCCGTTCGTCGTGAGGAAGGCCACGGCCTTCGACCCGCCGCCCCAGATCGCCGTCGCCCGACCGGCACTGTGCGCGGCCTGAACCTTGTCGAGCCAGAAGGCGCGCGTCTCGGCGATGCGCGCGGGGAACGCCTCGGCCAGCGCGAGCGTGGTTTCCAGGTCCCGCTCCTCGGCATGGGGTTCGCCCTGGCCCGGTTCGGCATACTGGATGATGTACTGGTCGCCATAGGCGAGGTAGCTCTTCGTCACGTTCAGGCCCGCCGCGCGGAACAGGCGCGCATGGCAGCCGAGCGTGAAGTACGAACAATGCTCGTGATAGATGTCCCAGAACGCGCCTTCCGCGAGGACGCGCGCGGCATCCGGCGTCTCGAACATCACCTGCACGTCGTCCCTGCCATGGGTGACGGCCATGACATCCTCCATGAAGCGGCCGACCTCGGGGATGTGTTCGAGCGTATGGCGGCAGACGATGAGGTCCGGTGTCTCCTTGATCCGGTCCGGGTCGAAATACTCCCTCAGGAAGCGGATGCGCCGCCCTGCTGCACCCGGCAGCCGCTCGGGGATGAAACCGGGGTCTACGCCCAGCGCCTGCGCGCCGGTGATATCAACGAGTTCCTCCAGGAAATCGCCCTTGCCGCAGCCGATCTCGAGGATCAGCCGCCCGTCGAGGTCCTGTCGCCCCGCGATCTCGGCGGCGAGGTCTTTGGCGAAACGGTTGAACGTACCCGAGAAATGCTGGCTCTCCTCGGTCGTCGAGGAATAGTCCACGAGGCCCGCGTCGAAGGTCGCGTTGAACATGAACCCGCAGCCCTGGCAGAGCGTCAGGGTCAGTTCGCCTTTGGGGTAGGCCACCGCCTCTTCCCGCGTGTCGAGCAGAACGACGCTCTGCGACGGGATCGCCGGAAGGTGGTAGAGCGCCCTAAGATCGGACCCGCCGCATGCGGGGCACGTCTTTCGCGGCGTCATGCCCCCACCATCTCCAGGTCCGGGATCGGCACGAGGATACGTCCCCCGCGCGCGAGATAGTCGCGCTGCTGGCGCACGATCTCGTCCCGGAAGTTCCACGGCAGGAGGATCAGGACATCCGGCGGGTCGGCCTCGAGACGTTCCGGCCCCACGATCGGGATGCGAACTCCGGGCATGTACTTGCCCTGTTTCGCCGGGTTCCGGTCGACCGCGAACTCGATCACGCGGGCGTCGAGCCCGAGGTAGTTGAGCATGATCGTGCCCTTGGCCGCTGCCCCGTAGGCCGCGATGCGGCCACCCGAGGCGCGGATCTCGCCGATCATGCGGCGGGCCTCGTTGCGGAAGGTCCGCACCTGAAGCGCGAAGTCCTCGTAGTAGGCGGCGGTGTCGAGCCCGAGCGCGCGTTCCTCGTCCAGCAACTCGGCCACGCGGGCCGTCGGGGCCGCGGTCTTGCCGAAGGTCAGTCGCAGGGACCCGCCGTGGATCGGCAGCCGTAGCACATCGTTGAGATGCAGGCCGTGGCGGGCGAACAGCGCCTGCGCCGAGCCGAGCGAGAAATAGCAGCGGTGCTCGTGGTAGATCGTGTCGAACTCGCCATGGTCGATCAGGTCGCGGACATAGGGGAACTCGACGACCACGACGCCGTCCTCGGCCACAAGCTCGGCCAGCCCGGCGACGAGGTCGTTCTGGTCTTCCACATGGGCCACGACGTTGTTGGCGATGATCACGTCGGCCTTGCGTCCCCGCTCGGCCACGACGCGCCGGGCCAGAGCTTCGCCGAAAAAGTCGTTGATCGTCTCGACGCCTTTCTCGCGGGCGATCTTGACCGGCTGCGACGCCGGGTCGATCCCGAGCACGTCGATGCCGGCCTGCAGGAAGTTCATCAGCATGTAGCCGTCGTTCGACGCGATCTCGGCCACGAGGTTGCCCGGCTTCAGCCCGCGCGCCTCGATCAGTGCCTGGGCGTGGTTCCGGCTGTGGGCCAGGAGATCCTCGGACACCGAGGAGAAATAAACGTAGTCGTCTCCGAACATCTCCTCCGGCGGCCGCGTCTCCAGCAGCTGCACGAGCCCGCAGGAGGCGCAGAAGCCCAGGCGCAGCGGAACCAGTCGTTCCTGCCCGCCGAGATCCTCCTCGCGCAGCAGGCCGTCGGACCGTGGCATCTCGCCGAGGTCCAGAACCGGTGCGAGGCCCACGCCACCGCAGGAAATGCAGCCGCAGGCGGCGGCATCGCGGGCGAACTCCGCCGTCGTGGCGGTCATCTCGCGGTCCCAGCTTGCGCGGGCCTTCTCCGTGTGGGCGAGGGTCCGGTCGATCCGCTCTTCCTCGATCAGCTGCATGATGTGGCCGATCCGCTGATAGCGCGGCCCCTCGAACTCCTCGAGCGTCAGGCCCGAGGACCGGCAGGCCTCGTAGATCTCCTCGGCTCCCTTCTTCGGTGTCCATTGCGGAACGAAGCCGGGCAGGACGCGGCGGATCTTGTCGCAATTGACGCGGTAGGACCGCAGGTCGGGGCCCGCGCCCTCGGCGAATTGAAGCTCGCAGTCGGGAACCACTTCGGCCACGATCTTCGCGAGGTCGCGGATCTGGTAGTTGTGCTCGGTCACGCCGACGTTGAAGGCCTCGCCGCGCACCACGTCCACCGGCGCCTCGGCCACGCATTTGAACGCAAGGGCGATGTCCTTGATGTGGGTGATCGGCCGCCAGGACATGCCGTCGGACTTCATGTGGATGCGGCCCGTCGTGACGGCCCATGCGACGAGATTGTTGAGCACGAGGTCGAAGCGCAGGCGCGGCCCCAGCCCGTAGGCGGTGGCCGACCGCAGGTTCGTCACGCAGAAGCCGTCATCGATGAGCCCGGCCAGTTCCAGCTCGGAGCGCACCTTGCTCTCGCCATAGGGAGTCACCGGGTTGAAGGGCGAGGTCTCGTCGATGAAGCCGCTGCCGGCCGCGCCGTAGTTCGAGCAGGTCGAGGAGAAGATGAACCGCTCCACGCCCGCGGCCTTTGCCGCGCGGGCGACGGCCATCGTGCCCTCGTAGTTGATCGAGAAGGTCGTTTCGGGACGGAAGTTGCCCAGCGGATCATTGGACAGGCCGGCCAGGTGCATGACCGCGTCGAAGCCGAGGAAATCCCCCGGCTCGGCCGCACGCACGTCCTTGCGGATCCACGGGAGGTCCGGGACCTCGCCGCCGGGGGCGAAGGTGCAGCGTTCATAGAGGTCGCTGTCGAGGCCGACGACCTCGTGACCGGCTTCCATGAGCATCGGTGTCAGGACCGTTCCGATATAGCCCTGGTGTCCCGTGACGAGAATTCGCATGGCTTCACTCTTTCTCCCAGACCGCCCAGGGGCGGCCGCCGTCGTTCCAGAGGTTCTCGAGCACCCGCTTGTCGCGCAAAGTGTCCATGGCCGACCAGAACCCGTCGTGGAAATAGGCCATGAGCTGTCCGTCGCGCGCGAGGTTTTCCATCGGCGCGTGCTCGAACATCACCATATCGCCGTCGATGTAGTCGAGCACTTCGGGTTCCAGCACGAAGAAGGCCCCGTTGATCCAGCCCTCGGCCGTCTGGGGCTTTTCCTCGAAGGCCACGACCTGGTTGCCCTCGAAGCGCATGTGCCCGTAGCGCGCCTGCGGCCGAACGGCCGTGACGGTCGCGAGCTTGCCGTGGCTCTTGTGGAATTCGATCAGCTTCTTGATGTCCACATCCGACACGCCGTCGCCCCAGGTCAGCAGGAATGTCTCGTCGCCCAGCCAGTCCTTGAGGCGCTTGACCCGTCCGCCGGTCAGGGTCTCGTCGCCCGTCTCGACGAGGTGGACCGTCCAGTCCGGCATGTCGGAGGTATCGCGGATGGCCGTCGCGTGCTCGCCCATCCGGAACGTGAGGTTTCCCGAAAGGTTCGTGAAGTCGTGGAAGTAGCGCTTGATGACCTCGCCCTTGTAACCGAGCGCCACGACGAATTCGTCGAAGCCGTAGTGCGCGTAGATTCGCATGATGTGCATCAGGATCGGCAAGCCGCCGATCTCGACCATGGGTTTCGGCCGCACGACGGTTTCCTCGGCAAGCCTCGTGCCTTTGCCACCTGCAAGTATCGCGACTTTCAAATTCTCGTCCTCGCTATGAGTTTGCCCCAAAAAAACGGGTGAAAGACTTTCAAAAAATTCTCAGGCGACGGAAGCCCGGACCGCGTCCTCCCTGAGTGCCGCCGCCGCATCTTCCAGCGTCTTCAACCTGCGCGTCAGGCCCTCGGGTTTCTCCAGGCCCTCGACCTCCAGAATCTCCGCAAGCCGGTGTCCCCAGTCATGGCGGAGCGACATCTGCACGAGGTTCTCGCGCGACGCACGGCGGATCCGTTGATCGTCGGCCAGAAGCGCGACCAGTTCATCGGTCGCCGTTTTCGGGTCGCCCGACAGGTCGATGACCGCATCCGTCCAGTCGAGAAGACGCGCGCGGTCCTCCGTCTCGGGCGCGCGGCCGATGACGACGGTGCCGGCGGCCAGGCTCTCGAACCAGCGGGGCCCGACGTAGGAAAGCTGCGCCTTGCCCTCGTTGGCGAAGAAGTGGTCGAACGCGGTCGACAGCCTGCTGCGCCGCAAAAGCTGCCAGAACATGTCGCGGTAGCGCCAGAGATCCGTCGCGTGACCCAGCTTCAGGAGGTTGGAGTAGTAGACCAGCTCGGAGCTGTCCGGACGGTTGAGCCGGTCGCAGAAAGCCTCCAGAATGTCCTTCTTCTGGCGCCCGAAGGCGTTGACGGCGATCGGCCGGTCGTCGCGGGACACGTAGGGCGCCGCCCCGACATCAAGAACGTTGGCCGCCATCGGCAGGTAGTGGGTCTTCACGTTCAGCCGGTCGGCGATCATGTCGGCGTCGTCGCCGATCCCCAGATACAGCCGGTCGAAGCGCGAGAACCACGCCTTGCGCCGACCCAGCATCCGCTTCACCGGGTTCAAGTTGACCGAATTGACGCCGTAGGACCCGAAAAGATAGCCGATCAGCGGACCGTCGATCCGGTCGCGCACCTTGGGAAGAAGCCGCGCGAGGCTGTCCTCGATCCTCGGATAGGAGATCCCGAAAATGAATGCGATGTCGTAGCGGCGTTCAAGCTGCGCCAGATCTGTCGCGGAGGTCAGGAGGTCTGCACCGAGCGCGTCGACAATCGCGTCTTCGGCATCGTAGGCACAGGCATCGGACAGATGCACGTGATCTGCCCTGCTACTGATTACAATCGCCTTCATGTCGGTAATCCAATTCAAGTTGTGTCATTAATTTCTGCAGGTGCATCGTTCCAAGGATGCGACCGAAACCCGGTGTTTCAAGTGGCAAACATCATATCTTCCAAACGGATTTTCCAAACGGACCTGGGCGTCGCTGCCCGGCTGTCGCTCGGTCTCGTGGTATGCGCCCCAGCAGCGCGCCATGAAATACCTGGCGTCCGCGTGAAGAGCTTCGAAACCTCCTTCCGAATCCAAAGATTTGGACAATCCCCTTGTTTGTCAATGGTAATGCGCCCCAAAGGGGGGCGCGCCGGGCAACTTTCCGATCCGTGCCCGATCTGACGGCGATATGCGTGTCCTCGCCTTCCTCGGCGCTTCGAATGAACCGCCGCGGCATCGCCGCAGTTGCGCGGTCGTCGGACCTGTGCCAAGAAGCCCAAGACAAGAACTAGACGAACCGGTTCAGTTTCATGGCGGATTTCGCGAGACAGCGGCTGACGATGGTCGACACGCAGGTGCGGCCCTCCGATGTCACCAAATTCCCAATCATCGACGCCATGCTTGCGGTCCCGCGCGAGGACTTCGTGCCGTCCGCCCGGCGCGACCTCGCCTATGTCGGCGGCCCGATCGAGATTGCTCCCGGACGGACGCTGCTCGACGCGCGGACCATCGCGAAGATGCTCGATGCGGCGGACCTCGAACCCGGTGACGCCGTCCTCGAGATCGGCTGCGGACTGGGCTACACCACCGCCCTGCTGGCCCACATGGTCGAAGCTGTCGTCGCGGTCGAGGAGGACGAAGCCCTCGCCGCCGAGGCCGAGACCGTTCTCGGCGCCCACGGTTGCGACAATGCTGCGGTGGTGACCGGCGCGATGAACGAGGGTCATGCCAAGGCGGGCCCTTATGACGCTATCATGATCTTCGGCGGCGTGGAGGAGTTTCCGCCCGCCTTGGCCGACCAGCTCAAGGAAGGCGGACGGATCGTCGCCGTGTTCATGGACGGCGCTTATGGCGAGGTGCGCGCGGGCCTCAAATCCGACGGTCGGATGAACTGGCGGATGGCCTTCAATGCCACCGCCGAGGTGCTGCCGGGTTTCGCGCGCGCGCCGAGCTTCACGTTCTGAGCCGCCTGGCCCGGCCATGTGCCGGGACTGGCGAGGTCATCCCAGCTGCTCTTGATGGATGGCCGGACAAACGGGATCGCAATCGCCTCGGGGGGGTGTGCATGTCTGGAACGATCGGTGGATTTGCACGCGCGGCGACGCTGTGCGGGGTCGTTGCGCTCGGTCTTTTCGCGGCGCCCGCCGTCGCGCGGGCCGACACGCTGCGCAGTGCCATGGCCGACGCCTACGTGCACTCTCCGCTGCTCGAGCAGAACCGCTATCTCCTTCGCATCGAGGACGAGGGCGTGGCCCAGGCCGTGGCGCAGCTGCGCCCGACGCTGTCCTTCGTGACCTCGGTCGACCGCGATATCGTTAACGACACGACCACCGGCACGGCCAACCTCGTGGCCGAATGGGTGCTCTATGCCGGCGGGTCGCGCCGCCTGAGCCTCGAGGCTGCGCGCGAGACCGTGCTGGCCGCGCGGCAGGGCCTCGTCTCGGTCGAGAGCCAGGTGCTGTTCGACGCGGTCACGGCCTACCTCAATGTCTGGCGCGACATGCAGGTGGTGAACGTGCGCGAGGCGAACGTCCGCGTCGTCACCCAGCAACTTCGCGCCGCCCGCGACCGTTTCGAGGTCGGCGAGGATACGCGCACCGACGTGGCCCAGGCCGAGGCGCGGCTCGCCGAGGCGCGTTCGGCGCTCGCCGCCTCGCAGGGCCAGCTCGAGATCAGCCGCGAACTCTTCGCGCTCGCCGTCGGGCGCCATCCGGGCGCCTTGTCGGGGCCGGGCGCTCTTCCAGGGCTGCCGCGCTCCGAGGCCGAAGCCGACGCGCTTGCGCGGCAGAACACACCCTCGATCCGCCGGCTTCAGCACGAGGTCGCCGCCGCCGAACTGGCGGTGCAGGGCGCGCGCGCGGCCTACCGGCCGACGATCACGCTCGACGGTCGGGTGGGCAACACGTTCGAATCCCCCTTTCCGGGCGGGGAGGGCGAGAGCGGCTCCATCGGCATCACGCTTTCTCAGCCGATCTATCGCGGCGGACAGCTCGCATCGCTCGAGCGCCAGGCGCTGGCACAGGCCGCCGCCGTCCGCGCGGCGCTGAACCTGCAGACGCTCGTCAACGTCCAGACCATGGGCGATGCCTGGGCGCGGCTCCGCATTGCCAACGCGCAGATCCAGGCCGCCGATCAGGGCATCGCAGCCGCCGAGCTTGCCTTCGAGGGGGTGCGCGAGGAGGCGTCGCTCGGCGCGCGGACCACGCTCGACGTGCTCGATGCCGAGCAGGACGTTCTGAACGCTCGCATCAGCCGGATCGAGGCGCAGACCAATCTCTATCTCGCGGCCTACTCGATTCTCTCCGCGGGCGGTCTCATGACGGTGGAGCATCTCGATCTCGACGTGCCCGGATATGACCCTTCGGCATATTCCGACCTCGTGTCGGGCGCGCCCGCCCGTGTCCCGAGTGCACAGGGCGAAAGGCTCGACCGTATCCTCGGGCGGACCGGGCGCGACTGATCCCGCAGGGCCGCTGCCCCGGGATCGGTATCGGGGCGCGGGGCAAGCCCCGGTTTAAGGTGAAGTTTTATGCGAGCTTTCCGTGAAGCGCGGCCGCAATCCGTTGTGCCGCGAGCGCCCTGCCGTTATCCTGCGCCGAGTCCGGGACAGGCGCAGCCGTCCCGCTGGGTAGGGGCTACACAGTCCGTGCATTGCGCGGGCGTCGTTTGAATTAGGGCCGGGCAGGGCCCGATTGAGGAGTGAGCGCTATGCCCGATCCGGTGAAATCCATGGGTGATATCGACGACGTCCTGTCGTCCATCCGCAGGCTCGTGGCCGATCAGCCGACCGCCTCTCAACGCAATCCGATGCGGACCGAGTCGGCCTCTGCCGCTGCCGATGGCAAGCTCGTCCTGACGCCGTCGTTGCGGGTGACCGACCCTGACGCGGCCTGGCCCGCGGGTCTGAGAACCGCCGAGCACAAGCCGCGAGAGGAAGAAGCCGTGGCCGTCGCGCCCGCCGAGGCGGCGCAGATGCCGGAGGATGACACCCTCGGCACCGAAGCGCCCGTCGACACCGGCGTCGAGCCCACGGACGCCCAAGCTGCTGCGGTCGAGGAGGAGGGCGCCACCGCCGCCGAGGAGCACGCGGAACTCCCCCAGGCCGCCCCCGTGACGGAAGAGCCGGTCTCCGACTTCTCCGAAGTCGAGCAGGCATTTGATGCCGCCGAGGAGGTTGCTGCGGCCCAGATGGAGGCGCAGCCGGAAGCCGGATCGACCGAAGAGGAAACCGCAACGCTGCATCTGTCCGATGCAGACACCCTCGAAGACACGATCGCCGAGGATGGCGTCCCGACCGCCGATGCCGAGCCGGAAGCCGGCGACCTCGTGGCCGAAACCGAATGGGCCGAGGAGGCGGACACCGCAATCTCCGAGGCCGTCGAAGAGGAATCCACGGTCGCCGCCGCCGTCGAAGAGGCCGTTGACACCGCCCAAGCGGCAGAGGCCGGTCTGGCCGCCGCTGAGCTGGAAGACAGCGATGACATGACGGCGGAAGGTCCCGCCGACACGTCCGGGGACCTCCCCACCGCGACCGGGCAGGACGGCGATGTCACGGCCGACGAGGATGCGCCGCAATCGCCGCGCGCGGTCGGGGGCGATGGTTGGCGGCCCGAGATGCGGCTCTTCGATTGGGGCCGCACGCCGACCCCCGAGGCCGCCGGGGCGGATATCCCCGCGTCGGTGGAGTTCGAGTCGGACACGGGCGACGCGGGCTGGCCGGATGCCGGTGCCAGGCGGGCGCTGCTCGACCTGGCCGCGGTCCGCGAGGCGGCTTCGTCCGCACCTGCCGAGGTCGGGGAAGCGGCCAACGACGCCCCCGAGCCCGCCGTCGAGCGGGCCGCACCGGCGTCACCCTACACGCCCATGTTCTCGCGCCGTGCCTCCGACCTCGCTCCCGTCAACGACGAGGGGGACGAGGCTCTGGCAGGCGCCGATGCCGCGCCGAACGTCGAGATCCCCGAAACCGCGGAGCACACCGCGGCAGAGGCTACAGCAGTCAGCCACGCGGAGGCCGAGGGTGACGCCGTTCAAACGGCCCTGCAGGAATTCGGCCTCTCGGGTGCCACGGATCCATCCGAGGCCGCCACCGGATCGGAGGCCGGGGATCTGACGGCCGAGGACGCTGCTCGCATTTCCGCAGATGCAGCCGAACCCGGTCTCGACTGGGCTGAGGTCGAGCCCGCCTCCTTCGAGGCCGTTTTGCCAGAGGCGGACCTCGCGGCAGAGGCCTGGGATGTCGGTTTCGAGAGCGACGAGCCCTCGACTTCGATGCCCGAGACGGCAGCCTCGGACGCGGGTTTCGAGCTCAACCTCGATGGCATGGACATCGCCGGCGAAGCCGACACCGCGCTTTCGGCGGAACTGACCGGAACCGACCTCGCCCTGGATGTCGACACGGCATCCGAAGAGGCGCTGGAGGGCACCGGCGACGAAGGCGATATGGCCGACCGCGAAGCCGCCGCCTTCGCGGAAATTGACCTTTCCGATGCCGATGACACGGAGGAGCGGCAACTGGACGAGACCGGCCATGCCGATCCGTTCGGCCCGGACGCGACCTCTTCCGCGGACGATGTGTCCGGCGAGGCCGCCGATCCCGCCACCTTTGGCCCGAACGAGGCAGCAGCCGTTTCCCCGCTTGGGGAGGCCGCCGCTTCGTTCGCGGAAAACAGCCCCGAGCCGCCCCTCTCGTTTCGGCGCCACGAAGACCGCCCGGACAACGCGATGCTGGTCTCGGCTCTCGCCGGTGCCGCCCTTGGCGGGAGCATTTCCGAAGCCACGCCCCGCATCATCGGCATGTCGGCTGCACGCGCCGCCGAGCACGAGACGGGCGGCGCCCAGGAAGAGGGAATCCTCGACGAGGAAACGCTTCGCCGCATCGTCGCCGATGTGGTCCGGCAGGAACTCCAGGGTGCCCTGGGCGAGCGCATTACGCGGAACGTCCGCAAACTCGTGCGCCGCGAGATCCGCCTGATGCTGGCCGCCGACGAACTCGACTGACGCCCCCGGGGGCGTCAGGGGCGCCCCCGTCAACCGCACCTGTCCTTGACATGCGGGGGCGGGCCACCAGCTTCGGTTCATGTTCCCGATCCGCGATCACAACCCGTCCGACCGCACGCCCTTTGTCACCTGGGCGCTGATCGCCGTGAATGTGGTCGTGTTCCTCAGCTACTTTCCCGCGCTCGCGGGCAACGAGGCGCGACTGCTCGCCTTCTACGACACGTGGGCGCTGGTGCCCGCCGAGGCGGTCAAGGGCGGCGAGGCCCATACCATCCTGACGTCCATGTTCCTGCATGGCGGCTGGATGCACCTGATCGGCAACATGCTTTTCCTCTACATCTTCGGCGATAACATGGAGGATCTGCTGGGGCATCTCGGCTTCCTGCTGTTCTACCTCGCCTCGGGTGTCGCGGCCGCGGGAGGGCAGATCCTGGCCGATCCGTCCTCATCGATCCCGATGGTGGGGGCCTCCGGTGCGATCGCGGGCGTGATGGGGGGCTATCTCCTGATGTTCCCGCGGGCGCGGATCGACGTCCTCGTCATCATCGTCTTTCTCATCAAGATCTTCACCATCCCGGCATGGCTGATGCTGGGCATCTGGTTCGGTCTGCAGCTTGTGAACGGACTGGCGATGGATGTCGCGGGCGGCGGTGTGGCCTACTGGGCCCATGCCGGCGGCTTCATTGCCGGGGTCCTGCTCGTGCTCCCGGTATTCCTGCGACGCGGCGGGCCGGACTACTGGGCGCGCACCCACGGCAAGCCCCCCCATGACGAGGTCGAATACGTGCTGTCTCGCGGTCGGCGGAGTCCGATCCCGTCTGTCAGTCGCGTGCGTTCGGTCCGCCAGGCGGAACGTCCCCTCTCCGATCTCAGCCGCGTCCCGCGCGCGGGCGGTCGGCGCGGATCGCGAGGGCCATGGACCGGCGGGCGCGACTGAGACCTGGCGGATCGATGCCGCGCCGCGAGACGGCCGCAGATCCAGTGCCACCGATTCGACGACGCGCAAAATCGGGGACGAGTCGAGCGGAGGAGTTGCTCCGGATGTGGCAAAATCTTGACAAAAGCTTGTTTGCGCCGTGACCCAACCTAGATATGGGGCTGGATTGGCGAAAGAGACACCTGCCCTCGTGCGAAATCCCGCCGAGCCATGCGCCCAGAGAATACCACACCTGCAAAAAACGCATCACAGTTCTGCATGGAAATTGGGCATAAGGGGCGCCACGCCAAAAATTGCAAGAGCAAGATCAAAGGACGACGAAATGCGAGATTTCGTTGATGGCACCGCCTTCAACTTCGAACAGGGTCAGCGCGCGCGGAAGCTTTTCGCGGCGGTGGTTCTGGCTGCGCTCGACGACGCGATCGCGGATGACAAGAAATACGGCAACGGCCCCGAGCAGATCGCCCGCTGGGCGCGTTCTCGTGACGGTCGCGAAGTGCTGAGCTGTGCGGGCATCGACCCGAACGAGCGGGTGGTTCAGGGCCTGATGCGGTTCGTCGCCGCCGGCGTGCGGACTTCCGTGGCGCTCAGCCGCGAGGAAAGCGAGCGTCGCAGCCAGGCCGAGGCGGAAGCCGCCTGAGCAACTGAAGACCATGCTGCCAAAGAAGACGCGCCCGAGGGCGCGTTTTTTTTGGCTGTCACTCCATCGACAGGACCCGCGCCAACGCGGGGTTGGGAAAACGCCGGGGCAGGGTGATGGCCCAGAAGGCCTCGTGCAGGTCAGGCAGCGGCAGCGCCTCGATCAGGAGCCCGCTTTCCAGTTCGTCCTGCACGACGATCGGCGGCACGAGGCCTAGCCCCGCATCCTCGCGCACCAGAAGTCGCAGCATCGCCATGTCGTCGGCTTCGGCCGCGATGCGCGGGCTCAGGCCCTCACGCGCCATCAACCGGTCGAAATCCGCGCGCAGCGCGCTTCCCTCGGCCGGCAGGACGAGCGGTGCGGCCGAGATCAGCGCGGCGAGATCGGCGTCCTTGGGGATTCGGTGGGCGTGGCCGACAAGGCCGACAGGCTGATCGTCGATCCGGTGTTCCCGCCAAGGTGTCGCCGCGTCGTGGCGCGGGGGCGCGTTGGTCAGCACCACGTCGAGGCGTAGAGCCTCAAGTTCCGCCAGAAGCTCTCCGATCGATCCCGAGCGCAGGACGACGGACACCTCCGGGTCCTGCACCAGGGGACGCAGGAGGTTCAGCTGGAAGTTCCGTGAAAGCGTGGCGAGTGCGCCGACCCGCAGCACCGCCTGCGCGCCCGACCGTCCGGCCAGTGTCTCGACCAGTTCGTCCCCAGCCGCGAAGGCCCGTTCGGCGCAGTCGTAGGCGATCCGCCCCGCTTCGGTCAGGGCCATCGTCCGGCCGCGCCGCTCGAAGAGCGCGTGCCCGAGGCGCGCTTCCAATGCCTTGATCTGGGTCGAGACCGCCGACTGGGCGACGCCAAGCTTCTCGGCCGCCCGTGTCAGGTTCCCCTCGGCGGCGACGGCACGGAAGGCCCGGAGATGGGTGTAGTTGAGAAGGCTCATGCGTTCTTTATAAACGAACGAAAGCCTCGGAACAATATATTTCACTTGAGTGCGGGCGAAGGCTACCTCTCTCGAAACGTGCCGTTTGACGGAGGTCGCCATGTCCATGCTCGCCTATCTTCTGCCGCTGACGCTGTTCGCTGCGGCGATCGTCTGCTTCACCGGACCGGGCCTGCGCCCGCGCCGGAGCCTCGCCATCGTGGAGGGTGCCGCGCTCGCCGTGCTCGCCGGCGCGGTGATCTTCGGGACAATGGCCGCCACCTACGGCGCCGCCGGCTCCGCGCTGATCGGCGCGAACGGGATAGGCCTCCAGATCCGCGTCGACGCGGTCTCGGCGGTCATGGTCCTGCTGGTTTCCTTCATCGGCTGGGTCGTCATCCGCTATGCACGCACCTACATGGACGGCGACGCGCGGCAGGGCACCTTCATGGGCCGCCTCGCGCTGACGCTCGGCTTTGTCCTGTTGCTCGTCACCTCAGGCAATGTCGGCCAGCTGGTCCTCGCCTGGATCGGCACGAGCCTGTCGATGCACAGGCTGCTCCTGTTCTACGGCGATCGTCCCGTGGCGCGGCTTGCGGCCGGCAAGAAGTTCCTCTTCGCCCGGATCGGCGACGTGTTCCTGATCTCCGCCGCCGTTCTGCTGGTACAGGGCTTCGGAACCGGCGAGATCGCTGCCATGTCCGCCGCACTCGACGAAGGTTTGGTGCCCCAAGGCACGGGCTGGGCGGCTTTCTGCATCGCGATGGCGGCACTTCTGAAGTCGGCGCAGTTCCCGACCCACGGCTGGCTGACCGAGGTGATGGACGCCCCCACGCCGGTCTCGGCGCTGCTCCATGCCGGCGTCATCAACGCGGGCGGTTTCCTCGTGATCCGCTTCTCGGACATCTTCCTTGCCGCGCCCGGTTTCGCCATGGCCCTCCTGGCCGTGGTCGGCGGCCTGACGGCGGCGCTGGCCTCGCTCGTCATGCTGACCCAGACCGCCGTGAAGTCCGCGCTCGCCTGGAGCACCGCGGCGCAGATGGGCTTCATGCTGCTGCAATGCGGGCTCGGGGCCTTCCCGGCGGCGCTCCTGCACATCGTCGCGCATTCCCTCTACAAGGCGCATGCCTTCCTCGGCTCGGGGTCCGTCGTCGATCTCGCGCGGGCCAAGCTCGGCCATCGCCTGTCCCCGGTGCGCCCACGGGACGCGGTCCTGTCGCTCGCGGTCGCGCTCTGCGCCGTCGGGCTGACCGGCTGGGCCTTCGGTGTGACCCTCGAGACCAAGCCCGCCCTCGTCGTGCTGGCCGCCATCCTCGTGCTGGGATTGGCTCAGCTGGTGGCGCTCTCGATGGGGCAGGGCGCGCGCGGTCCGCTCGTGATCCGGGCGAGCCTCGTCTCCTTCGGTCTCTCCGCGGTCTATTTTGCCCTGCAGCTCGGCGCCGAGACGCTGACGGCCGGCACGCTGCCCGAGACCGGCTCCGTCGGCCCCATGTTGCAGGTCGTGATGGGGATGATCCTCGCGCTCTTCGTCGCCACCGCGGCGGTGCAGATCCTTGCGCCGGTGCGCCTTGCCGAAGGGCGCTGGCGCCCGCTCGTCACGCATCTGCGCCAGGGGCTCTACGTGACGCCCGTTCTGAACCGCCTTCTGGCTCCCAAGCTCGCCTGATCCCCGGAGGACCCAAGCCATGACCCTGATGACCCAAGTCGATGCTGCCGTCACCGAGGACGAGGCGCTTGCCGCCGCTGACCAGGCCGGCCGCCTGATCGCCCCGCTCTGGCCGCTCTCGTCCTTCGTCGCGGTGAACCCGTTTCTCGGCTTCGCGGAACGCGATTTCGAGGCCGCGATGGTCGATGTCGCGCGCCTCGCCGGCGCCAGGATGACCCAGGGCCCCGGCGCCTATGCCGAGGCGATCGCCACCGGGCGCATTGCGCCCGATGATCTCGATGCCGCCGCGTCGCTGCATCCGGGTGTCGCCGCAAGCGGTGCCGCCTTGGCCGAGGCGGCGCGCGGCGCGGCCGATATCGCGCCCAAGGCGCTTCCCACCCTGGCGGATCTTGCGGGGGAGGCCACGGGCGAGGCCTGGCCGCAGCGCATCGCGGGCCATGTCTGCGACTACGCGGCCCAGCACTTCGACGCGGGCCAGGGGGCCTGGTCGGCCGCGCGCGGCGACCTCGGCCTGTGGCAGGCCTGGCGCCTCGACGCGGGGCACGACCTCGGACTTGCCGCCCTCGGACTGCAGGGGGCCTCGAAGCGGATCGCGGCGCTGCCGGATGCGCCCGGCGCAGCGCTCGCGGCGCTGGCCGCATCGCTCGACCTGTCGGGCCCCGCGCTCGAAAGCTGGTTCGCGCGGCTTCTCTATACCGTTCAGGGCTGGGCCGGCCACGCGCGCTACCGCCTCTGGCAGGCCGAGCTTGCCGGCGGCACGGATCCGGTGCTGACCGATCTCCTCGCCATCCGCGCGGTCTGCGACTGGTTGCTGGTCGACAAGGTTCCGTCCACGGCCTGGGAGAGCGCGAAGGCCGCACATGCCAACCCGCCGTCCCCCGGCGACAACGAGGCGCTTCTGGCCGCGCTGCAGACGGCCTACGAAGCCGGCTGGCGGCGGCATGTCTTTGCCGCGCTGGGCAAGGGCGAGGCCGGGACCGGCAGGCCCCCGGTTCAGGCGGCGTTCTGCATCGACGTTCGGTCGGAGGTCTTCCGCCGCGCGCTGGAGACCGCAATGCCCGGCGCCGAGACGCTGGGCTTCGCGGGGTTCTTCGGCGCGGCCGTGTCCTACCGGCCGCTCGGCGCCGCGTCCGAGACCGCGCGTTGCCCCGTTCTGCTTTCGCCGTCGGGCTGTGCCCATGACGAGGGGCCGGACGCGCTGGCCGCGACGCGGGCGGGTCGCATCGCCGCGACATCGGTCTGGTCGCGCTTCAAGCAGGCGGCGGTGTCGAGCTTCGGATATGTCGAGACCATGGGCCTCACCTATGCCGCACGGCTCGCGGCGCAGAGCCTCAAGGCCACGACCGCCCTCGCTCCGCGCCATCCCGGTCTGAAGACGGAAGAGGCGGCGCTTCTCGCCCCCTCGCTCGACGTGATCCCGCAAGACGCCCGGGTCGCAACAGCGGCGACCATCCTAAAGGCCATGTCGCTGACCGGTCCCTTCGCGCGGATCGTCGTCCTCGCGGGCCATGGCGGCACGTCGCAGAACAACCCGCATAATGCCGGTCTCGATTGCGGGGCCTGCGGCGGGCACGACGGCGAAGTGAACGCGCGCCTCGTGGCGCGGCTCCTGAACGACCCGGAGGTGCGCAAGGGCCTTCCGGCGGAGGGGATCGATGTGCCCGCGGACACCGTCTTCCTGCCCGCGCTCCACGACACCACGACCGACGAGGTGACGCTCTACGACACCGCGCGGTGGAAGGAGACGCATGGCGAGGACCTCAAGGCGCTTCGCGATGCGCTGGCTGAGGCTGGGAAGATCGCCCGGAGCGAGCGGGCGATGCTTCTGAACCTCGATCCGGACGTGCAGGTGGACGAGGCCGTTCAGGCCCGCGCGCGCGACTGGTCGCAGACCCGGCCCGAATGGGCGCTGGCCGGGTGCGCGGCGTTCATCGTCGCCCCGCGCCACCGGACGCAAGGGGTCGACCTCGGCGGCCGCGCCTTCCTGCACAGCTACGGCTGGAAAGCGGATGCCGCGAACGGCTACCCGGTGCTCGAGCTGATCCTGACCGCGCCGCTGATCGTGGCGAGCTGGATCAACCTGCAATACTACGGGTCGACCGTGGACAACGCCGTGTTCGGCGCGGGCAACAAGGTCCTGCACAACGTCTCGGGGTTCACCGGCGTTATCGAGGGCTCGTCGGGCGATCTTCGTCCGGGCCTGCCGTGGCAGTCCGTCCATGACGGGGAGCGTTTCATCCACGAGCCGATGCGCCTTGCCGCGATCGTCGAGGCCCCGGCCGAGGCGATGTCCGACATCATCGGCAGGCACGAGGGGCTGGCGGCGCTGCTCGACAATTCCTGGTTGCATCTCTTCCGGATGGACGAGACGGGCGCGGTGGCCGAGCGCTATGTCCCGGGCGGTGGCTGGGCCCCGCTCACGGAGCCGGAGGACACCGCGCGCGTTGCCCGCGTCGCCTGACCCGAGGGGGGCGGTGTCGCCCCCCTTCCGATTTGGCGGATGACCCGTTCGGCCAGCGTGTCGACGGCGTCTGCCACGTCCGGGGACAACCCGCTGCCATGGTCGAACCCGGCGGCTTCCACGGCAAGCAGGCGGCATTTGGGGGGCAGGCCATAGAGCCCACGCACCAGGTCGACCGCATCCAGGAGCGGCATGCCGTGGCTTGCCCGCCGCGCCGCCGGGGGGCTCGCCATCGTCAGGTCGTAGTCCCGCAGGCTTCCCGGTCGCTCGCCGGACCTGCACGCATCGACGAGGATGGCCACCCTGCGCCCCGCAAGGGCCGAGTGGAGGTCGCCCGGATCGGGCCGCAGGTGCAGAAGGTCCGCCATGGCCCCAAGCTCGGCCAGCCTGTCGAGGAGGGCCGGCCCCGCCCCGTCGTCGCCCCGGTCGCGCCGCCCGACAGCGATGACCACCGCATCATGCATCGAGGAAGCGCAGGTCTAGGAAATGCGTCGCGCAGGAAATGCAGGGATCGTAGTTGCGGATCGCCTGCTCGGCGAGATGCGTGATCTCCGCCTCGCTCCGCCCGGCAAGCGAGGGCAGGAAGGCGCGCAGGTCCGCCTCGATGGCGGGCTGGTTCTGCGAGGTCGGGGGCACGATCTGCGCGTGGGTGATGAGCCCGTCGCCGTCGATCTCATAGCGGTGAAACAGCGTGCCGCGCGGGGCCTCCGTCGCGGCAGCCCCCACGCCCGCGCGCGGCTCAACCGGCGCGGCGGAACGCTCGCCGGGCTGGTAGGCCTCGATCAGGCGCACAGCCTCCTCCAGCGCGTGCAGCGTCTCGACCATCCGCATGGTTATCGTGCGGAACGGGTTGCGGCAGTCGGGACCGAGGCCCGCGCGTCCCGCCGCCTCCCGCGCGCCTTCGGAGAGCCGCCCGAAGTTCAGCGCAAGCCGCGCCATCGGCCCGACGAGGTATTCGCCGCCCTCCCGGTCCCGCGCCTGAAGCGCGTTGGAATGCGGCACCTGGAATTCCTCGAAATGATCGCGCCAGGCATCGTTGGCGCAGTCGAGCCCGGCGGTGGACCTCAGCCGTCCCTCGTTCATCGGGTATTCGTCGGGATGCCAGAGGCTCACCAGCGTGTAGTCCCGGGCGTGGTCGGGGATGTCGAGCGAAGCCGTCCAGTCGAGGACGCGAACCGCCTTGGGGATCGCGGCTAGCAGCTCCTCGCGCAGTGCCGCCAGAGCGCGTCGCTCGGGCAGTTTCCAGAAGCCGCCGACGCGCACGTTGATCGGGTGGATCTCCCGCCCGCCGACGACGGAGACGATGCGGTTGCCGGCCTCCTTCACTTCCAGCGCGTCGCGCACCAGCCCCTCGTGGCCCGCTGCCGCAAGCTCGAAGGCGCTGCCGTATCCGAGATAGTCGGGGGCATGCAGGAGGATGGCGTGCAGGACGTGGCTCTCTATCCATTCGCCGCAGTAGAGCAGGCGGCGCACAAGGCGCACGGAGGGATCGATCCCGACCCCGAAGGCGGCCTCCATCGCGTGGACCGCGCTCATCTGGTAGGCGACGGGGCAGATGCCGCAAATCCGCGAGGTGATGTCGGCAGCCTCCTCGTAGCCGCGCCCGCGCAGGAGCGCCTCGAAGAAGCGCGGCGGCTCGAAGATGCGGAACTCGGCGCGCGTGACCTTGTCCCCCCGCATGTCGATCCTGACCGCGCCCTCACCCTCGACGCGCGTCAGGAGGCCGACCTCGATCCGGCGCTCAGTCATCGCCCTGTGCCTCCGCTTCGGCCCGGAACTCGGGCGCGTTGGTGTTGAAGGTTGAGAAGGCCCTCGCGATGCGGGCCGGGCTTTCCCCGAGCGCGCCCAACTGCGCCGAGAGGGATGCGGTGTTCGCCGTCTCCTTTGGCCCGAAACAGCCGTAGCAGCCCCTCGCATAACCGGGACAGAGCGCGCCGCAGCCCGCGTGCGTGACCGGACCGAGGCAGGGTTTCCCCTCGGCCACCATCACGCAGACCTGCCCCGCGAGCTTGCACTCGAGGCAGGTCGCGTGCGGCTCCGTCTGGGGCCGCCGACCCGCGAGAAGCGCCGCGATCAGCTCCAGCAGCTGGTGTTTGGAGATCGGGCAGCCGCGCAACTCATGATCCACCTTCACGTGGTCGGAGATCGCCGTCGCGCTCTCCAGCGTGTGGAGCCATGCGGGCGTCGGGTAAACCATCTTGAGAAACCCCGCCGCGTTGCCGCCGTTTTTCAGGGCCTGGATGCCGCCCGAGGTGGCGCAGGCGCCGATGGTGACGAGTGTCGTCGACCGCGCGCGGATGTCGTGGATGTGCAGCGCCTCGGCCTCGGTGGTCACGGAGCCTTCGACCAGCGCGACGTCGTAGTGGCCGGTATCCTCCGCCGACACGGCTTCGGCGAAATAGGCGATCTCGAGGGCGCCGGCGACGTCCAGCAGCTCGCGTTCGCAGTCCAGAAGGCTCAACTGGCAGCCGTCGCAGGAGGAGAACTTGAAGACGCCGAGGCGCGGGCGAGGGGGCATCAGAGGTCCTCCACCATCATCAGCGGCCGCGCGCGCGCCCAGTCGAGCACGGGACCGTCCCGGCAGAGAAGCACCGGGCCAAGCTGGCAATGGCCGCAAAGGCCCGCGCCGCATTTCATGTTCCGCTCGAGCGACAGGAAGATGTCGCCAGCATCGACGCCCAGTGCCTGAAGCCGCATCGCCGACACGCGCATCATGATTTCCGGCCCGCAGACATAGGCGACCGTCCGGCCCGGCCCCGCGCTGATGAGGTCGGTGACCACGCCGACCCGCCCGGGCCAGCCGGGTGGCGCGTGGTCCACGGTCAGGGCCAGGTCGATGCCCGCGCCGCGCCAATCGTCGTAGTCCTGGAGAAAGCCGAGATCGGCGGGGCTCCGCGCGCCGATCACGAGCCGCACGCGCCGGGCGCGCGCGGTCTCCGCGAAATGCCGGATCACGGGCCGAAGCGGGGCGAGGCCGAGGCCGCCCGCGACGATGGTGACCTGCGCGCCGTCAGCCGCCTCCACGGGCCAGCCCCGCCCGTATGGACCCCGCATCGTGAGTGCGGCGCCCGGTTTCAATGCCGCCAGGCCACGCGAGACGGGGCCCACGGCGCGGATCGTGTGCAGAACCTCGCCCGGCGTCCGCGTGCCGCCGGAGACGCTGATCGGGACCTCGCCGAGACCGGGCAGGCCAAGCATGTTGAACTGCCCCGGCGCGCAGCCCTCCCAGCCGTCCCACGCGATCCGGTGCGTGACGACGTCGGGCGCCTCGGTCCGGCAGGACAGGACCCGTCCGACGCCCGGCAGCATGCCGTCCTGGGGCAGGGGTTCAGCGGGGTGTGCCATAGACATCCAGAAGCTGGAGGCGCGTGCCCTGCAGGCGCTCGACGATGGGCTGCATGAAACGCTTGAGAACGGCATAGCCCACGGCCGGGTCCGCCTCGCACTTGGCCCGCAGGCATGTCGCGTCGATCTCGACCGCGCGGACCTCTTCCAGGGCGGTGGCGTCGTAGCGCCAGACATAGGGCGGGACGAGCCAGGACAGGCCGAGAACATCGTCGGGGCCGACCGTCTGGATGCGCAACCGCCCGCGTCCCGGCGCGACGACGTCGAGGCCCACGTGGCCCGCGCGCAGGAGGTAGAGGTGGTCGAAGCTCGCCCCCTCCCGCGCAAGAACGGTGCCCGGGCGGAACACCCGGTTCGCCGAGCATCCCGCCACGAGGTCGAGGAACGCGGGGTCGAGGCCCGCGAACAGTCGATGCTGGCCGATGACCTCGCCGAGGTCCCTGATCATCATGGCTCCGTCCTCCTGAGGCTTGCCGCCTCCTCGGTGATGTCGATGCCGACCGGGCACCACGCGATGCAGCGCCCGCAGCCGGTGCAGCCCAGTTCGCCGAACTGGTCCTCCCAGGTCGAAAGCTTGTGTGTAAGCCATTGCCGGTAACGCGCGCGGCCGCTCTGTCGCACCGCGCCGCCGTGCAGATGGCTGAAGCCCACGTTGAAGCAGCTATCCCAGCGCTGCTGCCGTTCGGCGTGCGCGCCGGTAAGATCGCTCACCTCCACGGTGGTCGAGCAGAAACAGGTCGGGCAGACCATCGTGCAGTTGGTGCAGTTGAGGCAGCGCGTGGCGACCTCGTCCCAGTGCGGATGTTCGGCGGCGGCGCGGATGTCCCGGGCCAGCCCCTCCGTCTCGATGGCGCGTGTCTGTGCGTCGGCGGCCGCGGCGGCGTTCCACCGCGCCTCGGCAAGGTCGGCCTCCGTCGCCGGAGCGACGTCGAGCGCCTCGAGAAGCGCGGATCCGGCCGCGCTCCCCACCTCGATGAGAAAGCGCGTCTGCGCGCCCGTGCCCAGTTCACTCAGCGCAAGGTCATATCCCGCGTCGGCGCGTGGTCCGCTCCCCATGGAGGCGCAGAAACACGTCTCCGCCGAGACCCGGCAGTTCACCGCGATGATCAGCGTGCCGTTCCGCCGCGCGGCATACCGGGGGTCGGGATGCGCGCCACCGGTCATGACACGGTCGAGGACCCCGATGGCCGCGAGATCGCAGGGCCTGACCCCGAGAAAGGCGAAGCTCGCTTGCGGAAGGGGCGTCGCCTCCACCTCGATCCCGTCGTCGCTCCGCGTCATCGAGTAAAGCGTCTCGCGCGGCGGGTGGAGAAAACGCTTCCAGGGCGTCGGTCCGATCACGTGGTCGAACCACGCCGTGCCGTCCCGTTCCATGCGGTAGTGTCCGGGGCGGCTGTCGATCCGGACGCCGCGCGCGATCTCGGCAGGGTCCTCGATGGCGTCGTAGACGACCGCGCCGTCCCGGGCCACCGGCGCGACAACGCTGCGGCCTTCGGCGAGCAGATGCGCGGCGAGCCGCTCGATGCCGCCGCCGTCCATCACGAAAGCCTCGCCCATGGCCCCGCTCTGTCGCACGTCTGGCATGTCCGTTCTCCTTTCAGCCATGGTGCAACGACCGGCGCGGGGGGGTATTGACCGAGATCAAGCGGACGCCCGACGCCGGGACCGTGCCGAAAGGATCGTCTTCACCGCCTCCGGCACGATCAGAAGCGGAAGGGCGAGCGCGGCGATCATCAGCCAGACGCCGCCATCCAGCGGGACCGTCTGCAGCATGGTCTGCAAGGGCGGCCAGTAGACCGCCGCCACCTGCAGGCCCAGCATGGCCGCGAACGCCAGCAGAAGCGTGCGGTTGGACAGGAAGCCGAGCTTCCAGCAGGGGCTCTTGAGCGACCGGAACGCGAAGACGCTGACCTTCTCGAACACGACCATCGCGGTGAAGGCCGCCGTGCGGGCCACGTCGACCCCCAGCGGCAGGAGCGCCTCGAAGAGCCAGACGCAGGCCAGGCCGGTATAGAGACCGAAGGCGAGGATCAGGGGCGCGCTCTTGAAACTGAGGATGCGCTCATTCCGCGCGCGAGGCTTCTCGCGCATCTGCGCACGGTCAGCGGGTTCGAGGCCGAGCGCCACGGCGGTGACCCCGTCGGTGACGAGGTTCATCCAAAGGATCTGGGTCGGCAGGAAGATGAGCGGCGACAGGAGGATCGTGTTGAGGATCAGCGCCACCACCTCGCCGGCGTTCGACGACAGAAGGTAGCGGACGAACTTGCGCGTATTGTCGAACTGCCGCCGCCCCTCGCGGATCGCCGCCACGATGGTGGCGTAGTTGTCATCGAGCAGCACGAGGTCCGACGCGTCCTTGGCCACGTCGGTGCCCCGTATGCCCATGGCGATGCCGATATCGGCCTTGCGCAGCGCCGGCGCGTCGTTCACGCCGTCACCCGTCATCGCGACGGTCAGGTCCTGGGCCTGCAGCGCTTCGACGATCCTGAGCTTGTGGGCGGGCGAGACGCGGGCAAAGGCGACATCGGTGGTGAGGGCCTCCTTCAGCGCCTCGGCGTCGAGCGCGTCGACTTCATCGCCGGTCAGGACCCTGCTCGCGCCGATGCCGAGCGCGTTGGCGATGTTGCGGGCGGTTGCCGGGTGATCGCCGGTAATCATCAGCGTCCGGATGCCCGCCCGGTTCGCGGCGCGGATCGCGTCGCCGACTTCCTTCCTCGGTGGGTCGATCAGGCCGACGAGGCCGAGAAAGATCATTTCCCGCTCTTCGATCTCACCGTCCTGCGCGTCGCGGAAGGCGAGGCCGATGACGCGCAGGCCTTCGGCCGCCATCTCTGTCGCGGCGTCGTGGAGCGCGTCTCGGTCGGCCTCGGTCATCGGCCGGGCCTGCCCGTCGCACCACACGAAAGACGAGATGGGAAGAACCGTCTCGGGGGCTCCCTTCATGCACAGGCGCAGGCCGTCGCCGTCCCGTTCCAGCACGCTCATCCGCTTGCGCTCGCTGGTGAAGGGAAGCTCCGCGACCCGGTTCACGGGATCCGGCGTCTCGGCCCATGCCTTGTGCGCAAGCACGATCAGTGCTGTCTCGGTCGGGTCGCCGATCGGTTGCCAGCGGTCGCCTTCCCGCACCAGCCGGGCATTGTTGCAGACCTGCGCAACATGGCAGACGAGCGCCAGCGTCGCGTCGCTCGCGGCATGGACCTTGATGCCCGCGCGCTCGACGTGGCCTGCCGGGTCATGGCCCGTGCCGGTGATCGAGTAGGCGCTGTCCTCGGTGCGCAGGCGGTTTGCCGTCATCGCGTTTTCGGTCAGAGTTCCGGTCTTGTCGGTGCAGATCACGCTCGCAGCGCCCAGCGTTTCGACGGCCTGGAGCCTGCGCACCAGCGCGTTCTGCCGCGCCATGGCGCCTGCGCCCAGGGCCAGCGTCACGGTCACGACGGCGGGCAGGCCTTCGGGAACCATGGCAACGGCCATGGAAAGGCCGAGCATGAACACCTGAAGCGCCTCGAGCCCGCGCCAGATGCCAAAGCCCGCGACGAGGGCCGCAACGCCGAGCGCGATGTAACCCAGCTGCCGCGCAAGGATTCCCAGCTCCCGCTGGAGCGTGGTTTCGCGGTCGTCCACGGCTCCCGTCAGGCGTGCGACCTCGCCGAACTGCGTCTCCATCCCGATCGCCGTCACGGTGATCTCGGCGTGGCCCGAGGAAACGGTGGTTCCAGACAGGGCCATGTCGTCGGGGCCCCGCGAAACCGGAACGGATTCGCCCGTCAGCGCGCTTTCGTTCAGCCTCAGGCCCGCCTCGGCGACGATCCGGCCATCGGCGGGCACCCTGTCTCCCTCGGCCAGAAGCACGAGATCGCCCGGCAGAAGCTCGCGCGAGGGGATGGTCGTCTCGCTGCCGTCGCGCAAGACCACCGCATGCGGCGTGAGCATCGCGCGCAGGGCCTCGATCGCGCGTTCGGCGCGCCATTCCTGCACGAAACCGAGCCCCGCGTTGAGGATCACGACCGCCCCGATGGCGAGCGCGTCCACCGTTTCGCCAAGCGCCGCGGCGATGCCTGCGGCGACGATCAGCATGACCACGAGAAGGCCGGTGAACTGGCGGGCCAGGACCTGAAGGGGCGTCGGCGGCGGCTCCACCACCAGCTCGTTCCAGCCGTGGCGCGCGCGCAATTCCGCGATTTCCGGCGTGGACAGGCCGCGCGGGCGCAGGGGCGCGGAGGCGCCGGGGGCCATGCCTGGCGTTTCCGTCGGGGCCTGGGTCACGGAGTTCGGGCGCTTGACTTGCGGTTCGCTCGGTACATCGGCGACAGGCTATGCCGCGGATGCGGACCCGCGCCTTGCGCTGCATCAAGGAAAGGCGCGCTACGCGGGGTGTCCGCGCGGCTGTGGTGCGGGCGGTGGGATTTGAACCCACACGGCCTTTCGGCCCACGGATTTTAAGTCCGATATGTCTACCAGTTCCATCACGCCCGCCGCTAAACCGGGCTACCGCGCGGGGCGGCGGAATTCAACTTGGCATGGATGGGTCACGATGGCGGCGAGAGTGGCTGCGTGCCCGCATGCGTCGCAGGTGTGGGGTAGGGCACGCAGCCGTCTCGTCGCTGCAAGTCGCAGAAGAGGCCCAAGGTCTTCGACCGTCGGGCCCGTCCATGTTTGTCAGGAATTGCTTAACAGGGCGTTAAGGCGCGCGGTCCAGACGCTTTGCGACAGATCAAGGTGGCCCGGTCCGTGATGCGGCATCTTCAGTGCGAAGCGCGCGCAATGCCATTGGAGGAGACCGCCATGCCGCGGAGCCTTCGCGATCTGGTGACCGTGTCGCCGCCGACATTCGACCGGACATCCTTTCCGGGCGTAGATCGGCAGCTCGGCGCGGCCCATGCCCCCTTCGACCGTGCCTGGCTCATGGCCCGGTTCGACGAGGGGCTTCAGATCCGCATGCTGCCACCGCCCCAGTGCGGGATCGTCCTGTTTCAACCCGGACGCCTCAGCTGGCGACCGATCGAGGGGCTGGAAGACGCCGTGGTGGTCCATGATCTGCGTGTCGATGCAAACGGCGCGCCGCGCGTCGCGGCCGAAAGGCTCTGGGACGGCGTCGTCGATTTCGCCCGGTTCTACGGGTTCACCAGCGTACTGGCCATCGTCGGAGCCGAAGAAGGCCTGATCGCCCCCGGCGTCGCGCCCGGACGCGGCTGGCTTGCGCTCGACCGGGGACCGGGCGGCGCCCGGCTCGTGGCGCGGATCCTGCAAGGTCCCGTGGCGATGCCGCGTTTTCCGCGCGACTGGAAGGCCCGGGGCGCATCGCTCGGGCCCGGCTGCATCCTTCAAACGACGGGCGAAAGCCCCGCGCTCGAGACCCGCGCCGCGCGGCTCGTCGCGCGCGCGGCCGAAGCGGGCATCGTGGTTCGGCGCGACCGGCTGACCTGCCCCGAGCAGGCTCGGGCGCGGGCGGTCAGTCCGGGTGCCACCTTCTCGGTGATCTGCGAGGGCGTGCGTCTGGGCGGGGCCGAGATGAGCGATACGGAGATCCTTGCGGCCTTCGCCTCTCAGAGGCCCTCGTAGGTGCAGATGGCGTGGACGGACATGCCCATGTCCTCCAGCCGTTTCCGCCCCCCGATATCGGGCAGATCCACGACGAAGGCGCAGCCCACGACCTCGCCGCCGAGCCGCTCGATCAGGCGGATGCCCGCCTCCGCGGTGCCCCCTGTCGCCAGGAGGTCGTCGACCAGCAGGACTTTCTGGCCCGGTTCCACCGCGTCGTCGTGAATCTCGACGATGGCGCGGCCGTATTCCAGTTCGTATTCCTGCTCGATCGTGGCGGCCGGCAGCTTGCCCTTCTTGCGGATCGGCACGAACCCCTTGGACAACTGATGCGCCACCGCGCCGCCGAGGATGAAACCGCGCGCCTCGAGCCCGGCGACGAGGTCGATGCGCTGGCCCACGAAGGGCGCGAGCAGCTGGTCCACAGCAAGGCGGAAGCCACGCGGGTCCTGGAACAACGTGGTGACGTCCCGGAACAGGATCCCTTCATGCGGAAAATCGGGGATCGTGCGGATGTAGTCCTGGACAACCTTGGTATCGAGCATCGTGGCAGAGCCTTTCGGAATGCGGCCATGGGAGGCGGCCGTCAGAGGCGGGGATAATGGCGGCGCAGCGCGGCGGCGTCCTGGCCGCGCAGCCGGGTCACGGAGTTCCCGTTCTCCGAGAAGATCGAATCCTCGTAGGCGGGCGAGACGATATCGGTCACGAGGCCGAGTGACTGCACCAGTTCCTCCAGCACGACCGAGGCGATCTCGCGCCGCTGGATGTCGGCGGAAATGGCGATGGCAGCACTCGTGATCTCGTCGCCGCGCGACCGGATGGCGACGCGCCCGATCGAGATTTCCGATCCGTCGAGGTCTGGTACGCTGGTGCCCGAGATCTCGCCGCCCTGGGGGGTGTCGACCAGGTAGACGGGGACGTCGAAGGGACCCTCGAAGGCGCGTTCCAGGAACAGGTGCGCCCCCGCCCCATTGATCTCGGCGATGGCCAGATCGAGGGCGCGGTCCACCAGGTCGAAACGGTAATTCACGAAGGTCTCGGAGATCTGGGCGATGCCCACGCGCAGCCTCAGGCGGCGCTCGACCGGCCACCAGATGAACGGCTTGGCGCAGTCGCCGCCGGGAGGGGCGGCGCAGGCGACCATGCGGTAGAAGGCCTCGTCCGAGACAAGGTCTGGCACGGCGATGTATTCCTGTGCCCCGCCCGCCCTTGGCAGGAGGAGGAAGGATAGGACCGCGACCATGACAGCCTTGCGCCACATGCCGATGTGATCGCAAGCCGCGCGCCCGGGATCAAGCGTCTGCCCGAGCGCGGCCCGCATCCTGTGGCGAAGAGAACGCGGACGCCGAAAACCGATCATGGCCCGAGCGCCTCGCTGAGGAACCGCAGGACGGCTGCGCGCATCTCCGGGGTCTCGACATGTCCGCCCGGGCCGTCTGTGACAACCTCGAGCCGTTCGTCGGCATGCATTTCGGCATAAGCTGCGCGAAGCCTGGCGAGCGCCGGGTCGAACGCTTCGGGCGGGGTCAGCGGATCGGCCAGCCCGGCGCAGACCAGCTGCGGGCGCGGCGCGATCAGGGACGCGACCCCCCCCATGTCGCCGTGCCGCAGCAGGCTGGGGACGGTCATGTAGATACCGTGGAGGTCGTGGCCCCCGCCGGCGATCAGTGGCCCCATGTCCGCGAAGGCGCAGAGGTGCGCCGCCGCCGCCACCCGGTCATCGAGCGCGGCGAGCCAGTAGGCATGCGTCGCCCCCATCGAAAGCCCCAGGGTGCCGATCCGGTCCGCATCGACCCGTGGATCCTCCGCGAGGATGCACAGCCCTTGGGCGAGGTCCCCGAGCATCCGGCCGAGAAGGGTCTCGCCCCTCCAGAGCGCGGCCTTCGCAAGCGCGCCTTCCGGGCCGTCGCCCTGCCGCTCCCCATGGCCGGTCATGTCGAGGCAGAGAACCACGTATCCCGCCGCTGCCAGAACCGGCCCATAGGCCCCGGAGGGGAGCGCGCGCCGCCCCTCCATGAGTTCGCGGCGCCCGATCTCCCAGGCATTGCCATGGGCGTGGCAATAGAGGATCGCGGGAAATGGGCCGTCCCCCGCTGGCCGCAGCCCTGTCGCGGGTATCGGGCCGCGGTCGGTGTCGAGGATCAGCTCCTCCCGGAGGAAGGCGCCGTGGTCGCACACCTCCCGAATACGCGCCGGCACCGGGTCAACGGGCCATGCCTCCACCCCCAGAAGCCGCCGGAGCGTGGACCTGTCCAGCCCCGCCTCTCTCACCCCTGCACCCGTCTGAGCGATGCCGTCAGCAGGCCCATCGCGATCAGCGACACGCCGCCCGCGCGGGTGAGCCAGGCTATGGCGCCCGGCGCCAGAAGCCGCGCCCGCATCGCGTCCGCCACGAAGGCGAACGACAGCGCGTTGAGCGTGGCGAGCGTCACGAAACTCGCGATCATCGTTACGAATTGCGGCAGGAGGGGCGCGGACGGGTTCAGGAACTGCGGCACGAAGGCCACGAAGAACGCGATGGACTTGGGGTTCAGTGCCGTCACTCCCGCTGCGTGGACGAAGGTCCTCCGCGCCGTGACCGGACCGGACGCCGCGAAGCGCGCATCGTCCGTCCCGGCCGAGCGGATCAGGCGGACGCCAAGCCAGACGAGGTAGACCGCGCCGACCCACTTGAGCCAGGTGAAGGCCGTGGCCGAAGCGAGGACCAGCGCGCCCAGTCCCGCCAGCGAGGCCGTCATGGTCACGAGATAGCCGAGCGCCACGCCCCCCGCCGTGGAAAACGCGACGCGCCGGCCCTGGCTCAACGCGTAGGACACGACAAGCAGCACGGTCGGCCCCGGAATGACGAGGAGAACCGCGGAGGCCGCCACGAAGGCGAGCCATGTGTCGAGCTGCATTGCCGGTCTCCCGTGCCGATGCCGCCACTCAACCCCAAAGCGGGGGCCGTGTCACCATCAGCCAGAAGACGACCAGAAGCGCCGCGAAGGCAGGCCAGCCAAGCGCGAACCAGAGCCGGTAGGCGGCGCGCGCCTCGGGCGGCAGGGGGGCGCCCGCCGCGGCTGCCTCCCGCGCGAGATCGCGGATGCGGATCTGCAGCCGCACGACCGGCACCCAGCAGGCGAAGGCGACCGCATAGAGCGCGTAGGTCACCACCAACCACGGCGCCGTCAGCGGGTAGCCGGCCAACCAGACGAGCCAGAGGCCCGTCGCGGGCTGTACGATCCCCGCCGGCGTCGTGAACAGCCAGTCGGCCACGACCACGCCCGCCGCCACGCCCTGCACCTGCACGGGATCGCCGCGCCACATCACCCAGACCATCTGGAACGCCGTTCCGATCCCGGTTCCGAACAGGACCGTGGCCGACAGGATGTGCAGCCACTTGGCGAGGAGGTAGGGGTCGATCACCGCTCGTCCTCCAGCACCATCCACACGAGGATCAGGGCGAGGATCGGCAGGTTCTTCTGCAGCCCCCCCAGCGGCAGGAACCACAACTCCGGCGCGATGAAGCTGAAGGAGATCGTGTAGGCGCCCACGAGACCCAGCTGGAAGATTCCCGTCAATCGTGGCCGCCAGTTCCGCAGGAGCAGCCCGACAAGCACCAGGTCCGCCACTCCGCCAAGCCGCGCCATCGCGATCCAGGCCGCATCGGGCACCGGGCTGCCCTCGACCAGCGGCAGGAATTGCGCCGACGGCAGGAACAACCCGAGAAGCCCCGAGAAGAGCCACAGGAAGGCGAGCGTCAGCCTCAGGACCGGTCGCATCAGGTAGAGCCGCGCATGCCAGAGGTCCTGCGTGCCCGCCGGCCTCGCCGTGGCGAAGCGGCTCACGCCGTCCGGAGCGAGGCCGAGTTGCCGGGTCAGCGCCGTCTCGTCTGCCTCGACCCCGCGCGCCAGCTGCGTGACCGCGGTCAGCGATACGGGCCCCAGCCGTAGCAAGTCCCCGACCCGTCCGAGTGTCCGCGCCATGGGCAGGGGAATGCGCAGGACCGGCACCGGAGCAAGTCCCATCCAGCCGCGCAGGAGACCCAGAAGTCCGGCCTGGGTGATCCGTTCGGGCCCGCCGATATCCTGCGGTCCGGGTGGCGGCGGCGTGTCGAGACAGGCCGCGATCACGCGCGAAAGGTCGCGCGCATGGATCGGGTTGAACACCTGTTGCCCGTCGCCCACCACCGGCGTCACGACGGGCAGCGCCGCCAGCGCACGGGCCAGCGAACTGCCGCCATAGGACGTGTCGCCGAGCACGAGGCCCGCCCGCAGGATCGTGGCGCCCGCCTCGGCCGCGACGGCCTCGCCCTCCCGCCGCCAGTGGGCGAAGGGCGTGTCGGCCTCGAGCCCCACGGCCGAGAGCAGGAGCGCCGGCGCCCCTGCGGCACGGGCGGCATAGGCCGCGCGTGGTGCTGCGACATGCACCCCGCGGAACGCTGCCTCGCTGCCGGTCAGGAGGCCGGCCGCGTTCACCACCGCGCGCCCGTCCGCCAGGTGCGGCGCCCAGAAGGCCGCATCATGCGTCGCGGGATCCGCCAGGTCTGCCTGCAGGACCGCGAAGCCCATCCGCTCCAGCCGCGAGACGCGCCGGGCCGAGGCGAGCACGTCCCAGCCGGCATCGCGCAGGTGGTGGATGATGTAGCGGCCGATGAAGCCGTCGGCACCCAGGACCAGGGCCCGACGCGTCAAAGGACACGGCCCGCGATGGCCGAGAGCTTCTCGACCATGGCCGGGTCGCGCCTGTCGGGGGCGGTCAGGATCGCGGTGTCGAGCGCGCGGTCGCAGCCATGGGGGCAGGGCAGGCGCGCCGCCCCGAGAAGGGCCGGAAGGCCCGCCACCATCGCGCGCGCCTTGTCGGCATTGCCCGAAAGCGTCGCGATGATCTCGGCGATGTCCACTTCGCCGTGATGCGGGTGCCAGCTGTCGTAATCCGTGACCATCGCCACCGAGGCGTAGCAGAGCTCGGCCTCGCGGGCGAGCTTGGCCTCGGGCATGTTGGTCATGCCGATCACGTCGCAGCCCCAGACCTCGCGGTAGAGCTTCGACTCGGCGAGGCTGGAGAACTGCGGCCCCTCCATGGCAAGGTAGGTGCCGCCCTCGTGCACCGTCACGCCCGCCGCGCGGGCGGCCATGGCGCAGGCCTCCGACAGGCGCGGACAGGTCGGGTGTGCGACCGAGACATGGGCCACGAGACCCTCGCCGAAAAAGCTCTTCTCCCGCCCGAAGGTGCGGTCGATGAACTGGTCCACGATCACGAAGTCCCCGGGAGCCATCTCCTCGCGGAAGGACCCGCAGGCCGAGACCGAGATCACGTCGGTGACGCCCAGCCGCTTCAGCGCGTCGATGTTGGCGCGGTAGGGCACGGAGGTCGGCGAATGCACATGCCCCCGCCCGTGGCGCGGCAGGAAGGCCATCCGCACGCCGCCGAGCCTGCCGGTCAGGACCTGGTCCGAAGGCGTGCCGAAGGGGCTTGCCACGTCGACCCACTCCGCATCGTCCAGCCCGTCGATCTGGTAGACGCCGGATCCGCCGATCACGCCGATCATGGTTTCCATGGCAGGTCTTCCCCCGTTGCTGACGTCGCGCCTGCGCTAGGCAACCATCCGCGGGCCCGCGGTGCAAGCGCGGGGCGGCCGCAAACCCCGCCGTTGCTTCATCTTTCCGCAAATACGCATCGCGGCGCCCGCCGCCGCGCGGGGCGCCGGGGACGTCACTCCCCGGGTCGGTTCAGGCTGAACTTCTCGCGGATCACCGAATAGTCGCGGTATCCCATCCGCGTCAGCGGGTTGAACCGCAGCACGTCGAAGACCCCGTCGATCACGCAATCGTCGCGCATGTGGACGCCGATCACCTCCCCGAAGACCGCGAAATTCGCCTCCCCCTCCAGCTTCACGATCTGGGTCATCCTGCATTCGAGGTTCGCGGGTGCCCCCGCCACGCGCGAACAGGGGATCGTCTCGCAGGCGGCGCGCTCGATCCCCGCCAGCTCGAACTCGTCGGTCTCCTTCGGCCATGGGCCGGATGTCAGGTTCATCGCATCCTTCATCGCGTATTCCACGATGTTCACGCAGAAGACTCCGGTTTCGCGGATATTCGCGACACTGTCCTTGGTGTCGCCCCGGTCCTCCTTGGCGGAGGTCGAGGCGAACATGACCTGCGGCGGCACGTAGGCGACCGCGTTGAAGAACGAGTAGGGCGCGAGGTTCTCGGACCCGTCCGCACCCCGCGTCGAGATCCAGCCGATGGGGCGCGGCGTCACGATGGCGTTGAACGGGTTGTGCGGAAGGCCGTGGCCGTCCTGCGGTCGATAGAACATGTCTTCCTGTACCTCCTCGCGGTTTGGCAAAGGGGTAGCCGCGTGATACGCCCGTGGCCAGAGGCAAAGACCAGAGTCTTTCTGGGGGCAGACGGCAGACCCTGTGTACGACTTTCTCCGCGAAGAACCCCAGGACAAGTGGGAGGTCGAGGCGCTTTACGACCTCTGTTTCGCGCCGGGACGCGAGGCGCTTTCGTCCTACAGGCTGCGCGACGGCGTTCCGCCCGTGCGCGACCTCTGCCTCGTGGCGCGCGACGATCTCGGCATCCTCGGCGGCGCGATCCGGTTCTGGCCCGTGCGCGTCGGCCGGCACGAGGCGCTCCTTCTCGGCCCCGTGGCCGTGCACCCGACCCGGCAGGGCGAGGGGCTTGGCGGCGCGCTGATCCGCGAGGGGCTGCATCGGGCCGAGGCGGCCCGCTGGCCGCGCGTGATGCTGGTGGGCGACGAGCCCTATTACCGGCGCTTCGGCTTCGCCCGGCTCGACGGTGTCGAGATGCCGCCGCCCACCAACCCCGCCCGCGTCCTGGGGATCGGCGCGTGGGAGGGGGTTGCGGGCAAGGTCACGCGCTGGGCGCATTGAGGCCGGACGAGGCATGCGTATTTGAAGAAAGATGAAGTTCAGGACGCGCCCAGGTCTTCATCTTTCCCGAAATACGCAATCCGGCCCTCAGCGCAGGCGCGCGCGGATCATGTCGGAGGCCTTCTCGGCAATCATCGTGACCGGTGCATGGGTGTTCCCGCTGGTGATCGCCGGCATCACCGAGGCATCGGCGACGGATAGGCCGCCGATCCCGTTGACCGTGAGCTCGGGGCTCACCACCGCTCCCGGATCGCTTCCCATCCGCGCGGTCGAGACGGGATGGAAGATCGTCGTCGAGATGTCGCCCGCCGCCCGAAGCAGCGCCTCCTCGCCGTCGACTTGCGGCCCTGGCTTGATCTCTATCGGGCGGAACTCGGCCATGCGCCGCGTCGCCATGAGCGCGCGTGCGTGCCGGATCGAGTCTACCGCCACCCGCTGATCGGCGGGCGCGGAGAGGTAGTTCGGCCGGATCTCGGGCGGCGACCTCGGGTCGGGGCCCGCGACGTGCACCGAGCCCCGGCTTTCGGGCCGCAGGTTGCAGACCGAGACGGTGAGCGCCGGGAAGCGGTGGAGCGGCTGCCCGAAGGCGTCGAGAGACAGCGGCTGAACGTGATACTCGATGTTCGGCGTCTCGTGCTCGGGTGAGGACCGCGTGAAGATGCCGAATTGCGAGGGCGCCATGGCCAATGGCCCCGATCGCTTGAGCGCGTAGTCGAGCCCGATCTTCAGCTTGCCCCATGGGCTTGCGTACCAGTCGTTCAGCGTCCGCGCGCCCTCGATGCGGAAGATGGTGCGGATCTGCAGGTGGTCGGCGAGGTTCTCGCCCACGCCTTGGGTATCCTGAACGACGTCGATGCCTAGCCCCTGCAGGAGGTCCGCCCGCCCGATGCCGGACAGCTCCAGTATTTTCGGCGTGCCGATGGCGCCGGCGGCCAGCACCACCTCGCCGCCCGCCCGCGCATGGAAGGCCGCGCCGTCCTGCACGAAGACGACGCCGGTTGCGCGCCGGCCCTCGAAGGTCAGGCGCGCGACTTCGGCCCCCGTCACGATCCTGAGGTTCGGCCGCTTGCGTGCAGGGTCGAGAAAGGCGCGCCGCGCGTTCCAGCGCAGGCCGCCCTTCTGGTTTACCTCGAAATATCCCGCGCCCTCGTTGTCGCCCCGGTTGAAGTCCTCCGTGCGCGGGATGCCCAGTTCTCCGGCCGCCTCCGCCACCGCATCGAGGATCGGCCAGGAGAGCCGCTGCTTCTCGACCCGCAACTCGCCCTCGCCGCCATGCTCGGCGTCGGCGCCGGCGTGGTGTGCCTCGGACCGCCGGAAGTACGGCAGGACATCGTCCCAGCCCCAGCCGGGATTGCCCATCTGCCGCCACAGATCGTAGTCCCGGGCTTGGCCCCGCATGTAGATCATGCCGTTGATGGAGGAGCATCCGCCGAGCACCTTGCCGCGCGGGTAGTTCAGCGACCTGCCGTTCAGGCCGGGGTCGGGCTCGGTCTTGAGGCACCAGTCGAGCGAGGGGTCGCCCATCGCGTAGAGGTAGCCCACGGGAACATGGACCCAGAGGCGCCTGTCGCTGCCGCCCGCCTCGAGAAGCAGGACCTTCCGCGTCGGATCGGCCGACAGCCGGTTCGCCAGGACGCAGCCCGCCGACCCCGCGCCGACCACGATCACGTCCCAGTCACCGAAATCGCCCGCTTCCATGTCGCCTCCCGCATGCCCGTAGGGTGGGCGGTCCGCCCACCATGCCCCGGCACGGTCTACCCCTACCGGTCCGGCGGCGTCCAGTCGGCCGGCGGGACCTCGCGCCGGCGGAGCCTCAGCGCGAGGCCGAGCGTCACGCCGACCCCGATGGCGACCGTCAGGTCGGCGAAGACCGTGAGCACCAGCGTCAGCACGAGAAGCACCCGGTCTGAGATCCGCCCCTCGGTCAGGTAGCCCCGCCAGTGCTGCGGTTCGCTCATGTTCCAGGCGGTCACGAGGAGAAGCCCCGCCAGCGCGGGCATCGCGAGGTATCCCGCGAGGGGGGCCGCGGCCCACATGACGCAAAGGATCGTCAGTGCATGAAAGATGCCTGCCAGCGGCGTCCGCCCCCCCGCGCGCACGTTCGTCGCCGTCCGGGCGATGGCCCCGGTGGCCGGCAGTCCGCCCATCAGCGCCGAGCCGATATTGGCAACGCCCTGCGCGAGGATCTCGGCGCTCGGCCGGTGTCTGCCCGCCACCATCCGGTCCGCGACCATGGCCGAAAGGAGCGACTCGACGCCTGCGAGGAAGGCGATGATGAGGGCCGAGGGCAGCAGCTCCACAAGCCGGGCCGACGTGATCTCCGGAATGGCAGGTGCGGGCAGGGTGGCGGGCAGGGCGCCGAAGCGCGCCCCGATCGTATCGACCGGCAGGCCGAAGAGGGCGACCGCGGCCGAGGCCCCGGCCACCGCGAGGATCAGGCCCGGAAACCGCGGAAAGGCTCGGCGGAGCGCCACGATGGCCGCGATGGTGCCGAACCCGAGGGCGAGGCTCGCGACATCCACGGTATCGCGCGCCGCCCAGAGCGCGGGCAGACGTTCCAGCACGTCCGCCGGCGTACCCTCTGCCAGGGTCATTCCGAAGGCGTCGGGCAGCTGGCTCAGCGCGATGATCGCGGCGATGCCGATGGTGAAGCCGTTTATGACGGGCTCGGGCACGAGACGGATCAGGCTTCCGGCCCGCAGGAGGCCCGCGACGACGAGGATGATCCCCGCCATCAGCGTTGCCAGCACGAGGCCGTCGAAGCCGTGCGTCGCGATCACGCCATGAACGACCACGATGAAGGCGCCGGTCGGCCCGCCGATCTGCACCCGGCTTCCGCCGAGCGCGGAGATCAGGAAGCCCGCGACAATGGCGGTCACGAGGCCGGTCGCGGGCGGCGCGCCCGAGGCGATGGCAATGGCGAGGCTGAGGGGCAGGGCGACCATGGCGACGGTCACGCCTGCCACGAGGTCCGCCAGCACGCTTTGCCGCGTGCTCTCGGGCAGCGTCGTCAGGATCTTCGGTTTCAGGATCGGAGCGTTGTGCATCGGGGCGGGGCGGTCCGGCGCGTTTCCGGGGCCTTTCCCCGCATCCGTTGGCCGAGACAGGCTTACGCGTCGTCCGGATGCGCCGCAAGGGGCGGGGTCAGGCGTTCCGCCGCAGCCAGTCCATGACGACGGGCCGCACCGATTGCGCCCCGCTTCCCCGTGCATGGTCGATGACCGCGCGCGCCTCCTGCAGGTCGACACGCCGCAGAAGCGACTTCACCGGCCCGATGGAGGCCGGTCGCATCGACAGGGACCTGAGGCCCATCGCCGCGAAGCAGACCGCCTCGACGGGGCGGCCGGCATCCTCGCCGCAGAAACTGAGCGCCGTGCCCGTCTCGGCGCAACGGTTCACGATCTGCTCGATGAAGGTCAGGTAGGAGACGTTCAGCGTGTCGTAGCGCCGGCGCACCCGCTCGTTCTCGCGGTCGGCGGCGAAGAAGAACTGCTTGAGGTCGTTGCCGCCGATCGAGATGAAATCGGCCAACTCGTAGAACTGCCGGGGTGCGAAGCCGAGGGAGGGCGTCTCGAGCATCGCGCCGATCTGAAGGCTTTCCGGCAGCACACGCCCCAGCGCCGCCTCGCGCTCGAGCTCGCGCAGGAGGTGGTCGCGCGCCTGCGTGAACTCGTCGAACTGCGCGATGAAAGGGAACATCACCGTCAGCGGCCGGCCATTCGCCGCCCGGATCAGCGCCTGGAGCTGCATCCGCATGACGCCCGGCTTGTCGAGGCCGACGCGAATCGCGCGCCAGCCAAGTGCGGGGTTCGGCTCTTCCGTGGGTTTCATGTAGGGCAGGACCTTGTCCGACCCGATGTCGAGCGTGCGGAAGACGACGCGCTTGCCGCCCGCGGCATCCATCACGCGGGAATATAGCGCGGCGAGCTCACCCCGCCGCGGAACCTTGTTGCGGGTCAGGAACTGGAGCTCGGTCCGGAACAGGCCCACGCCCTCCGCCCCCGAGGACGGAAGCGAGGGCAGGTCGGCCATCAGCCCTGCGTTCATGTGCAGCGACACGACCGTGCCGCACAGCGCCTCGGCCGGCTTGTCCCGGATCGAGGCGTAGCGCTCCTGCGCCGCGGCCTGCATGGCGAGCTTGTCGCGGAAGGCCGAGGCGACGGCGTCTTCGGGGCGGAGGTGCACCACGCCCTCGTCCCCGTCCACGAGGATGAAATCGCCGTTCAGCGCCTCGGTCGTAATGCGGCTGGCATGGATGACCAGCGGGATCGCCAGCGCGCGCGCAACGATCGCGGCATGGCTTCCGACCGACCCCTCCTCCAGCACCACGCCCTTCAGCCTTCGGCCATAGTCCAGAAGCTCCGCCGGCCCGATGTTGCGCGCCACGAGGATCGGATCGTCGGGCAGTTCCGCGCCGGTATCCCGGCCCTGTCCCGTCAGCAGCCGCAGGAGACGGTTCGACAGGTCGTCGAGGTCGTGCAGCCGGTCGCGCAGGTAGGCGTCGGGCACCGTCTCCATCCGCGCGCGGGCGGTGGACTGTTCCTTCTCGACGGCCGCCTCGGCGGACAGGCCGCGGGCGATGTCCTCCTCCATCCGGCGCATCCACCCGCGGGAGCGGGCGAACATGCGGTAGGCCTCCAGCACTTCGCGCTGCTCGGCGTCGCCGGGCGCCACGTGGTCGAGCATCCGGTCGACATCGACGCGCAGCCGATCCACCGCCGCCCGAAGCCGGTCGAGTTCCACCGCCGGGTCGTCGGCCACCGGGCGTGTCACCACGACGCGCGGCTCATGCAGCCAGACATGGCCCATCGCCGCGCCTTCCTGCGCGCAGCCGCCGCGCAGCATCACCTGCGCCTTGTGCCGTTCCCTGAGCGCCGCGCCCTCGCCGGTGAACGCGCCGAGTTCGGTCATTTCGGCCAGCACCATGGCCACGACCTCGAGGGCGTAGACCTCGTCGTCCGAATATTCGCGTTCGTCCTTGGACTGGACGACGAGAACGCCCAGCCTTTCACCAAGACGCATGATCGGCACGCCGAGGAAGGAGGAATACCGTTCCTCTCCGGTCTCGGGCATGTAGCGGAAGCCGCGCTCGGCCGGGGCGTTCGCGGTGTTGATCGGGCGCGAATGCTTGGCCACGCGCCCGACAAGGCCCTCGCCGATCCGCATCCGCGTGACGTGGACTGCTTCCGGCGCAAGGCCCTGCGTGGCGCAAAGCTCCAGCGTGTCGGCGTCGCGCAGCAGGTAGATCGAACACACCTCTGTGCCCATCGAATCGGCGATCAGATGCGTGATGCGGTCCAGCCGCTCCTGTCCCTCGACAGGTTCGGCCATGACCGCCTGCAAGCGCGAGAGGAGCTTGCGGCTTTCGCTTTCGCTTTGCTGGACCATCGACCCCTGATCCCGTGGCGCCCGTCCTGAGCTGCCGACCCGAGGGACAGGCATAGCCCGAGGTTGCGGCGCGGCGCAACGTTCAACCGGGGCCTGTCAGGGCCGTCCGTGCGAGCCGGAGGATCTCGTCGATGTAGTCCTCCTGCGACCAGCCGCAGGCCTGTGTCAGGTGTTCCCAGAGGGACACGGACAGGAGGCCAGCCAGCAGGTCCGTCGCCCGCTCCTCCGTAAGCCCGGGGCGCAGGTCGCCGTCCCGAGCGAGCGCTGCAACTGCCGCAGCGCAGCCATGGCGGACGGCCGCCATCCGGTTCTCCCAGGCCGCGCGCGCCTCGGCGTCCGTCGCCATCATCGCCATCAGGGCCCGGCCCACCGGGTAGATCACCGGGATATGCCCGCCCCAGGCGGCGATGAAGGCCGGAAGCCTTTCGGCCCCGGTCGTGGCGGCGCGGCTCTCGGCGAGCGTGGCGTCGATGTCGACCTTCTCGTCGAGGCGCTTCGTCGCCGCGATCAGCAGATCCGCGCGATTCGGGAAATGCAGGTAGACCGCCTGCCGCGAAAGCCCCGCGGCCTTCGCGATGTCCGACATACGCGTGCGCTCGGGGGCCCCTGATTCCAGCAGGTTGAGCGTGACGTCGAGGATGCGGGCGCGGGTGTCTTCGGATTTTCTTGACATGCTGTAAAGTGGCAGGTTATTGACACGGCGTCAACTTGACATCGTGTCAAGAAATTGCAGGAAAGGACACGCCATGAACGTCATCGTCTTCGGAGCCACCGGCACGGTCGGCAAACTCGCCGTCTCGGAACTCCTCGCCTCGGGCCACGCCGTCACCGCCTTCGCCCGCCATCCCGAAAGGCTCGGCCTCGACCACCCACAGCTCTCGCACCACGCGGGCGACGCGCTGGACGCCGCCGACGTCTCGGCCGCCGTGAAGGGGCAGGACGCCGTCCTCGTCGTCCTCGGCGCAGGCATGTCGCGCAGGTCGCGCATCCGCTCGGACGGCACGCTGAACGTCATCCGCGCAATGCAGGCCCACGGGCCCCGGCGGCTGATCGTCCAGTCGACGCTCGGCGCGCGCGACAGCTGGAACACGCTGAACTTCTGGTGGAAAAGGGTGATGTTCGGTGCGCTTCTCGCGCCCGTCTTCCGCGATCACGAACTGCAGGAGCGGCTGGTGGAGGCATCGGGCCTCGACTGGACCATCGTGCGCCCCGGCGCCTTCACCGACGCGGCGACGAAGCGCCCGGTGATCGAGGATGTGCCCAACACGGCCCGCGGGCTGGATCTCAAGATCCGCCGCGCGGACCTTGCCCGGTTCCTCTGCCGGCAGGTCGCGGACCGCACCTACCTTCACCGCGCCGTCGGGCTCTCGAGCTGAGGGGAGGCACGGACATGGACATTCTCCTGACCGCCGCGGGCCTCCTCATGGCGCTTGTCGCCGGGGTCTTCCTCAGCTTTTCGGACTTCGTCATGCGGGGCCTCGCGGAGGCGCCCGAGGGCCACGGCGCGGCGGGGATGGTGGGGCTGAACCGCACCGTCTACCGCTCGGCCTTCATGGGGCTTCTGATGGGCTTCGCGCCGGGATCGCTGGCGCTCGCCGCGCTGGCGCTCTGGCACCTCGACGGCGCCGCGCGCGTCGTGGTGGTGGCCGGGACGGGGGCCTACATTCTCGGCGTCATGGCGGTCACCGGCCTTGGCAACGTGCCGATGAACACCCGCCTCGACGACCTGTCTCGCAGCGCCGAGGGAACGTCCGGCTACTGGCCCGGCTACGCGGCCCGCTGGACCCGGCTCAACCACCTGCGCGTGGCGGCCTCGACCTTCGCCGCCGCGGCCTGGCTCATGGCGGCGCAGCTTGCCTGAGCCGACCCCGGGCGGCGGATCTCACGCCGCCCGGTCGAGCCCGAAGGCGTCGTGCAGCGCCTGCACGGCCAGTTCCATGTACTTCCGGTCGATCAGCACGCTGACCTTGATCTCGGAGGTCGTGATCACCTTGATGTTGATCCCCTCGTCGCGCAGCGTCTTGAACATCTTGGCCGCGACGCCCGCGTGGCTCCGCATCCCGATGCCGACGATCGAAACCTTGGCGACGTCTGTATCCGCCACGATCCCCCCGAAATCGACCTCGCCGCGTGCCTTGGCATCGGCCAGCGCCTTCTCGGCCCGCTTCACCTCGTTCACCGGGCAGGAGAAGGTCATGTCGGTCATGCCCTCCTCCGAGATGTTCTGCACGATCATGTCGACATTGACCCCCGCCTCGGCGAGCGGCCCGAAGATCGCCGCGGCGATGCCGGGGCGGTCCTCGACGTCCGTCAGCGTCAGCTTCGCCTCGTCGCGCGAATAGGCCACACCGGCCACGACATTGCTTTCCACGATGTCCTCCTCGGCGCAGACCAGCGTGCCCGCGCTCTCGTCGGGTTCCTCGAAGCTCGAGAGCACCCGCAGTTTCACCTTGTAGCGCATGGCCAGTTCGACCGATCGCGTCTGCAGCACCTTCGCGCCGAGCGAGGCCAGCTCCAGCATCTCCTCGAAGGCGATCCGCTCAAGCTTGCGGGCCTTCGACGTGATCCGCGGGTCGGTCGTGTAGACCCCGTCCACATCCGTGTAGATGTCGCAGCGCTCGGCCCCGAAGGCGGCGGCGAAAGCCACCGCGGTGGTATCCGATCCGCCGCGTCCCAGCGTCGTGATCCGGCCTTCGGGGCTGATCCCCTGGAAGCCCGCGACGATGGCCACCCGCATGCCTTCGGCGAACTTCGCCATGATGTTCTCGGGCGGGATCGCCTCGATCCGGGCCGAGGCATGGGCCGAGGTCGTCTGCACCGGCACCTGCCAGCCCTGCCAGGACCGCGCGGGCACGTCCATCTCCTGCAGCGTCAGCGCCATCAGGCCGGCGGTCACGTTCTCGCCCGAGGAGACCACGGCATCGTATTCCCGAGCGTCGAAGAGCGGCGAGGTCTCCTCGACCCAGCCCACGAGTTCGTTCGTCTTGCCCGCCATGGCCGAGACGATCACGATCACGTCGTAGCCGTTGGCGACCTCGCGCCCGACACGCTTTGCGGCCCGTCGGATGCGGTCGAGCGTGGCGACGGACGTGCCGCCGAACTTCATCACGAGAATGGGCATCTGGCCCCCGGTCCTTCGCCTTGCCGCCCACGGATCGCCTCCGGGCGGGATCGCCGCGCCTCTTACGGCCCGCGGCCCCGTGCCGCAAGGCCCGTCATGTCGCGCGGCCCCTCCTTCATCTTTCCCCAAATACGCATCGCGACGCCGCGGTCAGAACGGATGTTCACGTCCGTCCCAGGTCAGGAACTCTCCCGTCGTCGCGGCCGACAGAGCGTCGAACCGCGCCACGAGGCCCTCGACGCTTTCACTGAGCGTGATGTCGGCCTCCGATCCACCCATGTCCGTCCGGACCCAGCCGGGGTGGTAGATGCCCACCGCGATGCCGCGCGGGGCGAGGTCGCGGGCGAGGTTCCGCCCCAGGTTGGTCGCCGCCGCCTTCGAGGCACGGTAGATGTAGCTTCCCCCGTTCGCCCGCATGTTCGACCCCATCTGGCTCGACACGATGGCGATCTTCGGTGCCGAGGCGCGGGACAGATGCGGGAGGAACGCCTGCACCGTCAGGAAAACCCCCGTCACGTTGACCGCGAAGGTGCGCGCCCAGAGGTCCGCCCCGAACCCGTCCTCCAGCCGCTCGCCCTTGTCCTGATAGATGCCCGCATTGCAGACGAGGAGGTCGAGCGTCCGGTCCGCCAGACCTTCCGCCAGCGCCGCGACGGAGGCCGGGTCGGTCACGTCGACGGCCGCGTCGCCGCCTGTGCGGGCCGCCGCGATCACGTCCTGGCCGCGCGCGCGGTAGGCTTCGGCCAGTCCCGCGCCGATCCCGCGATTGGCCCCGGTGATGAGAATGGTCATGTGCGCCTCCGTTGTTCGCTTCCCGGGCTAGGCGTTCGCGGCCGGGCTTGCAAGCATGCCCGGCCCGCGCGAGGCTTGGGCCGCGCCCTGAAGGAGACGGACATGCAATTCACCAAGGACGAGCTCGAGGCCGCCCATGCCCTCGTCACCGCCACGATGTTTCCAACGCCGCAGCATGCATGGCCGCTCCTGGCCGAGCGCGTCGGCGCCGAGGTGTTCGTGAAGCACGAGAACCACACCCCCACCGGCTCGTTCAAGGTGCGCGGCGCGCTGACCTTCATCGACTGGCTGACGCGGACGCACCCGGAGGTGACAGGTATCTGCACCGCGACGCGCGGCAACCACGGGCAGGGACAGGCCTGGGCCGCGACCAGGGCGGGGCTGACGGCGAAGGTCTACGTGCCGCGCGGCAATTCGGTCGAGAAGAATTCCGCGATGCGGGCCTTCGGGGCCGAGCTGATCGAGTTCGGCGAGGATTTCGACACCGCGCGGGAGGAAGCCTACCGCGTCGCGGCCGAGGAGAACCTGTTCATCGTGCCGCCTTTCCACCGCGAGCTTGTCCGGGGTGTGGCGACCTATGGCTACGAGCTCTTCACCGCCGTGCCGGACCTCGATGCGGTCTATGTGCCCATCGGCTGCGGCTCGGGCATCTGCGGCACCATCGCCGCCCGCGACGCGCTGGGCGCCAAGGCCGAGGTGATCGGCGTCGTCTCGGAGAACGCGCCGACCGCCAAGCTTTCGGTCGAGGCCGGGCGCCCGATCGAGACCGACAGCGCCCGCACCTTCGCCGACGGCATGGCGGTCCGCGTGCCCGTTCCGGAGGCACTGGCGATCTACGGGGAAAAGGCCGCGCGCATCCTGACCGTGTCGGACGCCGAGGTCGCCGGAGCGATCCGCGCCTACTACACCGACACCCACAACCTCGCCGAGGGGGCGGGGGCGGCGCCGTTGGCGGCCCTGATACGGGAACGCGACCGGATGCAGGGCAAGAAGGTCGCGGTCATCCTTTGCGGCGGAAACATCGACCAGGAGTGGTTCGTGACCGTGCTCGAGGGGGGCGTGCCGGCGGTTTGATCCGGTCGGCGCGCCATGCGCGCCGACCGGAGCGAGAGGGCTCTGCCCCCTCGCGCTCCCCCGGCGTATTTTGGGAAAGATGAAGAGGCGGCGGGGTGGTGTCAGGCCGTCGGGGCGGTGTCCTCGCCGAGGTGCCGGGCGGCTTCCTTCCGGGCCCAGGGCTTCAGCCGCGGGCCATTCGTCTGCAGGAACGCCTGCGCGCGGCTTCTGTCCTTCTTCGAAAGGTCCCGCACCCACCAGGCGACCGCCTTCTGGATGAACCAGTCGGGGTCCTCCGCGTAGCCCGCGCACCAGCCCAGGATGCGGTCGCGCGCGGCCTCCTCCGCGGGCCTGGGGTGGCGCGACTTCGTGAAGGGGAGCGTGAAGACCAGCGCCGCGCGGCGCGTCCACATGTGGTCCGAGCGTGTCCAGCCCTCGATCTCGTCAAGGCGGGCCGGGTCGGCCACCACTCGCTTCTGGCCGGCCTGTGCCACGGCGTCGGCGATGGCCCAGCTGTCGAACTCCGGCACGAAGCCCGTGAGGCAGGCCCAGGCCGGTCCGTCGTCGGGACGGATGCGGGCCTGCAGGAAGAGCTTTCCCGCCGCGATGCGCGCCTCGTAGACATCGCTTGCCCAGAGGTCGCGGGCCAGCGCCACGCGCTCGTCGAGGGACAGGGCCTTGCGCCATGCCGTCGCGAGATCCGTCACCGCCGCATTGGACAGGCCAAGATAGGGCCGGTCGACCTTGTGATAGGCCGCCATCCCCTCGGCCCGCTCCGGGTCGGCCAGGGCGCGGAGCGCCGCGAGTGCCCCCTCGCCCGTCACCGCGGCCGCGCGAGTTGCCAGTCGAGATGGGCGCGCACCGACGGCCAGTCGGACGCCGTGATCGAATAGACCGCGGTGTCGCGGATCGTGCCGTTCGGCAGGCGCATGTGTGCGCGCAGGATACCGTCGAGCTGCGCGCCCAGCCGCTCGATCGCGCGGCGCGACTGGGCGTTGAGGCGGTGCGTCCGGAACTCGACCGCCAGGCAGCCCCAGACCTCGAAGGCGTGCGCCAGCATCAGGCGCTTGGCCTCGGTGTTGAGGGGGCCGCGCTGCGCCGAGGGCGCGATCCAGGTCGAGCCGATCTCGACGCGCGGTGTCGCGTGGTCGATATGCATGAACGTCGTCATGCCGACAGGCCGGCCGCCTGCATCGCAGGTCGCGAAGGGGATCATCGAGCCGAGGTCGCGCAGTTTCAGGCGGCGGGCGATCTCGGCGTTCATGCCTTGGGGTGACGGCACCGAGGTGTACCAGAGCTCGTGCAGGCCACCCTCCGCGCTTGCGTGCGAGAGTGCCGCGGCATGGCCCGGATCCAGCGGCACAAGCGTCACGTGCCGGCCCGACAGGCGCAGGTCCGGCGGGCCCAGGCGGCTCATTCGACGGTGACCGACTTCGCCAGGTTGCGCGGCTGGTCCACGTCGGTCCCCTTGTGGAGCGCGGTGTGATACGCGATCAGCTGCGCCGGCACCGCGTAAAGAAGCGGCGCGAGGATCGGGTCGACCTTCGGCATGACCAGAGTCTCCCAGACGCCGTGTCCCGCCGCCTCGATGCCCTCCGCATCACTGACGAGCCAGACCAGACCGTCGCGGGCCATGACTTCCTGCATGTTGGACACGGTCTTGTCGAACAAGGCGTCGCGCGGTGCGAGGACGATCACGGGGACGGATTTGTCCACCAGCGCGATGGGGCCGTGCTTCAGCTCGCCCGAGGCATAGCCCTCGGCGTGGATATAGCTGATTTCCTTCAGCTTCAGCGCGCCTTCGAGGGCCATCGGGAACATGGGGCCACGGCCAAGGAACAGCACGGACTGCGCCTCGGCGATGCGCCCCGTGACCGTGCGGATACGCTCCTCCAGCGCCAGCGCCTGGTTGATGAGACCCGGCAGGCTGCGCAGGGTGGTGACCAGTTCGGCCTCGCGCGCCTCGGTCAGGTGCCCGCGCTGGCGCCCCGCGAGGATCGCGAGGTTCGCCAGGGCGCCAAGCTGGTTCACGAAGGCCTTGGTCGAGGCGACGCCGATCTCCACGCCAGCGAGGATCGGAAGCGCCGCGTCGCTTTCGCGCGCGATGGAGCTTTCGGCGACGTTGACGATCGAGATGACCGACCGGGCCTTTTCCCGCGCGTAGCGCAGCGCGGCCAGCGTGTCGGCCGTCTCGCCGGACTGACTGACGAAGAGCGCCGTGGCGCGGTCCGAAACGGGCGGCTCGCGGTAGCGGAACTCGGACGCGATATCCACGTCGCAGGGCAGGCCGGCGAGTTGCTCGAACCAGTACTTCGCGACCTGGCAGGCATAGTGCGCCGTGCCGCAGGCCACCATGATCAGACGGTCCGTCCCGGCGAAGTCGATCTGGAAATCGGGCACGTCCACCCGGTCGCCCGATGCGTAATAGGAGAGGCATTCGGACAGGACCGTAGGCTGTTCGAAGATCTCCTTGGCCATGAAGTGCTTGTGCCCGGCCTTGTCGACCTGCGCGGCCTGCGCGGCGATGGCGCGGGTCTCGCGGTTGGCAAGCCGCCCTTCCACGTCATGGATTTCCACGCCCGCCCGGGTGACGAAGGCGTAGTCGCCCTCTTCGAGATAGGTGATGCGGTCGGTCAGCGGGCTGAGCGCGATGGCGTCCGAGCCCACGTACATCTCGCCGTCCCCGTGCCCGATGGCCAGCGGCGAGCCCTTGCGCGCCGCCACGATCAGGTCTTCCTCGCCCTCGAAGAGGAAGGCGAGCGCGAAGGCGCCCTCAAGGTGCTTCAGCGTCTCGGCGGCGGCCTCACGGGGGGACAATCCCTTTTCCATGAATGTCTCGCACAGGTGGGCGACCGTCTCGGTGTCGGTGTCGCTTTCGAAGCTGCGGCCCGGCATGCGCTCTTTCAGTTCGCGGAAATTCTCGATGATGCCGTTGTGGACGACGACGACCCGGCCCGCGAGGTGCGGGTGGGCGTTCTTCACCGTCGGCCCGCCATGGGTGGCCCAGCGGGTGTGGCCGATGCCGATGCGCCCCGCGAGCGGCTCGTAGACCAGAAGATCGGACAGGTTGTGCAGCTTGCCGACCGCGCGCCGCCGGTCGAGCGCGCCGTTCTGCACCGTCGCGATCCCCGCGCTGTCGTAGCCGCGATACTCGAGCCGCTTCAGCGCCTCCAGAAGGATCGGTGCGACCTCGTGGTCGGACAGTACCCCGATGATCCCGCACATGGGCCTTATCCTTTCCTGCTGCTCTTGATCGCGCGCAAACGTTCCATCAGCCGCACCGCAAGGCCGGGTTTGTTGACCTGCCTCGCGCGGGCAACGGCGAGCGCACCCTCGGGCACGTCCTCGGTGATGACCGAGCCCGAGGCGGTCATCGCCCGGTCGCCGACCGTGACAGGAGCGACCAGCATCGTGTCAGACCCGATGAAGGCATGCCGTCCGACGACCGTCCGGTGCTTCATCACGCCGTCGTAGTTGCACGTCACGGTGCCCGCGCCGACGTTCGTGCCCTCGCCGATGTCTGCATCGCCGATGTAGCTCAGGTGATTGACCTTCGCGCCCTCGCCGATGGTGGCGGACTTCACCTCGACGAAATTGCCGATCCGCGCGTCGTTGCCGATCTCGGCATCCGGGCGCAGGCGGGCATAGGGGCCGACGACCGCGCCGGCCGAGACATGGCAGCCTTCCAGATGCGAAAATGCACGGATGCGCGCCCCGCTCTCGACCGTGACGCCTGGACCGAAGACCACGTGGGGCTCCACCACCGCGTCGCGTCCGATGACGGTGTCGGCCGACAGGATCACGCTGTCGGGCCAGGTCATCGTGACGCCGTTTTCCATTGCTTCCGCCCGCAGGAGAGACTGCAGATGCGCCTCGGCGCCGGCCAGTTCCGCGCGCGAGTTGATTCCGAGCGTTTCGGCCTCGTCGCAAAGGATGGCGGTCGCCGAAAGACCCTCGGCGACGGCAAGTTCCACGAGGTCGGTCAGGTAGTATTCCCCCGCCGCGTTATGCGGCCGGACGCGTGACAGGAGGTCGGTCAGCACACCGGCATCTGCGGCCAGAAGACCGGAATTGCAGAGCGTGATCGACAGTTCCTCCGCCGTCGCATCCTTGGCCTCGACGATCCGCAGCAGCCGGTCGCCCTCGGTCACGAGGCGGCCGTAGCGGCCCGGCTCGGCGGCCTCGAAGCCAAGCACGACCACGTCGTGATCGGCCCGCGCGGCGCGCATCCGTGCCAGCGTGTCCTGCGAAACGAACGGGGTGTCGGCATAAAGCACCACGGCGTCGCCGGCGAACCCCTCGAGCGCGGGCGCGGCCTGCAGAACGGCATGGCCCGTGCCCTTCTGTTCCTCCTGCCGGACACAGACCGCGGCGGGTTCGAGCCCGGCGACGGCTTCCTCGACTTCATCGGCGCCATGTCCCGTCACGACGACGATGCGCGAGGGCTCCAGCTCGCGGCCCGCCATCAGCGCGTGACCGATCAGCGGCAGACCGCCCAGCGGATGCAGCGGTTTGGGCAGATCGGAGTTCATGCGTGTGCCCGCGCCCGCGGCCAGCACGACGAGGGCGACGGGAACGGCTTCGGTGCTTGCGGCGCTGTGGCCCATGAAAGCGGCTTTCCCTCGTTTTCCGGCCGTCCTAACAAGGGGATGGACGCCCGGCAATACAGGGTTCGGTCACTTTGGCCGACAGGGTGTTTCAGCAGATGCGCGGAACGTTGCCGATTCCGCGCCCATGGTTGGAAAGCGGGTGGATGCGACGCACGGCGATCTTCGATCTCGACGGCACGCTGGCGGACACCGCGGGCGACCTCATCGCGGCGGCGAATGCGGCGCTGGTGGCCATGGAACTCGACCCTGCACTGGTGCATGGGCGTGACGACGCGACGGCCTTCCGGGGCGGCAGGGCGATGCTGGAACTCGCCGCGCAACGCCTCGGCCTGGGCGATGGCGCTGTCATCGTGGAGCGGGGTTATCCCCTGCTTCTGGAGGCCTACGGGGATGCCATCGATGTCCATACATACCTGTATCCAGGTGCCGTGGAAGCGGTGAAAAGGCTGCGAGACCAAGGGTTTGCCCTGGGGGTCTGCACCAACAAGCCCGAGGCGCTGGCGCTTCGGCTGCTGGACCGCTTCGACATCCTCGACCTGTTCGGTTCGGTGGTCGGCGCGGATACGCTTCCCCTGCGCAAGCCCGATGCCGCGCCCTATATCGCGGCCGTGGATCGGGCCGGCGGCGCTCTCTCGCGATCCTTCCTGCTCGGGGATACCGAGACCGACCGCAAGACCGCCCGGGCGGCGGGTGTGCCCTGCGCGCTCGTCACCTTCGGGCCGGGGGGGGATGTCGTGCGCGGCCTGGAGCCGGAGGCCCTGCTCGAGCATTTCGACGATCTGGACGCTGTCGCGGCGCAACTGCTTCCGTGAGCGCTTGACCGCGGTTCGAGGGGCGCGGATTGTGCGGACCATGGAAAAAACGGTCTTCAAAGGCAGCTTCACGCAGCAGGAGCCGATCCCCGAGGCGGCGATCGAGGCCGCCGTCGAGGTCATGCGCTCCGGGCGGCTCCATCGCTATAACCTCGCGCCGGGAGAGGCCGGGGAGGTCGCACTGCTGGAGGAGGAATTCGCCGCATTCACCGGAGCGAACTACTGCCTCGCCGTGGCCTCCGGCGGCTACGCCATGTCCTGCGCGCTCCGCGCGATGGGAGTGGGGCACGGCGACAAGGTGCTGTCGAACGGTTTCACCCTCGCGCCCGTTCCCGGCGCCATCGCGAGCGTCGGCGCGGACCCAGTGTTCGTCGAGACGACCGAGGCCCTGACGATCGACATCGACGATCTCGCGCTCAAGGCGGAAACCAGCGGCGCGCGTGTCCTGCTCCTCAGCCACATGCGCGGACATATCTGTGACATGGCCCGCCTGATGAGTGTCTGTGATGCGGCCGGCATCGACGTCGTCGAGGACTGCGCCCACACCATGGGCGCGGAGTGGGACGGGGTGCCCTCGGGCCGCCACGGGCGGGTCGGTTGCTACTCCACCCAGACCTACAAGCACATCAATTCCGGCGAGGGCGGGCTGATCGTGTCAGACGACGCGGAGCTCATGGCTCGTGCGATCATTTTGTCGGGAAGTTACATGCTTTATCCCCGGCACACGGCCAGACCCCCTGTGGATACGTTTGAAAATGTAAAGCTCACGACACCCAATGTGTCGGGCAGAATGGATCATCTGAGGGCCTCCATCCTGCGCGTGCAGCTGGCGGACCTCGCTGCGCAGGTCGACAGGTGGAACGCGCTTTACCGCACCGTGGAAGAGGGGCTTCGCAACACGCCCGGCCTCAAGATCGTGGAACGCGACCCGCGCGAACGCATCGTCGGTTCCTCGATCCAGTTCCTTTTGCCCGGGTTCTCGCCCGGGGAGATCGGGGCCGTCGTCGAGGCCTGCCGCCTGCGCGGTGTGGAGCTCAAATGGTTCGGCGCCGAGGAGCCGGTGGCCTTCACCTCACGCTATGACAGCTGGCGCTATGCCCCGGCCCAGCGTCTGCCCCGGACCGATGCGATCCTGGCCGGGCTCATGGACATGCGACTGCCCCTGACCTTCTCGGTTTCCGACGCCGGGCTGATCGCCGAGATCATCCGCGACGAGGTGCAGTCGGTGCATCGGCACGCGGCGGAGTGACGGCGTCCGCAACCGGGCCTTTCCCGAAAGCGGATGTCGCCGCACCTTTCAGACCAGTCGCGAGTTGTCTTTCGCCGCGCGGATGAAGTCGCGGAACAGGGGATGCGGTTCGAAGGGCTTCGACTTCAGCTCGGGGTGGAACTGCACGCCGATGAACCAGGGGTGGTCCTTCACCTCGACGATCTCGGGCAACCGCCCGTCCGGCGACATGCCCGAGAAGATCAGGCCCTGCTGCTCCAGCGCATCGCGGTACTTGATGTCCACCTCGTAGCGATGGCGGTGCCGTTCCTCGATCGCCGTGGTGCCGTAGACCTCGGCCACGCGCGAGCCCTCTTTCAGGACGGCATCATAGGCTCCGAGGCGCATCGTGCCGCCCTTGTCGTCATCGGCCTTGCGGGTCACCTTGTAGTTGCCCTGCACCCATTCCTTGAGGTGGTAAACAACGGGTGTAAAACGCTTTTTTCCCGCCTCGTGGTCGAATTCCTCGGACCCGGCATCGCCCAGGTCGGCCAGGTGGCGCGCCGCCTCGATCACCGCCATCTGCATGCCCAGGCAGATGCCGAGGTATGGCACGCTGCGGGTTCTCGCGAACTCGGCGGCCTTGATCTTGCCCTCCGTGCCCCGCTCGCCGAAACCGCCGGGCACCAGGATGGCGTCGAATTCCTCGAGATAAGGCGCCGGGTCCTCGCGCTCGAAGATCTCGGCATCGATCCAGTCGGCGATGACCTTGACGCGATTGGCCATCCCGCCATGGGTCAGCGCCTCGGCGATGGATTTGTAGGCGTCCTCGAGCTGCGTGTACTTGCCCACGATGGCGACGCGGACCTCGCCCTCGGGGTTGTTGATCCGGTCTGCCACATCCTCCCAGCGTGAGAGGTCGGGGCGCGGTGCCGGGCTGATCTGGAAGGCATCGAGCACCGCCTGGTCCAGCCCTTCGCGATGATAGGCCAGCGGTGCCTCGTAGATCGATGCGAGGTCCTGCGCCGCGATCACCGCTTCGGGCCGAACGTTGCAGAACAGCGCGAGTTTCTCGCGCTCCTTCAACGGGATCGGCCCTTCGGAGCGGCAGACGAGAATATCGGGGGCAAGACCGATCGAACGCAACTCCTTCACCGAGTGCTGCGTGGGCTTGGTCTTCAACTCTCCGCTCGCCTTGATGAAGGGCAGGAGGGTGAGGTGCATGAAGATGCACTGTCCGCGCGGTTTTTCCTGCGCGAACTGGCGGATCGCCTCGAAGAAGGGCAGCCCCTCGATATCGCCGACGGTGCCGCCGATCTCGCAGAGCATGAAGTCGACCTCGTCCTCGCCGATATGGATGAAGTCTTTGATTTCGTTGGTGACGTGCGGGATCACCTGGATCGTCTTGCCAAGGTAGTCGCCGCGCCGCTCCTTCTCGAGCACGTTGGAATAGATGCGCCCCGAGCTGACCGAATCCGTCTTGCGCGCCGCCACGCCCGTAAAGCGCTCGTAGTGCCCGAGGTCGAGGTCGGTTTCCGCCCCGTCGTCGGTCACGAAGACCTCGCCATGCTCGAAGGGCGACATCGTGCCGGGGTCGACGTTGAGGTAGGGATCGAGCTTTCTCAGCCGCACGGTATATCCGCGTGCCTGCAGCAACGCCCCGAGTGCGGCCGATGCCAGTCCCTTGCCAAGCGACGAGACCACCCCGCCGGTGATGAAGATGAAGCGCGCCATGTCGGACTGGTCTCCCCGTGTCAGGCCGTTTTCCGCTTTGGCCGGCCTGGTCAAAAATGCTCAACCACGGGATTTGAGAATATCAGGATTCGCACCGGGGCCGCAAGGCGCACCCGCTACATGATGTGAGTTTTCTGGCGAATTGCCCCAGATGTTTGAAGAATCCGGGGCTTTCCGGGGTCAGTCCGCGCGGGGCGGAAGGATCGGCGCATCGCTCGATGGCGGGGGAAGGAGGTCGCTTGCCGGCGGCAGGTCCGCTCCATCCTGCGCAGCCGGGGCGGTCTCTGCGCCGATCCGGTCGAGCACCGATTGTCCGGCCGAATTCTGCGCCGCGATGATTGTCAGCGTGATCGAGGTGGCGAGAAACGCGATGGCGAAGGCCCAGGTCAGCTTGCCGAGCGCGGTTGCCGCCTGACGGCCCGTCATGACGCCGCCGCCGCCGCCCATCCCGAGGCCGCCGCCCTCCGATCGCTGAAGCAGCACGACACCGATAAGGCAGATCGCGAGGATCAGGTGGACGACGAGAATGACGTTTTCCATCAGCGGGTCCCTGTTCAGGTGCCGAGCGTTTGCGGCTACTTATGAGATGCGACAGGCCGCCGCAAGCCCATGTCACTCAACCATAGGGCGAATCGGGCGGGGTCGCGCAAGCTTTTCCTTTCAAATGAAGGCTATTCCCGTCGCCAACAGCATGCGACAGCATACAATGAAGCCTTTCGCGGATCGCCCGCGCGGCACGATACCGTGCTTGCGGAAGCCGAATCGCGGCATCGACGAGCGGGACCGCACGGCGCGCCGGCCCCGGAGAAAGCGGTTTCTTCCCGCGACGCCGCCCGCTATAGCTCGCGGCGGTTTTCCGGCCCGAGGCGATGGTCCCCGGGCGATGGCGAGATGAGGCTGATATGGCGAATGTCGTGGTCGTCGGCGCGCAATGGGGCGACGAGGGCAAGGGAAAGATCGTCGACTGGCTGAGCGAGCGGGCGGATGTGATCTGCCGCTTTCAGGGCGGGCACAATGCCGGCCACACGCTGGTCATCGACGGCGAGGTCTACAAGCTCCACGCGCTGCCTTCGGGCGTGGTGCGCGGCGGCAAGCTCTCGGTCATCGGCAATGGCGTTGTCCTCGACCCGTGGCACCTCGTGAAGGAGATCGAGACGATCCGCGCGCAGGGCGTGGCGATCACGCCCGAAACCCTGATGATCGCCGAAAACACGCCCCTGATCCTGCCGTTTCATGGCGAGCTCGACCGCGCCCGTGAAGGACAGAACAGCGTCGCCAAGATCGGCACGACGGGCCGGGGCATCGGTCCGGCCTACGAGGACAAGGTCGGCCGCCGCGTGATCCGTGTCGCCGATCTCGCCGACGAGGCCACGCTCAGCCTGCGGGTCGACCGCGCGCTGGTGCATCACAACGCGCTGCGCTCGGGTCTTGGCCTCCCGGCCGTCGACCGCGATGCACTCATCGCCGAGCTTCAGGCGATCGCGCCGAAGATCCTGCCCTACGCCGCGCCGGTCTGGAAAGTGCTGGACGAGCGCCGCCGTGCGGGCAACCGCATCCTGTTCGAAGGGGCGCAGGGCGCGCTTCTCGACATCGATTTCGGCACCTATCCCTACGTCACCTCCTCGAACGTGATCGCGGGGCAGGCGGCGACCGGCGTGGGCCTCGGCCCCGGCGCCATCGACTATGTTCTGGGCATCGTGAAGGCCTACACGACCCGCGTGGGCGAGGGGCCTTTCCCGACCGAGCTTCATGACGCCGACGGTCAGCGCCTTGGCGAGCGGGGGCATGAATTCGGCACCACGACGGGGCGCAAGCGGCGCTGCGGCTGGTTCGACGCGGCGCTGGTGCGCCAGACCTGCGTGACCTCGGGCGTGAACGGCATCGCCCTGACCAAGCTCGACGTGCTCGACGGGTTCGACACGCTGAAGATCTGCACGGGCTACGAGCTCGATGGTGAAGTGCTCGACTACCTGCCGACGGCGGCAGACGCGCAGGCGCGCTGCATCCCGGTATACGAGGAGATGCCGGGCTGGTCGGACAGCACCGAGGGCGCGCGCAGCTGGGCGGACCTTCCGGCCGCCGCCATCAAGTACGTGCGCCGGATCGAGGAATTGATCCGCTGCCCGGTCGCCCTACTGTCCACCTCGCCCGAGCGGGACGACACGATCCTCGTGACCGATCCCTTCGCAGACTGACTGCGCATAGCGGGCGGAACGACAAGGAGGACCGGCGATGGCGCTGAGCTACAAGACACGGCGGAGGCTTTCGCTTCTCGTGCTGCTCGTGGGGCTGCCGGCCTACATCGCGATGGCCTGGTTCATCGTCAGCCTGTTCGAGCGGCCATCGGTCTTGGTCGAACTGATGGTCTACGTCGTGCTCGGCATCCTGTGGGCCTTGCCGCTCAAGGCCGTGTTCCTCGGCGTGGGGCAGGCCGATCCCGATGCCCCGAAACGCGAAGACGGCCCGTCGGGCCCGCAGTAGACAGATCGGCGCGGTCGAGCCGTCTCAGTCGGCGTCGCGGGCGGTCAGGCGATAGCGGCCGTTCGGGCTCTGCAACAGGACACCACGCTCGGACAAACCGGCGATCGCTGACATGGCCGCGTCGCGGCCGATGCTGTCGTCGGTCGCCATGCGCACCAGCCGGATAAGCTGTACGCGCTTGAAATCGCTCTGGCCGAGGTCACGGGTGATGTAGACCGCGCCCATCTCGACGACTTCCTCGATCTCGGTCGCGTCGCTGCTTTCGAGCATCGCGGCGAACCGGGTCACGAAATCAGGCAGGTCGCCATCCGACGCGGCGGGGGCCTGGGACGCTACGACCGGCGCGGCGTCCTCGGCGGGCGTTTCTTCGGCGCTGTCGGCAACCTGTTCGGCCGGCGCCTCTTCGGGCGTCTCCGACACGGCCTCTTCCGGGGTCGGAATGGGTTCTGCTTCGGGCGCTTCTTCCTGCTGCGCCGGTTCCGCGGCGGTGTCGCCGTTGCCGCGCACGATCAGGCCGGCGCGCTTGGCCAATTCAGCCAGCGACCTTGCGATCTTGCGGGGCGGTGCGGTCGGAACGGCGACGGCCGGCGCATGGCTGAAAGCACTGCCGCCAGCCCGCATCAGCCCGGGCATTTCTTCTTCGGCATAGGCGATGTCGCCGACCGTTGCCTCTTCCTCTTCGGCACTCACACGGCGGGGCCGGACCGTGCCGGTGGCCGCAAGCTGTTCCTCGCGGTCGATCCGCTGCTCGGAGACGAGCACGAGCGGGGCCGGACGGGTGTCGCGGCGGCGGCTGACATCGACGCGGACACGCGTCGGGCGCATGACGCGGGCGAGGTCGGCGCGGTATTCCGCCGTGGCGTCCACCGGCTCGTCGCTGTCGCGGACGCCCGCTTCGACAAGGCGGCGCTCGGCGACCCGTGCCGCTACGGCGGCCTTGAGGTGCTGGATGTTGGCGCGGCGGCGGCTGTTCTCGACATTCGCAAGACGGCTGTCCGTGGCGTCGAACAGGCGGTCCATGTCGCCGCTGTGGCCCGGGCCCATGCCGGCGCCAAGCCGGGCGGCCTTCTCGCTCGCCGCGGCATCGTCGACGTCGTCCTCGTCACGCTCGTCACCCTCGACAGCCGCCGTTTCACCGGTGGCGGACTCGTCCTCGTCGGCATCCCCGCGCGCGAGCGCGGCGAGTTCGGCCTGAAGCGCGGCTTCCTCGTCCTCGGGCAGGGCCGCTGCCGCCTCGCTTTGTGCGATGGCGTCCAGTTCGGCGCGGAGCGCGTCGTCTTCCGCATCGGCGGCTTCCGCTGTCTCCTCCTCGGAGAGGTCCTCGGGCGCGTGATCGATCCCGGCTTCGGGGCTGTCTTCGTCGCGGGCTTCGTCGGCCTCCACGTTCTCCTCGGCCAGCTCGGCGAGGATCCAGCCTTCCTCCAGGGCGGCGGGGGCGTCTTCGTCTTCTACCTCGTCGTCCTCATCGGCGGCGGCAACGGCCTCGTCCTCATCCGCGCCCCAACGCGGTTCGGCGAAGGCGAAAGGGCCGGCATCTTCTCCTGCCGCTTCGGTCTCGTCCAGATCCGCCTCGGCCTTTGCGGCTTCGCGGATACGGGCGAGCCGTGCGGCCACGGAATCGTCCTCGGTCTCGTCGGTCGTGTCGAGCAGCGCCTCGGGGGCGTCCTCGCTCCAGGCCGGGTCGGCACCGGCGAAGAACGCCTCGATGCTGTCCTCGCCCGCGATCTCGGCGATCTCGTCCGCCTCGTCTTCGGCGTCGTAGTCCTCGGGGCCGCGGTTCGCGGCGGCCATGGCGGCCGCGACGGCGATCAGCGTATCGGCGCCTTCGGCACCCGAGACGCCCGTCTCCACCTCGTCGTCCGCCTCGTCGGTGTCGATTGCCTCGATGCTGTCGGCGCCGAGCGGCGCCTCTTCGATCTCGGCCGCGTCCTCGGCTTCCGCGACGAACGCCTCGTCCTCGAGGTCCTCGTCGCTGGCCGATGCTTCGGCCTCCATCCCGGCGGCGCCTTCGCTCACCGTATCGGCAAGAAGGGCGGCCAGCGCGGCGTCCTCGACCTCGTCGCCGGCATCGGTCAGCGTGTCGCTCTCGGCAGGCTCGTCTTCCTCCGCGGTGTCGGCGAGGGTCGGCGCTTCCGCCTCGTCGCGCGCTTCGACGGCTTCCGGCTCGACCTCGGCCTCGTGTTCCGCGGTCGCTTCAGCCGTTTCCGCGGCCTCGATCTCCTCGACCAGGGCGGCCTCGTCCCCGGCGTCTTCCGTTTCCATTTCGGAAACGGTTTCAGCGGCGTCTTGATCCTCTGCCGCGGCCTCTTCGACCGTTTCGTCGCGTGCCTCGGTCTCTTCCTGGGGTCCGACGTCCTCGGCAGCCGATTCCTCGGCCGCGGTCACTTCGACGTCATCCTCGCCCGTCGATGCGGCTGCTTGGGTGGTTTCGGCTTCCGGGGTCTCGGCCTGCTCGGGCGCAGCCTGAGGTGCGGCCCGACCCATATCGGCTGCGGTCTCCGCGATGTCTTCCGAGGTTTCGGGACGCAGCAGGAGGCCATGCTTCATGATCCGCGCTTCGACGCGGCGCTGGATCGCGGCCTCGGTGATCCGGTGCAGCGTCTCGGTGTCGGGCGTCGGAGGTTCGGCCCCGAAGTAGCGGTCTTCGGCGGCAAGGTCGCGGAAATACTCGGCAATGGCCTTCATAGCGTTGAAGGGATCTTCAAAACCCTCCAACGTGCACGAGAACGTGCCGTAGGACACCGTAAGGATTTTGTTCGCGTCACCCATCTTTAACTTCACTCTGCCTTCGATCCACTCGCCCGGCCGATCGCCGGAGGTTATCACCTAGCCATTGCCCGCTCAAAACTGATTCCAGAAAAACGCGACGGGAATAGGGCCATTCGATGGAGATTGTCGCCGTGAACGGCCAGAAAATGCCACCGGAAAGACCTGTGGTCGCAGGCGCGCAGGCCGCCACCCTGCTCGGCGGCGGGGTGCTCGGCCCGCGCGATCTCGCCGAGGCGATGGCCGTCGCGCCGGTGCTCGTGGCCGCCGATGGGGGGGCGGACGCGGCCATTGCGGCGGGGATCGTGCCCCGCGCGGTGATCGGCGATCTCGACTCGCTTTCCGATGCGGCACGGGCCCGGCTGCCGGCCGATATCCTCTACCAGATCACCGAACAGGAAAGCACGGATTTCGACAAGGCCCTGCGCCGGCTCCAGGTTCCGCTGGTCCTGGCGGTCGGGTTCACCGGCGGGCGGCTCGACCATGAACTTGCGGTCTATCACACCCTCGCGACCCGGCCCGAACACCGCTGCATCGTCTTCGGCGGACTCGACATCGTGTTCCACGCGCCGCCGACGATCGAACTCGACCTGCCGCAAGGGACGCGGGTCTCCCTCTTTCCGATGGCGGGTGTGACCGGGCGCTCGCGCGGTCTGCTGTGGCCGATCGACGGGCTGGAGCTTCACCCAGCCCGCCGCATCGGCACGTCGAATGCGGCAACCGGCGGGACGGTCGAGATCGTGACCGACGGCCCCGGCCTTCTGATCATCCTGCCGCGAGAAACATTGCCCGCGGCGGTCGCCGCGCTTGGTGCGCGTCCGCGCGGGGCGGTGAACGTTTAGCCCTCGCACCCGGCGGCCGCCTTCGCTAAGAACGGGGCCGGATCACGCTGACAACAGAAACGGAGCCGAGTATGCCGGCCGAGCTTTCCCCCATCGACAAGGCGAAATACGTCGCCGCCCGCCGCGCCATCGAATACGTCGAAGACGGGATGCGCGTGGGGCTCGGGACCGGCTCGACGGCGGCCTGGATGGTGAAGTGCCTCGGCGAGGTCGTCCGCGAGGAAGGCCTGATGGTCACCACGGTCGCGACGTCGGTCCGCACCGCCGAGCTGGCCCGCAAGGTCGGTCTGCCGGTCGCGACGCTGGACGAGGTGCGCTGGCTCGACCTGACCATCGACGGCGCGGACGAATTCGATCCCGGCCTCAACCTCATCAAGGGCGGGGGCGGGGCGCTTCTGCACGAGAAGATCGTGGCGACGGCCTCGGACCAGATGGTGGTGATCGCCGACCGCACCAAGCAGGTGGACCGGCTGGGCGCCTTCCCGCTTCCGGTCGAGATCATTCCCTTCGGCTGGCAGACCACCAAGGCGCTGGTCGAGGAGATCCTCGCCAATGTCGAGGTGCTGGGCCGCTCGGTCGCGATCCGCATGAACGGGTCCGAACCCTTCCGCTCGGACGAGGGCAACCTGATCCTCGACCTGCACCTGCGGCGGATCTCCAATCCCGCGCAGCTGAGCCTGGTTCTCAACCAGATCCCCGGCGTGGTGGAGAACGGCCTGTTCCTCGATATCTGCGACGTGGCGATCGTCGGCAACGCGGACGGCACGGTCGAACTGCACGACATCCACAGGGGCACGGTCGAGCAGGAGCGCGTGGACATCGTCGACGGTGACAATCTCTTCGTGGACATCGTCGACTGACACTGCGGCCAGTCCCTCGGGACGAGGACCGAAACGACGCAGGAGGACCCCCGATGGCTTTCGACTACGATCTCTTCGTGATCGGCGGCGGCTCGGGCGGGGTGCGCGCCGCGCGCGTGGCCGCGGCCGGTGGCGCCAGGGTCGCGCTGGCCGAGGAAAGCCGGATGGGCGGCACCTGCGTCATTCGCGGATGCGTGCCCAAGAAGATCATGGTCTTCGCAAGCGCCTACCGGGAAGGCTTCGCCGATGCGCGCTCCTACGGCTGGGATCTGGGCGAGGGCAGCTTCGACTGGGCGCGGTTCCGGTCGCGGCTTCATGGTGAACTCGACCGCCTCGAAGGTGTCTACCGCAGCCTCCTCTCCGGCTCGGGCGTGACGACCTTCGATCAGCGCGCGGTCCTCGACGATCCGCACACGGTGCGTCTCGCCGACGGGTCGACCCACAGCGCCAAGCATATTCTTGTCGCTACTGGCGGACGGCCCGAGCGGCCGGGCCTTCCGAACGACCATCTCGGCATGGTTTCGGACGACATCTTCAACCTCGAGGAACTGCCCCGGCGCCTTCTGATCGTGGGTGGCGGCTACATCGCGTGCGAATTCGCCTGCATCATGAACGGCCTCGGCGTGGAGGTGACGCAGTTCTACCGCGGCGCGCAGATCCTGCGCGGCTTCGACGGCGAGGCGCGCGGCCTGATTTCCGAGATGATGCAGGAAAAGGGCGTCGACCTGCATCTCGGTACGAACATCGTCGACATGGCCCCGGCCACGGCCGATCACGTCGCCTCGGCGGCCGTAACGGGGGGCGGCATGGCCGCGCCCGCGGGTGAGACCTCGGCGCGGTCGGCGGCGACCGGCGGGCCGGTCTGGGTCAAGGCCTCGAACGGGCACGAGCATGTCTTCGACGCGGTTCTCTTCGCCACCGGGCGGCGGCCGAACAGCGACGGGCTGGGACTGGCGGAGGCCGGGGTCGGGATCGGGCGGCGCGGTCAGGTCGTGGTCGACGAATTCTCGCAGACCGCCGTTCCATCGATCTACGCCATCGGCGACGTGACGAACCGCGTGAACCTCACGCCGGTCGCGATCCGCGAGGGCATGGCCTTCGTCGAGACCGTGTTCAACGGCAACCCCACGCCGGTCGACCACGACCTCATTCCCTCGGCGGTGTTCACCCAGCCCGAGTTCGGAACCGTGGGCCTTTCCGAGGAGGAGGCGCGCGAACAGGAGGCGGTGGACATCTACTGCACCTCGTTCCGTCCGATGCAGACAGCCTTCGCGGGTCGGCCCGACCGGGTGCTGATGAAACTCGTCGTGTCAAAGGCGACGCAGAAGGTTCTCGGCTGTCACATCGTCGCACCGCAGGCCGGGGAAATGATCCAGCTGGCCGGGATCGCGGTGAAGATGGGCGCGACAAAAGCCGATTTCGACCGGACCGTCGCAGTGCATCCGACCATGTCGGAGGAACTGGTAACGATGAAGGCACCGGTCCGGAGCGTGTGAGGACACCGAAAACTGTGCCCGGTCGGGGTGCAATCGGGTCAGATGGCCCCATATACACCCCCGAGGCTTGTCAAATAAGCATGTCCAATACCTGTCAAAGCGTGAGGGGAACAACGATACATGGCTGGCAATAGTGGCGGACCCTGGGGCGGTGGAGGCTCCGGCGGCGGCAACCGCGGCAACAACGGCTCCGGCGGATCCGGTGGGCCGGGTGGCCCGCGTCGCCCCGGCGGCGACCAGCAGATCCCGGAGATCGACGAGATCGTTCGGAAAGGCCAGGAGCAGCTGCGCGTCCTGATGGGCGGCCGTGGCGGTCGCTCCGGTGGCGGCGGTGATGGTGGCGGGGGCTTCAAGCTCACGCGCGGGACCATCGGCCTTGCGGCGCTGGCGATCGTGGGGCTTTGGGCCTTCAACTCATTCTACACCGTGCGGCCGGAACAGCAGTCGGTCGAGCTTTTGCTCGGCGAGTTCTCTTCGGTCGGAAACCCGGGCCTGAACTTCGCGCCTTGGCCGGTCGTGACCGCCGAAGTGATCGAGGTCACGACCAACCGGACCGAGTCGATCGGAACCGCGCGGTCGGGCGGCTCCGACGAGGGCCTGATGCTGACGACCGACGAGAACATCGTCGACATCGATTTCGAGGTCGTCTGGAACATCTCGGACCCCGCGCTCTACCTTTTCAACCTGCGCGATCCCGAGGCCACCGTGCGTGCTGTGTCCGAGGCGGCCATGCGCGAAGTGATCTCGCAGAGCCAGCTTTCGCCGATCCTCAACCGGGACCGTGAACTGATCGCGGCCACGGTGCAGGAGCTGATCCAGTCCACCATGGACAGCTACGCCTCGGGTGTGAACATCGTGCGTCTCAACCTCGACCGCGCCGACCCGCCGGCCGAGGTCATCGACGCCTTCCGCGACGTTCAGGCCGCCGAACAGGAGCGTGACCAGCTCGAACGCCAGGCAGATGCCTACGCCAACCGGGTGCTTGCAGGCGCCCGAGGCGAGGCGGCCCAGATCCTCGAACAGGCCGAAGCCTACCGCGCTCAGGTCGTCAACGAGGCCGAGGGTGAGGCAAGTCGCTTCCTCGCGGTTCTGACCGAGTACGAACTGGCCCCCGAGGTCACCCGCCGCCGTCTCTACCTCGAGACCCTCGAGCGCGTGCTGGCCGACGTGGATCTCGTGATCCTCGAAGGCGAGGGTGGTTCGGGCGGTTCGGGCGTCGTGCCCTACCTGCCGCTCGACCAGTTGCGGCGCGGAACGACCGGAACCACCACGACCACGGGGAGCAGCAACTGATGAAACGCATCACTTTCCTCATCCCCGCCGCTGTTCTTGCGGTGGCCGTGCTCCTGAGTTCGATCTTCGTCGTCGACGAACGGCAAAGGGCTCTCGTGCTCCAGTTCGGTCAGATCCGGCAGGTGATCGAAGAGCCGGGGCTGAACTTCAAGATCCCGTTCATCCAGGAGGTGGTCTTCTACGACGACCGTATCCTGTCGCTCGACACCGCGCCGATCGAGGTGACGCCCTCGGACGACCGGCGACTGGTGGTGGACGCCTTCGCGCGCTATCGCATCGTCGACGTGGTGCAGTTCCGGCAGGCCGTCGGCGTTGGCGACATCCGCCGCGCCGAGCAGCTTCTGGAAGACATCCTGAACCCGCAGATCCGGGCCGTGCTCGGTGCGGACGGCGTGACCTCGAACACGATCCTGTCTGCCGACCGCGCCGCGCTCATGGTGCGGATCACGGCACAGGCCCGTGCGCTGGCAGAGCCCCTCGGCCTCGAGGTGCTGGACGTGCGGCTGAAGCAGACCGCGCTTCCGGCGCAGAACCTCGACGCCACCTTCGCCCGGATGCGGGCCGAACGGGAACGGGAAGCGACCGACGAACGTGCCCGAGGCAACGAGGCCGCGCAGCGTGTCCGGGCGCAGGCCGACCGGACCGTGGTCGAGCTTGTCTCGGAGGCGCAGCGGGAAGCCGAGATCACGCGCGGTGAAGCGGACGCCCAGCGGAACCGCATCTTCGCCGAGGCCTTCGGGCAGGACCCGGAATTCTTCGAGTTCTACCGCTCGATGACGGCCTACGAACGTGCCCTCCGGCAGCAGAACTCGACGATGGTCATTTCACCGGACAGCGAGTTCTTCGAATACCTTGGCGGCTCGGGCGTGCGCCCGTAGCCCGCGCAGAACCGAAACGGCGGCGTCCGGTGGCCCAGATGACACCGGACGCCCCCCTTTTCCGGGCAGGCCCGTTCCGCCGATCGGGGCAGGGCGACCGGATGACGGAACCTTCCCATGAGCATCGGTTTCGCACTTCTCCTCGGCCTCGGCATGGTCCTCGTGATCGAGGGCCTGGTCTTCGCGCTTGCGCCCGGGCGGATGGAGGACATGCTGCGCATGATGGCCAATATCCCGACCGAGACCCGGCGCCTCATCGGCCTGTCGGCGGTGACGCTTGGCGTGGTGCTCGTCTTCTTCGTGCTGAGGGGCTTCGGCTGAGGTCCGCGCGGGTCGATCCGCCGCCTGCGGGAAACCCGCCCTTTCGCCCATGTCACGCTCATGTGACACCGATCTCGACGACCCGCGTGCGCGAAAAGGTTGATCCCGGCCCTCAGCGCGCAAATATGTTGCTCAGACAGCCGGTGCGCGCGCCCGCGCATCGCTTGCGGCTTCTACAGGAGGTGAGTTCGTGACATCCCAACTGGCCCATCGCCGGCGGTTCGCTGCAGACGTTCCCGCGTACAAGGTGGCAGACGCCGCCGTGATGTCGCGGACGCCTGCCGCACCTTCGGCCTACCGCACCGCGACAGGCGCGCTCATCGCGTTCCTAGCGGCTTTCGCACTGATCCTTGGCATGACGCAGGCCCGTGCCCAGACTGCGCCGCCATCCTTCGCCGACCTCGTGGACCAGGTCGGCGACGCCGTCGTGAACATCACGACCTCGGCCATCGTGGCCACCCGTGAGGGTCCTGCGCCGAACGTGCCCCCGGGCAGCCCCCTCGAGGACTTCTTCAACGATTTCCTCGACCGCCAGCAGGGTCCCGAACAGGCGCCCCGCCGCAGCCAGGCACTTGGCTCGGGCTTCGTCATCTCCGAGGACGGCTACATCGTGACCAACAATCACGTGATCGAAGGCGCCGACGAGATCATGATCGAATTCCGTTCGGGCCGCGAACTGGAGGCCCAACTCGTCGGGACGGACCCCAACACCGATATCGCGCTCCTGAAGGTCGAGGCAGACGCGGCACTGCCCTTCGTCCCGTTCGGCAACAGCAACGCGATGCGCGTGGGGGACTGGGTCATGGCGATGGGCAACCCGCTCGGCCAGGGTTTCTCGGTGTCTGTCGGTGTCGTGTCCGCGCGGGAACGTGCGCTTTCCGGCACCTATGACGACTACATCCAGACCGACGCCGCCATCAACCGCGGCAACTCCGGCGGCCCGCTCTTCAACATGGCGGGCGAGGTGATCGGCGTGAACACCGCGATCCTGTCGCCCACCGGCGGCTCGATCGGCATCGGCTTCGCCATGTCGGCCTCGGTCGTGACCAACGTCGTCGACCAGCTTCGCGAGTTCGGAGAGACGCGGCGCGGATGGCTCGGTGTCCGCATCCAGGACGTGAGCGACGACATCGCCGAAGGTCTCGGTCTTGCCGATGCCCGTGGCGCGCTGGTCACCGACGTGCCGGAAGGCCCCGCCCTCGACGCCGGTGTCGAGGTTGGCGACGTGATCCTCAGCTTCGACGGAGAGGACATCCAGGACACCCGCGAGCTCGTGCGCATCGTCGGTGAATCGGGCGTCGGCGAGACCGTGCGCATGCTGGTCTACCGCGACGGCGCGACGCAGACCCTGCTCGTGACGCTCGGCCGCCGGGAAACGGCGGAAGGCTCCGGGGCCACTGCGCCCGACGGCGCGCCGATCCCCGAGCCCAGCGCCGAGATCCTCGGCCTGACCGTGTCGCCGCTCACCGATGAGCTGCGCGAACAGCTCGACGCCCAGGGCGTGGCCGGTGGCCTCGTGATCGAAGCGGTCGATCCCGCGTCGGACGCGGCGTCCAAGGGGCTGCAGGTCGGCGACATCGTCACCGAGGTCGGTCAGCAGCCCGTGCGCAGCGCCGATGATTTCCGCGCCCGCGTCGACACCGCCGAGGAGGCCGGCCAGAAGAGCATCCTTCTTCTGATCCGCCGCGCCGGCAACCCGCGCTTCGTGGCGCTGTCCCTCGAGGACTGACGCGACCCCTTCCATCTGACACGGCGAAGGCCCCCGGCGATCTCGCACGGGGGCCTTTTCCTTTACGGGGCTTCGGTTGCCGCCTCTGGAACGGTTTCCCAGACAACGAGGCCGAGGGCGCGTGCCGCGGCGAGCGACAGGACCCCGCTGTCGAGGCCGAAGTCGCGCTGGTAGGCGGTTATGGCCGCCCGCGTCGGCGGGTCGAGCCTGCCTGTCGCAGGCCCGCCGTAAAGGCCCCGCGCCGCAAGCGCGCGTTGCACCGAGGCGATGAAGGCCGCATCGGTTTCCGCCCGGCAGGGGTATTCGAACCACAGCGGCCCCTCCGCATCCGCGCCGGACGGCAGGGGGCCGAGCGCCTCGGCCAGGGGTGTCGCGTCGCGGGCGTAGCAGGTGTCGGGCGCGGCCTGTGGCGGCGGCACGCCGCGGGCCGCGGCGACGGCGCGCGTGTCAGGTGGCGCACGCTCGCCGCCGGCGGGCACACAGGCCGCAAGCGCGGCAAGACCGGCGAGAGTTGCGGCGATCTTCTTCATTCGGCGGTTCCATGGGGCCTGCTCGGATGGCCCTTGCCTGTTCTCGGGGACAGTTCCCGGGAAGCCTAGCGCGCTTCGCCGCACCGGGAAAGCGCACCGCGCCATCCGCCCCCGGATCGGCGGAGAGGGGCCGCCCCGGATCAGGGGCCGTCGGCGAAACGCGCCGGTTCGTGCAGGCGGACCAGGTCGTCGAGCATGTCCGAGATGTCCTCCACGCGCTCGGCCACCACATGGGTCACGCCCGACTGCCGCTGCACCCGCCCGGTCACCCGCAGGAGCCGCCCCGCGATCACCGCGCGGCGGAAGGTCTGGTAGATCTTCTGCCACACGACGACGTTGGCCACGCCGTACTCGTCCTCCAGCGTCACGAAGATCACCCCCTTGGCGGTGCCCGGCCGCTGCCGCACGAGCACGAGCCCCGCAACCGCCACCCGTGCTCCCTCCGGCGGCAGGTGCAGCAGGTGATGCGGCAGGCAGTCGGGCGGCCTGGGCCAGCCCGGGGCTCGGATCTGTGGCTCCATGAGAACAGAAATAGAACATCTGTCATGCCACGCAAGCCCGGGATTTCGGGCTGGAAAGCCCTTGCGCCCCGTATTACCTAGACCCCCGGATCCGGGCATGGCCGCGCAGAGGAAAGGCAAGAGATGGCGAAGATCACCTATATCGAGCACAACGGCACCGAGCATGTGGTGGACGTGCCCAACGGCCTGACCGTCATGGAAGGCGCGCGCGACAACAACATCCCCGGCATCGAGGCCGATTGCGGCGGTGCCTGCGCCTGTTCGACCTGCCACGTCTACGTCCATCCCGACTGGGTGTCGAAACTCCCCGAGATCGACCCGATGGAAGAGGACATGCTCGAGTTCGCCTACCAGCCCGACCCCAAGCGCTCGCGCCTGACCTGCCAGCTCAAGGTCTCCGACGCGCTCGACGGGCTGATCGTCCAGATGCCGGAGAAGCAGATCTGACCGCCGGTCCCGCGGCGCCGGGCCCCGTGTTCCGCCTCGCCCGCGCCGCGACGCTGGCGGCGGGCCTTTGCCTGGCCGGGGCAGGGACGACGCTCGCCTGCGAGCAGCCGCCATGGACCGGCACCGCGATCGAGGGTTCGCTGACGCAGGGCGGCGGCACCTCGGGCATCGCCGCCGCCTGGTTCGAGGAGCCGACCACACGCTACGCCCACGGCGTCCTCGGCGACGCCATCGAGGCGGGGACCCTCGCCGCCCAGCTCGACAACGCCCCGAACTGCGTCACCGGACGCGTGACCCTGCCGCAGGCCGAGGTCTTCGAAGACCTTGCTCCCCGCCTCGCCGATCTCGATGGCGATGGCCGCGCCGAGATCATCGTCGTCCAGAGCCACCGCGACCTCGGCGCGCGGCTCGCCGTCTATGGCCTCGCGCCCGACGGGCAGGGGCTCCGCCTCCTTGCGGCCACGCCCAATATCGGCCGCACCAACCGCTGGCTCGCGCCCGTGGGCGCCGCCGATCTCGATGGCGACGGCTACATGGAGATCGCCTATGTCGATCGCCCGCACCTCGCCCGAACGCTCCGTGTCTGGCGCTACGTCGACGGCACCCTGACCGAGATCGCCGCCGCCTCGGGCCTCACCAACCACCGGATCGGCGAGGCCTTCATCACCGGCGGCATCCGCGATTGCGGCGCGGGTCCCGAGATCATCACCGCCGATGCCGACTGGTCCCGCCTCGTCGCCACGCGCCTCGCGCCCGACGCCACGCTCCACGCCCGTGACCTCGGCCCGTTCACCCGCGCGGCCGCCCGCGCCGCGCTGGCCTGCGCCAACTGACCCGACCCTTCATCTTTCTCCAAATACGCCTGCCGGAGGCAGTCGCCCGTCGGGGGCTCGATGCCCCCGACGGGCGAGCCCCGCGGGGTTGACTTCGGCCCTTCCGCGCGCTCTATCGCCGCGACGCCCGATACCGCCGAAGCCCCTGCAAAGGACCCCGACCCATGCACGCCTATCGCAGCCATACCTGTGCCGCCCTGACGCGCGAGAACGTCGGGCAGAACGTGCGCCTCTCGGGCTGGGTGCACCGGCGGCGGGACCATGGCGGCGTGGTCTTCATCGACCTGCGTGACCATTACGGGATCACGCAGGTCCTCTGCGACCCCGACAGCCCGGTTTTCGCCCAGGTCGAGAAGCTGCGCGCCGAATACTGCATCCGCATCGATGGCGAGGTGAAGGCGCGCGATCCCGAGCTGGTGAACCCCAAGCTCCCCACCGGCGAGATCGAGGTGTTCATCCGCGACATGGAGGTCCTGGGCGCCGTCGACGGCGACCTGCCGCTGCAGGTCTTCGGGGATCAGGAATACCCCGAGGAGACGCGTCTGCGCTACCGCTACCTGGATCTGCGGCGCGAGGCGATGCAGGCCAACATGACGCTGCGGTCGGACGTCGTGGCGTCGATCCGTCGGCGGATGTGGGATACGGGCTTCCGCGAGTACCAGACGCCGGTCATCACCGCCTCCTCGCCCGAGGGCGCGCGCGACTTCCTGGTGCCCTCGCGCCTCCATCCGGGCAAGTTCTACGCGCTGCCGCAGGCGCCGCAGCAGTTCAAGCAGCTGCTCATGGTCTCGGGCTTCGACCGCTATTTCCAGATCGCGCCCTGCTTCCGCGACGAGGATCCGCGCGCCGACCGTTCGCCCACCGATTTCTACCAGCTCGACATGGAGATGTCCTTCGTCGAGCAGGAGGACGTGTTCCAGACCATCGAGCCGGTGCTCAAGGGGGTCTTCCACGAGTTCGGCAAGGGCAAGACCGTCGACGAGGTCTGGCCGCGCATCTCCTACAAGGACGCGGCGCTGTGGTACGGGACCGACAAGCCCGACCTTCGCAACCCGGTGAAGATGCAGGTCGTCTCGGAGCATTTCGAGGGCTCGGGCTTCGCGATCTTCGCGAAGATCCTCGAGCACGAGGGCACCGAGGTCCGCGCCATTCCCGCCCCCACCGGTGGGTCGCGCAAGTTCTGCGACCGGATGAATTCCTGGGCGCAATCGCAGGGACTGCCGGGCATGGGCTACATCTTCTGGCGCGAAGCCGAGGACGGAAGCGGGCTCGAGGGCGCAGGACCCCTGGCCAAGAACATCGGCCCCGAGCGGACCGAGGCGATCCGCCGTCAGCTGCACCTGCACAAGGGCGATGCGGTCTTCTTCCTCGCCGGCAAGCCGCACGAATTCGAAAGCGTCGCGGGCCGCGCGCGCGACCAGATCGGACGTGAGCTCGGCCTCATCGACGAGAGCCGCTTCGCCTTCGCCTGGATCGTGGACTTCCCGATGTACGAGAAGGACGACGAGACCGGCCGCGTCGACTTCTCGCACAATCCCTTCTCGATGCCGCAGGGCGGGCTCGACGCGCTCTCGGGCGACCCGCTCGAGGTTCTCGGCTACCAGTACGACCTCGCCTGCAACGGCTACGAGATCGTTTCGGGCGCGATCCGGAACCACAAGCCGGAGATCATGTTCAAGGCCTTCGAACTCGCGGGCTATGGCGAGGACGAGGTGCGCAAGCGCTTCGGCGGCATGGTCGGCGCCTTCCGCTACGGCGCGCCGCCCCACGGGGGCTGTGCGGCGGGCATCGACCGGATCGTCATGCTTCTGGCGGACACCGCGAACATCCGCGAGGTGATCCTCTTCCCGATGAACCAGCGGGCCGAGGACCTCATGATGAACGCGCCGTCCGAACCGACGGCCGAGCAGCTCATGGAGCTGGGCTTGCGCGTCATCCCCCGCGACTGAGCGCTGCCGGGTCCGGACCGTGCCTCAGATCGGCACCGGCAAGGCCTGGATGCGCTGGGACAGCATGGCCCGCAGCGCGAGCCGGTCATGGCCCGTGAACCCCCCGTCCATGGCCAGCGCAGAGCGCTCCAGCGGATCGTCCTCCGCCGAGCGGGCGAGCCCGATGAGAAAGCGGCGCAGGTAGCCGACGGGCGGCGCCTCGAGCGCGAGCAGGTCCATCGCATGGGCGAAATCCTCGCGCAGCGCCAGAGGATCGGGCGAAACAGCCGAGACATCCGCGTCGCGCGGCCCCGAAGGACGCAGGGCCTCGGGCAGGTGGCGGAGCACCTCTGACTGGAATGCCGCCAGCGAGGCCACGGGCTTGGGCAGGAACCCATTCGCGCCCGCGCGCGTGCAGGCTGCTGCCGCCGCCTCCCGCTCGGCGCCCGACGTGCCAAGGAGGATCGGCACCCGGGGGCGGGCCGCATGCATCGCCGCGATGAGGTCGAGGCCCGAACCGTCGGGCAGGCCGAGGTCCACGATCGCGGCCGAGGGGCGGTAGACGTTGAGGTGCCGCTGCGCCGAGGCGACGCAGTCGGCCCGCCGGATGCGCGCGCCCGAGCGCAGGCACATCTGGCGCAGCGCCTCGGAACTGTAGCGGCTGTCCTCGACGACGAGAACCGTCAGGCCGAGAAGCGGTCGTGCGGCGGTCGGCCGTGGCTGAAGTGTCAAAACGTCAAAATCGTCGTCCATCCCATCCCCCTCGGATTCGGATCGAATCCATTCAATTCCGACCGATAGAACCCCGTCACGGTTGACCATTGGTTAAGGCGCGGCCCTTCGCCGCTTGGTATTCCGGGGTTGCGCGCGCCATATCTCGGCAAGCCCCGCGATACGCCAAGGAGTGAGCCATGATCGGACGCCTGAACCACGTCGCCATCGCCGTGCCCGACCTCGAGGCCGCCGCCGCGCAGTATCGCGAGACACTCGGCGCGAAGGTTGGCGCCCCCCAGGACGAGCCCGACCATGGCGTCACGGTGATCTTCATCGAGCTGCCCAACACGAAGGTCGAGCTGCTCTATCCGCTGGGAGAGAATTCGCCGATCAAGGGCTTCCTCGAAAAGAACCCCTCGGGCGGGATTCACCATATCTGCTACGAGGTCGAGGATATCCTTGCCGCGCGCGACCGGCTCAAGGCGTCGGGCGCGCGTGTCCTCGGCGACGGAGAGCCCAAGATCGGTGCCCACGGCAAGCCGGTCCTGTTTCTTCACCCCAAGGACTTCACCGGAACGCTGGTCGAGCTGGAGCAGGTCTGATGGGTGTCGTCACAGGTCTCGTTCTCTACGCGATCATCTGGTTCCTGACGCTTCTTGTCGTGCTGCAGACCGGCGTCGTCAGCCAGGACGAGGCGGGGGAACGCGTGAAGGGCACCCATGGCTCGGCGCCCGCGAACCTGCAATTCGGCCGGCGCCTCCTCGTGACGTCGGGGGTGTCCTTCGTCATCTGGGCGGTGATCGCCGCCGTGATCCTCTCGGGCGCTGTCACGATCGAGGATATCGACCTCTTCACGCGGTTCGGACTGGGCGCCCCCCCGCCGCAGTGAGGCGGTGGTAGAGGTGCGTGAAGGTCGCCGCGCCCAGGATCGGAACCAGGAGGTTCACCACCGGGATCGTCAGGGGAACCGCCATCAACACGCCGGCGAGAAAGATCGTCGGCCTGTTCCGGCGGCGGAAGGCAGCCGCGCCTGCCGCGTCCGAACGGCGAAGCGCCACGAGTTGCGCGTATTCCCGCCCGAGCAGGATGCCGTTCACCACCCAGAACAGGATCGGGGCGAGCGGCGTGAAGATCACGTAGAGGACGAGGGCGGCAAGGTTCACGACGATCAGCACGCCGAGGAACTTCAGCGCATCGACAATCCCCTCGACGATGCCGACGGTCCGCGCGGGCGGCAGGTTCGGGTAATGCTTGCGCTCGACCGCGGCGGCGATGGTCTCCAGGAACATGCCGATGAAGGCCGAGGCCACCGGCACCATCAGGAAGGTCGAAAGCACCAGCATGAGCGGCACGCTGGCCCAGGTCAGCGCGGTATCCACCCAGGTGATTTCGCCGATCCAGGGCAGGCTGAAGCTTTCGGGCACGACCCAGCCGATGGCCGTGACGAAGACGAAGGAGAACCCGACGAGGAGCGCGATGGTCAGGCCGAGACCGAGTGCCAGCACGCCGAGAAACCTGCCGTCCGTCAGCTGCCCGAGCGCCTTCAGGAAATCGTTCAGGATCATTCGGTCATCCAGATCGTGATCGCGTCCATGTCCGGCCGCGGACGTTCGGGCGGCGGGCGTGTCTCGGTGCCGATATGGACGAAGCCCGCGACGCTTTCATGGGCGGCGAGGCCAAGGCCGCGCGCGCAGAACCCGCCATGCCTTGCGCGCCAGCCCGTCAGCCAGCCCGCGCCCCAGCCTGCGGCCAGGCAGGCGTTGACCAGCGAGAGGCACACCGCGCCCGCCGACATCTCCTGCTCCCATAGGGGGATCTTGGGCGAGTCCTTGGGCGACAGGACCACCGCCACGACGAGGTGCGCATCTGCCAGTCCCGCGACATCCTTTGCCAGCGCGTCGGCGTCACGACCCTCGGCGGCGCCGATCTCGGCGGTGAGGGTGGCAAGCCTCTGGCAGGCGCCGCGCTCCAGCACGATGAAACGCCAGGGCTCGAGCTTGCCGTGGTCGGGCACCCGTGCCGCGGCCTGCAGAAGGGGCGTAAGCTCAGCGCGCCCCGGCACCGGCGGCGCCAGCGTCTTGGGCGGCCGGGATCGGCGCGTCAGCAGAAAGTCGAGGACTTCGGGACGCTGGGAAAGCGGTGCGGCGGCGGCCGGGCTCTGATCGGTCATGACACCTGTCGGCGGAGGGGTTTCTGGTCCCTCCCGATGTCGTCTTCCCGGCGCGTGAGATCAAGGGCTTGTCTGTCGGCCCGGCCGTGTGCCGCACGCCGGGGGCGCTTGCCGGGCTGCGGTCAGAGCGCGCCCTGGAGGGCGGCGTAGCTGACGAGCGCGGCGCCACCGGTGAAGGCCAGAAGGACCGAAAGGCGCGACGCGGTATCCACGAGATAGGCCACGATCAGCGGGATCATGAAGCCAACGGCGTAGGCGAAAGCGCCGAACATGGCGAGCACGATCCACTCGACGATGCTGCGCGGCAGACCACCCATCAGGACAAGCGCGAACCACAGCGACATCAGTGCCGTCAATGCGCCCAGCGAATGGAACAGCCAGGCGGGCATGCGATCGAGAAAATCGTCGAAAGCCTTGAAAACCTTGAATGTTCCTTCGTCGTCCATCTCGTGCTCCGACCTGCCCACGGGTGCCGGGAAGTCTGAATTTCGCATGCTATCCGAGGGCGCGAACCTTGCGCCGCGATCCGTACCGAACATCTGCAAACCCCCAGGTTCAGCTTGTGTTCTCCTCATACCTGAGTCGCCCCGGGGCCCGGTATGGCGGGAAACCCGACGCGAGAGGCATGGTGACGGAAATGCCACGCCCGCGCCGGGGCGATGGGCGATTCCCTGCCGATCCCGCAAAGCGGGTGGCAGGAAAGCGCGCGGCACAGAGGATGGAGAGGCCGTGGACGGCGACGGCCTAGGGCCAGGGCATCCAGGACGGCCAGAACCCGAGCGCCCAGATCGCGCCCAGAACCACCGCCCAGAACAGCGCCACGAGCGCCAGCTTCGCCGCGAAATCGGCGAGCAGGATCGCCAGGTGGATGGCCACCATCCCGACCAACAGCCCCGCGAGCCCCATGACGCCCAGCCAGATCCAGCCCGTTTGCGTGTCGGGCCAGCCGCCGGACACCTCCACGGTGTAGACGATGGCCACCGCGCCCAGAACGAGGCCGATGACGAAGTGCAGCCAGGTCGGAACCGCCTCGAGCAACCGCTGGAAGATCGGCAGCGGCGGCGCGGGGGGCATGGACGGCGCAGGGCCGGCCGCGGCTTTCCGTCGGTCCCCTGCAAGCTTCTCGGAATAGCCGATGGCTCCGGCCGGGGTGTTGATCGCTGCTCCGTGGCGACCGGCGGTGTAGTCCTGAACCGCCCGTCCGGTGGGATCCTGTCCAGACATCGTGCCCTCCGCAATTTCGAACGGCGCGTATGCTAACCGACGCCCTGCGGATGCGCCAAGTTTCTGGCGAGGTATCTTGCCGGCCTCAGCCCGCCTTCTTCTTCTTTGCGGTGCTCTTGGCCGGGCTTGCACGCTTGGCCTTGCCCTTGCCACCCTTGGCCTGCTTTTCGGCAATAAGCTCCACCGCGCGCTCCAGCGTGACGTCCTGCGGGTCGAGGTCCTTCGGCAGCGTCGCGTTCACCTTGGCCCACTTCACGTAAGGTCCGTAGCGCCCGCTCATCACCTGGATCGGGCCGCCTTCGCCCGGATGCTCGCCGAGTTCCTTCAGGGGGGCCGCGGCCGCACCGCGTCCGGCCCGGCCCGCGGCCTTGGCGGCGATCAGTTCTACCGCGCGGTTCATGCCGATGGTGAAGACCTCGTCCGCATCGGGCAGGTTCGCGTAGATGCGCCCATGCTTGACGTAGGGCCCGTAGCGGCCGATCGCGGCCTCGACCGGTTCGCCGTCCTCGGGGTGGTCGCCCACCTTGCGCGGCAGGTGCAGAAGCTTCAGCGCCTTCTCGAGATCCATCGTCTCGACCGCCCAGCCCTTGGGCAGGGAGGATCGCGGCGGTTTCGGAACCTCCTCCGTCGCCTCGCCGAGCTGCACATAGGGGCCGAAGCGGCCGGATTTCAGGTAGACGGGTTCGGACGTGTCGGGATCGACGCCCAGCATCTTGCCATCCGGCCCGAGGCCGTCCGCACCGCCGTCGCCTTCCATGCCCGGCGGGCCGAAGGGGCGTGTGTAGCGGCATTCGGGGTAATTGGAGCAACCGATGAAGGCGCCGCCCGACCGCGCCGTCCGCATCGACAACCGCCCGGCCCCGCAATTGGGGCAAAGGCGCGGGTCGGATCCGTCGGGTTTCGGCGGGAAGAGGTGCGGCTCCAGCACCTCGTTGATCTTCTCCAGCACGTCGGTGATGCGCAGCTCCGCCGTCTCCTCCACCGCCGCGGAGAAGTCGCGCCAGAACCGGTCGAGCACGTCCTTGTAGTGCCTTTCGCCCGCCGAGACGTCGTCAAGCTCGCTCTCGAGATTGGCGGTGTAGTCGTATTCGAGGTAGCGGCGGAAGTAGTTGACCAGGAAGGCCGTCACCAGCCGCCCCTTGTCCTCGGGAATGAGCCTGCCCTTGTCCTTCGTGACGTAGCCGCGCGCCTCGATCGTGTCGAGGATCGAGGCATAGGTCGACGGGCGCCCGATGCCGAGTTCCTCCATGCGCTTCACCAGCGTCGCCTCGGTGTAGCGCGGCGGCGGCTGGGTGAAATGCTGCTGGCCCAGGACGGCGCCTTCGTCCGACAGGATCGCCGCCTCCGCGCCGTTGGCCTCCGTCAGCTTGCCATGCTCGGACGCCAGCGCCCGGCCCACGGGCTTCAGCGCATCGCCCGCGGTCACTTGCGGCAGGCGGCGGCCATCCTCGTCCTCGCCCGAGCCGACGTCGTCGCGGCCTTCCTCATAGACCTTGAGAAACCCGTCGAAGAGGACGACCTGGCCCGTGGCACGCAACTCGACCTCGCCATCGCGGCTGGCGACCGTGACCGTGGTGCGTTCCAGCCGCGCGGCCTCCATCTGGCTGGCGATCGTGCGCTTCCAGATCAGGTCATAGAGCTTGCGCTGATCGTCTTCGGAGAGTTTCAGCTCGTCCGGCGCCCGGGACATGTCCGTCGGCCGGATGCATTCGTGCGCCTCCTGCGCGTTCTTGGCCTTGTTCTTGTACATCCGGGGGCTGCCCGGAACGTACTCCTTGCCATATCGCGCGGCGATGGCGTCACGGGCGGCATGCACGGCTTCCGGCGCCATGTCGATGCCATCGGTCCGCATGTAGGTGATGTGGCCGGCCTCGTAGAGGCGCTGGGCCGCGCTCATCGTCTGCTTGGCGCCCATGCCGAACTTGCGGCTCGCCTCCTGCTGGAGGGTCGAGGTCATGAAGGGGGGCGCGGGGTTGCGGGTGGCGGGCTTCGCCTCGACCGCGGTGACCGACAGCGCGCGGGAGGAGACGGCCTTGACCGCGAGGCCGGCCTCGGCGCCGGTCGCGAGGTCGAAACGGTCGAGCTTCTTGCCGCCCATCGCCACGAGGCGCGCCTCGAAGTGCTGGCCACGCGGCGTCTCGAGGACGGCGCGCACCGACCAGTATTCGCGGGGGCGGAACGCCTCGATCTCCATCTCGCGGTCGACGATGATCCGGAGGGCGACCGACTGAACGCGGCCCGCCGACTTCGCGCCGGGCAGTTTGCGCCAGAGGACCGGCGAGAGCGTGAAGCCCACGAGATAGTCGAGCGCGCGGCGCGCGAGGTAGGCCTCGACGAGTTCCATGTCGACGTCGCGCGGCTCGGCCATGGCCTTCGTGACGGCATCCTTGGTGATCGCGTTGAAGGTCACGCGGCGCACGGACGCGTCCTTCTTCAGTGCCTTGCGGTTCTCCAACGCCTCCCGCAGGTGCCAGCTGATGGCCTCGCCCTCCCGGTCGGGGTCGGTGGCGAGGATCAGCTCGGGGTCGTCCTTGAGGGCGTCGGCGATGGCCTTGACGTGTTTCTTGCTGTCGGCGGCCACCTCCCAGGTCATCTCGAATCCATGGTCGGGGTCCACCGATCCGTCCTTGGACGGCAGGTCGCGGACATGTCCGTAGGATGCGAGAACCGTGTAGCCCGGCCCGAGATACTTGTTGATCGTCTTGGCCTTGGCCGGGGATTCGACAACGACAACGGGCATGAAAAACGGACCTTCAAGGGCAGGGGAAGCTGTGGCGGCGGAACATGTGGGGCCACGGGGGGGCTTGTCAATGCGTCACGGCCTCGGGGTGGATCGCGGCTTCGCCGCGGCCCTTCGGGCCGGAATCCCTGGGGAATCGAATGCAACGCCCGTCGGATTCCGGTGTGAAAAACCCGGTTTCTCCTGTTCTTGAGGCTCAGTTGCTCAGCGCGACCGATCCGCCTGCGCTGCGGGTGACACGACCGGCCATCTCGAGCACCGCGAGCGCGCGGGCGACCTCGCGCGGCGGGTGGCCCAGCTCGCGGATGAGCTGGTCCTCCTCGAGTGGGGTCGCCTCCAGACGCGCAAGCACGAGCGCCTCCAGCCCGCCCTCGGGCGGCACGGCCACGGCCCCGGCAACAGCGGGCTTCGGGGTTGGCCGCACCTCGGCCTTCGTGACCCGACCGCCGGCCGGAAGCCCGAGCGCCTCGATCACGTCATCCGCCCCGCGCACCAGCGTCGCGCCGTCCCGCAGCAGGATGTTGCCCCCCGAGGCGCGGCTGTCGAGCGGGTGGCCCGGCACTGCCATGACCTCGCGCCCCTGATCGAGCGCGGCCCGCGCGGTGATGAGCGAGCCCGACCGTGCCGCGGCCTCCACCACGATCACCGCCTGCGCGAGCCCCGACACGATGCGGTTGCGGCGCGGGAAGTGGCGGCCCTGGGGCTGCAGGCCGAAGGGCATCTCCGAGACGCGAAGGCCGGTCTTGCCGATCTTGCCGGCCAGTTCCGCGTTCTCGGTGGGGTAGACGACATCGAGCCCGCCCGCGTGAACGGCGACCGTCCCGGTGTCCAGCGCCGCGTCATGGGAGATTGCGTCGATCCCGCGCGCAAGGCCCGAGACGACGACATAGCCCGCCTCGCCGAGATCGCGGGCAAGCCGCCGCGCCATGCGCGCGCCGAGCGCCGAGGCGTTGCGGGTGCCGACGATCGCCACGGCGGGGCGGGACAGAAGATCCACACGGCCAAGCGCCCAGAGAACGGGGGGCGCGTCGGAGATACCGGCGAGAGACGCGGGATAATCCGCATCGCCCAGGCACAGCATGCGGGCGCGCAGACGTTCGGCGGCGCGTAACTCGGCGGCGGCCACGGCCTCGGGGCAGGGGGCGTAGTCCTGCACGCCCGCCGCGTGGGCGATGCCGGGAAGGGCCGCCAGCGCGGCTTCGGCGCCACCATGCTCCGCCATGAGGCGCAGGTAGGTCGCGGGCCCCACGCGGCGCGAGCGGACCAGGCGCAGGCGCAACAGGCGTTCGCGCATGTCGCCCGCGGGGGGCGGCGCATAGTCGAGCGGGGGCTCGGCGAATCCGAAGGCATCGTCGTGAACCATGCGCGACGCTATGACCGTATTGGTTAACAAGGTGTTACCGCCGGCTGTGTCCCGCCGCTGATCCGTCTTTGCCTTGCGTCTTGTCAGGCGCCTTTGCAGGGGCTTTGCCGGGCGTGGCCGTGATGGCCCCCGCGAGGAACGGCTGCGTCACGGCTGGCGACGAACGCCTGCCTCCCTGACGCATCGAGCACGGAGGCGCCGACGTTTCAGGACCGCGCCGCCTTGCAGGAGGGGTCGGACAACCTGAGGAATGATCGTCGTCAGGCCGGGAAAGAGACAGGTTCAGCGATGAAGCCACCGGGGACCGGCCGGGTCGCGCGTCGGCATGCGTGACGCCTGTCCCCGTCGCAGGCGTCATCCGGCCGCGGAGCCGCCCACCGTCAGCCCGCCGATCATCAGCGTCGGCTGGCCCACGCCCACCGGCACCCACTGGCCGGCCTTGCCGCAATTGCCCATGCCGGGGTCGAGCGCCATGTCGTTGCCGATGGCGCGGATGTTCTGCAGCGCCGTCGCGCCGTCGCCGATCAGGGTCGCGCCCTTCACTGGGGCGCCGACCTTGCCGTCCTTGACCCGGTAGGCCTCGGTGCAACTGAACACGAACTTGCCGTTGGTGATGTCGACCTGCCCGCCGCCGAAACCGACCGCGTAGATCCCGTCCTTGAGGTCGGCGAGGATCTCCCCCGGGTCCGCGTCGCCGCCCAGCATGTAGGTGTTGGTCATCCGGGTCATCGGCGCATGGGCGTAGCTCTCGCGCCGTCCGTTGCCGGTGGGGGCGACGCCCATGATCCGGGCTGACTGCCGGTCCTGCATGTAGCCCACGAGGATGCCGTCCTCGATCAGCACGGTCTTGCCGGCGGGCGTCCCCTCGTCGTCCACCGTGATCGATCCGCGGCGGTCGGGAATCGTGCCGTCATCCAGAACGGTGACGCCCGGCGCGGCGATCCGCTGGCCCATCAGCCCGGCGAAGGCCGACTGCTTCTTGCGGTTGAAGTCGCCCTCCAGCCCGTGGCCGATGGCCTCGTGCAGCAGGATGCCCGGCCAACCGGGGCCGAGGACCACGTCCATAACGCCCGCGGGCGCGGCCTCGGCGCCGAGGTTCACGACCGCGATTCTGAGCGCTTCTCGCGCCACGCCCTCCCAGTGGGCGCGCTCGAGCAGGCCGGTCATCCCGATCCGCCCGCCGCCGCCCGCGCTGCCCGACTCGCGGCGGCCGTTTTCCTCGACGATGATGCTGACGTTGAGGCGCACCATCGGGCGGATGTCGGCGACATGGCCCCCCTCGGGCCGCAGGATCACCACCTCCTGGTGGGACGCGGCGAGGCTCGCGCTGACCTGAACCACGCGCGGGTCGAGCGCCCGGGCGAAGGCGTCGATTTCGCGGAGCGTGTCGAGTTTCACCCCGAACTCGGCGTCCGCCATGGGATCGGCGTCGGTGTAGAGCCGCGTGTTGGTGCCGGCCGGCCCCTGCGCCAGCGTGCCGCCGCCGTCGCCCACGGCAAGGCGCGCGGTCTCGGCGGCACGGCGCAGCGCGGCTTCGGAAATCTCGGTCGAATGGGCATAGCCCGCCACGTCGCCCTTCACCGCCCGAAGTCCGAACCCTTCGGCCGCGTCGTAGCTTGCGTTGCGCACGCGTCCGTCATCGAAGACCAGCGCCTCCGAGCGGCGGCGTTCAAGGAACAATTCCCCGTCTTCGGCGCCGTCGGTTGCCGCGCGAAGGATCGCCAGCGCCGCCGCCTCGTCGAGAAGGGTTTCGAAGGGGCGGAAGGGGTCTGACATGCGTGGGGCCTCCGGTGCGTTGGGAGCAGGAAATGATCCAGGTCAATTTCTGGTCGGGTGAGACATTTTTGACCAATGTCTTGTCCTCCCGGTAGCTATATGGTCTGCGCAGCTTGGAACGCAACGGTCGGCCGACGAGGGACCCCGCACGCGGGGAACGGGGGGCGACCGCGAGATACAGGACAGGTGACAATGGCACTTCGGACGAAGATCGGCGGCCTCTGGGCCGCATTCGGCGCAAGCCTGGCCGCGACCGCGGCCTCGGCGCAGACCGCCAGCCTGCGCGAGGGCCTCGAGGTGATCGGCGCGCCCACGTCGGGCGGCATCAACTTCCAGCCGGGCGTGACCGGGGTGGCGCATGACATCCGCGCGCTCGACACGCTTCTGCTGGTGATTACGGCAGCGATCGTGCTCTTCGTCACGGCGCTTCTGGTGTGGACGATGCTGCGCCACAATGCGCGTGCGAACCCCACGCCCGCCACCTTCACCCACAACACCAAGATCGAAGTGACCTGGACTGTCGTCCCGCTCCTGATCCTGGTCGTGATCGGGGCCTTCTCGCTGCCGGTGCTGTTCCGCCAGCAGACGATTCCGGAGGCGGACGTCGTGGTGAAGGCCACGGGCTACCAGTGGTACTGGGGCTACGAATACCCTGAAGAGGGGATCGAGTTCCTCTCGGTCATGCTCGCCGAGGATCAGCTTGCCGAATACGGCTACACCCGCGACGAGCATCTGCTTGCGACCGACGCCGCGATGGTCGTGCCGACAGGCCAGACTGTCGTCGTGCAGGTCACCGCGGCCGACGTGATCCATTCCTGGACCGTTCCCGCCTTCGGCGTGAAACAGGACGGCGTTCCGGGCCGCCTGGCCGAACTGTGGTTCGAGGTCGAGCCTGGCCAGGAAGGCGTCTATTTCGGCCAGTGCTCGGAGCTTTGCGGCTCGGCCCATGCCTTCATGCCCATCACGGTCTTCGCCGTGACGCCGGAGGAGTACGAGGCCTGGCTTGCAGGCGAGGCGCAGGAATTCGCCTCGGCGGGCGGCATGCGCGCCCCGCGCATCATCGAACTGGCCGCAGCCGAATGATGTAGGGCGGGACACGTCCCGCCCCATCAAGCACAGGACCGACCATGACCGACGCAACGACCAACACCAACGTCCAGGCCGCCGAGGGCGAAGCCCGCTTCGGCGACTACGTGGCGCTTCTGAAGCCGCGGGTGATGTCGCTCGTGGTCTTCACGGCGCTGGTCGGACTTGTCGTCGCGCCGGGCGGCATGTCGCCCATGATCGGCTTCACGGCGATCCTGTTCATCGCGCTGGGCGCGGGCGCGTCGGGCGCTCTGAACATGTGGTACGACGCCGATATCGACCTGATCATGAAGCGCACGCGCGGACGGCCGGTGCCGTCGGGTCGCGTCGAGGCCGGCGAAGCGCTCTCGGTGGGCGTGGCGCTCTCGGCGATCTCGGTGGCGATGCTGGGCCTTGCCACGAACTGGGTGGCCGCCGGTCTTCTGGCCTTCACGATCTTCTTCTACGCCGTGATCTATACGATGTGGCTGAAGCGGGCGACGCCGCAGAACATCGTCATCGGCGGTGCCGCGGGTGCTTTCCCGCCGGTGATCGGCTGGGCCGCGGTGACGGGGGACGTGTCGCTCGAGGCGGTCCTGATGTTCGGCCTCATCTTCATGTGGACGCCGCCCCATTTCTGGGCGCTGGCGTTGTTCATGAAGGCCGACTACCACGAGGCGAAGGTGCCGATGCTCACGGTCACCCATGGCCGGCCCGAGACACGGCGGCAGATCTGGATCTACTCGCTCCTGCTGGCGCCGGTGGCGATCGGTCTTGGGCTGACCTCCATCGGCGGGCCCGTCTACCTGTCGACCGCGATCGTCCTGAACGCCATTTTCCTGCGCCATGCCTTCGCCGTGCGCGGGCGCGACGAGGCGATGGCCGAGGCCGACGGCTATGCCGCCGAAAAGCGGCTGTTCCGCTTCTCGCTTTATTATCTCTTCCTGCATTTCGGCGCGCTTCTGGGCGACGCCGGTCTGCGGATGACCGGTCTTCTGGGGGGTTGAACGCATGCCGATCACCGAGACCCACGAACTGCACAAGCGCCGCTTCGGCCGCAACCTCGGCGTGGCGCTGAGCCTCGTGGCCTTCGCGACCATCGTCTTCGGCCTGACCATCGCCAAGATCCGCGAAGGCTCGACCATGGAGGCCTTCGACCATCAGCCGCGCGTCTCGATCACGCCGCTCGTGGAGGACGGCCAATGACCGCGAACCAGAAGGTCGTCTCGCGCCTTCTCGGCGTCGTCGTGGTCATGGGCGCGCTCGCCTGGGCTTCGGTGCCTCTCTATGACTTGTTCTGCCGCGTGACCGGTTTCGGCGGCACGACGCAGGTGGCCAGCGAAGGCAGCGACACGGTGCTGGACGATATGATCCGCATTCGCTTCGACGCGTCGCTTGCCCGCGACATGCCCTGGACGTTCCGCCCCGTGGAGCCGCATGTCGACATCCGCATCGGCGAGACGGGGCTTGCCTTCTACGAGGCGCACAACCCGACCGACCGGCCCATCGCGGGCACCGCGAGCTTCAACGTCGCGCCCTTCGAGACCGGGGCCTACTTCGTGAAGATCGCATGTTTCTGCTTCGAGATGCAGGTGCTGCAGCCCGGCGAGACCGTGCTGATGCCCGTCACCTTCTTCGTCGACCCCGAGATCGTGAACGATCCCGAGACGGTCGGCATCCCCGCCATCACCCTGTCCTACACGTTCCATGTGACGGACATGCCCGAGGATTATGCCGCGCTCGCGCCCCAGGCGCCTGCGGCGAACTGACGATCACCCCCGGAGGACCCGCCCATGGCCCACGCCAAACACGACTACCACATCCTGCCGCCCTCCATCTGGCCGCTGATGGCCGCAGGCGGCGCCTTCGCCATGCTGTTCGGCGCGGTGAACTGGATGCACGGCTCGGGGCCGTGGCTGTTCCTCATCGGCTTCGCTGCGGTGCTCTATGTCATGTACGGCTGGTGGGCGGACGTCGTCGCCGAGAGCCAGCAGGGCGACCACACGCCCGTCGTGCGGCTTGGCCTGAAGTACGGCTTCATCATGTTCATCATGTCCGAAGTCATGTTCTTCGCGGCCTGGTTCTGGGCGTTCTTCAAGCACGCCATCTATCCGATGAACACCTACGAGGCCTCGACCTACGTGCCGCCCGAGATCTACGCGGTCGATCCCTTCCACCTGCCGCTCATCAACACGCTGGTGCTGCTGCTGTCGGGGTGCGCGGTGACCTGGGCGCACCATGCGCTGGTGCACAACGAGAGCCGCAAGGACGTCGAGGCGGGTCTGGCCATCGGCATCTTGCTCGGCCTCGCCTTCACCGGCCTGCAGGCCTACGAGTACTGGGAACTGATCGCCCACAAGGACTGGACCTTCGGCGGCGACAAGTTCTTCTCGACCTTCTTCATGGCGACGGGCTTCCACGGTCTGCACGTCATCATCGGGACGATCTTCCTGTTCATCTGCTACCTGCGGGTGCGCGCGGGCCAGTTCACCGCCGAGAAGCATGTCGGGTTCGAGGCTGCGGCGTGGTACTGGCACTTCGTCGACGTGGTCTGGCTGTTCCTGTTCGCGGCCGTGTACATCTGGGGCCAGGCCGTCGTGATCTCGTGAGCCGGCGCAGGGGGGCTCTGCCCCCCGCCTTCGGCTCCCCCCGGAGTTTTTCGACCAGGATGAAGGGGCCGCCCGGTCCCGGGTTCCCAACCGGAGGCCCGCCGCGAGGTGGGCCTTCTTCCTTGGAGGTGACATGATCGGACGGATGATCTGGCCGCTGGTCTTCGGTATCGGCGGCGTTGCGATCCTCGTGTCGCTGGGGGTGTGGCAGGTCCAGCGCCTCGCCTGGAAAGAGGCTGTCCTGGCCGAGATCGAGGCCGAGATCGCCGCCCCGCCCGTGGCGCTTCCGCAGGCGCCGGACGCCGCGACGCATGGATACCTTCCCGTGCAAGCCACGGGCGTGTTCGGCGCGGACTACCTTCGCGTGCTGGTCAGCCAGCGGGGGCAGGGGGCCGGCTACCGCGTGATCTCGCCCTTCGAGACGGGTGGCCGCTCGATCCTCGTCGACCGGGGCATCATGCCGACCGAAGGTCAGCCGCCCGCGCATGCGGGGCCGGTCACCGTGACGGGCAACCTGCACTGGCCGCAGGAGGTGGACGGCTTCACCCCGGACCCCGACATCGCCCGCAACATCTGGTACGCGCGCGACGTGCCGGCGCTGGCCGCGCGCCTCGGGACCGAGCCGGTCCTCGTCATCGCGCGCGAATTGTCGGTTTCCGACGCCCCCGTGACGCCCCTGCCCGTGGACACGAGCGCCATCCCGAACGATCACCTGAACTACGCGATCACCTGGTTTTCGCTGGCGGCGCTTTGGTTGGGGATGACACTCTATCTTCTGTGGCGTATCAGGCGGCGAACGGTCTGAAGGAAATCCATGCGTTACGTGTCCACGCGGGGGACGGCCCCGGAGCTGACATTCGAGGAAGCCATGCTGACGGGGCTCGCCCGCGACGGCGGCCTTTACGTGCCGGCGGAGGTGCCGGTCATGGCGCCGGGCGACATCGCGGCGCTTGCGGGACTGAGCTACGAGGAAGTCGCGTTCCGCGTGATGCGCCCCTTCATCGGCGATGCCTTCACCGACGAGGAATTCGCCGACCTGATCGCGCGGGCCTATGCCGGGTTCGGCCATGAGGCGCGCGCGCCGCTCAAGCAGCTGCAGCCCAACCATTTCCTGCTGGAGCTGTTCCACGGTCCGACGCTCGCCTTCAAGGACTTCGCGATGCAGCTGATCGGCCAGCTCTTCGAGGCGGCGCTGAAGCGGCGGGGCGAGCGGGTGACGATCGTGGGGGCCACGAGCGGGGATACCGGCTCGGCGGCGATGGAGGCGTTTCGTGGGCTGGACGCGGTCTCGGTCTTCATCCTCTTCCCCCATGGCCGCGTGTCGGACGTGCAGCGGCGGCAGATGACGACCGTCTCCGAGGACAACGCCCATGCGCTGGCGCTGACCGGCAATTTCGACGATTGCCAGGCGCGCGTGAAGGACATGTTCAACGACTTCGCCTTCCGCGACCGGGTCCGTCTGGCCGGGGTGAACTCGATCAACTGGGCCCGCGTGCTGGCGCAGGTCGTCTATTACTTCACCGCCGCCGTCAGCCTCGGCGCGCCGCACCGGGCGGTCAGCTTCTGCGTGCCGACCGGGAATTTCGGCGACATCTTCGCGGGATACATCGCCCGGCGCATGGGCCTGCCGATCGAAAAGCTCATCGTCGCGACGAACCAGAACGACATCCTGCACCGGGCGCTGAGCTCGGGCGACTACGTGCCGGACGGTGTGACGCCCTCGATCAGCCCGTCGATGGATATTCAGGTCTCCTCGAACTTCGAGCGCGCGCTGTTCGACGCCTATGGCCGCGACGGGGCCGCCGTGGCGCAGCTCATGGACGAGCTGAAGGCGGGCGGCTTCCACATCAGCCAGGGCGCGCTTCAGGCGCTGCGGGCCGATTTCGCTTCGGGCCGCGCATCCGAGGCCGAGACCTCGGCCATGATCGCGCGCGCGCGTGCCGAGATGGGCGAGCTTCTGTGCCCGCATTCCGCCGTTGGCGTCCATGTCGCGCAGGCCTTCACCGGGCCGACGCCGCTTGTCACGCTGGCGACGGCGCATCCCGCGAAATTCCCCGATGCCGTCGAGGCCGCGACCGGGATCCGTCCGGCCCTGCCGCCGCGCATGGCCGATCTCTTCGATCGGCCCGAGCGGGTGCGCCGCGTCGAGAACGATCTCTCGGAGATCGAGGCCGTCATCGAGGAGGGCGTTTTCGCGTGAGCGTCGAGCTTCATACCCTGTCCAATGGCCTGCGCATCGTCGTGGAGCCGATGCCGGGACTGCAATCCGCCTCGATCGGCCTCTGGGTCAGCGCGGGCGGACGCCACGAGCGGATCGATCAGAACGGCATCGCCCACTTCCTCGAGCACATGGCCTTCAAGGGCACCGCGCGTCGCAGCGCCCTCCAGATCGCCGAGGAGATCGAGGACGTCGGCGGCTACATCAACGCCTATACCTCGCGCGAGGTGACGGCCTATTACGCCCGCGTTCTGAAGGAGGACGTACCGCTCGCCATCGACCTCATCTCGGACATCGTCCTGAACCCCGCCTTCGCGCCCGACGAGATCGAGGTGGAGCGCGGCGTGATCCTGCAGGAAATCGGGCAGGCGGCCGACACGCCCGACGACATCATCTTCGACTGGCTCCAGGAAGAGGCGTTCCCCGAACAGCCCCTGGGGCGCACGATCCTCGGGCCCGCGGAACGGGTGCGCGGTTTCTCCCGCGGCGACTTCGACCGCTTCGTGGCCGAGCATTACGGGCCGGAGCAGCTGATCCTGTCGGCTGCGGGCGGGGTCGATCCCGGCGAGATCCTGCGTCTTGCAGAGGCGGCGTTCGGCCATCTCTCCCCGGTCGCGCTGGCCACGCCCGAGCCCGGGCGCTTCGCCGGCGGCGAGAAACGGGTGGTGAAGGATCTCGAGCAGGCGCATTTCACGCTCGGGCTGGAGGCGCCGGGTTACCGCTCGGACGACATCCATACGGCGCAGATCTATGCAACGGCCCTCGGTGGCGGCATGTCCTCGCGGCTGTTCCAGGAGATCCGCGAACGTCGCGGGCTGTGCTACACGATCTATTCGCAGGTCGGCGCCTTCGACGACACGGGCCTTCTGACGATCTATGCCGGCACATCCGGAGAGCAGATCACGGACCTCGTGAACCTGACGCTCGACGAGGTGCGCCGGTCGACCACCGACATGAGCGTCGCCGAGCTGGAGCGCGCGCGGGCACAAATGAAGGCCGGACTGCTGATGGGGCTCGAGAGCCCGTCGGCGCGGGCCGAGCGGAATGCCCGCCTCGTGGCGATCTGGGGCAGGGTGCCGCCCCTGGAGGAGACAGTATCGCGGATCGACGCGGTGACGCTCGCCGGCGTGAAGGAACAAGCCGCCGCGCTTGCTTCGTCGGGACGGGCCGCCATGGCCCTTTACGGGCCCGTGGCCTCGGCGCCCGACCTCGACCGCGTCAGGGAGCGCCTGGCTGCCTGATGTTGAGCCGCAAGCGGCACCTCCGGATCGAGACCGACCGGCTGACGCTGCGCCTGCCGCGCCACGCCGATTTCCGGAGCTGGATCGCGCTGCGCAGCGCGAGCCGCGAGTTCCTCACCCCGTGGGAGCCCTCCTGGGCCGTGGATCACCTCACGCGCAAGGCCTTCACCAACCGCGTCTACTGGGCGCAGCGTGCCATCGGGCAGGGCTCGGCGGTGCCGCTCTTCATCCACCGGCGCGCGGACGAGACGCTTCTGGGCGCCATCACACTGGACAACATCCGCCGGGGGCCCGCGCAGGCGGGAACGCTCGGCTACTGGATCGGTGCCGCGCATGCCCGGCAGGGATACATGCGCGAGGCGATCGAGGCGGTGGTCCACTACGCCTTCCGCACGCTGGACCTGAGCCGGCTGGAGGCCGCGTGCCTGCCCGAGAACGTGGCCTCGCGCGGGGTGCTGGAGAAATCCGGCTTCAAGTACGAGGGCGTGGCGCAGAGCTACCTTCAGATCGACGGACGCTGGCGCAACCACGTGCTTTACGCGAACCTGCGCTCTGACCGGCGGGGGCGCACCGATGTGGGATGAGGGACCCGGCAAAGCGGGCTTTGCCGCAGCGGGAACCGCGCGTTTTCCGGCCCGTTTCCCTCGGGGAAAACGCGGCCTAGGTTCCACCGCATGACCCAGACCCTGACCGATCTTCACGCCGCGGGCCTTCCGCAATCCGTCCTTCGCGACGCCGAGCCGCGCTACCTCGAGGAGCCGCGTGGCCGGTGGCACGGGCAGGCGTTGGCCGTCGCCGCGCCCGGCTCGACCGAAGAGGTCGCCGCCGTGATCCGCGCCTGCGCCGCGACGGGAACGCCCGTCATCCCCTATGGCGGGGGCACCGGCCTTGTCGGCGGGCAGCTGGCCGAGGGCGGTCGCCCGCCCCTGATCCTGTCGCTGGAACGGATGCGCGCCATCCGCGCGATGGACGTTGCAGCAGGGACCATGACGGTCGAGGCGGGCGCAATCCTTGCCGACATCCACGCGGCTGCGGAAGCCGAGGGGCTGCTCTTCCCGCTCACCCTCGCCAGCCAGGGCTCCGCCCGGATCGGCGGGCTTCTGGCGACGAACGCGGGCGGGGTGAACGTGCTTCGCTATGGCAACGCGCGCGACCTGTGCCTCGGGATCGAGGCGGTGCTGCCGGACGGTTCGGTCATGCACACGCTGTCGGGGCTGAGGAAGAACAACATGGGTTACGACCTCCGGCACCTCCTGATCGGCGCCGAGGGGACGCTGGGCGTGATCACGGCGGCCACGCTGCGCCTGTTCCCCAGGCCCGCCGCGACCGGGGCCGCCCTGATGGTCGTGCCGGACCCCCAGGCGGCGCTCGCGCTTCTGCGGCTGGCGCAGGGGCGCATCGGCGAGGGCGTCTCGGCCTTCGAGATCATGCACCGGATGGGCCTCGACTTCCTGCGCGAGGTGGGCCCGGAGGTGAAGCATCCCTTCGATGAGCCGCCCGAGTGGATGGTCCTGATCGACCTCGGCCTCGGTCAGGGGCAGAGCCCGGAGGACGCGCTCGAAGGGCTGTTTGCCGAAGCCTTCGAGGAGGGTCTCGTGACCGACGGCCTCGTCGCCCAGTCGCAGGCGCAGCGGGCCGAGTTCTGGACCCTGCGCGAGACGATCCCGCTGGCCAATCGCCGGATCGGCGCGGTCTCCTCCCATGACATCTCGGTGCCGCTGGCCGCCATCCCCGGCTTCATCGACGCAGCGCCGGGGCGGCTGTCGGCGATCGGCGACTACCGGATCAACTGCTTCGGGCATCTCGGCGACGGGAACCTGCACTACAATGTCTTCCCCCAGAAAGGCCGGACCCGCGCCGACCACGAGGACGAGCGCAAGGCGATCAAGGCCTGCCTCCACGACCTCGTCCACGAGATGGGCGGCTCGGTTTCGGCCGAGCACGGGATCGGGCGTCTGAAGGTGGACGATCTCGAGAAATACGGCGACCCGGCGAAGCTCGCCGCGATGCGGGCGATCAAGGCGGCGCTCGATCCCAAGGGGATCATGAACCCCGGCGCGGTCCTGCGCGCCTAGTCCAGAAGCGCCCGAACGAGGCCGCTTGCCGCATCGGACAGCCCCTCGACGATCGAGAAATGGTCTTCTCCCGGCAGGTAGGCGTCGGCCACGTCGCCCCCCTTCAGCCCCCACGCCTCGGCGATCAGGCGGGTCTGGCGCAAAAGTTCGGGCCTCTCCTTCGCGCCGACGTGGAAGCGGACGGGAAGGCCCACGCGCGGGGCGTGCAAGGCGGGGCTTTCGGCCTCGGCCTCCCCGGCGTCGAGGTGCAGCGCCGCGTTCATTTCCGTAAGCAGCAGGGGACGCAGATCGTGGATGCCGCTGATGGACAGGACACGTGCAAGCCGCGCCGCGACTGCGGCGGGCAGGGGCGTGTCCGCGCAGGCCATGCGGGACACGAGGTGCCCGCCCGCCGAATGCCCCGCAATGCGGACCGGCCCGGCCACATGCTCCGCTGCCGTCGCGATGGCCGATGCGACCTCGCGCACGATGCGGGAAACCCGTGCCTCGGGGGCGAGCGAGTAGCTCGGCATCGCCACGGCCCAGCCTTGCGACCGCGCCCCTTCGGCAAGGTGGGAGAAGAGGCTCCGGTCCATCCACTGCCAGTAGCCGCCATGGACGAAGACAACGAGGCCATGTGCCGGGCCCGATGCGGGCCGGAAGAGGTCGAACCGGTTCCGCGCGCCCGGCCCGTAGGCAAGGCCGAGCTCGGCCACCCCCTCGGCGAGGACCGCCTCGCGGTAGGCCTGCGCCCGCGCCGCCCAGAGGTCGGGCAAGCCGTCGCTTCCGGGAACGTAGCTCGAATTGTCGAAGGCGTCGGTCCAGTCGATCATCGTCGGGACGCCATGAACATCGGCCCGCCGCGCCAGCGGGGGAAGCCGTAGCCGTTGATCATCACCACGTCGATCGCCTCGAGCGAGGCCGCGATGCCTTCGGCCAGAAGCGCCGCGCCTTCGGCCTGCATCACGCCGAGAATGCGATCCATGATCCGTTCCGCGTCGAAGGCCTGCCGCGCGATCCCTTTCCGGGTCGATTCCGCCTCGATCAGCGCGGTCACCCACGGATCGACCGCGCCCCTGGGGTCGTCGGTGTAGTCGTACCATCCGCGCCCGGTCTTGCGTCCAAGCCGCCCCGCCTCGCAGATGCGGTCCGCGATCTCGACATAACGTGCCGCCGGGTCCCGCGTCGCGGCCTGCCGCTTGCGCATGGCCCAGCCGATGTCGAGCCCGGCGAGGTCGGCCATCTGGAAGACGCCCATGGGAAAGCCGAAGTCCCGCATCGCGGCGTCGACCTCGTGCGGCAGGGCGCCGTCCTCCAGCATGAAGTCCGCCTCGCGCCGGTACGCCGACATGACCCGGTTGCCGATGAACCCGTCGCAGACACCGGCGGGCACGGTGATCTTGCGCAGCCGTTTGCCAAGCGCGAGGCCCGTGGCGAGCACGTCCGGCGCCGCCTTTTGCGTCACGATCAGTTCCAGCAGCTTCATGACATGCGCGGGCGAGAAGAAATGCAGGCCGATCACGCGCGAGGGGTCGCGCGTCCCTGCGGCGAGCGCATCGATGTCGAGATAGGAAGTGTTGGAGGCGAGGACGGTATCGGCCCGCGTCACCCGGTCGAGCTCGGCGAAGACGGCGCGCTTCACATCCATGTCCTCGAACACCGCCTCGATCACAAGGTCGCAGTCGGCGAGCGCGCCGTAGTCCGCCGCCGCAAGGAAGGCCGCCCCGGCCGCCTCGCGCCCGCCGGACGACAGAATGCCTCGCGCCGCGCTGTCGTCGAGAATGGCGAGGACGCGGCCCCGCCCGGCCTCGGCCGCCTCCTCGTCGCGCTCCACCATCGTGACCGACAGTCCGGCGAGCAGGCACGCCGCCGCGATGCCCGCCCCCATGGTGCCGCCCCCGACGATGCCGATGCGGGACAGCGGGCGGGCCTCGGCACCTTCCGCGCGGGCGATCCGCGAGACGCTGCGCTCGGCGAAGAAGACGTGGCGCAGCGCGGCGGATTGTTCGGAGTCCCTGAGCGCGACGAAGGCCTCCCGTTCGGCGTCGAAAGCCGCCTGCGCCTCCATCGCCAGAGCCCGTTCCACGGCCTCGATGCAGGCCACGGGCGACATCTGCCCGCGCGCCTTCCTGCGGATTGCGGCCTTCTGCGCCTCGAAGCCCTTCGGGTCGGAGGGCGGGATCGCGTCCCGTTGCATCAGCGGGACCGGCATATCCCGGTCGGCCGCGTCCAGTGCGAAGGCCCGCGCCTCTTCCAGAAGGTCGCCCGTGGCGATGCGGTCGACGAGGCCGGTTTCGGCCGCCTGCTCCGCGCCCACGGGCTTGCCGCCTGCGATCATGGCAAGCGCCCGGTCCGCCGGCACGATCCGGGGCAGCAGGACCGTGCCCCCCGCGCCCGGGATGATCCCGAGGTTCACTTCAGGCAACCCCAGCTTCGCACCCCTGGCCGCGATCCGGTGCGAGCAGCCGAGCGCCACCTCGAGTCCGCCGCCGAGCGCGACGCCCGCGATGGCCGCGACGACCGGCTTGGTCACGCCATCGAGCATCCGCACCACGTCGGGCAGCGAGGGCTCCCTCGGCGGCAACCCGAATTCCCGGATATCGGCGCCCGCGATGAAACTTCCGCCTGCGCCGATCACCACCGCGGCGCGCACGTTCTCGTCGGCCTCGATCCGCTCCACGGCCTCGGCCAGCCCCTCGCGGATCGCCTGGCTCAGCGCGTTGACCGGCGGGTTCGAGAGAGTGACGGTCGCGACCCCGCCCTCGATCTCGACGGTGACGCCCATCGCCTCAGGTCCGGACGCCCGAGAAGCGCGCGGCCCACTCCTCGCGGTCCTCGTCGGCGATCTTGGCGAAAAGGACATCCGGCACCGTGAACGGGTGGCCGCCGGGAAGCGCATGAAGTGCCGCCTCGGCGCTGTCCGGCCAGGTAGGTTCCACCCCCATCGCGCCCGCCATGGTCGCGGCGGCATCGGGGATGAAGGGGGCCGACAGCCCGGCATAGAACGGGATCAGGTTCAGAGCGAACCGCGTGATCGCGGCGGCGCGGTCGGGGTCTTCCTTGAACACCGTCCAGGGCCCGGCGGCCTGCAGGTATTCGTTCCCCGCCACCCAGATCGCGCGAAGCTCGGCCGCCGCCTTCCGGACCTCGATCGCGTCCATGTGCGCTTGGTAGCGGTCGAGCCGCTGCTGCAACTCGGCGATGAGTGCGGTTTCCTGCGGGCCGTAGGTGCCGCCCTCGGGCACCACCTCGCCGAATTTCGAGCGGCAGAACTTGGTTATGCGACTGACGAAGTTTCCAAGGACGTCGGCGAGGTCCTTGTTCACGTCCTGCTGGAAGGCTTCCCAGGTGAACTCGCTGTCGGAGGTTTCCGGGGCGTGGGACAGGAGCCACCAGCGCCAGTAATCCGGTGGCAGGATCTCGAGCGCCTGGTCCATGAAGACCCCGCGCCCCTGCGAGGTCGAGAACTGGCCGCCGTCATAGTTCAGGTAGTTGAACGACTTGATGTAGTCGACGAGCTTCCACGGTTCGCCCGAGCCGAGGATCGTCGAGGGGAAGGACAGCGTGTGGAACGGTACGTTGTCCTTGCCCATGAACTGGACGTAAGCCACGTCCTCGGCGCCCTTGTCGGTGCGCCACCAGCGTTCCCAGTCATCGCCCTTGCCCGCATCCACCCATTCGGCGGCGCAGGCGATGTACTCGATCGGCGCGTCGAACCAGACGTAGAAGACCTTGCCCTCCATGCCGGGCCAGTCCTGATCGCCCTTCTTCACCGGGATGCCCCAGTCGAGGTCACGCGTGATCCCCCGGTCCTGAAGCCCGTCGCCGTCGTCGAGCCATTTCCGCGCGATGGACGTCGTCAGCACCGGCCAGTCGGTCTTCGAGTCGATCCACTCCCTGAGCCGGTCGCGCATCGCCGACTGGCGGAGGTAGAGGTGCTTGGTCTCCCGCACCTCGAGGTCGGTGCTGCCCGAGATGGCCGAGCGCGGGTTGATGAGGTCGGTCGGGTCGAGCTGCTTGGTGCAGTTCTCGCACTGGTCGCCGCGGGCCTTGTCGTAGCCGCAGTTGGGGCAGGTCCCCTCGATGTAGCGGTCGGGCAGAAAGCGGCCGTCGGCGTTGGAATAGACCTGCTTTTCGCTCACCTCGCGGATCAGGCCGGCCTCCGCCAGCTTGCCCGCGAAATGCTGCGTCAGCTTGTGGTTCTGCGGGCTGGAGGAGCGTCCGAAATGGTCGAAGCTGAGGCGGAAACCCTTCCCCAGCCGGTCCTGGACCTGCCACATCTCGGCGCAGTATTCGGCCACGGGCTTGCCCGCCTTGGCCGCGGCCAGTTCGGCCGGCGTCCCGTGCTCGTCCGTCGCGCAGAGGAACAGAACCTCGTTGCCGCGCGCGCGCATGTACCGGGCGTATAGGTCGGCCGGAAGCTGGGAGCCGATGAGGTTTCCCAGGTGCTTGATCCCGTTGATGTAGGGGATCGCCGAGGTGATGAGGATGCGTGCCATATGCCCTTGTCCGCCGCTTGGTCTGCGCGAGACCTTCCGTTTAGCGCCACGAATGGACGGTGGCCAGAGGCCGAAGCCTCAGTCCCCGCGCGGGGCCCGGCGGAACACGCGGCCCACCTGGAAGGATGTGCGCGGGATCCAGACATAGGGGCCGCGCGTTTCCGCCGAGGGACGCCGGCGCATCCGCCAGAGTCCGAAGACCAGCAGACCCACATGGGCCACGGCGATGAACGAGAACAGAGCGCCCGGCCCGTAGGCCGCGATCAGGCCCGAGGTCACGAGGGGCGCGAAGATGGCGCCGAGTGCGTAGAAGAACATGAGTGCCGCGCTCAGTTCCACGCGCTGGCCGTCCTCGGCCCAGTCATGGGCGTGCGCCGCCGAGATCGAATAGATCGGGAAGGTCGCCGCGCCGAAGACGAAGGCCGCCGCGAAGATCGCGGTGATCCCCATTCCCGAGCTGCCCAGCGTCACCCCGCAGGCGAGGATCGATGCGATCGAGAACCAGATCAGGACCCGGCGGCGGTCGTTGCGGTCGGCGAGCCAGCCCGCGGGCCATTGCGCCAGCGCGCCGCCCAGGACGAAGGCGGCGAGAAACAGCGCGATCTGGTTGGCTTCGAGGCCGACCTGCGTGCCGTAGAGCGGGCCGATCATGCGGAACGACGCGCCCGAGACGCCCGCCACGATCACCCCCGCCACCGCGAGCGGCGAGAGCTGCCAGGCGAGGCCGGGCCGCAGCCTCGGCGCGGTTCCCGTGTCAGGCTGCTGCGCGCGCGTCAGCGTCAGGGGCAGAAGCGCCGCGCAGCAAAACAGCGCGAGCAGGTTGTAGGAGATGTAGGAGGCCGGAGCGAGCACCCCGATCAGGAGCTGCGCGGCGAGAGATCCGCCGGTGTCCACCATCCGGTAGACCCCCATCGCACGGCCCCGCGTCTCGTTCGTGACCTTGGCCTGAAGCCAGGCCTCGATGATCGTGTAGCACCCCGCGATGCAGAGCCCCGAGGCGACCCGCATCAGCGCCCAGGCATAGGGGTCTATGACCATCATGTGCGCGAGGACCCCGATCGCCCCCATCGCCGTGAAGGCCGCGAAGGCGCGCGAATGTCCGACCGACCCCATCAGCCGCGGCGCCCACCAGCAGCCAATGAAGAAGCCGAAGAAATGCGCCGACCCCAGAAGGCCGATCTGCCCGGTCGTGAACCCCAGTTCCGTGCCCGAAAGCACGTCGAGCGGTCCCACCCCGCCCGAGGAGAGCTGCAGGAGGATGACCGAGAGGAACAGGGCCGCGAAGGAAATCAGAAGGCGCATGGGGCCGGAACAAGGACATGAGTCGGTGTGTCCGACCAAACCGGGACAGGGCGGGATGCGCTAGCCCCTTTGCGCCCGGACAGGGTCGTTTTGTGCCGGTGGCGTCCGGCCGGGGGTGCGCGTGGAGACGCAATCGCGTGGCGCGCCCGCGTTCATGCGGGCTCCGCGGCCCGCATCTCCAGCGTCGCGGCACCGTCCGGCCTTCGCACCACCGTCCATTCCCCCGGGGCGGCATCCCGCGCCCTGAGCCGCGCAAGCCGCCAACCCGCCGTCGCCCCGCCGCCGGGCGCCGGGGTGTATGCCGGGTCGAGCTTCCAGCGCGTCTCGACGCCGGCCGCCCCCCCGTCCCCTGGCGTGAGCAGAAGGCCGAGGGGCGCGCGGCCCGTCCGCTCCGCCCCCGTCTCCGCCGCCAGGTGCAGCCGTCGCACCGGCGTCAGTCCCGGAGGATCGGTCAGTTCGGCCACCACGAGCGGCACGATCCCCGCGCGCAGCGCCTCCTCCATGGACCAAAGGATGTCGTCGGCCCGCGCCGGCTCGACGAAGAGCAGCCGGCCGGGCTCTATCTCCTGCCGCGCGCCGGCCATGTGCAGCCTGTCGGGATGCCATGCCGGACGGATCCACAGCACCGGACCTTGCGTTTCGCGCGCCAGCCACAGCGCCAGTCGCCGGCGCGCGGGCCCGCAGGCCTCGTGCGCCCGGCCCCCGGCCAGCCGGAAGCGCCCCAGAAGCGGGACGGCCGGCCGGTCGCTGCGGTGCGAGGCGCGGGTGATGCGGGTCAGGTCCATGTGGTGGAGTATATATGTTCACTTTATGTTCTCAAGTCGCATCTCGCCTTCCGCCTTGCCCTCGCCGCACGGGCGCCTAAGGTCCCGCGAACGTCAAGAACAGGGGACAGATCCATGCGCCGCATTCCGCTCGGCTCGACCGACCACATGATCACCGACTACTGCCTGGGCACGATGACCTGGGGCAACCAGACGCCCGAGGCCGATGCGCACCGGCAGATGGACATGGCACTCGAGGCGGGGATCGACATCGTCGACACCGCCGAGATGTACCCGGTGAACCCCGTGAGCGCCGAAACCGTGGGCGTGACCGAGGAGATCATAGGGCGCTGGAACGCGAAGAACCCGGGCCGCCGCGGCGAGTACACGCTGGCGACGAAGATCACCGGAAAGAACGCCGGTTTCGTGCGGCCGGGGCAGGACATCACCGGCGCGACCTTCACCGAGGCGCTCGACGCCTCGCTCCGCCGCCTGCAGACCGACCACGTCGAGGTCTACCAGCTACACTGGCCCAACCGCGGCAGCTACCATTTCCGGCAGAACTGGACCTACGACCCGTCCGCCCAGGACAAGGCCACCACGATCGCCCACATGATCGACGTTCTCGAGGCCGCCGAGGCGGCGCGAAAAGCGGGCAAGATCAGCTACTTCGCCCTGTCGAACGACAGCGCTTGGGGCGCCGCCCAATGGCTGCGGCTGTCGGAGGAGCGCGGCATGCCGCGGGTGCAGTCGATCCAGAACGAGTATTCGCTTCTCTACCGGCTCTACGACACGGACCTTGCCGAGTTGGCGGTGAACGAGAAGGTGACGCTGCTGGCCTATTCGCCGCTCGCCGCGGGATTGCTGACGGGCAAGTACCAGGGCGACGTCACCCCCGCCGGAAGCCGCCGCGAGCGCAGTCCCGAGCTTTTCGGCCGGGCCACCGCGCGCGCCTTCGAGGCAGTGGACGCCTATGGCGACGTGGCGCGCCGCCACGGGCTCGACCTCGTGCACATGGCGCTGGCCTTCACCGTGCAGCGGCCTTTCCCGGTCTCGACGATCTTCGGAGCGACCACGTCGGAGCAGCTCGCGCATATCCTCGCTGGCCTCGACGTGACGCTCGGGGAAGAGGTGCTTGACGATATCGCGGCCGTCCACAAGGCAATTCCGATGCCGTACTGACACGAAGCGGGGCCTGTGGATCGATTGAGGACGAAGGTTCGAAATCCATTAGCCAGGCTCGAAAACCGGTTCCCGGGCCCCGTTTCATGCTTGAATTTGACAAGTCGTGATGCCGCGTTTTGGTCGTATCCGAACGACGGAGCGTCCTGTTCCGGCATCATGATCGCCCTTTCCGAGCGGGAGCTGGCACGCCTAGACTGCCCTTGCCTCGACCATCCCTTTTCCGGAGCCGGCCATGTCGACGATCCTTTGCTACGGCGACAGCAACACCCACGGCACCCTCCCGTTGATCGAACTCGGTCAATTCGCGCGCTATCCGAAGGGCCAAAGGTGGCCTGACGTCATGGCCGCCAGCCTCGGTCCCCGGTTCGACGTGATCTCCGAGGGTTTGCCGGGGCGCACCACGGTTCATGACGACCTCGTCGAGGGCGGCCGGCGTTCCGGGCTCGAAGTCCTGCCCGCGATCCTCGGCAGCCACGTGCCGATCGATCTCATGATCCTGATGCTGGGCACCAACGACCTGAAGCCGCGGTTCTCGGTTTCTGCGGCCGAGATCGCCCGCAGTCTCGAGCGTCTCGTGACGGAGGCCAGGGCGATCGTGAACGGGCTCGATATCCTGCTCGTCGCGCCGGCGCCCGTGCTCGAGGCCGGCGTCCTCCGCGACATCTTCGAGGGCGCCGAAGCGAAGCAGCAGGCGCTGCCGCGCCATATCGCCGATGCGGCCCGACGGCAGGGCTGCGGCTACTTCGAGGCGGCGGATCATGTCACCGTCTCGCCCGTCGATGGCGTGCATTGGGAAGCGGATGGCCACCGTGCCTTCGGTCAGGCCATTGCGCAGGCTGTTCTGTCGAGGGTCCAGATGCCCCGGGGGCGTCCCTAGAGCGCCTCCCGCAGCGTCGCGAGGTGCAGGCCGAATTCGCGGTCCGACACCGCCGCCTCGCGCACCAGCCCGTCGAAATGGCGGCTCATCGCCTGAACCCGCTCCCTGTCGCGGAAGGCCACGTAGTGATGGCCGATGTAGATCACGGCAAGCCGTGGCCCGAACACCGTCAGCGGCGCCGAATAGACCTGCCGCGCGTCGAAAAGGAACAGCCGCAGGCCGGGAAAAAGCTCGTCGCAGACGCTTGAGAACCAGTCGACCTGCTCGCGCCGTATGCCGGGGTCCAGCCCCTCGTAATAGCCTGTTCCGAAAACGAAACTCTCCAGCTCGTGGAGCGGGAACGCGATCTCGTAGTCGCTCGTGGTGCCGCGCAGCCAGTCAAGCCGCGCATGCGCCGCCGCGATCGCCTGCCCGGGCGTTTTCACCGTCTCCGGCGCGTATTCCCAGCGCATCAGCGCATCGGTCTTCAGGACGTCCGGAAGCGTCGCGGGGACATGCCGGATCTTGTAGCCCGCCGCCTCCTCGTGCCAGGCGAAGATCTGGTCGTCGGCCCCCGTCGCCCGCCGTGTCTCGGAGATCGAGAGCGAGGTCGCCAGCATCTCGTCCACCTGCTCGGGCCGGTCCGACAGACCCAGGAGCCAGTCCGCCGATACCCCCAGCACCGTCGCAAGGCTCGCGACGACGTGACCTCCGGGCATCCGCACGTCCGTGTCCGACAGCATTTGCGTCACGGTCGAGCGGTCGATCCCGACCGCCCGCGCGAGGCCCGCACGACTGATGCCGCGGCCCTCCATGGCGGCGCGCATCCGGTCCCGGAACAGATGGGCGCGCGCACGTTTGTCGATTATTCCCGACATCGTTGGGAAAACTCATCAGTGTTGATTTCAATGCTGAGAAAACCCCAACTCCCGCCGCTGCGCAAGCTCACGTATCCGTGAGGGGCCGGGCGCAGGGGACGCGCCCCCTGCCGAAACGGCGCGGCCGTCAGCGCCGCGCGCATCGGTCAGGACACCGGACGAAGGGGACAGGAACCGCGATGCGGGTCGAATGGCCGACGCTTCTTCTCATCCTGGGCTGCTACGCGGCATGGGCACTTGCCCTGTACTGGCTGCCCGGTATCTCCGTTGCCCTTGCGATCCTGCTGGCCATGCTCGCCATCGCGCTGCATTCCTCGCTTCAGCACGAGGTCACCCATGGGCACCCCTTCAATGAACGGCGCCTCGGCGAGGTTCTCGTCTTCCCCTCGCTGAACCTCCTGATCCCCTACCTGCGGTTCCGCGACACGCACCTCGCCCACCACATGGATGCGACGCTGACCGACCCCTACGAGGACCCGGAGTCGAACTACCTCGATCCCGAGGTCTGGGCCCGCCTGCCGGCGTTTCACCGCCGGGTGCTTCTCATCAACAATACGCTCATGGGCCGGATGCTTCTTGGCCCCCTCGTAGGTCAGATCGCCTTCATGGCGACGGATTGGCGCCTGATCCGCGCGGGCGACCGGAAGGTGCTGGCCGGATGGCTGTGGCACCTGCCGCCGACCGCCCTGATCCTTGCCCTCGCCGCCGCCGCGCCGATGCCGCTCTGGGCCTATCTTCTCGCCTGCTATCTGGGCCTCGCGATCCTGAAGATCCGCACCTTCCTCGAGCACCAGGCCCACGAGCGCGCGCGCGCCCGCACCGTCATCATCGAGGATCGCGGGCTTCTCGCCTTTCTTTTCCTCAACAACAACCTGCACGTTGTGCATCACATGCACCCAAAGCTGCCCTGGTACCGGCTGCCGAGGATCTACTTCAACAACCGCGACAAGTACCTCCGCCGCAACGACGGGTACCGCTACGCCAGCTACGCCGAGGTCTTCCGCCGCCATCTCCTCCGCGCGAAGGACCCGGTTCCGCACCCTCTCTATCCCGGGTCCTGACGCGCATTCGGACTTGTGCCGGCACCCCCCGCGGGCAATCTGGCGCGGCTCATGTCCTGGATCGCCGCCACCCTCTTCGCCGCCTTCATGCAGAACCTTCGGTTCCTGCTGCAACGGCACCTGAAGGTCACGACCCTCTCCACCATGGGCGCGACCTGGGCGCGCTTCGCCTTCGCAATGCCCTTCGTGGCGATTGCCCTCTTCCTTCTCGTTTCGGTCACGGGGCAACCCGTCCCGGCCACGACGCCGGCCTTCTGGACCTATACCCTGGTCGGTGCGACGGCGCAGATGTTGGCCACCGCCTGCATCGTCGCCCTCTTCGCGCGGCGCAATTTCGCGGTGGGCATCACGCTGATGAAGACCGAGGTCATCTTGTCGGTGATCCTGGGCCTGATCCTTCTGGGCGAGGGCGTGTCGCCGCCCGTGCTCGCGGCGATCGCCGTGAGCTTCGTCGGTGTCGTCCTGCTGTCCGATCCGCCACGCGGTGAGGTATCGCTCCACTGGCGATCGCGCGTCTTCAACGCAGCCTCGGGCTACGGCCTGGCCTCGGGCGTCCTGTTTGGCGTCTCCGGCGTCTGCTACCGCGGCGCGACGCTGTCATTGCTCTCTGGCGACGAAATGCTGCGGGCGGCCACGGCCCTTCTCGCGGCGACGGTCCTCCAGGTCCTGACCCTCGGTCTCTGGCTCGCCGTCCGCGAGGCCGGTCAGATCGCCCGCGTCTTCGCCGCCTGGCGCGTCGCCGTGCCCACGGGCCTCACCTCCATGCTCGGCTCGCTCGGCTGGTTCACGGCCTTCGCGCTGCAGACCGCGGCCTATGTCAAGGCGCTGGGGCAGGTGGAGCTTGTCTTCACCTTCCTGTTCTCGGTCTTCTGGCTGAAGGAAAGATCGAGCGGCAAGGAAATCGCGGGCATCGCACTGATCGTGGGATCGCTCCTCCTGATCATTCTGGGGAGCTTCTAGCCATGCTCGCCACCGCGCTGGCCATCGCGCCCGTTTTCCTGCTGATCTGCGCGGGCTACGCCCTCAGGCGCGGCGGCATCCCGTCCGAGGAATTCTGGACGCTGAACGACCGGCTCGTCTACTTCGTCCTGATGCCGGCGCTCTTCTTTGTGCGCATCTCCGAGGCCGATCTTTCGGGGCCGGGCCTCATGTCCTTCGCCGCCGTCCTCTACGCGGGTTTCTTCGCGGCCGTCCTCTTCGGCGTGGCCGCCGCGGTCTGGCTCGCGCGCGGGGGCGCGGTCGGCACATCCGTCATCCAGGGGGCGGGGCGGTTCAACACCTTCGTGGCGCTCGCGGTCGCCGAGGCGCTTCACGGGGCCGAGGGTCTGCAACTCGCCGTTCTCGGCGCGGCGCTCCTGGTGCCGGTGGTGAACCTCACGGTCGTCGGACTGTTCGCGGTGTTCCTGCCGCGCCCGGGCGTCAACGCGCTGCGCGGTGCCGCCATCTCGCTCGTGACCAACCCTCTGATCCTGTCGATCCTGGCCGCGATCGGCTTCAACGCGGCGGGCCTCGCGCCCGTCCCTGTGGTCTCCGAGACGCTCTCGATCCTCGGCCAGGCGGCGCTGCCGATCATGCTCCTGTGCGTCGGCGCGAGCCTGAAGCTTCGCGGCCTTTCGGCCGATGCGCTCCCCGTCGCGCTCTCGGCTGCGGGCAAGCTCCTCGTCTTCCCGCTCGCCATTCTCGCTGTCTCGGCGCTTCTCGGCCTCGACCCGCTTCCCGCTTCGGTCGCGCTGATCTACGGCGCGCTGCCCACGGGCGTCGCCGCCTACACGCTCTCCCGCCAGCTCGGCGGGGATGCCCCCCTGATGGCGACGATGATCACGATCCAGACGTTGCTCGCCTTCGCCGTCATGCCGGTCTGGCTCAGCCTCGCGGGCTAGGGCGCGCCGGCCTGTCCTTCATCCTGGCGAAAAAACTCCCGCCGGAGGCACGCGGGCCGGCGACGGCGTCCGCAGGATGCCCGAGCCGGCGCGCGACCGGGTCGGCGCCGAAGGCGGCGAAACCGGGGGACGTCAGAGCCGGCGGAACCGGCTCACATCCGTTGAATTGTCGAAGAAGGGCACGCCGGGATGGGCACGGCCGTCGAGCTTCGCCGCCAGTTCCGCCAGCACGACCTCCGTGATGAAGGGCATGTCGAAGCCGCGGGCGGCATCGAGCGGCACCCATTGCAGGTGGCTGAGCTCGTCTTCCGCCCGGCTGAAATCGTCGGGGTCGTTCCGCAGGTCCTCGGCCCGGGCCAGCAGGAAGCGCGCGTCGAAGCGGCGCGGGCGGCCGGGCGGCGTGATCGCGCGAAAGACGAATTCCAGCGCGGCGCCGTCGGGCAGGTGCCCCGTGGCGAGATATCCGCGCCAGCCCCGCGGTGCCTCGAGCTCGCCGGCCCGCGCGTCCGGCGCCCCCAGTAGCAGGCCCGTCTCCTCCCAGAGCTCCCGCGTCGCGGCCGCAAGGACCGCTCCGGCCGGCGTCGAGGTCTCGGCGGCAAGGCGCCGGGCGCAATCGGGCGCGCTTTCGCGGGCCAGCGGGATCGTGGCGTCGACCGCATCGACCGCGCCGCCGGGAAACACGAATTTCGAGGGCATGAAGGCCGCGCCCTTGCCGCGCTGGCCCATGAGGACGCGGGGACGCGTACCGGCATCGCGCAGCACGATGATCGTTGCCGCGTCGCGCAAGGCGGTCTTGTCGCTCAGAACCCGTGCATCCGCTTCGCCCATTGCACCCCCACGATCAGTCCCTTGAACCGGGGCAAGAGGTAAAGGGCCATGGCGACGACGCCAACCGAAAACGTTGAGGCCAGCACCATGGCCGGCGGCTGGAACGCCTCGTAGACCACCAGCATCAGCGTCCCCATGACCTTCGCGGTGACGAGGATCGACAGGTAGGCCGGTCCGTCGTCGGCGCGCGCGTGGCTCAGGTCCTCGCCGCAGGCGGGGCATTCGGGCACGAGCTTGAGATAACCCGAATAGAGATGCCCGGTCCCGCAGGAAGGGCAGCGGTGGCGCAGCCCGCGCGCGATGGCGGGCCAGGCCGGCCGCTCGGGCGGGCCGGGCAGAAACTCGGGGCGAAGCTCGGCATGGAAGTCGTCGCCCGCCTCGGAAGGATCGATGCTGTTCATGGGATCGAACATGGTCCTCGAAAGCGGTTTCGTCCATGGCCCGGGCACGCGACCCGGCGTCACGTCCCGCACTCGGACGACGCGCCGAAGATTTTTCGACGGAAAGCCGTCGCTGCCCCGTGAATGGGATCAGACAGGCAAGCAAAGGAGAAAACGCATGTCGATCTGGAAAGCAGCCCTTCTCGGTGCCCTGATCCCCACCGCCCTCGTTCTGCCCGCCGTGGCGCAGGAGGGTCCCCGGGAGGGCCCCCGCATGGTCTTCGAGCAATTCGACCTCGACGGCGACGGTTCGGTGACCCTTGAAGAGATGGAAGGCGCGCGCGCCGCCCGTTTCGCCGAGGCCGATGCCAATGACGATGGAGTGCTCGACCGGGACGAGTTGATCGCGATGGCCACCGAGCGCGCCGCGCGCGGCATCGACCGGATGCTGGAGCGCGTGGATGCCGATGGCGACGGCGCGATCAGTTCCGAAGAGATGGCGGACATGCGCGGCGCCCGGCGCGGACCCGGCCCCGAGGCGATGTTCGAGCGTTTCGACGCCAACGCTGACGGCGCCGTCACCGAGGCCGAGTTCGACGAGGCGATGGCCGCGTTCCGCGAGCGTCACGGCGGCCGTTTCGGCGACCGCGGCGAGATGCAGGGTCGCGGACAGGATGGCGGGCGCGGCCATGGCCAGGGGTTCTGGCGCGATCGCGGCTGACACCCCCCGGCGCGCGCATCCAGCCGGGGCGGCCCGTCACGCGGGCCGCCCCTTTGCGCGGGACCTGCCTGCGGTTATGGAGGGCCATGGAACCCATGCACTCGGACAGCGATGCCGAGCTCGCCCGCCTCGGGGACAGCGCGCTTATGGTGCTGTTCGCACGCGGCGATCCGGGCGCGGCCCGGGTGCTGACGGCCCGGCTTCTGCCGCGGGCGCTTCGCCATGCCGCCCGCGTGCTGGGCGACGCGGCCGAGGCCGAGGACGTCGCCCAGGAGGCGATGCTGCGGCTCTGGCACGCCGCGGCGGACTGGCGTTCGGACGGGCCCGCGCAACCCGCGACCTGGCTGCACCGGGTGGTGGCGAACCTCGCCATCGATCGTCTGCGGCGGTCGGGACGCGCGACCGGGCTCGACGCCGAGACACCGGACGATGCGCCGGGCCCGGAGGCGCGGCTGACCGAGGCCGAGCGGATGGCCGCGCTCGACGCCGCGCTTGCGACCTTGCCCGAGCGGCAGCGGCAGGCGGTGGTGCTGCGGCACATCGAGGGCATGTCGAACCCCGAGATCGCCGAGGTTCTCGGGATCGGCGTGGAGGCGGTCGAAAGCCTGACCGCAAGAGGAAAACGGGCGCTGAAGTTGGCGCTGGACGGGAAGAAGGAGGCCCTGAGCCATGGCGATTGAGACCGAAAGGGACCGGCATTCCGACGCGGCGCTCGAGGCGCTGTTCGAGGAGGCGCGGCACGATGGCCCGCGGCCCGATCTCGTGGCCCGTGTCCTGGCTGATGCCGCCGCCGTCCAGGCCGCCGCGGCACCCGCCGTCCCTCCCGCGCGCCGTGCCGGATTCTTCCGCAATCCGCCCGGCTTCGTCGCCGCGCTCGGCGGCTGGGGCGGCTTCGGCGGCGTGACGGCGGCGGGGCTCTTCGGGTTGGCCGTCGGTCTGTGGTCGCCCGAGGCGGTCGATGCGCTCAGCGGTGGACAGTTCTGGTCGCTCTCGGGTGGCAACGGCTGGACCCCGGATCTTTCGGCGCTGGTTCTGGAGGAAAGCGATGTCTGAGTTGCCACCGACGCCGCCCCCGGCACAGTCCGGGCCGAAGTCCGGCCGCTGGCTGAAGATCGCGCTGGCGGTCTCGCTCGCCCTGAACCTCGCGGTCGCGGGCCTTGTCGGCGGCGCCATGCTCGGTCGCGGAGGGCCGGACGATGCGCCCGCCATCCGCACCCTCGGCCTCGGGCCTTTCGCACTGGCCCTCTCGCGGGAGGGGCGCGACGAGGTGCGAGGCCGGATCGAGAGCGATTTGCCCCGGCTTCGCACGGAGCGTATGGCGGTCGGGCGCGGCCTGCTCGAGGTTCAGCGCGCGCTCGTCGCCGACCCCTTCGACCGCGCCGCGGCGGAAGCGGCGCTGGCACGCTCCCGGGCAGCGGCCATGGCGCTTCAGGGCTATGGCCACGCGGCACTCCTGGACACACTGGAAGAGATGTCCCTGGCCGAGCGGTCCCGTGTCGCGGAACGTCTTGGCCGCGCGATGCGCCGGATTGCCGGGCGGGAGGGCCGCGACTGAGGCCCCGTTCGCTCAGGCGGCGGGCAGCCCCGCAAGCGTGACCTGGTCGCGCCCATGGGACTTGGCGCCGTAAAGCGCGCGGTCGGCCCGGTCGATAAGCGACCCCGGGCTCTCGCCGCTTGCCGCCGCCGCCAGCGCCAGGCCCACCGACAGGGTGACCCGCGTCGCGGGCAGGTCGCGGTCCACGTCGAAGGGCGTGTCGGCGATGCTGCTGCGCAGCCGTTCGGCGCACTCGATCGCATCGGCGCGGTCGGCGTCGGGCAGGGCGACGAGGAATTCCTCGCCCCCGATCCGCGCCAGAAGGTCGCCCGAGCGCAACTGCGCCCGCAGCCGCCGGGCGACAAGGCGCAGGACATGATCGCCGGCCGCGTGGCCGTGGCGGTCGTTGATGCCCTTGAAGTGATCGAGATCGAGCATCATGACCGCAACCCCGCGCCCGGGGCGGGCGAGCATCCGTTCCAGCTGGAACAGCGCGTAGCGGCGATTGTGCAGGCCAGTCAGGCTGTCGGTGACCGCCAGTTCGAGGCCTGCGCGCAGGCTGGCGCGAAGCCTGTCGGCCTGCCGCTTGCGGCCGAGCTGCGCGCGGATGCGGATCGCAAGCTCCTGCGTGTCCACGGGTTCGTAGAGGATGTCCGAGGCGCCGAGGTCGAGCGCGATGGCCGCGCGTTCGCTGTCGCCGTCGGGCAAGACCATCAGCGTCGCGGCATGCCGGGTCGCTGCGCGCGAGCGCAGGTCCGACAGAAGGCGCAGGCCCTCGTTGCGATGCGCGAGGTCGGCGGAAATGACGAAGACATCGGCCGCCTCGCCGTCATCCACGCCGATCTCGGTCAGGGCGATCTCGCGCGGCACGACCCGCACTTCGCCGCCCACCTGGTCGTCGAGGGCGGTCTTCCAGACAACGGCGCCCTTCGATCCGGGCGCGACCAGCCAGATGCGGCCCGGCCGTTCCTTCGTGTCGAAGCCCGCCATGGCCTCGGCAAAGCCCATGCCCACGCTGCTGTCGCCACGTTCGCGCAGTTCGCGCACCGTGTCGCTGGCCCGCAGCAGGGACCGGACCCTTGCGAGAAGCGTGACTTCGTCGACCGGCTTGGTCAGGAAATCGTCCGCGCCCGCCTCCAGCCCGGCCATCTTCGAGGCCCGGTCGGACAGCGCGGTCACGAGTATCACGGGGATGTCGGCCGTCTCGGGATCGGCCTTGAGCCTGCGGCACACCTCGAGGCCCGACATGTCGGGCATCAGGACGTCCAGCAGGATCAGGTCTGGCCGGCAGGTGGCGGCCAGGCGCAGCGCTTCGGCCCCGCTGTCGGCCTGATCGACGGCATAGCAGGCGGCCGCGAGTTTGACCTTCATGACGATGCGGTTGGTGGCCACATCGTCAACGACCAGGATTCGCCCCGTCATGCGCTCCTCATCCCTTAATGCCCGTTCATCTCTTGATGCTCGTGCGGCTGTGAATCATGTTCTGGCGGCGAATGGTTAACAAACCCTTTAACATGGAGCGGCGTGTTTGGCATGAAGCAGGAAATCGCCGAAACCGGAGCGGTGCGGGTCCTGGGCTGGCTGGTGGGCGAGGAGGATCTCCTCCCCGTGTTCCTCGGCGCGACTGGGGCGACGCTTGCGGATCTGCGCGTTCAGGCGGGCGACCCGGAATTCCTGGCCAGCCTGCTCGACTTCGTTCTCATGGATGATGCCTGGGTGATCCGCTGCGCCGATGCGCTCGGCCTGCCGCCGGGCGACCTGGGCGCAATGCGTCAGGCGCTTCCCGGGGGCTCGCTGCCGAACTGGACCTGATGGCGGATGACCGGGCGCAGGGCCCTGCGGGTCAATCGTCTTCGCCGGCCGTCAGCAGCGTGAGAAGACGCTTGAGCTCAAGCGATTCCGCCGCACTGAGCTTGGCGTTGAAATGGGCCATGTTCTCGACGCAGAGCGGCATGGCGGCGCGCAGCCGGGCCCGACCCTCGTCGGTCAGCGACACTTCCGTCGTCCGGCGATCCTCGCGCCCCATCTCCCGTCCGATCAGCCCGTCATTCTCGAGCTGTCGCAGCGCCCGGGAGGTCGCCGTGCGGTCGATCCCGATGTAATGGGCTATCTCCGAAGGGTTCTTGAGACCCTCTTCCTCGACGGCGAGAAGAATACACCATCCCACGCGCGTCAGGCCATGATGACGCAATCCACCCTCAACGCGGCGCTCGACAATCCGCGCGCTTCGCGTGATGTGGTGGCCGATGCTTGCGTGCAGGCCGAATTTCGGTGCTGTTCCGTCCATTTGGCCATGGCGTATACGCCCGAGACGTGCCTCTGTCACGCGCTAACGTATGCAAGATTGCGAGAAGGGTGCCCCCTTGAAGGTTAATGCCATACTTTTCGACAAGGACGGAACGCTGTTCGACTTCGAGGCGAGTTGGGCCGACTGGGTTCACGGGGTGATTGCCGATTTGTCGGATGACACCGAGACGCTGGCGGAGACGCTGGCGGCGGAGGTGCGCTTCGACCGGGCAGCGCGCCGCTTTCTTCCCGACAGCCCAATAATCGCTGGCACTTTGGACGAGGTTTCGGCACGGCTCGCGCCGCATCTGCCGGGGGTGACGCCCCAGGCATTGTCGGCGCGCATCAACGCCAGTTCCGGCTCGGCACGGATGGTGCCGGTGACGCCGCTTCTGCCGCTTCTCGCCGGTCTTCGCGGGCGCGGACTGGCGCTGGGCGTCGCCACGAACGCCGCCGTGGCAGAGGCATCGGCGCATCTGTCGGCGGCCGGCATTTCCGCCGCCTTCGACTTCGTGGCGGGCTGTGATTCGGGGTATGGCGCAAAGCCCGGGCCGGGCATGTGCCGTGCCTTCGCCGAGACGATGGGCCTCGACCCCGCGGGCGTGCTGATGGTCGGCGACAGTCTTCATGACCTGCATGCCGGGCGGGCGGCGGGAATGCGCGTGATGGCGGTGCTGACCGGACTTGCCACCGAGGCCGATCTCGCCCCCCATGCCGACGCCGTCCTTCCCCATATCGGGCATTTGCCGGGCTGGCTCGACGCCGACGGGATTTGACCGAAAGCGACAGCGCATGTCGCGGGTCGGACATCCGTTCGCGGGGCGGGCGTGGTCTAGTGAGGGTGGTCGCGGCCAGGAAACGGGAGATCCCAGATGAACGACGCATCCCTTGCCAGGCGGCGCCGGACCGGCGGCCGCAAGGGCCATTCCGATCGCGCCGGGCACGCCGTCATCTCGCAATCGCCCTGGCGGCTTCCGATCAACCCGGACAATCCGACCGAGCCGCTGGACGGCGACGGCGTGGCCGCGCTTCACCGCGGCGCGATGCGCATCCTCTCGGAGATCGGGATCGAGTTCCTCAATGACGAGGCGATCGGCCACCTGAAGGCGGCGGGATGCAAGGTCGAGGGCCAGATGGTCCGCTTCGACCCGCATTTCGTCGAGGAGATGGTGGCCCGCGCGCCATCGCAGTTCACCCTGACCCCCCGCAACCCCGACCGCGCCATCACCATCGGCGGGCGGCACATGGTCTTCGGCAACGTCTCCTCGCCGCCGAACGCCTGGGATCTCGACCGCGGCAAGCGGCCGGGCGATTTCGAGACCTACCGCGAGTTCATCAAGCTCACGCAGTACTTCAACTGCATGCACTTCGCCGGCGGCTACCCGGTCGAGCCGATCGACGTGCACCCCAGCGTCCGCCACCTCGACTGCCTGTTCGAGAAGCTCACGCTGACCGACAAGGTGGCCCATGCCTATTCGCTGGGCTCCGAGCGCGTGGACGACGTGATGGAGATGGTCCGCATCTCCGGCGGCTGGACGCATGAGGAATTCGAGGCGAGCCCGAGGATGTACACCAACATCAACTCGGTCAGCCCGCTCAAGCATGACTGGCCGATGCTCGACGGCGCGATGCGGCTGGCGCGTCGGGGCCAACCGGTGGTGGTGACGCCCTTCACGCTGGCGGGTGCCATGGCGCCGGTGACGATGGCGGGCGCGGTCGCGCTGAGCCTCGCCGAAGGGCTGGCGGCCATCGCGCTTCTGCAGTGGATCGCGCCGGGCTGTCCCGTGGCGATCGGCACCTTCACCTCCAACGTCGACATGAAATCCGGCGCGCCCGCCTTCGGCACGCCGGAATACATGCGCGCGACCCAGATGACGGGGCAGATGGCGCGGTTCTACGGCTTGCCGATGCGGGCCTCGGGCGTCTGCGCGGCCAACGTGCCGGACGGGCAGGCGATGTGGGAGACCGCCAATTCGCTCTGGTCCGCGGTGCAGTCGGGCGCGAACATGATCTACCACGCCGCGGGCTGGCTGGAGGGCGGGCTGATCGCCAGCCCCGAGAAATTCGTCATGGACTGCGAACTGATCCAGCAGATCCAGCGCTATTTCGAACCCGCGCTCTGGGCCACGACGGATGACGACATCGCGGTGGAGGCCATGGCCGAGGTCGGGCCCGGCGGGCATTTCTTCGGCTGCGCCCACACGCAGGAGCGCTACCAGAGCGCCTTCTACCAGCCCTTCCTCGCCGACTGGCGCAACTTCGAGGCCTGGCGGTCCGAGGGCGGCGTCTGGACGGCGGAACGCGCGAACCGCCTCTACAAGCGCATCCTCGAGGAATTCGAGCCGCCGCCGATGGACGATGGCCTGCGCGAGGAGCTGTCCGACTTCGTCGCGCGGCGCAAGCGCGAGGGTGGCGCGCCCACCGATTTCTGAGGACGGCCGGAGAGGAAACGCTTTCTTCACGCCCGTGTCCTAGGCTGACCCGACTCGCACAGGAACACCCGGGGCGCGCGGCAGACCCATGCACGGCATGATCAATTGCGCCCTCCAGGGCTTTCTGACCGCGCAATACGGTCCGGCACTCTGGCGGGAAGTGCGCGATCTCGCCCGCCTGCCCGAGGAGGGTTTCGAGGCGATGGAGCGCTATGACGATGCGCTGACGCTGGCCTGTTTCGAGGCCGCGACGGAGGTTCTGCAAAAACATCCCAACGCGCTTCTGGAAGACATCGGCATCCACCTCGTGACCCACCCCGAGCTGGAGCCGCTGCGTCGGCTCCTGCGGTTCGGCGGCGCGACCTTCGCGGAATTTCTCCTGTCGCTCGAGGAGATGCCGGACCGGGCCCGTCTCGCCATTCCCGATCTCGAAATGCCGGAGATCACGCTGACGGCCGCGGGCATCGGAGAATTCCGCATCGATCTGCGCTGGGCCTTGCCCGGGATCGCGCCGATCCTCGGCGGGGTGCTGAGCGCGATGGCGGATGACTATGGCGCGCTGGCCGTGATGCGCCTTGACGGTGTCCGCGACGGTTTGGAAACCCTCAGCGTGAAGGTCGTGGACGTGGAGTTCAGCGCCGGACGCGCCTTTTCACTGGGCGGGGCGCAGGCATGAGCGGGTATGCTGGCGGCCTCGACGTCCCGGGTGCGATCGGCCCCGCGGTGCTCGACCGTCTCCTGCCGATGCATCTTCGGATCGCGGCGGACGGCACCATCCTGGGCAGCGGTCCGACCCTTGTGCAGATGTGCGGGGGCGAGAGGCTCGACGGAATGTCTGTCTTCGACGTGCTGGAATTGCGTCGGCCGGGTGCGGCGGCCGACATGCCCGCGTTGATGGCGCTCGCCGGTCAGCGCCTGACACTGGCGCTCAGGGTCGCGCCGGACCACCCCCTTCGCGGCGTCGTGGCGGCCCTGCCACGGGGCGGCGGCGCGCTGCTCGATGTGTCGCTTGGCCCCGGCTTTGCGCGCGCCGTTACGCACTTCGGTCTCACGATCTCGGATTTTTCTCCCTGCGACCAGACGGTTGAGCTTCTCTACCTGCAGGAGGCGAACGCGGCCATCGGGCGGCTGTCGCGGCAACTGACCGAGCGTATTTCGATCGCGCGGGCCACGGCCGAACGACAGGCCCTCACGGATCCGCTGACAGGGCTGGCCAACCGGCGCGCCATGGATGCGGAGCTTTCGCGCCTCCTCGCCGATCCGGAGGCGCGCCTGTCGCTGCTTCACATCGACCTCGATTTCTTCAAGCAGGTCAACGACACCCGGGGCCATGCGGCCGGTGACCGCGTGTTGCTGGCCGTCGCCGACGTGCTGCGGGAGGAGATGCGGCGCATGGACCTCGCGGCACGGGTCGGCGGCGACGAGTTTCTCGTCATTCTGCGCGAGACCGTTGCCTCCGATGCCCTCGCCGCCGCCGCTGCGCGGCTGATCCGCAGGATCGAGACGCCCGTGGCCTTCGAGGGGGCGCTCTGCCGCGTGTCGGCCTCGATCGGAATCGCGACGACCGACGCATACGACCATCGCCCGACCGCAGACCGGCTGATCGCCGACACGGATGCCGCGCTCTACCGGGCCAAGGAGGCGGGGCGCGCGCGTTTCGCCATCCACGGCGAGGCGCCTCCGGCCCGTCCTCCTTCGCGGGCGGGGTGACGGCGCGGCACGGGACGGGCGCGCCAGGCGACCGCCACTGGCCCGGCGCGCGCGCCGCCCTAGTCTCTGTCGCCCGAGGGCAGCGAAGGACATCGCGGTGAACGAGACCCTACCCCCATCGCGTGCCCGGCGGGTGCCCGCCACGCGCCTTGCCCGGCTCGGCCGGATGGGCGGCCTGGCCACGGGCCTGGCCGGTGACGTCGCGCTGGGCGCGGGCCGTGCGCTGGCCCGGGGGGAGCGGCCCCGCCTCGATCGGCTGGTCCTGACCCCCGGCACGATCGGCCGCATCGCGGAGCGTCTGTCGGAGATGCGCGGCGCCGCGATGAAGCTCGGTCAGCTTCTGTCGATGGAGACGGGCGACATGCTGCCGCCGGAACTGGCACAGATCCTCGCCCGCCTGCGCGCCGAGGCGCATGTCATGCCGCCACAGCAGCTCCGTTCCGTCCTCGAGGAGAGTTATGGCGCGGATTTCCGAAAACGGTTCAAGGGGTTCGACACCCGCCCCCTTGCCGCGGCCTCGATCGGCCAGGTCCATCGAGCCACCGCGGCGGACGGCATGTCATTGGCCGTTAAGCTGCAGTATCCCGGCGTGCGCGCCGCCATCGACAGCGACCTCGACAATGCCGCGGCGCTGATCCGCTGGTCCGGCCTGCTGCCGCGCGAACTGGACCTCGGGCCGTTGCTGGCCGAGGCCCGGACGCAGCTTCACGACGAGGCCGACTACGACCGCGAGGGACGCTATCTCGCCCGCTTCGGTGCGCTCCTGCGGCACGATCCGCGCGTCGTCGTGCCCGTCCACCGACCCGATCTTTCCGCGCCCGGCGCGCTGGCCATGAGTTTCGAGCCGTCCGAGCCGATCGAGACGCTGGCCGAGGCGCCTCCGGGGACGCGCGATGCCGCGATGACGGCGCTGATCGAGCTCTGCCTGCGGGAACTTTTCGAGTTTCGCCTGATGCAGACCGACCCGAACTTCGCGAATTACCGCTGGCGGCCCGATACGGGGCAGATCGTGCTGCTCGATTTCGGCGCCACGCGCGAGATCGTGGCGGAGGTCGCCGAGGGGCACATGGCGCTCCTCCGGGCGGGCATGGCCCGCGACCGTGAGGCGGTTCTGGCCGCGCTCGAGGCGCTGGGCTTCGTCCGCCCCGGCCTGTCGGAACGGCACCGGACCGCGATCCTCGAGATGGGCGAGATGGGGTTCGCCGCGCTCGACGGACCGCTTGATTTCGCGACCGCCGACCTGCCCGAGCGGATGCGCCGCCGCGGCATGGAGATCGGCTCGGAGCGCGAGTTGTGGCACATCCCGCCGGCCGAGACGCTGTTTCTGCAACGCAAGATCGGCGGGCTCTACCTTCTGGCCGCGCGGATCGGGGCCCGGGTGGATTTTCCCGCGCTTCTGGCGCCCTACGCCGCCCCGTAGACCGGCGGCGCGCCCGGCGGCCGGTGGCTGAACCGGGCGAGGCACCACCAGTAGGGGGCCGGGTCGTCCGCGATCAGCGCCGCGATGGCCGCGTTCATCGCCGTGGCGTCGGCGGTCTCGTCGCCCGAGGGGAAGCCCTCCAGCGGCGCGGAGATCTCCAGCCGGTCGCGCCCGGTCCGCGGATCGCGGCGCAGGCGCACCGGCAGAACGATCGCGTCCGACATCCTCGCGATGCGGGCCAGCGAGTTGCTGGTCGCGGCCGGGACGCCGAAGAAATCGGCCCAGACCGACCCGCGCCCGGCGAATTCGAGGTCCGTGGCGAACCACGTCACGTCCCCCTCCTTCAGGCCGCGGGCGATGCCCCGGATGTCGCGCGCCGACAGGATCCGGTCGGTGAAACCTGTCCGGGCCCAATGCAGGACGGCATCGGCGGCGGCGTGCTTGGGCGCACGGTAGAGCCCTGTGAAACGGCGGTCCCCACGGGGCAGCTGCGCGGTGAAGGCCCCGTTCAGCTCGGTCGAATTGTAGTGGCAATTCAGCAGGATGATCCCACGCCCGGTGTCGCGCGCAGCCTCGAAGTGTTCCAGCCCCGTGAACTCTGCGGCGAAGTCCGGGTGGCCGGGGCGGTAGGAAAACCAGGTCTTGAGCGCCATGAGCAGCGAGGCTGCGACATGACGGGTCGAGGCGCGGGCGATCCGTTCGCGCTCCGCCTCGGGCAGGTCGGGCAGGCAGGCGCCCAGGTTGTCGCGCGTGACGCTCCGCAGTTTGGGCCAGAGCCAGAGCGCGGCGGCCAGCGGGCGCGAAAGGGCGGGAATGGCCCGGCGCGGGAAGAGGGAAACGATCCGTCCGATCCCGAGCAGCAGCAGGAGCGGCCAGTTCCTGGGGCGCAGGAGCTCGCGGGTCGGGAACGGTGCGCGGGACGTCGACATGGCCCGCGTCTTTAGGCGCAGGCGGGCCGGAGGGCAAAGGGGGAATCCACGTCAGCCCCTTCGGCCGAGTCGCGCCCTGACGCCGCGAAACCGCACCCGTTACCGGTTTGGTGCGTCGGTTCCGCCCAAGAATTGGGCATCTGCCGCTTGTGGATGCGGATTTCGCGCATTGGCGTTGCGTCGCACATCGCTGTCTTTACCATGTGGTCAAAAGACGACGGGGGTGTGAATGCTCGATCTGCTGCTGCGCGCGGCGCGTCTGCCTGATGGGCGGGGCCCTCTCGATATCGCGGTCCGGGACGGGACGATCGTTCAGATCGCGCCACGCATCGAGGCCGATGCCCTCCGCGAGATCGACGCGGCCGGGCGTCTCGTCTCGCCCCCCTTCGTCGATCCCCATTTCCACATGGATGCGACCCTCAGCCTCGGGTTGCCGCGCCTGAACGTCTCGGGCACGCTGCTTGAGGGCATCGCGCTCTGGGGCGAGTTGAAGCCGCTCCTGACGGTCGAGGCCGTGGTGGAGCGCGCCTTGCGCTACTGTGACCTCGCCGTGGCGCAGGGGCTTCTCTCGATCCGCAGCCATGTGGACGTATCGACCGCTCCGCTGGTGGGAGTCGAGGCGCTTCTGGAGGTCAAGCGGCTCGTCGCGGACCACATCGACCTGCAACTCGTTGCTTTCCCGCAAGATGGCCTCTTCCGCGCGGAAAAGGCTGAGGAAAACCTGATCCGTGCGCTCGATATGGGGGTGGATGTCGTGGGCGGCATCCCGCATTTCGAGCGGACCATGGAGGACGGCGCACGCAGCGTGAAGCGGCTCTGCGAGATCGCGGCGGAACGCGGGCTGCCCGTCGACCTGCACTGCGACGAGAGCGACGATCCCATGTCGCGCCACGTGGAGACGCTGGCCGCCGAGACGACGCGCCTCGGGCTTGGAGGCCGCGTGGTCGCGAGCCACGTCACCGCCATGCACTCCTACGACAACTACTACGCCTCCAAGCTCATCCCGCTGATCGCGGAATCGGGCATGAACGTGGTGCCGAACCCGCTCATCAACATCACGCTGCAGGGGCGGTCGGACACCTATCCGCGCAGGCGGGGCCTTACACGGGTGGCGGAACTGCGCGCGGCGGGCGTCAACGTGGCGTTCGGACAGGATTGCACCATGGACCCGTGGTATCCGCTGGGTTCGGCCGACATGCTGGAGGTCGCGCATATGGGTATCCATGCCGCGCCCATGACCTCGCGCGAGGCGATGGCCTGGGCGTTCGAGAGCGTGACGCAGGGAGGCGCGAAGGCGATGGGCCTACCCGACCCGACGCTGCGCGAAGGCGGTCCGGCGAACATGGTCGTCCTGCAGGCCCGCGACCCGATCGAGGCGATCCGGCTGCGCGCGACCCGCCTTTTCGTGATCCGCAAGGGCCGCATCCTTTCCGAAACCCCGCCCCGCCGCGCAGCCCTGTCGCTGCCCGGCCGCCCCGAGACGCTCGACCCCGCGGACTACGCGCCGCGGGCCGAGGACTGAACAAGAAACCCCAACAGGAGGATCCTCCCATGACGTTCAAGACAACCCGTCGCACGCTGATGATGGGGGCCGCCGCCACCCTGGCGCTGCCCACCTACATCCGCCGCGCAAACGCCCAGACCGCGATCCGCGTGGCCGGCGTTCACGCAAGCCCGGTGGAAAACGCCTGGAACAGCCGCATCCATCTCGCCATGCAGGAAGCCGCGGCATCGGGCCTGATCGAGTACGAATTCTCCGAAGGCGTCGCGGCCACCGACTATCCCCGCGCCATGCGGGAATATGCCGAGGGCGGCGCGCAGCTTATCTGGGGCGAAAGCTATGCCGTGGAGCGCGAGGCGCGTGAAGTGGCCGCCGACTACCCCGAGACCGCGTTCCTCATGGGCTCCTCCGGCGGTCCGGAGGGCGAGAATTTCGGCGTCTTCGGCACGCGCAACCATGAGGCCGCCTATCTGGCGGGCATGCTGGCGGGCGGCATGTCCGAGACGGGCGTCTTCGGCTCGGTCGGCGGCTACCCGATCCCCGAGGTGAACCTTCTGATCAACGCCTTCCGCATGGGCGTGACCGAGGTGAACCCCGATGCCACCTTCCTCAACGGCTTCATCGGCGCATGGTTCGACCCCGCGCGCGCGCAGGAAATGGCCATCGCGCAGATCGACCAGGGCGCCGATATCCTCTTCGGCGAGCGGATCGGCACGGCGGATGGCGCGCAGGCTCGGGGCGTGAAGGCCATCGGCAGCCTCATCGACTACACGCCGCGCTATCCCGACACCGTCTTCGCCAACGCGATCTGGAACTATGGCCCGACCATCGCGGCCATCGTGGCGGACGTGCAGGCCGGCAACCCGGTGGGTCGCGACTACACCGAGTATTCCTTCATGGCCTATGGTGGGAACGAGCTGATCTATGTGCCCGAGATGGTGCCGGCCGAGGTGGTTCCGGCGATGGAAGCCAAGAAGGCCATGATCGAGGCGGGCGAGTTCGAGGTTCCGATCGACGCGGACGAACCGGCCTGAGGACGGCTCCATGACCGACGCGACGGCGCTTGCCCAGGCCATCGCCGGGGGCCGTGTGTCCCCGCGCGATGTGGCGGGCGCCGTCTGCGACGCGGTCGCGGCGCGGGAGAACCTCGGCGCGGTCGTCGCGATGCTCTCGCCCCAGGCCATGTGCGCAGCGGTCGAGGAGGGGGCCGCGACGGGCGGCCCCTTCGCCGGTGTGCCGATGCTCGCCAAGGATCTCGGGGCGCCCGCCGCCGACCTGAGGCAGGGCGTGGGGTCCGAGGCGCTGCGCCTTCGGCTGCCCGCACCCGACCGGGAGGGCGAGGGGCGGCTGATGAAGGCTTTCCGAAAGGGTGGTCTTGCGCCCGTGGGCCTTTCGACGGTGCCCGAATTCGGCTTTGCCCTGTCATCGGAGCCGCCCGCCGGCCCCGTGGCGCGCAATCCCTTCGATCCGGCGCGGACGCCCGGCGGGTCCTCGGGCGGCGCGGCGGCGGCGGTCGCGGGCGGGATCGTGGCGATCGCGCATGGCACGGACGCGGCGGGCTCGATCCGGGTTCCGGCGGCGGCCTGCGGGCTCTGGGGGCTGAAGCCCTCGCGCGGGGCGGAGGTCGCGGGACCGATCTTCGCCAATCATCTCATGGGGATCGCCTCCGAGGGCGTGCTCGCGCGCTCGCTTCGCGACGTGGCCGCGGCCTTCGAGCTGACCCGGGCGACACGCGCAGGTGCCACGCTTCCCGAGCGTCCGCGCGTCGGCCTTGCCATCCCGGCCGACACCGGCGTTGAGGAGGCGGAGGCGGCTTTCGCGGTCGCGTCGCTCCTACAGAAGGTGGGCTGCGAGATCACCGACATCCCCGCGCCCGAGACTTTGGGGCAGGACGTGCATCGCCTGATCGGCCAGATCCTCGCCGTGTCTCTGGCGACCGGCCTCGATGCGCTGGGCGTCCCGGACAGGGAGATCAGCAAGCTTGCCGCCGCGAATCGGGCGCGCGGGCGGGCACTGTCGGGAACGGAGGTCTTCGCGCTGACCAACCGCATGGCGGAGCTTGCCGACATGACGCGGGCCGCGCTGTTTGCGGACTGCGATCTCGTGGTCATGCCGATCCTGTCCAGCGCGCCGCCGCCGATCGGGCATTTCCCGACCGACCACACCGATATCGACACGCATCTGGAGCGGATGGAGGTCATGGCCCCCTGCGCGGCACTGGCCAACCTCGCCGGGCTTCCCGCGCTGGCGGTCCCGGCGGGTGTCCGCAACGGCCTGCCGCGCGGCGTGCAGATCATCGGCCCCGCGCATTCCGAGCGGGCGATCCTTGCGCTCGCGGCGCGGGTCGCGGCCGACCTGCCCGTGATCCCCTATCCCCATCCCGTGGCGGGGTTGCCGGCATGACCGTCCTGCGCCTCGACAACATCACCAAGCGCTTCGGCGCGCTGACGGCGAACGACGGTGTCTCGCTGGAACTGGCCGAGGGCGAGATCCTCGCCTTGCTGGGCGAAAACGGCGCGGGAAAGACCACGCTCATGAACATCCTCTTCGGACATTACGCGGCCGACGAGGGCAGCGTGCATGTCTTCGGGAAGGAGCTTCCCCCCGGTCGGCCCCGCGCGGCGATCGAGGCGGGCGTCGGCATGGTCCATCAGCACTTCACGCTGGCCGGGAACCTGAGCGTGCTCGACAACGTCATGCTGGGGTCCGAACCGCTTGGGCGCCTGCGCTCTCGCCGGGACGAAGGGCGCGCGCGGCTCATGGCGCTGTCGGAGAAGTTCGGCCTGCCGGTCGACCCGGAGGCGAAGGTGTCCAAGCTGTCCGTGGGAGAGCGCCAGCGGGTCGAGATCCTGAAGGCGCTCTACCGCGACGCGCGCATCCTCATCCTCGACGAGCCGACCGCCGTTCTGGCCCGGCCCGAGGCGCAAAGACTGTTCGAGACACTTCGCGGAATGACGGGGCAGGGTCTGTCGATCATCTTCATCAGCCACAAGCTGAACGAAGTGATGGCTGCCTCGCACCGCGTCGCGGTCCTGAGGGGCGGCAGGAAGGTGGCCGAGCGCAAGACCTCCGAGACGACGCCGGAAGAACTGGCGGAACTGATGGTCGGCCGCCGCGTGACACGGCCCAAGCGCGAGGCGCATGCCGTCGGCGGTCCGATCCTCAAGGCCGAGGGCGTGACCGTCGAGATCGACGGCAAGCGGCACCTCGACGACGTTTCCTTCACCTTGAACCGGGGCGAGATCCTCGGGATCGTCGGCGTCTCGGGCAACGGGCAGGCGGGGCTTGGTGCGCTTCTTTCCGGGCTGGCGGCGCCGGTTTCGGGGCGCCTCCTGCTCGAAGGGCGCGAAATCGGTGGCCTCGGTCCCCGCGCGTTCATCGCGGAAGGCATCGGGCGCATCCCCGAGGACCGCCACGCCGAGGGCGTCGTGGGAGAGTTGACCGTCTGGGAAAACGCGGTGCTGGAACGCCTGTCTTCGCCGGATTACTCGCGCCGGGGTTTCGTCCGGCGGGGCGAGGGACGTGCCCACGCGGCGAAACTAATCGAGCGCTTCGACGTGCGCGGCGCCGACCCCGAGACGCGCATCCGCCTGCTGTCGGGTGGCAACATGCAGAAGCTGATCCTCGGCCGCGTGCTCGCCGCCGCGCCGAAGGTCATCCTCGCCAACCAGCCGACGCGCGGCCTCGACGAGGGCGCCATCGCCGCCGTCCATGCCGAGCTTCTGGCCGCCCGCGCCGGCGGGGCCGCGATCATCCTCATCTCCGAGGAACTGGAGGAGGCCCTGGGCCTGTCGGACCGGCTGCAGGCCATCGTCGGAGGGCGGCTCTCGGCCTCCGTCCCGGCCGAGGAGGCCGATCCACGCCGTCTCGGCCTGATGATGGCGGGTGTCTGGGAGGAGGGCGGCCATGCGGCTTGAACGACGCGCCAGCGTGCCGCTCGCGCTCGCCGCGACGGCGCCCTTCGCGGCCATCCTCGCCGCCTTGGCGCTGGCCGCCGGGCTGATCCTCGCCGCCGGGGTGAACCCGCTGACGGCCTATGTCGAGATGCTGAAGGGGGCCCTGGGATCACGGCTTGCCATCACCGAGATGCTGACCCGCGCGGTGCCGCTGATGCTGACCGGTCTCGCCGCTGCCGTCGCCTTCCGGGCGAGGCTCTGGAACATCGGGGGCGAGGGGCAGTTCTACCTCGGCGCGCTCGCTGTCGCCTGGGTCGGGCATGAGATGCTGTCGGGGCTGCCGGGACCCGTCGGCATGGCCGTTCTGATGGTCGTCGGCATGGCGGCGGGCGCGCTCCTGCTGGCCGGTCCCGCCTTCCTGCGCCTGCGCTTCGGGGTGGACGAGGTGGTGACGACGCTGCTTCTGAACTTCGTGGTGATCCTCTTCGTCGGCCTGATGATCGAGGGCCCCCTGCGCGATCCGCTGGCCTTCGGCTGGCCGCAGTCGGTGCCGGTCGACGGCGATTTCCGGTTGCCCGACCTCGTGCCGCGCACGCGGCTGCACGTCGGGCTCCTGATCGCGCTCGCGGTCGCGGGCGTCGTCTGGCTGATCCTCGCGCGCACCGTCTTCGGGACGGAGGCGCGGGCGGCGGGGTTCAACGCGCGGGCGGCGGCCTTCGCTGGGGTTTCGCTGCCGAAGACGATCATGGGCGTCGCGCTCCTGTCGGGCGGGCTTGCCGGGCTGGCCGGCGCGATCGAGGTCATGGGTGTCACCGGCACCGTGACCACGACCATGTCGCCGGGCTTCGGCTATGCCGGGATCGTCGTGGCGATGCTTGCCGCGCTGCATCCCGCGGGCGTGGTCGCCGCGGCCATCTTCGTCGCCACCGTCTTCGTCGGTGCCGATGCCATGAGCCGGGCGACCGGCGTCCCGTCCTTCATCGCCGACGTGATCGTGGCACTCGCGCTGCTCACGATGCTCGTGGCGCTTCTGTTCACCAGCTACAGGATCAGACGATGACCGAGGCGCTCGAGCTTCTGACCAGCGCGAGCCTCTGGGCCGCCGTCCTGCGGATCGCGACGCCGCTGATCTTCGGGGTGCTCGGCGCGCTTCTGTGCGAGCGGGCCGGGGTGCTGAACCTCGGGATCGAGGGGATCATGACCATGGGTGCGATGGTCGGCTGGCTCGCGGTCTTTCTCGGGGCGGACCTCTGGACGGGCCTGCTCATCGCGGCCATGGCGGGGGCGCTCATGGGCCTGCTCCATGCGACGCTGACGGTCCCTTTGGGTCTGTCGCAACACGTCTCTGGCCTCGGGATAACGCTCTTCGCCTCGGCGCTGTCCTATTATCTCTACCGCCTGATCGTGGAGGTCGGGCAGACACCGCCGACGATCGAGCCCTTCCGGCCGCTCGACCTCGGACCGCTGACCGATATCCCCTTTTTCGGCCCCGTGCTGTTCGGGCAGGCCGCGCCGACCTACCTCGCGCTGCTGGCCGTGGCGATCCTCGCCTATGTCCTTGCCCGGACCCCCCTCGGGCTCGCCATCCGCATGACGGGCGAGAACCCGCACGCGGTTGAGGCGCAGGGGCTGAACCCCATCCGCATCCGCATCTTCGCGGTCATGGCGGGCTCGGCGCTCATGGCGCTCGGCGGCGCGTTCCTGACCACGGCGGCCTTCAACAGCTTCTTTCCCGAGATGGTGCAGGGACGCGGCTGGATCTGTATCGCGCTCGTGGTGTTCGCGTCGTGGCGGCCGGGAAAGGCGCTTCTCGGGGCGCTCCTTTTCGCCTTCTTCGATGCCTACCAGCTCCGGCTCCAGACCGTGGTGGATGGGGTGCCCTACCAGCTCTTCCTGATGGCGCCCTACCTGCTGTCGATCCTTGCCCTCGTCCTCGTCGCGCGCCGCGCGGAAGTGCCCGAAGCGCTGATGGCGCCCTACCGGAGGGGCGAGCGCTGATCTTGCATCCGGCGACGGGATGTGGTGCCTCCCCTTTGCGCGGGGCGAAGAAACGCTAGCTTACGCGAGAGGGACACCGGGGAGGGAATCATGACGGAGACGCTGGCTGCGCTGATTGCGGGGCATGACGAGGGGGCGCCCGCGGTTGGGGCGCCGGGGCGGGACTGGCTGAGCTATGGCGGGCTTCGGGCGCTTTCGGCGGAGGTCGGCGCGGCACTGCACGGCGCCGGCGTGGGGCGCGGCGACCGGGTGGCGATCGTGCTGCCGAACGGGCCAGAGATGGCCACGGCCTTCGTGAGCGTGGCGCAGGTGGCCACGACCTGCCCGCTCAATCCCGCCTACAAGGAAGACGAGTTCGCCTTCTATATCGAGGATCTGAAGGCCAAGGCCGTGATCTTGCTGGAGGGCGACGAGGGGCCGGCCTTCGCCGCGGCGCGGGGGCTGGGCCTTCCGGTGATCCGGCTGGTTCCGGGCGAGGGTCCGGCGGGCAGCTTCACGTTGCGGGCCGATGCGGCCGCCCAAGCCGCGGACAGCTCCGCGCCGGGACCGGACGACGTGGCGCTGATCCTGCACACCTCGGGCACGACCTCGCGGCCGAAGATCGTGCCGCTGCTGCAGTCCAACCTGGCGGCCTCGGCGCGCAACATCGGCGCCTCGCTGGCCCTGGGCCCGGCCGACCGCTGCCTGAACGTGATGCCGCTGTTCCATATCCACGGGCTGATCGCGGCGGTTTCGTCCTCGCTCGCCGCCGGCGGTTCGGTCTGGTGCGCGCCGGGCTTCGACGCGATGAAGTTCTTCGGCTGGATGCGCGAGGCGCGGCCCTCGTGGTACACGGCGGTGCCGACGATGCATCAGGCGATCCTCGCGCGGGCCTCGCGCAACGCCGAGACCATCGCCGAGGTTCCGCTGCGGTTCCTGCGCTCCTCCTCGGCCTCGCTGCCGGGGCCGGTGATGGAGAAGCTGGCCGAGACCTTCGGCGCGCCGGTGATCGAGGGCTACGGCATGACCGAGGCCACGCACCAGATGGCCTCGAACCCGCTTCCGCCCCGCGCGCAGAAGCCGGGCTCGGTCGGTGTCGAGGCGGGGCCGCTCGTGCGCGTCGCCCACGAGATCGAGAACCGGCTTGTGGAGGGCGTGGGCGAGATCGTGATCTCGGGCCCGAACGTGACGCCGGGCTACGAGGGCAACCCTGACGCCAACGCGAAAAGCTTCTTCGAGGCGGAGGGCCGCCGCTGGTTCCGCACCGGCGACCAGGGCGAGTTCGACGCGGAGGGCTACCTGACGCTGACGGGACGGCTGAAGGAGATCATCAACCGCGGCGGCGAGAAGGTCTCGCCGCTCGAGGTGGACGGGGTTCTTTCGGCGCATCCGGCGATCGCGCAGGTCGTGACCTTCGCGCTGCCGCACGACAAGCTGGGCGAGGAGGTCGCGGCGGCCGTGGTGCTGCGCGAGGGGGCGGAGGCCGACGAGGCGGCGATCCGGGCCTTCGCGGGCGAGCGCCTGGCGGCCTTCAAGGTGCCGCGCAAGGTGGTGATCCTGGACGAGATCCCGAAGGGTGCGACGGGCAAGCTGCAGCGCATCGGCCTTGCCGAGAAACTGGGGTTGGTGGGAAGCGCCTGACATGGGTTCGGCGCCTGCGCGCCGAACCGGG
>NZ_JAOPHT010000012.1 GCF_025515305.1 Roseicyclus sediminis
GACGTGACGGGCACGGTTCAGCTTCCCGAGGGCACCGAGATGGTGATGCCGGGCGACAACCTGAAGTTCACGGTCGAGCTGATCGCGCCGATCGCGATGGAAGACGGCCTGCGCTTCGCCATCCGCGAAGGCGGCCGCACCGTCGGCGCAGGCGTCGTCTCCAAGATCATCGAGTGATCGGCAACGATCCTCTTGCAATCGGGAAGGCCGCGAGATAGCTCGCGGCCTTCCCTGCCCGCCAAGGCGGGGAACAACGAAACCGGTTCGACGAGGGGCGGCATCAGCTCCTCCTCTCAACTGAAAGGAAAAAGACATGGCGATTGCCAGCCAGAACATCCGGATCCGCCTCAAGGCGTTCGACTACCGGGTTCTCGACGCCTCCACCCAGGAGATCGTGAACACCGCGAAGCGTACGGGCGCGCAGGTCCGCGGGCCGATCCCGCTCCCCAACAAGATCGAGAAGTTCACCGTTCTCCGCGGTCCGCACATCGACAAGAAGTCGCGCGACCAGTGGGAGATCCGGACGCACAAGCGTCTTCTCGACATCGTCGATCCGACCCCGCAGACGGTGGACGCGCTGATGAAGCTCGACCTCGCCGCCGGCGTGGATGTCGAGATCAAGGTGTAAGGGGAGATCGTAGACATGTTGCGCTCTGGTGTTATCGCCAAGAAGCTGGGCATGACCCGGCTCTTCATGGAGGACGGGAAGCAGATTCCCGTGACCGTTCTCCAGCTCGACAAGCTTCAGGTCGTCGCTCAGCGGACGCCCGAGAAGGATGGCTACTCGGCCGTTCAGCTCGGCGCCGGCACGGCCAAGGCCAAGCGGGTCTCCGCGCCCATGCGCGGCGTCTTCGCCAAGGCCAGCGTGGAGCCGAAGCGGAAACTGGCGGAGTTCCGGGTCGATCCCGAGAACCTGCTGAGCGTCGGTGAGGAGATCATCGCCGACCACTACTTCGAGGGCCAGTTCGTCGACGTGACGGGTACCTCGATCGGTAAGGGTTTCGCCGGTGCCATGAAGCGGCACAACTTCGGCGGTCTTCGCGCCTCGCACGGCGTGTCGATCAGCCACCGTTCGCACGGCTCGACCGGTCAGTGCCAGGACCCGGGTCGCGTGTTCAAGGGCAAGAAGATGGCCGGCCACATGGGCGCGGCCCGCGTGACCACGCAGAACCTGCAGGTCGTGCGCACCGACAGCGACCGCGGCCTCATCATGGTCAAGGGCGCGGTGCCCGGATCGAAGGGTGGCTGGGTCACGATCAAGGACGCGGTGAAGAAGCCCTTCCCCGATAACGCGATCCTGCCCGCGGCCCTGAAGTCCGCAGCCGAGGAAGCGGCGAAGGCCGCCGAGGAAGCCGCCGCAGCGGCCGCAGCCGAGGCGGAAGCCGCGGCACAGGCAGCAGCCGAGGCAGAGCAGGCCGCGATGGAAGCCGCCGAAGCCGAAGCAGCAACCGAGGCGCCCGCCGAGGATGCCGAGAAGAAGGACGGTGAGGAATGAAACTCGACGTGATCAAGCTGGACGGCGGTAAGGCCGGTTCGGTCGAGCTCGGCGACGACATCTTCGGTCTCGAGCCGCGCGCCGACATCCTGCACCGCGTGGTCCGCTGGCAGCGCAACAAGGCGCAGGCCGGCACGCACAAGGTCAAGACGCGCTCGGAGACGAGCTACTCGACCAAGAAGATCTATCGCCAGAAGGGCACCGGCGGCGCACGTCACGGTGACCGGAACGCGCCGATCTTCCGCAAGGGTGGCGTCTACAAGGGTCCGACCCCGCGCAGTCACGCCCACGACCTGCCGAAGAAGTTCCGCAAGCTGGGCCTGAAGCACGCGCTTTCGGCCAAGATGGCCGCGGGCGAGCTCGTCATCATCGAGGCGGCCTCGGTCGCATCGCCCAAGACGAGCGCGCTGGCCAAGCAGGTGCGCGAGCTCGGCTGGAAGCGCGCGCTCATCATCGACGGGGCTTCCGTGGACGAGAACTTCGCCATGGCCGCCCGCAACATCGAGGGTCTCGATGTGCTGCCGTCGATGGGCGCCAATGTCTATGACATCCTCAAGCGCGATACGCTCGTGCTGACGAAGGCGGGTGTCGAAGCTCTGGAGGCTCGACTGAAATGAGCGTGAAGCCCGAACATTACGACGTGATCCGCAAGCCGCTGATCACCGAGAAGTCCACGATGGCATCCGAGAACAACGCCGTTGTCTTCGAGGTCGCCATCGACGCGAACAAGCCGCAGATCAAGGAAGCGGTGGAAACGCTCTTCGGCGTGAAGGTGAAGGCGGTGAACACCACCATCACCAAGGGCAAGACGAAGCGTTTCCGCGGCCGGCTCGGCACGCGGAAAGACGTGAAGAAGGCCTATGTGACCCTCGAGGAGGGGAACACCATTGACGTGTCGACCGGTCTTTAATAGATCGCGGCATCCCGCCGGCCCCGGACTCATCCGGGGCCGTCGTTTTTGAATTCGCCTGGGGACCTTCGGGGCCCTTCAAACCGAAAAGCCGGGCTTCTTGCCCGGCTCGGACCAAAGAGCGGACCTTCGGTCCGACGCAAAACGGAAGACAGAAAGCATGGCACTCAAGTCGTACAAGCCGACGACGCCGGGCCAGCGCGGGCTGGTGCTGATCGACCGTTCGGAGCTTTGGAAAGGACGCCCCGTCAAGGCCCTCACCGAGGGCCTGACGAAGAACGGCGGCCGGAACAACACCGGACGGATCACCGCACGGCGCCGTGGTGGCGGGGCGAAGCGTCTCTATCGCATCGTCGATTTCAAGCGCACGAAGTTCGATGTCGAGGCGACGGTCATCCGGATCGAATACGATCCCAACCGCACCGCCTTCATCGCGCTGATCCAGTATCATGACGGCGAGCAGGCCTACATCCTCGCTCCGCAGCGTCTTGCCGTGGGTGACAAGGTCGTGGCCTCGGCCAAGGCCGACATCAAGCCCGGCAACGCGATGCCCTTCTCGGGCATGCCGATCGGGACGATCGTCCACAACATCGAGCTGAAGCCCGGCAAGGGTGGCCAGATCGCACGCGCCGCGGGCACCTACGCCCAGTTCGTCGGCCGTGACGGCGGTTACGCCCAGATCCGCCTCAGCTCGGGCGAACTGCGTCTTGTGCGTCAGGAATGCATGGCGACGGTTGGCGCGGTCTCGAACCCCGACAACTCGAACCAGAACTTCGGCAAGGCCGGCCGCACCCGCCACCAGGGCAAGCGTCCCTCGGTTCGCGGTGTCGCGATGAACCCGATCGACCACCCCCATGGTGGTGGCGAGGGCCGCACCTCGGGTGGCCGGACGCCGGTCACGCCCTGGGGCAAGGACACCAAGGGCCGTCGCACCCGCGACAAGAACAAGGCGAGCCAGAAGCTGATCATCCGCTCGCGCCACGCCAAGAAGAAGGGGCGCTAACAGATGTCGCGTTCTGTCTGGAAGGGGCCTTTTGTCGACGCTTACGTCCTCAAGAAGGCCGAGAAAGCCCGTGAATCGGGTCGCAACGAGGTCATCAAGATCTGGTCGCGTCGTTCCACCATCCTGCCCCAGTTCGTGGGCCTCACCTTTGGGGTCTACAACGGCCAGAAGCATGTTCCCGTGAACGTAAGCGAGGACATGATCGGCCAGAAGTTCGGGGAATATTCGCCGACGCGCACCTACTACGGGCACGCGGCCGACAAAAAAGCCAAGAGGAAGTAAGCCATGGGCAAGGATAAAAATCCCCGCCGCGTGGCGGACAACGAGGCGATGGCGAAGCTGCGCATGCTGAAGACCAGCCCGCAGAAGCTGAACCTCGTCGCGGGCCTGATCCGCGGCAAGAAGGTCGAGAAGGCGCTGAACGACCTGACCTTCTCGAAGAAGCGGATCGCCATCGACGTGAAGAAGTGCCTTCAGTCGGCCATCGCGAACGCCGAGAACAACCATGGGCTTGACGTCGACGAGCTGATCGTCGCCGAGGCCTATGTCGGAAAGAACCTGGTGATGAAGCGCGGCCGTCCGCGGGCGCGTGGCCGCTTCGGCAAGATCCAGAAGCCGTTCAGCGAGCTGACCATCAAGGTCCGCCAGATCGAGGAGACTGCCTGATGGGACACAAGGTCAACCCGATCGGCATGCGTCTGCAGGTCAACCGCACCTGGGACAGCCGCTGGTACGCCGACACCAAGGAATACGGTGATCTCCTGCTCGAAGACCTCCGGATGCGTGAGTTCATCGAGGAAGAGTGCAAGCAGGCCGGCGTGTCGAAGGTCATCATCGAACGTCCGCACCGCAAGTGCCGCGTGACGATCCACACCGCACGTCCCGGTGTCATCATCGGCCGCAAGGGCGCGGACATCGAGACGCTTCGCAAGAAGCTCGCCAAGATGACCGACAGCGAGCTGCACCTCAACATCGTCGAGGTGCGCAAGCCCGAGCTCGACGCGGCCCTCGTGGCCGAGTCGATCGCCCAGCAGCTCGAGCGCCGGGTGTCGTTCCGTCGCGCGATGAAGCGTGCGGTTCAGAACGCCATGCGCATGGGTGCGCTCGGCATCCGGGTCAACGTCGCGGGCCGCCTCGGCGGCGCCGAGATCGCCCGGACGGAGTGGTATCGCGAAGGCCGCGTGCCCCTGCATACCCTGCGGGCCGACATCGACTACGCACTCGCCGAAGCCTCGACGCCTTACGGCATCATCGGCATCAAGGTCTGGATCTTCAAAGGCGAGATCATGGAGCACGATCCCAGTGCCCGTGACCGTCGCCAGGCGGAGCTTCAGGAAGGCGGGGCCCCGCGCCCGCGCCGCGACCGCTGAGGAGTGAAACGAGATGCTGCAACCAAAGCGCACGAAATTCCGCAAGATGCACAAAGGGCGCATCAGCGGTGACGCCAAGGGCGGGTCGGACCTGAACTTCGGCACCTACGGCCTGAAGGCACTTCAGCCCGAGCGCGTCACGGCGCGCCAGATCGAAGCCGCCCGCCGGGCCATGACGCGTCACATGAAGCGTCAGGGCCGCGTCTGGATCCGGATCTTCCCGGACACGCCGGTGACCTCGAAGCCGGTCGAAGTCCGGATGGGTAAGGGCAAGGGTTCGGTCGATTACTGGGCCTGCAAGGTCAAGCCCGGCCGGATCATGTTCGAGATCGACGGCGTTTCCGAAGCCGTCGCGCGCGAGGCCCTGCGCCTTGCCGCGATGAAGCTGCCGATCAAGACGCGCACGGTGGTCCGCGAAGACTGGTGATCCGTCGCAAACGGGATTGAACGACCACGGGACCCCGCCAAACTGGCGGGGTTTCGTTTGTCTGGGGTCAGGAATCCGGGAGGTGCGTGCAATGGATGGTGCCGACGCCAGGGTGACGCTTTCGTCGCGCCCCGACTGGATGTACCTGATGCGGGATCTCTACGAGTTCTACCGCACGATCCCGGCCGGTGGCAGCAAGAAGATCCGGGCGCATCAGCGCCTCGTGCGCGAGCGGATCTCCAAGGCCCTGACGTCCGATACCGAATTGCGTGAGAGGGTTCCGATTCAGAAACCCGTCACGGCGCATCTTCCCAGGGCCTTCGCGCGGGGGCGGCTTGAACGCCACGCCCCATTCATGTCCACGCTGGAGACGCTGAGCCCGGAGCTCGAATGGCTCTACGGATATGAAAAGGTGCCGCGCGGGCTGGAGCAGAAATATGCCTTCGCCGAACTCGCCGGTCCGTTCGGGCCAGTGGTGGTGGAGGACGTGATCCTTGGCCTCGTCCTCTTCGCGCCCGGCTGCACCTATCCCGCCCATTCCCACGAAGGCATCACCGAAAGCTATATCTGTCTGACCGGTGCCGTGTCCGAGAACGACGCCGGCGTCTATGCCCCGGGTTCCCTCATCTTCAACCCGCCGGGCCACCTGCACCGGATCACCACCGCCGACCAGCAGCCCTCGCTTCTCGCCTATGCCTGGGTCGGCGCGCCGGAGATTCTGGCCAATCAGAAGATGAGCTTCACGCGCAGGAAGATGTAAGATCGGCGCGGCCTGCACCGCCACCGGGGGCATCATGGATTACGTTCTCAAGACCGCCGAGGCACTCGAAGACATTCCCGATCACGCGGATTTCGAGGCACTTCGCCGTGAGTGGTTCGAGGTGGGCACCAGGGATCTGGCCGCCCTCGGCGGTCCGGTGCGTACCGTCGATCAGATGATGGAACGCTTCTGGGAAGAGACGCAGGATTTCCTCGCCCCGAATGGCGTCACGGTTCTCGCCCTCGACGGAAACGGCGCCCTTCTGGGGTCTGGCGCGCTGCGCCGCATCGGGCCCGGCGTCGCCGATCTCAAGCGTCTCTATGTCCGTCCGGCAGCGCGGGGCATGCGCCTCGGTCAGGCGCTGGCACAGGAACGGATCGATGCTGCGCGCGAGAGGGGCTTCAAGACGCTCTTCACCAACACCATCACGTCCAACCATCGGATGCTCGGGATCTACGAAGGCCTCGGGTTCTCGCGCGTGCCCCGGTTCCCGGAATGCCACGAACCCATCGAGATGGACCACCTGCTGATCTACCTCCGCCTCGATCTCTGAGGGGCTTACCCTTTCCGACCGCTCTGGTATTGAAGCGAAATGGCCAGCATCAGATCCCTCTTCGTCACCCGCCTCTACCACGCGAAACTGTCCGAGCTCGGCCCGCCCGTCGATGCCGACGAACTCCACGCGTCTTGCTTCTCCATCGCCGAGGACGACGAAGCGGGACAGGAGTGGTGCGAGGAGAACGGCTATCCGGGCTATACGTCCTATGCTTCGCTGACCGACCTGCCCTGGCGCTTCCCGATCTTCGAGACGCTGGTGAAGGCGCTCGACGCCCATGTCGCGGCCTTCGCCGAGGATCTCGAATTCGACCTAGAGGGGCGCAAGCTGGTGCTGGAGGATATCTGGATCAACATCCTGCCCGAGGGCGGCATCCACACCAGCCACATCCACCCCCATTCGGTGATTTCCGGCACGACCTACGTGCAGGTCCCGCCGGGTGCCAAGTCGATCAAGCTGGAGGACCCGCGCCACGCCATGATGATGGCGGCGCCGAACCGGAAGAAGGATTGCCGCGAGGAGTTGCGCTCCTTCGTCTACCCCGGACCGCAGGACGGGGATGTGTTGCTGTGGGAAAGCTGGCTGAGGCACGAGGTGCCGATGAACATGGACGAGGACGACAGGGTGAGCGTCAGTTTCAACTACAAGTGGGCCGATTAGAACGCCTCGAGCCGGATCTTCATGCTACCATCCTCTTGCATCGAAAGAGGATATTGAATGGCACTGGACATCATTGGCGCGGGTTTCGGCCGCACCGGCACGGAATCGATGAAGCGCGCGCTGGAGATGCTGGGGTTCGGCCCCTGCTACCACATGTACGAGGTCGCACCCCACCCGGGACGCTACGAACACTGGCTTTCGGTCTTCGACGACGGCGCCGACCCGAAATGGGACGAGACCTTCGCGGGCTACCGTGCCACGGTCGACTGGCCCGGCGCGCATTATTGGCGGGAGTTGTCTGACCACTACCCGGAGGCGAAGATCCTTCTGACCGTGCGGAGCGCCGAGAGCTGGTATGCCAGCATGGAAAAGACCATCCTGACCTTCATGCGCGATCCGGAGAACCATCCGGGGATGGCGCGCGCTTTGTGCAACAACGCCTTCGGTGGGAATCCCCATGACAAGGACCATCTCATCGCAACCTACGAGCGCAACATCGCGGAGGTTCAGGGCAGCTTTGGACCCGACCGCCTGCTGACCTACGAACTGGGCTCGGGCTGGGAGCCGCTTTGCGATTTCCTTGGCGTGCCGGTGCCCGAGGAAACCTATCCAAGAGGCAACGCGACCGAAGAGTTCCACCGCCGCGACAAGGAGCTCGGCGAAGCGAGGGCGAAAGGGAGCGCGACCTAGGGCTGCCCTCTGCGGTGAATTCGGTCAGGAATGGCTTGCCATCCATCCCAACCGCGCCTATACGCCCCCTTCATTCACCGAACTCCACGGGAATCGGCGTGACCCTGTCGCACAGGGGCGTCCCCGTGATGTTGAAAGGACCAGGCGATGAACGCCAGCGAACTTCGCGAGAAGACGCCGGACCAGCTGCGTGATCAGCTCGTCCAGCTCAAGAAGGAGGCCTTCAACCTCCGCTTCCAGCAGGCCACCGGCCAGCTCGAGAACACCGCGCGCATGCGGCTCGTCAAGCGTGACGCCGCCCGCGTGAAGACGATCCTGAACGAGAAGGCGGCCGCCGCCGCAGGGGAGGCCTGAACATGCCCAAGCGTATCCTGCAAGGTGTCGTCACCTCGGACGCCAACGCCCAGACCGTGACGATCTCGGTCGAGCGTCGCTTCAAGCACCCGGTTCTCGCCAAGACGATCCGGAAGTCCAAGAAGTACCGCGCGCATGACGAGAACAACGAATACAAGGTCGGCGAGACCGTGCGTATTCAGGAATGTGCGCCGAAGTCGAAATCCAAGCGCTGGGAGGTGGTCGAGCGCGTCTGACGTGCAACATCACCCCTCGGTTTGATCGAAACCCCCGGGCCAATGTGCCAACGCGCCGGTCCGGGACGTCGGGAGAAACCAAATGATCCAGATGCAGACCAATCTGGATGTTGCTGACAATTCCGGAGCCCGGAAAGTTCAGTGCATCAAGGTCCTGGGCGGTTCCAAACGCAAGTACGCCTCGGTCGGCGACATCATCGTGGTGTCGGTGAAAGAGGCCATTCCGCGTGGCCGCGTGAAGAAGGGCGACGTCCGCAAGGCCGTCGTCGTGCGCACCGCCAAGGAAGTGCGCCGCGAGGATGGCACCGCCATCCGCTTTGACCGCAACGCCGCCGTCATCCTCAACAACAACAACGAGCCGGTCGGCACCCGTATCTTCGGGCCGGTGGTTCGCGAGCTGCGCGCGAAGAACTTCATGAAGATCATCTCGCTCGCGCCGGAGGTGCTGTGATGGCTGCGAAACTCAAGAAGGGCGACCGCGTGGTCGTGCTGGCCGGCAAGGACAAGGGCAAGGAAGGCGAGATCTCTCGCGTGATGCCCAAGGACGGCAAGGCCATCGTCGACGGCGTGAACATCGCCATCCGCCACACCAAGCAGAGCGCCAGTTCCCAGGGCGGCCGCATCCCGCAAGCGATGCCGATCGACCTGTCGAACCTCGCGCTGCTGGACAAGAACGGCAAACCCACCCGCGTCGGCTTCGAAGTGAAGGACGGCAAGAAGGTGCGCGTCGCCAAGACCACGGGGGACGTGATCGATGCTTGATACGGCAACCTATACCCCGCGGCTGAAGGCCCTCTATCGCGAGCAGATCAAGCCCGCGCTGAAAGAGGAATTCGGCTACAAGAACGACATGCAGATCCCGCGGATGGAGAAGATCGTTCTCAACATCGGCTGCGGCGCCGAAAGCGTCCGGGACAGCAAGAAGGCGAAATCGGCCGTCGACGACCTGACGCTCATCGCCGGTCAGCAGGCCGTCGCGACGATCGCCAAGAAGTCGATCGCAGGTTTCCGCGTTCGTGAAGGCATGACGCTCGGCGCCAAGGTGACGCTGCGCGGCGACCGTATGTACGACTTCCTCGACCGTCTGATCACGGTCGCGATGCCCCGCATCCGCGACTTCCGCGGCGTGAAGCCCTCGTTCGACGGGCGCGGCAACTTCGCCATGGGCATCAAGGAGCACATCGTGTTCCCCGAGATCAACTTCGACAAGGTCGACGAGGTCTGGGGCATCGACGTCATCATGGTCACCAATGCGGCCACCGACGCCGAGGCGAAGTCGCTTCTGAAGCACTTCAACATGCCCTTCAACGCCTGACGCGAGAGGAGAGAGACACATGGCAAAAGTTTCCATGGTTCAACGCGAACTCAAGCGTCAGAAGCTGGTGGCACAATACGCCGCCAAGCGTGCCGCGCTGAAAGAGATCGCAAACGACGAATCGAAGCCGATGGAAGAGCGGTTCAAGGCACGCCTCAAGCTGGCGAAGCTGCCCCGCAACTCCTCGCCCTCCCGGCTCCACAACCGCTGCCAGCTGACGGGACGCCCCAAAGCGTACTACCGCAAGCTGCGCATTTCCCGGATCAAGCTGCGTGACCTGGCCTCGAACGGCCAGATCCCCGGCATGGTCAAGTCGAGCTGGTAAGGAGATCGGACGATGAATGATCCTATCGGCGATATGCTCACCCGCATCCGCAACTCACAGATGCGCGGCAAGTCCACCGTCATGACCCCGGCCTCCAAGCAGCGTGCGCGCGTCCTGGATGTCCTGGCCGAAGAGGGCTATATCCGCGGCTACGAAGCGACGACCGGCGAGAACGGCCACCCGGCCTTCGAGATCAGCCTGAAGTACTACGAGGGCACCCCGGTCATCCGCGAACTGAAGCGCGTCTCCAAGCCTGGCCGCCGGGTCTATCTCGGCGTCTCCGACATTCCGCAGGTCCGTCAGGGCCTGGGTGTTTCCATCGTCTCCACGTCCAAGGGCGTGATGACCGATGCGACCGCCCGCGCGCACAATGTCGGCGGCGAAGTGCTCTGCACCGTGTTCTGAGGAGGTCTGGCAAATGTCTCGTATTGGGAAAAGACCGGTCGAGCTGCCGTCGGGGGTTTCTGCCTCCGTCTCCGGCCAGACCATCGAAGTGAAGGGCCCCAAGGGTGCCCGCACGTTCACCGCAACCGACGACGTCACGCTGAGCGTCTCGGACAACGCCGTGTCGGTCGAACCGCGCGGCAAGTCCAAGCGCGCGCGTCAGCAGTGGGGCATGTCCCGCACGATGGTGCAGAACCTCGTGACCGGCGTGACCGACGGCTTCAAGAAGGAGCTGGAGATCCAGGGCGTCGGCTACCGCGCGCAGGCACAGGGCAACGTCCTGAAACTGTCGCTCGGCTACAGCCATGACGTGGATTTCGCGATCCCCGCCGGTGTCACCGTGACGACCCCGAAGAACACCGAGGTGATCGTCGAGGGCACCGATCAGCAGCTGGTCGGCCAGGTCGCGGCGAACATCCGCGAGTGGCGCGCGCCCGAGCCCTACAAGGGCAAGGGCATCCGCTACAAGGGCGAGTACATCTTCCGCAAGGAAGGCAAGAAGAAGTAAGGGCGACGCAAATGGCACTGACGAAGAGAGATCTGTTCCAGAAGCGCCGCCTGCGCAACCGGAACAAACTGCGCGCGATGGCCGACGGACGTCCCCGTCTGTCCGTCCATCGCTCCAACAAGAACATCAGCGTCCAGCTGATCGACGACGCCGAAGGGCGCACGCTGGCTTCGGCCTCGTCGCTGGAGACGTCGCTCGGCGTGGTCGGCAAGAACAACGTGGAGGCCGCCGCGAAGGTGGGCGCCGCGATTGCCGAGCGGGCGAAGAAGGCCGGGGTCGAGGAGTGCTACTTCGACCGGGGCGGCTTCCTGTTCCATGGCCGGGTGAAGGCGCTTGCCGACGCCGCGCGCGAGGGCGGGCTGAAGTTCTGAGTTCCGGGTGGGCGGATCGCCCACCCCATCACATCCGCCGGAGGCTTCGCCCCGTGCGGCCAAATCGCGACAGGCGGGCGATCTGCCCGCCTTCCGCGGCACGAAAGGCGCAGGCGGGTCTGCTCGCCTCGATGATCCGGGGGCCTCTTGTCTGGGGCGCCCACCGGGATCGGACAAACCGGCGCTTCGCGGCGCCACCGACAAGAAGGATGCCATCACATGGCAGAACGTGAACAAAGAGGCCGGGGCCGCCGCCGCGAAGAGCGCGAGGAAACCCCGGAATTCGCCGACCGCCTGGTTGCGATCAACCGCGTCTCGAAGACCGTAAAGGGCGGCAAGCGCTTCGGCTTCGCGGCTCTCGTCGTCGTCGGCGATCAGCGTGGCCGCGTCGGCTTTGGCAAGGGCAAGGCGAAAGAAGTGCCCGAGGCGATCCGCAAGGCGACCGAACAGGCGAAGCGGAATCTGATCCGCGTGCCGCTCAAGGAAGGCCGCACGCTGCACCACGACATGGAAGGCCATCATGGTGCCGGCCGCGTCGTGATGCGCACCGCCCCGGAAGGTACCGGGATCATCGCGGGCGGCCCGATGCGCGCCGTTTTCGAGATGCTGGGCATCAAGGACGTGGTTGCGAAGTCGACCGGTTCGCAAAACCCCTACAACATGATCCGCGCCACCCTCGACGGCCTCGGCAAGGAGACCTCGCCCCGCCAGGTCGCCGCCCGCCGTGGCAAGAAGGTGGCCGACATCCTGCCCAAGCGCGACGAGGCCCCGGCCGAGTCGAGCCAGGTTGCAGAGGAGGCCTGAGACACATGGCAAAGACCATCGTCGTCAAGCAGATCGGCTCGCCGATCCGCCGCCCCGCCGACCAGCGTGCCACGCTGATCGGCCTGGGCCTGAACAAGATGCACAAGACCCGCGAGCTGGAGGACACCCCCTCGGTCCGTGGCATGGTCGCGAAGATCCCGCATCTCGTGGAAATCGTCGAAGAGCGCGGCTGAGACCGCATCCTCGAAAGCGAACGAAACCGATGCTCCGGCCGAAAGGCCGGGGCATTTTCGTTTCGGCAACTCAGGGACGCTCCGCGCCGGTTCCGCCGTGCTCCCCGGGGGGGGGCGGACGGCGCTTGCGGACGGGACTTGATCCTGCCACGCGCGGCGTCTATACGCCCGCGGTGGCCCGAAGGGGCCCATGATCCGAAAATCAAGAAATGCCGCGTCTGCCCATATCGCTTCGGGGGCAGTTCCGGCCAAGGAGAAGCGACATGAAACTGAACGAACTGCGCGACAATCCCGGCGCGACCAAGAAATCCAAGCGGATCGGCCGTGGCCCGGGCTCGGGCAAGGGCAAGATGGGCGGACGTGGCATCAAGGGCCAGAAGTCCCGCTCGGGTGTGGCCATCAGCGCCTACGAAGGCGGCCAGATGCCCCTCTACCAGCGTCTTCCCAAGCGCGGCTTCAACAAGCCGAACCGCAAGGCATTCGCCGTGGTGAACCTGGGCCTTATCGAGAAATTCGTCGAAGCCGGCAAGCTGGACGCGAAGGCAGAGATCACCGAGGACGCGCTCGTGACCTCCGGTCTCGTGCGGCGCAAGCTCGACGGTATCCGCGTGCTGGCCAAGGGCGACGTGACCTCCAAGCTCAACATTTCCGTGACCGGCGCCTCGAAGGCGGCCGTCGCGGCGGTGGAAAAGGCCGGTGGCTCGCTCAAGACGGCACAGCCGGCTGCGGCGGAATAACCCTTTCGGGCCTTTCATGGCCCGGGAAGGTTGTGGGCGGCGTTCTCGCAGCCTAAATCACACCTGACCAATTTCGCGCCGCGGGACCCGTTTCTCGGTCTTGCGGCGCGCCGTTCATGAGAGAGGCGGCATGGCATCAGCAGCGGAGCAAATGGCCGCGAACATGAGCTGGCGGGCCTTTGGCAAGGCCACCGAACTACGTCAGCGCATCTGGTTCACGCTTGGCCTTCTGATCATTTACCGGATCGGGACCTATATCCCGGTGCCCGGTATCGACGGCGTCGAACTCCGTGCCTTCTTCGATCAGGCGGCGGCGGGTCTCGGCGGTGTCCTGAACATGTTCACCGGCGGCGCTCTCTCCCGGATGGGGGTCTTCGCGCTGGGGATCATGCCCTACATCTCTGCCTCGATCATCGTGCAGCTCATGGCGGCCATGGTGCCGTCCATGGAAGCACTGAAGAAAGAGGGTGAGGCCGGGCGCAAGAAGCTCAACCAGTACACGCGCTACGGCACCGTGGCGCTGGCGACCGCACAGGCCTACGGGCTTGCCGTCAGCATGGAGTCGGGCGGTCTCGTCACCGATCCGGGCTGGTTCTTCCGCGCCGCCTGCGTCATCACGCTGGTCGGCGGCACGATGTTCCTGATGTGGCTGGGCGAGCAGATCACCCAGCGCGGCATCGGCAACGGCATCTCGCTCATCATCTTCGTCGGCATCATCGCGGAAATTCCTGCGGCGCTTGCGCAGTTCTTCGAGAGCGGCCGGTCCGGCGCGCTGTCGACGCCCGCCATTCTGGGCGTGATCGCGATGCTGGCCGCGACCCTGTTCTTCGTGGTGTTCATGGAGCGAAGCCTCCGGAAGATCCACATCCAGTACCCGCGCCGGCAGGTGGGGATGAAGGTCTATGACGGCGGGTCGAGCCACCTGCCCGTCAAGGTGAACCCCGCGGGTGTCATCCCCGCGATCTTCGCTTCCTCGCTCCTGCTGCTGCCCACGACGCTGACGACCTTCGGCGGCGGTCAGGCGAGCGGACCCGTGATGGGATGGATCCTCGCGAACTTCGGCCCGGGACAGCCGCTCTACCTGCTGTTCTTCGCGTCGATGATCGTCTTCTTCACGTATTTCTACACCCTCAACGTGTCGTTCAAGACCGATGACGTGGCGGACAACCTGAAGAGCCAGAACGGCTTCATTCCGGGCATCCGGCCGGGCAAGCGGACGTCCGAATACCTCGAATACGTGGTGAACCGGATCCTCGTCCTCGGCTCGGCCTACCTCGCCTTCGTCTGCCTTATGCCCGAGATGGTGCGCACCCAGCTTGCCATCACGGCCTATTTCGGCGGAACGTCGATCCTGATCATCGTGTCGGTCGGCATGGACACGGTTCAGCAGATCCAGTCTCATCTGCTGGCGCATCAGTACGAGGGACTGCTGGAAAAAAGCCAGCTCCGGGGGAGGAAAGGCGGTGCAAAGCCGCGGAAAGGGCCAGCTCGGCGATGAATATCATACTACTGGGCCCGCCCGGCGCGGGTAAGGGAACCCAGGCGCGCCGTCTCGTGGAGGAACGAGGCATGGTGCAACTCTCGACCGGCGACATGCTGCGAGAGGCGAAGGACAGCGGAACCGAGATGGGCAAGCGCGTCGCCGAGGTCATGGCACGTGGCGAGCTTGTCACCGACGAGATCGTCATCGGCCTGATCCGCGAGAAGCTGGAAGGCGAAAACGGCGGCGGCTTCATCTTCGACGGGTTTCCCCGGACGCTGGCCCAGGCCGACGCGCTCGGCTCGCTTCTGGCCGAGGAGGGGCAGACCCTCGAGGCCGTCATCGAGATGCAGGTGGACGACGCCGCACTTGTAAGCCGGATCACCGCTCGGTCGACCTGTGGCAGCTGCGGCGAAGTCTACAACGACGTCACCAAGCCGATCCCGGCCGACGGCAAGTGCTCCAACTGCGGCGGGACCGAGTTCAAGCGCCGCGCCGACGACAACGAGGAAAGCCTCAGGCAGCGCCTCATGGAATACTACAAGAAGACCTCGCCGCTCATCGGCTACTACTATGCGAAGGGTCTTCTGAAGGGCGTTGACGGGCTTGGCGAGATCGACGAGGTCGCGGGCCAGATCGCGGCGATCATCGACTGATCGAAAGCCCGGTGAAAAAGGCTTGACAGGGCGCGCCCGTGCCCTTGACGCCCTTTCCAAAACGACCTATGTCGCGGCTTCCCTCCGGGAAACCCAGATCGCGCGCGGATTCGCGTCCGCCGCAATCCACCTGAAATCAGGGTCCAGCCGCATGGACGGCTAGGTCCCTTTCGTTGTGAAAAAAGGGCCTGGCATTACGGGCTCGCAACCTGAAGGAAGACACTCCTTGGCACGTATCGCAGGGGTCAACATCCCCACTTCCAAGCGCGTTCCGATCGCGCTGACCTACATTACCGGCATCGGGCAGGCCTCGGCCCGCGAGATCTGCGATTCGGTCGGCATCGACCATGCGCGGCGCGTGAACGAGCTCAGCGATGCCGAGGTGCTGCAGATCCGCGAGCACATCGACGCCAACTACACCGTCGAGGGTGACCTGCGCCGCGAGACGCAGATGAACATCAAGCGGCTCATGGACCTTGGTTGCTATCGCGGGCTTCGTCACCGCCGCAACCTGCCGGTCCGCGGCCAGCGCACGCATACCAATGCGCGCACCCGCAAGGGCCCGGCAAAGCCGATCGCCGGCAAGAAGAAATAAGGGAGGAACAGGTCCATGGCACGCGATCGTCGTCCCGCCAAGCGCAAGGTTTCCAAGAACATCGCCGCAGGCGTTGCTCATGTGAACTCCTCGTTCAACAACACCAAGATCCTCATCTCCGACGTGCAGGGCAACGCGATCTCGTGGTCGTCCGCCGGCACGATGGGCTTCAAGGGTTCGCGCAAGTCGACCCCCTATGCCGCGCAGATGGCCGCTGAAGATGCGGGCCGGAAGGCGCAGGAGCATGGTGTGAAGACCATCGAGGTCGAGGTTCAGGGCCCCGGTTCGGGTCGCGAGTCCGCGCTGCGCGCGCTGGCCGCCTGCGGCTTCACCATCACGTCGATCCGCGACGTGACGCCCATCGCGCACAACGGCTGCCGTCCGCCCAAGCGCCGCCGCGTCTGAGGCACCGGTATCAACGGGCGGGCTGCGCGGTTTCTGCGCGGCCCGCCGACGTCATTTTATCCTCGGGCGTGTCAGGGACGGATCCCCCCGGCACATGAATGGAGGCGACGCATGATCCACAAAAACTGGCAAGAGCTGATCAAACCCGCACAGCTGGTGGTCAGCCCTGGCAACGATCCGTCGCGCAAGGCGACCGTCGTGGCAGAACCGCTGGAGCGCGGCTTCGGCCTTACGCTCGGCAACGCCCTTCGCCGTGTGCTGATGAGCTCGCTTCAGGGCGCGGCCATCACGTCGGTACAGATCGACGGCGTCCTGCACGAGTTCTCGTCGGTGGCGGGCGTCCGTGAGGACGTGACCGACATCGTCCTGAACCTCAAGGGTGTCGCGCTGCGGATGGAGACGGAGGGCCCGAAGCGCCTGTCGATCTCGGCGCGCGGCCCCAAGGTCGTGACCGCGGGCGACATCTCGGAAAGCGCGGGCATCGAGATTCTGAACAAGGATCACGTGATCTGCCACCTTGACGATGGCGCCGACCTGTACATCGAGCTGACTGTCTCGACGGGCAAGGGCTATGTCTCGGCCGACAAGAACCGGCCCGAGGATGCACCGATCGGCCTCATCCCGATCGACGCGATCTACTCGCCGGTGCGCAAGGTCTCCTACGACGTGCAGCCGACCCGCGAGGGGCAGGTGCTCGACTACGACAAGCTGACGCTGAAGCTCGAGACCGACGGATCGGTCACGCCGGATGATGCCGTGGCCTATGCCGCGCGCATCCTGCAGGACCAGCTTTCGATCTTCGTCAACTTCGACGAGCCGGAATCGGCCAGCCGTTCGGATGACGAGGACGATCTGGAGTTCAACCCGCTCCTCCTCAAGAAGGTGGACGAGCTGGAACTGTCGGTGCGTTCGGCCAACTGCCTGAAGAACGACAACATCGTCTACATCGGCGACCTGATCCAAAAGACCGAGGCCGAGATGCTCCGGACCCCGAACTTCGGCCGCAAGTCGCTGAATGAGATCAAGGAAGTGCTTTCGGGCATGGGCCTGCATCTCGGGATGGATATCGTCGACTGGCCGCCGGACAACATCGAGGAACTGGCCAAGAAATACGAAGACAACTTCTGATGGGGCGGGGGGCCTCGGCCCCCTTACCCGACCCCGGGCAATAGCGCCCCAATAGGTGAGAGGTCTGCACGCACGGACCTCCGGACAAAGCAAAATGTGAATGGAGATTGACCCATGCGTCACGCCCGCGGATACCGCCGCCTGAACCGGACTGCCGAACATCGCAAGGCGATGTTCTCCAACATGGCCGGCTCGCTCATCGAACACGAACAGATCAAGACGACCCTGCCCAAGGCCAAGGAATTGCGCCCGGTCGTCGAGAAGCTCATCACGCTCGCCAAGCGCGGCGACCTGCATGCCCGCCGCCAGGCCGCGGCGCAGCTCAAGCAGGACGCCCATGTCGCCAAGCTCTTCGAGGTGCTCGGCCCCCGCTATGCCGAACGCCAGGGCGGCTATGTCCGCGTCCTGAAGGCCGGCTTCCGCTATGGTGACATGGCGCCGATGGCGATCATCGAATTCGTCGATCGCGACCCCGAGGCAAAAGGTGCCGCAGATCGCGCCCGCGTCGAAGCCGAGGCGGATTTCGCCGAAGAGGATTGAGCCGCGACGGATCAGGCCGCGCCTGGCGTCACAGCCCTTGAATTCGAAGTATCCCCGGCCTCGCGGCCGGGGATACTTCGTTTCGGGGGTTCAGTTTAGCGCGCGCCTTGCGCCACGGCCGGGAGCCGGGACAGGTCCACGGGAAACAAGTCCTTTTCCCCACCACTGATCCGGCGCAGCATGTCGTCCGCCGAGACCGGCGACTGCCCCAGGAACTCCAGGATATCCTTGCGCTCCCTCGCCGACAGACGCATGAGACGCGCAAAAAGATCGCCATCGATCCTTTTGGTCATGTTCTCACCATCACTAGTCGAATGTTGTGAAGACACCGGTTGACCGGCGCGCTGGCAACTAGTCTAAATGGGCATGTCCTTTTGGATATGTCCTTTTGGGTAGGTCTTGCGGGGCTTCTTGTGCGCAACGGACACGCGGTAGGTTGATGTCGAAAGCTCCCGTCCTTGACCTGCTTCTGCATGAACTTTCGCTCGCTGCACCGGCAGGCTTCGCCGTCGGGCTGCACATCCGCTACGTGTCGCCGCTCATCATGGTGAACACCTATCCCGATGGCTGGCAGGAGGTTTACACCGCCAAGCTCTACGGTCTCCGCGATCCCACTCTTGCCTGGGGCCTCAGCCATACCGGCACGCGGCGCTGGAGCGAGATCGGCCTTCCCGACCCCTTCGGCATCCTGCCCGAAGCGGCCAGCCATGGGCTCGTATACGGGATGATCGCCTCGATTGGCCCTATGTCTTCCAGAACAATTGCCGGAGCGAGCCGCGCTGACCGCGAGTTCACGGCCGAGGAGATGGAGCACATTCACCGGATCGTGCTGCGCATGCACGACCTTTCGGAACCGCCGGCGCGCCTGTCCAAGGCGCAGTCCGATGCCCTGAGATGCATCGCGGAAGGGGACCGCCATGCTGCTGCCGCCGCCAAGCTTGGCATATCCGAAAGCGCCTTCAAGGCGCGTCTGACGTCTGCCAGACAGAAACTCATGGCCCGCACCACCGCCGAAGCGGTGCAAAGGGCGAGGGAGTACGGGTTCATCTGAGCCCGTTGCGAAAATCGAGGCAGTGGGGGGTCCTCCCGCGGTGTGACGCGACCGATCGCATCCACCGAAAGGAGACCTCTGCCCATGCAAACCGCGACCCTGTCCTTCGACAACATGCACGAACACGGCGCGCTCTTTCCCAACATGCTGCGCGCGCGGCACCGCACCTTCATAGAGATGAAGAACTGGGACTTGCCCGCCGAACTGGGAATGGAATTCGATCAGTACGACACTGCGCAAAGCCGATGGTGCATCGTGCACGAGAACGGCCGGGTCATGGCCGGCGTGCGTCTGACGCCGACAACCGCGCGGTGCGGCGTCTATTCCTACATGGTGCGCGATGCGCAGCGCGGGCTTCTGGACACCATTCCCGGAAACCTCCTGTGGGACGCGGCACCTGTCGCGCCGCACATCTGGGACGCCAACCGCCTGTTCGTCGTCTCCGACGTGGATCAGGCCATGCGGCGGCGGGTGCAGATGTCGATCATGAGCGAGATGATCCGCTCGGCCCGCGGCTACGGCGCCTCGATCCTCATCGGGCTTCTGCCCACGCTGATCCCGAGGCTGGCCCGGCGGCTTGGCATCGACATGGCCGAGGCGGGCCCCGAGATGGACTTCGACGGCGTTCCGCACCGCTGCTACTTCGTGTCGATGGCCACCAAGATGCATTGAAGCCCGGGGCTGCCCGGGTCTAGGCTCCGCCCGCCATGGCGGACCTTTTCGACAGCACGGGCGGACCGGAGGAACGGGCGGAGCGGGGACCCCGCCCGCTCGCCGACAGGCTGCGGCCGAAACGCCTGTCCGAGGTGATCGGGCAGGGCCACCTTCTGGGCCCCGAGGGCAGCCTGCGCGTCATGCTCGACGGAGGCTCGCTGCCCTCGCTCGTCTTCTGGGGGCCGCCCGGGGTGGGCAAGACCACCATCGCGCGGCTGCTCGCGCAGGAGACGGACCTGCACTTCGTCCAGATCAGCGCGATCTTCACCGGGGTGCCTGAGCTGAGGAAGGTCTTCGAGGCCGCGCGGCACCGGCACGCGAACGGGCAGGGGACGCTACTGTTCGTCGACGAGATCCACCGGTTCAACAAGGCGCAGCAGGACGGGTTCCTGCCGCACATGGAGGACGGGACGATCCTGCTGGTGGGCGCCACGACCGAGAATCCCTCCTTCGAGCTGAACGCGGCGCTCCTGTCGCGTGCGCAGGTTCTGGTGCTGGAGCGGCTGTCCGAGGAGGACCTGACAGCCCTCCTCGACCGGGCGGAGGCCGAGCTTGACCGCAAGCTTCCGATTACCGAGGAAGCACGGCACTCCCTCATCGGCATGGCCGATGGCGACGGCCGCGCGCTGCTGAACCTCGTGGAGCAGGTCGCGGCATGGGAGACGCCGGCGCCGCTCGACGCCGGCGCGCTGGCGCATCGGCTGCAGCGGCGGGCCGCGCAGTACGACAAGTCGGGCGAGGGGCACTACAACCTCATCTCCGCGCTGCACAAATCGGTGCGCGGATCGGACCCGGACGCCGCGCTCTACTGGTTCGCGCGGATGCTGGAGGGCGGCGAGGACCCGCGCTTCCTCGCCCGGCGCATCACGCGGATGAGCGTCGAGGACATCGGGCTGGCCGATCCGCAGGCCAACCGCCTCTGCCTCGATGCCTGGGCGACCTACGAGCGGCTGGGCAGCCCGGAAGGCGAACTGGCGCTGGCGCAAGCGGTCATCTACCTGGCGCTCGCCCCGAAATCGAACGCCGCCTATGTCGCCTACAAGGGCGCACGGGCGAGTGCGAAGTCCACGGGCTCCCTGCCGCCGCCCAAACACATCCTGAATGCCCCGACGAAGATGATGAAGGAACAGGGATACGGCGCGGGCTACGATTACGACCACGACGCCGAAGACGGGTTCTCGGGGCAGAACTACTTTCCCGAACGGATGAGCCGGGCGCATTTCTACGAACCCGTGGAACGCGGTTTCGAGCGGGACCTCAAGAAGCGCCTCGAATGGTTCGAGGGTCTCAGGAAGAAGCGCGGGCCGAAATGAGAGGCCGTTTGCCTGCAGGAATACGGGCGGGAGGACTCCGGTTGTCCCGCCGGCCATTGACACCGCCCCTTGCCCCAACCATCACGCGCCCATGATCGCCCCCGTCCTCCAGGTCGCGCTTGGCGGTGCCATCGGCGCCGTTCTCCGGTATCTCACCGGGATCGGCGTCGTGCGGATGTTCGGGCACACCGCCTTCCCGCTTGGCGTCGTCACGGTGAACGTGGCCGGCTCCTTCGCCATGGGTCTGTTCATCGGCCTTGCGGCGCATCGTGGGCTTACGCACCTCTCGCCCTTCGTGGCGACCGGCATCCTCGGCGGTTTCACCACCTTCTCGGCGTTTTCGCTCGAGGCCGTGACGCTGTGGGAACGCGGCGCGCTGGGCCTCGCCGCGCTCTATGTCGTCGCGAACGTGGTCCTTTCGGTCGGCGCGCTGTTCGCCGGCCTCGCCCTGTCACGGAGCCTTGCGGCATGAGCGGAGTGCAGACAGTGACCGTCGGCCAGGGCGAGGGCGACCAGCGTCTGGACCGCTGGCTCAAGCGGCGCTTTCCGCAGCTGACGCAGGGCCGCATCGAGAAGGCCTGCCGCAAGGGGGAGATCCGCGTGGACGGCGCCCGCGCCAAGCCCGCGACGCGCGTCGAGGAAGGCAACTCCGTCCGCGTCCCGCCCCTGCCCGAAGCAGCGGCGCCGCCGACGCAACGCACGGCCGTCTCCGACCGAGATGCCGAGATGATCCGCGCCGCCGTGATCTACCGCGACGAGCATATCATCGCGCTCAACAAGCCGCCGGGGTTGCCGACCCAGGGCGGGAGTGGTCAGACGCGGCACGTCGACGGCCTTGCCGAGGCGCTGAAGTTCGGCAACGACGAGAAGCCCCGCCTCGTGCATCGGCTGGACAAGGACACCTCCGGCGTCCTCCTGCTCGCGCGTAGCCGCGCCGGCGCCAAGGCGCTGACCGAAGCCTTCCGCGGAAGGGAAACGCGCAAGATCTACTGGGCCGCCGTCGCCGGCGTGCCGCAGCCGCGCAAGGGCACCATCCGCTACGGCCTCGTCAAGGCGCCTGGCCACGGCAAGGGCGGCGAGAACGAGAAGATGCGCTGCATCCACCCCGACGAGGTCGACCGGACGCCCGACGCCAAGCGCGCCGTGACGGACTACGCCGTCCTTTCGGCGCTGGGCACCCGGGCCAGTTGGTGCGCGCTCGTTCCGGTGACGGGGCGCACGCATCAGCTTCGCGCGCATATGGCCGAGATCGGCCATCCCATCGTGGGCGACGGCAAGTATGGCGGGTCCGGTCAGGAAAACCTCGGCGACGGCTGGGGCGCGCAATTGGGAGGCGAGATCAGCCGCAAGCTGCACCTGCATGCGCGGTCCCTGACACTGACCCATCCTTTCACCGGCGCGCGCCTGCACCTGACCGCGCCGCTTCCGGACCACATGGCCCGGACCTGGGCGTCGCTGGAATGGTCGGCCTCGGACGTGCCCGAGGATCCCTTCGAGGACGACGAATGAGCGAGCTTCGCCTCGTCGTGTTCGACGTGGACGGAACCCTCGTCGACAGCCAGGCGCATATCCTTGCGGCGATGGATCGGGCCTTCGCGACGATGGGTCGGCCCGCGCCGCGGCGGGGGGAGGTGCTGGCGATCGTGGGACTGTCGTTGCCCGTGGCGATGGCACGCCTCGCCCCGGACCTGGGCGCCGGAGCCGGGGATCTCGTGGCGGCCTACAAGGAGGCTTTCGCCGCCCTCAGGCTGGACGGCGCCGGCGTCGCGCTTTCGCCGCTTTATCTCGGCGCGCGCGACTGCCTGGCTGCGCTGTCCGCCGATCCCTGGACGCTTCTCGGGATCGCGACCGGCAAGTCGCGGCGCGGTCTGTCTCACCTGGTGGAGCTGCACGGCTTCGACGGTGTCTTCCAGACGATGCAGACGGCCGATGGCCATCCGTCCAAGCCGCATCCCGCGATGCTGGAGGCCTGCCTGTCCGAAACCGGCGTCGAAAAGGCCCGTGCCGTGATCGTCGGCGACACCACCTACGATATCGAGATGGGCCGTGCGGCGGGGTTGCGCACCATCGGCGTCAGCTGGGGCTACCATGCGGCCGACGCGCTGCGCGCCGTGGGTGCGGACCTTGTCGTCGACGATTTTGCCGCCTTGCCCTCCGCCATCGACTTGGTTTTACAGGCGTCATGACCGGAGGATGGAAGGCGAAGCGCTTCTGGCGCGAGGTGACCGTGATCGAGGCAGATCACGGCTGGCAGGTCCTGCTTGACGCGCGGCCCGTGCGCACGCCCGCGAAGGCGGCGATGGACCTGCCGACCGAGGCGATGGCCCGCGCCGTGGCGGAGGAATGGGAGGTCGTCGGTGACGAGATCGACCCGCGCCGCATGCCCGTGACCCGGTCGGCCAATTCGGCGATCGACCGTGTCCTGCCCCAGCGCGACGAGGTGGCGGGAATGCTGGCCGCCTATGCGGAGACCGACCTCCTGTGCCATCGCGCCGAAAGCCCCGAGGCCCTGGTTCTCCGTCAGGCCGAAGGCTGGGACCCGCTGCTCGACTGGGCCGCCGAGGCCTACGACGCGCGCCTCGTGCCGACCGCCGGCATCCTGCCTGTGGCACAGCCCGAAGCGTCGCTGGCGCGGCTGGACGCGGCGGTGCGTGGTCACGACGTGTTCCGCCTGACCGCGCTTCACGATCTGGTGACCTTGTCAGGCTCCCTGATCCTCGGCCTCGCGGTGGCGGAAGGGCGGATCGAACCCACCACAGGCTGGCGGCTCAGCCGCATCGACGAGGACTGGCAGATCGAGCAATGGGGCGCCGATGAGGAGGCGGAAGAGGCCGCGGCGTTCAAGCTTGAGCAATTCCTTCACGCCTCGCGGTTCTGGTCGCTTTCCTCCGAATCCTGATCTCCAACCCGTCAGTTTCATGATAACACTGCACAAATTTCGGGCGTGCGCCGATATTTCGTGCACGATTGCGGGTTACGCAGGGTCAATCGACGGCGCGTAGCCCTTGACCTTATGCGACCTATTTGCCCATTTTGCGGGCGGTGAGGGGGAAAAGGCTCTCACGGACTTTCGCCGATGCCCCTAGGGCACACCAAAACCAAGCCCAAAGGGCAGTCCATCAGGAAGAGGTAAGAAATGAAGAAATCTGTGTTTTATGGCACGCTCGCCGTCGCCGCCGTTGCGGCCGGCACGCTCTCGGCCCAGACGCTGGCCGAGGTGCAGGAGCGCGGGTCGCTCAACTGCGGCGTGTCGACCGGCCTGACCGGATTCGCGGCACCGGACGCCAGCGGCGAGTGGCAGGGTTTCGACGTGGCCATGTGCCGCGCAGTTGCCGCAGCCGTCCTCGGCGATGCAATGGCCGTCGAATTCGTGCCCACCACCGGCCAGACGCGCTTTACCGCGCTCGCGTCCGGTGAAATCGACATGCTGGCCCGGAACACGACCTGGACGTTCAGCCGTGACGTCGATCTCGGTTTCGAATTCGTCGGTGTGAACTACTACGACGGCCAGGGCTTCATGGTTCCGCGCGACCTCGGCGTCTCGTCGGCCATGGAACTCGACGGCGCCACCGTCTGCATCCAGACCGGCACCACGACCGAACTGAACCTCGCCGACTTCTTCTCGTCGAACGGCATGAGCTACGAGCCGGTTCCGATCGAGACGAACGCCGAGGCGCAGCAGCAGTACCTTGCCGGCGCCTGCGACGTCTACACGACGGACGCCTCCGGCCTTGCCGCGACGCGCGCCACCTTCGAGGATCCGTCGGCACACGTCATCCTGCCCGAGATCATCTCGAAAGAGCCGCTCGGCCCGCTCGTGCGCCATGGCGACAACCAGTGGGGCGACATCGTCCGGTGGACGCTGAACGGCCTCGTTTCGGCTGAAGAACTCGGCATCACCTCCGCCAACGTGGCAGAGCTTGCCACCGGCACCGACAACCCGGAAATCAACCGGATGCTCGGCACCGAAGGTGAATACGGCGCCATGCTCGGCCTCGACGGCGACTGGATGGTTCGCGTCATTTCGTCCGTCGGCAACTACGGCGAGATCTTCGAAGGCAACATCGGCGAGAACACCCCGATCGGCCTCGCGCGCGGCCTGAACGCGCAGTGGACCGACGGCGGCCTGCTCTACTCGCCGCCGTTCCGTTAAGATCGACGACAAGGGGCGCGGCCGACGCCGCGCCCCTTTCTTCATGACTTCAGGTTTGCCGCTCGGAAATTGCCGCGCGGGACGCTGCACAGGCGTCTCGTAGACATCGCGCATTTCCAACAGACAGGGGGCTGACGACTCATGGCGACGATAACCGACCCGCCCAGCGAGGGCTTCCGGCTCAGCCAGCTGATCTATGACACCCGGTACCGATCCCTGACGATCCAGGTGGTGGCGTCCATCTTCATCATGCTCGGCATCGCGTTCCTGTTCATGAACGTGGTCACGAACCTGCAGGCGCTGGGCAAGGATTTCGACTTCGGGTTCCTCGGCAATCGCGCCGGCTACGACATCAATCAGCGCCTGATCGAGTACTCGAACAACTCGACCCATGGCCGAGCCGCCATGGTCGGCATCCTCAACACCCTGCTCGTCGCCTTCCTGGGCTGCATCGTGGCAACCGTGCTGGGCATCTTCGCGGGGGTGATGCGCCTGTCGAAGAACTGGCTCGTGGCCAAGCTGATGGCGGTCTATGTCGAGGGTTTCCGCAACATCCCGCTGCTTCTGTGGATCCTCGTCATCTTCGCGGTGATGACCGAATCCGCGCCTCAGCCCCGCGACTTCCGCGGCGAGGACGCCAGCGCATCGATGATCCTGTTCGATTCGGTCGCGGTCACGAACCGCGGCATCTTCGTTCCCGCGCCGATCTGGGGGCCGAATTCCGGCATCCTCGTCGCGGTATTCCTGCTTTCGCTCGTGGCGATCTGGGCCTTCCGCCGCTATGCGCACAAGCGGCAGGAGGAGACCGGAGAAATCCTGCCGGTGTTCTGGATCTCGCTCGGCCTCTTCTTCGTGCCCTCGATCCTCGCCTACTTCGTGCTCGGCCAGCCGGTTTCGCTGCGCTATCCCGAGCTTGCGGGCTTCAACTTCGAGGGTGGTATCCAGCTGCGGAACTCGCTGATCGCGTTGTGGTTCGCCCTGTCGCTCTACACCGGCGCCTTCATCGCCGAGATCGTGCGCGCCGGTATCCTGGCGATTTCCAAGGGGCAGACGGAGGCCGCGTACGCGCTGGGCCTGCGTCCGAACCGGACGATGAGCCTGGTGATCCTGCCGCAGGCGCTTCGGGTCATCATTCCGCCGCTCATCTCGCAGTATCTGAACCTCACCAAGAACTCGTCGCTCGCCATCGCCGTGGGCTACATGGACGTGCGTTCGACGCTCGGGGGGATCACGATCAACCAGACGGGCCGCGAGCTTGAGGGAATGCTGCTTCTGGGATGCTTCTACCTCGCGACATCGCTGATCATCTCGGGCGCGATGAACGTCTACAACAACTCCGTCAAGCTGAAGGAGCGCTGACATGAGCGAGGTGCACGCACAAACCGTCGCCTATGTCCGCGACACGATGATTCCCCAGGAGGCGCCCCCGCCGACCGAGGCGGGCGCCATCAAGTGGCTGCGGGAGAACCTGTTCTCGTCCTGGCTGAACGCGATCCTGACGGTCGTGTCGCTGTACGTGATCTATTGGGTCGTCAGTCACGTCGCGGGCTGGATGCTTTTCGGGATCTGGGATGCCGGAAGCCTCAGCGAATGCCGCGAGGTCCGCGATGCGACTTATGGCGAAGGCGCCAGCGTGGCCTGCTGGGCGGTTCTGACCGATCGCTGGGACCAGTTGATGTTCGGCTTCTATCCCTCCGAACTCTACTGGCGCCCGGTCCTCGCCCTCGTCCTGTTTCTCGTGGCGATCGCGCCGGTTCTCTACGACAGCCTGCCGCGCAAGATGCTGTGGTTCACCGCGGCGTCGCCCTTCGTCCTGTTCTTCCTTCTGTGGGGTGGCACGATCTGGGGGCCGCTCGCGGTGGCGGCGGGGTTCGCCATCGGCTGGGCCGTCCTGCGTTTCGCGACACCCGTGATCGGCGACCTTGGCGGCATCGTCGCGGCATTCGTGGTGCCGATCCTCTACTGGTTCTTCGCGGTCGGCCCGATTGCGGGCGCGCTCGGCAATGCCATCCCGATCGGGATCGAGTTCGTGCCTTCCGACGACTTCGGCGGCTTCATGCTGGCCTTCGTCATCGGTATCGCGGGCATCATCCTGTCCTTGCCGCTGGGCATCCTGCTTGCGCTCGGCCGGCAGTCGGACCTCTTCATCATCAACAAGTTCAGCGTGATCTTCATCGAGGTCATCCGCGGCGTGCCGCTGATCGTGTGGCTCTTCACGGCCTCGCTCCTGCTGAACTACTTCCTGCCGCCGGGGACGAACTTCGACCTCATGCTGCGGGTGATCATCATGGTGACGCTGTTCTCCGCGGCCTACCTGGCCGAGGTTGTGCGCGGCGGCCTCGCGGCGCTTCCGCGCGGCCAGTACGAAGGTGCCGACAGCCTCGGCCTCGATTACTGGCAGTCCATGCGCCTCATCATCCTGCCGCAGGCCCTGAAGATCTCGATCCCCGGGATCGTGTCGACCTTCATCGGCCTGTTCAAGGACACGACGCTCGTGGTGTTCATCGGTCTTCTCGACCCCATCGGCCTGTCGAACGCGATCCGGGCCACGACCGACTGGAACGGTATCTACTGGGAACTGTTCATCTTCATCGGGCTCTGCTTCTTCGTCTGCTGCTACGCAATGAGCCAGTATTCGCAATGGCTGGAGCGCAAGCTCCGCACCGATCACCGTTAAGGGAGACCTGACACATGGCTGAGGCACACACCAACCCCGTCGAGGAACGTCAGATCGACCGGTCGCAGATGCAGGTCTCCGACGAGGTGGCCATCGAAATCGCCGGCATGAACAAGTGGTACGGTACGTTCCACGTGCTGCGCGACATCGACCTGACGGTGAACCGGGGAGAGCGGATCGTGATCTGCGGACCCTCGGGCTCGGGCAAGTCGACGCTGATCCGCTGCATCAACGCGCTGGAAGAGCATCAGAAGGGCTCCATCACGGTGGACGGAACGCTTCTGTCCAACGACCTCAAGAACATCGACCGCATCCGCTCGGAAGTCGGGATGGTGTTCCAGCACTTCAACCTCTTCCCGCATCTCACGATCCTCGAGAACTGCACGCTGGCGCCGATCTGGGTGCGCAAGACGCCCAAGCGCGAGGCCGAGGAAACGGCGATGTATTTCCTCGAGAAGGTGAAGATCCCCGAGCAGGCCAACAAGTATCCCGGCCAGCTTTCGGGCGGTCAGCAGCAGCGGGTCGCCATCGCGCGCTCGCTGTGCATGCGGCCCCGGATCATGCTGTTCGACGAGCCGACCTCGGCGCTTGATCCCGAGATGATCAAGGAGGTGCTGGACACAATGATCCAGCTGGCCGAAGACGGGATGACGATGCTCGTGGTGACCCACGAGATGGGTTTCGCCCGCCAGGTGGCGAACCGCGTGATCTTCATGGACCAGGGCCAGATCGTCGAGCAGAACGAGCCCGAGGAATTCTTCATGAATCCCAAGTCGGACCGGACGAAACTGTTCCTGAGCCAGATTCTCGGGCACTGAGGGGTTTCCCGCCCCAAGGGGCGCGACCGGAACAGGGCCGCGGTGGGCATCGAGCCCCCCGCGGCCCTCCGCTTTTCAAGCGGTGCGTATTTCTGGAAAGATGATGGGCCGGTCAGTCCGGATCGGGCAGCTCGCGCGGCACCGCAAAGCCTGCGACAAGGCCCATCCCCGGCATGATGTCGGCCCAGTGCGGCGCCTCGAACTGCAGGATCAGGGTGGCGCCCGTGGGATAGAGGCCGAACTTCGGGTGTTCGGGCTGTGTGCGGCAGAGCGACCATGCCAACGCGCCGATGCCCGGGTTGTGCCCGATCACGGCCAGTGTTCCGGCGTCGCTATCGCGGATGGCCGACAGGATCTCCGATGGCGCGGCGAGGTAGAGCGACCGCCGGAATTCCGGCTCGGGCGCATGGGGCAGTCTCGAGGCGATACCGGCCCATGTCTCCCGCGTGCGCCGGGCGGTGGAGCACAGCACGGCCTCGGGTTTCACCCCCATCCGGCTCAGCCAGGCGCCGATGCGTGGCGCGCTTTGCAGTCCACGGATGTTCAGCGGGCGATCGTGATCGTCGAGCGCCGCATCGTCCCAGTCGGATTTCGCGTGGCGGATCAGGATCAGGGTGCGGATCATCTTGGCGCTCGGGTCCTTGTCACGGTGTCAGGGATGGAACCGGCGCATGTGATAGGCCGACTGGCAAGGCAATCGTCCATAAGTCCGGCTGACGGGGCAAGCTCTTCGAACCGCGCAGCCGGTCTCCATGCAGTCCTTTCCGTCCTCCGTGTCGAGAAAGCCATGGCAGGAGGCGGCGTCGTAGCCGTTGGCCGAAAGCGCGCCCACCGGGCAGGCGGCGAGGCAGGGCCTGTCGCAGATGGCGCAGGGCGCCTCGGCGGGAGGCGCCGGCAGGTCGAGGCGCGATTTCAGCGCGAGCGCGCCACGATAGGAAACCATCAGCCCCGCTTGGTCGTGGACCAGAAAGCCGACCGGGCTTTCCCAGGCGCGGCCCGAGCGCTTCGCCCACGCGATGAAGGGCTGCCAGGGCGGGCCGGCGAAGGGAAAGAGCGCCTTGGCCCCGAGATCGCAGGCGATCTGCCCGATGACCCTGCGAGACCAGCGGTCGAACGGATCGGGATCTGCATTCCGCCATTCCGGCTGTCCCGTCAGATGGGGCCAGAACCCGGGCTCCGAGGGGCCGAGCAGGATGAGGGTGCCGGTGTCGGCGGGGGCGCCGTCATCCGGACCCGGATGGAAAGCGCCGAAGATGCCGAGCTGATGGGCCGCGACCCTTGCCGCGATATCTTCGTAGCCGGGCGCGGTGCCCTCTTCAGGCACGGATCATCGAGCCCGCACCGTGGTCGGTGAAAAGCTCCAGCAGCACCGCGTTCGGCACCCGCCCGTCGACGATGGTGCAGGCACGCACGCCGTTGCGCACTGCAAAGAGCGCGGTCTCGGTCTTGGGGATCATGCCGCCGGAAATCGTGCCGGCGCGCGTCATCTCCTCGACTTCGGCCGCGCTGAGCGCGGTCACGATCTCGCCCGACGCATCCTTGACGCCCGCGACATCGGTAAGGAGCAGGAGCCGATCGGCCTTCAGCGCCGCGGCGATCGCTCCCGCAGCGGTATCGCCGTTGATGTTGTAGGTCTCGCCGTTCCGCCCGGCGCCCAGCGGGGCCACGACCGGGATCATGTCATCCCCGAAAAGGTTCGTCAGGACCGCGGGATTGACCTCCACGGGGTCGCCGACGAAGCCGAGCGCCGGGTCCTCCGGGTCGCAGAGGATGAGGTTGGCGTCCTTGCCGGAAAGGCCAACCGCCTTGCCCCCCTGCGCGTTGATCGCCTGCACGATGCGCTTGTTGACGAGGCCGGAGAGGACCATCTCGACCACCTCGACGGTGGCGGCGTCGGTAACGCGCTTGCCGTTCACGAATTCCGTCGTGATGCCGAGCTTGCCCAGAAGCTCGTTGATCATGGGGCCGCCGCCATGGACGACGACCGGGTTCACGCCGACCTGGCGCAGAAGCACGATGTCACGCGCGAAGGTCGCCATGGCGGCGTCGTCGCCCATGGCGTTGCCTCCGAACTTCACCACCACGATGGCATCGTTGAAGCGCTGGAGATAGGGCAGGGCCTCGGAGAGTGTCCGGGCGGTGGCGATGTCGTCGCGGGTCATGGTCCGTGTCTTCATGTGCGCGGGTCCGGGAAGGGGTCGAGCCTCAATAGGCGAGCGGGGCGCCGGAGTGAAGCGTTGCGATGCGTATTTGAAGAAAGATGAAGGGATCAGGCGAGATCGGCGACGATGGCGCGGAGCGTCTCGATCCCGTCGCCCTTTTCCGACGAGGTGAGGACCAGCTCCGGGAAGGCGGCGGGGTGCAGACCGAGTTTCCCGCGCACCTGTTCGAGGATGCGGGCGCGGTCCTTTTCCTTCACCTTGTCGGCCTTGGTGATCACCACCTGAAAGGGCACGGCGGAGGTGTCGAGAAGGCTCATGATCTCCTCGTCCACCGCCTTGATGCCGTGGCGCGCGTCGATCAGGACGAAGGCGCGGCGGAGCGTGGCGCGCCCGGAGAGGTAGGCCTTGAGAAGCGCCTGCCATTTCTTGACGATCTCGACGGGCGCCTCGGCATAACCGTAGCCGGGAAGGTCGACGAGGTAATGGCTGTCGCCGATTGTGAAGTAGTTGATCTCCTGCGTCCGTCCCGGGGTGTTGGAGGCGCGTGCCAGCGCACGGCGGCCGGTGAGCGCATTGATGAGGGTGGACTTGCCCACGTTCGAGCGCCCGGCGAAGCAGACCTCGGCCCGGTCGGCGGGGGGCAGGCCGTCCATGGCGACCACGCCCTTCAGGAACTCGGCGCCTTGCGCGAAGAGGAGGCGGCCGCGCTCGGCGGTGGCGGCGTCGGGCGCTTCGGCCAGAGGGAAGGGGAGCGACGTCATACCCGCACCGCCGTGTCTCCGACCGCGATCTGCCCGCCGCGGCGCACCATGGCATAAACGCCGAAATTGGTGTGGCCCCACCCTTCCTCCAGCGCGTCGAGCGTCGCGGCATCGCGCCGGCCCGTATCCGGGTTGGCCTCGGTCGCGCGGCAGCGGCCGATCGGCTCGATCACCTCGAGCTCGGCGTCGCCGATCCGGAGGCGCTTGCCCACGAGGTCGAATTCTTCCCATGGGGCAAGACCGTCGAGCCAGAGATTGCCGCGGAAGCGGCGGGGGTCGAGGTTCTGGCCGAGTTTCTGCGAGAGCGCGCGCAGGGAGGATTCGTTCAACACCGACACGGAGGCGAAGGGCGCATCGGACATTCCCGAGTCGGGTGCCCGCACCAGCGCGGCGGGCGGATGACGGTCGGGGGGATAGATCGGCTTCAGCCAGGCGAAGAGGGCGAGCGCCGCGCCTTCGGTGCCGGGTTCGATCGCGAGATCGGGCCGTTCGGGATGGGACAGATGGATCCTGTCGCCCTCGACGCGCGCGCGCACCGCCATGAGCGAGGGCCCCTTCGCGCCACGCAGGAAGTTCCGGCACGGCCGCCACCCTTCGCTCGCCTCGCCGCCTTCTTCAAGAACGGCCCAGGCGCGGTCCATGGGCAGCGGCCGGTCGATGCGAAGACCGACGCGATCCAGCCGCTCCGCCCCGATCCCCTTGATCGGGTGGCGCCAGATCTGCGCCAGTCGCCAGCTCACTTGGCGTCCGGCTTCTTGCGCCGGAAGCTTGAGCGGATGTTGCCGAAGAGGTCGGGCGAATAGCCGTGCCGCTTCATGATGATGTACTGCTGCGTGAAGGTCAGCGTGTTGTTGGCGATCCAGTAGACCAGGAGGCCGCTGGCGAAGCTGCCGAGCATGAACATGAAGACCCAGGGAAGCCAGGCGAAGATCGCGGCCTGCGTCGGGTCGGTCGGCTGCGGGTTCAGCTTCTGCTGGAGCCACATGGAGATGCCGAGCAGGAGCGGCAGGATACCGATGAAGATCAGTGCCATCAGGCTCCCGGGTTCGGGGGAGTCATAGGGCAGCAGGCCGAAGAGATTGATGATCGACGAGGGATCGGGCGCGGACAGGTCCCGCAGCCAGCCGAAGAACGGCGCCTGGCGCAGCTCCAGCGTGACGAAGATCACCTTGTAGAGCGAGAAGAAGATCGGGATCTGAAGCAGGATCGGCAGACAGCCCGACGCGGGGTTCACCTTTTCCTTCTTGTAGAGTTCCATCATCTCCTGCTGGAGCTTCTGCCGGTCGTCGCCGGCGCGCTCCTTGATCTTCTCCATCTCGGGCTGCAGTTCGCGCATGCGTGCCATCGAGGCGTAGGACTTGTACGCGAGCGGGAACAGCACGGCCTTCACGATCAGGGTCAGCGCGATGATGGCCAGGCCCATGTTGCCGATCAGCAGGTTGAGGTTGTGCAGCAGCCAGAACATCGGCTTGGTCAGGAAGTAGAACCAGCCCCAGTCGATGGAATCGATGAACCGGTCGATCCCGCCCTCGTTCTGGTAGTCGCGGATCGTTTCCCATTCCTTGGCGCCCGCGAAAAGCTGGGTCGTGACCTCGCCGGTTGCACCGGGGGCGACGGAGATGACGGGCAGGCGCGCCTCGGTCTGATAGATGTCGGCCGAGGCGACATAGCGGGTGACCGAGGTGAAGGGTTGCCCGTCACCGGGGATCAGCGTGGTCATCCAGTACTTGTCGGTGAAGCCGATCCAGCCGTTCTGCTCGACCGGTACGACCTCGGCCAGCGCGCGTTCGCGCTCCACGAAGTCGAGCTCGGTGACGTTGTCGTAGCCGATCTCGTCAAGCTGGCCGTCGACTTTGCGCACGACGCCTTCGTGCAGGATGAAGAAGTTCTGCAGATCGTCGGGCAGGCCGTGGCGCGCAACGATGCCGTAGGGTGCGAGACGGACCTCGGTGTCGCCCGTGTTCTCGACCGTCTGGGTGATGCGGAACATGTAGTTCTCATCGACCGCGACGGTGCGGCGGAACACGAGGCCCGCGCCGTTATCCCAGATCAGCGTGACCGGGGTTTCGGGCGTCAGCCGCTCGCCGCTTTCCAGTTGCCAGGGTGTGTCGGCGCCGGGCACTTCCTCGAAGTCGAGATCGCCTGCGGGCGCCCATCCGTAGAGCGCGTAGTAGGGTTCCGCGCCTCCGGTCGGTGCGAGAAGCCGCACGATGGGTGCGTCTTCCTCGATCGTTTCGCGGTATTCGCGCAACGAAAGGTCATCGATCCGTCCGCCCCGGAGCGAGATCGAGCCTTCAAGCGAGGGGGTCTCGATCTGGATCCGCGCGGATTCGTCCAGCGCGACCTCTGTCATCGCGGTCTCGGTCGGCACGGTGGCCGTGTCCGTCCCCGCGGGGGGCGGCGTCAGGGCGATGTTCTCGCCCGTGCCGTCCTGCAGCGCCGTCTCGGCGGGGATCGCGTTGGGATCCACGGGCGGTTCGGGTGGCGGGAAAAGCAGGAACCAGACGAGGATGACCACCATGCTCAACGCGGTGGCCAGGATCAGGTTTCGGTTCTGATCGTCCATGACGCCACAAATCCTCTGTCCGAAGTCACGAGGGTTCAACAGAAGGGGCCTGCAAAGGTCAAGGGGCGTTTTGGACGCCGGGGCGGTGGCGCGCGGCGCTTCCTGTCGCGGAGCCGCATTCCGAGGGGTCGGTCATTGCGCCGGGCGCAGCGCCCGCTCGGCCGGACCATCGGACCGGCCGGCCTCCCGCGAGGCGAGCCAGCGCAGCGTTTCTGCCAGTGGCATCGGCTTGCCGATCAGGAAACCCTGAAGTGCCGCGCAGCCCATCGCGGTGAGCGTCGCGCGTTCCTCCTCGGTCTCGACACCCTCGGCCAGCGCCTCGATCCCCATTTCCCGGGCCATCGAAAGGATGGCGCCGACCATCGCCTTTTGTTCGCCGTCGGCGTCCACGCCGATCACGAAAGACCGGTCGATCTTGATCCTGCGCACCCCGTAGCGCCGGATCGCGAGCAACGAGGCCTGGCCGACGCCGAAATCGTCCAGTTCGATCGCCACGCCCTGTCCGCGCAGCGCGCCGAGGGTTGCGACGATGCTGTCGTCGCGTGCCGTCGCGGCGACGGTCTCCAGCACCTCGATGGCCAGCCGCGATGGCGCGATGTCGTGCGTGTCGAGGTCCCAGGCGACCTGTTCGGCATAGGTGGGGCTGCGCAACTCGTCCGCGCAGGCATTGACGGAGACGGTAATGTCATCGGCGCCATGGCGGTCCCAGGTGGCGAGCGCTGCCAGCGCGTGTCGACGCATGGCGAGGCCGAGGGCCTCCATCCGCCCGGCCTCGGCCACGGCGTCGAGAAACCGGGCGGGGCCGAGAAGGCCGAGGCGCGGATGGTGCCAGCGCGCCAGCGCCTCGAAACCGGTCACGCGGCCCGTCACGGCGTCGACCTGCGGTTGGAACCATGGCCTGATCGCGCCCGAGGTCAGGGCCTCGGCCACTTCTTCGGCAAGGGGATCCTCGCCGGGTCGGGTCAATGCGCGGCCGGGGACGTGGGCGCGGATGGAATTCGGGCCGGCAAGGATCGCCTCTTCCAGCGCGCTCTCGGCGCCGGTCAGCGTGCTCGCGGCGTCTGCCCCGCCCTGGCGCAGCGCCGCGTGGCCGACCGAGGCCGTCAGGCGCAACGTCGCGTCGCCGACGATCAGCGGTTCGGCCACGACGGCGCAGAGGCGCGCGGCGATCCCCTCGCGGATACCCAGGCGCGCGACCTCGACGGGATGCAGGACGACACCGAACCGCCCTTCGCCGAGGTCGGCCAGCAGGTCGCCGCGCCTCAGGGAGCCCTCCAGCCGCAAGCGGCAGCGGTCGTGAAGGGCGAGCGCCGTGTCGCGGCCCCAGCGGGTGACCAGGGCCTCCCGGTCATCGAGTGCGAGCACGAAGCAGGCCGTGTCCATGCCCGCCATGGCGGCGATCCTGTCCAGCATCGCGGCCATCGTGTCCCGGTTCGGGCGCCGGTCGCCGGACGGGTACATCGGGTGCGCCATTGCCCCGCCGATGTTGCGCAGCGCCAGCAGAGTGGGCAGTGCCATCGCCGTGGCGATGACCGCGCCCTCCCGCCCGGTCTGGTATGCGAGGAGTATGAGGATCGGGAAGAGTGCCAGGACCTCTGTCCGCAACAGGGCTGTTCCCAGCCGCGCGTGCCAGTGCGCAAGTCCCTGTCGCAACTCCCTGCTCATTCCGCGCCGCCGTCCCCTGCCATCGGTCCGCTGCCATCCGTCCCAAAGACGCCTGGGCCCGGTGCCTGAGGCGCGGGCCGTCGGGGTCCGGACTATGCGAAAAGGCCTGACAGGGGCTTAAGCGCGCGACGCGGAATCGCTCTAATTCTCGGTTTCCCGGACCAGCCCGGCGAAATCGAACAGCGCGGGGTCCAGGAGGTGCGAGGGCCTCGCGTTCATCAGGGCCGAGAACATCTTGCCCCGCCGCCCCGGCGCCTTCGTCTCCCACTCGTCGAGCATCCGCTTGATCGCCTGCCGCTGGAGGCCGTCCTGGCTTCCGCAGAGGTCGCAGGGGATAATCGGGTAGCCCATGGCGCGCGAAAAGCGCTCGCAGTCCTCCTCTGCCACGTGGGCGAGGGGACGCAGCACGAAGAGGTCGCCCTCGTCGTTCAAGAGCTTCGGCGGCATGGTGGCGAGCTTGCCGCCGTGGAAGAGGTTGAGGAAGAAGGTCTCGAGAATGTCATCACGGTGATGGCCGAGGACGACGGCGGAACACCCCTCCTCTCGCGCGATGCGATAGAGGTTGCCGCGCCTGAGCCGCGAGCAGAGCGCGCAATAGGTCCGCCCCTGCGGCACCTTGTCGATAACGATAGAATAGGTGTCCGCGTACTCGATCCGGTGCGGCACGCCCATCTTCGCCAGGAATTCGGGCAGGACCGTCGCGGGGAAGCCCGGCTGCCCCTGGTCGAGGTTGCAGGCGAGGATGTCCACGGGCAGAAGCCCGCGCCACTGCAGCTCCGTCAGGACGGCAAGCAGCGTGTAGCTGTCCTTGCCGCCCGACAGGCACACGAGCCACTTCTCCCGCGGGGCGTCGGGCGCGCGGCGCTCGACCATGCCGTAGCGTTCGATCGCCTCGCGTGTGTCGCGCACGATCCGCTTGCGGAGCTTGCGGAACTCCGTCGTGCGGGGCGCGCCGTGGAACAGCGGGTGGATATCGTCGGTCTCGTCGAGCATGGCGACCTGATATCCAGTGGCCGCATCCGGAGCAACGGGTTTGGTGCCCGTCGCAAATGCTGCTATCGTCGGCCCAGGGTGGGAAGGAGGACCGCGAATGCTCTTCTTCTTCACGAGCCGCGCCTATGACGCGGCCAAGGACGAGTTCACCAAGAAGATCGCCGACGAGACGAGCTATGTCGTCCTGCCCCACGAGGGGCGCAATGCCGGTTTCCGAACGGACAGGGCCACCTGGCTCGGCAAACTCCGGTCCGAGATGGAAACCGACGAGGTCGTCGTCTTCGTGCATGGCTACAACACCCCCCAGTTCCGGATGCTGCGGCGCCTGCGCAAGGTGAAGGCCGGCCTCCGCAACCACGGGTATCGCGGCGGCATCGTCGCCTATTCCTGGCCCAACCGCGAGCAATTCTCGAAATACCACGCCGACCGCGACAGCGTGCCGGACTTCGCGCGGGCGCTCTATGCCGACGGGATCAAGCCGCTCATGGCGCTCAGCGGGCAGACGCGGGTCCATCTCCTGTGCCATTCCATGGGGTCATATGTGTTCCTCATGGCGATGTCGGGTGTCGCCGGGACCCGCAAGCTGTCCGAGGTCGCCTTCGTCGCCGCGGACCTGGACCAACCGTGGTTCGTGCCGGGCAAGCAGGGGGAGCGTCTGCTGTCCGCGTGGTCGGGCCGCTTCACCAATTACTACAGCACGAAGGACCGGGTGCTCGACCTGTCGGAGAAGATCATCCACGGCGATCCGCGCATCGGCGGCGACGGTCTTCCGCATCCGACCGGCGCGAACCAGCAGGACATCGCCTGCGCGGACCGCTACATGTCGCCGGACTACGACGGAAAACGCGAACGCGTCTATTCTCACAGCTTCTACTTCGACGACGGTCCATGGCTCAGAGACCTCGCGCTGACGATCGCGGGCAAGGCGGGCGGCGCATTGCCGACACGCGGCCCGGCGCCGGTGCCCCCCGATCATGTGCTGCTCTAGTCCCGGGCTTTCCCCACGTTGGCGCGCGGGCGTCCCTTGCCCAATCGGTCAAGCGGCTTAGCTCGCCCTTCATGACACTTGTGCGCGCCCTTCTCCTCCTCGCTGTCCTGACGCTCGCCGCCTGCGCCGGACGCCCCTCTCTCGACGCCCCGCCGCTGTCGGACCGGGAGCTGAACCTCGAGGAGTTCTTTGCGGGCGATCTCGTGGCCTACGGGCAGTTCCAGGACGTGCTCGGCAATGTCAGCCGGCGCTTCACCGTGGATATCGAGGGGACCTGGGACGGCGAGACGCTGACCCTGGTGGAGGATTTCGTCTACGAGGACGCATCGACCGAACGGCGCGTGTGGACACTCACGAAGACCGGGGACGAGACCTGGCAGGGCACGGCGCCGGGTGTCATCGGCACCGCTACGGGCCGCGAGGCGGGCGACATGTTCAACTGGCAGTACACGATCGACCTGCCGGTTCCGGGCGGAGAGACGCTCCGCGTCAGTTTCGACGACTGGATGTGGCTACTGACCGAGGATCGTCTTCTGAACCGTGCCTACATGATGCGCTTCGGCATCCCGGTGGGCGAGGTCATCATCCACTTCGAGCGGCGCTAGTCGGGGACGTTGTCCACGCCCGAGCCGCCCCATGGGTGGCAGCGGGCGATGCGGCGGGCCGCAAGCCACGTGCCCCGGATCGCCCCATGTTTCTCCAGCGCTTCCATGGCGTAGGCCGAGCACGTCGGCTGGTAGCGGCAGGAATGTCCGACCCACGGGCTGAAGACCAGCCGGTAGAACCGGACCGGCAGCGAGACGACATAGGCCAGAGGGCTCATCCGTGGACGCTCCTGAGTGCGCGGACGAGATCGGCCTTCATCGCGGCGAAGTCGCGGCTGGCGGTCTCGTCCTTCTTGCCGATCAGCACATAATCCCAGCCGGGCCGTCCTTCCAGCGGCAGGATCGCGCGGGCGATCTCCCGCAGGCGCCGTTTGGCCCGGTTTCGGGCCACCGCATTGCCGACCTTCTTCGAGCAGGTGAAACCCACGCGGATGCCTTCGGCCGGTTCGTCCCCATGCCTCTGCCGTGCCTGAAGGAGGAACGCGGGCGTGCCGACGCGGCGGGCGCGCGCCGCGCGCAGGAAGTCGGCGCGTTTCCTCAGGACGGAAACGGAAAAAACCCCCGTCGACGTTTCGGTCGGCGGAGGCGTCTCGGGTGCCATGACACCGGGCAGGTTGCCGGCGATCAGGCGCTCAGCGACTTGCGGCCGCGCGCGCGGCGTGCGTTGAGGATCTTGCGGCCGGCCTTCGTTGCCATGCGCGCACGGAAACCGTGGCGGCGCTTGCGCACGAGGTTCGAGGGCTGGAAGGTGCGCTTCGACATTGTCTCGCTCCGTCAGTGCCGACCGGATCGCGCCATGCGCGGGTTCGACGGCCGGTGAATCTCCGATGAAGCCCGGGCAATACGGATTCGGCGCTGCGCTGTCAACACGGGCGATGGGGTTCGCCCCGGTGGCGAGGACGACAGGCCGGCCTTCACTCGACCTGCGCAAGCCGCCGCGCGAGCTCCTCGGCGCGGTCATGCCCGTAGACGGCCACTCCGGCGGTGCGGAGCGCGGCGGCAACGACCCCCTCGCCAGGCCGCGTCGTGCCATCGAAGTGCCCGGCATGGATTCGCGCCACGCCGCAGGAGGGGCTGCCCTCGGTCAGGAGCGCGAAGGCGCATCCGGTCTTGCGCGCAAGCGCCACCGCCGCCTCGGCCCCCGCGAGAAAGCCACCGGTCACGTCCCGGCCCGTGGTGTCGAGGATGCGCGCCCCGCCGGTCAGCACCTCCGCACCGGAGGCGCCCGGCTCGATCTCTGCGGGCGCGCGGGGCACGGAGAAACCGCCCGCGATCTCGGGGCAAAGGGGCACGAGACGCCCTTCCGCCCGCCACAGAGCAAGAAGGCCCTCGCCTTTCCCCTTGGCCCTCCCGTCATAGCGCACCGGCTGCCCGAGCAGGCAGGCGCTGACCAGGATTCGTTTCATTCGCGTCTCGCTTTCCGCCGGTTGGCTGTGCTTTGTTACGACATGGGGGCCGATCCGTCACGAAATCGCCGTGCCGCGTCACGTCCCTTCACTCGGGCGTGAGGCCCCTGTCGCGCCGCGTGCTCTTGGCGCATCTAGGGTAGAGACCCAGCGCAAGAGTGCAGCCATGACCGATGCCGTGACACAGACCGACAAGACCAGTTTCGCCCGCTTCCTGCCGCTCGTCGCCGTCGCGCTGGGCGCCGGTCTCGGCTGGTGGCTCTTTCGCGACACGCTGAGTTTCGCCGCGCTGGCCGAGAACCGGGAGGCGCTGATCGCCTTCCGCGACGCCAACTATACCGCCACCGTGCTGGCCTTCATCGCCGTCTACGCGCTCATCGTCGCCTTCTCGCTGCCGGGCGCCACCATCGCCACGCTCACGGGTGGCTTCCTGTTCGCCACCTTCCCCGGCGCGCTCTTCAACATCGTGGCCGCCACGCTCGGCGCCACGGCGATCTTCCTCGCCGCCAAGACCAGCGTCGGCGAAAGGCTGGGCGCGCGACTCGAAGGGTCCGAGGGAATGGTGAAGCGGATCAAGGACGGGATCGACGCGAACCAGTGGTCGATGCTCTTTCTCATCCGGCTCGTGCCCGTGGTGCCGTTCTTCGTCGCCAACCTCGTGCCCGCCTTCCTCGAGGTGCCGCTGCGCCGCTACGTCGTCTCGACCTTCTTCGGCATCATGCCGGGCGCAGTGGTCTACACCTCGGTCGGCGCCGGCCTGGGCGAGGTCTTCGCCCGCGGCGAGACGCCCAACCTCGGCATCATCTTCGAGCCGCACGTCCTTCTGCCGATCCTCGGCCTCGCGGCGCTCGCGCTTCTGCCCGTGGCTCTGAAGGTCGTGCGCGGCACCCGCGGGCTCTGAGCCTCGCCCCGTCCCGAAAGGCCACCGCCCATGTCCGTCATCGATACCGACATCTGCATCATCGGCGCCGGATCGGGCGGCCTATCCGTCGCGGCGGGCGCGGTCCAGATGGGCGCGCGCGTGGTCCTGATCGAAGGCCACAAGATGGGGGGCGACTGCCTCAACTACGGTTGTGTCCCGTCGAAGGCTCTGCTTGCGGCGGGTCACAAGGCGCATGCGACGGCGGAGGCGGCCTTCGGCGTTGCGGGCCATGACCCGGCGCCCGACTTCGCCGCCGCCAAGGACCATGTCGAGGCGGTCATCGAGACCATCGCCCCCGTCGACAGCGAGGAGCGATTCGAAGGCCTCGGCGTTCATGTCATCCGCGAGTTCGCCCGCTTCGTCTCGGAAACGGAGGTCGAGGCGGGGCCGCACCGCATCCGTGCGCGCCGTTTCGTCGTCGCCACGGGGTCACGCCCCTTGGTGCCGCCGATCCCGGGGCTGGAGACGACGCCGCACCACACCAACGAGACGATCTTCGAGCTGCTGGAGCGGCCCCGGCATCTCATCGTCATCGGTGGCGGCCCGATCGGAATGGAGATGGCGCAGGCCCATCGCCGGCTCGGCTGCGAGGTCACGGTGCTGGAGGGCGCAAGGGCGCTTGGCCGCGACGATCCCGAGGCCGCCGCGCTGGTGCTGGAAGACCTTCGCGCCGAGGGCATCGCGATCGAGGAAGGGGCGAAGGTCGCCTCAGTGTCCGGGCAGGAGGGCGCGATCATCGTCGAGACGGAAGACGGGCGGCGATTCGAGGGCTCGCATCTTCTCGTGGCGGTGGGGCGGCAGGTGAATGTCGACCGGCTGGACCTCGAGAAGGCCGGGGTCGATTACGACCGGCGCGGCGTGACCGTGGACAAGGGCCTCCGGTCGACGAACAAGCGCGTCTATGCGGTGGGCGACGCCGCGGGCGGGCTGCAGTTCACCCATGTCGCGGGCTACCATGCGGGCGTCATCATCCGCCCCATGCTGTTCGGCCTGCCCGCGAAGGCGCGGACCGACCATATCCCGTGGGTCACCTACACCGAGCCGGAGCTTGCCCAGGTCGGGATGACCGAGGCCGAGGCGCGGGCGAAACACGGTGACGGGCTGTTCGTCGCGCGCGCCGACTTCGCCCACAACGACCGGGCCATCGCCACCGGGCAGGCCCGTGGCTTCGCCAAGGTGATGGTGGTCAAGGGCCGTCCCGTCGGCGCCACCATCGTCGGCCCGCAGGCGGGTGAACTGATCCAGACCTGGGCGCTGGCCATCGCGAACGGGCTGAAGATGTCGGCCGTCGCCGGCATGGTCGCGCCCTATCCGACACTGGGAGAGATTAACAAACGCGCCGCGGGTGCCTATTTCTCGCCAAGGCTGTTCGACAGCGCGCTGGTGAAACGGATCGTCCGCTTCGTGCAGCGTGTGATACCCTGAGGCTAGGAAAGGCCGGTCCCGCGTGGTGAACTCCCTTTCAGGACGCTTCCTGATCCTGACAGTCATCTTCGTGATGCTGGCAGAGGTGTTCATTTTCGTCCCCTCCGTCGCCCGCTACCGCGAGGACTATCTGCTCGCCCGCCTCGAACGGGCGCAGATCGCCTCTCTCGCGCTCTTGGCCACGGACGGGATGATCGACGACGACCTCGAGGCCGAGCTTCTGAACAATGCCGAAGTCCTGAACGTCGTGCTTTTGCGGGACGCCACGCGGCAGCTGATCCTGTCGAGCGATCACATGACGCCCATCGCCCGGAGCTTCGACCTGCGCGAGCCGTCCGCCTGGACGCTGATCCGCGACGCGATGCGCAGGCTCGTCACGACCGGGGAGGAAACGATCCGGGTCATCGGCCAGCCCGTGAACCAGGCGGGCCTCCTGATCGAGATCACCATGCCCTCGGGGCCGCTGCGAGACGCGATGATCGACTACGGGCTGCGTATCCTGCTGTTGTCGGCGATCATCTCGATCTTCACCGCCACGCTGCTCTTCGTCGCCGTGCAGCGGCTGCTGGTTCTGCCCATCAAGCGCGTGGTCGGGCACATGACCTCCTATGCCGAGGCGCCCGACGACGCCTCGCGCATCATCGAGCCGCGCGGGTCGGTGCGCGAATTGCGCGAGGCGGAGACCGCGCTTCAGTCGTTGCAGACCCAGCTGACCGGCGCGCTGCGGCAGCGCGAGCGGCTCGCCCAGCTTGGCGAGGCGGTGGCGAAGATCAGCCATGACCTGCGCAACATCCTGTCGGTGACGACGCTCATGGCCGACCGGCTCGAGGGGTCCAACGACCCCACGGTACAGCGGACGACGCCCAAGATCCTCGCCTCGCTCACGCGTGCGGTGAACCTGACCGAGGCGACCCTCGCCTTCGGACGCGCCGAGGAACCCGCGCCCAAGCTCGACCGTGTGAAGCTTGCCGATATCGCCGAGGACGTGGTCGAGAACGAGCGGCTCTCGGGCGAAAGCGACTGCATCGCCTTCGTGTGCGAGGTGCCGGCGACACTGGTCCTGCGGGCCGATCCCGAGCAGCTGCACCGCGTGCTCTCGAACCTGGTGCGCAACGCTCGCCAGGCCATCGCGGCGCAGGGCGGCCCCGGCGAAATCGCCATTCGCGGCCTCGAGGATGGCGAGGGCTGGCGCATCGAGGTCAGCGACACCGGACCGGGCCTTCCCCAGAAGGCGCTCGACCACCTGTTCAAGCCCTTCCATGGCGGCGCGCGCAAGGGCGGTTCGGGCCTCGGACTTGCCATCGCGGCCGAGATCATGCGCGGCCATGGCGGGCGCCTGGAGCTGGTGAAGACGGGTCCCGAAGGCACGACCTTCGCGCTGCACCTGCCCAAGGGACTTGCCGCCTGAAGGTGTCCGGAAACCCCTTGCGCTGCCCGGCAGGGGCGGTTACATCCACGCCCCACGCACCGGTAGCTCAGTTGGATAGAGTACTTGACTACGAATCAAGGGGTCGGGGGTTCGAATCCTCCCCGGTGCGCCACTTCCCAAATATGAGCTACCACCCTTAGGGCCACGTGACCTTAGGGCCACGTGACATTAGGGCCACCTGAGCGCGTGCCGCTTTCGAAGGAAGGTCTTCGAAGTGCGCCACTTCCCCTCTCAGCTCTGACGAACTCCTGTCCGCTTGAACCCAAGCAGACGTCCGCGACGGAACGGCGCGGGGCGCAACGTCCGAGCGGCGTTGGGCAACCGCCCGGTCGCGTCGGGAGACGTGGTCCGACCCGGGCCTACTTCCAGCCCAGGTCGCCCTCTTCGATGAACTCGTTGAGGATCTGCTCGTAGGCCGACTTGCTGATGCGCGACTGCTCCTGGCCGACCGATCTCCGGTGCGACAGCCATTCGCGGAACGAACTCCAGCCGAACTGGGTGTTCTCGTCCGCCTCTGCGGTCTCGATCGCCCTGCCGAGCGAGAGGATCGCCTCGGCGTTGCTCTCGGTGCTGAGGACGGTCTCCTGGCCGAGGATAACGCGAAGGTTCAGCCCGTGCTCGGACAGGACCGCGAAGCGCGTGTCCTTCTCCAGGGCGTCCGACAGGGCCGAGAGGGACAGCGCGCTCTTGCCGGATGTCGCGGTGAAGAACACCCCGTTGCCGAAATAGGTCAGGACATCGCCGCTCTTGCCGGTCAGCTTCGAGATGATCTCGCCGATGGCGTGAACGATCTTCTGGAACTCGGTCGCGGGCAGCTTCGAATGGAGGTCGTAGACACGCGCGATCTTCACGGCCCGCACCGTCAGCGGCGGCGCATAGCGCCGGTTCGACTGAAGGATGTAGGTTTCGAAGGCGTCCTTGCTGATGCAGCGCTCGATCCGGAAGAGCGTCACGGCATCCTCGAGTGCGCGGATCGTCTCCGGCCCGTTCCCGTCCTTGAGGAAGGTGCGCCGATGCCTGCGCGTCCGCTCCTTGGCGAAGCGCTTGCGGATCGCGCCGATGTCGAAAGGCTTCGCTATGTAGTCGTTGGCCCCCTGGGCGAAGGCGTCCTTGAGATAGCCCTGCTCGGTCATCGCCGTCAGCATGATGATCGGAACGTCGGCATAACCCGGTGTCTTGCGTATGATCGAACAGAGCTCGATCCCCGTGGTGCCGGGCATCTGTATGTCGAGGAATACGCCGTCGAACGGCGTTGGTTCGGCGTCGATTGCGCGCAGGGCCGCCTTCGCGGATGTGGCCACCTGCGTCGTGTACCCTCCCACCGCATCGAGCGCGGTGGAAAGCAGTTCGCAAATATCGATTTCGTCGTCCACGACGAGGATGCGCAGCGCCGGTCTTGGCGCGATTTCGTCGTCGATGAGCAGGTCTTCGGCAGCGCTGTCTGGCACGGACATCGCATTCCCCCTTTCTTGGTGCAAGGGCCACCGATAGGCGCGAATCTTGTCGAAAGGTTGATGAGAAAATGATCGATTGCGTCCGCCGTTCCGGGGAGGCCCGGCTCCACGAATTGTGCTCAGGAAAGAGGCGAAGGAAGCCGAAGGAGAGATGTCTACTCGATCTGACATTTTTTCTCCGTCGAATCGGGCGGTCCAGGTGCCGTGTGGATGCCCCCTGAAGTTCAATCAAATTATTGAAAAATATTATAAAAATGATGAACCAAGGCAACCGTAACGGCCACAAGGAAAAAAACTGATTGTCAATCTTGATTGACACTGTGTCTGGGTTACTGTTGCCTTGAACCAAGGCCAGCGTGCGCAGGTCCGGAAGGGGCCCGCACACACGACGGAAGATGAACGACCGTGACCAGACACACAGATGACCGCGTCCTCGCGCGTATGACGTCCCAGGACGCAATGCGCGCTCTATCCCAGGTCGGCCTTTCCGATCTTGCCGCGAGGGCCATGGCCCGATTGCGGGAGCAAACAGGTGCAGGTGGTCTGTCGCAGGAAGCGAGGGCTTGCATGAAGTCCCCCATTGCCACGGCGCTTGCGGTCGCGCTCTGCGACGATGAGACGGATGTCGCGGATCTGATGGTCGCAGACCTGATCGACGCCGGCGTCCCGGTCGAGGAGATCTGCCTCGAACATCTCGCGCCCGCCGCGCGCTGTCTCGGCGAATGGTGGGAGAACGACCGCGTGCCGTTCACCGAGGTCACGATGGCCACCTCGCGCATCCAGTCCCTGCTGCGCAGAATGCCGAAGGGCGGCATCGCCGTTCGCGCGTTCGGGGCGAAAGCCGCGGTGTTCTGCGCCGTTCCGGGTGAGCAGCACACGCTTGGCGTGATGATGGCCGCCGACCTGTTCCGCCGCAACGGCTGGGACGTGGGCCTGCTTCTCGGCCTGGAACACGCCGAGATCCTCGCGCGGCTGGAGCGTGATGACCGTTGCGTGATTGGGCTCAGCTGCTCGGGCGACCATTCCTTCGCGGCGCTTCAGCGACTGATGCAGGCGCTGCGCGAGGTGCGGCCGGGAGCGCGGATCATCCTGTCCGGCCAGATCGCAGGCGACCCGGCCGCTCTTTCACGCCTCCCCGAGCCCGATGCCGTCGTCAGGACGATGGAAGAGGCCGAAACCGAGATGACCCGCCTGGAGGCCGAAGTCATGGCCCCGGTGTCGATGCGGCGCGCCTCGGTCGCCTGAACAGCCTCGCGGCGTCCAATCCGCCGACGCAAAAAAACAGCCCCCGCGACGATGTCCCGGGGGCTCTTCTTCGTGTCGGTTCCCGTTCCGGTGGCGCGCCCCTCGGGACACCCCATGCCGGCGGTCCGGCGACGTCAGAGAAGACCTTCGCGCTGCGCCTTCTTGCGCGCGAGCTTGCGGGCGCGGCGGATGGCCTCGGCCTTCTCGCGCGCTTTTTTCTCCGAGGGTTTCTCGTAATGTTGCTTGAGCTTCATCTCACGAAAAACGCCTTCACGCTGAAGCTTCTTCTTCAACGCGCGGAGCGCCTGGTCGACATTGTTGTCGCGAACACTGACCTGCATTGTGGGTGTCACCACCTTTCTAGGTTGAAGTTGCGTCTCAAAGCAGGAGGTGGCCCTATAGCAAAGGCCCCCTAGCTTGTCCAGCGACCGGACCGCACAACGAGAAAGGCCAATGCCATGACCGACACCGCCGATCGCATCCTCGACGCCGCACTGATGCACGTCCCGTTCGACGGATGGTCCGACGCCGCCTTCCGCGCCGCCGCGGCGGATGCCGGTGTGCCGCTCGACGAGGCAAGGGCGCTTTTCCCGCGCGGCGCGCTCGACCTGGCGCTCGCATTCCATCGCCGTGGCGACGCCGAGATGGTGGAGCGCCTGAAATCCGCAGATCTCTCGGCGCTCCGGTTCCGCGACCGGATCGCCCATGCCGTGAAGCTGCGCCTCGACCTCGTGGAGCCGCACAAGGAGGCGGTGCGCCGGGGAACGACCCTCTTTGCGCTGCCCATGCATGCCGCCGAGGGCGCGCGCGCTGTCTGGGAGACCGCGGATGCGATCTGGACCGCGCTGGGCGATACCTCGGAAGACCTCAACTGGTACACCAAGCGCGCGACGTTGTCGGGCGTCTACTCGGCGACGGTGCTCTACTGGCTTGGGGACCAGTCCATGGAGCATTCCTCGACCTGGGCGTTTCTCGACCGTCGGATCGAGGATGTCATGCGTTTCGAGACGCTGAAGAAGCAGGTGCGCGAGAACCGGCTTCTCAAGCCGCTCCTTGCGGGCCCCGAATGGTTCGCATCCCAGGTGCGCGCCCCGTCGCGGCAGGCGCCCGCCGATCTGCCCGGGCGCTGGCGGCCCTGACGCGCGGAAACCCCGGCTTTTCCGTCGGGAATCGCACGCATGTCCCGGCGTGGCCTTGCCTCGCCGCGCCCGGGCGGTCATCCCTTGGAGAGGGACGACAAGGGAGGCACAGATGAATAGGACGATGCGCGCAATCGAGATCACCGCACCCGGCGGGCCGGAGGTGCTCCGCCCCTGCGAACGTCCGGTGCCCGAGCCGATGGCGGGCCAGATCCTGATTGCCGTGGACCATGCCGGGGTGAACCGGCCCGACGCGCTCCAGCGGGCTGGAAGCTATGCGCCGCCCCCCGGCGCATCGGACCTGCCGGGGCTGGAGGCCGCGGGCATCGTGGCCAAGGTCGGCCCCGGCGTCACCCGCTGGAAGGAGGGCGACGCGGTGACGGCGCTCCTGCCCGGTGGCGGCTACGCCGAATACGCGGTGACCCACGCCGACCACGCCCTGCCGGTGCCGAAGGGCATGGGCATGCGCGAGGCGGCGGCGCTGTGCGAGACCTTCTTCACCGTCTGGTCGAATGTCTTCATGCGTGGCCGTCTGCAGGGCGGCGAACGCTTTCTCGTCCATGGCGGGTCCTCGGGCATCGGCACGACCGCGATCCAGCTCGCCCGCCATTTCGGCGCGCGGGTCTTCGCCACGGCGGGCTCGGACGAGAAATGCGCCGCCTGCGTCCGCCTTGGCGCCGAACGCGCCATCAACTACCGTGACGAGGACTTCGCCGAGATCCTGCGGGGCGAGGGCGGCGCGAACCTGATCCTCGACATGGTCGGCGGCGACTACCTGCCGCGCAACGTCCGCGCGCTGGCCGATGACGGGCGGCTGGTGCAGATCGCCTTCCTGCAGGGCCCCAAGGTCGAGCTGAACTTCGCGCAGCTCATGGTGCGCCGGCTGACGATCACGGGCTCCACGCTCCGCCCGCAATCCGATGCGGCCAAGGCCGATATCGCCGCCGAGCTTGCCGCCCATGCCTGGCCGCTTCTCCACGGAGGGCTCGTGGCGCCGGTGATGGACGAGACGTTCCTCCTGGACGACGCCGCCGCCGCCCACGCCCGGATGGAAAGCTCGGCCCATATCGGAAAGATTGTCCTATCGGTGCGTTAGGACGAACCCTCGCAGGCCGTCATGTTCCTGTGATCCTGGCTGACTAACCCGGCATCAGAGCGATGGAGGGGGCCGACTCGCGGCCTTCCCGGCGCTTGCCACCCAAGTCTCAAGCCAGGGAGCAACGACATGAAAGATGTCGATACCAACAGACTGTCGGCCGACGAGTGGGACGAGCTGAACTTCCCCCGTCCCGAAGTGCAGGAGTTCGACCGCGTGGTCGAGCGCGCGATCTCGCGTCGCGGATTCCTCGGCGGTGTGCTGGCCTTCGGGTCCGGCGCGGCCGTGATGGGGACGTCCTTCCTCAAGGGCACGGCCGCCATGGCACAGCAGACCTCGCGCTTCGCGTTCGAGGCCCTCGCGCCACAGATTGACAACACCATCCACGTGCCCGCCGGCTATAACTGGAACGTCCTCGTGCGCTGGGGCGACCCGCTGTTCTCGGACGCGGTCGGCGCCTTCGATCCGCGGAACGGCGTCTCGGTCGAGATGTCCGACCGCGTCTTCGGCGAGAACACCGACGGGATGGAGCTCTTCAACATCGGCGGCCGCGAGATCCTCGTGGTCAACAGCGAGTACACCAACCGCGAGGTCAACCTGCCCCATGCGGCCGAAGGCGTTCCCGGCTCGCTCGACGACGTGCGCATCCTGCAGCACTTCCAGGGCGTGTCGGTGCTGGAGATCGCCGAGGGTCCGGACGGCTGGTCCGTCGTTCTCGACAGCCCCTACAACCGCCGCATCCACCACAACAGCCCGATGACCTTCGACGGCCCCGCCGCCGGTCATCCGCTGATGCAGACCGAGGCCGACCCCACCGGCATGTCCTCGCTCGGGACGATGAACAACTGCGGTTCGGGCCGGACGCCCTGGGGCACCTACCTGACCTGCGAGGAGAACTTCAACGGCTACTTCGGGGCGACCGGCGACATGCCGGCGGACGAGGTCGTGGCCGCGGGCTACACGCGCTACGGCATCGGCGCCGACGGCTGGGGCTACGACTACCACAAGTGGGACGCCCGCTGGGACGTGAGCCAGAACCCCAACGAGCCGCACCGCGCCGGCTGGGTCGTCGAGATCGACCCGGCCAACCCCGACGCGACGCCGGTCAAGCACACCGCCCTCGGCCGCTTCAAGCACGAGAACGCGGCCTATGCGATCGCGCCCGACGGCCGCCTCGTGGTCTACATGGGCGACGACGAGCGGGGCGAGTTCATGTATCGCTGGCTCAGCCGTGACATCTACGTCCCCGGCGGCGACACCTCCACGCTTCTGTCCGAGGGCACGCTCTCGGTTGCGGTGTTCGAGGACGATCTGACCGGCCGCTGGGTGCCGCTCACCCCCGAGACGACCGGCATGGACCCGGCGATGATCGCCATCTTCACGCGCATGGCGGGCTCGGCCGTGGGCGCGACGACCATGGACCGGCCCGAGTGGATCGCCGTCAATCCGACCGCGACCGAGGCCTATTGCTGCCTCACCAACAACTCGCGCCGCGGCGTGCTGACCGATGCCGGCACCGTGCGGACGAACGCGGGCGGCGACGCGATGACGGTCAACGGGCCCAACCCGCGCGAGGCCAACAACTTCGGCCAGATCGTGCGCTGGCGGCCCGATGGCGGCGACCACGGTGCCGACGGCTTCTCCTGGGACCTCTACGTGATGGCGGGCAACCCCTCCGTCCTCGAAGGCCCCGGCGCGGGGTCGGAGAACATCAACGCGGGCAACCTCTTCAACTCGCCCGACGGCATGATGATCGACACCTCCGGCCTGATCTGGATCCAGACCGATGGCGACGACAGCAACGAAGGCGACTTCGAGGGCATGGGCAACAACCAGATGCTTGCGGGTGACCCGGTAAGCGGCGAGATCCGCCGTTTCCTCACCGGGCCGAACGGCTGCGAGGTGACGGGCCTGACCTGGTCCTCGGATCGCCGCACGATGTTCGTGGGCATCCAGCACCCGGGCGACAACGGCGGCGACTGGCCGGACCATGGCGGCTCGCTGGCGCGCTCGGCCATCGTGGCGGTCAAGCGCGACGACAACGGCCTCGTGGGCTGATCCGGGCCGTTACCGCATCGGGGGGCGGCGCCACGTGTGCCGCCCCTTTTCCGTTCCGGGCTTGACGTGGAGCCCGCGCGCCTCTACCTGCGGCATACGTCCTCGGCGCCCTGCCGCGTGAGCAGGCCCCGGCCGAAAGCCGGTATCAAGCGCGAGAACGACAGATTTCCCGACATCACGCGAGGGGAGAACGGCCGCCTTGAGGCCCGCCATTTCAATGGCGTGTCCCGGCCCGGCCCCCGCCTGTCCCGCCGATCCCCGGCGGGAAATACCCATTGGCTGTCCATCCGGGCGGCCCGAAAGGAAGACATGACCGATTTTCAATCCCTGGGCGTCCCGGCCGATATGGTTGCCCGCCTCGCCGAGGCCGGCCTGACCGCGCCGACCCCGATCCAGACACGCGCGATCCCCGCCGCATTGGGCGGCCGCGACGTTCTGGGTCTGGCCCAGACCGGCACCGGCAAGACCGTCGCCTTCGGCGTTCCGCTGATGCTGGCGCTGGGCGCCGCCGAGGGCAAGCCCGTGCCGAAGACGCCCCGTGGCCTTATCCTCGCCCCCACGCGGGAACTCGCCAAGCAGATCGTCGCCGCACTTGAACCGCTGCGCGGCCCGCGAAAGCTGTCCGTGGTGCTCGTCGTCGGCGGCGCCTCGATCAACGCGCAGGCCGGGCGGCTTGCGCGAGGCGTTGACCTCGTGGTGGCAACGCCCGGGCGCCTGATGGATCTCATGGGCCGGCGTGACGTCGACCTGCGCCAGGTCCGCCAGCTCGTGCTCGACGAGGCCGACCAGATGCTCGACCTCGGCTTCATCCACGCGCTGCGCCGCATCGCCGCCGCGCTGCAGCCCGATCGCCGTACGATGCTGTTCTCCGCGACCATGCCCAAGGCGATGGAAAGCCTCGCCGCGAGCTTTCTGACCAATCCCCTGCGCATCGAAGTGACGCCGCCCGGCCGGACCGTCGAGCGCGTGACCCAGTCGGTCCATTTCGTGACGAAGGACGAGAAGGCCGACCGCCTCGTGAACCTGCTCGACACGCACCGCGACGAACGCGCCATCGTCTTCGGCCGCACCAAGCACGGCTCGGAAAAGCTCGCCAAGAAGCTCGAGGCCGAGGGGTTCGCCGTGGCCTCGATCCACGGCAACAAGAGCCAGGGCCAGCGCGACCGCGCGATCCGCGCCTTCAAGGCAGGTGAGGTGCGCGTGCTGGTGGCGACCGATGTCGCCGCGCGCGGGATCGACATCCCCGATGTGAAGCACGTCTACAACTTCGATCTGCCGAACGTGCCCGAGACCTATGTCCACCGCATCGGGCGCACCGCGCGGGCGGGTGCCGACGGGGCGGCCATCGCCTTCTGCACGCCCGAGGAAATGGGCGAGCTTCGCGACATCCAGAAGGTCACGGGCCTCGTCATTCCGGTCGGCCACGGCGAGCCGTGGGAACGCCACGACGCGCCGCGAAAGAAGGCGGGCCGGGGCGGTGGGTCCGGCCGGGGCGAGCAGGGCAAACCCGCACGCCGCCCGCGCCGCAGCCGTCCGCCGCGGCGCGCGAACAAGGCCGCCTGAAACGGCCGCTCGATTCATTCCATGCGGATGCGCATGGAATGAATGCGAATCTTGGGAATTAACCGGGGTTCGGTGCATGGGTTAGTTGGGGGCAGCTTTCATCCTGTTCCCCGGAGGTCCCCATGCCCGCCCCGACACTTCCCATGTTCCGCCTCGCCGGACTTCTCTACCTCGTCATTATCGTCTTCGGCATCTCGTCCGAGGTTCTCCTGCGCGGCCCGATCCTTGCCGCCGGTGACGCCGATGCGGTCGCCGCCGCCATCGCCGCCGCGCCCGGGCCCCTGCGCCTCTCCATCGCCGCCGACGCCGTCATGGCGATGGCCGATGCGGGCCTCGCCGTTCTCCTGTTCCTCATCCTTCGCCCGCTGGGCACCGGCCTCGCGCTGGCCGCGATGGTCTTCCGGCTGATGCAGGGCGCCGTGATCGCGGCAAGCCTGATGTTCCTCTTCGCCGCGCTTCGTCCCGATTTCGCGCCGCAGGCGCTGGCCCTGATCGAGATGCACGGGGTCGGCTACGACGTCGGCCTCGCCTTCTTCGGCGTGAACTCGGTCCTGACGGGCATGCTTCTTTGCCGTCTCGGCGGCGTAGCGCGTGTGATCGCGGGCGGGATCGTGCTCTCGGGCCTCGTCTACATGACCGGAAGCGCGCTGCGCCTTGCGGACCCGGCCATCGCGGAGGCCTTCGCCCCGGCCTATGGCGTTCCCGTCCTCGCCGAAAGCGCCTTCTGCCTCTGGCTGCTTTTCGCCGGTGCAGGTGCGCGACGGACGTTGGCCGCCGCCTGAGACGGTCAGCGCAGGAAGGGCAGGGCGGTCAGGCTGGCCGCCCTGTCGCCGTCGGGGAGCCGTACCGAAAGCCCCGGCGTGTCGTCGGCCAGCTCCACCGGGGCGAGACCCACGCCGATGTTGCGCCCCAGCCGGCGGGAATGGGCGATCTCGGTCACGTGGCCGACCTCCACCCCGTCGCGGAGAAGGGCCAGCGGACGCTGGTTGCCAGCCAAAGGCGGCCCGTCGAGAAACACGCCGATCCGCCGCCGCGTCGGGCCCTCGGCCGCGATCCTCTCCAGCGCGGCGCGGCCGATGAAGTCGTGCCCCGCCGAAAGGTCGATCATCGGACCGAACCCCATCTCGAAGGGATTGGCGGGCAGGCACTGCCGCCGCATGTCTGCCCCGTAGGAAATGAGGCCGGATTCCAGCCGCTCGATGTCGTTGGGCGCACCGGGTCCGATGCCGAAGGGCGCGCCAGCGCGTTTGACCCGGTCCCAGAGATCCGTGCCGCGGGTGCAGTCGCGGAGATAGAGTTCGACCCCGCCCTGTTTCGACCAGCCCGACCGCGCGACCACGAGCGGGATGCCGTCGAGGTCCGTCTCGCGGAAGGCGAAGGGGCGCAGGTCGCGGACCCATTCCCCGAGTAGCGCCGCCGCCACCTCCATTGCGCGCGGCCCCTGGATGGCGAGCGGAGAGACATCCGGCTCGGACACCGCGACGTCGAGACCCCGCTCGCGCGCGATGGCCAGCGCCCAGAGTTCCACGTCGCTGTCGGCGATCGAAAGCCAGACCCGCGTTTCCGAAAGCGGCAGAAGGACGGGATCGTTGATGAGCCAGCCGTCATGGTCGCACAGCGGGACGTAGCGCCCCTGCCCGGGCCGCGCGCCGCCTAGGTGCCGGGGCGTCAGGAGTTGCGCCAGCGCCATGGCGTCGGGGCCGTCGAGTTCCACCTGCCGCTGCACGGCCACGTCCCACATGGCGACGCCGTGCAGCAGCCGGTCATACTCGCCATCGGGGTCCCCGAAATGGCCGGGGATGTACATGTGGTTGTAGACGGAGAAGCCCCGCACGCCGTCCGCCACCGTGGCATCGAAGAACGGCGAGGTGCGGACGTTGGGACCGATGTGGATGGCGTAGGGCATCAAGGTTTTCCGAACATGCGCCAGCCCGCGGCGTAGCGGGTGATGCCGGTGATTGTGGCGGCGGCGGCGAAGACCAGCGCGAGGACCGGGAACGCCTCCGGGAACAGGCAGAAGGCAGCGAAGAACACGATGGTCTCTGCCCCCTCGGTCAGGCCGCCGAGGTAGTAGATCCCCTTGGCGGGATAGTCCGAGGCGCGCAGGCCACGGCGCTCGGCGATGATGGCGTGGGCGAGAAACGAAGTCCCCGACAGGACGAAGCTTGCGATCAGGACAGCGCCGGGAAGCGCGTTCGCCCCCGGATCGGCCAGAACGAAACCGAGCGGGAAGGTCGCGTAGAAGGCGAAGTCGAGCGCGATGTCGAGAAAGGCGCCCCGGTCGGTCGGGTTCGTCAGCCGAGCCACCGCGCCGTCGAGCCCGTCTGCTACCCTGTTGAGCAACAGCCCACCCAGCGCCAGCCAGAAGAACCCAAGCGCGGCCGCGACGGTCGCCATTAAGCCGAGCCCGAGCCCGGCCAGCGTGACAAGGTCCGCGTTCACGCCCCGCGCCGCGAGCCACTCGGCCGGCGGCTGCAACAGGCGGCGCTGTAGCGGCAGGAGGGCTGCGTCGATCATTGTCCGGTTTCGGCTCGGCTTTCGATGTCGTCGAGCAAGGCTAGCACGTGCCCGAGGCTCGGCACCTCACGAAAGCGCGGGTTGTCCGCGGGCGCGGCGGCGTGCTCCAGCTCCCATGTCAGGCCGTGGGGGACCAAGACCCCCCAGGCCCCGGCCTCGAGCGCGGGGATCACGTCGGACTTCATCGAGTTGCCGATCATCATCGCGCTGTCCGCGCCGTCGCCATGGGCTGTGAAGGCGCGGGCATAGACCGCGGGCTTCTTGTCCGACACGATCTCGACCGCGTCGAACAGATCGCCGAGCCCCGACTGGGCAAGCTTGCGCTCCTGGTCGAGCAGGTCGCCCTTGGTGATGAGGATCAGACGGTGGCTTTCGGCCAGGTGCCGCACCGTTTCCTCGGCTTCGGGCAGAAGCTCGATCGGATGCGCTAGCATCTCCTGACCGGCGGCGAGGATTTCCGAGATGACCTCGGCGGGCACGCGAGCCTCCGTCACCTCGATCGCGGTCTCGATCATCGAAAGCATGAAGCCCTTGATGCCGAAGCCGTAGTGCCCGAGGTTCCGCCGCTCGGCCGCGAGCAGCCGTTCCTGGAGGTGCGCAGGTTCGGCATGGTCGGCCAGAAGCCGTGCGAAACGGTCCTGCGTGATGCGGAAGAACGTCTCGTTCTGCCACAACGTGTCGTCGGCGTCGAAACCGATCGTGGTGATCCGGGACACCATCGCTGCCGACCCCCTCTTTTCTGAATCGCTCGTTGGCTTATATATTGCGGCCAAGCGACAGACCACGCAGCCGAACGGACCGCCGATGCGCACCGACCCCTGGACGATGATGGCGGACAAGCCCGGTAACGAGGGCGAGACCAACGTCATCACCAAGACCAAGCCCAAGACGCAGCGCCCGCCGATGTACAAGGTGCTGCTTCTGAACGATGATTACACGCCGATGGAATTCGTCGTGCACGTTCTGGAGCGGTTCTTCGGCGTGAGCCATGCGCAGGCGGTGGAGATCATGCTGACGGTGCACAAGAAGGGCGTTGCGGTCGTCGGCGTCTTTTCCTACGAAATCGCGGAAACCAAGGTGGCGCAGGTGATGGATTTCGCCCGGCGCAACCAGCACCCGCTGCAATGCACGATGGAGAAAGAGGACTGAAACAGGTCCTCCGCCCGCCTCATGGCCCCTGACAGATGGACCCTCGCGCTGGAAAGCGGCGCGCTGCCGCGGCCCGGCGGCCGCCTTCTCGCGCTGATGCCGCATGGCGAGGCCGACCTCGACGCGTTCGAATCGGACGAGGTGCTCGCGGTGCAGGGGTTCCGCCCGGACCATGACCGCCTCGCGGCGCGCGGATTCGATGTCGTCCCGGAGCTTGATCCCGAGGCCGGTGGCTTCGACACCGCGCTGGTGCAGATCGTCAAGTCGAAGGTCCGGACCCTATCGGCCCTGGCCGAGGCGCTGGCGGCCCTGAAGCCCGGCGGGCTCCTGCTGGTGGATGGTCCGAAGGACGAGGGGATCGAGGCGATCCTCAAGGCGGTGCGCGGCCATCTCGACGTGGACGAGGTGTTTTCGAAGTCGCATGGCAAGCTCTTCTGGCTGACCCGCCCCGAGGTGCTGCCCGCAGACCTCGAGGAGTGGATCGCCCTGCCGGAGACCACCGAGGAGGGCTATGTCACCGCGCCGGGCGGCTTTTCGGCCGATGGTCCCGACCGGGGCTCGGAGATCCTCGTGGCCCTAGTCCCGAAGCTGACCGGCCGCGTGGCGGATCTCGGCGCAGGCTGGGGCTATATCGCAGGCGAGATTCTGGCCGAGCAGGAGGGGATCGAGCATCTCGACCTGATCGAGGCCGACCATGCCATGCTGGCGGCCGCGCGCGTCAACGTCGACGATCCGCGGGCGGCCTTCCACTGGGCCGACGCCACGCGGTTCGAGCCCGAGGCGCCCTATGACGCCATCTTGTGCAACCCGCCCTTCCATGTCGGCCGCCGCGCCGATCCTGCGCTGGGAAGGGCCTTCATCGCCGCGGCGGCGCGCATGCTCGCGCCCGGCGGCAAGTTCATCATGGTGGCCAACCGCCATCTGCCCTATGAGGCCGCGCTGAAGGACGCCTTCGGCACCGGGCGGCTTATCGGAGAGCTCGAGGGATACAAGCTCTACGAAGCGGCGAAGCCGAAGCAGGCAGGGCGCATTTCCAGGGGACGACGGACATGACACTCTCGATCCAGGGCAAGACCGCGATCATCACGGGGGCGGCCAACGGCATCGGCCTGGCCATCGCGCGGCACTTCGTCGACCGGGGCGCGCGCGTGATGTTCGCCGATCGCGACGAGGCACGGCTGGCCGATGAATGCGGCGAGATCCCCGACGAGGCGGGGCATGTGCGGTATTTCGCGGGCGACCTCCGCGAGAAGCTGACGGTGGCGAACCTTCTTTCCGCGACGCTCGACGCCTTCGACCGGATCGACGTCCTCGTGAACGCGAGCCGTCAGATCCTGCCGACCGACCCGCTCGACCCTTCCGACGGATCGGTGCAGACGCTTCTCGACCAGAACATGTTCACGGCTTTGCGGCTCAGCCAGGCCGTGGCCAACCGCATGATCCAGCAGGCCGAGACCGCGGGAGACGAGGACGGCCCCGTGGGCTCCATCGTCAATATCTCGTCCATCGCGGCGCGCCGCACGCATCCCGACCTGATGGGCTATTCGATCTCCTGCGCCGCGCTCGACCAGGCCACGCGCAGCCTGGCCGTGGCTCTCGCCCCGCACCGCATCCGGGTGAACGGCGTCGCCTTCGGCTCGGTCATGTCGGCCAGCCTGAAGGAAAGCCTGAACGATACCGACGGCCTGCGCCAGGAGATCCGGCAGTGCACGCCGCTCGGCCGCATCGCCAGCGCGCGCGAGGTGACGCATGCGGTCCAGTTCCTCGCCTCCGACGGGGCGGGCTTCGTGACGGGTCAGGTACTGACGGTCGATGGCGGCCGGACACTGCTCGACAACGTGACGGTGGCCGCGCACTGACGGCGCGGCCGGCGCTTCTCAGCGCCGGTCGTCCTCGTCGTCGTCATCCTCGTCGCTGTCGGGCAGGTTGAAGAGGCTGTCCGCGTTCAGCTCGGAGCCGCGGCGCTCGTCCTCGTCGTCGTCATCCGCATCGTTGCCCGTCAGGCTGAAGGTCTCGAGCCCGGAGATCGCGGTCGGCATCTTCGGTTCGGGCTCCATGCCGAGGCTCTGTTCCGTCGAGACGAGCTTGCGGCGCTCGTCGTCGGTCATCACCTCGCCATCGCGGGCGCGCTTCGCGTTCGCCCTTTGCACCGCGGAATCGAGTTCGCCCTGCTTGCAGAGGCCCAGGGCCACGGGATCGATCGGCTGGATGTTCGAGATGTTCCAGTGGGTGCGCTCGCGGATCGACTGGATCGTGGGCTTCGTCGTGCCGACGAGCTTGGAGATCTGGCCATCGGTCAGTTCCGGGTGGAACTTCACCAGCCACAGGATCGCTGCGGGCCGGTCCTGACGCTTGGAAAGGGGAGTGTAGCGCGGGCCGCGGCGCTTTTCCTCGCCGACGGCGGCGGGGTTGAACTTCAGCTGCAGCTTGTGCAGCGGATCGGCCTCGCCCTTGTCGATCTCTTCCTGCGTAAGCTGGTTGTTCACGATCGGATCGAAGCCCTTCACACCCGCGGCGACGTCGCCGTCCGCGATGCCCTGCACTTCCAGTTCGTGAAGGCCGCAGAAGTCGCCGATCTGCCTGAAGCTCAGCGTGGTGTTGTCGACGAGCCAGACGGCGGTGGCCTTGGCCATGATCGGTTTGTTCATGTCGGTCGCCTCCTTGGGACGCGGCTATTTCGGGACCCGAAAAAAGAGGTCAGGGCCGGCGGAGCGGCTGCGGGCTTTGGCCCGCCGATCCTCGATTTCGGGGAAATCGCAGCGTATATAGGCCCGGATCGGGCCGGAGGGAAGGGCTAATGCGCAAGGCGCTCATGACGTTGGCGGCACTGGTCGCGCTCTGGCCCTTCGCGGCGATGGCGGAGGGCGAGAGGGCGGGCGAATTCGACTACTACGTCCTTTCGCTGAGCTGGACGCCAAGCTGGTGCGCGCTGGAAGGCGACGCGCGCGATAGCCCGCAATGCGAGGCGGGGCAGGGTTTCGGCTTCACGCTGCACGGGCTCTGGCCGCAATACGAGGAGGGCTGGCCGAGCTACTGCCCGACATCGGCGCGCGCCCCGTCGCGGCGCGAGACCGCGGCCATGGCCGACATCATGGGGACCTCGGGACTTGCCTGGCATCAGTGGCGCAAGCACGGCGTCTGCACGGGGCTGTCGTCGGAGGATTACTACGCGCTCTCCCGGCTGGCCTACGAGCGTGTTGCGCGCCCGGACCTCCTGCGCCGGCTCGACCGCGAGGTGCGCCTGCCCGCCCGCGTTGTCGAGGAGGCATTCCTCGAGGCCAACCCCGGTCTCGAACCCGACATGCTGACCGTCACCTGCCGCGCGGGCCGGGTGCAGGAGGTGCGCCTCTGCCTCACCCGCACGCTGGAGCCGCGCGACTGCGGCTCGGACGTGGTCAGGGATTGCACGCTCGAGGCCGCGATCTTCAGTCCGATGCGCTGAACCCGGGCGGTCGCCATGCGTATTTGAAGAAAGATGAAGGACAGGCCCGCTTCATCTTTCCCGAAATACGCATGTGCGACGCCGCGGTCGCGGCGACCTCCGGAATGGCGCGGTCAGGCGCGGAACACGAAGTAGATGTTGGGCGCCACGGGCGCCGTTTCGGGCAGCGCCGCGAAGGTCTCTTCCAGGGCTTCGAACACCGGCGCGTAGCGCTCGAGCGCTCCCTTCTCGGTGCCGAGCAGCCCGTCGAGCGCATTTCGCAACCGGCGGAGCGGGGTCACGTCCTCCTGCGGCTGGTCGATCGGGTAGCATTCCGCGTACCCGATCTCGTAGCCGAGATGCGTGAGCGCGGAAATGTCGAAGACGCGATCCTCGCCCATTCCCTCGCCCTGCGCGCCGCGCATCACCTGCCTCGCGGCACCTTCGAGGCGCATCTGCGCGAGCTGGCTGAGGCCCTTGTTGCGTGCCGGCTTGCGACCGAGGAAGCCGCCGCCTTCATCCCCCGAGGGGCCCGGGCCGCCCTGAGCCTCGAAGCGCCGGATGAGGTCCATGACGAAGGCGCTCCAGATCTTGCCCTGCAGGCAGGGTTCCAGGAAAACGGCGACGCCACCGGGTTTCAGCCAGCGGCGCACGTTGGTCAGGAGCACTTGCGGATCGGCCTCCCGCGCGAGCGCTCCTCGGCCGACGACGAGATCGAGCGTGGCCATCTCGATCCCCAGCCCGTCGGTGCCCGTATCGAGCACCAGCGCCGCGCCGCCGGCGGTGATCTGGGCCAGATGGGACAGGGCGGAAGGCGAGGTTTCCGTGGCATAGAGGCGCCGCACGCGCGGATCATTGGACAGGCCCTCTGTCCAGGCGCCGCCGGACGCGCCGATCTCAAGCACTTCGCCCAGGTTCTTCCTGCCCAGCACCTGCCCGAGGATCAGGTCGAGGTCGCGATAGTGGCTCGCGCGGGCGGCTTCGGTCGGAAAGAAGGCGCGGACGATGGCGTCGGGCTGTCCCGGGGAGGCGCCGGGCACGGGCGGCACTTCGCCCACTGCGGGGTTCAGCGCGTGGACGCCCGCCTCGGCCGGGACGACGTGGCCGCAACGGCGGCACTCGAGCCCCTCTTCGGTCATCCAGAGCTGGTTCTCGGTGCAGGCCGGGCAGATCAGCGCCGTGTATCCTGGAGCGATCGGCATGGATTAAAGCGCCTTTCTGGCCTTGAGGGCGGCAGAGATCGTGCCGTCGTCGAGATAATCGAGTTCGCCGCCGATGGGCACGCCCTGGGCCAGCGAGGTGACGGAGACGCCGGTGCCTTCTAGCGCATCGGCGATGTAGTGGGCCGTGGTCTGTCCATCGACCGTGGCGTTGAGAGCGAGGATCACCTCGCGCACGTGCTCGCCGGCGATCCGGTCCACGAGGCGCGGGATGTGCAGGTCCTCGGGCCCGATGTCGTCGAGCGCCGACAATGTCCCGCCGAGCACGTGATAGCGTCCCGCGAAGGCGCCGCCGCGCTCCATCGCCCAAAGGTCGGCCACGTCCTCCACGACGCAGATCTGTCCCTGCGCCCGCGCCTCGTCCGCGCAGATCGGGCAGAGATCAGCGGTGGAGATGTTGCCGCAGTTGAAGCAGGCGCGCGCCGTTTCCGCGACCTTTGCCATTGTGGCGGCCAGCGGCGCCATCAGCGTGCCGCGGCGGTCGATCAGGTGCAGGACGGCGCGGCGCGCGGACCGGGGCCCGAGGCCCGGCAGGCGAGCCATGATCTCGATCAGCGCCTCGATGTCGCGCGGTGCGCCGTCGTGGGACGGTGTGCGGGTCAAGGGCGCCTCAGAACGGCAGCTTCATGCCGGCAGGCAGGCCCATTTCCTCGCTGAGCTTCGCAAGCTCCTGCTGGCTCTTCTCCTGCGCGCGCGATTGCGCGTCCTTGATCGCGGCGAGGATCAGGTCCTCGACCACTTCCTTGTCGTCCTGGTTGAAGATCGAGGGGTCGATGTCGAGACCCGTCAGCTCCCCTTTCGCGGTCGCGGTTGCCTTGACGAGGCCCGCGCCGCTTTCGCCGGTCACGGTCATGGTGGCGAGTGCGTCCTGCATCTCGGCCATCTTCGTCTGCATCTCCTGCGCCTGTTTCATGAGCTTGGCCATGTCGCCAAGCCCGCCCAGTCCCTTCAGCATCTCGGACATCCCCCTTATGCGGTTTCGTTCCAGATACGCCCCATGGGCGCGTGTCACAAGGCGCAGGGCGCGTGCGGCCGGCCGGTGCGGCGCCGCGCCGCCGAAATCATTCGTCTTCGAACGGGTCCCAGTCGTCGGGGCCGTCATCGGGGCCGGCGTCGTCGTCTAGCATTTCAGGCAGCGCCTCGGCCTCGGCCTCGCGGGCGAGGTCCTCGCGGGTGCGGATCGAGGTGATCTTCGCTCCGGGAAAAGCCGCGCTGACCGCCTGCATCAGCGGGTGCTGCGCGACGCTGGCCTCCAGATCCCGGCGCGCGGCCTCCTCACGTTCCGTTTCGGTCGGCGCGCCGCCGGTGCCGACGGTGACCACCCAGCGCGCGCCGGTCGCGGTTTCCAGAATCCGCCGGAAGCGGTGGACGAGGTCGCGCGGCGCCTGCGGCGTCGGCTCCACCTCGATCCGGCCCGGGGCGTAGGAGACGAGGCGGAGAAAGGACTTCACCTCGACCTGCAGTTTCATGTCGCGCGCGTTCTCGACCAGGGCCACGACGCTCTCCCAGGTCGGGTAGAGCGCGAGGTCCGGGCCGGGGGCCCGCAGTTCCGCCACCTGCGGGCCGCTCCCGCCGGAGCGATGTGTCCCTGACGGCGCGGCGCGGGCGGTCGGCGCGGAGGACGCGGGCGCGGATGTGTTGCGGCCGCCGCCCGCGGTGCCACCGCTCTGCGGCGGCGCGTCCACGAGTTTCTGAACGAGGTCGCCCGGAGTCGGCAGGTCGGCGACATGGGTCATGCGGATCACCGCCATCTCGGCGGCCATCATGGCGTTGGGCGCCAGCCGCACCTCCTCGAGCGCCTTCAGCAGCATCTGCCACATCCGCGTCAGCACCCGCATCGGCAGACGATCCGCCAGGTCCTGGCCGCGCAGCCGTTCGGTCGTCGAGATCGTCGGGTCCTCCGCCGCCTCGGGGGTGATCCGCACGACCGAAATCCAGTGCGTGATCTCGGCGAGGTCGCGCAGGACGGCCACCGGGTCCGCGCCATCGGCATATTGCGCGGCAAGCTCTCCCAGCGCGGCGGGTGCGTCGCCGCCCATGATCGCCTCGAAGAGGTCGAGCACGCGGCCACGGTCGGCGAGGCCCAGCATCGCGCGCACCTGCTCGGCCCCGGTCTCGCCCGCGCCATGGGCGATGGCCTGATCGAGCAGGCTCATCGCGTCGCGGACCGAGCCTTCGGCGGCCCGCGTGATCAGCGCGAGCGCCTCGTCGGCGATCGAGGCGCCTTCCAGACCCGCCACCTTGCGCAGGTGCGCCATCATCACCTCGGGCTCGATCCGGCGGAGATCGAAGCGCTGGCAGCGGCTGAGGACCGTGACGGGGACTTTCCGGATCTCGGTCGTGGCGAAGAGGAATTTGACGTGCGCGGGCGGTTCCTCAAGCGTCTTGAGGAGCGCGTTGAACGCGCTCGTCGACAGCATGTGGACCTCGTCGATGATGAAGATCTTGTAGCGCGCCTGCGCCGCGCGGTAGCTCACCGTCTCGATGATCGCGTCGCGGATGTTCTGGACGCCCGTATGGCTGGCCGCATCCATTTCCATCACGTCGACATGGCGCCCTTCGGCGATGGCCACGCAGTTCTGGCAGACGCCGCAGGGCTCCGTTGTCGGCCCGCCGGTGCCGTCCGGCCCGATGCAGTTCAGCCCCTTGGCGACGATCCGTGCCGTCGTGGTCTTGCCCGTCCCGCGAATACCCGTAAGCATGAACGCCTGCGCGATCCGGTCGGCCTCGAAGGCGTTCTTCAGCGTCCGCACCATCGCGTCCTGGCCGATCAGGTCGGCAAAGGTCTGAGGGCGGTACTTGCGCGCCAGAACCTGATAGCCTGCCTCGGATGTCTCGCTCATCTGCGGTGCCTCTTCGGGGGCGTGGGTGAGGGTTGGGCGAAGCTTATGGGAGGCGGCGGGCGAGGTCCATGGCCACGCGCCGCGCAAAGGGAGGGCCGATGGCCGAACATGTCCCGCCACGGGCACTCGTGGCGATGATGGCGCTTTTCCTCGGGGTCATGGCGGTCTCCGCGCTGGCCTTCTGGTCGCTGTCCCTCATCTGGTCCGGTGGACTTTCCGGAGTGATGGCGGCGATGGGACCGGGCCTCACCAGCCTGTTCGCGGCCTTCCACATCCCGGCGGCGGTGGTGGCGGTTCTCCTGTGGCAATGGACGCGGCGGGACTTGAGCCCGGTCCTGCGCGTCGCGCTGGAGGCTTCGGTCCTCTATTTCTGGGGCGCGGTGCTGACCGGCCTGTTCTTCAACTATCTCGCCGCCAGCTTCATGGGGCGATTCTCCTAGACCTGCCGCCGGCGCGCGTTGCTTGGCGTCCCGGCCCGGACGGCGCCCGCCGCAACACATGGCCGGAGGCGCCGCTGGCGTGCTAGGCTACCGTCCATGGTTGGAAACCGAACGGCGATCTGGCTTGCCCTTGCCCTCTGGGCGGGGGCGATGCTCCTGTCTTGCCTGTCGTTGACGGCGGAGCCCACCGGTGACGGTTTCACCCGTGGACTGAACCGGGTCGCGGGCTTCATCGGCTGGCAGTTGCCCGCGGCGGTTCTCGCGCTTTTTCTCTGGCTTTCCTCCCGACCCCTGCGAAAGGGCGAGGTCCTGCGCTGGCTGGCGCGTGTGCCGGGGTGGTGGGCGGTGGCGCTGCTGGTCCTGATCGGGACATGGATGGCCGTGGGTCTGATCGGGGACTGAACTCCGCCATCGCAACCGCGCAACGTGCAGGCCGATGGACGTCGACCACGCAATAAAGGGGAGGGGATCGCCCCCGCGGGCCGACCGTTTTCGGCCTGCCGCGTCCGCGGCTTCGGCGGGGCGCTGGGGTGAGAGGCTGGACAGCGACCCAAGCGGGGCTCGTTGTGGCTGCTTCCTTCCGGACCTGACCAGGTTGGCGAGGCGCCTGCCCGCGCCAACCTCTCGCAGCCGAGATAGGAAAAACGATGCATATGCGCAACCCCGGCGTGTTAGACTGACCGGCAAAGACACTGGGAGCCGGGCCGGAAAAGGGGAGGCGCCATGAGATTGAGAGGCGTGCGGCAGAGCCGCAACGTGGAGGACCGGCGCGGTCGGCGCGCCGGAGGTGCGGCGGGCCTTGGCGGGGCGGGCCTGCTCGTGGTCCTGGCCATCGCCTATTTCACTGGCATCGACGTGTCGCCTCTGCTCCAGCAACAGCCCGGCGCGACGAGCGGCGGCCCAGTCCAGCTTTCGGCCGAGGAAGAGCAGGCCGGCGTTTTCGCATCGCAGGTTCTGGCCACGACCGAGGATGTGTGGACCGACATCTTCGCCGAGGAATTCGGCGCGACCTACCAGCCGCCGCGGCTTGTCCTCTTTTCCGAGGTGACGCAGTCGGGCTGCGGCGGCGCTTCGGGTTCCTCGGGGCCCTTCTACTGCCCCGCCGACGAGCGCGCCTATCTCGACACGGCCTTCTTCGCCTTCATGGCGCAGCGTCTCGGCGCGCGCGGCGATTTCGCGGCCGCCTACGTGATCGCTCACGAAGTCGCCCACCACGTCCAGCACGAACTCGGCATCCTCGGCCAGGCCAACCAGGCGCGCGCGGCGATGTCGCAAACCGATTCGAACCGCGTGTCCGTGATGATCGAGTTGCAGGCCGATTGCCTTTCGGGCGTCTGGGCGAGCCGTCTCGACGGCATCCTGGAACCCGGCGACATCGAGGAGGCGATCGGAACCGCCGAGGTGATCGGCGACGACTACCTGCAGGCCCGCGCCGGGCGACAGCCCAACCCCCACAGCTTCACCCATGGCACGTCCGAGCAGCGTATGCGCTGGTTCGTCACCGGCTACCAGAGCGGCGACCCGGCGGCCTGCGACACCTTCGGAGCGGCCCGCCTGTGAGGCGCCGCCCCTGCACCCAGAGACCGGTCAGCCTGCCCTATGGCAAGACCCAGCAATGGTGGCCGCCGCCGGCTGCGTCATGAGCCCCCGAGGCCCGTGACCCCAACCGGACAACAAGGACCCATTGCATGACCACGACCTTCACGATCGAGCTCGGGCGCGATGCGCTCGGGCTCGGCTGGCCCGACGGCGGCCGGCGCGACTACCCCTATATCTGGCTGCGCGACAACGATCCGGCGGCCTTCCATCCCGACACGCAGGAACGCGTCGGCGATCTGCTTTCGGTCGACCCGAACACGAGGGCGGCCTCGGCAAGCCTTGGCGATGGCGGGCTCGAAGTGGCGTGGTCCGATGGCGCGCGCAGCTGTTACGCCCTCGACTGGCTTGCCCTGCATGGCCCGGGTTATCCCGCGCCCGACGCCGCGGATCTGCCGCATGTTTCGTGGCGCGGCGATCTTGCGGTTCCCCGCCATGACGCGGTGGCAATCGCGACGGAGGACGCGGCGCTTCTGGCCTGGCTCCGGGATACGGTGATCTTCGGCCTCACCATTGTGGGCGGCGTGGCGGCCGAACCCGGTGCCGGTTTGGCACTGGCCGAGCGGATCGGGTTCCTGCGCCGCACGAACTTCGGCATCGACTTCGACGTGGTGAGCAAGCCCGACCCCAACAACCTGGCCTACACGGCGCTGGCGCTGCCCCTGCATACCGACCTCGCCAACCAGGAGCTTCCGCCCGGCTACCAGTTCCTGCACTGCATCGCCAACGACGCCGAGGGCGGTGGATCCGTCTTCGCCGACGGTGTCGCCATGGCCGAGGCGTTGCGGCAGACCGATCCGGATGCCTTCGACATGCTCGCTCGGGTGCCGATCCCGTTCCGGTTTCATGATCGGGACCATGACATCCGCGTTCATCGGCCGGTCATCAACCTGACCCATGGCGGCGAGGTTCACGAGATCAAGTGGAACGCCCATCTCGCGGGGATCTTCGACATGCCCGCGGAGATCATGCCGGACTACTATCGCGCTTACCGCGCCTTCATGGCGCTGACCCGCGATCCGGGCTTCCAGGTGCGCCTCCGGCTTGCGGCGGGGGACATGGCGGTGTTCGACAACCGGCGTGTCCTGCATGGACGGGACGCCTTCGATCCGTCGACGGGCGGGCGGCGGCTGCAGGGCTGCTACGTCGACCGGGGCGAGGTGCTGTCGCGCCTGCGCGTGCTCGCGCGCTGAGCCTGGGATCGTCAGGCCGGGGGGGTGGCCGGGAGACCACGCCACCCCGTCGGCGATGATGCGCGCGCGACGGCCCCTCGGCGGCCCCTCGGCGGCCCCTCGGCGGCCCCTCGGCGGCGAGGCCCCGACGCGCCGTGTTCAAGCGCCGCCCGCGGTCAGTTCGCTGAACCAGGACCATGCGTCGGCGGCGAAGGCCGGACCGCCGACGTAGAACCAGTGGGTGTGCCCCGGGATCAGCGCGAGGTCGAAGTCGTGTCCGGCCTGCGCCATCGCCTGCCCCGACAGCCTTGCGTCGTAGCTCGGGAAGATCGCGTCGCTGCCGCCGAGATAGTGCTGGATCGGGACGGCATCGACGCGCGGGCGGATCGCGGTGGTCGGATAGGTGCCGCCATGGACCGCGACCGCCTTCCACGGACCCGCGATGTGGTTGGCGAGATACTGCGCCATCACCGCGCCCGAGGAATGACCGAAGAGGAAGATGCGCTCGCCGTCGACCGTGTATTGCGTTGCTGCATCCTCGATGATGTCCAGCACGACCCCCGCCTCGGCCTCTTCCAGCGTCCATTGCTCCGTGGCCGAAGCGATGGAGACCAGAAGCAGGCCGTTTGCGTCCGCCGCCTCTTGCCACATGTCGATCATCGACAGGGGCGTGCGTCCGGCGCCGTGGAAGAGGACGATGACCGGTCGCGGGACCTCGCCCGTACCGCCGTCGTACGCGCTGTAGTTTCGCGGCCGGAACCCGCGGACGAGGAAATGCCGCTCGGCGCCTTCGACATCGGGGCTGTATTCCAGGGTCTCCGCCGGGCGGGGGCGCAGGTCGCTCCGGTCGGTTTCCGTGAAGAGACCCGCTGCGTAGGTGTCGGGCAAGGGCGCCACGACCGCTGACCGCGCGGCGGGCGCCGGGGCCGACGCCGTTTCCCCGGGGCCCTCGACGCCTGCGCCCGAGGGGGCGCTGGGCAGGAATGCCACGGCCAGCATGGCAAGGAACGCCGCGCCGATCAGCGCCACGATGGACAGGTAGAGGGTCTTCATCACTCGAACTCCGCGGGTCGTTTCGCGGTACAGGACTGGACGCGGAATTCGAGCAAACCTTGGCCTTGCGGCGGTTTTTTGCTGAAATGCCGTGACGTCAGCCGGGCGAGCGCTCGGCCCAGCCGGCGAAGATGCGTTCGAGGATCACCACCACGTAGAACAGCAGGATACCCAGCGCCGCCAGTGCGAGGAGCACGGCGAACATCAGCGGGTAGTCCGCGCTGATCCTCCCTGAATCGAAGAGGTCGCCGAGGCCGCGTCCATGCGGGCTGACGATCTCCATCAGGTTCGTGCCGATGAAGGCGAGCGTGACCGCGACCTTCAACGCCCCGAAGAATTCCGGCAGCGTCTTCGGCAGGGCGATCTTCCAGAAGATCGTGAAGTTCGACGCGCCGAGCGAGCGCAGGATGTCGCGGTATTCGGGTTCGAGCGTGGAAAGGCCGATCGAGACGGACACGGCGATCGGGAAGAACGAGATCATGAAGGCGACGAGCACCGTGTTGAAATCGTGCTGTCCCACGAACATCAGCGCCACGATCGGCACGACGGTCGCCTTCGGGATCGCGTTGAAGCCGACGAGGATCGGATAGAGCCCCTCCCGCGCGAAGCGGGAGAACCCCATGATCATGCCGATGAGCGTTCCGACGACGACGGCGAGGGCGAGGCCCACCACGGTGCGCCAGAGCGTCTCCCATGACTTGATGAGGAACAGGTCCCAGAACTGGACGAAGCGCGGCACCAGGTCGGAAGGGCTGGCCATGCGGTAGTCCGGCAGATCGTTGTACCAGACCGCCCATTCCCATAGCGCGATGATGCCGACGATGAAGATGGTCGGGGCGAGGATCTTGCGCAGGGTGTCGTTCATTGCATCGCCCCCGGAATCGGCCGACGCACGGGTTTCGCGGGCGGCGCATGCTGGGCGAGGGGGGCATCGGCATCGGCCGCGCGACCTTGCGCGACCTGGATCTGGTGACGGAGCGTGGCGAGCATCTCGACCGCCCTGGGCGTATAGAGATCGTCAAGCTTGCGCTTGGCCGGGATGTCGACGTCCAGCACGTATTGCGCGTGCGCCGGCCGCCCGGACAGCACCACGACCTGATCGGCGAGAAAGACGCTTTCGCGCAGGTCGTGCGTGATCAGCAGGCAGGTGCAGGGTTCTTCCTCGCGCAGGTCGTGCATCGTGCACCACAGGTCCTCGCGCGTGAAGGCGTCGAGGGCGCCGAACGGCTCGTCGAGGATCAGGACGTCGGGCTTGTGGATGATGGACCGGCAGAGGCTCGCGCGCTGACGCATGCCGCCCGAAAGCTCGGACGGACGCTTGTCCTCGAAACCCGAAAGCCCCACGAGCTCGAGCAGATGGCGCGCGCGTTTCTCGGCCTCCGCCCTCGACATCGTCGATTTCACGATTTCCATGGGCAGAAGCACGTTCTCGAGGATCGTGCGCCATTCCAGCAGAACGGGGTTCTGGAACGCCATGCCGACGGTCGGCCGTGGCGAGGTCACGAGTTGCGAATGCAGCCAGACCTGCCCTTCGGACGGTTTCATGAGCCCCGAAACCAGACGCGTCAGAGTGGACTTGCCGCAGCCCGAAGGTCCGACGACGGCGCAGAACGAGTTTTCGGGGATCTTGAGCGAGAGGTCGTCGAGCACCGGCAGGTCGCCGGCCTTGGTGCGGTAGGCGTGAGACACCTCGCGCAGCTCGATCATGTAGGGAGACGTCGTCATGGCCGTCCTTTGCAGAGGTGTTCCCGGGGCCGTCGTCGCGGCCCCGGGCAGGTTCGATCCGTCAGCGCGCCGTCACTGCGGTGCGATCATCAGCACTTCGGCCTCCGGCAGGTAGGCATCGGTGAAGTAGAGCGACATGTCCGGCTCGGACTGGAACTCGTAGGTGAGACGCAGCTGCTCCAGCGCGGTGGCCATCCGGTCGGGGTCGATGTTGCCCATGCCGTTTTCCATCACGTAGTCGGTCAGCACGTTGCCCTCGATGGCAAGCTGCAGGCGCCGCGTCTCAAGCTCGAGGTCGCCCGCCGGGTTGCGCTCCAGCACGGCCGCAGCACCGGCCGCCGGATCTGCGATCGCGTCGCTCCAGCCCTGCGCGATGGCGCGCAGCGCGCCCGTCACCGCCTCGGGATTGGCCGCCGCGAAGTCGGTATTGGCGATCACGGCGTTGCCGTAGAGCGCCACGCCATGGTCCGAGAACATGATCGTGGTGATGTCCTCCTCGGGAACGCCGAGACGCGAGAGCGAGAGGTAGGACGAGAAGTTGAAGCCGGTGACCGAATCCACGTTGCCCTCAGCCAGCATCGGCTCGCGGGTCGGGAAGCCGACAGGCTCGACCGTGATGGTGGACACGTCGATGTCGTTGACGGCGGCGAGGATCGGGAACTGCGCCCAGGCGCCGTCTGGCGGCGGTGCGCCGAGGATGGACCCCTCAAGGTCCTCGATGCCCGAAATGCCCTGGCTGACGCGCCCGACGATCGCGAAGGGCGGGCTGTCATAGACCATCATGACGGCGGTGACCGGCGCGCCCGGGTTCTGGTCGAGGAAACGGATCAGGCTGTTGATGTCGGCGAAGCCCATCGGGAACGCACCCGAGGCGACCTTCGGAATGGCGTCGAGCGAGCCCTCGCCGGCGGTGACTTCCACGGAAAGGCCCTCGGCCGCGAAGTGACCGTTGTCGATGGCGAGGAAATAGGGGGCAGACGGGCCCTCGAACCGCCAGTCGAGCGCGAACTGGATCTCGGTGTCCTGCGCAAGCGCGGGCGTCGCTGCCATCAGCGCCGCGGCGAGGGAAGGTGTGAAACGGTTGAGCAAGGCATCCTCCTTTTTCGATGTCCCGGGTGGCCTCGGCGTTGCCGGGCGTATCGGACCGGGCGCCGACCTGACTCAGACCCCGCCTTGGCGACCCGTCAACAAGTGGCCCATGCCGGGTTCATTTTGCCGCGGGAAATGCCCAATCCCCGAGCAGAGTGCCTGATTTTTGAGCTGTCGCAAGTGGCGACTGGTCACGCCATGAGCGCAAAGCGCTCGAAACCGCCTTCGCCGCTACCGCGGTGGACAAGGCCGAGCTCGCGCGCGCGTTCGGTGTGGCCGAGTGCGCCGGGCCCGGTTTCGACCACGACTTCTGCGCGCCCGAAGCCGCACAGCCGGAAGGTCGGCGACGGGCGGGGGGAGAGGGCGGCGTTGGCCTCGCGGATGTAGCGTACGAGATGGTCGCGCACGGGGTTTGCATCCGTCACCACGGTCTCCGATGCCTCGCAGATGCGGAAGTGGCCCCCCCCAGCGGCGCGGTAGGAATTCGTCACCACGAGCACCTGGTCATCCGGCTGGACCGGCCTGCCGTCGCCGTAGCGCAGGTTGCGAATACGTCCGTCGGTCTCGAAGAGCTGATCGCCGCTCGCGTTGGTGCGGGCCGGACGGCTCACGTCGATATCGTAAAGCAGGCCATCGATCCGATCGAAGTTGTAGCCGGCGAAGGCATGGTCGACGAGGAGTTGGGGCGACGCGTCGTCCGGGTCGATCTGTCGATAGAGCGATGCCGACCGTTCGAGCCAACAGCGCAGATCCCTGCCGCGGGTTCGCAGGATCGCGAGGAAATTGGGATAGACGTACAGGTCCGCGGCATGGCGCAGCTGGAGCGCGCCCGCGGGAATGTCGGTATAGTGGTGCGGCCCGTTCTGGCCGCCGCACCGGAACGGCGCAACCGCCGACAGCAGCGGCAGGCCGCTCAGTATCGGATCCTGTGCGAGGGTCGACCTGGCCGCGGCGATCTGAGCATCCGAGACGACCTGTGTCGCGGCACAGGGCGCGACGAAGCTGAAATAGGTGTTCAGGGGCACCCGGCAGGCGCCGATTTCCCGTCCCGTGAACCGCCGGGTCGCGCGGTGCTGACCGGCCAGTTTCCGGCGCAGGCGCGGATTGGCGCGCAAGACAGGGCGCAGTGCCGACGCCCGCTCGGCGTTGTCGCCCGAGGTCGGCACCGCCTCGGTCCGCGATTTCGCGATCGACCAGCGGCGCGCCGTTCCTCGCCTCTGCGGCTCCTCCGACTCGATCGCGATGTCGATGATCCCCAGATGCGACCCCCAGAAACCCGGCTGGACGATCGGCGTGCGATCCGTGGCCGGGCGGCAATCGAAGGTCGTGGGGTGGACCTCGTGCGTGTGACCGGCGACCACGGCATCGACATCGGCAAGGCCGGCGATGGCCTGCGCGGTGTTCTCGGCGCCCTCGGCCAGGTCGCCCGTGTCGCCGCCATCGCCCAGCCCGCCATGGACGAGCGCGATCACCAGGTCGGCCCCGCGCCCCCGGAGTGCCGCGGCTTCGCGGGCCACGCCGGAGACCGTGTCCGTGAATTCGAGCCTGTTGCCGAGAATGGTCCTGTTCCACGCCGCGACCTGTGGCGGCACGCTGCCGGTGATGCCGATGCGAACCTCGTGGAGTTGCCCGCGCCGGTCGCTCAGCAAACGCGTGAGCAGGATGCTCGGAGGCAGAAACGAGGTGCCGTCGTCGCGGCGGACCGCGTTGGCGAGGACGACCGGGAACCGGGCGCCCGCCAGCGACGCTTCCAGCGCTTCGAGCCCGTAGTCGAAATCATGGTTGCCCAGTGTCGCGGCGTCGTAGCCGATGGCGTTCATTGCGTCGATCATCGGGTGCGGCGCCCCGCAGGGCAGCATGTCGGCGACCGCGACGTCTCCCAGGGGCGCACCCTGCAGGGTATCGCCATTGTCGAGCACGAGGCAGTTGGGCGCCTCGGCGCGGGCCGCCGCGATCAGGCCCGCCACCCGCAGCAGCCCGACGCCGTCGTCCCGGCTGTCGGTGTAGTAATTGTAGGGCAGCAGATTGGCATGCAGGTCGCTGGTCGCTAGAAGGCGCAGATGCACCCGCGACAGACCCTCGGTTTCTTGTCCGAGGTTCCTTGCAAAATCGCCACAAAGCGACATCGTGTTACCCAGCGTTTCGAAGCAAGAAAACGGCGGTAAGCGCTGGTTTGGAATAGCTTGTTTTCGGAAATTCCAAAAAAATCCTGGCTTGGAGTGGCCGGATGTGTCCGGTGTGCCATAGTCATCGACAGGTTTGCCACAGGGGTCGGATATGCAGCGTGCACAAGAGGTCGTCTTCGGCGGATCGGGGCTGGACCGGGCCGCTCATCTGCGCGGTGACGCGTCTTTCATCGAAGCGGCGCTCGCGGGCGGGGCTGGTATCCTGCCGGTCTGGCGCGGCAAACCCTTCGTGACCGGCGATCCGCGCGAGGGGCCGGTCCGGCTGGCGTTCCGGCGGGGCGGCCATCCCGTCCTGTCAGAGGCCGGGGAGGCGCCCGTGTTCCTCGGGTTGGCTTCCGATGGCGGGCCCCTGTTCGCGGTCGACGTGTCGCCATGGGTGCCGGCCGAGGTGGACGAGGCGCAGGTCGGCGCCTTCGTCGACCGAACCGTGCAGCGCCATCCGGGCGAAGCCGACCCGGACGCGGGCTTTGCCGAACTGCGTGCCATCATGTCGGCGCTCGGGCCGCGGGACGCGGAACTCGCCGCGATGGCGCGTGGCCTGCTGCAATGGCACGCCACGCATGGATTCTGCGCCCGTTGCGGCGCGGCTTCCGAGCCGTCGGAGGCCGGTTGGCAGCGCCGCTGCCCAGCCTGTGGCGCAAGCCATTTTCCCCGCACCGATCCGGTGGTCATCATGCTGATCACCCATGGCGACAAGGTGCTGGTGGGCCGGTCGCCGGGTTGGCCCGAGCGGATGTATTCGCTTCTGGCGGGTTTCGTGGAACCCGGTGAAACCGTCGAGGCCGCGGTCCGCCGCGAGGTGATGGAAGAGGCTGGCGTCGAGGTCGGGCCCGTGCAGTACCTCGCAAGTCAGCCCTGGCCCTTCCCGGCCTCGTTGATGCTGGGATGCCACGGCCATGCGGAGACGACCGAGATCCACGTCGATCCCTCCGAACTGGAGGATGCGCGCTGGGTCACGCGCGCGGAGATGCTTGAGGTCTTCATGGGCCGTCACCCCGAGATCGCCGGGGCGCGCAAGGGTGCCATCGCCCATTTCCTGATGCAGGCCTGGCTGTCGGACCGGCTTGACCCGCGCCCCGCTTTGCCGCCACGACAGGAGGCTGGCGCGGAAGGCGCCGTCGACAGGGCGGAGCGGACATCGTGAAGTTCAGGGTCTCGGAGGATGTTGAGGCGCCGGTGGGTCCGACCTGGACCGGGTTCACCGATTTCGCCTCGGTCGAGGAGGATGCCCGCGGGCGCGGCGCCGAGATCGCGCGCGTCGGCGACTGGCGCGAGGCGCGCCTCGGCGCCTCATGGCGTGGCATGGTCGCCGTGCGCGGCAAGACCCGGCCGATCGAGGCGAAGATCACGGTGTTCGCGCCGGGCGAGACCCTGACCGTCGAAAGCCGCATCGGCGGCATGGACAGCACCTACGAGGTGACGTTCGTGCCCTTGTCCCAGGATGTGACGCGGGTTTCCGTCATGCTGGAGTTGCGCGCAACGACACTGTCGGCGCGTCTCCTCCTTCAGACTATGAAGATCGCGCGGCGCCGCGTCATGCAGCGGCTCGAGGGTGCGGTGGTGCGCCAGGCCCAGGCGGTGGAACGCACCTGGCGGGCGCGATCCGGCGCCTGACGCCCTAGGGCTGTGTCGGCCCTGCCTTGCGCTGGCGGGCACGTTCGAGGCCGAGCTGCCGTTCGCGCCAGATGATGAGCACGCCCGCAACCACGATCATGCCCGCGCCGATCAGCATGCTGCGTGTCGGCACTTCCGAGAACACCGTGTAGCCGACGATGATGGCCAGCAGCATCGAGGTGTATTCGAACGGCGCGATCAGCGAGGCGTCGGCATGGCGGTAGGATGATGTCAGCAGGATCTGGCCCACGCCCCCCATCAGCCCCGCCAGCACCAGCAGCGCGAAGGCCCAGGCCGGCGGCCAGGCCCAGCCCCATGGCAGCGTCAGCAGCGACAGCGCGCTTGCCGTGAGCGAGAAGTAGAAGACGATCGCCGAGGTGCTTTCGGTATGCACCATCTTGCGCACGAAGACCTGGGCGAGGGCCGCGCAGACGGCGGCGAGAAGGACGACGACGGCGCCCAGCGTCTCGCCCGACCCCGCAGTGGCCGGATCGACCGCAAGGCGCGGCGACAGGACCACGAGGACGCCGGCGAGACCCAGCACCACCATCGACAGCCGGAAAAGCCGCACCTGTTCGCCCAGGAACATGGCGGCGAAGATCACGACTAGGATCGGCGCGGCATACCCGATCGCCGTCACTTCCGGGAGTGGCAGCAGGCCGAGGCCGGTGAAGCTGAGGCCCATCGCGCTCGCGCCCACGAGGCCGCGCCAGACATGGGCCATCGGGTCCTTCGTTTTCAGGCCGGTATGCAGTTCATGCCTGAGCGCGAGCCAGCCGAAGATGACCGGCAGCGCGAAGAAGGACCGGAAGAACACCGCCTGCCCGGGCGGCACGACCTCGGACGTCGCCTTGATGAGGGCCGACATCGCCACGAAGATGCAGACCGACGCGATCTTCAGCCCGATCCCGCGGAGCGGCGAGGTGGGCGAAAGTGTCGGCGGCGCGCGCTCGGTCATGTCGGTTCGGGCTCAGTCCCGCGCTGGATCGGCGGGGTAGGTGCCGAGTACCTTGAGGTAACTGGTGAAATAGTCCAGCTCCTCCAGCGCGCGCTGGACGGGCGGATCCTCGGGGTGGCCCTCGATATCGGCATAGAACTGCGTCGCGGTGAACGATCCGTCGACCATGTAGCTTTCCAGCTTGGTCATGTTCACGCCGTTCGTCGCGAATCCCCCCATCGCCTTGTAGAGCGCGGCGGGAATGTTGCGCACGCGGAAGACGAAGGTCGTCATCATGTGTTCGGCGCGGCGCGTCAGGTCGGGTTCGCGCGACATGATGAGGAAGCGCGTGGTGTTGGTGTCGTGGTCCTCGACATGGCGGGCCAGAACGTCGAGCCCGTAGATCTCGCCCGCAAGCTCCGAGGCGAGAGCGGCCTTCGACGGGTCGGCCCACTCCGCCACGTCCCGCGCGGCGCGCGCGTTGTCGGTGCTGACGCGCCCCGTGATTCCGTGCTCGCGCAGGAAGCGGGCGCACTGAGGCAGAAGGACGAGATGCGACCACGCCTCCTTCACGTCGGCAATGGCGGTGCCGGGCACGCCGAGGAGGTTGATGTGCACACGCACGAAGGCCTCGTCGATGATGTGCAGCCCCGACTCGGGCAGCAGACGGTGGATGTCCGCCACCCGCCCGTAGGTCGTGTTCTCGACCGGCAGCATGGCCTGCGTGGCGCGTCCCTCGCGCACCGCGTCGATCACCGCCTCGAAGGTCGGGCAGGGCAGAGCTTCGAGCTGAGGGCGCTCGGCATGGCAGGCCTGGTGCGAGTAGGCGCCGGGTTCTCCCTGAAAGGCGATGCGCTGTGTCATGTCTCCACCTGAGCATGTGGGCGTTTCGTCGCGCTCCCTACACCTTGCCTCCCCGGGTGGAAACACCCTACATACCCGCGAAATCGCGACACGAGTGGGTGAGCCATGCTTGATACGATGACCATCACCAAGGCCTTCGGCGCGTTCTGCGGGGCGCTGCTGATCTTCCTGCTCGGAGGCTGGGTGGCCGAAAGCCTCTACAACACCGAATCCCATGGCGAGGACCACGTGCGCGGCTACGTCATCATCGACGAGCACGCCGAAGGCGGTGCGGAAACCGCGGAGCCGGTCGTCGAGGTCGCCTTCGCCGACGTCTACGCCAACGCGGATCCGGCCGCCGGCGAGCGCCTGTTCCGCCAGTGCCAGGCCTGCCATTCGCTCAACCCCGGCCAGAACGGCGTGGGTCCGTACCTCCACGGCGTCGTGGATCGTCCGAAGCACAGCGCGGAAGGCTTCTCCTATTCGGACGGCCTCCTTGCCACGACCGGCGCCTGGACGCCCGAGAACATTTCCGAGTTCATCGCCAACCCGCGCGCCTACGCGCCCGGCACGGCAATGGCCTATAACGGCATGTCCGATGTCGAGGACCGGGCCAACCTGATCGCATATCTCGCGTCGGTCCAGTAAGCCGACGGTATCGCGCCAATTCACAAGGGCCGCTCCTGCCGGAGCGGCCTTTTTCGTGACCGGAAGGTTCCCGCGCGTTCACCGTCGATCACGCAATCTCAACTTGAACCCCGGCAGGACTGGTCACTAACGTGATGCGGCCCACATCTGTGGGAGAAACACCGGACGAGCTTGGAGACCCTGATGCCAGATCGCCCCACCGCCCATGCCTGCGTTTCCGCCGCGCCAAGCGCTTTCCACCTTGTTCGGCTCGCCGCCCTGCCACTGGCCGGCGCGGCGCTGCTCTGGGCCCTCGCCGTCCAGCCGGCCCGGGCGCAGGACGACGACCTGATCGTGACCCATGCGGTCGCAACCTTCGGTCTCGAGGACCTGACCTATCCGGCCGACTTCGAGCATCTCGCCTACGTCAATCCGGACGCCCCGCAGGGTGGGGAGATGTCGTTTTCCTGGTCGAGTGCCGGGGGATCGTTCGACTCGATGCACCCCTACACGAACCAGGGGAACTCTGCCGTCCTTGCCAACATCTTCTTCGAGTCGATGCTCGAAGGAACGATGGACACGATCGGCGAGGCCTATTGCCTGCTCTGCGAAAGCATCGCCTACCCCGAGGATCGTTCCTACGTGATCTTCACCATCCGGGAGGAAGCGCGGTTCTCCGACGGCACGCCCGTGACGGCGCAGGATGCGCTCTTCTCCTACGAGATCCTGCGCGACGAGGGTCTGCCCTCGTTCCGCGCGAACATCCCCAACACGATCGCAGGCGCGGAGGTGCTGGACGAGCGCCGGATCCGTTTCGACTTCAACCCCGACAGCCAGCTTCGCGGCCGCATCGAGGCGGCGGGCGGCCTGCCCGTTTTCTCCCAGCAGAGCCATATCGACAGCGGCCTCGACTTCGACGAAAGCCGGCTGGAGCCGCTGGTGGGGTCCGGTCCCTACGTTCTGGGGGCTGTCGACCCGGGCCGTTCGGTCGTGTTCGAGCGCAACCGCGACTATTGGGGCAATGACCTGGCCATCAATCGCGGCCGGCACAACTTCGACCGTATCCGCGTCGAGTACTACGCGGACGCGATCGCGGCCTTCGAGGGGTTCACCGCCGGCAACTACCTGTTCCGGCAGGAAAACTCGTCCCAGAACTGGGCCAACAGCTACGATTTCCCGCGTCTGCGCCAGGGCATCGTCATCCAGGAGACGATCCCCCAGGGCGTGATCGCCTCGGGCCAGTCCTTCGTGTTCAACCTGCGCCGCGAGAAGTTCGCGGATCCCCGCGTGCGCGAGGCCATCGCGCTGATGTTCAACTTCGAATGGACGAACCAGACCCTCTTCAACGGGCTCTATCAGCCGATCGACAGCTTCTGGGAGAACACGCACCTCGAGGCCGAGGGCCTGCCCCCGCCGGAGGAGCTTGCGGTTCTCGAACCGCTGCGCGGCGCGATCCCGGACGAGGTCTTTACCGATCCGCCGTTCGCCACGCCGCCCTCTAACCCCGATCGCGTGTTCGACAGGGCGCAGGCGCGGCGCGCCACGGCGTTGCTGGAGGAAGCGGGCTGGACCCCCGGGGATGACGGTCTCCTGCGCAACGCGGAGGGTCGGACGCTCGAGGTCGAGTTCCTCAATGCCGGCCCGCTCTTCGACCGCATCATCAACCCCTATGTCGAGAACCTGCGCGCCATCGGCATCGACGCGCGCATGAACCGGGTCGACGGCGCACAGATGAGCCAGCGCCAGCGCGACGCCGATTTCGACATGCTGACCGACCATTTCCCGATGTCCTACGAGCCGGGCACCAGCATGCGGCAGTATTTCGGCACGATCGGCGCCGACGAGTCGCTGTTCAACGTGGCGGGGATCGCCGATCCGGCTGTCGACCAGCTTCTGGAAACGGTGATCCGGGCCGAGACCCGAGAGGAGATGGAAATCGCCACGCGCGCGCTCGACCGCGTGTTGCGGGCCTATCGCCTGCGTGTCCCGCAGTGGTACAACGACAGCGCCTGGGTGGCCTACTACAATCACTACCGCTACCCCGAGGTACTGCCGCCCTACGGGATCGGTTTCCTCGATTTCTGGTGGGTGGACCCCGAGGCCGAGCAGGCGTTGCGCGACCAGGGCGTTCTCTGACGCGACATGGGCGCCTACATCCTCAGACGTATCGCACTCATGATCCCGACATTGCTCGGGATCATGATCATCAACTTCGCGCTGACCCAGTTCGTGCCCGGCGGCCCGGTCGAGCAGGTTCTGGCGCAGCTCGAGGGTGAGGGAGACGCCTTTGCAGGCATCTCGGGCGGGGGCAACGACGGGGGCGGCGGCGCCTCGGAGATCGAGGACAGCTATCAGGGCGCGCGCGGTCTTCCGCCGCAATTCCTCGACGAACTGAGGGTGCAGTTCAACTTCGCGCGCATCGTCTGCGAAGAGGGGTATACGGGCCGGCCCGACCTCGATGCCGAGGAATGCGTCGCCGAGGAGATCCCCGCGTTGGAGCGCTTCGGCCTGATGATGTGGGACTACATGCGCTTCGACTTCGGAGAGAGCTATTTCCGCTCCATCTCGGTCGTGGACCTCGTGATCGAGAAGCTGCCCGTCTCGATCACCCTGGGCCTGTGGTCGACGGTGATCGCCTATCTCGTGTCGATCCCGCTCGGCATCCGCAAGGCGGTGCGGGACGGCACGCGCTTCGACACGGTGACCTCGGGCGTCATCATCGTGGCCTACGCGATCCCCGGATTCCTCTTCGCGATCCTTCTGCTCGTCCTGTTCGCGGGCGGTTCCTACTTCCAGGTCTTCCCGCTTCGCGGGCTCACGTCCGACAACTGGGAGGAACTGAGCGTCCTCGGAAAGGTGGCGGACTATTTCTGGCACATCACGCTGCCGGTGCTGGCCTCCACGATCTCGGCCTTCGCGACACTGACGCTGCTGACCAAGAACAGTTTCCTCGACGAGATCAAGAAACAGTACGTGATGACCGCCAAGGCCAAGGGCCTGAAGGAAAGCCGGGTCCTCTACGGCCATGTTTTCCGCAACGCGATGCTGATCGTGATCGCGGGGTTCCCGGCCGTTTTCGTGGGCGTCTTCTTCGGCGGCTCGCTCATCATCGAGACGATCTTCTCGCTCGACGGGCTGGGGCGGCTTGCCTTCGAGGCAGCGGTGGAGCGCGATTACCCGGTGATCTTCGGCACGCTCTTCGTCTTCGGGCTGATCGGCCTTCTGGTGAACATCATTTCCGACCTGATGTATGTCTGGATCGACCCGCGGATCGACTTCGAGACGCGGGAGACCTGAGGCGATGGCGCTGCGCGACGAGGATCCCATCCACCCGGCCAGGCCCCCGATCGATCCCGAGCCGGGCCTGAGGCCGACGCCGCCCCAGGTGGCGCCGCCGCCGCGGCAGGGCTGGCTGTCGCCGCTGAACCGCCGCCGCTGGCAGAACTTCAAGGCCAACCGCCGCGCCTACTGGTCGCTCTGGATCTTCGCGGTCCTTTACGGCCTCAGCCTCTTTGCCGAGGTCATCTCCAATGAGAAACCGCTCCTGGTCCAGTACCAGGGTGGGTACTACACGCCGATCTGGAACTTCTACCCGGAGACGGAATTCGGCGGCGATTTCCGGACCGAGGCCGTCTACCGGGATATCGAGGTGCAATGCCTCATCGTGTCGGGCGGCCTGGAGGATTGCTGGGACGACCCCGAGGCGGTGATCGCCGAGGTGCAGGAAACCGGCAGTTTCAACGGAGAGGCGGTGGAGGCGGGCTGGATCGTCTGGCCGCTCATCCCGTACAGCTACAACACGGTGAACGACCTCGGCCGGGCGGCCCCCTCGCCGCCGGATGCCGACCACTGGCTGGGCACCGATGACACCGCACGCGACGTGCTGGCACGCGTCATCTACGGCTTCCGCCTCTCGGTCAGCTTCGCGCTGGTGGTGACGTTTCTCACGTCGGTCATCGGCATCGCGGCCGGTGCGGCTCAAGGGTATTACGGCGGCCTTCTCGACCTGATCTTCCAGCGGATCATCGAGATCTGGAACTCCACCCCGAGCCTCTACATCATCATCATCATATCCGCGATCTTCACGATGGATTTCTGGCTGCTGGTGTTCCTGATGGTGCTCTTCGGCTGGACGGGCCTCGTGGGGGTGGTGCGTGCGGAATTCCTGCGGGCGCGAAACTACGAATACGTCCGCGCGGCCCGCGCTCTCGGCGTCGGCAACGGCACGATCATGTTCCGCCATGTGCTGCCGAATGCCATGGTTGCGACGCTGACCTTCCTGCCGTTCATCGTGACGGGGACGATCGGCGCGCTCGCCTCGCTCGACTTCCTCGGCTTCGGGCTGCCTTCGGCGGCACCGTCACTGGGCGAGATGACGCTGCAGGCCAAGAACAACCTCGACGCGCCGTGGCTGGCCTTCACCGCCTTCTTCACCTTCGCGATCATGCTGTCGCTTCTGGTCTTCGTGTTCGAAGGCGTCCGCGACGCGTTCGACCCGCGCAAGACCTTCAGCGGCCCGGCCGTGGCGGAGGATACGGGCGATGCGGGCGCGCTCGAAGCGGGGGGCACGAAATGAGCGATCCGATCCTCGACGTGCGCAACCTCACCATCGACTTCCGCCAGGGCGCCTCGGCAAGCCGCGCCGTGCGCGGTGTGACCTTCACGGTCGGCCGTGGCGAAACCGTCGCGCTGGTCGGCGAGTCTGGCTCCGGCAAGTCGGTGACCGCGCTCTCGACCGTATCGCTCCTGCCCGAAGCGGCCGAGATCGGCGGGTCGGTGCGGTACGAAGGCCAGGAGATGGTCGGCGCCGCCGAGGCGGAACTGCGCGGCATCCGGGGCAACGACATCAGCTTCATCTTCCAGGAGCCGATGACGTCGCTGAACCCGCTGCACACCCTGGAAAAACAGATCGCGGAAAGCCTCGCGCTGCACCAGGGCCTGACCGGGCAGGCGGCGCGCGACCGTATCATCGAACTCCTCAACCGCGTCGGCATCCGCGACCCCGAAAGCCGCCTGGGCGCCTATCCCCACCAGTTGTCGGGCGGGCAGCGGCAGCGCGTGATGATCGCCATGGCGCTTGCCAACGACCCCAAGCTCCTGATCGCGGACGAACCCACCACCGCGCTCGATGTGACGATCCAGGCGCAGATCCTCGAGCTTCTGGCCGAACTGAAGCGCGACCTCGGCATGAGCCTTCTGTTCATCACCCATGACCTCGGCATCGTCCGGCGCATCGCCGACCGCGTCTGCGTCATGAAGGACGGGCTGATCGTGGAGCAGGGCAAGACGGCGACGATCTTCGACGATCCGCGCCATCCCTATACCCAGAAACTCCTCGCGGCCGAACCTGCCGGGACGCCGAAGCCCGTCCCCGCAGGTGCTCGGGAGATCGTTTCGACGGATGCCCTGCGGGTCTGGTTCCCGATTCAGCGCGGGTTGATGCGGCGCACGGTGGGCCATGTGAAGGCCGTGAACGCCGCCAGCGTGCAGGTCCGGTCGGGCGAGACGCTCGGCATCGTCGGCGAGAGCGGGTCGGGCAAGACCACGCTGGCGCTGGCCGTGCTGCGCCTCATCTCCTCGCAGGGGCCGGTCGTCTTCATGGGGCGCAACATCCAGGGGCTGAAGTCGCGTGAATTGCGCGGCGTCCGGCGCGAGATGCAGGTCGTCTTCCAGGATCCCTACGGCAGTCTCAGCCCCCGGATGACCGTCGAGCAGATCGTCTCCGAGGGTCTAGCCGTGCATGGCATCGCGCGCGGCGAGCGGCGCCGGCTCGTGGCCGACATCCTTCAGGAAGTGGGCCTCGACCCGCGCATGATGGACCGCTATCCCCACGAGTTCTCGGGTGGGCAGCGTCAGCGCATCGCGATCGCGCGCGCGATGATCCTGCGGCCGAAACTCGTCGTGCTGGACGAGCCGACCAGCGCCCTCGACATGACGGTGCAGGTGCAGATCGTGGAGCTTCTGCGCCGGCTGCAGGCCGATCACGGGCTCGCGTATCTGTTCATCAGTCACGACCTGAAGGTGGTGCGCGCGCTGAGCCACAAGGTCATCGTGATGAAGCAGGGCGATGTCGTCGAAACCGGCGACGCGGAGGACCTGTTCCGCAATCCGCGCCACGAATACACGCGGGAACTGATGCGCGCGGCATTCGGCCAGACGCCCGGGAACGCGGCCTGAGGGCAGACGGGCGGGGCAGGTGGCTCAGAAGGCCGCGGAATGCCCTTCGGCACGCATCTCGTAGCCGTCGAATGCCCGCGCGATCATCCGGGCGAGCGGACGCCCCTCCTCGGTGATCTCGAAACCGTTTTGCGTGGTGCGCGTCATGCCGGGGAAGGCTTCGTCTACGCTCCGGTAGAGCCGGCGCAGCGTCAACTCGTCCACGCCATACTCAGCGATGAGAGGCGCAGACTCGATCGCGAAATCGCACAGGAGCATCTCGATCATCCGGCCGCGCCAGTGATCTTCGCCCTTGAAGATGTGTCCACGGCCCGTGGCCATCTGGCCCTCGCGGACGGAAGCCTGGTATTGCGCGGTGCCGCTGGCATTCTGGGCGAAGCCCTGCGGGAAACGCGAAATGGCACTCGCGCCAAGACCGATCAGCACATCGCAGGTGTCGTCGGTGTAGCCCTGGAAATTCCGCCGCAGGTGACCCGAGCGCGCGGCCACGGCCATCGAGTCGGAGGGCCGCGCGAAATGGTCGATGCCGATTTCCTGGTAGCCGTCCCACAGGAACAGCCGCCGTGCCGTGTGGAACAGGTGCAGACGTTCCTCGGGGCTCGGAAGCGCGTCCGTCGGGATCATCGCCTGGCGCTTGGCCATCCACGGCACATGCGCATAGCCATAGAGCGCGACCCGGTCGGGAGAGAGCGAAAGCAGCATCTGCACGCTCTCGGCCATGCGGGCCTGGTTCTGGTGCGGCAGACCATAAAGGATATCCGCGTTGAGCGAGCGGATGCCATGGGCGCGCAGGGCCTCGACCGTTTCGCGCGTAACCTCGTAGCCCTGGATCCGGCCGATCGTCTTCTGGATGTCCTCGTCGAAATCCTGCACCCCGATCGAGGCGCGGTTCATGCCGATAGCGGCCAACGCATCAAGGCGGGCCTCATCGATTTCGTTCGGGTCGATCTCGACCGAGAACTCGGCGCCACGGGCAAGCGGCATGGCTTCGAGGATCGTGTCCGCGAGGCTGTGCATCTGTTCCGGCCTGAGCAGCGTCGGCGTGCCCCCGCCCCAGTGCAGGCGCGCGATGCGCACGCCTTCGGGCAGGATGGCAGCGAGGTTCGCGACCTCCTGCCTGAGGCTATCCACATAGGCGTTCACGGGCGCGTCCGACCGGGTGCCCTGCGTTCGACAGGCACAGAACCAGCAGAGCCTCCGGCAGAACGGCACATGCATGTAGACCGAGATCGCCGACCCCTCGGGGATCGCGCTGACCCAGTCGCGGAAGACAGCACCCGTGACGTCGTTCGAGAACTTGGTGGCCGGCGGATAACTGGTATACCGCGGTACCTTGGCATCGAAGAGTCCGAGCCTGCGAAGTTGCGCAAGATGCTCCATTAAGATACTACTTGGAGTAGAACGCGCGCCCTCACTTTGATGTGGATCAAACGGGGCCAGCCATCCCGGCCGGAGGAGCTCTCCATGTCCAGCAAGCAGCTCGCCTTCCCGCAATCGCAATGCGCCGACTGCCCGATCCGTCATCGTGCGGTTTGTGCGCGTTGTGAAACAGATGAACTCGAAAAACTTGAGGCCATCAAATATTACAGGAGTTACGAAGCTGGACAAACCATCATCTGGGCAGGCGACAAGATGGATTTCGTCGCCTCGGTGGTGCACGGCGTCGCATCCCTGACCCAGACCATGGAAGACGGTCGCCGGCAGATGGTCGGCCTGCTTCTGCCCTCCGATTTTCTCGGCCGTCCGAACCGCGAATCGGTCGCCTACGACGTCACGGCGACGACCGATCTGCAGCTGTGCTGTTTCCGCCGGGTTCCGTTTCTCGACATGATGGACGATACGCCGCACATCGCGCAGCGTCTCCTCGAGATGACGCTCGACGAGCTTGACGCGGCGCGGGAGTGGATGCTGCTTCTCGGCCGCAAGACGGCGCGCGAGAAAATCGCGAGTTTCCTGTCCATCATTGCCAGGCGCGATGCCACCTTCAACAACAGCGGCCACGGCGATGTGGCCTTCGATCTGCCCCTGACGCGGGAAGCGATGGCCGACTACCTCGGCCTCACGCTCGAGACTGTCAGCCGGCAGATGTCGGGGCTGAAGAGGGACGGCGTGATCCGGCTGGAAGGCAAACGGCACATCGTCATCCCGGACTTCGACCTGCTCATGGACGAGACGGGCGACGACGCCGACGGCGGCATCCTCAGCTAGGGGCGCTCCGTCCCAACGCCATGCCGGATGGGTTCGTCCTTGCCCGGCCCGCTCAATAGAAGCGCCCCGAACCGCGATGGGTTCGGGGCGCTCTTTGTTTTCAAGCCCTTCCGCGTCAGTGGGCCATGAAGACCGGCACCTTCGCATGCTCGAGCATGTTGCGTGTCGCGCCGCCCAGGATCGCCTCGCGGAAGCGGGAATGGCCGTAGGCGCCCATCACCAGGAGATCGGCATCGATGTCCTCGACATGCCGGGCGATCACCTCGCTGACGCGCGGCAGGGTCTGGGGCTGAAGGCAGACCTCCACGTTCGCGCCGTGGCGGGTCAGCATCTTCGACAGCTCGGCGCCGGGATCGGCCGTTTCGGACCCGTGCCGCTCGGGCGCGACGATGCAGATCGAGACCTTCTTGGCCGCAACGAGAAGCGGCAAGGCACGGCGCACCGCGGCCAGCGCTTCGGGAGAGTCGTTCCAGGCGATGACCACGGTCTCCGGGGTCAGGACGGGGGGGGCGCCCTCGGCCAGCACGATCACCGGGGCGTGGCCCTGGAACATGGCGGCCTCGACGACCACCGGGGCGTCGGCCGGAAGGTCTTCGCCGTAGGGCTTGGGCAGCACCACGAGGTCCGAGAAGCGGGCCCTGCGCGCGACGATGGTGGTCACGCTGGCGGACTGCGCCACCATCGCCTCCACGCCCCAGCTGATGGATGCCCGGCCAAGACGCTCGCGGGCAATCGTCTCGATCCGGCCGGCCTCCGCCTGCGCCTGGGCGAGGGTTTCCTCCAGCATCAAGGCCGTGGCTCCGGCGAAATAGTAACCCGTCTGGGTACGGTCGATTCCGATACACAGAACGTCGAGATGCGCTCCGGCCGCGTCTGCCACGCTGATCGCAGCGTCCAGAACCGGTTCGGCGTCGTCGGTTTCGGTCAGGATCGTGAGAATGCTCTTGTAGGCCATTGAACCCTCCTCGGTGCCTTTCCGGACACTGATAGGATGAGGCGGTCTGCGGCACCTTGACCTGCGTCAAGCACTCAACCTCAGGTTTTGACATGGATCAATGCCCGGCCATTCGTCATCCGCGATGTGGAGGCAGATGGAACAGCTCTGGATGGCTGAGCCCGAGTCGTAGTGGGCCCGTCGGAACCGGAGCATGACGAAGGGACGATCAATGCTTGATTACCTGAAGCTAGCGATCCTTGGCGTCGTCGTGGTGTGTGCCGCGATCGCCGCCAACTACGCAAGGGACGCGGCCTATCTCGTCCACGCCCTGCTCATCATGGCGTCGGCGGGTGGCGTGTTCTTGTGGCAGCTGCGCCGCACGGGCGAGCCCAGGGTGCCGGCACCGGCCAACGAATACATGGACGGTCCGGTTCGGGCCGCCGCGATCGCCACCGCCTTCTGGGGCGTCGTAGGCTTCCTGGTCGGTGTCACGATCGCCTTCCAGCTGGCCTTTCCCGTGCTCAACTTCGAGTGGGCGCAGGGCTATCTCAACTTCGGGCGGCTTCGTCCCCTCCATACCTCGGCGGTGATCTTCGCCTTCGGGGGCAACGCGCTTCTGGCGGCTTCGTTCTACATCGTGCAGCGGACGTCCGCGGCACGTCTGTGGGGCGGCGGGCTGACGTGGTTCGTGTTCTGGGGCTACCAGCTCTTCATCGTCATGGCGGCGACCGGCTACCTTCTGGGCTCGACGCAGGGCCAGGAATACGCCGAGCCCGAATGGCTGGTGGACCTGTGGCTGACGATCGTCTGGGTTGCGTTCCTCGCCGTCTACATGGGCACGCTCCTCAAGCGAAAAGAGCCGCACATCTACGTCGCGAACTGGTTCCTGCTGAGCTTCATCGTCACCGTCGCGATGCTCCATGTCGTCAACAACCTGCAGATCCCCGTCTCGATCTTCGGCTCCTCTTCGGTTCCGGTGATGTCGGGCGTGCAGGGCGCGATGACGCAGTGGTGGTATGGCCACAACGCGGTGGGCTTCTTCCTGACCGCCGGCTTCCTCGGCATGATGTACTACTTCATCCCGAAACAGGCCGAGCGGCCGGTCTACAGCTACAAGCTGTCGATCATCCACTTCTGGGCGCTGATCTTCCTGTACATCTGGGCCGGTCCGCACCACCTGCACTACACCGCGCTCCCCGACTGGGCCTCGACGCTCGGCATGGTGTTCTCGGTCGTGCTGTGGATGCCCTCCTGGGGTGGCATGATCAACGGCCTGATGACCCTCTCGGGGGCATGGGACAAGCTTCGGACCGACCCGATCCTGCGGATGATGGTGACCTCCGTCGCGTTCTACGGCATGTCGACCTTCGAAGGCCCGATGATGTCGATCCGCGCGGTCAACTCGCTGTCGCACTACACCGACTGGACCATCGGCCACGTGCACTCCGGTGCGCTCGGCTGGAACGGGATGATCACCTTCGGGATGCTCTACTACCTGTTCCCGAAACTGTGGAACAAGCAGCGCCTCTACAGCCTCAAGGCCGTCTCGTGGCACTACTGGCTCGCGACCATCGGCATCGTGCTCTACGCCGCCTCGATGTGGGTGACGGGGATCATGGAAGGCCTGATGTGGCGTGAAGTCGACGCGCAGGGCTTCCTCGTGAACTCCTTCGCCGACACCGTCGCCGCGAAATTCCCGATGTACGTGGTCCGTGGCCTGGGCGGGGTCCTGTTCCTCACCGGTTCGCTGATCATGGCCTGGAACCTCTGGATGACCGTGAAGAAAGGCGAGGTCCGCAAGGACGCGCCCGTCGCGGCACCGGCAGAATAAGGAGGGCCTGACAGATGGCTAACCTCGACGGTCACAAGAAGATCGAAACCAACGCGACCCTCCTTCTGGCGCTCAGCTTCCTGGTCGTCACCGTGGGTGGCATCGTGGAAATCGCCCCGCTGTTCTACCTGGAGAACACGATCGAGGACGTGGAGGGCATGCGCCCCTACTCCCCGCTCGAGCTCGCCGGCCGGGAGATCTACATCCGGGAGGGCTGCTATGTCTGCCACTCCCAGATGATCCGGCCCATGCGGGACGAGGTGGAACGCTACGGGCACTACTCGCTCGCGGCCGAAAGCCAGTACGACCATCCGTTCCAGTGGGGCTCCAAGCGGACGGGTCCGGACCTCGCCCGCGTGGGCGGCCGCTACTCGGACGAGTGGCACGTCGATCACCTGCGCAATCCGCAATCGGTGGTCCCGGAGTCGGTGATGCCCTCCTACGGGTATCTCGCCAATGCCGAGATCGACGGCGAATACATCGCCGACCTGATGCGGACGCACCGTATCGTGGGCGTGCCCTACACCGACGAGATGATCGCCGAGGCGCGTTTCGACTTCGTGCAGCAGGCGACGGACTTCGGTGACAGTGGTGTGGTCGAACGCTACCCCGGTGCGCAGCAGCGGGACTTCGACGGCAACCCCGCGGTAACCGAGATGGACGCGCTCGTGTCCTATCTCCAGATGCTCGGAACGCTGGTCGACTTCTCGACCTTCTCCGAAGACGAAGCTCTGGCGAGCCGGTAAGGGAGGACCTGAACGATGGAAGACACCTACACCATCATGCGGGTCTTCGCGGGAAGCTGGGGGATGATGTTCCTCCTCCTGAGCTTCCTCGGAGTGATCCTGTTCACGCTGCGACCCGGCAGCCGGCAGGTGCACCGCGACACCGCGAACATCCCGTTCCGCTATGACGACCGGCCGGCCGGGGACGACGAGCCTGCCATGACCCGCCAGTTCAAGGAGGCGCGGCAATGACCGAAGACAAGAACAAGCACCCCGAGGAGCAAGTCCTCATGGAGGGTGATCCGGATACCACCGGCCATTCCTGGGACGGCATCAAGGAGTTCAACAACCCCCTTCCGCGTTGGTGGCTGTGGACCTTCTACGCCTGCATCGTCTGGGGGATCGGCTACACGGTGCTCTATCCCGCCTGGCCGCTGATCAACGGGGCGACGCCCGGCATGCTCGGTTTCTCGACGCGGGCCAACGTGGCCGACGAGATCCAGCGCTTCGACGACATGAACGCCGACATCCGTCAGCGGATCACCGAGGTCGAGCTTGCCGCGATCAACCCGACCGACAACCCGGATCTCTACAACTACGCGATCCAGGGCGGTGCCGCGACCTTCGCGACGTGGTGCTCTCAGTGTCACGGCTCGGGCGCAGCGGGGGTCCAGGCCTCGGGCTATCCGAACCTGCTCGACGACGACTGGCTCTGGGGCGGCACCATCGACGAGGTGCATTACACCATCAGCCACGGCATCCGGAACGAGGACGATCTGAACGCCCGGTATTCCGAGATGACCGCGTTCGAGGGCATCCTGACCGAGGAAGAGATCGGCGCGGTCGTGCAATACGTCCGCAACATCTCGGGGCAGGAGCATGACGGCGCGCTGGTCGAGCTCGGGGGGCAGGTCTTCTACGACAACTGCGCCGCCTGCCACATGGACGACGGGACAGGCGACCAGTTCCTGGGAGCGCCCAACCTGACGGACGCGATCTGGCTCTATGGCGGATCGGAGGATGCGATCGAGTACACGGTGCGCAATGCCCGCTTCGGCGTGATGCCGCCGTGGTCGGCCGACGCCTCCGAGGTCGGGCGCCTCTCCGAGGCCGAGGTCCGCTCGGTCGCGGTCTACGTCCACTCGCTTGGCGGCGGCCAGTAGGCCCCCGCCCCAAGAATCCGGCGACCCCTCCCGGTCGCCGGATCGGCACCGGTCCCGGTCCTGTTCGCGCGTTTCCTACGGGACCGGTGCCTACCTTCCTCCTCAATCCAGAGACCTCCCGAGCCCGGCCAGCGCCGGGTTTTTGAGTTTTTCGCCGTGGCTGAAATGCGGCGGAAACCCTGGGCCATGCCGAAAAATTCCCCGGATTTGATTATTTTCGGTCGTCAGCCGGTCCCGATGCGACCGCGATCGGGCAGCAGTTTCCCTCGCAGAAAAATTGTTTACGAGGGATCATGCGATGAAGCGTGTTGCGGTTTTTGTCAGTGCCGAGAGCGGCGCAGTGACGGTGGACTGGGTCGTCCTTACGGCCGGTATCGTCGGCCTCGGGATGGCGACGATGGGGGTCGTGTCGGGCGGTGTGTCGGATCTCTCCGGGGACGTGGACACGCAGCTCACCGACCAGGAGATCACGACCGAGTTCGCCGCAGCTGGCGGCGTTGACTGGGTCAGCGGCCAGTGGGAAATGAACAACCCCGGCATCTACGAGGAATACACCGGCTGGATGGCCGGTTTCGAGGACCAGCAACTCCTCAACCACATGAACAACATGGCGCAGTACTCCGAAGCGCCTCCGGGCTCTGGCCACCCGGTCGATACCTACCACGACGAGTACTGGATCGCCCGCGACGAGGCCATCACGCGCGGCCTCGTCGATCCCAACGCCTGAGACAGGACCCGGCCGGGCAGGAAGCTGCCCCACCCATACTCCGCCCGGCTGGAAGGCGCCCCCACCCGCGGGGGCGCCTTTTTTTATGTTGCCGGCGCCGGGCTGCGCCCTGTGCGCAAGCGCCGCAGGCCCATGGTTGGCAAAGACAATTTTCTCCTCCGGGGGGTTGATCCACGTCAAGGAGCAAGCGCCCCCCGCGTCCTAAACCCATCGGGCGCAGAACAGTGACGATCAGATCGAAAGAGTGATTCCGACATGAGTGCCACCGAAGAGCCGCAAAAGCTCTATGCCTCCCGTGAGCCCGTTTTTCCCAAGCGTGTCTCGGGCCGGTTCCGGAACCTCAAATGGGTCATCATGATCGTCACGCTGGGCATCTACTATGTCACGCCCTGGATTCGCTGGGACCGCGGCCCGAACCTGCCCGACCAGGCGGTGCTTCTGGATCTCGGCGGCCGGCGCTTCTTCTTTTTCTGGATCGAGATCTGGCCGCACGAATTCTACTTCGTCGCGGGTCTCCTGATCATGGCGGGCCTCGGCCTGTTTCTCTTCACCTCGGCGCTGGGTCGCGTGTGGTGCGGCTATTCCTGCCCGCAGACGGTCTGGACCGATCTCTTTTTCACCGTGGAACGCTGGATCGAGGGGGACCGAAACGCGCGTCTCAGGCTCTGGCGGCAGGGCTGGGATTTTCACAAGATCCGCCTGCGCCTGACGAAATACATCGTCTGGCTCCTGATCGCGGTGGCCACCGGCGGCGCCTGGGTCTTCTACTTCGCCGATGCCCCGACGCTCTTCATACAGCTTGTCACGGGGCAGGCGGCCTTTGTCGCCTACACCACGATCGGCATCCTGACCTTCACCACCTTCGTCTTCGGCGGCTTCATGCGCGAGCAGGTCTGCATCTACATGTGCCCCTGGCCGCGCATCCAGGCCGCGATGATGGACGAGGACACGATCACGGTCGCCTATCGCGACTGGCGGGGTGAACCGCGTGGCAAGGGCAAGGACCGCGAGAACCTCGGCGACTGCATCGACTGCAACGCCTGCGTGAACGTCTGCCCCGTGGGCATCGACATCCGCGACGGCCAGCAGCTGGAATGCATCACCTGCGCACTGTGCATCGACGCCTGCGACGACATCATGGCCAAGGTCGGCAAGCCGCGCGGCCTGATCGACTACATGGCGCTGACCGACGAGGCGAACGAGCGCGCGGGCAATCAGAAGAAATCCGTGTGGAAGCACATCTTCCGCCTGCGCACGATCATCTACACCGTTCTGTGGTCGGCGATCGGCGTCGGCCTGACGGTTCTGCTGTTCATCCGCTCGGACATCGACGTGACCGTCGCGCCGGTCCGCAACCCGCAATTCGTGATGCTGTCGGACGGGTCGATCCGCAACACCTACGATGTGCGGATCCGGAACATGACCCACGAGAACAGCGTCTTCGAGATCACGCTCGTCTCCGACCAGCCGCTGCAGATCGAGCTCGAGGGACAGGAGAACAACACCGTCGAGGTTCCTGTCGACAGCACGCTTCTGCAACGGGTCTACGTCATCGCACCCGCGGGCAGCGCGGCGGCGGACGAAAACCTGACGAATTTCAGGTTCTGGGTCGAGGACCTGAGCACCGAAACGCGCACCTATCAGGACACCACATTCTTCGGGAGGGATCTGGAATGAGCAGCGAGACCGAGGCGCCTGCGCCGCGCCGCGAACTGACCGGCCGAAAGGTCCTCGCCATCTTCGTCGTCGGCTTCGGCATCATCATCGGGGTCAATGTGTTCATGGCCTACAACGCCATCTCGACCTTCCCCGGCATGGAGGTCTCGTCGAGCTATGCCGACAGCCAGACCTTCGATGACCGCCGTTTCGCGCAGCAGGCGCTGGGCTGGAACGCCTCGGTCGCCATCGAGGGCGACACGCTGGTCCTGACGCTGGTGGACGACGCCGGACGCCCGGTCTACCCGGCCGAGCTCAACGCTCTCCTGACCCGGCCGACGAACCAGACCGAGGATCAGATCCTTGTTCTGGATCGAGGACCGAACGGGACGCTGACCGCGCCCGTCGAGGTCAGCGAGGGGCGCTGGCGTCTGCGCCTGACGGGGACGGCGCGCGACGGCACGGACTATCGCCACAACATCACGTTCCAGCTTCGCGGCTAGGCCGCCGGAGGGCCCGCCCATCATGACCGCCACCTTCGAGCACGGCGCACTGGAACACGCGGAACGGGCAAGGCCCGGTGTCTGCGCGGCCTGCAACGTCGCCCCGGCGGCCGAGCACCTGGCCGAGTTGCCGAAGGACGCGACGCTCATGCTGTCGCTGCCGGGCATCCACTGCGCGGGCTGCATCTCGGGGGTCGAGAAGGCGCTGAGCGCCGTGCCGGGCGTCCGCTCGGCGCGGGTGAACCTGACGCTGCGCCGCGCGGCGGTGGAGGCAGGGCCCGAAGTCACGGCGGAGACCCTGACCCAGGTCCTCGACCGCGCGGGCTACGAGGCGCACGAACTCGATCCCGGCACGCTTGCCACGACCGCCATGGACCGGCAGGGACGCGACCTCCTGATGCGCCTGGCCGTCGCGTTTTTCGCGATGATGAACGTCATGCTCCTGTCGGTCGCCGTCTGGTCGGGGGCCGAGGGCGTGACCCGCGACATGATGCACTGGATCAGCGCGGCCATTGCGATCCCGGCGGTCATCTTCGCCGGACAACCCTTCTACGTCTCCGCGCTCGGTGCGCTCAGGGGGCGTCGGCTGAACATGGACGTCCCGATCTCGCTGGCGATCCTGCTCGCGGTGGGCACCTCGCTCTACGAGACGATCATGTCGGGGCATCACGCCTATTTCGACGCGGCGATCATGCTGTGCTTCTTCCTTCTGGGCGGGCGTTATCTCGATCACCGCACGCGGGCCTCCGCGCGGTCGGCCGCGCAGGAACTGGCCGCGCTGGAGGTGCCGCGCGCGCTCCGCATCACGGCCTCGGGCGAGGAGACGGTGGCCGCCGCCGACCTCGCGGTGGGCGACATCGTGCGGGTGAAGCCCGGCGGGCGCATCCCCGTCGACGGGATCGTGACCGAGGGCACCTCCGAGCTCGACCGGTCGCTGATGACGGGCGAGAGCCTGCCCGTCTACGCGGGCCCCGGCACGGCCGTCAGCGCGGGCGAGGTGAACCTCACCGGACCCCTGATGATCGAGGTGAAGGCGGCGGGCCGCGACACCTCGCTCCACCGTATCGCGGACCTCGTCGCGGTGGCCGAGTCCGGTCGCGCGAACTACAACTCTCTCGCCGATCAGGCCGCGAAGCTCTACGCGCCGGGGGTTCATATCCTGTCCGTAGCCGCCGCCGTCGGCTGGTGGCTCTACACGCAGGATCTGCGCATCGCGCTGAACATCGCGGCGGCGGTTCTCATCATCACCTGCCCCTGCGCGCTGGGCCTCGCCGTGCCCGCGGTGACGACGGCCGCCTCCGGCCGGCTCTTCCGCAAGGGCCTTCTGATCAAGGACGGTACCGCGCTCGAACGCCTGTCCGAGGCCGATACCGTCGTCTTCGACAAGACGGGCACCCTGACCACAGGCGCGCCCGAGCCCGTGGCCCTCGACGATCTCCCGGAGGAGGCGCTGCGCGTCGCTCTGGCGCTGGCCGAGAGTTCCTCCCACCCGCTGGCCGAGGCGCTGGCGAAGGGTCTGCGCGCCCGGGGTCTGCGCCCCGCGCGCGTGATCGACGCGAGCGAGGTTCCGGGCTACGGGGTCGAGGGCATCTGGCGGGGCGAGACCGTGCGCCTTGGCCGCGCCGCGTGGCTCGGCGCGGAGGCGCCGGACGTGACGGCGACCTTCCTGAAGATCGGCGAGGGCGCGCCCCTGACCTTCCGCTTCACCGACACGCTGCGCGAGGGCGCGGCCGAGACCGTCGCGGCCCTGAAGGCGGGCGGCAAGCGCGTGATCCTGATCTCGGGCGACACCAGGGGCGCGGTCGAGAGCTTCGCCTCCCGCATCGGCATCGACGAGGTCATCGCCGAGGCGCTTCCGGCCGAGAAGGCCGCGCTGGTCGGCGATCTGTCGGCGGGCGGCGCAAAGGTTCTCATGGTCGGCGACGGGCTTAACGACACGGCTGCGCTTGCCGCCGCGCATGTCTCGATCTCGCCTGCCTCGGCGCTCGATGCCGCGCGGACGGCCTCCGACATGGTCCTGATGGGCCGCAGCCTCGCCCCCATCGCCGACGCGATCACGACCTCGGGTTCGGCCGCGCGCCGCATCCGCGAGAATTTCACCATCGCCACGGTCTACAACGTGCTGGCTGTGCCTCTGGCCATCGCCGGGCTTGCCACGCCGCTGATCGCGGCCTTGGCCATGTCGATGTCTTCCATTACGGTCTCGCTCAATGCCCTGCGGCTGAAGTGAGAGACGAATGGACGTCCTCGGCATCCTCATCCCGGTCAGCCTGTTTCTCGGGCTTGTCGGCCTCGCGGCGTTCTTCTGGATGCTGAAGCGCGGCCAGTTCGAGGACCCCGAGGGCGACGCGAACCGCATTCTCAGCGACGACTACGACGACCACCCGAAGATCTGAGCGCACCGGAGTTCCCGGGAACTCCGCCCCGCCTTCCAGAAACCAAACGTCACCGTCACTTGGTCAGGGGCCGAAGGTCTCGCATGACATGTTGCGAGCCGAGAGGCGGGCGCAGGCGCGGGCGGCCTGCTCCTCGGTCATGCCGGCAAAGCGCGCCTCGTATCCGCCGTTGCGCTGGACGACGCGGCGCAGCGCCTCGTCGAACGTGCCGAGTTCCGCCAGCGCCGTCTGCAGGAGAAGACGCTCTGCCGCGTGATGCGAAGGCTGACGCCCCAGCGACACGCCGAAAAGCCGCGATCCGGTCGAGGAGGCGCGGGTGACGACCTCGGGTTGCGCCGGCAATGGGCGCGGCGGAACGACGACCGCCGACTCCGGCCCGGGGCGCGGCAGTGGCATTCGGTCGGGGTCGGAGGAATCCAGTGCCGCCGTCAGTTCGTCCTCCGCGGGCTCCAGCGCCTGGGTCAGCGCCTCGGCCACGGCTTCGGGCGCGATGGCGGAGGGGCGCGGGGCAGGCGTGATCGACCGTTGAACCGGCGCGGCCGAGGCGGACGCGGTTTCCGCGGCCGTCAGGGCCTCGCCCACGGCTTCGCCGACCGCCTCGCCTATGGCCGCGATCAGTTCGGGCGGCGGGGCGGGCAGGGGGCGCTGAACGGGGCGCAGACTGCGCGCCACGAGGCCGGAGGCCGGATCGTCGGTGTCGACGGGATCCTCGTTGTCATAGGTGGGAAGGCCCGGCGCGCGGATCGTCGCGTTCGCCGGCGCACGGGCGAAGCCCATGTCGAGAAGTTCCATGATCCGCTGGTTTCGCCACGCGGCCGATCGTCCGCCGAACACCGTGGCGATGATCCGCACCTGCCCGCGCTGGGCCGAGGAGACAAGGTTGAACCCGGCCGCGCGGGTGTAGCCGGTCTTGATCCCGTCGGCGCCGGCATAGGCGTTGAGGACGGCGCGGTTCGTGTTGCGGACCGTCGCGATCCCGGCGTTGTCCTCGCGGCGGGAGAAGATGTTGTAGTACTGCGGGTAGTCGTAAACGAGCCTCCGCCCCAGGATCGTCATGTCCCGTGCGGTCGAGAGGTGCCCTTCCTCGGTCAGGCCATGGGCGTTGCGGAAGGTCGTCCGCGTCATGCCGAGCGCCCGCGCGGTGCGGTTCATCCGGCGGGCAAAGGCGGCCTCCGAGCCCTCGATCGCTTCGCCGATGGCGGTCGCCGCGTCGTTCGCCGACCGGATCGCGGCCGCGCGGATGAGGAAGCGGAAGCGGATCGTGGAGCCTGCGCGCAGACCGAGTTCCGAAGGCGGCTCGGCCGCGGCGTTTGCCGATATGCGCACCTCGGTGTCGAGATCGATCTCGCCCAGGCGCACCGCCTCGAAGGCGATGTAGAGCGTCATCATCTTGGTCAGCGAGGCGGGGTGCAGCCGCGTGTCGGCGTTGCGCGAATGCAGCACCTCGCCGGTGCGCGCATCCATCACCATGGCGGCATAAGGGGCTGCCCGCACCGGACCCGCGAGGGCCAGGCACACGACGAGGATCAGCCCAAAGAGGGCGGTCGTGAAACGTGTGGTGGTCACGAAACTGCTCGTTCCTGCCTATGTGTGCCGTCTGTCGCGGCTTTCTTGCGGCACCTTAGGCAAAACGGCATCGGAAATCCACTGCCGAAATCGGCCTTTCGCCGCATTTCTCCATGTGACGTCCGGTTGCAACGCCGGTCGCCCCGGGACGCGGCCACATGCCGCGAGAGCGACGATTGTCCGCGTGGCATCCCTCGCCTCCAGGTGGTAACGAAAGGCAAAGAGACCGAGGAGTTCCGGCCATGAAGGACATATTCGACGACCGCAAATCCCGCGCGTCCGCCTGGTTCCGCACGCTGCGCGACGAGATCGTCGCCGCCTTCGAGGCGCTGGAGGACACCCAGGGTGGCGATTTGCCCGCAGGCCGGTTCGAGGTGAGCGAGACGCGGCGCCACTCGGACGACGGCTCGGACGCGGGCGGCGGCCTGATGAGCGTGATGCGCGGTGGCCGCGTCTTCGAGAAGGTGGGCGTCAACGTCTCCACGGTATACGGCCAGCTCGGCGACCGCGCGGTGCAGGCGATGGCGGCGCGCAAGGACCTGTCGGGGCTGAAGGATGACCCGACCTTCTGGGCCTCGGGCATCAGCCTGGTCGCCCACATGCGCAACCCGCACGCGCCGGCCGTCCACATGAACACGCGCATGTTCTGGACCCCCGTGGCGTGGTGGTTCGGCGGCGGCTCGGACCTCAACCCCGCGATCGAGTACGAGGAGGACACGGCGCATTTCCATGCCGTCCTCAAGGACCATTGCGACCGCCATCAGCCCGACTACTACGACCGGTTCAAGGCCTGGGCGGACGAGTACTTCTACGTTCCCCACCGCCACCGCGCCCGCGGCGTGGGCGGCATATTCTACGACGATCTGAACACCGGCGACTGGGACGCGGACTTCGCCTTTACCCAGGACGTGGGGCGCGCCTTCCTGCCCGCATTCGTGCCCTGCGTGGAAAAGCGCCGTCATACCGAATGGACCGAGGCCGACCGCGAGGCACAGCTGGTGCACCGTGGGCTCTATGCCGAGTACAACCTGGTCTACGACCGGGGGACGAAATTCGGGCTGGAGACGGGACACGACGCAAACGCGGTCCTGATGAGCCTGCCGCCTGTCGCGAAGTGGACGTAAGGCGGACGGAGCCACGCCCGACCTTCCCCGATCGCGGGGACCGTCCGTTGCCCACTTGGGTCCGGCCATCGTCACGGCATCGCGGCGGGTTCCGAGGGATCTGTCGCCGTGGTGCGCAGGTCCCGAGGCCCTTGCGGGAAAGAGCCGCGAACGGGGAATGACGCGGGCTCGTGCGGGGGCACCCGGAAAGGCCGAAGGCCGTCGTTTCGCTTTTTTGCCGGCGCCTGCCGATGGGGCTTCGGTCCGAAGTTTGATCTGGAAGCGAGAGGCGCGTTCAAGTAGCAGGGACGCCAATAGGCAAGGCGCGGGGGCAGTCCTCAAATGATCGGAAACGTAAAGATCTTCGGGGCGGGATCGATCGGCAATCACCTGGCGAACGCGTCACGACGGCTCGGCTGGTCCGTCACGATCTGCGACATCGACCCCGGTGCGCTCGCGCGGACAAGGGAAGAGATCTATCCATCGCGCTATGGGGCCTGGGACGAGGCGATCACGCTCTGCACTCCCGAAGAGGCGCCGAAAGGCGGGTTCGACCTGATCTGCATCGGGACGCCGCCCGATGTGCACATGGACCTCGCCCTCGCATCGCTGGAGGAGAAACCGGCCGCGATCCTCGTCGAAAAACCGTTGTGCGGACCTGGCCTCGAAGGGGCGGAGAAGCTGCGGCAGGCGGCGAAGGATGCAGGCGTGCGGGCCTTCACCGGATACGATCACGTCGTCGGCGCGGCGGCGGAACGCGCGGGCGCGCGCGGGACCTCCGGGGATTTCGGGCAGATCATGACGCTCGACGTCGATTTCCGCGAGTACTGGGGCGGCATCTTCTCGGCCCATCCCTGGCTTGCGGGCCCTTGGGAGACTTACCTCGGCTTCTCTGCCCGCGGTGGCGGCGCCAGTGGCGAGCATTCCCACGCGATCAACCTGTGGCAGTATTTCGCCCACCAGATCGGCGCGGGCCGGGTCACCGCGGTCTCGGCTCGGATGGACTGGGTGCGCGACGGGCGCGTCGACTACGACCGGCTGTGCGCGATGCACCTCGAGACGGAAAGCGGCCTGATCGGCCAGTGCACGCAGGACGTGGTGACGAAGCCGACCCGGAAGTCCGCCCGCCTGCAGTTCGAGGGCGGTTTCGTGGAATGGCAGTGTGGCGCCGAACCGGGCATCGACCGGGTTGTCGAGGCCATGGACGGCAAGACGCCCGAGACCTTCGATGTCTCCAAGACACGGCCCGACGACTTCATCCGCGAGTTGTCCCACATCGACGCCTGCCTCGATAGCGGGGCGGACAGCCCGATCTCGCTCGACCGCGGGCTGGAGACGATGCTGGTGATCGCGGCGGCGCACCTGAGCGACCGGACCGGCCGGCGCGTGCGCATCGACCATGAAAAGGGCTGCCGCCCGGAAGCCCTATCGACGGAGTGAGGCAGGAATGACCGAAAACAACTTCGATTTCCGCGACCTCTTCGTTCTCGATCTCGCCAACAACCACCAGGGCGATGTCGAGCACGGCAAACGGGTCATCCGCGAGCATGGAGCGGCGGTGGCCGAGGCCGGCGTGCGCGCCGCGATGAAGTTCCAGTTCCGCGATCTGCCTGACTTCGTTCACCCCGACGACCAGAAATCCTCGACCAACAAGCACGTGCCGCGGTTCCTTTCGACGCGCCTGCCCTGGAAGGCCTACGAGGAGATGCTGGCCGAAGTGCGCGCGCAGGGCATGCTGGCCATGTGCACGCCTTTCGACGAGGCCTCGGTCGCCCAGATCGAGCGCATGGGCTTCGACATCATCAAGGTCGCGAGTTGCTCGGCCGCCGACTGGCCGCTGCTCGAGCGCGTGGCCGCCTCCGGCCTGCCGGTGATCGCGTCGACTGGCGGGCTCACCATCCAGGAGGTGGACGCGCTCTACAGCTTCCTGCAGCACCGCGCCTGCGACTTCGCGCTGATGCATTGCGTGTCGATCTACCCGACGCCGGACGACGCCTGCAATCTCGGCAACATCGCCGAGTTCAAGGAACGTTACCGCGGCGTCGTGATCGGCTGGTCGACCCACGAGAACCCCGCCGATACCGTCCATGTTGGCCTCGCACAGGCGCTGGGCGCCGAGATGTTCGAGCGTCACGTCGGCGTGCCGACCGACGACATCACGCTCAACGCTTATTCCGCGACACCCGATGAGACGCGCGACTGGCTGGCCGCCTGGACACGCGCGCGGACGATCATCGGCAGCCATTCCCGCGGCGCACCCCGCCCCGAGGAGGCCGAGGCAATCGACGGGCTTGCGCGTGGCATCTTCGCGCGCGGTCCCATCGAGAAGGGGCAGGCGATCCGGGCCGAGGACGTCTATTTCGCATTCCCGCGGCGCGAGGGGCAGCTGGCCTCGGGCGCATGGACGGATGGCATGGTGGCCACCGCCGCGATCGCGGCCGACGCGCCCCTGACGCCCGAGGCGGTCTCTGTCCCCGAGCGCGGGCGCGAGGCGGTGCTGAAACGCGCCGTGCACGAGGTGAAGGCGTTGCTGACGAAGGCACGGGTCCCCCTGAACCACGATTTCACCACGGAGTATTCGCATCACTACGGGGTGGAGCGCTTCAACGAGGTGGGCGCCGTCCTGATCACAGTGGTCAACCGCGAATACGCCAAGAAGATCCTTGTCCAGCTTCCCGGACAGTCGCATCCGCTGCATTACCACAAGCTGAAGGAGGAAACCTTCCTCGTGGTCTACGGCGATCTCAGCATCGAGCTCGACGGCCAGGTGCGCACGCTGGTTCCGGGTGACACGCTTACGGTGCGGCCGGGCGTCTGGCATCGCTTCTGGACCGAAGGCGGCTGCATCTTCGAGGAGATCTCCACGACCGCCCATCGCGGCGACTCCGTCTACCGGGATCCGGCGATCAACCGGCTGGAACATTCCGAGCGCAAGACGGTCGTCGACCACTGGGGTCGCTTCCAGCTGAACGAGGCACTCAAGGCACGATGACGCTCGGGTGCGATATCGTTGTTTTCGATTTCGACGGCACGCTCGTGGAGTCGAACGCCATCAAATCCGAGGGATATGACGTCATCGCGGCCCGGTATTCCGGCGGTCCCGAAGCGATGCGCGACGCCCGCGCCATTCCCGGCGCGGACCGCTACACCGTGGCCGATCGCTTCGCCGCCCTTCTCGGCCTGCCCGAAGCGGAAGGGGCCCGGATCGCGGAGGACTATACGCGTCTTGTCGATGATCGCGTGACGGTCGCGCCCGAGATGCCGGGCGCGACCGTGCTTCTTGAAACCCTGCGCGGATTGGGGGCGGATCTGCGCGTCAGCTCCGCCACCCCGCTTGTCTCGCTGGAGAGGATCGTGGACGCGCGCGGATGGGCGCATCACTTCGACGGGTTGCACGGCCGCCCGGCGACGAAACCGGAGACGCTTCGCCGTCTGATCGGCGAACACGGCGTGGCGCCCGGACGCATCGTCGTTGTCGGCGACGGCGAGGACGACCGCGACAGCGCCGCCGAGTGTGGCGCGCGCTTCTTCGCGGTGGGCGACCGGCTCTCCGGTTGCCGGCTCTACGCGCTCGACGAGCTCCGGGAGGTCCTGACGCAATGATCGGTGGGCGCCGCGTCCTTGCCGTCGTGCCGGCCCGGGGCGGCTCGAAGGGCATTCCGCTCAAGAACCTGCGCGAGGTCGGAGGCCGTTCGCTCGTCGCGCACGCGGCCGCTGTCGCCGCCGCCGTGCCCGAGATCGACCGAAGCGTGGTCTCGACCGATCACGAGGGCATCGCGGCCGAGGCCGAGGCCCACGGCCTCGCCGCTCCGTTTCGCCGGCCCGAGGCGTTGTCCGGCGACCGCGTCGGCGATTGGGAGGTGCTGCACCACGCCCTGATCGAGATGGAGCGGATCGACGATTGCCGCTACGACATCGTGGTCATGCTGCAACCGACCTCGCCGCTTCGCACGGCGGCCAACGTGCGCGACACGGTCGTGAAGCTCGTCGAGGGCGGCCATGATGCCGTCTGGACGGTGTCGCCCACGGACCTGAAATACCATCCGCTCAAGCAGCTGTCGGTGGACGACGGGCGGATGTCCTTCTTCGATCCGCGCGGCGCCGGCATCATCGCGCGCCAGCAGCTTTCGCCGGTCTACCACCGGAATGGCGTGGCCTACGCGTTCACGCGCGATTGCCTGTTGCACCACGGCTCGATCATGGGGCCGGACACAGGCGCCGTCGTGATCGAAGACGTGCATGTGTCCATCGACACCCTGGACGACATCGAGTTGGTCGAGGCACACCTGCGGCGCAAGTGATCGCCGCCCCGCCGTCGCCGGCGCATCATCCGCCCGGGCAGAGCCCCAGCGGGGCGGTCTACACGCCTCATTCTTCGAGCAAGCTCGCGCAGAGCTCGGCAAGCCTCCGGTCATAGGCCTTGCCGTCGTGAAACAGGATGTAGTTTCGTTCCCTGTCGACCCGGTCGCGGTCGATGGTCTTGCGTCCGTCCCAGGCGGCCCGCATCAGGGGTTCCACGTCCGATTTCTCGCGGCAGAACGAAACGGTGTGGATACGCTCGACCCCGCGGAAATGCTCGGAGCGTTCCAGCACCGTCTTCTGGTTCGTCACGTGTTTTCCGTCGTCATAGGTCAACGCGACGAACTGTTTTCCGAAGATCGTCGCCTCGATCAGCATGGAGGTAAGCCCGCCCAGGGTGAACTCGGCATTGGCGAGGAGACGGGGGTACCAGGACAGATCGGGCTGGAACCCCGTGTGTCGTTCCCCGGTCAGGTGCCTGTCCGCGAGCTGGGGATCGAGGATGACGTTCTCGAGCCGGGTATCGGCGATGGTGTCGCGGCTCTGGCGCCAGGGGTGCGGGCGATACACCAGCTTGACGCCCTGCCAACGGACGGGGTCCGCCGACATGATCGCATCGATATGCTTGAGCGCCTCGACCTCGTCGAAGGCGAGGGAGGTGCCGAGAAAAAGGATGTAGGGGTGGTCGAAAGGCGACGGAAGCTCGGTATCGCGTGCCTCGAAATAGGCATCGAAGCGCGGTGTGCCGAGAATGGTCACGTCGGCCGCGTCGTAGGACTGGATGTCGGTCGCGTGGCCCAATGTCTGTTCGCCCCAGACCGCCAGGTGGTCGGGGCGCTGCATCAGGACCGCCTTGCTCGAGAGATTGTCCCAGTTGTCGATCAGGAAGAGGCTCGGCACGCCGTCCTTCTGGGCCTGGAGGATCATCTCGTTGCCGTCGGGCTCGTAGGCGTTGGACGGCGCGACCAGCAGATCGGGCCGCACCTGGGCGAAGGCGGCGGCGATGTCGGGCGATGGCTTGAGCGTATCGATGAACATCCGGCGGTAGAGCGGGAAGACAAGCCGCGAGCCGAGGATCCGCAGTCTCAGGCGACGATAGGCGATCCCCAGCCGTTCGCGAAACGCGTCGAAATTCTTCAAGATCGTGTCGGGGCGCCATGGCTGATAGGCCCGTTTTGGCGCGAAGATCCGGTCCGCGCGGAACCGGAAGGTGCTCGACAGGTGCCGGAACCGCCACATGAGCACCTTGTAGATGTTCATCTGCGCCTTGGTCTTGCGCGGGTCCGACCTGAAGAACAGCACCTTGCGGTTCCCCGAGGTGACCGGAGCGGGATCGGTCAGCCTGTCCGAAACCAGGAAGGTCACGTCGGCCTCGGCCTCGAGCGCGGCCAGGGCGGCCGTGGAGAAGTAGTTCCGCACGAATTCCTGTCCGGTGACCGCGAACAGGATTTTGGGCTTCATACGCATCGCGGTCTCTCTTCCGGCTGACGCAGGCTGAGTAGCGAGCGCCGCGCCCGAACGCAAAGCGGAAAACCGCCGCCCGAGCGTTGACTTCGGCCATGCCGCGTTGTCAAACCGGGCGATCTCACGACTGACCTTGTCCAGGGTTCCCGGCCCGCTGGAGAGACGATGCCCTTCAAACCGAGCGCGCTGACGACAGACCTGCCACTCACCGACTTTGCGCCCCAGGTCAACGATCCGCCGCGCAAGTACGGCCTTCCCGCCGATATCCGGTTCTGCAGTTCTTGCGGCATGTCGAACCAGCGGCCGAATTCGGCCGTCGAGTTCAAGCACACGGCCACCTCGACGAAGACGACCATCCGTTTCGACGATGCGGGAGAGTGCGACGCCTGCAAGACCGCGCGGCTCAAGGCGACCGAGATCGACTGGGACGAGCGAGAGCGGGAGTTGATCGCGCTCTGCGACAGGTTCCGCAGCCGCAATGGCAGCTACGACTGCCTCGTGCCCGGCTCCGGGGGGAAGGACAGTTTCTACCAGTCCTGGATGCTGAAATACAAATACGGAATGAACCCGCTGACGGTGACCTGGGCTCCGAACATCTACACAGAATGGGGCTGGCACAATTTCAACGCCTGGATCCATTCCGGCATGGACAACTACCTGATGACGCCGTCGGGGCGTTCAAAACGTCTCCTGACGCGGTTGGCGGTAGAAAACATCTTCCACCCGTTCCAGCCCTTCATCATCGGCCAGAAGTGCTTTGCGCCGAAGATGGCATTGCAGATGGGCATCCCCCTCATCTTCTACGGGGAGAACGAAGCCGAATACGGGAATCCGATCGAGGACAATTCCAGCGCGAAGCGGTCCTTCGAATACTTCGCCACGGAGTCGGAGGAGAACCTCTTTCTCGGCGGCGAGTCCGTCGCCAGCCTCAAGGCGGAATTCGGTCTCAGCCAGGCCGATCTCTCGCCCTATCTGCCAAGTGATGTCAGCCAGCTGGACGCCCTCGGCGCCGAAGTGCACTACCTTGGCTACTACCTGAAATGGCACCCCCAGGCGGCCTATTACTTCGCCGTCGAGAACGGCGGTTTCCGTGCATCCCCCGAGCGGACGGCGGGAACCTTTTCGAAGTACAACTCGATCGACGACAAGATCGACGACCTTCACTACTACACCACGTACATCAAGTTCGGGATCGGCCGCGCGACCTATGATGCGAGCCAGGAGGTCCGCTCGGGCGACCTGGAACGCGAAGAGGCGGTGGCGCTGATCCATCGCTACGACGGCGAGTTCCCGGAGCGGTGGGCCGACGAGATTTTCGCCTATCTCTCGATCGACGAGAAATCCTTCCCGGTCGCCCACAAGATGTTCGAACACCCGATGATGACGCGTGAGTATTTCGAAGCGCTCACCGACAGGTTCCGGTCGCCGCATCTGTGGCAACGCGACGAGAACGGATGGTCGCTGCGGCACCGGATCACGCAGGAGGCGTGATGCGGAACCTGCGCGTCATCGCCCGGCTTGACGTCAAGATGGGCAAGCTCATCAAGGGCGTGCAGATGGAAGGCTGGCGAAAGGTGGGCGACCCGGCCGAGTTCGCCGAGCGCTATGCCGAGGCGGGCTGCGACGAACTGATCTTCATGGATGTCGTGGCCAGCCTCTACGGGCGCAACACCCTGGTCGACACGCTGAAGGAGACGGCATCGCGGGTCTTCGTGCCGATGACGGTGGGCGGCGGCGTTCGGCAACTCGGAGATGCGGAAACGCTTCTGAAATGCGGGGCCGACAAGGTCGCCATCAACACGGCTGCCACGCAGAACCCGGACCTCGTCAACGCGATGTCGGAGACCTTCGGGGCTCAGGCGACCGTGATCTCGATCGAAGCCGTGCGGCAGGGATCCGACTGGCACGTCATGACGGACAACGGCCGCAACAAGACCGGCCTAAGCGCGGTGGCATGGGCAAAGGAAGTCGAGGATAGGGGCGCCGGCGAGATCGTCCTTACCGCGATCCACACGGAAGGCATGGGCAAGGGGCTCGATCTCGATCTGGTCCGGGCGGTTTCGGATGCGGTGCGCATTCCGGTGATCGCCGGTGGCGGACTTGGCGACCCGGACCATCTCAGCGCGCTCATCCGCGGCACCCAGGCCTCGGGCGTCTCCGTGGCGCAAGCCCTGCACTGGGGTCGCGTCAGCATGGAAGACCTGCGCGACGTCCTGCGCGCCGAGGGCTGTTCGGTGCGCGATCTCGTGGAGGGGCCCGCATGACAGGTCAGACCTGCGTCGTCGTCGACTACGGGAGCGGCAACGTCTACTCGGTGCTGCACGCGCTCAAGCGGATCGGCGTGGATGCGTACCTGACGAGCAGCCATACCGCCATCGCGGGCGCAAGCAGGGTGATCCTGCCCGGTGTCGGCGCGTTCGGCGACGTGATGACGAAGTTGCGCGAGACGGGTCTCGACGAGGCGGTCGTCCGCCACATCGAGGCCGAGAGGCCGTTTCTGGGCATTTGCGTCGGGATGCAGGTGCTCATGGAGACCGGCAAGGAGTTCGGGGATCATGCGGGCCTCGGCGTGGTGCCGGGAACGGTCGAAAGGGTCCCCGAAGCCGTGCCGGGATTGCCACCGATGCGCGTGCCGATCATCGGCTGGCACCCGGTCCAGCCCAGCGAAGGTTCGGACTGGGCGGATACGCCCTTCCCCCAGGAGGCCCGGACGCCCTTCTACTATTTCGTCCACAGCTACAGCGTACGGCCCGCCGACCCGGGCCATCTCTGCGGCGAGATCGCCGTCGAGGGGCGCGCCATCGCCGCGGCCTTGCGCAAGGACAATGTCTTCGGCGTGCAGTTCCATCCGGAACGGTCCGCCGGCGAGGGGCAGCGGTTCCTGCAACGCTTCATGGCGTTCTAGCGGGGTTTTGGCGGCCGTGGGAAACGGTTGAACCTGACAGGCGAATTCCGTAGGGGAAGCGCGAACAACGGTGGTTGGGCTTGATGAAACTCAGCGGCGCAAAGATCCTGGTCACCGGCGCGGACGGGTTCATCGGATCGCATCTGGTGGAGCATCTCGTCGAGACCGGCCACGATGTGCGTGCCCTGGTTCAGTACAATTCCTTCAATTCTTGGGGCTGGCTGGACGGCGCTCCGCCCGAGGTCCGCGATGCGATCGAAGTCGTCGCAAGCGATGTCCGCGATCCCCATGGCGTGGCGGATGCCGTGCAGGGATGCGCGGTGGTTCTGCACCTCGCCGCGCTGATCGCCATCCCCTACAGCTATCACGCGCCGGATGCCTACGTCGCCACCAACGTCACGGGTACCCTCAACGTCCTTCAGGCCTGCCGGCGACAGGGTGTCGAGCGCCTGGTGACCACCTCCACGTCCGAAGTCTACGGAAGCGCGGAATACGTGCCCATGGACGAGGCGCATCCGCTCAAGGGGCAGTCGCCCTATTCCGCGACGAAGATCGGGGCCGACCAGATGTCGCTGGCCTTTCACCGGTCCTTCGACGTGCCGGTGGCGGTGCTGCGGCCGTTCAACACATACGGACCCCGGCAATCGGCGCGCGCGGTCATCCCCACCATCATCGGCCAGGTCGCGAGCGGCGCGCGCACCATCAAGCTTGGTGCGCTTTCGCCGACCCGCGACTTCACCTTCGTCCGTGACACCGCGCGGGGCTTTGCCGCGATCGCGGCATGCGACGACGCGATCGGCGAGGTCGTCAACATCGGTTCGGGTTTCGAGATCTCCGTCGAAGACACGGCGGCGGCGATCGCAAGGGTCATGGGCGCCGAGATCGAGATCGTATGCGAAGCCGAACGCCTGCGGCCCGAAGCCAGCGAGGTCGACCGGCTGTTCGCCGACACGACGAAGGCAAGGCGTCTGTTCGGCTGGGAGCCGCGCTATGGCGGGCCGGAGGGGTTCGAGAGAGGTCTTGAGGAGACGGCACGCTGGTTCGAGGATCCTGCGAACCTCGCAGCCTACAAGATCGATCGTTACAACATCTGAAATGGCCATTGCTGTCACGCCCGCCGACCTTGTTGCCGACCTGACCGCCCGCGTCAGGGCGGCCATCGGCACGAGCGATCCCGTACCGCTGCACGCGCCCGAATTCGGACCTCGTGAGCGGGCGATGGTGACCGATTGCATCGATAGCGGCTGGGTTTCCTCGGTCGGCTCGCATGTCGATGCGTTCGAGGCGGCGGTTGCGGAGGCCTGCGGGACCGAGCACGCCGTCGCCACCGTGAACGGCACCAGCGCGCTGCAGATCGCCCTGATCGTTGCGGGCGTGCGGCCCGGTGACGAGGTCCTGGTGCCGGCCCTGTCCTTCGTGGCCACGGCGAATGCCGTTTGCCATGCCGGGGCGGTGCCGCATTTCCTCGATAGCAGCATCGAGACGCTGGGCCTGTGTCCGCTCGCACTCTCCGCACACCTGGCGCGCGTGGCCGAGCGAACGGGCAACGGGCTTGTCAATCGGAACACGGGACGGCGCCTCGCCGCCATCGTTCCCATGCATGTCTTCGGCCATCCGGTCGACATGGCGGCGCTGAACGCGGTCGCCGAGGACTACGGTCTCCCCGTCGTCGAGGACGCGGCCGAAGCGCTCGGCAGCCTCTATCACGACCGTCCATGCGGAAGCCTCGGCCAGATCGCGGCGCTGTCCTTCAACGGCAACAAGATCCTGACCACCGGTGGCGGAGGTGCCGTCATCACCTCGAACGGCGAATGGGCGCGCCGGGCCAGGCACCTCGTGACCACCGCGAAAAGGCCGCATCGCTGGGCCTTCGACCATGACGAGGTCGGCTATAACTATCGACTGCCCAACCTCAACGCCGCACTCGGCGTCGCGCAGATGGAGGCATTGCCGGATCGGCTCGCCCGCAAGCGGCGCCTCGCCGGCCAGTACACAAAGGCCTTCGAGGGTTGCACCGGCGCCACCGTCTTCGGCGAGCCCGCGCATTGCCGCTCGAACCACTGGCTCAACGCCCTCGTTCTGCAAGACGGGGCCGAGGTGCACCGCGACGCGATCCTCGACGGCCTGAACGAGGCGGGGCTGATGGTCCGCCCGGTCTGGAACCTGCTCAATCGCTTGCCGATGTTCGTCGATTGCCCGGCCGCGCCCCTGCCGGTCGCCAGCGATCTGGAACGGCGGATCGTGAACGTGCCCTCCTCGGCAAACCTGGCGCGGCCATGAAGGTGATGATGGTCACCGGAAGTCGCGCCGACTGGGGCCTGCTGAAGCCCGTGGCGCAGGCCATCGACGCCGCCGGGGACATGGCGCTGCATCTCGTCGCGACCGGGCAACACGCCATGGGCGACCAAGGGTCCCTTGCGGCGATCCGCGAGGATGGTTTCGAGCCTGTCGCCGTGATCGACCTGGCCCTCGACGCGCAGCCGGACGCCCTGTCGGCGGCCCGGGCAACGGGCCTCGCGAGCGTGGGGATCGCGGACGAGATCGCAAGGTCGTCCCCCGACCTGATGATGGTTCTTGGCGATCGCTATGAGATCCTCGGGGCCGCCAGCGCCGCGGTGGTCATGGGGTTGCCCATCGCGCATCTCTGCGGCGGTGACGTGACCGAAGGCGCCTTCGACGACGCCATTCGCCACGCGATCACCAAGCTGGCCAGCCTGCACTTCGTGACCACGGAAGCCGCCGCGCGCCGTGTGCGCCAGATGGGCGAGCAGCCGGATCGCGTGTTTCGGGTCGGCAGCACGGGTCTCGACACCATCGTGCAGACCGACATGATCCCGCGTGCCGAACTGGCGTCCGACCTGGGGCTCGACGCTGCGAAGGATTGGGCGCTGGTGGCGCTGCATCCCGAAACGCGGGGCATCGGCGCCGACGAGGCGGCCGAGATCGTCCTGCGGGCCATCGTGGACAAGCCCGACATGGCCTTCATTCTCACCGGCAGCAACGCGGATCCACAGGGCTACCTGATCGACGGGGCCTTCGAGGCCTTCGCCGAAAACCATGCGAATGCCGTGTTTCACCGGACCCTCGGGTCGCGGCGCTTCCTGTCCGCGCTCCGCCACGCGCGGCTCATGATCGGGAACTCGTCGGCCGGTCTCTACGAAGCGCCGTCACTCGGCGTCGCGACCATCGACATCGGCGACCGGCAGAAGGGCCGCGACGCGGCGACATCCGTCCTTCATTCCACCTTCGACGTGAATGACATCCGCCGATGCATGGAGGCCGGGCTTGCCATGAACCTGGAGACGGTCGAAAATCCGTATGGCGATGGGCAAAGCGCGGCGCGGGTCCTGTCGGTTCTGCGTACCGTCAGGCTGGGGCCTGATCTCCTGCGCAAGAGTTTCGTGGAGACCTTGCCATGACATGCCCTCCGGTCACGATCATCGCAGAGGTCGGCGTAAACCATAATGGCGATCCCGTCCTCGCGCGCGATCTCGTGCATGCCGCCGCCGATTGTGGTGCGGACTACGTGAAGTTCCAGACCTTCCGCGCGCGCGATCTGGTTGCCGCGCGTGCGCCCAAGGCCGCCTACCAGGACCGCGCCATCGGCGCGGATGCGGGGCAGCTGGAAATGCTTTCGGGCCTCGAACTTTCCCGCGAGGAGCATCTCGACCTTGTTTCGCTGTGCCGGGAACGCGGCATCGGTTTCCTGTCGTCGCCCTTCGATGTCGACAGTCTCGTGTTTCTGACGAGGGACCTTGCGCTCGACACGGTGAAGCTGGGGTCCGGCGAACTGAGCAACGGCCCGCTGATCCATCGGGCCGCGTCCACCGGGGCAAACCTGATCCTGTCGACCGGCATGGCATCGCTGTCCGATGTCGAGGCCGCACTCGGCGCCTTTGCGCATGGAGCGCTGGCTCCTGGAACCCAGCCCGGACGGCGCAGTTTCGCCCAGTTGCTCCTCGACCCGGAGGCGTGGAAGGTGCTGGAGGCGCGGGTGTCCCTTCTTCATTGCACCACGGATTACCCGGCGCCCGTGGCCTCCATCAATCTTCGCGCCATGGACACCCTGAGGCAGGCCTTCGGCCTGACAGTGGGCTATTCCGACCACACGGAAGGCGGTGCGATATCGGTCGCCGCCGTCGCGCGCGGCGCGCGGATCATCGAGAAGCACCTGACGCTGGACCGGGATCTTCCGGGGCCCGATCACCGCTCGAGCCTCGAACCCGGGCCCTTTGCCCGCATGGTGGCCGACATCCGCGATACCGAGGCGGCGCTTGGCAGCGCGCGCAAACAGCCATCCGCCGAGGAATGGGAGACCCGGCTGGCGGCAAGGAAAAGCCTGCTCGCGGCCCGCGATCTGCCGAAGGGTCATGTGTTGACGCCCGAGGACATCACGATCAAGCGTCCGGGTGGTGGACGCTCGCCGATGGAATACTGGGAGGCGATCGGGACGGTCCTGCCCCATGATCTGGCGTCCGAGGACTATATCCCATGACCATGGCGGGACTGGTCATGCTCGGCTGCGGTGGACATGCCCGCGTTGTTCTCGACGCCGCTGCCAGCGTCGGATCACAGGTGATCGGATGCATCGCGCCCACGGGCCCTGACGCCGCCTGGCCAGGCGACATCCCCTGGCTTGGCGGCGACGACCGCCTCGAAGACCTGGACCCGGCCGCCATACGGTTGCTGAATGGGCTGGGCTCCGCCGGGTCGACGGCCCGCCGGAGGCGGGTGTTCGATCACGCGGCATCCCTCGGCTTCCGGTTCGAAGGTCTCCGGCATCCCGCGGCATGGGTGAGTGGAAAGGCCGACATCGATGCCACCGCGCTCCTCATGGCCGGCTGCATCGTGCAATCCCATGCCACGATCGCGCAGAATGCACTGATAAACTCCGGGGCCCTCGTGGAGCATGATTGCGAGATCGGCGCCCATGCCCATGTGGCGTCCCGTGCTGCCCTTGCCGGTGGCGTGCGGGTCGGGGAGGGCGCACATGTCGGGCTGAACGCGTCGGTGCGGGAAGGTGTCCGGATCGGTGCAAATGCGGTGGTCGGCGCCGGCGCGGTGGTGATCGCCGACGTGGAAGAGGGCACGACGGTCGTGGGGTCGCCCGCCCGGTCCGTCAGAGACAGGAGCGTTTCTGAATGAAGGAGCGCATTCGACAACTCGTGATCTCGGAACAGGCGACCGTCCGGGACGCTCTCTTGGCCATCGACAGCGGAAGCCTGCAGATCGCGCTGGTGACCGATGCCGAGGATCGCCTGCTCTTCACGGTCACGGATGGCGACATCCGCCGTGCCCTTCTGGCCGGGATCGGGCCAGACAGCCCCGTGCTTGCGCTCGGGGGCAAGCCGCCGCGAACGATCGCCCCTGATGTCAGCGATTCCGAAGCCCGTCAGATCATGCGACAGCAGTCGCTCCACCATTTGCCGGTGGTCGATGCCGGCGGGCGGCTCCTTGACCTGATCTACGTCGACGACCTTTCCGGCTTGCGGCCCAACGACACGCGCGTCGTCCTGATGGCGGGCGGGCTGGGCACGCGACTGCGTCCGCTGACCGCACAAACTCCCAAGCCCATGCTCCGACTTGGCGACCGCCCGATCCTGGAGACGATCATCCGGTCCCTGTCGGATCAGGGTTTTTCCAATCTCACAATTTCGCTCAACTACCGCGGCGACCAGATCCGCGACCATTTCGGCGACGGTCGCCGCTTCGGTGTTGAAATCACCTATGTCGAGGAAAAGGAGCGCCTTGGAACGGCCGGTGCGCTGACGCTTCTGCCCGACCGCCCGCAACAGCCGTTCATCGTGATGAATGCGGACCTTCTGACCACGATCCGCTACGAAGCGCTCGTGAATTTCCACCGCGAACAGACGGCCAAGGCCACGGTTTGCGCGTGGGAGTACAGCCACCAGGTTCCCTATGGCGTGCTGCAGACCGATGACACGCGCCTCGTCGCGATCGAGGAGAAACCGACCCGCGTCGAGAGGGTCAGCGCGGGCATCTACGTGCTGTCGCCCGAGGTGCTGGACCTGCTCGATGGGCCCACGTACACGGACATGCCCGACCTGCTGCAACGGCTCATGAATGCCGGCGACCCGGTTTCCGTTTTCGCGATGCGCGAAACCTGGATCGACATCGGCCGCATCGAGGATCTCGAGCAGGCGCGCGCGCATGTCGAGAAGTCCGCCGGACCGGACAGCGATTCATGACCGGACGCATCGGGCTGATTTGCGCACGCGGCGGTTCCAAGGGCGTGCCGGGCAAGAACGTCCGACCCTTTCACGGGGTGCCGCTCATCGCCTGGAGCATCGCGCAACTGAAGGCATCCGGCGTCGTCGATGCCGTCGCGGTCAGCAGCGACAGCGCCGAAATCCTGAAGGCCGCGACGGACCACGGCTGCGATCTGGCCATCGAGCGTCCTGCGGACATGGCCACCGACGAGGCGGGGGTCGCCCCGGCGATCCTGCACGCGGTCGCGGAGGCGGAAGCGGCGCGAGCGACCACCTTCGCGACCATCGTCTACCTGCAGGCCACATCGCCGATCCGCCTGCCGCAAGATATCGCGGAGGCCGTCGCGCTTTTCGAGGCCACGGGTGCGCAAAGCGTGGTCAGTGCGGTCCGCACCGACGCGTCGCCCTATTTTTCGCTTCTCGAAGAGGCCGCCGACGGCACGGCGCATCTGAGCAAACCCTTGCCCGGCGGGGTCGCCCGGCGACAGGACGCTCCGGCGACCTTTCGGCTGAACGGGTCGATCTACATCCTGGACCGCGCGCGCTTCGCGGACATGCAGGTCCTGACGCCGACGACCCGGATCTACGAAATGCCCGAGGACCGATCCATCGACATTGACACGCCCTTCGACTGGGACCTCGCGGAGTTCGCCATGGGCCGCGCCCTTGCCCTTTATCCGGAGCTGCGGAGCGTGAAGCCATGACGGCCAATGGGAAACGGGCCGTGGTCTTCTGCAATGGCGTGCGGCAACGGATGATCGACGAAAGCGGCGGACTGGATGCCCTGTCCCCCATTTTCGACGTCTTCATCGACGTCAGTGCCTTCGCCAAGCCTTGGGAATACGAGCAGAGCTACGAGGACAGGGTGACGCCGGAGACCACCGTCTCCCTGCGCACGCCTGAAGAGGCCCACTCCTATTTCGCGGCCGAACGCTTCGACTATGTGCTTGTCGTGGGCCTGGAATGGTCGAAGGCGCGTGCCGAACTAGTCGCGTCCATCGGCGCGACTGCGCGCGCCTGGGGTATCCTCTTCGTACGCGGCGATCTGCGCGATCTGTTTCGCGGACGCCAATACGACGACCGGTGGTTCAACCTTCCGCGCCGCGCCTTGCGACGCAAACGGGCGCATCTGCCCAAGGGCATCCCGCCGGCGACGCACTACTTCAGCAACGAGACGAAAGGCTTCGAGTTTCCCGAGGTCGTGCCGGGCGTCACGCATACCGTTCCCGTCAATCACATCGATTGGCACTATCTCGCCCGTGCAGAGCCCGCCGAAGGCCCGCCCGCGCTGGTCTTCCTGGACCAGGCGGTCACGTTCACCTTTGCGGACGCGCCCAACAACCTGCATGCCGAACGCTTCTTCGACGCCGAGCTGCAGGCCGCACATCTGGACCTCGTCAACGACTACCTCCGCCGCCTGCGCGACCAGACCGGGTTGCCGGTGGTCGTCTGCCTGCATCCCAACTGGCCGAGCAGTGCGCCGTCGCCCTACGACGCGACCTTCACCAGCGTTCGCAAGCAGACGGTGAACTGGCTGATGAATTGCCGGCTGGCCGTCACCCACACCTCGATGGCGACGGGGTTCTGCCATCTGCTGAATGTGCCCACCGTCCTGCTGGACCTTCCGCGCAACCTGATGCCCGACGAGGTCTATTTCGACCTGCGGAAGAAGGCCAAGGCCGAGCGGCTGCCTGTGCATCGCTGGCCGGCGGCGCACCTGCCCACCGAACGGGTGCCGCCCGCGAACAACGCCCGCATCCGCAACTTCCTCGCCCCGGATGCGGCGGGGAGTAGCCTCCGCGAGGTATTGGAGGTAATCCTGCACACCTGATGCCGCAGCAGGAAAGTCGCATCCCGGGGCTTCCCGTGTGTCATGGCCTTCCCGGGCATCCGGAGTGCAACCGCGAGGCTTCATCCGGCCATCCGGTGCAGGCGAAAACGAGTGTCGGATCCTGCGTCACGCGACAGATCGCGAGTGCGCTGGGTTCCGGCAAGAAACGAGGCGCATTCGGCGCGGTTCCGCGCCGACACACGATGCGAGGTGCTGCTTGTCTTTCCTGAAACAGGTCGAACGACGCGTTCGCGACAAACTCAAGGGCCGTATGGCGCGCTATCGGGCCCGTCCGATCGGCCGGGATTTCGGGAAGATCTTTCAGATCTACGATGCCATACGCAGCGTCGAGACCGTCCCGGGCGCCTTCGTGGAATGCGGTGTCGGCCATGGTGTTTCGCTGGCCCACATGGCCTGGTTCAATCAGCAACTCGGGTTGGGGCGCGAAATCTGGGGCTTCGACTCCTTCCAGGGATTTCCCGAAGGATCCCCTGAGGATCGGGACGGGTTCGACCCCAGGGCGATGAAGGACTACGAACAGTTCACGGTCGACTGGGTGCGGCGCTACGTGTCCGAACGAACGAAATCCCCCGAATTGGCCGCGTCCATCCATTACGTCGAGGGGTTCTTTCCGGAAACTTTCGCGCAGTACGACGGTGCGCCGGTCGCCTTGCTGCATGTGGATGTCGACCTCTACCAGAGCTACGCGGACAGCCTCGACCACTTCTGGCCGCTCGTGGCACCCGGTGGGATCGCGGTCTTTGACGAATACGATGCGCACCGTGACCTCGAGAAATGGCCGGGTGCGAAAATCGCGATCGACGCGTTCCTCGAACGCGAGGGGCTTTCGCTGGAACGTCACTTCTCTGGATACACGATGGTGCGCAAACCTCGGTGACCGGCGTCGGATCGGCCTTTCCGGGGACGAACGGAGGCAGATCGCCCGGCGGCGGGCGCCTTTGCCCCGACGCCCGGCCGGTCACTCGCCTTGCCCGCCGGCCCGATCGCTTCTAGACACTCCGCGAAAGTATATGGGTGGGGCCTTGGCAAATCCTTTCCGAAACGTCTTCCTGAACTACCACCGGTTGCGGAACACGGCCTTCGTCTCGCTCGATGGCGTGCGTGTCCATTCCGCCGAAGGGCGCGTTCCGCGCGCGGTACGCAACGGTCTCTACAAGAAGACCTACGAGGACGCGGAGCGGCGCCTCTTGCAGCAGGTCGTTCGGCCGGGCGACCGCGTGCTGGAGATCGGGGCGGGCATTGGGGCTGTCGGCCTTCTGGCGGCGCGCATCACCGGTGGTCAGAACGTTCTGTCCTACGAGGCGAACCCGGACCTGGAGCCGGTCATCGAGGCGAATTACGCCCTGAACGAGACACATCCGACCCTTCGGATGAAGGCGATCACGACGGACGGGGCGCCGATCGTCTTCTACCGCGCGGACAACATACTCTCCTCGTCGGTGCATGAGAGGCGCGAGGCGCAGAACGCGATCACGGTCGAGAGCGACAGCCTCGCCGACGTGATCGCGGAGTTTTCGCCGGACGTGCTCGTCATGGATGTGGAAGGCGCGGAGACCGACCTTCTGAAGGACGCGCCGCTGGGTGGTATCCGCGCGATCGTGCTGGAAGTGCATCCTCATATCGTGGGGCAGGCCGCGATCGACGAGCTGAAATCCGGGCTTGCGTCGGCGGGCTTCCGCACGGATGCCGAGGACCGGTTGACGGTTCTGATGACCCGATCCGGCTAGGGCGTTTTGCGGGGCCTCGACCCCGCGTCGATCCCCACGCGATGGGTGAGGGACAAGGGGGTTCCGATGACCGCAGACGATCGTGCATTCTCGCCCGCCGAAACAGGCACCGTCGAGACCGCGCCCTGGGGCAGGTATCCGCCCGGGATGCTGCAGTCGGCCCTCATCGGCCTCGCGCGCCGCAGCTTCCTTCAGCGCGGCACCTTCCGCCATTGGACGACGAACCTCATCACGGCGCTCGGCTCGCCGCTCGATATCGAGTGGCGCGGGTGCCGCTACCGGATCGAGGGCAGGAACAACCTGATCGAATACGGGATGCTCCTGCGGCGCGACTACAACGGCGCCGAGATCGATTTTCTCCTGGGCGCGCTGGAGCCCGGCGGCGTCGCGCTCGATATCGGGTCCAACATCGGGCTTTACTCGCTGCCGATGGCGCGCGCCGTGGGATCGGAAGGGACCGTGGTCGCCATCGACGCCAACCCGGCCATGGCCGAGCGGCTGATGTTCAACGCCACGGCCTCGGGGCTCGAGAACATCCACATGGTCAACTGCGCGGTGGGTGGTGGCGAGGGCAAGGTCGACCTGCGCATCCGCAAGGACGACGTCGCCATCGTTCGGGTCGAGGAAAGCGACACCGGCACGATCCCGATGCGGACGCTGGCCTCGATCCTGCGCGATCTCGGTGTGACGCGGGTCGATGCGCTGAAGATCGATATCGAGGGGCACGAGGACGCGGCGCTGGTGCCGTTTCTCGACGAGGCGGAGGACGATGCGCTTCGGCCGTCCCGCATCTCGATCGAGCATCCGCGCTCGGGCGACGACTACAGCGGGTGCGCGGCGGCGTTCGAGCGCCACGGCTATGTGCGGGTCGGCCAGACGCGGTCGAACTCGCTCTACCGGCGGGGCGGCTGACCGCGCTTTTTCATGTCGAACAGCTCTTCGTAGGCGTCGACAACGGGCCCCTTCGCGAATTCCGCGTCAAGCCGCCTGCGCCCGGCTTCGGCCAGCCGCGCGCCCAGCCCGGCCTCGTCCCTGATGCGCGTGATCGCCGCCGCCATGCCTTCTGCATCGCCGATCTCGCACAGAAGCGCGTCCTCGTCCTCACGGATGAACCACGACGGCCCCTCGGACCGCGTCGAAACGGCCGGCACGCCGGTCTGCCACGCCTCGAGTATGACATTGCCCAGAGGTTCGTGCCGCGAGGGCATCGCGAAGACCGAGGCCGAGGCGATAATGTTCATCGGTTCCTCCACCCATCCGGTGAAGCGGGTCCGCGCGGCGATGCCCAGGCGTTCCACGAGCGCTTCGAGGGCTGCGCGTTCCTCTCCCTCGCCGATCAGCCAGAGCCATGCGCCCGGGATTTTCGCGGCCGCCTCGACCAGGGTCTCGAACCCCTTTCGACGCACGAAACGACCCGCCCCTGCGATGACGAAGGCGTCCTCAGGCGTTGTCATCCCGGCCCGCGACACGGGCGCCACGGTAACCTCGCGGGCGAAGTTCGAGATCACGCGCAATTCGCCCGTCCAGCCCAGCCTGCGGCATTTCTCGGCGATGCCAGGCGTATTCGCCACGATCGCGTCGTTGTGGCGGAAGTGGCGCAGGTGGCGCGGATAGTCGCCCAGCCGCGTGAGCTTCATCGCCGGCGCGTAATCCGGGATCAGCCGGGAGGAGCGCGACATCCACGCCATGATCACGTCCGGCTGCCAGCGGCGGATCATCCGGTGGGTCTGCCAGGTCAGGATCGGGGTCGTCAGCGACAGGCGCCGGTAGTGGTTTTCCGTGATCGGCCCGATGGCGGCGATCTCGTCACGCCAGATGCGTCCCGGCCGCACGATGAAGCGCTGCTCCATGCCGCGCTCGTCAAACGCCTGCACGAGGTTCACGAAGAACCGCTCGGCCCCGCCTTCCTTGCCGAAATGCATGTGGAGGATCTTGCGGCCGCTCATTCGCGGGCCTTTCCGAGCGCCTCGAAGGTCTCGAGGTAGAGGTCGATGACCGCCTTCTTCGAAAACCGCGCCTCGAGCGTGGCCTTGGCATTGCCGACCAGTGTCTCGCGCAGGGCCGTGTCGCCCCGCAGCCGCGCGATCGCCGCGGCCATCGCGGCGGGCTCGTCGATCGGAACGAGAAGCGCGTCCTTGCCGTCCGTGGCGAACCAGTTCGGCCCGTCCGTCCGGGTCGCGACGCTTGGGATGTCGCAGTGCCAGGCCTCGATCAGGACGTTGCCGAGCGGCTCCTCGCGCGAGGGCATGACGAATACGTCGGCCCCGGCGATCAGGTTCATCGGCTCCGCCTGCCATCCGGCGAAGCGCACGCGCCCGGCGATCCCGAGTTGGGCCGCAAGCGTTTCGAGCTCGTCCCGATCCTCGCCGTCCCCGGCGAGCCAGAGCCAGGCATCGGGCAGGGTCGCCACGGCCCGCAACAGCGTGTCATAGCCCTTGATGTAGGTGAACCGCCCGGCCGAGCCGATGACGAAGGCATCTGGCGGTGTCCCCATCTCGGCGCGCGAGACCGGTATGGGCGATACCGGCCGTGCGAAATTCGAGATCACCGGCATCGCGCCTTTCCACCCGATGGCATGGGTGTGGTGCGCGATGGAAGGATTGTTGCAGATGACCGCGTCGAGGTGCCGGAAGTGGCTTACGTGGCGCGGGTAGTCGCCGAGGCGCACGACCTTCACCGTGTCGCGCAGATCTGGGATGAGACGCGCCGCGGGCGCCCGCCACGCCATCGCGACGTCGGGCCGAAAATCTCGCATCGCCCGCCGCATCCGCCGGAGGGCCAGCATAGACCCCGGCGTGCGGCGCATGAAGGTGCCTTCGTGGATTTCCCCCAGCCCCTCGATCTCCTGTCGCCAGGCGCGTCCGGGCCGGATCGCGAAGGCCTGCTCGATGCCGCGTTCGGCGAAGGCCTGCGCCAGCGTCACGAAGAACCGCTCGGTTCCGCCCTCGCGCCCCATCTGGACGTGGAAGATCCGCCGGATCGTCATGCGCGGGGACCGCGGAGCCTGTGGCCGACAAGCTTCAGGTTGTAGCCCGCCTGGTAGCGCAGGCGCGCCCACATGCTCTGCCAGGCGGGGCGTGCATCCGCGCGGGCGGCGCGCTTGCGCGTGTCGCCCACGGTTCCCGTTACGGTCTCCTGCGCGCCGAGCGAAAGGGGCTGCGGGTCGACGATGCGGATATCGAGGCCGGCCTCCCAGAAGAACTTGTGATCCTCGTCGACCGGCCGGAAGAACGGGACCGAGGACGTCGCGAGGCGTTCGGCGGCGGATCTCGTGATCACGTAGCCGAGGGTGGTGCTGGGGACGCGGTAGGGCGTCCCGAGGGCGAGACCCGGCGCGATCTGCCGTGGCGCGATGATGCGTCCGGGCGACCGGATCGAATAGAGCTTCACGATGTCCCAGTCGTCGGTCGCCGAATCCCGCGACAATGCCGCGAGCGTACCCGACAGGTCGCCCGTGACGCGAAAATCGTCCTCGAGAACGAGGGCGCCTGGGGCGTCGCCCTCCGCGATGCGTTCCCAGACGCGCACATGGCTGAGGTAGCAGCCGATCTCGGGGCGCACCAAGGGGTGCTTGGCCAGCCGCGCGTTGCGCTTGGCGTCGTAGACCTCCGCGATCGTCTCCTCGGGCAGGGCCCAGCCGTTGACCGCGTCGAGCCGGGTCCACTCGATCCCCTGCGCCGCAAGCTCCCGCCGTGCGTTCTCCAGCCGCTCGGTATTGTCGGCGAGGTTGATGACGTAGGTAGGCCACATGGGGCGCGCCGATCTCCACGGGACATGGCGCGGGCGGTATAGGCCCGCCACCGTCGCGCCACAAGACACGCGCGACCTTGAGATCGGGCGGGCATTCGTGAAACAAGCGCGGCATCGAACCCCGGAACGCCCCAATGCCGCAAGCCATCCCCGTCTACGTGATCAACCTCGACCGGCGTCCGGACCGGCTGGAGCGGATCGCGCAACACCTGGAAGAGCGCGGCGTGACCTGGGAACGAGTGTCGGGCTGCGACGGTGCCTCGGCTTCCGAGGCGGACCTCTCGCAGATCATCGAGCGGCGCGGACCGCTCGGGCCCCTCGGCGTCGGCGACCGCGCCTGCACCGTCAGCCATGCGCTGGCATGGGAACGGTTCCTCGAAGGCGCCGCCAGTCACGCGCTGTTTCTCGAGGATGACATCTATCTCGGCGCCGATCTGGCCGAGACACTTGCGGCGACGGACTGGATCCCGGCTGGCGCGGACGCGGTCAAGCTCGAGAAATACAATTCAGGGTCCTCCCGGCTCCTGCTCGGGCCCGTGGTCGGGCAGACGCCCGGCGGGCGCGACCTCAGGCGGATGCGGTCGCGCCACGTGGGCGGAGGGGCCTACATCCTGTCGCGCCGCGGGGCGGAACTCGCGCTGGGCTGGCGCGGGCGGATGCGCGTGCCGGTCGACCACTTCCTCTTCAACGACACGCTGTCGCCGGTGATGGCTGCGCTGAGCCCGGTGATCACGGTCCCCGGCATGGCGACGCAACGCAAATACGCCTATGACAGCGACACGGCCTCTCACAACCGCGCGGCCATGCCCAAGGGCTTGCGGCGTCGGTTGCTGACGCTTCAGCGGGGCGCCTTCGAGTTGCGGCGTTTGCCGATGCAACTGCTGGAGCTTGCCACGGGACGCGCCTCGCTGGTCGACGTGGCCTTCGCCGAAACCCCGCCCGGCTGACGCCCGGCGCGCCAGAGAGTACCGAGGCCGATGCCCGACAGTTCCCCCTCCGGCCAGGACAGGACCGACGCGCGGCAAGCCGCCGCGACGATCCCGCGACCGCCGCTGGCCGAGATCGAGGTGATCGTCCCGAACTTCAAGCGGCGGCTCTCCGGCGTCACGGCGACCATCGCCCGGCTCGTGCCGATCCAGGCCGGGCGGATATCGCTCGCCACGCTGGGTCCCGGCCTTCCGTCCGGGTTTCCGTCGCTGGGGTTTCTCGGGCTCCTCCGCATGCCCGGGACGCGTCCGGAGGGCGGGCCGCGCGTCTGGCATGCCCGGCGCAACACGGAAATGATCGGCGGCCTTTTCGCAAAGCACATCCTGCGAAAGCGCCTTCGGCTCGTCTTCACGTCCGCGTCTCAGCGCGAGCATACCTGGCTCACGCGGTGGCTGATCGGGCGCATGGACGCGGTGATCGCTACGTCGGGCCGGACCGCGGAGTATCTCGAACGTCCCGCGACGGTGATCCTGCACGGGATCGACACCGCAAGGTTCCGGCCGGCCTCCGCGGAGGAGAAGACCTCGCTGCGCCGGGGCCTCGGGCTGCCCGCAGACGGACCGATCGTCGGCTGCTATGGCCGGATCCGGGCCCAGAAGGGCACGGATGTCTTCGTGGACGCGATGGCGCGGCTCATTCCCGAGAGGCCCGGCCTGACCGCCATCGTCATGGGCCGGTCCACCTCGCGCCACGAGGAGTTCGAGCGTTCGCTGCGCGAGAGGGTGGAAAAGGCCGGGCTTTCCGATCGCATCCTCTTTCTCCCCGAAGTCACCGTCGACGCGATGGCCGACTGGTACCGGGTGCTCGACCTGTTCATCGCGCCGCAACGCTGGGAGGGGTTCGGACTGACCCCTCTGGAGGCGATGTCGTGCGGGGTGCCGGTCGTCGCCACGACGGTCGGCGCATTTCCCGAGCTCGTCGTGGAGGGCGAGACAGGGGCACTGGTGCCGCCCGGGGATGTCGATGCCATGACGGGGGCCGCGGCCGGGTTCCTCGACGATGCGGCGCGGCGTGCCGGGGCCGCGGATGCCGCGCGTCGGCACATGCTGGACGGGTTCCGCATCGAGGACGAAGCCGAAGCCATCATCGCGGTCTACAGGTCCCTGCTCGGCGGGCAGGTTCGCAACGGCTGAAGGCTCGCGGGTCTTCCGCGCTCAGCTCTTCGATGCCAGTTGCACGGCATCGTAGCTTTCGCGCAGCCAGTCCTCGAAGGTCACGCCGCTCCGCTCATTGGTTTGCGCATAGGCATCCAGGATCCGGTGGACCGCGCCCGCCCGCCCGAAGGACAGGTGTCCGTAGCTCCAGTGCAGGCTCTTGCGCGCGGTCTCCAGCGGTTCACCCTTGATCACGTGCCGGTAGAGCGTGACGGCAAGCCCGGTCCGGTCCGCCCCGGACTTGCAATGCACGAGCATCGGCTTCGGCATCTCCCGAAACAGGTCCAGCAGTTCCAAAAGGGTCTCGCGCTGCGGAAGCTTGCCGGTCCGAAGGCGGATGAAGCGAAGCTCCAGGCCCAGTTCCTCGCAGGCCGCCTGCTCGCGACGGTTGGGCGAGGCGTCGGGATCTCCGCGAAGCGACAGGACCGACTTGATCCCGAGGTCCCGGGCCTGCTTCAGGCGCCGGTAGCCCGGGTGGTTGGAGCGGTAGAGATCGGCATCGACCTTGTAGAAGTTCGGGATCACGGCGCGCAGAAGGGCATGGTCCGCGACCCAGTAGCGGTAGGTCGGCCACCACCACGCCTCCCGTGCCTTGCGCCGCAATCTCTCCACGTCCGGTCCCTGCCGAAGTTGGTCCCTGGCCGCCGGCCATCCGTGCGCCCACCCTGTCCCGAAGGATTGCGGCGGCTTACACGCGGGAAGCCCGTGCGTCTAGTTCAGCGCCCCCTGAAGGGCATGCATCCTCGCATAGGCCCCGCCGAGCCCAAGAAGCGTCTGGTGGGTGCCTTCCTCGACCACGCGGCCCGCCTCCATCACCACGATCTTGTCCGCCGCGCGGATCGTCGAAAGCCGGTGCGCGATCACCAGTGTCGTGCGTCCCTGAGACAGTCTGTCGAGCGCCTCCTGAACCAGCTGTTCCGACCTGGTGTCGAGCGCTGAGGTCGGCTCGTCCAGCAGCAGGACGGGGGCCGATTTCAGCATGGCGCGCGCGATCGTGACCCTCTGCCGCTGCCCTCCCGACAGGGCCGAGCCCCTGGGGCCGACGGGCGTGTCGAGCCCGAGGGGAAAATGGTCCGCGAATTCCAGCACCGAGGCATTTCGCGCCGCCTCGCGCACCTCCTCCTCGGTGGCGTCGAGGCGACCCATCCTGATGTTGGCGGCGATGGTCTCGTCGAAAAGCGCGCTTTCCTGGCTGACCACGGCGATGCCGTCGCGCAGCGCCTCGATCTCGATCTGCTCGACGGGCGTGCCGCCAATCGAGATGGTGCCCGAATTCGCGTCCGAAAGCCGCGTCAGAAGCGTGAAGACAGTCGTCTTGCCCGCGCCGGAGGGCCCGACCAGCGCGGTGGTGCGGCCCGCCTCGGCCAGGAACGATAGCCCCTGCAGGACCGGCGCATCCTCGTATCCGAACCCGACGTCGTCGAAGCGGATGTCGCCGGTGGCCATCGGCTTCGCCTGCGCGGCCTGAAGGACGGTCGGTTTCATGTCGAACACCGCATAGATCCGCTCGACCGAGGCAAGGCTCGCCTGGATCTGGCCCGCGACGTTCGACAGACGCCGGAGCGGTTCGAACATCAGCCCGAGCGCGGTGAAGAACGACATGAACTGGCCGATCGTCTTCTCGCCCGAGATGATCTGCTGCCCGCCGAACCAGAGCACGGCGATGAACCCCGCCGCGGCCAGCAGGTCCATCGTGGCAGGGTTCGCGGCGAGTCCCGCCTGCGCCCGCAGCGACGGCCGCAGATAGCCCTTCAGCTCGCGTTCGAAGCGCGCGTCCTCGGACTTTTCCAGACGGTTGAGTTTGATCGTCTGGATGCCGTGAAAGATCTCGTCGAGCCGCGTGGACAGGCGCGCCGCGGCGGCGCGGGACTGAAGCGACGTGGCGCGGATCAGCCGGTGCAGCAGGTAGAGCGGCACCACCAGCAGCGGGATGCCGATCAGCGCCGTGAGCGTCCATTGCCAGTCGGTGGCGAGCATCACCACCAGAAGCGAGATCAGGGTGATCGAATCCCGGCCCAGCGACATCAGCGCGGTCGTCGCCAGCGACTGCAGCGCCGCCGCATCGCCGCGCACCCGTTCCAGCAGCGATCCCGGCGGATTGTCCTGGAAGAAACGCTGGTCGAGGGTCAGCATGTGGCGCAGAAGCAGCGCCTGAAGCCGCGTGGTGACCTTGAGGCCGACGGACACGACGATCAGCCGCTGCGTGAAACTGGCCACGCCGCGCAGGACGAACAGGCCGGCGATCAGCCCGCCGATCATGACCACCCCGTCGAAAGACCCGTTCTCGAAAAGCCCGTCGAAGAGCGGCCGCACGAGCCAGGCGAAGGCGCCGAGCGCCGCGCCCTCGACCGCCATGAACGCCACTGCGATCAGGAGCACCGGAACATGCATGCGCACATGCTCGCGCCAGACGCGGCGCAAGAGGTCGCCCTGCGCCGAAGCCGAGCCTGCGCCCTCGCGGGGAGTATCGAGCGATTGCCGCGCGCTCATCGGTGCGCGCGCCCCGGCTGCGGGCGCCGTCCGGTCAGGCGGGAAATGGACAGGGGGAGGTGCAAGGCGTCTCCGGCGATGGCCGCATGCGTTGCGCAGGTGCTACGACATGCGGCCCCGCCAGACAAGCCGCAGGGGCTCAGGCGCGCCGGTGCCGTCAGGGGGCGGCGTCCTCGACGGCCCGGAAATCGCAGCCATACCCCTCGTCCGCGAGGTCGCCGCCTGTGGCGACAAGCGCGCCGAGCCGTCCGAGTTCGTCCGCGCATTTCGCACCCGCGCCGTTCCCCCCGGCAAGCAGGGTGAGCCCCGGCGCGATCCGCGCGACGTAGGGCTTGCCGGTCGTGGTGAACGCGACCGCGCAGGCCCCGGTGAAACTGCGCTCCATCGGCAGACCCGGCATGACCCTCCCCAGCGCGGCCAGAAGCTCCCGTCCGGCCCCGGCACTTCCGCTGCCCCGGAACCAGCGTGTCATGTCCGGCTTGGTGCGGAGACGCGGGCTGTCATCCTCGCCGCCGATCTTTACCAGCCACCTTCCGTCCGGGTAACGGATCGGCGGCAGAAGGTAGAGGTCGTGCGCCTGCTCCTCGGGCACGAAGATCAGGGTGGGCATGCCGGCCAACGCAGCGGCCTCCCGCTGCGCCAGCTCAACGAACGCGATGGTGCGGGCATAGACCTCCATCGCCGGGCGGAACGGCAGGAGCGCGTCCATCCCCGCATAGGCGCCGGTGGCGACGACAACCTCGCCCGCATCGACCGCTTCGCCCGATCCAAGGGTGATCCGACCGTCCCGGCGCGCGACCGCGACATCGGGGAGGACCCGTGCTCCGGCGGCGATGGCCAGCGTCTCCTCGGCCCTCCGCATGGCGCGAGGATCAATCCATCCGCCCGCGGGGTCCCACGCCGCACGGGTGCCCGGTGCGAAACGGAACATCGGGAACCGCGCCGCAAGCGCTGCTCCCTCGAGCCGGTCATGGGCGATGCCTTCCGTCCCCGCCACGCCGAGAAAGGCGTCGCCGAACGCCGCGCCCGGACCTGCGGAGGGTGCGGCCATCATGCCGCCGACCGGGTGATAGAAGCCGATCCCCGATCGCGCCTCGATATCGCCGTAGCGCGCGATGGACCGCGCCGAGAGCCGCGCCCAGTCCGCGTCGTGGGCGAGGATGCGCGTGATTCGGCCCGCGTCGTGATGGCTGGCGAACGGACCCTCGAAAAGGGCGGGGTCGGCCGGTTCCTCCGGCCCGATCAGGACGACGGAATGACCCGCTTCGGCCAGGTGCCGGGCGCAGGCGGTGCCCATGAGGCCCCGTCCCACCACGGCGAAGTCCGGCCTCGTCACCGCGGTTCCCGGAGAAATGACGTCACGCCATGGCGCGATGCCGTGCCATGCGTATTTTTTGGAAAGATGAAGGCAGGAGCATCAACAGGGGCGACGTATCCGCATCGCCGCACCCGGCCCTTCATCTTTCCGAAAATACGCATTGCGACGCCGGTCACCCGCACTCTCGTCGGGTCAGCCCCGGATCGTCTCCAGCAGCAGGTGCACGTTGTCGGGGTCCGCCTCGGGCGTGATGCCGTGGCCGAGGTTGAAGATGTGCGGCCCGTGCTTCAGCGCGTCGACAATGCGGCGCGTCTCGTCGACGAGGGCCTGCCCGCCGGTGACCATGTGCCTGGGGTCGAGGTTGCCTTGCACGCAGCTGTCGGGCTGCAGGTTTTCGGCGGCCCACACGGGGTCCACCTTGGTGTCGATGGCGAGCCCGTCCGCGCCGACCGCCTTCGCGAACCCGACATAGGCCTCGCCGGCTTCGCGCGGGAAGGCGATGACCGGCAGACCCGGGTGCCGGCGCTTGAGTTCGGCCGTGATCCGTTTCGCGGGTTCCAGTGCGAAGGTGCGGAAGGCGTCGCCCTTCAGCGAGCCGGCCCAGCTGTCGAAGATCTTCACGACTTCGGCCCCGGCCTGCACCTGCATGTCGAGATACTCGATCGTGGCCTCGGTCAGCAGGTCGATCAGCGCGCCGAACGTCGCGGGGTCTTCCATGCGAAGCTTGTGCGCAGGCCCCTGGTCCGGCGTGCCGCGCCCTGCGATCATGTATGTCGCCACCGTCCAGGGCGCGCCGGCGAAGCCGATCAGCGTGGTTTCCTGCGGCAATTCGCGCGACAGGATGCGTACCGTCTCGTAGACCGGTGCGAGGTGGTCGTGGATGTCGTCCTTGCCCTTCAGGTTCGCCAGCCCCTCGGGCCCGGTGATCGTGGACAGCCGCGGCCCCTCGCCGGTGACGAACCACAGGTCCGCCCCGAGCGCGTCGGGGATCAGGAGGATGTCGGCAAACAGGATCGCCGCGTCGAAGCCGTAGCGCCTGATCGGTTGCAGCGTGACCTCGGCGGCAAGCTCGGAATTGTAGCAAAGCGACAGGAAATCCCCGGCCTCGGCCCGCGTCGCGCGGTATTCCGGAAGGTAGCGCCCGGCCTGCCGCATGAGCCAGACGGGCGGCACCTCCATCGCCTCGCCGGCGAGCGAACGCAGTAGTTTCTTCTGGCCGGTCGGGGGCGCGTCAAACATGGGAATTGTCCTTCGGTCGTTTGCCGGACAGGAATTGTCCGTGCCCGCGAGTCTGTCAACCCGAAGGCGATTGTCAAGTAAAGTTGACAGGTATAGAAGGAAGCCCATGACGACCGACCTGCCCACCCCCGCCAAACCGCTTCGCATCGGAACCCGCGGCTCGCCGCTCGCCCTCGCGCAGGCGCACGAGACGCGCGCGCGCCTGATGGCGGCCTTCGACCTGCCCGAGGCGGCTTTCGAGATCGTGGTGATCAAGACCACGGGCGACGACCGCAGCCTGATCGACGCCGATGTCGCGCTCAAGACGCTGGGCGGAAAGGGTCTCTTCACCAAGGAGATCGAGGAGGACATGCTGTCGGGGCGTATCGACATCGCCGTGCACTCGATGAAGGACATGCCGACGTTCCAGCCGCCGGGCCTCATGCTCGACTGCTACCTCCCGCGGGAGGACGTGCGCGACGCCTTCGTGTCACTCGGGCATGACAGTCTCGCGGCCCTGCCCGAAGGCGCGCGCGTCGGCACATCGTCGCTCCGTCGCCGGGCGCAGCTCAAGGCGCGGCGGCCCGATCTCGAGGTGGTGGAGTTCCGCGGCAACGTGCAGACGCGGATGAAAAAGCTCGGGGACGGGGTGGCGGACGCGACCTTCCTCGCCATGGCGGGGCTGCGGCGCCTGGGCATGACCGACGTCGTGAAATCGGCCATCGCGCCCGAGGATGTTCTGCCGGCCGTGGCGCAGGGCGCCATCGGGATCGAACGGCGCACCGACGACTCCCGCGCCGCCGCGATGCTGGAGGCGATCCACCATGGCCCGACCGGACAGCGGCTGGCCGCCGAACGCGCGTTTCTCGCGGGTCTCGACGGGTCCTGCGAGACGCCGATCGCGGGGCTGGCGGAACTCGATGGCGGGACGCTCAGGCTCCGTGGCGAGATCCTGCGCCCCGACGGGTCGGAAGTGCTGAACGACGACCGCAGCGCGCCGGTCGAGGATGGCGCGAAACTCGGCGCGGAGATGGCGAAAGGCCTGCGCGCACGCGCGGGCGAGGGGTTCTTCGACTGGATCGCGGCCTGACGTGACGGCACCTCTGGCGGGGAATTCGCGCAGGGCGCGGCCGGCACCGGTGCGGCCCCTGCCATTGCCCCATTGATGCCCCGGCCATGCCCATGGGCCGCCCTGCCTCTGCCTTGTCGTATACCTACCCCCGTGGCATGGTCCGACCGGGTCGCAGCAGCCGGTCCGACGTCACGATCCAGAGCCCTTGCAAATGCATGTAGAACAGACCGGGATACCCGGCCTTCTTGTCCTGACGCCCGCCCGTTTCGGTGATGCCCGCGGGTTCTTCTCGGAAACCTGGAACCG
>NZ_JAOPHT010000013.1 GCF_025515305.1 Roseicyclus sediminis
CGCGCGGTCGAGAAGCTGGCCGAATGGGGCATCGATGCCCGGCCCGGTCGTACGGACGCGACCCCCGACCTCGCCGATCCCGCGATCCGCCGCGACGCCTACGAGACCGGGCGCCCCAGCGCCGAGGTCGCCTACCGGCATGGCGACGAACGTTTCCTGCCGCGCACGGAAGGCTGAGCGCCATGTGCATCGGCATCCCCGTGGAGATCGTCGAGGTGAAGGGCCTGAGCGGATTGGCCCGCGACGGCGAGGACGTGGTGGGCGTCGACCTGTCGCTGACGGGTCCGGTCGCCCCGGGAACCTGGGTCCTCAACTTCCTCGGCACCGCGCGCGAGGTGCTGGACCCCGACGAAGCCCGCAAGATCCGCGCCGCGGTTGGCGCGCTGCAATCGGTCATGGCGGGCGGCGAGATCGGGGACGCCTTCGACGACATAGAGGCGCGCGGCCCTCGGCTGCCGCCGCACCTGCAGGCCGCAAAGGCCGCCGGCAAGACGACAGCATGACGACAGGGAGACGTTCATGGCCAGCCATCCCCTCATCGACCGCCTGACGACCGAGTTCGGCTTTCCGCGCCTCATGACGGAGGAGGCGCGCGACGCCTATATCGGCGCGCCCGGGGTGCATGTCCTTTTCATCCCCGGCGACCCGGTCCGAAACCTCGAGACCACCGACGTCGCCGTGATCCTGCCCGAGCTGATGCAGGCCTTCCAGAACGCCTTCGACTGCGCCGTGGTCGATGACGCGATCGAGGCCGCCACGCGCGAAATGGCGGCCGTCTACAAGACCCCGTCTCTCATCTTCTACCGTGCGGGCATCCAGATCGGCGCCCTGCCCAGGGTCCGCGACTGGGCCGACTACATGGCGCGGATCGCCCAGATCCTCGCCGCCCGCACCGAACCCCTCGACGCCTGACCCGGAGGACCGACCGATGCCAAGCGATTTCCGCCTGCCGCCCACGGGGTTCGGCCCCGGCTCCCAGCTGTCGGGCAGCGAAGGAACCGAACTGAGTTACATGGCCATGCCCAAGGACATGGCCGTCTTCACCCCGCACACGCCCGAGATCGAAGATGCAGCCAGCGTCGGGCCGGCGCTGGCGCTGCTGGACGAGGTCGCCGAGGCCTGCCGCATCGTGGCCGTCGAGGGCGGTTCGCGCCGCTTCGGCCTCGGCGCGCTCGACGCCGAGAACCGCGCGCTCGTGGCCGACACGCTCGGCGAAGGCGAGGTCTCCGCCCGCGTGCGGGGCATTCCCGCGGTGGCGGCGCAGGAGACGCGCTTTGCCGGTGTCTGGGTGCTGACCGGCGCGCGCGGCGGGAGCGGCGAGGACATGGTAGAGGTCGCCGCGATCCCCGACGCGGTCCGGGCCCGCGCCTTCACCGCTCTCAGGCCGGCGCGCGGCGCCGAGGCCCCGCGCACACCCGCCGTCATCAACGCCCCGCCGATCTTCGCGGAGCTGGCCGACAGGTCCGCGACCCATCGCGCGGGCGACCCGCCGCATGTCGTGAACTTCACCCTCCTGCCCCATACCGAGGACGACCTCAGATGGCTGGACGCCGCACTCGGCGAAGGCGCGGCCACGATCCTCAGCCGCGGCTACGGCAACTGCCGCGTGACGGCGACGGCGGTCCCGCATGTCTGGCGGGTGCAGTTCTTCAACTCCATGGACACGCTCATCCTCGACACGCTCGAGGTCACGGAGATGCCCGAGGTCGTGCTGGCGGCGCCCGAGGATCTGTCCGACAGCGGCAAGCGCCTCGTGAAGGTTCTGGAGGCGGTTCGATGAGCGTCTTCGAGGGCGGCTATCACCACTCCGACACGGGCCTCAGCCCGCAGGCGGTGCTGGAATGCAAGATCTGCTGGACGGTCTACGACCCCGCGAAGGGCTGCGACTTCCGGCAGATCGACCCCGGGACACCCTTCACCGCGCTGCCGGAGGACTGGACCTGCCCGACCTGCGGCGCCGAGAGGACGCAGTTCCTGGTGCAGTCCGATCCCGGCGCGCCCGCGTTGCTGGAGGAAGCCGCGATCAGGGCGAAGACCCGCGCGCTCGAGGCCGAGTTCATCGAGATCTGGCATGCCAAGATGCGGGATGTCCCGATGGTCAACCGCGCGCTCGAGGTTCGTGCCGTCGGCTTCCGGCGGCACGGCGAACACCTTCTGGGCGTGCTGGTCAGCCCGTGGTTCATGAACCTCGTGCTGCTGCCCGCCGAGACCGAGGACTGGTCCGGCCTGAAGCCCGGCGCGAAGGAGGTGATCGACTTCCCCTCGGGCGCCTACGAATTCACCCACAACACGAGGGAGATGATCGGCGGCTACAAGGCCTGCTCGCTCTTCTCCATGATGGGCGAGTTCCGCACGCAGGAGGCCGCCGTCGACGTGGCCCGCGCCGTCATGGCCGCCCTCTTCGACGAGGGAAACCGCGCCGAAACCGACCGCCGCGCGGATATCCGCGCGAGCCGCGAGGCGGAAGCCGCCGCGGCGACGCTCCCCGAGCCCGACCCCGAACCCTCGCGCCGCGCGGTGCTGACCGGTGGCCTTGCAGGAGGCGCAGCCGGCTGATGCTCGACAGCGGCGGCATATGGCGCGTCGCGGCGCCCGAGGCGCCACCCGCCGACCGGCTGGTGGCGGGGCGCAGGCCCGAGGAGGCGCGCGACCTCCTGGGCCTCGTCTTCAACCTCTGCCGCGCCGCGCAGATCGCGGCCTTCGACATCGCCACGGGGCGCAAACCCGATACCGAGGCCCTCGCCGCGGAAATCCGGCGCGACCACCTGATGCAGATCTTCCTCGCCTGGCCCCGCGCCCTCGGCCTTCCGCCCATGTTCGACCGCGGCTGGCTCGCCGACGAGGCGGCGGCGCTCCGCGCGCTTTTCGGTCCGGCCGGGCGCCCGCCGCGGACCGATTTCGAGACCGCGGGTTTCCTCGGCTCCGACGACGGCATCGCGCCGCTCCTGCAACTCGTCGCGACGCTCTTTCGCCCCGGGGAGGCGGTGACCCCCGGCCTGCCCCTTGTCGATGCCGAAAGCGCCTTCGCCCCCGGAGCGGTCGAAAATTCCCCCGCCGGACGCCGGGCCGCGCATCCGGCGATGGACTACGTCGAGGCGATACATGGCCGGGGTCCGCTCTGGCGCGCCATGGGACGGGTGATCGACCTTGCCGCGCTACTGTCGGGCGAGCGCCCGCGCCCCCTGCCCGCGCCCACGGGCTCGGCCATCGTGCCGGCGACGCGCGGGGTCTACGCGCTGAGGGTCGAGATGGAGAACGGCCGCGTCGCCCGGCTTCACCGCACCACGCCCACCGATCACATCCTGGCGCGCGGCGGCGTCATGGCGGGCGTGCTGACGAGCCTCCCGGCCGAACGCGGGCATCTGCTTCCCTTTCTCGTGGCGCTGATCGACCCCTGCCGCCCGCTCGACGTGGGGGCCGCACAGGATGCATGAGATGTCCCTCTGCGAAGGTATCCGCGACATCCTCGAGGCGCAGGCGCGCGCGCATTCGGTCTCGCGGATCACGCGCGTTCGGATCGAGATCGGGCGCTTCGCGGGCGTCGAGAAACCGGCGCTGGCCTTCGCCTGGGAGGTCGTGATGCGCGGCAGCGCGGCCGAGGGCTCCGACCTCGTGATGATCGACCTGCCCGGGCGCGCGATGTGCTTCGACTGCGGACGCGAGGTGGAGATCGCCGGGCGCCTCGACCCCTGCCCGGAATGCGGCGGAGGGCGGCTGGTGCCCAACGGCGGAGATGAAATGCGGATCAAGGATTTGGAGGCGGTCTGATGTGTACGGTGTGCGGCTGCGGCGACGGCAAGGTGGAGGGGCACGGACACTCCCACGACCATGGGCATTCCCACGACCACGAACATTCCCACGGGCATTCCCACGGGCATGGACACGACCACGACCATGGGCACCACCATCACCACGATCACAACGACCTGCATTTCGGAACCGGGGCCGCCGGCGTCCATGTCGCGGGGATGAGCCAGGCCCGGCTGATCGAGATCGAGACCGACATCCTGTCGAAGAACGACCGCTACGCCGCTGAGAACAGGGCATTCTTCCGAGGCCGGCAGGTTCTGGCGCTGAACCTCGTCTCCTCGCCCGGATCGGGGAAGACGACGCTTCTGGTCAGGACCATCGAGGCGCTGGGGGACATGGCCGTCGCGGTCATCGAGGGCGACCAGCAGACCGCCAACGATGCCGACCGCATCCGCGCGACCGGCGCGCCCGCGGTTCAGGTCAACACCGGCAAGGGCTGTCACCTCGACGGGCACATGGTGGGCCACGCGGTCGAGCACCTGAGCCTCGCCTCGCAAAGCCTTCTTTTCATTGAGAACGTCGGCAATCTCGTCTGCCCCGCCGCCTTCGACCTCGGTGAGGATGCGAAGGTCGCGATCCTGTCGGTGACGGAGGGCGAGGACAAGCCGCTCAAGTATCCCGACATGTTCACCGCCGCGCGGCTCGCGATCCTGAACAAGGTCGATCTCGCGCCCCATTGCGACGTGGACCTCGACCTCTACGAGGAGAACCTGCGCCGCGTGAACCCGACGATCGACATCCTGCGCGTTTCGGCACGGACCGGCGAGGGGATGGAGGGATGGCTGGACTGGCTTCGGACCCATCTCGCGGCCAAGACCGGAAAGGCGGCGGCCGAATGAAGGACCCACGCGCATGAAAGACGCGGGCCACGACCAGCGCGCGACCGTCCTCCTCGTCGATCCCGACGGGACGCGGCGCGAGCGGCTGCGCGGCCAACTTTCGCGCGAGGCCGAGTGCCTGAGTGTCGGCACGGGGGCCGAGGCGCTGAAGGAGTGCCAGGAGAACTTCATCGAAGTGGCCATGGTCGCCTGCGGCAATGACACGCCCGAGGGCGTGCCGCTCCTCGACCAGATGGCCGCGCACTGGCCCGAGACGGTTCGCATCGCGCTGGCCGAGGAAGATGCGCGCGACCTGCCCGACGATCTCTACCAGATCTGCCGGGGCGATCTGCCGCCCGAGGGCATGCGCCGGATGCTCAGGAACGCGGTGCAGCTGTTCCGCGTGCGCCGCGAGAACGACCGCATGTCCTTCGAGATGCGCTTCATGTCGCGCAAGGCCGGCCCCGCCGCACCGCCCGAGGCGCCGCATCACGACGAGGGGCTGGGCTTCGAGGCGATCCTGAGGGCCGCGACCTCGCCCATGGCCGCGACGGTCGCGCAGGCGAGGCACCTCGCCAGCTTCGACGTGCCGCTCCTGCTGACCGGCGCACCGGGCACCGGCAAGACCGCGCTGGCCCGCGCGATCCATGGCGCCTCGCTCCGGGCGGACCGGCCGTTTCTTGCGCTCGACGTTACCGGCCTGCCGGAGGAGGCCGTCCGCATCGAGCTGTGCGGGCTGCGCAACAACGGCTCCTCCCGCATCGGGCTGATCCCGAGGGCGTCGCGCGGGACGCTCTACCTCGGCGGGATCGAACATCTGTCGCCGTCCCTGCAACTGTGGCTGTCGCGGATGCTCGCCACATCCAGCTGCACGCCCGTCGGCGCCACCGAACCAGGCCGCATGGACATCCGGCTGATCTGCGGGACCGGGCGCGATCTGCGCCGCGCGGTGGCCGAGGGGCGGTTCCGCGCCGAGCTGTACCACCAGGTCGCTGTCGGCACGCTGGACGTGCCCTCCCTCGACGCCCGCCGCGAGGACGTGGCCCTGCTCGCCCAGCACATGCTGTTCGAGGTCGCCGCCCGGCATGGCAAGAGCGTCCGGGGCCTGAACGCCGAGGCGATGGAGTTTCTCGCAGCCTACGACTGGCCGGGAAACCTGCCCGAGTTGAGGAACGAGGTCACGCGCATGCTGATCTACGCCCAGGACCCCGTCCTCGGCCCCGATCTCGTGTCGCGCCACATCCTGCAGGCGCGGCCCGGCGCCGCAGATCCCGGCGAAGACGCGGTTCTGGAGGGGACTGGGCCGCTCAAGGACCGGGTGGAAGCCATCGAGAAACGCATCCTGCGCGAGGTTCTGACCCGGCTGAAGTGGAACAAGAGCCGCGCGGCGCAGGAACTGGGGCTGAGCCGCGTGGGGCTGCGCGCGAAAGTCGACCGCTACGGGCTGTGCCCCGGGGTCATAGAAACCGTGGAAGAGGGTTGAGACGATGTGCCATGCCATCCCCGCCGAAGTGGTCGAGGTCCTGCCCGACGCGATGGCCCGTGTCGACCTGTCGGGCGCCCGCAAGACGGTGTCGACCGCACTCGTCGGCGAGGTCGCCGTGGGCGACTTCCTTCTCGTTCATGTGGGCTACGCGCTCGGCCGTGTCGATCCGGCAGAGGCTGCGGAGACCCTGAGGCTGCTTGAGGAAATCGGAGCAACGTCATGAAATACTTGGACGATTTCCGCGACGCCAGGATCGCCCGAGCGCTGGCCGCCGAGATCGCGGCGGAGGTGCGGCCGGATCGGAACTACCGGCTCATGGAGTTCTGCGGCGGGCATACCCACGCGATCTTCCGCTACGGCGTGACCGACCTGCTGCCGCCGCAGGTGCGCATGATCCACGGGCCGGGCTGCCCCGTCTGCGTCCTGCCCGTCAGCCGCCTCGACATGGCGATCCGGCTGGCGAAAGAGGAAGGCGTCACGCTCTGCACCTATGGCGACATGCTGCGGGTGCCGGGCTCGAAGAAACAGTCGCTTCTGAAGGCGCGCGCGGAAGGCGCCGATATCCGCATGGTCGCCTCGACAATGGACGCACTTCAGCTTGCGCGCACAAATCCCGGGAAAGAAGTGGTTTTCTTCGCCATCGGCTTCGAGACGACAACCCCGCCCACCGCCGTCGCCCTGAAGATCGCCGAGGCCGAGAGGCTGGAGAATTTCTCCGTCTTCTGCAACCACGTACTGACCCCCGCGGCGATCACGAACATCCTCGAGGCACCGGAACTGCGCGCGATGGAAACCGTCGAGATCGACGGCTTCCTCGGGCCCGCCCATGTCTCGGTCGTGATCGGCGCGCAGCCTTACGAGTTCTTCGCCGAGGAATTCGAGAAACCCGTGGTCATCGCGGGTTTCGAGCCGCTCGACGTCATGCAGTCGATCCTGATGCTGGTGCGCCAGATCAACGAGGGCCGCGCCGAGGTCGAGAACCAGTATATCCGCGCCGTCACCCGCCACGGCAACGAGACGGCGAAGGCGATGGTGGCCGAGGTCTTCGAGATCGGGCGCAGCTTCGAATGGCGGGGGCTGGGCGACGTGCCCTACTCCGCCTTCCGCATCCGTGACCGCTTCGCCGCCTGGGATGCCGAGAGGCGCTTCGCCATGCGGCAGGGCCAGGCGCTGGAGAACAAGGCCTGCGACTGTCCGAAGATCCTGCGCGGCGCCGCGGTGCCGACCGACTGCAAGCTCTTCGGCAAGCAGTGCACGCCGCAGACGCCGCTGGGGTCCTGCATGGTCAGCGATGAGGGCGCCTGCGCCGCCTATTACAAGTACGGCCGCCGCCGCGTGGCCCGGATGGAGGCCGCCGAATGAAGCAGCATCGCACATGGACGGGCGTGGTCGAGATGGGCCACGGCGCGGGCGGGCGCGACATGGCGGACCTGATCGAGGGGATGTTCGTGACCGAGTTCGCGAACGACGCGCTGACGGGCGAGGAGGATCAGGCGATCCTCGCGGTCCCCGCCGGCCGGCTTGCGGTGTCCACGGACGGCTTCGTGGTCTCGCCGCTCTTCTTTCCCGGCGGCGATATCGGGGCGCTCGCGGTCAACGGGACCGTGAACGACGTGGCGATGGGCGGGGCCGCGCCCTTCGCGCTCTCGGCCTCCTTCATCCTCGAGGAGGGGCTGGCGCTTGCCGATCTCCACCGCATCACCTGTTCCATGGCCGAGGCGGCGCGGGCGGCGGGTGTACGGATCGTCACCGGCGACACCAAGGTCGTGGAGCGCGGCAAGGGCGACGGCGTCTTCATCTCCACCACGGGCTTCGGAATGGTGCGCGAGGGCGTGTCCCTCTCCGCCCGGAACGTCCGGCCCGGCGACGCGGTGCTGGTCTCGGGCACGATGGGCGACCATGGCGTGGCGATCATGGCGAGCCGGGCCGGTTTCGACTTCGAGACCGACATCCTGTCGGATTGCGCGGCGCTGAACGGGCTGACGGGTGCGATCCTCGACGCCGCCCCGAACACGCGCGCCATGCGCGATCCGACGCGCGGGGGCCTCGCCGCCGTCCTGAACGAGATCGCGCGGGTGAGCCGCGTCGGCATCACGATCCGCGAGGACGACCTGCCCGTAAGGCCCGGGGTCGCCGGGGCCTGCGAGATCCTCGGGCTCGACCCGCTCTATGTCGCCAACGAGGGCAAGCTCGTGGCCTTCGTGCCGCAGGAGGAGGCCGACGCCGCACTCGCCGCGATGCGCGCCCATCCGCTGGGGCTCGAGGCCACGATGCTCGGCACCGTCACCGAAGACCCCGACTGCTTCGTCGAGATGGAGACGGCCTTCGGCGGACGCCGCATGGTCGACTGGATCGCGGGTGAACAGCTTCCGAGGATCTGCTGATGCGTATTCTCCTGCTGTCCCACGCCTTCAACTCGCTGACGCAGCGGCTCTGGCTGGAACTGGAGGCCGACGGCCACGACCTCAGCCTCGAATACGACATCAACGACGCGACGACCCGCAAGGCCGTGGCGATGTTCGCCCCCGACCTGATCCTCGCCCCGTTCCTGAAGCGCGCGGTGCCGGCGGATGTCTGGCAGGCGACGCGCACGCTGATCGTCCATCCGGGCCCCTCGGGCGACAAGGGTCCCTCCGCCCTCGACCACGCGGTGCAGGAGGGGCGCGGCATCTGGGGCGTCACGGTTCTGGAGGCGCGGGACGAGATGGACGCAGGGCCGGTCTGGGCGCAACACCCTTTCGCGATGCGGGCCGCCACGAAGTCGAGCCTCTACCGCCGCGAGGTGACCGAGGCCGCCGTGACCGCGGTGCGCATGGCGCTCGCCCGGATCGAGGAAGGGCTCTGGCCGCTTCAGCCCGCGAACACCGGGCGCGAGGACGCGAAACCCCCGATGACGCAAGCGATGCGCCGCATCGACTGGGCCAGGATGACCGGGGCCGAGATCCTTGCCCGCATCCGCGCCGCCGACGGGCAGCCGGGTGTGCGGGACGAGATCTGCGGGCACGAGGTCTGGCTTCACGATGCGCATGAGGCGGGGGCGACGCCGCTGGCGCGCCTGACCCCCGGCGACATCGCGGGACAGGCGAACGAGGCGATCCTGCGGCGCACCGTGGACGGCGCGATCTGGATCGGTCACCTGACGATCCGCCTCGACGGTCGGCGGCTGAAGCTGCCGGCAACCCGCGCGCTGGAAGTCCTTGGCCTCGACGCGCCACCGGAAATCGCCGGACCCGACGCGCCCAACGGGGTGAGGACCGAGCGCCTCGGCCCGGTCGCGGTGATCCGCTTCCCCTTCCTCAACGGCGCGATGAGCGTGACCCGCTCCCGAAAGCTGGCGGAGGCGATCCGGGAGGCGGGCGACGCGCGGGTGATCCTGTTGACCGGGGGGCCTGAGTTCTGGTGCAATGGGATCGACCTCGCCACGATCGAGGCGGCCCACAGCCCCGGCGAGGAAAGCCTCGCGGCGATCGAGGCGATCGACGACGTCTGCCTCGCGCTGCTGGAGACCAGCGGCTGGACCATGGCCGCGATGGCGGGCAATGCGGGCGCGGGAGGTGTCTTCATGGCGCTGGCCGCCGACGAGGTCGCGGCGCGGCGGGGCGTCGTCCTGAACCCGCACTACAAGAACATGGGCAACCTCTACGGCTCGGAATACTGGACCTACACCCTGCCCCGGCGTCTCGGCCCCGAGGGCGCGGCCGCACTGATGGACACCCGGATGCCCCTTCTCGCGCGGCAGGCGGCGAAGACCGGCCTCGTCGACCGGGTCATCGGCGGCAGTCCGGGCGATTTCGAGGCGGCGATGATCGAGCGCGCGGCGGCGCTCGCGGCGGGCCCGGAGCTGGATGCGATGATCGGCGCCAAGCACGCGCGGCGGGCGGCGGACCAGGCGGCGCGGCCGCTGTCGGACTACCGGGCCGAGGAATTGCGGCGCATGCGGCTCAACTTCTTCGGCTTTGACACGAGCTACCACGTGGCGCGGCTGAACTTCATCACCGCCGTGCCGAAGTCGCGCACGCCCCTGCACCTCGCGCGGCACCGGCAGGTGCGGCGGGTCGCGGCGGCGGAGTGAGTCAAAGAAGAAGGGGGCGCCATTGGCGCCCCCAGTTTCGCTGATCAGGCTCTGATATTGACTGCCCGAAGTGTTCTGCCTGCGGCCTGATCCGCGTCAGGGGCGAGCGCACCCGCCCCGGATGTCAGACGCGCGGGGGGTAAGCACCGCGCGCCCGATTTCGTTCAGCTGCACCCGCTCGTCGCACCGCAGGTGTTGCACTTCATGCAGGTGCCGTTGCGCACCAGCGTGTAGTTCCCGCACTCGCCGCAGGCCTCGCCCTCGTAGCCCTGCATCCGCGCCTTGGTGGCCGCGTCGATCGACACCGATCCGGTGGCCACCGCCGTGGTCGAGGCGACCGCCGCGATGGTGCCCTTCACCTCGGGCACGAGCGTTTCCAGCGTCGCCACCGTGTCCGACGCGCCGCCCTGGAGGACGACGAAGTCCTGCGGCAGACGCTTTCGGAGGTAGCCGGTCGAGCTGATCTGCTTCAGCACTTCCAGCGACTTGGTGGCCGCCGTCTCTGTGACGGGCTGGACGTTCGACACGCCCTCCTCCACGCCGCGCCCGACATCGTCGAAGCTGGCGCCCGCCGGGGCCACGTGGGCCAGGTCCGTGCGGTCGAGGTAGGACACCGCCAGTTCGCGGAAGATGTAGTCGAGGATCGACGTCGCGTTCTTGATCGAGTCGTTGCCCTGCACCATGCCGCTCGGTTCGAACTTGGTGAAGGTGAAGGCGTCGACGAACTCCTCCAGCGGCACGCCGTACTGAAGGCCGACCGAGACCGCGATGGCGAAGTTGTTCATCATCGCCCGGAAGCCGGCGCCTTCCTTGTGCATGTCGATGAAGATCTCGCCGAGCGAACCGTCCTGGTACTCGCCGGTGCGCAGGTAGACCTTGTGGCCGCCCACGATGGCCTTCTGCGTGTAGCCCTTGCGGCGCTCGGGCAACTTCTGGCGATGGGCGCGCACGATCTCCTTGATGATGACCTTCTCGACGATCTTCTCGGCGAGAACGGCGGCCTTCTCCTGCGGCGTGCCGGTTTCCAGCGTTTCGGCGGCCTCCTCGTCGTCCTCGACGAGTGCGGCGGCGAGCGGCTGGCTGAGCTTGGAGCCGTCACGGTAGAGCGCGTTGGCCTTCACCCCCAGCGACCACGACAGCTCGTAAGCCTTCTGGCAATCCTCGATCGTGGCCGAGTTCGGCATGTTGATCGTCTTGGAGATCGCCCCGGAGATGAAGCTCTGGGCCGCGGCCATCATGTAGATGTGGCTGTCCACCGAGAGGAAGCGCTTGCCCTTCTTGCCGCAGGGGTTGGCGCAGTCGAAGACGTGGTAGTGCTCTTCCTTGAGGAAGGGCGCGCCCTCGAGCGTCATCGTCCCGCAGACATGGTCGTTGGCCGCCTCGATCTCGGCCTTGGAGAAGCCGAGGTGACGAAGCATGTCGAAGGTCGGGTCGTTCAGCTTTTCCGCCGGGATGCCCAGCGTCTTGGTGCAGAACTCCTCGCCCAGCGTCCACTGGTTGAAGACGAAGCGGATGTCGAAGGCGGACGGCAGCGCCGCCTCGACCTTCTTGATCTCCGCCGGACCGAAGCCATGGCCGATCAGCGCGGTGTGGTTGATCCCCGGCGCCTGTCCCAGCGTGCCGTGACCCACGGCGTAGGCGATGATCTCCTCGATCTGGCTGGAGGAATAGCCCAGCGTCTCGAGCGCGCCCGGAACCGACTGGTTGATGATCTTGAAGTAGCCGCCGCCGGCCAGCTTCTTGAACTTCACCAGCGCGAAGTCGGGCTCGATCCCGGTGGTGTCGCAGTCCATGACGAGACCGATCGTGCCGGTGGGCGCGATCACGGTGGCCTGCGCGTTGCGATAGCCATGCTCCTCGCCCAGCGTCAGCGCCTCGTCCCAGGCCTGCTTGGCCAGCTCGACCAGCCGCTGATCGGGGCAGTTGGCGTGGTCGAGAGCCACGGGGTTCACGTTCACCGCCTCGTAGCCGTCGGTCTTGCCGTAAGCGGCGGCGCGGTGGTTGCGCATGACGCGCAGCATGTGCTCGCGGTTGCGCTGGAAGCCCGAGAAGGGACCCAGTTCCGAGGCGATCTCGGCCGAGGTGGCGTAGGCCACGCCTGTCATGATCGCGGTCAGGGCACCGCAGAGGGCCCGGCCCTCGGCGCTGTCGTAGCCCAGCCCCATGTTCATGAGGAGACCACCGATGTTGGCATAGCCGAGGCCGAGCGTCCGGAAGTCGTAGGAAAGCTGCGCGATCTCCTTGGAGGGGAACTGCGCCATCATCACCGAGATTTCCAGCGTCAGCGTCCACAGCCGCGTGGCGTGCATGTAGCTTTCCGCGTCGAACTTGCCGGCCGAGTAGAAGGTCAGCAGGTTCATCGAGGCGAGGTTGCAGGCCGTGTCGTCGAGGAACATGTACTCCGAGCACGGGTTCGAGCCGCGGATCGCGCCGTCCTCGGGGCAGGTGTGCCACGCGTTCACGGTGTCGTGGAACTGGATGCCCGGATCGGCGCAGGCCCATGCGGCGTGGCCGACCTTCTCCCAGAGATCACGAGCCTTCACGGTCTTCGCGACCTTGCCGCCGACGCGGTTGATGAGGTCCCAGTCCTCGTCGTTCTCGACCGCCTTCAGGAAGGCGTCGGTCACGCGGATCGAGTTGTTCGAGTTCTGGCCCGAGACGCTGGAATAGGCCTCGCTGTCCCAGTCGGTGTCGTAGGTCGGAAACTCGATGGCGGTGTAGCCCTGCCGCGCGTAGTCCAGAACGCGCTTGATGTAGGTCTCGGGGACGCTTGCGGATTTCGCGGCGCGGATCGCCTTCTTCAGGCCATCGTTCTTCGCCGGGTCCACCGCGTCGTCCAGCGCGCCGTCCCAGGTCTGGATCGCCTCGAAGATACCGTTCAGCGTGCGCTCATGCGCCTTGGAGCCGGCGACGAGGCTGGCCACCTTCTGCTCTTCCACGACCTTCCAGTTGATGAAGTCCTCGATATCCGGGTGGTCGGCATCGACGATCACCATCTTGGCCGCGCGCCGCGTGGTGCCGCCCGACTTGATCGAACCCGCCGCGCGGTCGCCGATCTTGAGGAAGCCCATGAGGCCCGAAGACTTGCCGCCGCCCGAAAGCTTCTCGCCCTCGCCGCGCAGGAAGGAGAAGTTGGTGCCGGTGCCCGACCCGTACTTGAACAGCCGCGCCTCGCGGACCCAGAGGTCCATGATGCCGCCCTCGTTCACCAGGTCGTCGGCGACGGACTGGATGAAGCAGGCATGAGGCTGCGGGTGCTCGTAGGCGCTGGACGATTTCGTCAGCTTGCCGGTCTTGTAGTCGACGTAGTGGTGGCCCTGGCTCGGCCCGTCGATCCCGTAGGCCCAGTGCAGGCCGGTGTTGAACCACTGCGGGCTGTTCGGCGCCGCCATCTGGCGCGCCAGCATCAGCTGCATTTCGTCGAGATAGGCGCTCGCGTCTTCCTCGTCGGTGAAGTAGCCGCCCTTCCAGCCCCAGTAGGCCCAGGCACCCGCAAGGCGCCGGAAGACCTGCCTGGCGCTTGTTTCGCCGCCGTATCGCTGGTCCTCCGGCAACTCCTCCAGCGCCTTTTCGTCGGCCACGTGACGCCAGAGGAATTCCGGCACGCCCTTCTCCTTGACGGGCTTGAGGCGCGCCGGGACACCCGCCTTGCGGAAGTATTTCTGTGCGATGACATCGGAGGCCACCTGGCTCCAGCCCGCCGGCACCTCGACCTCGTCGAGCCGGAAGACGACCGTGCCGTTGGGATTGCGGATCTCGGAACTGGTCGTCGTGAATTCGACCTCCGCGTAAGCGTCCGCCCCGGCCCGTGTGAATCTGCGTTCGATCTTCATTCTGGCACCCTTCTTGTCGTCGCCTGCAGGCCTTGTGGCTGGCCTCTTGCCTCGTCGGGGCGGCTCGGGATACTCGCGCCCGGCGCGGCGCACCGGGTCGGAGACGGACGAGCAAGACTGGCGCACGCCCCAGGCGCACGGGTCAGCAAGTCCATTGTCTTTCGCGAGGTTGATCCTCTGCCCCTGCCAGGCTGCGCTATATGTTGTGGCGCTTGACCCGACGCACACAAACTGACGTAGGCGGACGCAGACCGTCAACGCATTTTTGAGAGCTTCGAGAGAATTTTTTCACTTGCCAAGATCGGCCTCTGGCGTTCCGCCCCGCACGGCCCCCGATTCATCCCCATGGCCGGTCGAGGACGATTTGCAGAGAATGCTCAGCCATAGCGCGGTTTATCGCCTTGCGAGCCAAGTTCTCCCCAGCCCGACGGCTCCACCGGGGACGGATGACGCAAGGGCACCCTCGATGCCATGCGGCTGCCTTCGATGTTGCCGGCAGGTCACGACTCGGACCCCTCGACACACCGGATAGCCCGCGTGTTGGAGGTCGAACCACAAGATATGGTGCTGAGAGGGGGATGGTCGGGGCGAGAGGATTCGAACCTCCGACCCCCTGTACCCAAAACAGGTGCGCTACCAGGCTGCGCCACACCCCGACCGTGGCTCGCTCATAGCGTCCCGCGCATGGCGGACGCAAGCCCGTGAATCACTCCGGGTCGCAGGACCAGGCCGCGGCGTCTTGCGCGATCGCGGGATGGCGGATCTCGGTCCCCGGACCCATGCCGAAGCGCTCGACCAGGCCCCCGTTGATCTCCAGAACGTATTGCGCCGGGCCGTCGCTGGGCAGCGTCGTCTCGTCGAGCGGCACGGCGTTCTCGGCCGCGCTCACCCAGGTGCCGGTTGCGTCGAAATAGATGATGTCGAGGGAGATGAGCGTATTTCGCATCCAGAAGGTGCGGACACGCTCGTCGGGGAAGACAAAGAGCATACCGGCGTTGCGGGCCATGTCCTCGACGAACATGAGCCCGCGCGCGCGGGTCTCGGGCGTATCCGCGATCTCGACCCGGAAACGTGCCGTCCCCCAGTCGCCGCGAAGCTCGACCCGGTCCATCTCGCAAGCGGCCTGCGCCGCGGGCGCGGCGAAGGCGATCGCGGCGCCGGCTAGCGCGGCCGGACCGGACCGGAAGGAGAAAAGCCGGGCAATTGCCCCTGTCACACGTAATCCCAACTGCGCACCTCGGCCGCGAGTTTGCCTCTCGGACCGTCCACGACCTTCATGGCCACCGCCTCGCCAGACTGCAAATCCGCAAGTCCGAACCGGCGCAACACCTCGACATGGACGAACACGTCCTCGGGATGCCCGAAAACGTTGGCGAAGCCAAACCCTTTCGCCTTGTCGAACCATTTGACGCGCGCGGCGACGAAGACCGCGTCCTCGGGCACGTCGGGGATGTTCACCTGGGCTTCCGGCCCGGCCTCACCGGGTTCCGGAGGCGTGATCTCGAGCACTTCGAGCGCCTGCAGACCGCGCGGTGTCTCGTGCGTCAGCACGCTGATCCCGGAATTCTCGGCCACGGATCCCTGGCCGAAATTGCGCAATACGTTGGCGTGAAGCAGGATGTCGGGTCCCCCCGAATCCGCCACGATGAAGCCGAAGCCCTTGCCGCCATCAAACCACTTCACGCGGCCGCGAACGACCCCGCCGAGTGTCTCATTATCGGCCATAATGCCTTGTCCCGAAAATTGGCCAAACGGCCACGTAGTTGTCCCGGCCCAAAATATCGCAGGCGCAGGCCATGCGGGGCAACCCGAAAATTCTCAATGTTTTCAGACGTTGAAAAATTCACGCATCGTGAATCTACCGGCCCGGACGCGGCAGGGCGGACCGATCAGGGGTTCAGACGAACCACCTGCCAGGGCGCTCCGGGCGCCGTCCGCGTCCAGCGGAACCGGTCATGCAGCCGGAACGCGCCGTCGGCCCAGAACTCGATCTCGACCGGCGTGATGCGGAAGCCGCCCCAGAAGGGCGGGCGGTCGGGATTGGTCCCCTTCTGCGCGGTCACGCGCGCGACCTCGGCCATGAGCGTGCCGCGGCTGTCCAGCGGGCGCGACTGCCTCGAGGCCCAGGCGCCGAGACGGCTCTTGAGCGAGCGGCTGCGGAAGTAGGCGTCGGCGGCGGGGCCGTCCTGACGCTCGACCGTGCCGCGGACGCGGATCTGGCGACGCAGGCTCTTCCAGTGCATGACGAAGGCGGCCTTGCCGCTGGCCGACAACTCCTGCCCCTTCACGCTTTCGTAGTTGGTGTAGAAGACGAAGGCCCCCTCGCCCGCGCCCGGCGCCTCGATCTCCTTGAGGAGTACCATGCGAACGTTCGGCAGGCCCGACTCGTCGACCGAGGCCAGCGCGATCGCCTCGGGATCGTTGAGCTCGCTCTCCCGCGCCTCGTCGAGCCAGGATCTCGCGATCATGAAAGGGTCGTCGCCCGCGAATTTGCCCGTCCGGTCAGCCATGTCGGTCCCTGCCCTGTTGTCCGCGAAGAACCTTATCCCGCCCACGCGCCGCGACAAGGTCCGGGGATGCCGCGGACGCGGCAATCTTGCGGCCCCCCCGGTGATGCCCTACAGGAAGCCAACGGTGAAGGCGAATGACGAGGGACTGTGGCCATGGGCTTGATGACAGGCAAACGCGGGCTCATCATGGGGCTGGCCAACGACAAGTCCATCGCCTGGGGCATTGCCCGCGCGGTCGCGGCCGAAGGCGCGGAGCTGGCCTTTTCCTACCAGGGCGAGCAATTGCTGAAGCGGGTGCAGCCCCTGGCTGAAAGCCTCGGCTCCTCGATCGTCCTTCCCTGCGATGTCGGCGATCCCGACAGCCTGGACGCGCTCTTCGCGGCGCTCGAGGCGGAATGGGGCAGCCTCGATTTCGTGGTTCATGCCATCGGCTTCTCCGACAAGAACGAGCTGCGCGGCCGCTACGTCGACACGAGCCCCGCGAACTTCGCGATGACGATGGACATCTCGGTCTATTCCTTCACCGCCGTCTGCCAGCGCGCGGAGAAGATGATGCCGAACGGCGGGTCGCTCCTGACGCTGACCTATTTCGGCGCCGAGAAGGTCATGCCGCACTACAACGTCATGGGCGTGGCCAAGGCCGCGCTCGAGGCGAGCGTCATGTACCTCGCCGAGGACCTCGGGCGCGACGGCATCCGCGTGAACGCGATCAGTGCGGGCACGATCAAGACGCTCGCCGCCTCGGGCATCGGCGATTTCCGCTACATCCTGAAATGGAACGAGAACAACGCGCCTCTGCGCCGGACGGTCACGCAGGAGGAGGTGGGCAAGTCCGCGCTCTACCTGCTGTCGGACCTTTCAAGCGCGGTGACGGGCGAGGTTCACCATGTCGACTCGGGCTACAACATCATCGGGATGAAGAACCCCGAGGCGCCCGACATGACGCTGGAGAAGCGTGAGGGCTGAACTCGGAATGACCCTGCCGCGGTGGCCCCTGATACACTTTGCCCTTGTCTCGGTGGCAGGCGTCGCCATGACACTCCTGCTGGTCTGGGCGGTGGAATTCGCCACCGAGGCTTCCATGCTTTGGGTCGAAGCGGCGGTGATCGGCATTGCAGCCCTGATCGCGCGGATCAGGACATGGCTGGGGGCCCTGGGCGCTCTCCTGATCGCGGTGACGGCCCATATGGCGATCATGGTCATCCCGTTGTTCTTGCTGTTGGACGGCACGTTCAATCGCGTCGCCAACCGACAACTGACCGAACTCGCGATAGAGGTGGGGGGCATCTTCGCGCTGCCCATCCTGGCCGGCACGCTTGTTTCCGCATACCGGCAAAGACTGGGAGAAAACCTATGATCAATCCGCTGCCGCATGAAAAAGGGTTCCACGTCTCGTGGGACCAGATCCACCGCGACGCCCGCGCGCTGGCGTGGCGCCTCGACAAGCGCGGCCCCGGATCGGACGGGTCCTGGCGCGCGGTCGTCGCCATCACCCGCGGCGGCATGGCGCCCGCGATGATCGTGGCGCGCGAGCTCGACATCCGCATGGTCGATACGATCAGCGTGAAGAGCTACGACCACCAGACCCAGGCGGCCCCCGTGGTGCTGAACCGGCCCGACGACGCCATGATGGGCGATGGCGAGGGCGTGCTGGTGGTGGACGACCTCGTCGATACGGGCAAGACCCTGGAAGTGGTCCGCTCGCTCTACCCCAAGGCGCATTTCGCCACCGTCTACGCCAAGCCCAAGGGCGAGCCGATGGTCGATACCTTCATCACCGGGGTGAGCCAGGACACCTGGATCTTCTTCCCCTGGGACATGGCGCTGCAGTACGTGGAACCCTACCGCGGCAAGGAGTGAAGCGGCGTCGCCACTTCGAACTCCGGCGCGGGCCGAGCTTGCAGACGGATGGGCAGGCGTCGGCTGGGTCCGTCAGGAACTACTGCTGGATCGATTCCAGGTAGTAGACGAGCGACAGGATTCGCCCACGTGCCACCATCTCCGCGGTCTCTCCGCGTTCACTGCTCGCCGAGGCCTGGAAACGATCACCCCAGACCGGCATCGCACTCCCATGCGCCCGGACGCCGTCGCGACCATCGACCGTGGCGAGGACAGCTCCCACGGGAAAAGTCCCTCCATTGGCCATCGAGAGACCTCTCAGATTGGGCGTTTCGATGTTCAGAAGCCCGGCGAGAGGCCCATCGCCCAAGCCGCTCTCTCCGTGACACCCGGCGCAGGCGACCATGTACTCCTGCTCGCCGACGCTGTCGGCGAAGGACGGGCTGCTGACCAAGGCAAATGCCGCAAGGAGCTTCGCTGCGGTGTTCCAATTCCTCATGATGTGCCCTCCCAAGCGCACGGACCATAACCAAGGTTAACTATATCGAAAAAAACAATCATCAGGAGTCTTTTTTAGTTTTGTCAGCAGTCACGCTGGGCAATCATCTGTGGAAATAGGTGGAAATGCCACGCGGAAGCTGCGTCGCGGACACACATGGTTTTCCAAGGGCCAACCGCGAGGCTGCGATGTAGGGCATGCTTCTGGCAGCTTGGCCGGAACCGGAGTGTTGCAATTCTCGTCCGTTTTGAGGGGTTTGGCACTTGAAGCAAAGGTCCACCGTCGCGCGCGCCGCTGCAATCTGCCTTGGGCTTTGCCTGCCGCAAGCCTTGGTGGCCGAGGCGGTCATCTGCCCAGGGGGCGGGTTCAGTGTCTATGGTGCCGGCCACCGCGCGGATGCTGTCTGCCAAGCGGCCCTGGAGGCGACTGAGCAACTGGCGAGCTGTAACCTGTACGTTCCGACCCCTGTCGCCATCGAGGTCACGCGGTCCATGCCCGGCAACTGCTACGGGCTCTACCATTGCGACGAAGATCTTATACAGCTTTTGCCGTTGGAGGTTTATGAGACCCACCTGTCCGGTGCGCCCGACAGTCCATTCGGCCACCTGGAACCTGAAGTGTTCTTCAACAGCATTCTCCGCCACGAGCTTGCCCATGCCGCGCTCGGCACCTTGCCTTGCCCCTACGAGGGGTGCCCGGCCACACAGGAATTCGTAGCCTATACGATGCAGATCCGGTTCCTGTCGGACGCGGATCGGGCGCCCCTGGATCAGCGGGCCGCCGAAGTCGAACGCCCCATCACGAGAGATGGCATCAGTGCGGTGGTACTCATGTTGTCGCCGGAGGCCTTCATCGCAAACGCACATGCTTACCTGTCTCAGCAGGAGGATCCTTGTGACCTGATCGGCGCGATCGCACGGGGTGACGTCATTTTCGACCTCCCCTTCCGATAGGAGGCCGGATCAGCGGGGCAGGCATTGACCACGTGGCTGGAGGACAAACGCGTCCTTCGGGCTCAAACCCGTCACCCGCGCCTTCCGGTTCCGCGCATCGCGTCCCGCAGCACGTCGCGGACGGCCTCCACCGGCACATCCGCGGTCACGAAGGCCTCCCCGATCCCGCGCGCGAGGATGAACCGCAACTGTCCGTCCACCACCTTCTTGTCCTGCCCCATCAGCGCCAGAAGCGCCTCGGCATCCGGCAAATCCCCGGGAATGTCAGACAGGTCGCGCTTCATCTTCATGTCGGTGAGGTGCGCGCGCACGCGGCTCGGCTCCTCCTGGCTGCACAGGCCCAGGCGCGCCGACAGTTCGAAGGCCAGCGCGCAGCCGATCGCCACCCCCTCGCCGTGCAGAAGCCGGTCGGAATAGCCTGTCGCGGCCTCGAGCGCGTGGCCGAAGGTGTGCCCGAGATTGAGGAGCGCGCGGTCCCCCTGCTCGGTCTCGTCGCGCACGACGATGTCGGCCTTCATCTGGACCGAGTGGCGGATCGCCTCAGCGCGCAGCGCGGTGTCGCCAGCGGCAAGCGCGGGTCCGTTCGCCTCCAGCCATTCGAAGAAATCCGCATCGCCCAGCAGCCCGTATTTCGCCACCTCGCCGTAACCCGCGAGGAAGTCGCGGGGGGCGAGCGTGCCGAGCACGTCGATATCGGCCAGAACGAGGCTTGGCTGGTGGAAGGCGCCCACGAGGTTCTTGCCGTGGGAGGTGTTGATCCCGGTCTTGCCGCCGACCGAACTGTCGACCTGCGCCAGAAGCGTCGTCGGCACCTGCACGAAGCGCACGCCGCGCCGGAGGATCGCGGCGGCGAAACCGACGAGATCGCCGATCACCCCGCCGCCGAAGGCGATCACGAGGCCCGACCGCTCCACCTTCTGCGACAGGAGCCACTCGACGGTCCGCATCAGCTGCGGCCAGCCCTTGGTCCCCTCGCCCGGCGGCAGGATCAGCGCCTCGCTTTCGATGCCAGCGGCGCGCAGGCCGGCCTGAAGCGCCGGCAGGTGCAGCGCAGCGACCGTTTCCTCGGTCACGACGGAGACGCGCGGACGTTTCAGGAGAGGCGCGATCTCTGCGCCTGCCTGCGCCAGCAGGCCGGGCGCGATGCGCACCGTGTAGGCCCGGTCGCCAAGCGGTACGCGGACGTCGTGGCGCATCGCAGCGGTCGCGGTCCCGGTCATGCCGCAACCTCCTCGGCGGCGCCCGCTTCCACCAGGCGACGGAGCACGCGTTCGGCCGTCTCGGCAATGGACCAGCCGGCCTCGACGTGGATCTTCAGCGGCGCGAGCCGGTAGACCGGCGTGCGGGCTTCGAGCATCTCGGAAAGCGTGCGATGCGGGTTCTGCGTCCGCAGAAGCGGCCGCGTCGACTTGTGACGCACACGGTTCCACAGGAGATCGAGGTCCGCCTCGAGCCAGAGGACCGCCGCCTTCTCGGTCAGAAGCGCGCGGTTGCGTTCCGACATCCAGGCGCCGCCGCCCGTGGACAGGATGCAAGGCTCCCCCTCCAGCAGGCGTTCGATCACCTGTGTCTCCTTCTCGCGGAAGAACGGCTCGCCATAGCGTTCGAAGATCTCGTTGATGGACAGGCGCGCGCGCTCCACGATCTCGGCGTCGGAGTCGCGCATCGGAACGCCGAGCCGCGTGGCGAGCGCCCGGCCCACAGCGGTTTTTCCCGCCCCCATCATGCCGATCAGGACAACGGTCTTGCGCAGTCGGACCTGCAGCTCTGGCACGCTTTCGCCCATGGCCGAAAAAAAACTTTCGCTGACTGGCATTATTCCACCAGCCATGGCTTATATTGAAAAAAGCCGCGCGGCAAACCTCGTGGCGCGGTGGCGGTGTGTCCGCGACCGGACGCGGCAGAACCCTGCCGCGTGGAACGGACCGCGAAGTCGAAGGCCTGGGACAAAGGCCAGGGCAGGAAGGGAAAAACGGATCCCATGGGGCGCGTCATCGGCCTTCTTCTCATCCTCGTCTTGCTGGCCGCGGTCGGCCTTGTCACCTTCTCCTATTCGGGCTTCCTCGAGCCCGACCGGCAAAGCGTAACGCAGCCCGTGGACCTGGGCCGTGACTAGGCAAACCCTGTTCGCCGCGGCGTTGGCGGGGCTCTTGGCGCAGGCCGTCGCCGCGCAGGATCCCGTCGAGGAGATCATGCCCCCGACCCTGCCCGACCTGCCCGACGCCTTCTCGCCGGACTGGCTGTCGGACACGGTCACGCGGCCCCATGCCAATGTCGCCACCTCGGCGTCGCGGCCCGATTTCACGGTCCTGCCGCTCGACGCGGTGGAACTGGACGCGGTGGGCCTTCTTCCGCGCTCGATCACCGGGCTGCCGGACGATCTCTGGGGTCAGTCCGAGCCCGAAACACTGGTCCGGCTGTTCCGGGCGCAGCGGACGGGCGGCCTGCCCGCGGTCCTGTCGTTCACGCAAACGCTGGCTCTGGCGGAACTGTCGTCGCCGGTCGGCGCGGACCCCTCGGACGGCGCCCTCTTTCTCGCAAGGCTCGACATGCTGCTGGCGCGCGGCGCGCTCGAACCGGCGCTTGCCCTGATGGAGCGGGCGGGCCCGTCCGAGCCGCAGATCTTCCGCCGCTTCTTCGACGTCAGCCTCCTGACGGGGCACGGTGACCGGGCCTGCGCCGCGATGGACGCGAATCCCGACATCGCGCCGACCTTTCCCGCGCGCATCTTCTGCCTGGCGCGCATGGGCGACTGGCCCGCGGCGGCGCTGTCGCTGGGCACCGGCGAGGCGCTGGGGCGGATCACGACCGAGGAAGGCGACCTGATCGCGCGGTTCCTCGACCCAGAACTGTTCCAGGAAGAGCCACCTCTGCCGCCGGATCCCAACCTGACGCCGCTCGCGTTCCAGATGCGCATGGCGATCGCCGAGCGGCCCGACCTTACCGGGGCGCCGCTGGCCTTCGTGCATGCCGATCTTTCGCAACTCGCCGGCTGGCGCGCGCAGCTCGACGCCGCCGAGCGGCTGACGCGCTCTGGCGCGATCGAGCCGCAGCAATGGTTCGCCATCTACACGATGCGGGTACCTTCGGCCTCCGGCGGCGTTTGGGACCGGGTCGCGGCCGTGCAGGCGCTCGACGCGGCACTTCTGGCGGGGGACGCGGCCGAGGTGGCGCGGCGCCTGCCCCCCGCCTTCGCGCACATGCAGGAGGCGGGCCTCGCCGTCGCCTTCGCCACGATCTTCTCCGAACGGCTGCAGCGCGTGCCGCTCACCGGCGAGGCGGGACTGCTGGCGCGGCGCACCGGCCTGTTGTCACCCATCTACGAACGGGTCGCCCAGACCGCCGTGGCACAGGACGAGGCGGAGCGTTTCGCCTTCGAGATCGCGCGCGGCCGCGCGGTGGAGGCGCCGCAAGGCGCGGACGCCGTGACGCTCGCCATCGCCGCCGCCTTCTCCGAGCCGCTGCCGCCCCACCGCTACGCCTGGTTCCTGCGGAACGACCGCATGGGCGAGGCCTTCCTGCGCGCCGCGCTGGTTCTGGGCGATCGCGAGGCCGATCCCGGCGACATCGCCGATACGCTGGTCCTGTTCCGCTCCGTCGGGCTCGAGGACCTTGCACGCCGCGCGAGCCTGCAGCTGATGCTGGCCGAAGGCTGAGCCGATGGCCGCGCGCACCGATCTCGACTGGATCGCGGCCTTCCTCGATGCCCATGCCGCCGAACAGGGGGCGGCGCGCAACACGCTTCTGGCCTATGGGCGCGATCTGAAGGACGTTGCGGGATGGCTGACGCGAAAGGGCACCGGTTTCGTCGATGCCAACCGCGCCGAGATCGAGGACTACCTCGCCGGACAGGAGGCCGCGGGCCTTTCGGCGGCGACCCGCGCGCGGCGCCTCTCGGCACTCAGGCAGCTTTACCGCTTCGCCCATGACGAAGGCTGGCGCGAGGACAACCCCTGCCTGCAGATCCGCGGACCCGGCCGGACCCGCGCCCTGCCCTCGGTCCTCAGCGTCGAGGACGTCGACCGCATGCTCACCGCCGCGCGCGAGAGCGGCCGGACCACGGGCGACAGGCTGCGCAACACCTGCCTGCTGGAAGTGCTCTATGCCACGGGCCTTCGGGTCAGCGAGCTTGTCTCCCTGCCCGTCGCGGCGGTCCGGGGCGACCCGCGCATGTTGCTGGTGCGCGGCAAGGGCGGAAAGGAGCGGATGGTCCCGCTGTCGCCCCCCGCGCGCGAGGCGACGCGCGCCTGGCTGTCCCACCGCGACGCCGAGGCCGACCGCTTGCGCCACGAGACCGGGACACCGCCCTCGCCCTTCCTGTTTCCGTCGCGCGGGCGCGAAGGTCACTTGACGCGGGTGCGCTTCTTCACGCTGGTCAAGGAACTGGCGGCCGCCGCCGGGATCGACCCGGCCTCTGTCACGCCGCACACTCTGCGCCACGCCTTCGCGACCCATCTTCTGCAGAACGGCGCGGACCTTCGCGCGATCCAGACGCTTCTGGGCCACGCCGATATCGCCACGACCGAGATCTATACCCACATCCTCGACGAACGACTGCGCGCGCTGGTGCTGGAAAATCACCCGTTGGCGCGCGATGACGCCGGGCGCGGCTAGGTCCCCTGCCCTCGGCCCTTGCCCGGACCGTTCCGCATCCCCATAACGCAAGCCATGGACAACACCCTCTCCGAAGCGGCGACACTCGGCGCCAGCCTTTCCGACCCGTCAACCTGGATCACGGCCGGCGTGATCCTGTTCCTGCTGCTGTGTTCGGGCTTCTTCTCGGGCTCGGAAACGGCGCTGACGGCCGCCTCGCGCGGCAAGCTGCGCGCCATCGCCGACCGGGGCGAGGTCGGGGCCAAGGGCGCGGAGCGGGCGCTTGCGCTCAAGGAGGACAACGAACGCCTGATCGGCGGCGTCCTTCTCGGCAACAACCTGGTGAACATCCTCGCCACGTCGCTCGCGACCTCGCTTCTGACCGTGATCCTCGGCGAAAGCGGCGTGGCCGTGGCGACGCTGGTGATGACCGCGCTCGTGCTGATCTTCGCCGAGGTCCTGCCCAAGACCTACGCCATCAACGACCCCGAGACGACGGCGGCGCGCATCGCCCGCCCCGTCGGCGCCGTGGTCTCGGTTCTCGCCCCCATCGTCACGCTCGTGCGTGTCATCGTGCGGGGGGTGCTCCGGCTTTTCGGGGTGCGGATCGAGGCCGGCGCCAACATGCTGTCGGTGCAGGATGAGATCATGGGCGCGTTGTCCATCGGCCATTCCGAGGGCGTGGTCGAGAAGGAACACCGCGACCGCCTGCTGGGTGCCCTCGACCTGCACGAGCGCACCGTCGAGGAGATCATGCTCCACCGTTCGGGCATCGAGATGATCGACGCCGACCTGCCCGCCGGCGAGATCCTGCGGCTCTGCCTCAACAGCAACCACACCCGCCTGCCGCTCTATCGCAACCACCAGGAAAACATCGTGGGCGTCCTCCATGCCAAGGACCTTCTGCGCGCGATGCACAACCTGCTGGACGACGGCAAGGTGGAACAGGCCGAGTTCGACGGGTTCGACATCCTCAGCGTCGCGATGAAGCCCTACTTCATCCCCGAGACCACGACGCTCGACGACCAGATGCGCAACTTCCTGCGGCGCCACACGCATTTCGCGCTGGTGGTGGACGAATACGGCGCGCTGCGCGGGCTCATCACTCTCGAGGACATCCTCGAGGAGATCGTGGGCGAGATCACCGACGAATTCGACGTGCCCGACGCGCCCGTGCTGACGCCGGATGCGCAGGGCAACTACGTCGTCGACGGCTCCATGACGATCCGCGACTTCAACCGCGCGACCGACTGGACCCTGCCCGACGAGGAGGCGAACACGATCGCGGGCCTCGTGATCCACGAGGCGCAGACGATCCCGGTCGAGGGACAGTGCTTCTCGTTCCACGGTGTCCGCTTCGAAGTGGCCGAGCGCGAGAAGAACCGGCTGACGCGGCTGAAGATCCGCAGGCTCTGACGCGGGGCCGGCGCGACGGCGCCTTCAACCACGCCTGCGCGCCGCCATGAACCGCCCGAGATCGGGCCCGTGGACGAGTTGTGAGGGAACCCGCGCGCGGTGCGCTTCCGCCGCCCGTTCGGCCGCCTCCCGCAGCGGCCCGTCGCCCACCCGCGCAATATCGGCAAGCGCCCGCGACAAGGCGAGATGCACCTCCAGCGCATCGCCGGCCGACCGCGCGATCGGGTCGAAGCTCGCCTCGAAGAGCGCGTCGGCCGACACCGGCTCGATCCACACCCTGTCGTGTTCGGGGGCGTCCAGCCTTGGGGCGACGCGCGCCTCCCCGATGACATGGGACAGGCGGTGCACCACGTCGATCGCGGTGCCCGGATCGTTGACCCCGGGCGACAGCGCCCGCGTGGCGACCTCGGCAAGGACGGTGACGCAGAAGACCGGGTCCATCGCGAAGCTGCGCACGTCGTCGACCGGGATCGCGGTGCGTATGCGGCCGGCCACCTCCTTGCCCGGCGCCGTCTCGCCGGCCACGCGCGCCAGCACGTCGCCGCGCATCACGTAGCGGCCGACGGGAACCAGGACGTAGATCTCCGCGCCCAGCGCGCGGGCCTCGTGCTGCAACGCCTCCTCGAAGATCTGCTGAACATATCCGGCCCGCTTTGCACGGATGTCGGTCCCCTTCTGCGGCAGGCTCACGTCGGCGGTGAAGGGCCGTGCGCCCTGCGCGGGGTAGAGCGCCGCCTCCCGCACCGCCTCGGCCGCGCGCGCCTCCAGCTGACGAGCGGTCAGCGTCAGGCTGCCGAAGCCCTCCAGGTGCAGGATCCAGCGGATGATCGACACGATGATCGCCGCCACCACGAGAAGCGTGGTGAAGAACAGGACGACCAGCTCGCTTTCGCCGAAGACATCCGCCGCGCGCAGGATGATCGCGATCAGCGCATAGAGATACGCCCCGAGGAAGGTCGCCAGCACCGAATGGGTCAGCGTGTCCTCGCGCAGGAGGATGTGACTGCGGGGCGTCCACTGGCCCTCGGCGCGCGAAAACCCCGTCACCATGATCGTCAGCGAGAAGGTCACGACCGCCAGCATCGAGGTTGCGATGATCTGCAGGATCGTGTCGACCGCCCCCGCCCCGATCATGTCGCCCACCCCCTCCGGGATCAGCGGCCCGACCAGCGCCGCGACCGCGAGCGCGGCCATGTTGAGCACGGCGAACAGGATCACCCGCACGTGGATGCGCCGCGACTGCTGCCGCATCCATCTCAGGATCGAGCGGATCATCCATTACCTCCGTTCCGCGACAGGATATGTCGCCTTTGGGCTTGTGAAGGCGGGCCCGTCCCCGCAAGCCTGCGCCTCAACAAGGCTATCGGAGGCATCCCATGAAAACCACCACCCGGGTCTGCATCATCGGCGGCGGCGTCGTCGGATGCTCCGTCGCCTACCATCTGACCAAGCTCGGCTGGTCGGACGTGATGCTGCTGGAGCGCTCGGAACTGACGTCCGGGTCCACCTGGCACGCGGCGGGCGGGTTCCACACGCTGAACGGCGACACCAACATGGCCGCGCTGCAGGGCTACACGATCCGCCTCTACCGGGAACTGGAGGAGATCACGGGCATGTCCTGCGGCCTCCACCACGTGGGCGGCGTGACGCTGGCCGACACGCCCGAGCGGCTCGACATGATGAAGGCCGAGCGCGCGAAGCACCGCTTCATGGGGCTGGAGACCGAGATCATCGGCCCCGAGGAGATCGCGAAGATCGCGCCGGTGACGAATGTCGAAGGCATTCTCGGCGGCCTTTACGACCCGCTCGACGGCCATCTCGACCCGTCCGGCACGACCCACGCCTATGCCAAGGCCGCGCGGATGGGCGGGGCCGAGATCGTGCTCCACACCAAGGTGCTGGAGACCAATCCGCGCCCCGACGGCACCTGGGACGTGGTCACCGACAAGGGCACGATCCATGCCGAGCACGTCGTGAACGCCGGCGGCCTCTGGGCGCGCGAGGTCGGGCACATGGCGGGGATCGAACTGCCACTCCACCCGATGGAGCATCAGTATATCGTCACCGACGACATCCCCGAAATCTACGAGCGCGGGGCCGAGCATCCGCATGTCATGGACCCCGCCGGCGAGAGTTATCTCCGGCAGGAGGGGCGCGGCCTCTGCATCGGCTTCTACGAGCAGACCTGCCGCCCCTGGGCCGTCGATGGCACGCCCTGGGACTTCGGGCATGAGCTCCTGCCCGACGACTTCGACAAGATCGAGGACAGCATCGCCTTCGCCTACCGCCGCTTCCCGGTGCTGGAGCGTGCGGGCGTCAAGTCCGTGATCCACGGCCCCTTCACCTTCGCCCCCGACGGCAACCCGCTGGTCGGGCCGGTGCCGGGGCTGCGCAACTACTGGTCCGCCTGCGGTGTCATGGCGGGTTTCTCACAAGGCGGCGGCGTGGGCCTCAGCCTCGCGCAGTGGATGGTCGAGGGCGAACCCGAGCGCGACGTCTTCGCGATGGACGTGGCCCGCTTCGGCCGCTTCCTGACGCCCGGCTACACGCTGCCCAAGGTGATCGAGAACTACCAGACGCGGTTCTCCGTTTCCTACCCCAACGAGGAGCTTCCCGCCGCCCGCCCCTTCCGCGTGACGCCGATGTACGACACCTTCGATGCGATGGGCGCGGTCTGGGGCCAGCAATACGGGCTGGAGGTCGCGAACTACTTCGCGGCGCCAGGCGAGCCGCGCTACGAGACCCCGTCCTTCCGCCGCTCCAACGCCTGGGAGGCGACGGCGCGGGAGGTGCGGGCCGTGCGCGAGGGCGTCGGCATCAACGAGGTGCAGAACTTCGGGAAATACGTCGTGAAGGGCCCCCGCGCGCGCGACTGGCTCGACCGGATCATGGCGGGCCGCGTGCCGCAGCCGGGGCGCCTGTCGCTGTCGCCGATGCTGGCGCCGTCGGGCCGGATCATGGGGGATTTCACGATCACCTGCCTCGGCGATACCGAATTCCGCCTGACCGCCAGCTACGGTGCACAGGACTTCCACATGCGCTGGTTCGACGGCCACATGGAGGACGGCGTGAGCGTCGAGAACGTCTCGGACCGCATCACCGGCTTCCAGATCGCGGGACCGAAGGCGCGCGATCTTCTGCAAGATGTGACGCGCAGCGACGTGGGGCCCGACGCCTTCCGCTTCCTCGACGCCCGCCGCATGGTCATCGGCCTGTCCGAGGCGCTGGTGCAGCGCGTCAGCTACACCGGCGATCTGGGCTACGAGATCTACGTCGACGCGATGGAGCAGCGGCCGCTCTGGTCGGTGCTGTGGGAGGCGGGACAGGCCCACGGGCTGAAGCCCTTCGGGATGCGCGCGATGATGAGCCTGCGCCTCGACCGCTTCTTCGGATCGTGGATGCGGGAATTCTCGCCCGACTACACCGTGGGCGAGACCGGCCTCGACCGCTTCGTGTCGTGGAAGAAGAACGCCGATTTCGTCGGCCGCGCGGCGGCGGAGGCGGAGCGCGCGAATGGCACCGCCCGGCGGCTCTGCTCCTTCATTGTCGATGCCGGCGACGCCGACGTGGTCGCCTATGAGCCCATCTGGCATGACGGAGAGGTCGTGGGGTTCTGCACCTCGGGCGGCTATTCGCACCACGCGGGCGTATCGGTCGCGCTCGGGTTCCTTCCGGTGCACCTGATCGGGGAAGGCCGCGAGGTCGAGATCGAGATCCTGGGCGAGATGCGCCCCGCGCGGCTCGTGACCACGCCGCTCTTCGATCCCGATGGTGCCCGGATGCGGGGATGAGCGATCCCACGATCCTTCTTCTGGCCGCCGGGCGCGCGACGCGCATGCGTGGCGCGGACAAGATGCAGGAGCCGGTGCCGGCCCCCTTCGGCGACCAGCCCCTTTTGCAGGTCATGGCGCGGCGCTGCCTGCGGGCGGGGCCGACACGGGTGGTCCTCGGGCCCGGACAGGAGGCGCGGCGCGCGCTGCTCGACGGGCTGGACGTGGAGATCGTGGAGGCCCCGGAGAACGCGGGCATGGCCGCCTCCATCGTCGCGGGGGTCGCGGGGCTGAGGACGCCGGTGCTGATCGTGCTGGCCGACATGCCGGACGTCACGGCCTCGGACCTGCACCTCCTTTGCGCGCTCTCCGTGCAGGCCCCCGACGCCATCCTGCGGGCGGCCGCCGGGGACGGAACGCCGGGCCACCCGGTTCTCTTTCCCGCCGACCTTCTGCCGGAGCTCGCCACGCTGACCGGCGACACCGGCGCGCGCGAGGTGCTGTCGCGTCACGCGCCGCGTGTTCACCTCGTGCCGCTGGACGGCAATCGCGCGCTGACCGACCTCGACACGCCCGAGGACTGGGAGGCATGGCGGGCGCGCTGAGCGCGTGATGTCAGGGAAGGTGGTACCCGAGGTCGGACTCGAACCGACAAGCCTTGCGGCGGGGGATTTTGAATCCCCTGCGTCTACCATTCCGCCACTCGGGCAACGCGCCCCTGCCTAGCCCCGGCGCCCGCCTCCGTCAATCACCCGGTGCTATCCGAAAAGCATTCCCACCAGCCAGAGCGTGATGCCCGGGAACAGCACGAGGATCACGACCCGGATCAGGTCCGACGCGACGAAAGGCGCGACGCCCGCATAGGTCCGCACCATCGGGATATCGCGCGCCATGGAGTTGATGATGAAGAGGTTCATGCCCACAGGTGGCGTGATCAATCCCACCTCCACCACGATCAGCGCGAGGATGCCGAACCAGATCGCCGCCTCCTCGGGGCTGAGCGGACGGCCCAGCACCACGAAGTCGAGCGACATGATGATCGGGAAGAAGATCGGGATCGTCAGCAGGATCATCGACAGCGAATCCATGACGCAGCCGAAGATCAGGTAGGCCACCAGCATGATCGCCAGCACCATGAGCGGCGCGTAGCCCGACGCCTCGATCCACGTCACGAGGAGGTCGGGCGCTCGGGTGAGCGCGAGGAAGGAATTGAACAGCTTCGCCCCCCAGACGATGAAGAAGATCATCGCCGTCGCCTGTGCCGTCGCGAGCACGCTGTCGAGGAACCCCTGCCACGTCAGCCCGCGCGTGAAGATGCCGTAGAGCCCCGTGGCCACCGCGCCCACCGCCGCGCCTTCTGTCGGCGTGAAGAGCGCCTGAACCCCGCTTTGCGTCCAGTCCCAGTCGGCGGCGATCCCGCCCATGACGAGGCCGAAGATCACGACGACGGGCCAGATCCGCGCCAACGTGCGGAACCGCTGCGCGTAGGGCACCCGGTCGGCGGTGGTGGCGGCGTTCGGGCGAACCCGGACGTAGATGGCGACGGCGAGGATGTAGCCCAGCGCGGCGAGGATGCCGGGCACGATGGCGGCCACGAACATCTTCACGATGTTCTGCTCGGCGAGGATCGCGTAGATCACGAGGATGATCGAGGGCGGGATCAGGATGCCGAGCGTGCCGCCGGCCGCCAGCACCCCCGTCGACAGCGCGTCGGAATAGCCGCGCTTGCGCATTTCGGGCAAGGCCACCTGCCCCATCGTCGAGGCCGTGGCCAGCGACGACCCGCAGATCGCGCCGAAGCCCGCGCAGGCCCCGACCGAGGCCATCGCCACGCCCCCCTTGCGGTGGCCCAGCCAGTCCGATGCCGCCTGGAACAGCGCGCCCGACATGCCGGACTTCGTGGCGAACTGCCCCATCAGAAGGAACAGCGGCACGATCGACAGGTTGTAGTCCTTGAACGTGTCGTAGGTCAGCGACTTCAGCTGCGCGAGCGCGGGGCTGGGACGGCCGAGCACGATCCAGCTTCCGACGAAGCCCGTCACCGCCATCGCCACGCCGATGGGCACCCGCAGGAAGATCGCCCCAAGCATCAGCCCGAAGGCCGCAAGCGCAAGTTCGAGGCCCGTCACGGGTTCTGCTCCATGCCTTCGATCGTCCAGTTGAGCGACCGCCATACGGTATAGAGCGAGATCAGAAAGAACAGGGCCATGCCGAGAAAGGCGAGGCCGTAGGGAATCCAGACCGGCAGCTCCAGCTCGTAGGTCGTCTCTGGGAAGAACGGGCGCGAGCCCATGCCGAGCGCGGCGCGCAAACCGTCCGAGCCATATGGAAACTTCTCGCCGAACCCGGCCCAGAGCCGCCAGGCCATCACGAAGGAGACCAGCGTGATCAGGACATCGCCCAGCAGCCCGGAAAAGGCCTTGGCCCGGTAGGGCAAGGCCTGCACGACCACATCGACGGCGACGTGCCCGCGCTTGAGCTGGCACCACGGCAGGAAGGCGCAGACCGCGATCACGCAGCCAAGCTCGACCAGCTCGTAGTCGCCGCGCACGGGACGGAAGAAGGCGAAGCCGTCGAACTGCCGCCCGATGATCGAGACGCAGACCATCACCGCGACCAGCACGAGGACCACGCCGCCGGCATAGGCCAGCCAGCGTGCAAGACGCTCGACGGCGCGGCCTGTCGCGGCCTCGGCTCTGGGGGCGATCGGGCTCATGTCAGACGCGGTCCGGTGCTGCCATCGCTCACGGCGCGGCCGTCCGGCCGGGATTTGCGTCCGGGCGGCCTCCCCTCCGCCCGGACCGGAGGTGGGGCGTCGGGTGGTCCCGTGCGCCACTCGCTCCCTCCGAAACCATCAACACGGCACCTCTCCCTCTTCCAGGTAGCTCAGCGCCATCAGGAGATAGGCGGTGCCCCAGATCAACTCGGACCGGTCGGCGAAGCGCCTGGGGCGATTGAAACACCCATCCACCAGCCGCCCCGTCGGTCGCACATGTTCTGCCAGACCCTCGATCATCGGCGCAAGATGCCGTGTGAAGGCCCGGGCCTCGGTATTGGGGTCGCTGACGGCCATGCGCGCAAGTTGTTCTACAACAATTGCGGCGGCCGAGGTATCGCGCGGGCCTTCCGGATCGTCGAAATCCCAGGGCGGCACGGCGTTGCCCACGCGCCCCTCCCAGTAGCCCCAGAGCCTGCGCGCGGCGTCGCGGTAGCGCGTCTCGCCGTATTCCTGCCAGCCGCGGAGGAACCCCGCGATGGCCCAGGCCTGCCCCCTGCTCCAGCAGCTGTCGTCGTGGACGCCCAGAAGCGTGAAGTGGCGCAGGATGCGATCCTCGGTCTCGTGGTATTCGAGGAACTCGACGGTGGAGCCATCGGCGCGGATGAAGTCGCGGATCGTGAGGTCGAGCATCCGCTTCGCGCCCTCCTCGAACACCGGATCGCCCGTCTCGGGGCCCGCCCAGAAGTCGAGGCGCAGGTTCGGGTGCACGTTGTCGACGGCCACGATCCGGCGCGAGGCGAGCGTGGTGGACTTCACCTGCACCTCGTGGCCGATCGGCATGGCGCCGTTCTGCGGGATCGCCATCGAGCGCACCGCATAGGCGGCCGCGAGCGCGAGCGTGCGCAGCCGCGCATCGCCGGTCTCGGCATGAAGCCGCGCGGCGGAGTAGTAGAAGCGGTGGCCGCGGAACTGGTCGTCCTTCTCCAGCTTCGGGCGCAGCCGCTCGGTCCGGTCGCGCGCCTCCTCGATAAGCTCGGGGCGCCCCTCCAGACGTCCGGCGATGCGCAGGCATTCGACCCAGTGGCCGCCGCACCAGTCGCCGTCATCGACCGTTTCCCATTGCCCGGTCTCGGGATCTGCGTGATAGGGCCATGCCTCGCCGATCTGGGCCCGCGTCTCGTCGACGCGCGCCAGAAGCGCGGAGAGAAGTCCGTGGCTGTCCAAATCGCGCCCCCGGTCAGGGCGGCCCCGGTCCCCGTGAGAGGACCGGGGCCCGCCGGATCAGTTGTCGGAGTATTGCGCCACGAGCGCACGAGCATCATCGACGAGCTGTTGCCCGTCGAGACCGAGGCCGTTCATCTCCTCGATCCAGCGCTGCGTGACCTCCTCGCCCACGGCGCGCAGTTCGGCCACCACGTCGTCGCTCAGCGTCACGATGGTGTTGCCCCGTTCCCGGATCGCGGTCTCGGCGAGGTCGTCGCCCTCGTCCATCGCGCGGCCGGCCCATGCCGAGGTCTCGACACCGGAGTTCGCGTCGATCACGGCGCGCAGGTCCTCGGGCAGGCTGTTGTAGGTGTCGGGGTTCATGCCCCAGATGAAGAACGTGTTGTAGAGCGCACGGTCCCCGCCGATCTGGGTGTGGTTCTGGGCCAGTTCCTCGACCCGCAGGGCCGGCACCACCTCCCACGGGATCACGCCACCATCGACCGTGCCGCGGCTCAGCGCCTCGGGGAAGGCCGGGACGGGCATGCCGACCGGCGTCGCGCCCAGTTCCTCCAGCAGCGCATTGGCCATGCGGCTGGGCCCGCGCAACTGCAGGCCGTCGAAGTCGGCGATCGACTCGATCGGCGCGTTGGTGGTGTGGATCACGCCCGGCCCGTGGACGTGCACGGCGATGAGATGGATGTCGTTGAAACGCTCCTGCAGGTGCTCCTGCGTGTAGTCCCAGGCCGCGCGGCTCGACGCTTCGGCCGACATCGAGGTCATGAACGGAAGTTCGAACGCCTCGGCCTCGGGGAAACGTCCGGGCGTGTAGGCGGGAATGGTCCAGCCGCAGTCGATCACGCCGTCGCGGATCTGGTCGTAGAGCGCCGGCGGCGCGCCGCCGAGCTGCATCGCCGGATAGATCTCGACGTCGATGCGGCCACCCGAGTCGGCCTCGATCTTCTCGGCCCAGGGCACGATGAAGAAGCGCGGGACCGAGCCCATCGGCGACAGGAAGTGCTGGCAACGGAGCGTGACCTCGGCCTGGGCGCTTGCGGCCCCGGTTCCGACGGCCAGCGTCGCGGCCGCGACCGCGGCGGCGAGCGCCACCGGCTTGAACGTGTTCGTCATGTCTTTCCTCCCTGTGGGCCTCCAAGCGTCATGTCTGCGCCGGTTGGCCCGCACGATTTGTACTGTTTTTCGAACGGGTGCCGCAGTCCGGCGGCGTGCGTTCCGCGCATCATCCTTAACCAAGGCCCTGCGACTGTCACCCGTTTTTTGTGCGCTGTGGGAACCGTGCCCGGATGTCGGCGCCCGAACCCGGACGCGCGACCAGGCCACGAGAAACAAGGCCGACCGCAACATGCAATTCGGCCATTCGGCGGGATTGCGGCCCCCGGTGTCGAAGGGCCGCTGGCATGGGCGGGTTTCATTTGCTAGGCGGGGCACGGAACCAAGCATGCGCCCTGTGCGCTCAGGAGACACCCGCACGATGGCGCAGTCCAACGAGGCCGTGACGATTTCCCGGCGGCTCAGCAAGCTGGCGGAAGACGCCGAGAGCGAAACAGTCACCCTCGATTGGGTCCTGGAGCAGCTCCACGAACGCGCTTTCGGCCTGTTTCTTCTGGTGCTTGCCCTGCCCTGCTGCATCCCGTTCCTCTACGGCATCCCCCAGATCGTCGCCCTGCCGCTCATGTTCATCTCGGTGCAGATGCTGCTGGGGCGAGACGTGCCGTGGCTGCCCCGGAAACTGGGGGCGCGAACCGTGACGCAGGACGCCCTTCGCAACCTGGCCCGGCGCGCGGAGCCGTGGCTGCGGCGCATCGAGGCCGTCAGCCGCCCGCGGCTTGCGGCGATGACCCGAACGCCGCTCGACCGTGTCGTGGGCCTGGCGCTGGTGGTGTTCAGCGCGTCGATCCTCGTCCCGCTTCCCGGCACCAACACCGTGCCGGGCATCGCCGTCGTGATCGTCTCCATGGGCCTGCTGCAGCGTGATGGCATCCTGGTCATTCTGGGCGCCCTGCTCGGCACGGCATGGATCGCGTCGCTGGTGTTCGCCGGGGCGAGCCTCGTACGCCTGATCGCGGGGTGGATCGGGGTTTGAGCGGGCCTCTCCGTCAGGCCTTGCAACCTACGCGCGTTTCTTGGACACCATCCCTGTGATGACCCCCTGAGGGAAACCCGATGCTGACCCGTCGCAACCTGATGATCCTTGCCGGACTGGGCTCGGCCTCCATGCTGCTCGCGGCCTTCGCGTTCCAGTATATCGGTGGGCTGGCGCCCTGCGCGATGTGTCTGTGGCAGCGCTGGCCGCACGCGGCGGCGGTGGTGATCGGCGCGGTGGGCGCGGTCGTTCCGGCGGCGGCGCTGGCGTGGTTCGGTGGTCTGACGATGCTCGGGAACGCCGGCATCGCGCTCTATCACACCGGGGTGGAACGCGACTGGTGGGAGGGACCGACGAGTTGCACGGGCGGCGGCGGGGATCTGGGGTCGATGGACATGTCCGACCTCCTCAACCCCGACGTGGGCGGCGGGATCGTCATGTGCGACCAGGTCGCCTGGGAAATGTTCGGCCTGTCCATGGCGTCGTGGAACGGGATCGCCTGCCTCGTGCTGGCGGGCATCTGGATCATCGCGGCGACCCGGCCCCGCACTGCGTGAGCGCGCGCGGGACAGGCCGGAATTTCCGGCCCGGTTTCGCCGGTGATACCGCCCTGCCGCGTCAGTGGTAGCTGAAGGTCCCCGTCACGTTCCGCCATTCTCCCGGGCTGATCATCTTGCGATGCACGAAGCGCACCGAGTGCAGCGGCCCCTCGATCTTCTCCTGCCAGAACTCGATGAATCCGAAGAGCTTCGGGTAATCCGGCGCCAGGTCGTAGTCCTGCCAGACGAAGGTATTGAGAACGTTGCGGTAGTCCGGCATCCGGTAGACCATCTCGGCGGTGGTCAGCCCGTAGCCCTTCAGCATCAGCTCGGTCTCGCTCTTGCCCATGCGGCACCTCTTGCGTTGCCCCTTCCTGCTACAAGAGTGCCACCGATTCTCTAAAAATCAACGAAAACAGTATATTGGCACTCTGTCCGCGCGGCTGCCAAGTCATGTGGCCCGCAGCCATTGCACACCATATCCCGCGTCCGTATACTGTGGCCCAACAAGATATAGACACTCTGACGACCCGGGGCCGAGCCATTGACCGACACGCCAGAACCTCCTGAAAACATGGACGAAACGCCGCCCGGCCCGCCGTCCTACTCGGGGCCGACGATCGATATCGCGGCGGAGATGAAGGCTTCCTTCATCGACTACGCGATGAGCGTGATCATCTCCCGCGCGATTCCGGACCTGCGCGACGGACTGAAACCCGTGCACCGACGCATCCTGTTCGCCATGCACGAGACCGGGAACACGCACGAGAAGGCCTACCGCAAGTCGGCACGCCCCGTGGGCGACGTCATGGGCCAGTACCACCCGCACGGGGACAGCGCGATCTACGACGCGCTGGTTCGGATGGCGCAGAGCTTCTCGATGTCGCTGCCCCTGCTCGACGGCCAGGGCAACTTCGGATCCATGGACGGGGACAACCCCGCGGCCATGCGCTACACCGAGGTGCGGATGGCGCCGCCCGCCGCCTACATGCTGGCCGACATCGACAAGGACACGGTCGATTTCCAGGACAACTACGACGGCAAGCAGCAGGAGCCGACGGTCCTCCCCGCGCGCTTTCCCAACATGCTGGTCAACGGCGCGGGCGGCATCGCCGTCGGCATGGCCACGAACATCCCGCCGCACAACCTCGGCGAGGTCATCGACGCCTGCCAGGCGCTGATCAAGGACCCGGACCTGTCGTCCGAACAGCTGATCGAGTATGTCCCCGCCCCCGATTTCCCCACCGGCGCGCTGATCCTCGGCCGGTCCGGCGCCCGCAAGGCCTATCTCGAGGGGCGCGGCAGCGTGGTCATCCGCGCCAGGACCCACGTGGAGGAGGTGCGCAAGGACCGCTACGCCATCGTCGTCGACGAGATCCCCTACCAGGTGAACAAGGCCTCGATGATCGAGCGGATCGCCGACCTCGTGCGCGAGAAGAAGCTCGAGGGCATTTCGGGCGTGGCGGACGAAAGCGACCGCGTCGGCGTCCGCGTGGTGATCGAGCTCAAGCGAGACGCGACGCCGGAGGTGGTGCTGAACCAGCTGTTCCGCTTCACCCAGATGCAGACGAGTTTCGGCTGCAACATGCTGGCCCTGAACGGCGGCAAGCCCGAGCAACTCACGTTGCGCGGCTTTCTCACCGCGTTCCTCGACTTCCGCGAGGAGGTGGTGGCACGCCGCACCGCCTTCGAGCTGAACAAGGCCCGTGACCGGGCGCACGTGCTCTGCGGCTTGGCCGTCGCGGTCTCGAACGTGGACGAGGTGGTGCGGACCATCCGGGCCTCGGCCGACGCTGGGGAAGCGCGCGAAAAGCTGATGACGCGGCGCTGGCCCGCCGAGGAGATCCTGCCGTTCATCAAGCTGATCGACGATCCGTCCCACAAGGCCAACGACGACGGGACCTACAATCTCTCCGAGACGCAGGCCCGCGCGATCCTCGATCTGCGGCTGCAGCGCCTGACGCAGCTGGGCGTGAAGGAAGTCACGGACGAGCTGGAAGAGCTGGCCGAGAAGATCAAGGACTACCTCGCCATCCTCGCCAGCCGCGAGCGTATCTTGCAGATCATCTCCGACGAACTGGCCGAGGTGCGCGAGAAATTCGCCGTTCCGCGCCGCACCGAGATCACCGAGTGGTCCGGCGACATGGAAGACGAGGACCTGATCGAGCGCGAGGACATGGTCGTCACGATCACTCAGGGCGGTTACATCAAGCGCACGCCGCTTGCCGATTTCCGGGCGCAGCGCCGGGGCGGAAAGGGGCTTTCGGGCGGCGCGCTGAAGGAGGACGACGTGGTCACGTCGCTCTTCGTGGCCAACACGCATACGCCGCTTCTGGTCTTCACGACGTCGGGCATGGTCTACAAGCTGAAGACTTGGCGCCTGCCGCTGGGCTCGCGGGCGTCGCGCGGCAAGGCCATCGTCAACATCCTGCCCATCGACACCGGCACCGGCATCGCCGCCGTCATGCCCGTCGATCGGGACGAGGATCACTGGGACGAACTGCAGATCGTCTTCGCCACCTCCGAGGGCGAGGTGCGGCGCAACGCGCTTTCCGATTTCACCAACGTCATGCGCAACGGCAAGATCGCCATGCGCCTGCCCGAGGACGGATCGGTCAGCCTGGTGAACGCGCGCATCTGCTCGGAGGCCGATGACGTGATGCTGGTGACCGCGGGCGGCCGCGCCATCCGCTTCCCCACGACCGACGTGCGCGTCTTCAAGGGCCGCGATTCGACCGGTGTGCGGGGCATCCGCCTTGCCGGCAATGACCGCGTCGTCTCGATGGCCGTGATCCGCCATTTCGAGGCCGATCCCCAGGAACGCGCCGCCTACCTCAAGCAGCGTCGCCTCATGGCGGGCGCCCCCGAGGAGGAAATCGACACCGACGAGGAGGAAGCCGTGGCCGAGGGTCAGCTCTCGCCCGAGCGGTATGCCGAGATGTCGGCGGCCGAGGACCTCATCCTCACCATCACCGCGAACGGGTCGGGCAAGCTTTCGTCCAGCCACGACTACCCGGTGCGCGGTCGCGGCGGCCAGGGCGTCGTGGCGATGGACAAGGCCATGCGTGGCGGCCCGCTGGTGGCCTGTTTCCCGGTCGAGAGCGGCGACCAGATCATGCTGGCGACCTCCACGGGCCAGTCGATCCGCGTGCCGGTCGACGGGATCTCGTTCCGGTCACGCTCGGCCGGCGGGGTCAAGGTGTTCGACACCGGCCGCGGCGAAGAGGTCGTCTCGGTCGCCTGGATCGCCGACCAGGGCGAAACCGACGAGGCAGAACCTTCCCCGGAGGCGCCCGGCGAGGGCTGAGACCTATCGAAGCCGCCCGCGGCCCTTGTGACGGCCGCGGCGGTTTCGTTAACGATTACGGCGGATTAAGGCGTCGGTGACACCGATAAATCCGCATTTTGGCGCAAACCGTCCCAATTGGAGTCGGTTTGCGCGGGCAGGTTCCGGACCATGCCCGCCGCGACCCGTTCGCTGCAGGCGAGCCCTGCAACGAACGAATCGGATCCACGCCCCATGCAGACTGCCAACTCGCAGAAGGTGACGTTGAGCTTTGCCGCGCAGACCACGATGCGCATGCTGATCGCTTCCCATTTCATCGCCGCCGCCGCGGGTTCGATTCCCGGTGCCGATATCTCCGCGCTGTTTTCCTCCTTCCTGCCCGGGCGGTTGGCGGAAATCGTCGGCGGAAGCCTGGTGTTCCTGCTGGGCGTTATGGTCATGCTCGGAACCCATACCCGGATCGCCGCGCTGCTTCTGGGCCTCATCACCTTCTACGCGAGTTACGTCGAACTCATCAGCGTCGGCGGCACCGAGGTGCTGGGCGCCTTCTGGCGGGACATGGCACTCGTTGCGGCGCTCATGCTGACCTACAGCTGCGATGGTTGCAGCGCGCGCCGGATCGCGCCCGGCCCGCTGGACCTGCGCCGCATTCCGCGCACCAGGCCGCGGGACGGGCAGACCGGCGGCGCGCTGGCGCCGATCACGGCACGCAGCCACGCGCCGCGGCCGGGCACGCCGGATATCGACCCCGTCTGACACCGCCCGGCCCCGGCCCCTCGAGCGCCCGCCCTCTTCGGCACCCGACCCTTGAGCACCCGGCCCGCGCGCCGTATCACGGCGACCATGACGCGCGAACTTCACATCGTGGGCGGCGGCATGGCCGGCTCGGAGGCCGCCTGGCAGGCGGCGAACCTCGGCGTGCAGGTCGTCCTGCACGAGATGCGGCCCACGGTCGGCACCTTCGCCCACCGGACCGGCAGCCTTGCGGAAATGGTCTGCTCCAACTCGTTCCGGTCGGACGACGACGAGCAGAATGCCGTGGGCCTCCTGCACTGGGAAATGCGCCAGGCCGGCGGGATCATCATGGAGATGGCCGACCGCCACCGCCTGCCCGCCGGCGGTGCGCTGGCCGTCGACCGTGATCCCTTCGCCGAGGCCGTCACCGCCCGGCTGCGCGCCCATCCCAACGTGCGCGTCGAGCCCGGCGAGATCACCGAACTTCCCGTGGACGGCGACTGGATCATCGCCACCGGGCCGCTCACCTCCGGTCGGCTGGCCGAGGCGATCGCCGCCGAGACGGGACAGGACAGCCTCGCCTTCTTCGACGCCATAGCCCCCATCGTCTATGCCGAGACGATCGACATGTCGGTCGCCTGGGAACAGTCGCGCTACGACAAGGGCGAGACCGAGGCGGAACAGAAGGCCTACATCAACTGCCCCATGACGAAGGCCGAATACGAAGCCTTCATCGACGCGCTCCTGGCCGCCGAGAAGACCGAGTTCAAGGACGGCGAGACGGCGGGCTATTTCGACGGCTGCCTTCCCATCGAGGTCATGGCCGAACGCGGCCGCGAAACGCTGCGCCACGGTCCGATGAAGCCCGTTGGCCTGACGAACCCGCACCAGCCGGACGTGAAGCCATGGGCCGTCGTCCAGCTTCGCCGCGACAACGCGCTCGGCACGCTCTACAACATCGTGGGCTTCCAGACCAAGATGAAGTACGGCGCGCAAACCGATGTTTTCAGGATGATTCCGGGCCTCCACGATGCATCCTTCGCGCGTCTCGGCGGCATCCACCGCAACACCTTCATCAATTCGCCGACCCTGCTCGACGACCAGATGCGCCTGCGCTCCAGGCCGCATATCCGCTTCGCCGGTCAGATCACCGGCGTCGAGGGCTACGTGGAATCCGCCGCCATGGGCCTTCTGGCGGGCCGCATGGCCGCCGCCGAAATCCTCGGCCACACCCTGCCCCCCGTGCCCCCGACGACGGCCATGGGCGCGCTCGTCCACCACATAACCGGCGGCGCGGACGCGAAGACCTTCCAGCCGATGAACGTGAATTTCGGCCTCTTCCCGCCCGTCGAGGGACTGAAGGCGGGCCGACGCGGGCGCCGCGACCGCTACAAGGCCTATACCGACCGGGCCAAGGCCGCCTGGGACGAGTGGCTCGGACGTCCCGCCGCGGCGGCCGAATGATCTGGACGCACGGCCGGCCCGCGCGTTAGCCTCCCTTCATGACCGACAAACCGACCGATGCGCTCGACGCCCGGCTCTGGAAGCCCCGCAGCGTGGAGGAAACCCGCGCGATCTACGCGGAGTGGGCCGACAAATACGATGCCGACGTCACCGGTGCCGGCTACGAGACGCCGGCCCGCCTTGCCGCCGCGCTCGCTGCCGCCAGCCCCGACAGGACCGCGCCGATCCTCGATTTCGGCTGCGGCACCGGGCTGTCCGGACAGGCGCTCGCGGCGCAAGGCTTCACCACGATCGACGGCGTCGACATCACCGCCGAGATGGTCGAGGTCGCCCGCGCGCGCGGCCTCTACCGCGACCTCCGCGTGACCGAGCCCGGCGCGCGCCCCGCGCCCGGCTATGCCGCCATCACAGCGACGGGCGTCGTCAGTCTCGGCGCCGCGCCGCCCGAAACGCTCGGGCAGCTGCTGTCGGCGCTCGGCCCCGGCGGGCTCTTCGCGCTCAGCTACAACGACGCCACGCTGGCCGATCCCCGCTATACCGACGCGCTGGCCGAGGCCGTCGCCACCACGGTCGAGATCGTCTCCGAAAGCTACGGCCCCCATCTCAGCGCCAAGGACATGGGCTCGACCGTCTATGTCCTGCGCAAACGTTAGGGGCGCATGATCCGCACCCGCTTCGCGCCCTCGCCCACGGGCCCCCTGCATCTCGGCCACGCCTTTTCCGCGATCCTCGCCCATGACATGGCGCGGGGAGAGGTCGGCGCGTTCCTCCTTCGGATCGAGGATATCGACCGGGAGCGTTCGAAACCCGCGTGGGAGGCCCTGATCTTCGAGGACCTCGCCTGGCTCGGCCTCACCTGGGAGACACCGGTGATGCGCCAGTCCGACCGGATGGCGGCCTATGGCTCGGCCCTCGATACGCTCTGGGCGCGCGGGCTCCTCTACCCCTGCGGCTGCAACCGCCGCGACATCCTCGCCGCCGCGTCCGCCCCGCAGGACGGCGCGCCGCTGACGGGTCCCGACGGGATCGTCTACCCCGGCACCTGCCGCGACCGGTCCGACCGGTCGGGACCGCGTCCCGGGGACACCGCGCTCAGGCTGGACATGGGCCTGGCCTGCCGATCCCTCGCCGATGCCGGACATGGGGACGCCGCTTGGTCCGACGCACCCCTCGCCGGTTTCGTCGAGGAAGGTGACGGCCCGGGCCACCCGCGCGGCGCCATCGCCGTCACGGCGGCGGCGCTGGAGCAGACCATCGGCGACGTGGTGCTGGCGCGGCGCGACATGGGCACGTCTTACCACCTTGCGGTCGTGATCGACGACGCGGCCCAGGGCATCACCCACGTCACCCGCGGCGAGGATCTCTTCGACGCCACCGCGATCCACGTGATCCTGCAACGCCTCCTCGGCCTGCCGACCCCCATATACCACCACCACCGCCTGATCCGCGACGAGGCGGGCAAGCGCCTGGCCAAGCGCGACGACGCCCGCGCCATCTCGACCTTTCGCGCGGAAGGCGTCACGCCGCAGGACATTCGCCGCGGGCTCGGACTTCCCTGACCCGCTCCTTCATCTTTCCGAAAATACGCAGGCGCGGAACGCGCCGGCGCCATGCGGGGCTCGATGCCCCGCGCGGCGCCGTTCGTCAGGGCACGGGCGCCATCAGCTCAACTTCCGCCCCGTCCCGGATCGCCGTGTAGAAACACACCCGACGGTTCGTGTGACAGGCGGGCCCCGTCTGCCGCACCAGCGCCAGCAGGCAGTCGCGGTCGCAATCGACGCGCAGGTCGACAAGCTCCTGCACATGCCCCGAGGTCTCGCCCTTGACCCAGAACGCCGCGCGGGACCGCGACCAGTAGGTCACCCGCCCCGTCTCAAGCGTCCGCGCCACGGCCTCGGCGTTCATCCAGGCCAACATCAGGACCTCGCCCGTCTCCGCCTCCTGCGCGATGCAGGGGATAAGGCCCGCCGCGTCGTAACGCAGGCTTTCAACGTCGAAGCTGGGGGCGTCGTCCATGCCGCACCTCGTTGCAATCGGGACACGAGCCGCTAACTATAAGCGCTGTGACCGAAAGGCAAACCGGCAGGACGGCACGGGCCATGACGACCGACAACGACCTCGTGAAACTGTACTCGCAGCGCATCCTCGCGCTCGCGGCGGATATCCCGCATCGCGGGCGGCTGGAGGGGCCGCAGGCCAGCATCCGCAAGCGCGCGCCGCTCTGCGGCTCGACCGTCAGCGTCGATCTCGACGTCGAGGACGGCCGCATCAGCCGTTTTGCCCAGGACGTGAAGGCCTGCGCCCTCGGCCAGGCCTCCGCCGCACTTCTGGGGCGCCACGCGATCGGCCGGAGCCGGGCCGAGATCGAGGCCGCGCGCGACCAGCTGCGCGCCATGCTGAAGGAGGGCGCGCCGCCGCCCGGCCCTCCCTTCGAGGGCTACGAGGTGCTGGAACCGGCGCGCGACTACCGCAACCGGCACGCCTCGATCCTGCTGGCGCTCGAGGCCACGGCCGAGGCGATGGCCGAAGCGGAACGCGCCGCCTGCGCCTGAGCATTTAACCCTTTCGGAACCGTCTTTCCCGTATTCTGCAGCCTGTCCCGAAACGGAGGTGGCATGCAGCACGCGTTGGAACAGGTCCATGACGCCCCTCGTGCGGTGCCGGATCCCGGTCTCGACGCGGCGCGCGGAACGCTCGGGCGCGGGCTGAATACTCTCGGCTTCGAGATCGTGGACGTCGCGGCCCTCCTCAAGGCGCTGGACCAGCAATCCGACAATGTGCGCGCGGGCCTCGGGGACCTGCGTGCGGGCGCCTCCGGCATCGACGCCGCCCTCGCCACCGCGTCGGAGGCGGTGGCCGGCGTCGCCGGGGCGACGGAGGATTCCGTGCGCCACGCGGGCGAGAGCATGCAGGCCGTGCGCGACGCGGCCGGCCACAGCCGCCGGGTGGCCGAATGGGTCGAAGGGCTCGGCGCGCGCATCGCCGCCCTCGAGGCGCGGCTCGGCGCGGTGGAGGCCAGCACCGCGCGCATCGACGACATCGCGCGCGAGGTCGGCATCCTCGCCATCAACGCCCGGATCGAGGCCGCGCGCGCGGGCGACAACGGCCGTGGCTTCGCCGTCGTCGCCGAGGCGATCAGCGAACTTGCCGGCCAGACCGCGCAGGTGACGAAGGGCATCTCGACGGAGGTCTCGGACTTCGCCGCGGCCGTCTCTGCGATCGGCGGGGAATCGGCCGGGATCGTCGCCGACGCGGGCCGCGTGCTGGATTCGGGGCGCAGCACCGACACCGCCCTGACGGCCATCGGCGGCCATCTCGGGAGCACGCAGGAAGGCGTGCAGCGCCTCGCCCGCGACCTCGCCGCCCTGACCGCCGCCAACGATGCCTTCCGTCCTGTTCTCGACCAACTCGCACAAGGCATCACGGAAACCGGCGAACAGCTGCATGACGGGCAGACCCGGGTCGAGGGACTGATCGACCTTGCCGAGGAACTGGTACAGGCCAATGCCGCGCTTGGCGGAACCTCCGATGACGGGCCGATGATCGCCATCGTGCAGGATCGCGCCCACCGCATCGCCGAGGTCTTCGCAAAGGCGCTCTCCTCGGGCGCGATCACCGAGGAGGATCTATTCGATACCTCCTATCGCCCCGTTCAAGGCAGCGAGCCGCAACAGGTCATGACGCGGTTCTCGGCCTTCACCGACCGTGTGCTTCCGCCGATCCAGGAGCCCGTGTTGTCGCTCGACGCACGGATCGTCTTCTGCGCCGCTGTCGACCGGAACGGGTATCTGCCGACGCACAACGCGAAGTTTTCGCAGCAGCCCTCCGGCGATCCGGTCTGGAACGCCGCCCATTGCCGGAACCGGCGCATCTTCGACGACCGCGTCGGGCTGAAGGCCGGGCGCAGCACGGCGCCCTTTCTTCTGCAGGTCTATCGCCGCGACATGGGCGGCGGGCAGAGCGTGCTGATGAAGGATCTCTCGGCGCCGATCATGGTGGGCGGGCGTCACTGGGGCGGATTGCGCCTGGCCTACCGGCCCGATTGAAGGCGCACCCAAAAAAAACCGCCGCTCATCCGGGGCGGGATGGCGGCGGCAGTCAGCGTGTCCGTCGATCGGGTCCCCGCCGCTGGCGACGGCGGGGCGAGGCAGATCGGTCGCGCCCGGGACAGGGCCCCCGGGGCCGGGGGCAGGAAGGCGCGCCCGTGTATCCGATCGGACCGCAGGCAGAAACGGGTGGTCAGACGAGGGCTGGCAGATGCAGAAGCGCCAGCGTCATTGCCGCGATCGCCGCGACGCCGAACGCGTCGGCGGCCAGGGTTGCGCGCGAGGCAGTGAGAATGTCGGCGATGCGTGCGATCATTTTGGCGTCTCCTGTCGACTTGTTGCCCCTTTGTTCTCACAAACGGAGCGACCTGTCGAGAACTTTTTGGGAACATTCGTGAACAAACCGTGTCGCGCGCCCTAGCCTGCGCGGATCAAACCGATCGCCTTGTCCTGTTCCATCAGCCACAGAAGCGCCCGCGCGGCCTTGCCCTGCTGGCTTTCCAGCGTCGCATCGCGCGCCAGAAGCGCCCGTGCCCCGGATTGCGCCAACGCCATGAGCGGGGTCTGAAGCTCGAGGTCCGCGATCCGGAAGCGTGGCAGACCCGACTGCGCCGTTCCGATCAGGTCACCCGCGCCGCGAATCGCGAGATCCTCCTCGGCGATGCGGAACCCGTCCTCCGTCTCGCGCAGGACCATGAGCCGGCGCTTCGCCGTCTCGCCGAGCGGCGAGCGGTAGAGCAGAAGGCAGGTCGAGGCCGCCGCCCCCCGGCCCACGCGCCCGCGCAACTGGTGAAGCTGCGCGAGGCCGAAACGGTCGGCCTCCTCGATGACCATGATCGAGGCGTTCGGCACGTCGACCCCGACTTCGATCACCGTGGTCGCCACGAGAACGCGCGTCTCTCCCGCCTGGAAGCGCGCCATGACCGCGTCCTTCTCGGATGGCGGAAGGCGGCCATGGACCAGCGCGACCACCCCCTCCCCCAGTTCGGCGCGCAGGTGCGCGAAACGCTCCTCCGCCGCGGCGGCATCGGTCACCTCCGATTCCTCGACCAGCGGGCAGACCCAGTAGGCCTGCCGTCCCTCGCCGATGGCCTGCCTGAGATGGGCCACGACCTCGGCGATGCGTCCCGTGGACACCAGCGCCGTCGTCACCGGTTGCCGCCCGGGCGGCTTTTCGTCCAGCACGCTCACGTCCATGTCGCCGTATTGCGCAAGGCTGAGCGTGCGCGGGATCGGCGTCGCGGTCATCACGAGGACATCGGTCGCCATGCCCTTGGCCGAGAGCCGCACGCGTTCGGCCACGCCGAACCTGTGCTGCTCGTCGACGATGGCGAGCCTGAGGTCGGCGAAGGTCACGTCGTCCTGGAAAACGGCATGGGTGCCCACGAGAATCTGGATGTCGCCGGCCGCGAGCGCCCGCAGTTTCGCGGCGCGTTCGGCCCCCTTGTCGGCGCCCGTCAGCATCTCGATCACCACGCCCGCCTCCTCGGCCATGGGCCGGAGATTGGCGTAATGCTGCCCCGCGAGGATCGAGGTCGGCGCCATCATGACGCCCTGGCCGCCCGCCTCCACCGCGATCAGCAGCGTCATGAGCGCGACGAGCGTCTTGCCCGCGCCCACGTCGCCCTGCAAAAGCCGGCTCATTCGCGTCGGCGCGGCCATGTCGGCCTCGATCTCCGATATCGCGCGAAGCTGCGCGCCCGTGGGCGAAAAAGGCAGCGCGTCCAGCACCTTCTGCCGCAAACCTCCGTCGCCGCTCGTCGAGAATCCCTTCTGTCGCCGCCGCGTGGCGCGGGCCAGCGCCAGCGTCATCTGGTGGGCGAACAGCTCGTCGAAAGCCAGCCTTTCCCGCGCCTTGGCCGAGCGCGAGAGGTCTTCGGCCCCCTGCGGATTGTGCGCGGCGGCCAGCGCCTCGTGCCAGTCCGGCCAGCCCTTCTGCCGCTTGAGTTCCCCATCGATCCATTCGGGCAATTCCGGCACGCGGGTCAGCGCCGATTGGGCCGCCTTGTGCATGACCTTGTTCGTGATCCCGGCCGTCAGCGGGTAGACCGGCTCGAACGCGGGCAGCGTGCCGGCCTCCTCGGGCGGCAGGATGTGGTCGGGATGGACCATCTGCGCCACGCTGTCGAACAGTTCCAACTTGCCCGACACGATCCGCCGCGCGCCCGTGGGCAGGAGTTTCTGCAGATAATCGCCGCGGGCGTGGAAGAACACGAGCTCGAAGCGCGTCTCCGCGTCGTCCACCTCCACCCGGTAGGGGCCGCGGCCCGCCGACGGGCGATGACGGCCCACCGTGACCTCGACCGTCACCGTGCCGGGCACCTGCGCTTCGCGGATCGACGCCTTCCGCGTGCGGTCGATCCCGCCCGAGGGGAGTGTCAGAAGCAGGTCCTTGGGCGTGCTCACGTCGAGCCCCGCGAAGTTCCGCGCGATCTTGGGGCCGACGCCGTCGAGCGTTTCCAGCCCGGCAAACAGCGGGAACAGGATCGGGGGGCGGCCTTTTTCAGCCATCCCCGATCAGCGCGAGCCACGCATCCTCATCGATCGTCTCGATGCCGAGTTCCTCGGCCTTCTTCGCTTTCGACCCGGCGCCGGGCCCCGCCACCAGGAGATCCGTCTTCGCGCTGACGCTGCCGGAAACCTTCGCGCCAAGCCCTTCGGCCCTCGCCTTGGCCTCGGCCCGCGTCATCTTTTCCAGCGTGCCGGTGAAAACGACGGTCTTGCCTGCGACCGGACTGCCCTCGGTCGCGCGGGCGGGCGGCGGCTCGATCTCCAGGTGGTCGATCAGCCGGTCGATCGAGGCGCGCTCGGCCGGCTGTTCCAGGGTCGTGGTCAACGCGAGCGCGACGGCGTCGCCGATCCCGTCGATGGCGGTGATCTCGGACCAGGCCGGGCTTTCGGCCAGCGTGGCCTTGCGGGCCTTCGCGTCGGCGGCCTTGGCAGCGGGCTCGAGGGCGGCGCGGTCGACGGTGCTGATGAAGGCGTCCCAGCTGCCGAAATGGCGCGCGAGATCCGCTGCCGCGACCTCGCCCACATGGCGGATGCCGAGCGCGAAGATCACCCGGCCGAGCGGGATGCGCCGCCGCTCGTCGATCGCGTCGAAGAGGTTCTGTGCCGATTTCTCGCCCCAGCCCTCGCGATTCTTGAGCTGCTGCAACCCGGACCCGTATTTCTCTTTCAGTTCGAAGATATCGGCGGGTTCCTTCACCCAGCCGTCGGCGTGGAAGGCCTCCACCTGCCTCGCGCCCAGCCCGTCAATGTCGAACGCGGCCCGGGAGACGAAATGCTTCAGCTTTTCAACGGCCTGCGCCGGGCAGATGAGACCGCCCGTGCAGCGGCGGACGCTGTCTCCCTCCTCCCGCACGGCGTCCGAGCCGCATTCGGGACAGGACGTCGGGAAGACGTAGGGCTCCGCCCCCCCGGGCCGCTGCGTGAGGTCGACATCGGCCACCTTCGGAATTACGTCGCCCGCGCGATAGACCTGCACCCAGTCGCCCACGCGGATATCCTTGCCGCCCCGGATCGGGTTGCCGCGCGCGTCGCGGCCGGCGATGTAATCCTCGTTGTGGAGCGTGGCGTTCGAAACGACGACACCGCCCACCGTCACCGGCTGCAGCCGCGCCACGGGCGAAAGCGCGCCGGTGCGCCCGACCTGGATGTCGATCGACAGAAGCCTTGTCCAGGCGAGCTCGGCGGGGAACTTGTGCGCGATGGCCCAGCGCGGCGTGGTGGAGCGGAAGCCGAGCCGCGCCTGGAGCGCCAGGTCGTCCACCTTGTAGACCACGCCGTCGATATCGTAGCCGAGCGTCGCGCGCGCCTGTTCGATCTCGGCGTAGCGCGCCAGCATCTCGCCCACGCTTGCGCAGCGGCGGGTCTCGGGGTTGATGGCGAACCCGTAGGTTCCGAGGCGGTCCAGCGCCGCCATCTGGCCATCGGCCAGCGCCTCGGAAACCTCGCCCCAGCCGTAGGCGAAGAACCGCAGCGGCCGCGAACGGGTGATTTCGGCGTCGAGCTGGCGGAGCGAGCCCGCGGCGGCATTCCGTGGATTGGCGAAGGTCTTGCCTCCCGCCTCCGCCTGCCGTCGGTTCAGCGCCTCGAAGTCGGCATGGCTCATGTAGACCTCGCCGCGGACCTCCAGGACGTCCGGCGCGCCGGGGATCTCCTGCGGGATGTCGGCGATGGTGCGGGCATTGGCCGTCACGTTCTCGCCCACCGCCCCGTCGCCGCGCGTCGCCGCGGTGACGAGCCGACCGCCCTCGTAGCGCAGCGACAAGGACAGGCCGTCGATCTTCGGTTCGGCGGTGAAGGCAAGCGCGGCGTCGTCGCTTAGCCCGAGGTAGCGGCGGATGCCGGCGACGAAATCGGTCACGTCGGTTTCGTCGAAGGCATTGGCCAGCGACATCATCCGTTGCGAATGGCTGACCTTCGCGAAGCCTTCCGCCGGGGCGGCGCCGACCTGCTCGCTGGGACTGTCTTCGCGCTTGAGGTGGGGAAACCGTGCCTCGAGTGCGGCGTTCTCGCGTTTCAGCGCGTCGTAGTCGGCATCCGCCATCACCGGCGCATCGGCCTGGTGATAGGCGCGGTCGGCCTCTGCGATCAGGAGCGCAAGCTCGGCCAGCCGCGCCTCGGCCGCCGCCTCGTCGGTTTCCGCCGCCCCCTCAGTCATGTCGCCTGCCCCGCCATCGTCCGCACGCCCGACCATGATCCGGCCCTCTCGATCTCCCGTCAAAGGTGATAGGGGGCGGAGGTCGGCAGGTCCAGTCGCCAGAGGGTCCGGAGCGCGGGCCTCAGGCGCTCGCGGCCATGTCGGAGGTCGCGGCCACGGGGTCGCGCAGGACATAGCCGCGGCCCCAGACGGTCTCGATGTAATTGTCGCCGCCGGTAGCCTCCGACAATTTCTTCCTGAGCTTGCAGATGAAGACGTCGATGATCTTCAGTTCGGGTTCGTCCATGCCGCCGTAGAGGTGGTTGAGGAACATCTCCTTGGTAAGCGTCGTCCCCTTGCGCAGGCTCAGAAGCTCCAGCATCTGGTATTCCTTGCCCGTCAGGTGAACCGGCCGCCCCTCCGCCTCGACGGTCTTGGCGTCGAGGTTCACCGCGATCAGCCCCGTCTGGATCACCGACTGCGCATGGCCCTGGCTGCGGCGGATGATGGCGTGGATGCGGGCGACCAGTTCCTCCCGGTGGAAGGGCTTTGTCAGGTAGTCGTCGGCGCCGAAGCCGAATCCCTTCAGCTTGTTCTCGGGATCGTCGAGGCCCGAGAGAATCAGGATCGGCGTAGTGACGCGCGCGGTCCGCAGCTGGCGCAGGACCTCGTGGCCGGTCATGTCGGGCAGGTTCAGATCCAGCAGGATGATGTCGTAGTCATACAGCTTGGCGAGATCGACGCCCTCTTCCCCTAGATCGGTGGAGTAGACGTTCAGATTGGCGTGCTTCAGCATCATTTCGATGCTTCTGGACGTGGTGGGATCGTCTTCGACAAGAAGAACGCGCATCATACGTCTCCGATTCTCGCGATGGTGTCCCCCAACCTGCCGCGAAATGGTTAACCACTGGTTACCCAAAACGGGCGAAGATATGGAGACGATGCGAGGACCTGTCGGCGCCGGTCAAGAACCTTGGCGGAAACGCGGTGTTCAGCGCTTGTTCGAATCGCGGTATCGCTGCAGCGCGGTTGCCCTGAGCGCCGCGACCCCGTGGTGCGCGGTGGCCTTGCGCCACGCCTCCAGTTCTTCCTCCGACAGCGACCAGGTCTCGCAAGCCTCCGCCACCGTGACGAGGCCGTGGTCGACGGCCATCACCACGGCGGCCTTTCGGCTGGCGACCCAGCGGCGGGTGCAGGCCGGCGGCAGATCGGCGCGCGTCATGACCGTGCCATCCGGCAATGTCACGGAATGCGGCCCCTTGATCCGTCGGATGTACATCTTCCGCCTCGCGCCTTTCCCGCGCCCGAAGCGTCGGCCCGGGCGCCCCCGTCCTGCCCGACAGGGCTTAATTCAAGGTAAGCGGCGGCCTTGTGGATAGGGGCCTTTTTCCTATATTCGCCGGGAAACACTCTCCCTCTCCCGCACGAACCCGAGGAACCCGCGCCATGGCGCTCGACCGGCCCGACACGCTGAACTCGCTCGGCTTCGCCCGTCCGCCCGCGGAAACCCGCGTGGTCGTGGCCATGTCGGGCGGCGTGGATTCCTCGGTCGTTGCCGCGCAGCTGGCCGAGGAAGGCTATGACGTCGTGGGCGTGACGCTGCAGCTCTACGATCACGGCGCAGCGCTGGCCAAGAAAGGCGCGTGCTGTGCGGGCCGCGACATCCACGACGCGCGCCGCGTGGCAGAAGAGATGGGCTTTCCCCACTACGTGCTCGACTACGAGAATACCTTCCGCGAGGCGGTGATCGACGAGTTCGCCGACAGCTACCTCGCGGGCGCCACGCCCGTGCCCTGCATCCGCTGCAACGAGCGGGTGAAGTTCAGGGACCTTCTGGAAACCGCGAAGGACCTCGATGCCGACTGCATGGCGACCGGGCACTACATCCGGCGGATGACAGGGCCGAACGGGGCGGAGCTGCACCGCGCCGCGGATGCCGCGCGCGACCAGTCCTATTTCCTCTTCTCCACGACGCAGGAGCAACTCGATTTCCTGCGTTTCCCGCTGGGCGGCCTTGCGTCCAAGGCAGAAACCCGCGCGCTTGCCGCGAAATACGGGCTGCCCGTGGCCGACAAGCCCGACAGCCAGGACATCTGCTTCGTGCCGAACGGGGATTATGCCGCCGTGATCGAGAAGCTGCGCCCCGGCGCGGCGGATCCCGGCGAGATCGTGGACATGGATGGAAATATCCTCGGCGAGCACCGGGGCGTCATCCACTACACGATCGGCCAGCGTCGCGGCCTCGGGATCGGTGGTCTTGCCGACCCGCTCTATGTGGTGAAGCTCGACCCCGACACCCGCCGCGTCGTGGTCGGCCCGAAAGAGGCGCTCTCGACGCGCCGCGTGCCCGTGCGCGAGATCAACTGGCTGGGCGACGCGCCCTTCGACAGCCGCGAAACCTGGGACGTCTCGGTGCGCATCCGCTCCACCCGCCCCCCGCGCGAGGCGGTGATCCGCCCGATTTCGCCGACCGAGGCGGAGGTGGAGCTGTTCGTGGCGGAAGATGGCGTCAGCCCTGGGCAGGCCTGCGTCTTCTACGCGACCGAGGGGACGCGCGTCCTCGGCGGCGGCTGGATCCACCGGGGCTGAGCGCCCCGGCTATTTCAGCAAAACAGCGTCATCGCGCGCGGGTCCCAGGCGAGCCGTGCGCGCGTCTCGATGTCGAGCACGCGGCGCCCCGGCATGTTGCGCATCGACACCCGCACCGGCGCCGGCGCCCCGTCGAGCAACACGTCGTAATAGGTCATGTCGCCGTAGTAGACGACTTCCTTCACCGTGCCCTCGGCCTCCCGCCCGCCTTCGGCATGCTGACCCTCGTAGAGGACGGTCAGGCTTTCGGGGCGGACGCCGACCTCTCCCTTGCCGCTCTGCGCGCCCGAGGGGCATTGCGCGAGGTCGAGCTCGGCCCGCCCGAGTCCCGCGACATCGACGCTGACATGGCCGCCAGCCTCGCCCGTGACCTCCGCAGGCAGGAAGTTCATCATCCCGATGAACTCGGCCACGCGGCGGGATTTCGGGCGGCGGTAGAGTGTCTCGGGATCGTCGAGCTGCGCGATGGAGCCCTCGAACATCACCGCGATCCGGTCCGACATGACGAGCGCTTCTTCCTGGTCGTGGGTGACGAGGATGAAGGTGATGCCGACCTCGCGCTGGAGCTTGATCAGCTCCACCTGCATGACCTCGCGCATCTTCTTGTCGAGCGCCGAGAGCGGCTCGTCGAGCAGGAGCACGCGCGGCTTGAGGATCAGCGCGCGGGCGAGCGCCACGCGCTGCCGCTGCCCGCCCGAGAGCGCATGGGCGGCGCGCGCGCCGAACTGCCCAAGGCCCACCATCTCCAGCGCCTCGCCGACCGCGCGACGCTTCTCCTCGGGGGATTTGCCGGACTTTCTCAGGCCGAAGCCCACGTTCTGCGCCACCGTCAGGTGCGGGAAGATCGCGTAGGACTGAAACACGAGGTTCGTCGGCCGCTTGTTCGGCGCGACCCCCTCCATGTCGCGCCCATCGAGGCGGATCGTCCCCGAGGAGATGTCCTCGAACCCCGCGATGGCGCGCAGCAGCGTGGTCTTGCCACAGCCCGAGGGACCTAGCAGCGAGAAGAACTCTCCCTGCCGGATCTCGGCGGTGATGCCGCGCAGCGCGTGGTACTCGCCATAGTACTTCTCGACATGGTCGAGCGTGATGATCGCGGGCGGCGGCGAGGTGTCTTTCACAGGAAGCCTCCAGCATCCTTCACGCCCGCGCGGCGCAGGCCCCGGCGGCGGAAGGTTTCGGCGATGACGAGAAGGACGACGGACAGGACCACGAGGATCGTGCCGAGCGCCATGATCATGGGCAGGCGTGCCGGGAAGCGCAGTTGCCCCCAGAGATAGACCGGTAGGGTCGGCGCGTTGCCCGACAGGAAGAAGGCGATGATGAACTCGTCGAGCGAGATCGTGAAGCAGATCAGAAGCGACGCGATGATGCCCGGACTGACGAGCGGGAGCGTCACGAGGCGGAAGGTCGACCACGGCGTCTCGCCGAGGTCGATCGCGGCCTCCTCGAGGCTCTGGTCCATGTTCGAGAAGCTGCCTTGCAGGATGGCGATGGAAAACGGCATGCACAGAAGTGTGTGGCCGAGCACGATCGACCAGAGCCCGCTGTCGAGGCCGAGCTGCATCAGCACCACAAGCAGCGAGATCGCGACGATGACCTCGGGCAGCACGAGCGGCAGCATGATGAAGCCGAGAATGCCGCCCTTTGCCGGAAAGCGATACCGCGTGGCCGCGCGGGCCGCGAAGAGGCCGAGGCAGGTCGCGAGCACCGCGACCGACACCGCGATGACGAGGGAGTTGCGCGTCGCCTCGTGAAGCGCAGGCGTCTCCAGCAGGAGGCCGAACCACTCGGTCGTGAAGCCCTGCAGCGGAAAGGCGATGACGGTGCCGTCATTGAACGCGAAGATCGGCAGAAGAAGGATCGGCGCGTAAAGGACGAAGAGATAGAGGATCGCGAAGATCGACAGCGGCCGCGCCTTCATATGCCCGCCCTCCCCTTCGGCACGCGCCAGAAGATCAGCACCGAGCCCAGCGTGGCGAGCGCCAGCAACGACAGGACCGTGGCCGGCGCGCCGAGGATCGCGGGCCCATTCAGGAAGAACAGGCGCAGCGCTACGATCTCGGCCAACGCCGCGCCGACCGCGACCCAGAGGCCCCGCGCCTCCGCAAGCCACAGCCAGAACCGCAGGCGCGCGATCCCCCAGATCAGCGTCAGGGCAACGATGGCCATGGCCAGCACGGCGAGCGTCGCACCCATCGGCCGGTCGTTGAGGTCGAAGATCTGCGCATAGATCATGTTCGCGATCATCGTGCCGCCTGACCCGCCGACAAGCCTCGGGGTGACGTAGTCGCCCACTGTCGGGATCGACACGATGAGTATTGCGGCCAGCACGCCGGGCATGGCCAGCGGCAGGGTCACGCGCAGGAAGGTCATCGTCTTGCTCTCGCCGAGGTCGCGCGCGGCCTCCAGAAGGCTCCGGTCGATCTTCTCGAGGCTCACGAAGATCGGCAGGATCGCGAAGGGCGCGAAGGCATGCGCAAGCGTGATGACGACGGCATTGGCGTTGTAGAGGATGAACGAAAGCGGCTCGTCGATCAGGCCGAGCCCGATCAGCGATCCGTTCACCGGCCCGTCATAGGCGAGGATCACGCGCCAGAGGAAGACGCGGATCAGGTAGCTCGTCCAGAACGGGATGGTGATGAGGAAGAGCCAGAGCGATTTCTTTTCCGGCGCGACGTGAAACGAGATGAAATAGGCAACCGGGAAGGCGAGAACCACGGTGACGAGCGTCACCAGCGCCGAGATGCGAAGGGACCGCAGCATCAGTTCGCGATAGAGCGGATCCGAAAGCGCCTCGGCGTAGTTGGCCAGCGTGAAGGTCCGGTCGATCGTCAGGAAGTTCTGCGTCCAGAAGGAGAAGAGGACGATCGTGGCCAGCGGCGCGGCGAGCAGCAGAAGCGCATAGACCAGCGGCGGCGAGACCATGATCAGGCCCTTGCCGCCTTCGCTTCTGAGCGCGCGCGTCAGTCCGTTCATGCGCTTCCCCCGGCCCTAGCGGGACACCGACCCCGGGCCGAACAGGCGCCCGCGAGGGCGAAGATTGCAACCATTGCCGCGCCGCCGCAAGAGGCTCCGTTGGGGGAGGCCTTCTTCGCCTGACATCGGTCGCGCGGCTTTTTTCCGAGCGGCGGGCCGCGCCGTCGAGCGTCGCAACACCCTCCTGGCCCCTTGGGGTCAGGCGGTCAGGCCTGGATCAGCAAGCGGGCGCCCGTTTCGCGGACGGCGCGGGTCAGCGGTTGCAGGATGCCCTTGGTCGCCCGCGAGACCTGCCAGGTCAGGTCCGAATAGTAGTGGTTGATCTCCGACATGAGCACCAGCCGCCCATCATCGACGAGCGGCCGGGCCATAAGATGCGGCAGCATCACCCACCCCAGACCAGCCTCGGCCGCATCGGCCAGCGCGCGCGCATCGGCCACGAGGTGCGACGGCGGAATGATGTCCGAGCCCGAGGTTTCGGTCGCGAAACGGACCTGCAGACGGTCGTGAAGGTTGTAGGCGAGGCTCGGAGCCCGCGAGAACACCTCGGGCGTCAATCCGTCCGAGAACCATTCCGCGTGAAAGGCGGGGCTGCAGACCGGCATGTACTGAAGCGCGCCGAGCGGGATGCCGTCGCAGCCCTGCACCACCTTCTGGCCCCAGGTGACCGCCGCGAGGACATCGCCACTGGCCAGAAGACGGCTGCCCTGCTCGGCATTGTCCACCTCGAGAACGAACAGGTAGTTCGGCAGACCGCGCAGCGCCTCCATGAACCATGTCGCCATCGTGTCGGGCGAAACCGCGATCGCCACCGTCAACCGATTGGGCCCGACATCGAGCGCAAGGCCTGTCAGCAGATCATGCTCCCGCCAGGCGACGTCCTGCGCGTATTGCCAGATCCGCCGCCCCTGGCGCGTCGGCCTGCAAGGCGCGGCGCGAACGACCAGAACGGCGCCGACACGCTCTTCCAGCAGGCGCACACGTTGCGACAGCGCCGACGCGGTAAGATTCAGGTGCTGCGCCGCGGCCTCGAAGCTGCCGGTTCGCAAAACGGCGGCCAGCGCCTCGACTTGCTTGAGATCCAGATGCAAGCGACCGTTCCTTAAGTAGGTTAAGCAACGCTAAGTCGCCACAGGCATTGGAATGACCCTAGGGTGCCGTCATCAGGGTGGCAACGATATATCGCGCCACCTGAAATCCGCGTTACGGCCCACAATTACAAGGAGATAATGATGGACCGTATCCTTTCGGCGAATTGGCTTATTCGGCAACAAAACCTGACCTTCGCCGAGTTCCGGCGCCACTTTACCCTGTCGACTGCCACCGACCACGAAATGGGCCGTCTCGACACGATGTGGCGCGAACGGCTCGAGGACATGGGGATCGCGCCTTGCACCGAGGCCAATTTCCGCACCAGTGGCGAGAGCGGTCCCATTCCTTGTGCAACCTCATGACGATAGGTGCCGCGATCCCGATCTGATCGGGCACACGAACCGGAGGTCTGCACCGCGACGCCGACCCTGCGCCTAATCCAGGACAACCGCGAGAATGTCCGGCCCCCTCTGTTTCGGGCCGTTCACCAAGCAAGCTGCCGGACAATACGAAGGTCCGCGAGGCTTGCGCCCCAATTCCTCGCGCCGACCGGCGCTTTTATCGGCCATGACGATCGAAATTCCCGTTCAAGCCTTACCTCTTCACGGGATAACTGGCGGTTCCTTCGGGAACCGCCTTTTTTCCTCGGTCACGCCGAATGAAATGTCAGATCGAATTCCTCGCTTCCGTCGGCTTCACCGGTGTCTTCGGTGAAAGCGCGCCTGCCGAAACCGGTGTCGGAAGCGGATCCTTCTTGGCCGGCGCCAGGGCAATGTCGGCCGGTTTCTCCGACGAGGTGGTCCACTCGATCGGCAGATTGCCGGCCGAAGCCGCGAAAGGCAGCGCTGCGGCAACGAAACAGGACAGGATCAAACGGGTCATGATCGGGTCTCCCTCTATCATCGCAACGATTTAGTCGGGAGGCCGGGACAGAGGCCCGCACCTCCGCGCGGCGCGATATGGGAAACGTCCGGCGCGCAATGAAGCGGCGCTCACGCGGATGTGAGCATGGTCGGCAAACCTTTGCGCACAAAGGAAAAGGGCCGCCCGAAGGCGGCCCTTTCCGGGATACTGATCGCGATCAGCGCTTCGAGAACTGGAAGCTACGACGCGCCTTGCGGCGGCCGAACTTCTTGCGTTCCACCACGCGGCTGTCGCGCGTCAGGAAGCCTGCCGCCTTGAGCGCGCCGCGGAGCGACGGCTCGTAGAGTTGCAGCGCCTTGGAGATGCCGTGCTTGACCGCACCGGCCTGGCCCGAGAGGCCGCCGCCCTTGACGGTCGCCATCACGTCGAACTGGTCCTCGACGCCGGCCACGGAGAACGGCTGACGCAGGATCATCTGCAGCACGGGACGGGCGAAATAGGCAGCCATTTCCTTGCCGTTCACGGTGACCTTGCCGGAGCCCGGTTTGATCCAGACGCGGGCGACCGCGTCCTTCCGCTTGCCGGTGGCGTAGGAGCGGCCCAGCGCGTCGCGCACCGGGGTGCGCGGGGTGTCGTCGAAAACGGCGGTCGCGGGCGCATCGGTCCCGTCCACGGCGCCCTTGAGCTCGTCGAGCGAAGTGAGAGTCTCGGCCATGGGTTACCCTTCCCGCGTGTTCTTGGGGTTCATCGAACGGACGTCGAGCACGGTCGGCTTCTGCGCCTCGTGCGGATGCTCGGCACCTGCGTAGACACGCAGGTTGGTCATCTGCTGACGCGACAGGCGGTTGCCCGGAAGCATCCGCTTGACGGCCTGCATCACGACGCGCTCGGGGTGCGCGCCTTCCAGGATCTGGCCGGTGGTGCGCGACTTGATCCCGCCCGGATACCCGGTGTGCCAGTAGTTCGGCTTGTTGCGCTTGTTGCCCGTCACCTGCACCTTGTCGGCGTTGATGACGATGACGTTGTCGCCCATGTCCATGGAGGGGGTGAACGTCGGCTTGTGCTTGCCGCGCAGCCGCATGGCGATGATCGAGGCGAGACGGCCCAGAACGACGCCTTCCGCGTCGATCAGGATCCATTCCTTCTCGATGTCCGCCGGAGTGGCAGAGAAGGTTTTCATCTGGTCTTCCTTTCGGGGGCCGGGGGAACCGGCCGGAATGACGAAGGGGCGCGCGGACGGGCCGGACGCGCCCCTTGGGTGGATGGCGGTGTTCTAAGCATTCCGCGCGCCGCGTCAAGCGGCACGATTTCCAGAAACCTGTTTCATTTCAAATGTTTGAAGATAGGGTATTATTTTACCCCATGGTTTTTCCACCATCCGGAGGTGAAACGGCGCCGCGCGGTGCTCGCACGGCGCCACGGATGGCCGCAATCACGGCGGATCAGCCCTCGATCTTGCGCCGGAACAGCAGCCGTTCGGCCGTGTAGACGAGGATCGCGCCACCAACGGCCCCCACCGCCGCAATGCCCAGAAGCACGATCACATCCACCGGCCCGCCGATATCGGCCAGGTGCGAATCCGTCATCGCCATGACGAACCAGACAGCCAGCACCGCGCCCACCGGCATGAAGAGTTGCGCGATCAGGAATTGCCGCATCCCCATCGTCCGGTCGCGGACGAGGACATAGAGGTAGGCGGCCGTGACGAGGAAAGCCGCCGCCACCATGGCCCAGAAGAGGCCGCGTCCGAAGATCTCCTCGAAGACCGCGATCATTGTCTGAAAGGTAAGGTCCTTCATCTCCGTCTCCTCCTCACGCGTCGCCGCGCAGCATGGCGTTGTAGGTGGCCTTGAGCGCGATCTCCTTCATCAGCCAGCTGATCCAGAGTTCCTCGAGCGGCGCGATGATGCCGGGGAAGGAGGGCGTCAGGTTGTTCTGGTAGTCGAACTCGATCAGCATCGCGCGTCCGATCCGGGTGATGAGCGGACAGGACGTGTAGCCGTTGTAGGTTTCGGTCCCCTCCCCGCCCTGGATGGTGGCGACGAGGTGATCCTCGACCACCGGCACCTGCCACTTGACGCTCGCCGCCGTCTTGCCCTTCGGCACGCCGGCCACGTCACCGACGGCCCAGATCTCGGGATAGCGCGCATGGCGCAGCGTCGCGGGATCGACCTCGGCCCAGCCCTGGTCGGTCCAGCGGTCGGCCCAGGCCAGCCCGCTGTCGAACATGAACTGCGGCGCGCGCTGTGGCGGAATGACGTGGAGATAGTCGTACTCCTCCTCCCGCGCGAAGCCGTCGGCATCGGTGAAGGTCGCGATCTTCCGTCCCGGATCAATGGCTTGCAGCGTGTGGTTCATCCGCGTCTCGATCCCCCGGTCGCCGAACAGCATCCGCACCTTCTCGGCCACGATCGGCACACCGAAAAGCGCGCCCTGCGGTGCGGCATAGACGATCTCGGCCGCGCCTCGGTTGCCGGCGCGACGCAGGCGGTCATCGATCAGGAAGGTGTGCTTGAGCGGCGCGCCCGCGCATTTCATCTCGGTCGCGGGCCGGGTGAACAGGCCCCTGCCCCCCTCCTCGACGAAGCGGCTCGCCGCCTCCCACGTCCGCGCGGCGTAGTCCGGCCCGGCATAGAGCGCGCCGATCCCGTCGCGGCCCACCATGTCGAGCGAGAAGCCCTCTATCGCGTCGTGGTCGAGAACGAGGCCCGGCGCCAGCACGAGGTAGTCGTAGGACAGGCTCTCGCCGCCTTCGGTGTCGACGGTCCTGATCTCGGGATCGACCGCCGCGACCCGGTCGGGGATCAGCGTCACGCCGCGCGGCAGCCAGTCGGTGGTCTGGCTGACGACGTAGCCCGGCGGTTTCAGCCCGGCGGCGACGAGCGACAGGCCGGGCTGGTAGAGATGCTCGGCCCGCGGGTCGATCAGGGTGATCTGGGCCCCCTCGAGTCGCCGCACCAGCCGGTTGGCAAGCGCGGTGCCTGCGGCACCCGCCCCGATGATGACGATGCGCGCCGAGGTGGACACGGCCTGGGCGCGCGCGGTCTGGCCGGGCAGCGCCACGGCCGCCCCACCCGCCGCGGCCAGCGCCAGGAACGCGCGGCGATCGGTACGGAAATCCTCTTTCATGTCGGCTGCATCCCTTTCACTCGATTGCGGTCACGCGCGATATAGTGAACATCGTCAATATATGCCCTTGACCTGGATCAATCGGCCCCGCGTCACGGTCGCAGCGAAAAATAAATTTGCGAAATCCCGGATTTTTCCTTGATCCGACTCGGGTGCACCCTTAGGTCGCCGCCCACGAAACCGGGACCGATCCCAACCTCGGAGCTTCCGGGGGGGCGCTAAGGACCCACCACATCAATCTGCTGGTAAGAAGGGGGAGCGCCATGACCCGCGCCGACCTCTTCCAACTGGGGACTGGTCTGGAGACAGGCGCCCATGCGGAAGACACCCGCAGCCCTTCGGCTGCACGTGACCTATTCGACGAGACCCGGGACGATCATTTCATCCGACGCGATGGAACCGTCTTCGCGGGCACGCACCTGATCATCGAGGTGGAGAACGGCACCGGCCTCGACGACGAGGACCGCATCGCACAGGCCTTCCGGGATTGCGTGACCGAATGCGGTGCCACGCTTCTGCACATCCACACGCACAAGTTCAGCCCGCAGGGCGTCTCGGGCGTGGCGGTGCTGGCCGAAAGCCACATCTCGGTCCACACCTGGCCCGAGATCGGCTATGGCGCGTTCGACGTCTTCATGTGCGGGGATGCCGACCCCTGGCGCGCGGTCGATGTCCTGAAACGGGCCTTCGTCACCGAGACGGTCCACGTGAAGGAACTGCGCCGAGGCGAGGGGCTGGTCGCCGAAAGCGTCGCGGCCTGAGCCGCAAGGCTGGTCACGCGCCTCAGCGGAACGTGACCAGCCAGACGCCGCAGATCACCATCGCCGCCCCGGCCAGCTTGCCGAGGCTGAGGTCCGTCGCCGGCACGCCCAACAGGCCGAAATGGCCGAAGATCATCCCGGCAAGCACCTGCCCCGACACGAGCAGCACGAAGAAGGCGCCGACGCCGATGCGCGGGATCAGGAACGACGAACCGATGATGAGCCCCGCGCTCATGACGCCGGCGGTGAGCAGCAGCGGCGGCAGCCCCGCGATCCGCTGGAACTCCGCGGTCCGGGCGCCCGTGGCAAGCGCGATGGCGAGCGAGGAGACGAGCGCGACGGCGAAGAACGGAACGTTGGCCATGGGTCCCGAACCCAGGATGCGCGCAGTCTGGGTGACCATCGGCAGGTAGATGGAGATGATCGCGCCCATGGCGAGCGCAAGAAGTACGAGGGGGATCGTCATGGGGTCCCTTTCAGCCGGAGCGGGCGAGAATGCCCCGCGCAAGACCCAAGCACAATCGGCCAGGCCCTCATAGACGCGGCCTGAACCAGACCACGGAAAAGGAGCGGACGCGATGGATGGATGGAGTGTCGAACGCCTGCACGCGGATCACGCGCAGGCCCTTCGCATGGCGGTGGAGCACTACGACAGCGCGACGGATCACCAGCGCATCCGCGTGTTCGAGAACCCGACCTTCGGCAGGGTCATGACGCTCGACGGCGTGGTGCAGGTGACCGAGGCCGACAACTTCATCTACCACGAGATGCTGACCCATGTGCCAATCCTGGCGCACGGCGCCGTGCGTCGCGTCCTGATCGTTGGCGGCGGCGATGGTGGCATGGCCCGCGAGGCCCTGAAACACGAAGCCGTCGAACAGGTCACGATGGTCGAGATCGACGGCGCCGTGGTCGACTTCTGCCGCCAATACCTGCCGGGCATATCGGCGGGCGCCTTCGACGACCCGCGCCTCGACCTCGTCATCGCGGACGGGGCCGATTTCATGCGCCAGAACCGGGACGAGTACGACGTCATCATCGTGGATTCGACCGACCCGGTGGGTCCGGGCGAGGTCCTGTTCACCGACAGCTTCTACGGACACGCGAAGGCGCGGCTGGCCGAAGGCGGCATCCTCGTCACGCAGAACGGCGTGCCCTTCCTGCAGGGCGAGGAACTGGCCGGCACGATGCGGGCCTTCCGCGCGCTCTTCGCCGATCCGACCTGCTATCTCGCGACGGTGCCGACCTATTCGGGCGGGCCGATGGCCTTCGGCTGGGGCACCGATGGCGATGCGCGGAAGGTGGATATCGGGACGCTGCGCGACCGTTTCGAGGCGTCCGGGATCGTGACGGACTACTACACCCCCGAGGTGCATCTCGGCGCCTTCGCGCTGCCGCCCTACATCGCGCGGCATCTGGGCTAGAGGCCGGCTTCCCAGCGGAAAACGGGCCGGAGACGCAGGCGGTTCCGGCGCCTCAATCGGGCCGGCAGATCTCGCCCCGCACCGCGCCGAGGAGGGTCCGGAACGCGAGGCCCACCACCACGACGACAAGCGCGAGCAGCACGGCAAGCCCGATGCCCTCGTGCAGCGCGCTGCCGATCGCGCGTCCGTAGGTGAAGGACGCGATCGACAGCGCCGCCAGAGGAAAGCTCAGCGCCCACCACGACAGCGCGAAGGGCAGCGTCCTGAGTTTCGGCACCTGAACCAGCACCAGCGCCGCGAAGACATAGGCCATGTTGACCAGCATCTTCGCCGCCGGGTCGACCCCGCCCGTCAGCCGGACATAGGCCACGAAGGCGACCGCGGGTGGCGCGATCAGGATGACCATGGTCGGGAACAGCCGGCCGGGGATCGGGTCGTGGAAGATCAGCCGGTTGAACACCAGCGTGAGCAGCACGACCCAGAAGATCATGCCGGCCGAGAAGAACAGCCACGAGGTCTCGACCCACCCCAGGCCCACGCCCGCCACGGGCACGATGACGTTGCCCACCGCCGGGATGAACCACGCGGGCGTCAGGTGCCCCACCTGGAAAGAGCGGTGGCTGATCCAGCCGGTGATGACGGCGATGGTCAGCACCCCCTGCCCCGCCATTCCCGCGATCCAGATCGGCTCGGCGATGGCGGGATAGGGCCCGGCAAGCGCCGTGGCCATCAGCAACAGCGAGATCGAGATCGTCGGGAAGAAGGCGAGCTTCACCGGGTGGTGCCATTCGGCCGCCACGGCGCCGGGGTGGCGTATCGCCTTGAGGATGTAGAGCGCCGCGATCAGCACGAAGGCCGCGAGCCCGATCCAGAGCATGCCCAGCGAGAGCGGCCCGGCAGAGGGATAGCTGCCCGCCGCGGAATGCAGCGCGAGCGTGAGCCCGAAAAGCCCCATCAGGATCGCGAAGAAGGTGACGGGCAGATGCTCGAGCCGGTTGCCCGTATCCGTCCCGGCTGACGTGGTCTCGGCCATCGGTTCCATCCCGCCCAAGTTGCGCTCGTCAATCATCTACGCCGCCCGGCGCCCGATTGCAGCGCTGCGTCCTGTCGCAGGCCCTAGCGCTCGGGCGGGATCGAATAAGTGAGCGAGGCACGCGCCACGGGCGCATCCGTTCCTTCCGAGAACAGCAGACACTCGCCCACGGCGAGCACCCGCCCGAGCTTCAGCAGGCGGCACTCGCACAGCAGGTCGCGGCCCGCCTCGGGCTTGCGCATGAAGTCGATGGAGCAGTTCGTGGTGACCGCCAGCGCCTTCGGGCCGATCATGGCGAGGATGGCGAGGTAGACCGAGACATCGGCGAGCGCGAACATAGATGGCCCCGAGACGGTGCCGCCGGGCCTCAGGTGTCGCTCGGCCACCGGCATGCGGACCGAAATCGACAACTCGCCCACGCGCTCGATCACGAAATCGTCCGCCGTCTGCGGAAAGTCGGTTTGCAGGAACCGCGTCAACGCGGCCTCGTCCATCAAGATGCCCATTGCCTTGCCCTGTTCCCCCTTGCCTGTTTTGCCGCTAACGTGCCGCCCGGAGGCAAGACTGACAAGGGAGAGACAGGGGTGGCCGACGATATTCTCTTGCGCGAGGACCGCGGCGCGGTCAGCTGGCTGACGATGAACTCGCCGGGCAACCTGAACGCCTTGTCCGACGCGATGCTGGCCGAACTGACACGCGCCTTCCGCGAGCTGCAGGGGGCCGACAGCCAGCGGGTGATCGTGCTCAGGGGCGAAGGTAAGGCGTTCTGCGCCGGCCACGACCTCAAGGAAATGACCGCCAAGCGGCAGGCGAACGACGGCGGCGCATCGGCCTTGCGCGATCTCTTCGACCGCTGCGCGGCGATGATGCAGCTGATCCAGCGCCTGCCCCAGCCGGTCATCGCCGAGGTGCATGGCGTGGCGGCCGCCGCCGGGTGCCAGCTCGTCGCCTCCTGCGATCTCGCGGTGGCGGCCGAGGACACGCGCTTTGGCGTGAACGGGGTGAACATCGGCCTGTTCTGCTCGACGCCCATGGTCGCGCTGTCGCGGAACGCACCGCGCAAGCAGGTCTTCGAGATGCTGACGACAGGTGAATTCGTCGATGCCCCCCGCGCCCGCGAGCTCGGCCTCGTCAACCGCGTCGTCCCGCGCGAGGCGCTGGCCGACGAGACCGCAGCGCTGGCCGAAAAGATCGCGGGCAAGCTTGGCTCGGCGGTGCGGATCGGCAAGCGTGCGTTCTACGAACAGCTCCAGCTGCCGCTCGACAGGGCCTACGAGATGACCGGGGCCGTGATGGTCGAGAACATGCTCAACCGCGACACCGCGGAGGGGATCGCGGCCTTCCTCGACAAACGCAAGCCGGAGTGGTCGCAGGAGGGGTGAGGCTGTCGTCGGCAGACTGAGACGCAGAGTCCGGTTTGCGGGACGGAGCGGACGTTCGCTCAAGAATTCAGGCTTTCGAGAACCTCCCGGCAGAACAGATCCCGCGATTCAACATCCTCCGAATTCGCGATCCAGGTACGGTCCAACTCCAGTGTCCCGACCGGGACGATCTCTTCCGCGATCTCGCTCGGAGTGGTCTCGTCGATGCGACCTTGCGCCCAATCATGAAAGGCCGATGAGTATCGGACGACCGCGCCGCCGGTCGACAGGTCGATCGTTCCCCCTTCCGCAAAGAATGTCAGACCGTCCCCCATCTCTTCCCCGATGAGTTCAAGCCGCTCTCCAAGACGGTGCTTCAGGATGGCGACGAAGACGATCGCGGCAGAGAAGGTGAATTTATCGACAAGCACGCCAACCCGGCGATCTTCCGCACCTTCCAGGATCGCGTCAATCAATGGCAGGGTCCGGAGAAAGTTGCCGCCCGTATTGCCTCGAACATCAATAACAAGGGGCGTGCAGGGGCGCGATCTTGCGCGGCCTGCCGCCTCGGCAACCGCATTCGAGAGTTCCGTCTCACCGGGATCGAAGAAGCTCGGGAGGACAAGTAGCAGGCCGCACTGGCCGAAATCCCTTATCTCCAGAAAGGTCTTGGGAGACCAGGATGCGTCGGCTCTTCCATGCTCGTTTCGCGGGTAGAGCGCAGATCCGGGAACCCTGTTTGCCATATCCGGAACAAGCTCGCTGATCCGTCCTGTGTCGTCGCGCATCAGGTATTCGATCGTGCCGCTGCCGGAAAACGCGCCCAAGCGGGCCAATGCGCCCGGCCAACTGAAGAGGATAGGCCCGACGACGCGTTTTCGTTGTCTTGTTCCCGCCAGGAATTTTTCCGCGGCGACTTCGATCTCGCTCACGGGAACGCCATTAATGGATATCAATTCGCTACCGATCGCCCCGGCGAAACCGGCCGGGGCACCGAGCAGTCGTACAGCGGTACCGATTGTCACGAACCTGAGAGGCAGGACCAGGATGGCATTGTTCGGGATCAGGCGCGTATGTCCGTTCCCCGGTAGTGCCAGAAGTCGCATCAGCGAAAGAAGGAACTCGTCCTTGTCGTTCGCGAGTGCGTTCTGCCGGGCTTCGTTGATGTGACGATCCGTTTCCTCGCGTTCGATTGCGCGGAAGCTGGGGTCGATGGGCAGGACCGTTCTCTCTATTTTCTCAAGGTCCTGGATCATCGACATGGGTCAATGTGTACGCAGGCGTGATTCAATGTCTAGGGATGGCCCAAAACGCACTTCCCCTGCACCGACGCATGCGCGCCTTGACGTCACTTGCATCGCGAAGCGTTTGCGCCCTGCGCGCGCCTCAAACCCCGTAGATCGCCCCGAACTTCGCGTCGAGATAGTCGAGAAGCGGCGCCTCGGTGACCTTCCGCCCCGCGGCGTGCTCGATCGTCGCGCGCGGTGTCCGGAGCCCGCCGTGCCGCTGAAGACGTTCGCGGAGCCAAGCGGTCGCGGGTGAGGGATCGCCCTTGGCGAGCGCCGCGTCGAGGTCCGGCAGGTCGCCCCTGAGTGCCTCGTGCAGGACGCCCGCGTAGACGTTGCCGAGGCTGTAGGTCGGGAAATAGCCGAACAGACCGCAGGACCAGTGGACGTCCTGCAGCATCCCGTTGCGCGGCCGGTCGACGGCCACGCCGAAATCCGACAGGAAGCGCTCGTTCCAGGCGCCTTCGAGGTCGGCCACGGCCAGGTCGCCCCCGATCAGCGCGCGTTCCAGATCGAAGCGCAGCATGATGTGGAGGTTGTAATGCACCTCGTCGGCCTCGGTGCGGATGTAGCCCGAGGCGACGCGGTTGACGGCGGCGTGAAAGGCCTCCGGGCTCGCGACACCGATATCGCCGAAGAGGTCGCGCATCCGCCCGTAGAGCCATGAGGTGAAGGCCGCCGAGCGCGCGAGCTGGTTCTCGTAGATGCGGCTCTGGCTTTCGTGGACGCCCATCGACACGCCCTGCCCCAGCACGCTGAGGCGGTAGTCCTCCGCGATGTTCTGCTCGTAGGCGGCGTGGCCCACTTCGTGGATCGTGGAATAGAGGCAGCCGAGGGGTTCCTCCTCGTCCACCCGCGTCGTGATCCGCACGTCCGCGCCCGAGCCCGAGGAGAACGGGTGCACGGCAAGGTCGATGCGCCCGTGCTCCATGTCGTAACCGAAGGCCATGGCGATCTCGCGGGAGAGCGCGAGCTGCACCTGCTTCGGGAAATGCCCCGCGACATGCTCGGGTGTCGGCCCCGCCTCCATGATCCGCGCGCGCAAGGCAACCAGCCGCGGCCGCATCCGCCCGAAGAGCGCCGCAAGCTCGGCGGCCTTCATCCCCGGTTCATAATCGTCGATCAGCGCGTCGTAGAGGTCGCCGCCATCGGCCAGCGCCTCGGCCTCGATCCGCTTGAGCCGCACCACGGTTTCCAGCGTCGGCAGGAAGGCGGCCAGGTCGTCGGCCGCCCGCGCCCGCGCCCAGATCCCCTGCGCGACCGAGGTCACGCGGGCCAGCTCGGCGGCGAGGTCGGCGGGCACCTTCGTGGCCCGCGCATGGGCATGGGCGATGAGGCGGAGCTGCGATTTCTCGGCCTCCGTCCCGGCTTCGGCCAGCGCCAGAAGCTCGCCGACCCGGGGGTCCGACCGCCGCGCGTGAAGAACGGACTCCAGCGCCGCCATCTCCTCGCCCCGCTGTTCGGCGGCACCCGGCGGCATCATCGTCTCCTGGTCCCAGCCGAGACGGCCCATGACCTGGGAAAGCGCCTCGGTCTGGCGCTGGAAGGCGAGAAGGTCGGACAGCGCGCTCATGGTCAGGCCCTTACGGATTGGCGCACGGGGTACATCGACAGGAACCGCGCGCGAAGGATGAGGACGATCAGGACGACCGCCCCGAACTGGTGCGCGATGGCGAAGTACCAGGGCGCGGAATAAAGGACGGTGACGATGCCGAGGGCGACTTGCAGGACCATCATCATCATCATGGCGTGGAACGCCCCCCGCGTCGCCGTGCGCGCGGACTTCCGTCCGGCAAGCCAGGCGGCGAAGGCGACCGCGAACAGGATGTATCCCACGATCCGGTGGATGAACTGCACCGTCCCGTCATTCTCGAAGAGGTTCCGCCACCAAGGGTCCAGCGCCCACATCGCGGGCGGGGTGAAGCCGCCCGCCATCAGCGGCCAGTCGGGATAGTTGCGGCCCGCGTCGATCCCCGCCACCAGCGCGCCGATCAGGATCTGCAGGAAGGCGAGGTGCAGCACGCCCGAGGCCATGCCCTTGAGCCTGCGGTCGCCCTCGCGGCGGGCCGACATCAGCTCCGCCTCCTCGCGGCCGAGGCGCAGGACGTACCACGCGATGAGCGAGAGGATCAGGAAGGCGATGCCGAGATGGGTGGCAAGGCGGTAGGAGGCGACGTCGAGCATCCCCTCGTCGAGGCCGGAGGAGACCATCCACCAGCCGATCGCCCCTTGCGTGCCACCGAGCGCGCCGAGAAGCAGCGTGCGCTGCGTCCAGCCGGGCGGCATGGCGCGGAACGCCAGAAGGCCGAGGAACCCGGCCGCCCAGACCAGCCCGATGAACCGCCCGAGCTGCCGATGGCCCCATTCCCACCAGTAGATGACCTTGAATTCCTCGAGGCTCATGCCCCGGTTCTGCAACTGGTATTCGGGGATTTCACGGTAGGCCGCGAATTCAGCCTCCCAATCCTCGACCGAAAGCGGCGGGATCGCACCGGAAAGCGGCGCCCATTCGGTGATCGACAGGCCCGAGTCGGTCAGCCTCGTGAGGCCTCCGACCGCGATCATGACGACCACGAGCACGAAGAGCGACTTGAGCCAGAACCGAAGAAAGCCCCGCCCGCGCCCGCGTCCCGCGCTGACGCCGCCAGGCGTGGCGGCGGGTTTCTGACGGTCCGACACCTCTTCGAAGATGCTGCGCTGTCCGGCCATCGTCCTTCCCCTTCGCTGCCGCCCCTGACCTATCGCGGGCATTGTCCCCCTTCAAGCGTCCCGCGACACCGCGTCCGCCACCCTTGTCTCGCGCCGGCCATGCATGGCAGGGCGCGCCCGCAGGAACGTGTTGTCCGCATCCGCGCCGAAATCGCCCATGGCGACCGACACCATTCCCACGGCCGATCCGAAGTCGGCACGGTTAGGCGAGCCCTGAAACGGAGCGGATTCGATGGTGTTGGTGCCTCCGGAAGGACTGAGGGCCTGAACCACCACGGAATCTCCCAGGGTCGTCTTGATCGTCACGCCGCCGAGATCGACACCAGTAATATCCGTTCCCGGCGCGATGGAGCTGAAGTCGATGACCGTGGCGTCCGCCTTGCCGGCAGCGCCCGGCGACAGCGCGACAACCAATACCGCAAGAGTTGTGCCCAGTTTACGCACACTTCCCGCGTCAAAAATCTTGTGAGTGTTGTGTGCCCTGACACGGGCACAATTTTACCGCAAACCAACCACAAAACTTAACGGAAGTGATTTGTTGATCGTTCGGCCGCAATAAAAAGTCTTTCGACGAAGGTCACATGCCTCCGTTGAGCAGGAAAGCGCGGAAACGGATCTGCTGATGCGCGACCCGGAGCTCGATCCGGGCACTCTCGACCTCGACCACGGTATCGGCCGGGCCCTCTCGCCCGACCAGGAGATACCCCTCCGTCCCGTACCGCGGCGGCTGGTCCCGCCAGCCTTCGCCCAGCACCTCGGCATCGCCCAGTCGCACGACCTCGCCAAAGCGCGCAACCAGGGCGGTCCGCGCCCGGCCTTCCGGGATGATCGCGACACGGCGGGTATCGTCCCAGGTGATCATGCAGGCGAGCCGCGCGATACCGGCCTCGGGCCAGCGTTCGGCGTCGTCGGCGGCCGCCTGCGTCGCCCCGAACAGCGCGAAGGCCTCGGGGTCGGACAGGCTCCGCGCTGCCAGAAGATCGCGCGTCGCGAGGCCATAGCGCGAACAGGCCACGATCCCCCCCGGCGTCGGGGACCCCGGCAAGTCCGCGCCGAAGGTGCCGGTCACGGACCACAGGAACGGATCGGCCGCGCGCAGGCTTTCGGGCAGGCGCGGCATCTCGGACACGATGCCGCCGAGCGCCTTGCCGAGCGCCTCGACGAACTCCGCCCGGTCCCGCCACGGCGTCTCGGCCAGAGCGATCACGCGCGCCGGGTCAAGGACGACGGGCGACTGCGCCGCCACGGGAGCGCCGGCAAGGACCGCCAGGACAAGGAGAACCGGGAAACGTGCCGCCATGGCAGGAAGGCTAGCCCGCGACGCCGCGGAAACGAAGCCTCGCGACGAAATCGGTTCACGCAGGTCTCGGCGAAACCACATTCCGGGCGCGGACACGCAACGCGCCTGAAGGATCAGGAAAATCGGGAGAAGTGGCGCGGTTGACGGGGCTCGAACCCGCGACCCCCGGCGTGACAGGCCGGTACTCTAACCAACTGAGCTACAACCGCGCGGTGCCTTGGGTGAATGGGGCTGGGGGTGGTGGCGCGGTTGACGGGGCTCGAACCCGCGACCCCCGGCGTGACAGGCCGGTACTCTAACCAACTGAGCTACAACCGCTCACCCATAGCCCCGGGTCTCCCCGGCGTGCCGCGTGGTGTATTGCGCCCGCCCGGTATCGTCAAGCGCACTTGCACCCCACGCACGCCCTTTTTCGCCCGGGTTCCGTCAGCTCCGCCGCACCGGGCGTGCCGAGGCGAGCGCGCGGTCGCGCACCCGCTCCCGTGCGAAGACATAAAGGCCCGCCCCCGCGATCAGGACCGTTCCGCCCCAGACCGAGGGCCCCGGCACCTCGCCGAAGATCAGCCATCCCCAGAAGATCGCGAGCGGAAGGGCCGCGTATTCATAGGAGGCGACGACCGCGGCGGTGCCCAGCCGGTAGGCCTGGCTGAGGCAATAGCCGATCCCCGCCGACAGCAGGCCAAGAATGCCGAAGACCCAGGCGTCCCCCGGCGCCGGCCAGACCCAGGCCCGCAACAGGAACTCCAGCGGGCCCGGCCCGGCGCCGGCGGCGAAGCGCCCGTCGCCCGCCACGACGAAAAAGCCGAGGCTGACCAAGATGAAGGCGCCCTGGATGTAGATGGCCATCGCCGAGGCCGCCGATCCGACGCCGAGCTTGCGCGTCAGCACCTGCATCCCGGCATAGCAAGCCGCCGCCAGAACCGGCAGCGCCAGCGCCCAGCGCGGCGCCCCGCCCAGTTCGAGCCCCGGCGCTGCCATGACCACGACCCCGAGGAGCCCCACGCCCACGGCGGCAATCCGGTGGCGGCCCACCGGTTCACCGAGAACCGGGATCGCCAGCAGCGTGATGAAGAGCGGCGCCACGAAGAACAGCGCCGTCGCGGCCGCGAGCGGTATCACCGAGAGCGACAGGAAGAACAGCATGTTCGCGACGACGATGCAGCTTGCGCGCAGAACGTGGAGCCCCGGCCTGTCGGTCTTCAGCAGCCGCCAGCCCCCCTCCATCCGCAGCAGGACGAGCCCCGCGCAGATGGCGATGACAGAGCGGAAGAACACGATCTGATGCAGCGGATAGCCCCCGGACAGGAGCTTGATCAGCATGTCGTTGGCCGAAATGAAGACCATGGCGCCAAGGATGAACGCGATCGCCCGCGCGGCATTGGCATCGCGGCTCATGACGGCGCCCTTTCGCGCAGGCGGCCGAGCAAGGCCTCGGACCCGGTCCAGCGCACGATCAGCGAAAGGACGGGCGCGCCCAGGACGCTGGTATCGAAGTGCGGCCCCTCCCGCCCGCCCCAGGCGCGGTAGACCGCGCGCGTGGCATCGTTGGCCACAAGCACCTCCAGCCAGATCGGCCGGCCACGGGCGCGCTCGGCGACCCCGCGCAGGAGCGCCCCGCCGATCCCTTGGCCCTTCAGGTCCGGACGCACGTGCAGATTGTCGACGAAGACCCCGTCCGGGTGCTCGGGGAAGAACGCCGCGAAACCGGCAAGCGTGGCGCCGTCGCGGAGGACCAGCACCTCGCGGCCGGCCACGGGCCCCGACCACTTCTTTGCCATCGCGGCTTCGACCGGCGCGCCGAAGAGCGCCTCGGGCAACATGCCGCGATAGGTCTGCCGCCAGCTCTCGGTATGGAGATCGGCGATCGCGGACGTCTCGTCCGGGCCGGCGGTGTCGAGGCGATACGGCATGGCCGGACGGTGACCGAACCCGTGCCCCCCGGCAAGAGGCGTCGGAGGGCGGGCGCGTCGCCTGACCCGCCCGTTCGGGCGGAAGGGCCGTTACCGTTCAGGGAGGGGAATGAACTCCTCGCTGTCGGTTGGCGGAAGCTGGAACCGCCCATGCTCCCAGTCGCCGGCGCGCCAGGCCTCCTTGGCCTCCTCGATCCGCTCCTTCGAGGAGGCGACGAAGTTCCACCAGATGTAGCGCGGCCCCTCCAGCGTCGCGCCGCCGAGCAGCATGACACGCGCGCCGCCGGGGCCGGCTGTCATCGACACGCGGTCGCCCGGCCGGAACACCATCATCCGGCCCGCGCCGAACTCCTGGCCCGCCACGGTCACGGCCCCCTGCACGACATAGGCGCCGCGGTCCTCGTGATCGTCCGGCAACGGCAGTTTCGCCCCCGGCTCCAGCACCGCGTCGAGATAGAACATCTCCGACGCCGTCGGCACGGGCGCCCTGGCGCCGTAGGCCGACCCGAGGATCAGGCGGAGCCGCTTGCCCTCGCCGTCCAGCATCGGCAGCTCGTCCCGCCCGGCATGGACGAAGGCGGGCGGTCCGTCCTCGGCCCCTTTGGGCAGAGCGATCCAGGTCTGGATGCCCGACAGGCGATAGGGCTGCGAGAGCATCTCGCCGTCGATCCGTTCGGAATGGGTGATCCCGCGTCCGGCGGTCATAAGGTTCACGGCGCCCGGTTCGATCCACTGGTCGGTGCCGAGGCTGTCGCGGTGATGGAACTTGCCCTCGTAGAGGTAGGTGACGGTGGCAAGCCCGATATGGGGGTGCGGCCGGATATCGATACCCTGCCCCGTGATGAACTCGGCGGGTCCCATCTGGTCGAAGAAGATGAACGGTCCCACCATCTGGCGGCGCGGTGCCGGCAAGGCGCGGCGCACCTCGAAATCGCCGAGATCCCGGGCGCGGGGCACGATCACCGTCTCGATCGCGTCCACCGCGTCCCCCGTCGGGCAGTCGGGGTCGAGGGAAGGGTTCCAGCTCATGTGCGAGTCTCCGGTTTCGTATCTTGATCACCGCAACGTAGGCAGCGCCGCTTCCGCCCGCACCCCTCCCCCGCGCAGGGAGATTGCGCGCGGATGCAGAGCCCATCGGAGGGCCGGCCGGTCCCGGCACAGGGTCCGACCCATGCGCGGCGAAGCCGATCTGTCTCCGAACCCGGCGCACTTGACAGGCCGCGCGGCCCCGACTAGGAGCGCCCCAGGCCACAGACGCCCGCCGCCCGCCGACACTTCGTCACGGTGAAGTTCTGTATCAGACACGATCTTCGTCATCCTCGGCACCTGTCGCGCGGATGGTAATGCGGGCCCCGTCCAGTCCTTGCGCGACCTGAGCCGGAAGGAACACGGGGTCATGTCGTCGTCCCACAGCAATTCGTTTCTCGATGGCCCCCTGGGGCCGATCTACGCGCGCACCGCGCTTCCGATCATCTTCGTGATGGGCATGAACGGCCTTCTCGCCGTGGCCGATGCGCTCTTTCTCGGCCACTTCGCCGGCGCGGACGCCTTGGCCGCCGTCACGCTGATGTTCCCGCTCTACATGCTGGTCGTGGCGCTGGCGACGCTGGTGTCCTCGGGCATGTCCAGCATCCTCGCCCGCCAGTTGGGTGCGCGGCGCATGGAGGAGGCGCGCGCCACCTATGCCGGCGCGCATGGGCTGGCCGTCTTCATGGGGCTGCTGTTGATCGCGGTGTTTCTCGGCCTTGGGGAGCGCGTCGCGCTGCTGGCCGCCGGCGGGTCGGAGACGCTGGCCGGGATGGGATTGACCTACCTGCGCATCACCGTCTTCGCCGCGCCCCTGATCTTCGTGCTCTCGGTCAATTCCGATGCCCTGCGCAACGAGGGTCTCGTGATGTTCATGGCCGCGATGAGCCTTCTGGTGTCGCTTGCCAACATCGGCTTCAACTACGTCCTGATCGGCGTTCTCGACATGGGCGTCGCGGGCTCGGCCTACGGCACCGCGATGGCGCAGGCGCTGGCGCTGACCATCATCCTGGGCTTCCGCATCTTCGGCGGCACGGGGTTGAGGTTGTCCGCGCTCTGGCGGCATTCGCCCTTCGAGGGCTGGCGGCCGATACTCGTGCTCGGCGCTCCGCAGAGCCTCAATTTCCTCGGTCTCGCGCTGGGATCGGGGGCGATCATCGCAGCACTTCAATGGGTCGAGGCGCCGGACTACGACGCCACGGTCTCGGCCTATGGCATCATCACGCGACTGATCACCTTCGCCTTCCTGCCGCTTCTGGGGCTTGCACATGCGATGCAGACGATCACGGGCAACAACTACGGTGCCGGAGCCTTCCGGCGCAGCGACGCGAGCTTGCGCACGGCCGTTCTTGCGGCGTTCGGCTACTGCCTCGTCCTGCAGGCCGGCATGACGGTCTTCGCGGCGCCGATCGGAGCGTTCTTCGTGTCCGATCCCATCGTCATCGGAGAGGTCGCGCGCATCCTTCCCGTGATCTCGGCCGGGTTCTTCGCGGCCGGTCCACTGATGATGATCGCCATGCACTTCCAGGCCATCGGCGACGCGGGCCGCGCGGCGGTCCTGGGGTTGTCCAAACCCTATCTCTTCTCGATGCCGCTGACCTTCGCCTTGGCGAGTTCGGTGGGCGAACCGGGCATCTGGCTCGCCGCACCTCTGGCGGAGGTCCTGCTTGTCGGGCTGACGGCGCTCGTCCTGACACGGGTGGCACGGGCGCAATCCCTGCGATGGGGTCTATTCACCACAACGGCGGAGGTACGGGCATGACACGCAACAGACCGACAATCATGGACGCGAAAGAGGAGGCGAAGCTGCTGCGGGCGGACCTTGCCGCCCGGGGCGAGGCCATCAGCCACGCGCAGGCGCTGGAGAGGATCGCGCAGCGGCACGGCTTCCGCGACTGGAACGCGCTTCACGCCGCGCGGCGCGATGCGCATCCGCAGGGTTGGGCTTCCGGCGGGCGGGTGAGCGGGCGCTACCTCGGGCAGCCGTTCACGGCGACGGTGCTGACAGCCGATCAGCTGCGGCCCGGATGGGTCCGGATGGTGCTCGACCTCGACGAGGCGGTCGACGTGGTCCGCTTCGACAGTTTCTCGAACCTGCGCAAGCGGATCCGGGTCGAGGTGGGGCCGGACGGCCATTCCAGGGAGCGGACCTCGGATGGCGTGCCGCATGTCGAACTGGACCCCTAGCGCGGGGCCTCGTCTGCACGATCGGGGGGCGGCATCGGAAAGGCCCCGCCCCCCGGCCAGGTGAGCCATGGCCCGGCACCCCGCGTCGATCAGCCGAAGAGCTGGACCGCTAGCGGATGGAGAAGACCGCAGCCTGCGATCGACACCCCCATGGGAAAGGTGCCCTTTCCCCGCAGGGCGACCCACGAGGAATGGCCGAGCAACGGCACCTGCCGAAGCGCGAACACCGTCGCCATTCCCGCCAGCATCGCCACCGAGAAGCCGAGCGCGAAGATCGTGTAGTTCGAGGACGGCACGAACAGCATCAGCGCGGCCATCATCTTGACGTCGCCACCGCCGAACAATCGCAGCGCGAAGAGTGCCGCTCCGGCGGCGAAGACCAGTCCGGACGCCGTGAGGCGCGCGGCGATTTCGGGCCAGTCGAGCACCGGCATGCTGAGGGCGAAAAGGGCCACCGCCGCCAGCACCAGCCAGTTCGGAATGCGCATGTAGCGCAGGTCGAAATAGGCCGTCGCAACAAGGATCGGCGCCAGAAGAAGAAGGGGCAGGAAGTCCAAGGCGTGCTCCTCAGGCGACCCTGCGAGCCTGCGGCGACGGGGTCGGCGCGGGTGACAGGAGGCGGAACAGAAGCTCGGAATGATTGCTGCAGTCGCACTTGGCGTAGATGCTGCGCAGATGGGTCCGAAGGGTGGACTCGGATATCCCGAGCTCGGCGCAGACCCGCTTGTTCGACAGGCCGCGGCTCAGAAGCAGGCATACCCGGAATTCCGCCCGGCTGAGGCGCGCGGGGTTCTCCAGGCTCATGAGATCAGTCTCGCCCGAGGGGCTCGTGGAACGCCGGGCGAGAAGGAGTTCCGTCATCAGGCCGGGGCGCCTGCGGGACCACGTATCGGCGAGGGTCGCAGCCACCATGTTGATCAGCGCGTGCTGCCCGGACCCACGATGACTAGAGAAGTGGATCTCCAGAAAAATCGACGATTTCTCGGCGACCGACAGCGGGATGACGGCCAGCTCGTTCAACCTCCGGCGCTGGTGGAAGGTTTCGAGCCGGGGATCGCTCTCGATATCGGTCAGCGATTTGAACCAGACCGAACCGGGCCTCGGCTGACGGAAATATGGGCCGAGGACGACATCCGCGAAGGATCGCTCGAGCGCGGGCGCCTTGTTGCCCGCATCATGGACCACGACGGACCTGTTGCCGGCGCCTTCACGCGAGATACGACCAAGCGCGATCACTTCGGCATCGAGAGCGGTTGCCAGCTGCGCAAGGGCATCCTTGACCGGAGCCCTACCCTGCACACATTCACACCATTGCGCGATTGCGGAAACCAACCCGATTTCGCCGCTTCGAACGGAAGACGCGGCCTGCGGCACAGAAACACAATAGTTCATGCCAAAATTCCTGGACCAATGGATCGCACGAGGTGCGAACAATTCAAATCAGGGCGAACTGGTTAATCCGGGAAATCGTTAACTTTGATAATGTTTTGACGTTAACCATTTTGAAATGTGTTATCAAGTGGGCAGGAATATGTCGCAATACTGGAGATAATTCAGATGACCCAAACCAATTGTCCACCATTCTGGCTGTAACTGCCGGCACCCGGCTGTCACCGCCACGTTCTCGCCGCATTTCGGACACTTTCTCGCCCCGCTTTCCCAAAGCCGCTTCGCACGATTCGCATCGGTTCAGCCCGAGAAGTAGCGGATATAGCGAATCACCACCGGCCCCACGGTAAGCATCACGAGAGCGGGGAGCATCAGGCTGGCGAGGACGGCCGACATCTTGACCGGCAACTTGTTCGCCATTTCCTGCGCACGGGTCTCGCGCATCTCGCGCATTTCCTTGGAATAGGTCTCGAGCGCGTCCGCCATGCTGGTTCCGAACTGCATGGATTGCTGGACGACATTGGCGAAGGACCGGACGGTCTCGATGCCGGTTCGGTCGGCCATGTCGTGAAGCGCCGCGTCCCGCGCCCTGCCCGCCTGCACCTGGCGCTGCACGCTGAGGAATTCGAACGCGATATCGGGGGACACGCCGGCCAGTTCGTTGCCGACACGCGTCATCGCGGCGTCGAACCCGAGGCCCGCCTCGACCGAGATCTGCAGAAGGTCGAGGGCGTTGGGAAAGCCCATCTCGATGCGTTCCGTACGCTCGTTCACCCGATCCTTCAGCCAGAGCATCGGGAAGTAGTAACCCTGCGCCGTGAGTGCCGCGAGGATGATCATGATCTGGCCCGCGCCAAGCTGGGCCAGCCGGGCGTCGATGGCAAACGGCAGATCGATGTCCGATTGCTCGGCCAGGGCGACGAGGCCGAGGAATACCGCCGGCAGCAGCAGACCGAGCGCGATCCTGAGCAGCGTGAAGTTGCGCAGCGCGCTCGACTTCGAGAAGCCGGCCTGGGCGAGCTTGCGGCGCAGGTGGGAGCGCTTGGTCCGGTCCGCGGGCACGAAGCCCTTCAGAAGTCCCCTGGGATCGGCGTCCGCGGCCTGCAGGAACCCGCGGTCGCGTCGCGCGTCGGCCCGGCTCCCCCCGATGCGGGCCATACGGGCCGCCGCGGGATTGCGGTCCCTGAACATCGCGGACACGGCGATGAACAGGATGAAGATGCCGATCCCGATGCCGAGGGGAATGAACTCGTCGGGCGAGTTGTAGAAGTTGAACACCGAGTTTGTCAGGCGGTCCATGATTGGCACCTCCGGGGGTTAGACGCGGAAGCTCACAAGCTTCCAGAGAACCAGCGCGTTGAGCACGGTGAGGCCGATGATCGAGGCCATGAGCGGAGCGAAGAGCGGGTCGCCGGAGACGTCGGCGTAATAGCTTGGCGAGGTCGTCGAGGTCATGAAGTAGATGACCGCCGGCAGCAGCGACAGGAACCACGCCGTCAGCCGCCCCTCGGCGGAGATCGCCTTGATCTTGCGTCGAAGCGCGATCCGGTCGCGGATCACGCGCGACAGCACGCTGATGACACGGGCGAGATCGCCGCCTGTGCCGTGCTGGATGCCGATGCTCGATGACAGGTAGTGGACGTCCTCCAGATCGATCCGTTCGGCGAATTCCTGGAATGCGTCCGGCAGGTCGTCGCCGTAGCTGATCTGGTCGAAGATCAGCCCGAATTCCGAGGCGACGGGATCTGCCATCTCGCGGGCCACGGCGCCGATCGAAGTGTTGAGCGGATGCCCGACGCGCAGGCCCCGCGCCATGAGGTCGAGGGCGTCCGGCAACTGGCGCACCATCTTGTCCATCCGCTGCTTGCGCGCCGCGAGAACGACACCGAGCGGCAAGACGATGCCGCCCAGAAGGCCGATCATGGGCGCCTGGTACGCGGGCAGAAAGACGGTGGCCCCGACACCCGAGCCAAACCCCGCAACAAGGCAGAGCGCGAGGTACCGCTTCATGTCGAGGCCAAGGCCCGACTGGTCCAGCCATTTCGAAAGGGTGGCGAGCGCCGGCAGGCGCCCCGAAGCGCCCCGCGCGCCCGGCTTGAGGATCGCGCGGATCTCGGAGGCGGTTGCGCCTTTCTCCAGAAGCCGCATGCGCCGGTTGCGGGCGTCGGCCCCGCTTTCCCGCCGCGTCAGCAGCTGCACGATGCCCGTGAAGGCGAGGAAGATGCCCAGCGCCATCAGGGTGAAGAGCAGGTAGCTCGGATCGATGTCGAGGAAGGCGGTCTGCATGGCGCTATCCCTTCACGGCAAAATGGCTGTCGGCGAAGTTGATCCCGGCGGCGGCGAGCGCCTCGGCGCTGCGGGGCCGGATGCCGGTCGCGGTGAACTCGCCCAGGATCTCGCCATCGGCAGAGACGCCCTTGCGGCGGAAGACGAAAATGTCCTGCATCGCGATGACATCACCTTCCATGGCGGTGATCTCGGAGATCGCGGTGACGCGCCGCCGCCCGTCCGCCATCCGCGAGAGCTGGACGACGAAATGGAGCGCCGAGGCGATCTGGCTGCGGATCGCCGAGAGCGGCAGGTCGAGCCCGTTCATCGAGACCATCTGCTCGATCCGGCCCAGCGCGTCGCGGGCCGAGTTGGCGTGGACCGTGGTCATCGAGCCGTCATGGCCCGTGTTCATCGCCTGCAGCATGTCGAAGGATTCAGCACCCCGCACCTCGCCCACGATGATCCGGTCGGGCCGCATCCTCAGCGCGTTGCGCACCAGGTCGCGCTGGGCGACGGCGCCCGAGCCGTTGGGGCTCGGCGGGCGTGTCTCAAGGCGGACGACATGGCTTTGCTGCAGCTGAAGCTCGGCCGCATCCTCGATCGTGACGATGCGTTCACGGTCCGAGATGCTGGCCGACATGGCATTGAGCATGGTCGTCTTGCCCGAGCCCGTGCCGCCCGAAATCAGGATGTTGAAACGCGCCCGCACGAGCCCTCTCAGAAGGCCCGCCGCCTCCTCCGAAAGCGCGCCCTGCGCGACCAGCCCCTCCATCGTGAAGGGCATCTTCGAGAACTTCCGGATCGAGATCGACGGTCCGTCGATCGCGCAGGGGCGGATGATCGCGTTGACCCGGCTGCCGTCCTCGAGGCGCGCGTCCACCCACGGAACCGACTCGTCCACCCGGCGGCCGATGCGCGAGACGATCTTGTCGATGATCCGCAACAGGTGTTTTTCGTCGCGGAACCGCACGGGTGTCCGCTCGAGGATACCGGCGCGCTCGACGTAGACGCTCGAATGCCCGTTGACGAGGATGTCGTTCACCGTCGGATCGGCCAGCAGCGGCTCGAGCGGCCCGAGCCCGAGCACCTCGTGCAAGAGCTCATCGACGAGGCGCTGGAAATCGGGGCCGCGCATCGGCCTGTTCTCTGCCGCGAGGACCTCCTCGGCGAGGCCTGCAACCTCGCGGCGCAACTCATCGGGCATAATCTTGTCGATCACCGCGAAATTCAGGCGATCCAGAAGCGCCTCGTGCAGCCGTCCCTTGAGCTCCAGAAACGCGATCAGCTCACGCTCTTCGGACGTCGACTGGCGCGGATCGTCGGAGCGGCGGTCGGCCATCGCCTGGCCACCCGCGTTCGCATGGAGCGGAACCACGGAGGCCTCGGCCTGATCCGGACGGCGGGGAAATTGCTTGAACATCTGCTGCTCCTCAGTGTGCGACGGTTTCGGCGGCCGCCTCACGCTGCGCGAGCGCTTCGGCAAGTGTCCGCGCCATGCGGGCGATGGTTTTCGAAAGGCGCGACCGCGATGCGATCCCCGACAGGGGCACGCCACGGTCGAGCGCGGCGCGCGCCGCACCCGGATCATCGGGCAGCCAATGGCGGAACTCGCGTTCGAGGACCTTCTCCGCGGCCGCATGGTGGCGGCGCAGGAGCATGGGCTTGGCCTCGTGGTTGATCACGACCTCGATCTTCAGGCCAAGGTGCGCATCCGAGAAGAAATCGATGAGGCGGCGCGCCTGGCGGATCGACGGCACGGCGCAATCGGTGACCATCAAGAGGCGGTCGGCGCGCTCGAGAACCGCATCGATCCACTCGACCAGGCCGCCGGGCAGGTCGACGACCACGTAGTCATGCGTCTTGCGGAGGTTGTCGATGAGCCGCGCGATCTGAGCCGACTTTAGCGCGTCCAGCGGGGCGAAACGCGCCGGCGCGGTCAGCACCGACAGGCCCGAGGGAAGCTGCGTCACGGATTGCGCGACGAAGGTGGCATCGGGTTCGATCCCGTTCACCGCCAGCTCGTAAAGCGCTTCGTTGGGCTCGAGATCGAGGAAAGACGCGACATCGCCAAGCTGGATGTCGAGATCCACAAGCGCCACACGGTTGCCCGCGCGCTTCCTGAACCCGCCGCCCCGGGCGAGAAGCGCGTCGGCGAGATTTACCGCAACCGTGGTCGAGCCGACGCCGCCGCGCGCTTGCGCTACCGCGATGACACGGCCCATGCGACCGGTCTCCGGCTCGTTCCGGGTGGGCTCGACGGTCCATTTCCGCAGAAGTTCGCGGAACTCCTCGGCGTTGATCGAGTCCGGCAGGACCTCGCTCACACCCGCCTGCATCAGGCGCCGCACCTCGGAGAGGGACGCGTCGGCACCGGTGATGGCGATCAGCGGCTCCTTCATTCCGATCTCCCGGCGCAGCGCGGCGACGGCGGCAAGGTCGCGATCGTCGCCCGTGTCGGTGCGGAAGATCAGGATGCCGTCCTTACGGATGGGCTCGAGGGCACTGCCGCCGATCTCGTGGAGGGCGACGTCGCGTTCGCAAAGAACCGCGTCCTTGTCCCCCTCGAGCGCGCGGCCCACGATCGCCGAGATCTTGGGGTCCTTCGCAAGCAGGACGATGTTTCTGGCGTGTTCGGTCATGGTCGGATCCTCTCGCCGCGGTGTCATGCCCCGCCCCCATGCGCGAGGTCCTCTCCGGGGAGGGAGACGCTCATGCTGGGAAAGGGAATGGATGTGAGTGCCCCCGGCGAAGTGCCCGCGCCGCTCATCGACAGCAGGCCGGCCAGGGGGTGAATGAAGGCGAAACGCAGCTGTTCGTCGCCCGGTGCGGTCCCCGCGAGTTCCACGGTCACGTCCGGCGTGTAGGGGCCGCCGAGAAAGCCGAGGTCGGGGTTGAACGTGTAGCTGAAGCGCAGGTGATCGATCCGCGCGTCCGACGGAAGCGCGCCGCCGATCACCGACCAGATCTCGGCCGCGGTGGCGTTGGCGGCGTTCCCTTCGCAGGTCACGACCGCGTCGGCGGGCTCGAAGCAGATGCCGCGCGCTTCGCCGCAGGAGGTGCCGAACCGGTAAGGCGGCGTACCGATGAGCGACCCGCGCCCGTTGATCTCGGGCACGCCGGCGCAGGCCGGGGGGCGAACCGCCGCGATGCGCGCGGCGACCTGCATCGCCTTGTCGGCGACGACGAAGTTGTAGGCCATCCGGCCGAAGTCGATCAGCCCGAAAAGGAAGACGAGGAACAGGACGAAGACGATCGCGAATTCCACGAGCGTCGAGCCGCGCTCGTCCCGTGTGAAGCGCGCGAGGCGCGGAAGGTGGGGCAAACGCGGGGTCATGAGCCGAACACCCTTTGCGCGTCGCTGATCTCGGCGGTCAGCGACGGGCGCGCAGCCCCCGACATGGAGATGAGCCGGCCGAACGGGAGATCGATGCGGACGGTCGCCGTCACCCGCACGACGCCGACGGGCGAGTTGCGGAAGGTGCCAGTGATGCAATCGAGGGCCGAGGTCACTTCCTCGACGGTGACGCCGCCGGGATAGAGGCCGGTCCCGGAGTTCGCCTCCGCGACGATGGTTTCGAGGTCGGTGTCGAGGCCCGCCACGTGGTCCGCCAGCGAGCTGCCGGGCGCGCAAATGTCATAGGGGGCCGAACGCGCGAGGAACCGGGCGGCATCGCGGACGCCCGCATTCGCTGCCTGGTAGGACCACATCATCCGCCCGCCCTCGACCGTGACGGCGAAGAACAGCAGCAGGATCGGCAGCAGGAGCGCGAATTCCACCAGCGCCGCACCACGCTCGTCGCGGGAAAAGAGGTGGGCCGTTCTGGAAATGGGGGTGAGAAGCGGCATGGCGATCACCTGTAAAGCCGGACGACATCGCGGACCGTGCCGCTGCCGCCGCTGCCGGCACCCGCGCTGCCGAGGATCTCGACGAAGATGTCCTTGGTCACGTTGTCCGCCGGCTGGAGCAGGAAGACGCGCACCCAGCTTTCGACCGGAACGCCCGTCGAGGCACCGCTGACGGCATTTGCTTCGCAGTCGATGCCCGCGACGATCATGACCCGGCGCTCGGGGTCGGCCGATGCGTTCTCGGCGTTGCACACCGGGGCGCCCGTCTCCTGCCGGCCCGTCAGCACGTCGCCGTCGATCGCGTTGGCGATTTCGGCGAGGTAGATGCCGTAGCGGGTGGTCGGATAGTCGGGGAACCATTCGGGCGCGGTGCCGTAGTTGGTCGCGACGTAGTTGGCGTAGCCCGACGCGAAGTCGCCGTCGCCGAAACGGCCGCCGGTGCAGCTTTCGCTGATCAAGCAATCGTCGGCCGGAAGCGGGACGGTGTAGAGCGGATCATCCGCCTCGACCTGGTCGATGTTGCACTGGCCGTTGCCGCGGCGCGTGATGCTCACCCCGCTGATGACGTTCGGCGCGGGTCCGAAGCGGGGATCGCCGCGATGGGAATTGAGAACGCCCTCGTAGATGTCGAACCGGGTGTTGACCGCGGCGGCAAGGCGGCCGACGGACTGGCCCGGACGCGTGTCGACGCCGTCCATCTCGAAACAGGTGGTCACAGGGCGCTGCGCGGCCAGGACGCACCATTCCTCGTTGCCCGAGCTCAGGCCGGCACAGGCCCCGGCGGGGTCCGTGGCGGTGGCGCCGCCCGTGGGCTGAAGGAAACCGTAGTTGCCCGCGCCCCATTGCCCGCCGCTGCCGCCGCCCGCGCGCAGGCGCACCGCGGTGCCGACCTCCCGCGAGGCATCGAAGCCGTCGGGCAGGCACATCATCATGCTGGAGATATCGCAGGCGATCTGCGTGAAGCCCGCGACGGCATCGGCCCGGACGGTCGAGCGTGCCGCGGCCTCCTCGCCACGCAGGCCACGAAAGGCCGCGCCGAAGGTCCAGCCGACGCTGCGGGCCGCCACGTCGACGCGCACGTAACGCGCCTGCTCGGGATCTGTGGTGACCGCCGACGTGGGCATGGTGTCGAGGGGCGGAAGCACGGACAGGAAGGTGAGCGTGTAGTCGAGCGGCCCGGAGAGAACGCGGTTGCCGTCCGCGAAGGTCTGCTCGTCGCTGATCATCGCCGCGGCGGCCGCGGTGGCCCGGTCGATCGCGGTGGCGCCGCCGTCGAGTTCGCCCGCGGCGGCCAGCGCGACGCTGTCGGCGTAGGATTGCAGTTCCGTCTGCGTGATCCCGATACGGCCAAGATCGAACGAGAGCGCGAGGAAGCCCAGCAGGACCGCGAGCGAGACGCCCCAGATGGTGAGGAAGCTGCCTTCCTCGTTGCGCTTGAGGGAGATGAGGAAACGAAGGGGTTTCATCGGTCCATACTCGTCCTGGTCATCTTCCACTCAGGTGCCGCCTTCCATGGCGACGGTCTCGACCTCGACGCCGCGGCGCACGGTGACGGTACGGGGGGGCGCGGGCGGAGGGGCGGGCTCTTCCACCACGACGATCTCCTCCTCCTCGCCCAGAAGCATGTCGGAGAGGCGGATGGCACGCGGCAGGCTCTCATCGGCGCTGCCGTAGTTGCGGAGCATCAGGCTCAGCCGCCCGGCGCGCTGCGCGAGCGCGAGCGACTGGCCCTGGTCGGCGGTAACCTCGACGGTGACCGTACGGGAGACCTGCGGCGCGTCGGACTGCTGGTCGGCGTCCTGATCGACGGCGATGACGCGGATGTTCTGAAGGATCGTCGCGGCGCTCATGTCTTCGCCCGTGCCCTGGGTCAGGACGACGTCCACATAGTCGCCGGGACGCACGAAACCGCCGGCGGCGGTCTCGGCGTTGACGTTGATCGCCATGGCCCGGCCGTTCTCGCTGAGGGTCTGGACGATGGTGACGCGCTCGCCAAAGGCCGAGACATGATCGGCCAGGATCGGCTGGCCGCGCGCGATCGAGGTCCGGGAGCGGCGCGGCTCGCCGCCATCGGCGGGAAGAATGTCGGAGAGGCGGGTGAAGGCGCCGCTGGGCAGCGCGCCGACGGGCCAGGCCTGCGCAACCACCATGCCGTCCTCGATGGCGTCGCCGAAGCCGATGTCACGGGCGGCGATCATCACCTCCACGAGGTCTGGCTCCGTCTCGACGACGGGCGGGGCCACGGTGCTCGCCTGCATGTAGCCGTGCGCGAGGTAGGCGGAGCCGCCGGCGACCGACAGCCCCAGTGCGGCCAGGAGGATCGAGGTCAGCTGCATCTTGCTTGCTCCAGTTCGGGCGGCGCGCATTTCATGGGAGGGGGCCGGTCAGCGGCGCAGGGAGAGACGCGCCGCTGACCTGGATGGTTCGGGATCAGCCTTCGACGACGGGGTCGTTGGCAGTCATCAGGCCTTCGGCCTGGCCCATCTCGCCGTCGACGGCGTTGCCGAGCGTGGTCAGAGCGGCGGTGCCGACGATCACGGCCAGCGTGAGGGCGATACCGTACTCGACGAGCGTGACACCGCGCTCGTCATCGCGAAGACGAAGGAAAAAATTGCGAAGCATGTTAAGGACTCCAAGGTTTTTTGCATGGCGCACCGCGAGCGGCGCAGATCGGAGCCAGGTCTCACCGGAGACCCGACATCCTTGAAAGTATGGGACCGAAAAGAGGCCCACACCGTCCGTTCATGCGGGAAATTCAACCTGGAATTGTATTTTTGCGCGGAAACGGACCTTTCCATGGAAAGATCGCGTCGGGCATATGCCGTCGGCGCCGCGAGTCGCGCCGAGACAACGGGCCCGGATCGGCCTGTCCCCGGGCGGCCGGACGCCGCCGATCATGGAGTGCTGGAAGGTGCCCGGACCTGTGCGGCCCGATCAGCAGCCGGAGGTCTCAGCCTCGCGCCGCCCAGGACATCCCGCGGCGCAGGATCTTCGTGACTTCGGGATGCTTCAGGTCATCGAGTTCGTGACCGATCGAGCAATAGAAGACGCGGCCCTTGTCCCAACGACGTTTCCAGACGACCGGGATCACCGTGCCCTCGATCCACCAAAGATGATCGCCCGAGAAGGTCGTGGTCGCGAGCACCTCGTTCGAGGGATCGACCAGCATGTAGTATTGTTCGGAGGTCAGGCGGAAGCTGCGCACGCCCTCCATGATCGGGTCGGCGGGCCGCGTGACCGTCACTTCGTAGTCGATGTAGTCCTCGCGCGGCTGAAGGTTGTCGGGCCAACCCGGAGGATGCGCCACGAACTGACCGCCGATGAGGAAATGATAGGTCGGACGGTCGCGGAAGGCGTCGCCCATGTGGCCGTGCCAGCCCGCGATGCCCCTGCCCTCGCCGATCAGCTTCAGCAGGCCATCCTCCTGCGGCTTGGTCATGTTGCCGAATTCCTCGCGATGCCCCGAACGCGCAGAGGACCAGATCGGTACGATCAGGTTCACGTCCGAAAGGCTCTCGGGATCGGCCAGAGGTTCAAGCGTGTCGTAGACATCGACCTCGAAGCCGTCGCCTGTCAGCAGGTCGCGGCACCAATCGGCGAAATTGCTGGGGTCGTGGCCTTCCCAGCCCCCTGCGAAAAGCGCGGCTTTCATCGCGTCTTGTCCTCCATGAATGGCACGATCGCGGCCATGTCGCGATCGGCGTAGCCGGCCGCGATGGCCTCCTGAAGCTGGGCGAGCGTCACGCCCGACTGCGGCAGGGCGACCCCGAGGCGTTCGGCAAGCGCTGCCGTCACGCTCATGTCCTTGCGTGCCAGCGCCACCGTGAAGGTCACGTCCTGCGCGGCCTCGTCGAGATAGAGCGGCTTGCGATAGGACAGCATCGGCGCGGCCGCGGCACTGGCCTCGATCACGTCGAAGGCCGCCGCACGGGGGATCCCGGCCGCTTTCGTCAGCGCGAGCGCCTCGGCCAGGGTCTGGTTCAACCCGTGGATCAGCATGTTGACGCCCAGCTTCATGACCGCCCCCGCCCCGGCCCGCCCGAGAAACACCGTCCGGCGGCCCATCGCATCGAAGAGCGGGCGAAGGGGCCCGCCGGTCGCCTCGTCACACCCGGCCATGATGAGCAGTTGCCCGTGCCGCGCCGCCTGCGTCGCGCCCGAGACAGGCGCGTCGATCACGGTGGCACCTTCCGGCGCGCGGGCGGCGAGGTCGAAGATGTGATCGGGGCTCATCGTGCCCATCTCGACGAAATGGCGGGCGGTCGAGCCGGCGAAAAGGCCGTTTTCCCCGAAATGGACAGTCTCGGAGGCGGCATCGTCGGCCAGCATCGTCACGACGATCTCGCAGCGCTCAGACAATTCGCGCGGGGTTTCGACCGCCTCTGCGCCGATCTCACGGGCCAGCGTCGCGGCCTTTTCGGGGCTGCGGTTCCACAAGACAAGCTCGACCCCGGCCCGCGCGAGATTTGCCGCCATCTCGCGGCCCATCCGGCCAAGCCCGGCGAAGCCGACCTTCATCAGGCGGCATCCCCCGCGATCCCCGAGATCGCGTGGATCAGACTGTCCTCGGTCACTTCGGCGGCGGTGAACTCCCGCATGATCCGGCCGTGATACATCGCGATGATGCGGTCGGAGACATGCAGAACCTCGGGCATTTCCGAGGAGATCACGATCACGGCGTATCCCTGTTTGGCCAGTTCCCTCAGGAGGTTGTGGATCTCGGATTTCGAGCCGACGTCGATCCCCCGCGTCGGTTCATCCACGATCAGCACCTCGGGGCGCATCGACAGCCACTTGCCTATGACGATCTTCTGCTGGTTCCCGCCCGACAGATTGCCGACCGTGGTCCGCCAGCTCGGGCTCTTGATCTGGAGCCGGTCGCGATACTGGTCGTAGATCGAGATCTCGGCGCCGTCCGACACGAAGGGACCGGCGGTCAGGTCGCCCACCTGCGGAAGGGTCATGTTGTCCCGGCAGTTCATGCCGAGGACGAGGCCTTGTTCTTTGCGGCTTTCGGGGACAAGGGAAATCCCCTTGCGGATGGCCTCGATCGGTGAGGAGATCGTGACCTCCTCGCCCTTCAGGATGATCCGGCCGGCGGTGGGCTTCCGCAGGCCGAAGAGCGTCTCGGCGATCTCCGTTCGCCCGGCCCCCACGAGACCGTAAAAGCCCAGGACCTCGCCCTCGCGCACCTCGAAGGTGGCGTCCTGAAACAGGTGGCCGCACGAAAGGCCTTCGACCCGCAGGGCGACCGGGCCCAACTCCACATGCTCGTGATTGCGGCTGAGATCGAGCGAGCGGCCGATCATCATCTGCGTGATCTCGTCCTCGTTCGTGGCGGCCGTTTCAAGCGTGCCGCGATATTCCCCGTCGCGCAGCACCGAGATGCGGTCGGTGATGCGGAAGATCTCCTCCATTCTGTGGGAGATGTAGATGATCCCCACGCCTTGCCGCTTCAGGTCTTCGATGACGTCGAACAGGACGACCTTCTCGGCATCCGTCAGCGAGGCCGTCGGCTCGTCGAAGATCACGGCCTTGGCGTCGACGGTCAGCGCGCGGGCGATCTCGACCATCTGCTGATTGGCGATCGACAGCTCGCCCACGACCGTGCGCGCGTTGAACCCCACCTTCAGCTTCGCGAGGATCGCGTCGGTGCGGGAATAGAGCGTGTCCCAGTCGACGCGACCGAACGACTTTCTCGGCAATTCTCCGAGGTAGATGTTCTCTGCCACCGACAATTCCTGCGCGAGGCTCAGTTCCTGGTGGATGAACATCACGCCGTTGGCCTTGGCCTCGAGAGGCCCCTTCATCTCGGTCTCGCGCTCGTCGATGAAGATCTTGCCCGCGTCGGGCTGGTAGATGCCGCCGAGCACCTTCATCAGCGTCGATTTTCCCGCCCCGTTCTCGCCCATGAGCGCATGGACCTCTCCGGGCAGTACCGAGAAGCTGACCCCGTCGAGCGCGCGAACGCCCGGGAATGTCTTGACGATGCCTTCGAGACGGAGGGCCGGTGTATCCGCGGTCATACCTTCAACTCCTCTGCGCCCTTGCGGTTCAGTTGCCGGTCGAGGAACAGCACCGCGATCAGGATGGTCCCGATGACGAGGTTCACCGTCTCGGTGTCCGCGCCGATATGGCCGAGGCCCTTCCTCAACAGCTGGATCGCGATGACGCCCCCGAGCGTGCCGATGATCGAGCCGCGCCCGCCGGTCAGCTTGGTGCCGCCCAGCACGACGGCGGTGATCGCCCAGAGCTCGAACAGCATCCCGTCATTGGGGTTCACCGAGCCGCTGCCCGAGTAGAAGGCGACGGCCGACAGCGCGGCGAGAAAGCCGATCAGCACGAAATTCAGGACGAAATGCGGACCGACGCGGATGCCGGCGTTGACCGCAGCCTCGCGGTTGTCGCCGATGGCATAGGCGTTTCGACCGTGAACCGTCCGCGTCATCACCAGCCACACGATCAGCACGACGGCGAGGAACACGATGGCGGGCGTCTGCAGGCCGAGGATATCGGCCTCGGCGATATCGACCATCGTCCAGTTGAGGTGATAGGTCGGGTTCTCGCCGTTGTACATGAAGACCAGGCCGCGATAGCCCAGCATCGCGCCCAGCGTCACGATGAAGGCGTCGACGCCGGTCTTCCAGACCACGACCCCGTTGATCAATCCCAGCACGCATCCCGTCACAAGCGCGAAAAGCCAGGCAAGCGGGATCGCGGCATCGCCCATCGCCTCCATGAAGGGCCAGTTCATCGAGTCGAGCATCACGATCCCCGCCAGCGCGTAGGTCGCGCCGACCGAAAGGTCGATGTTGCCGTTGATCATGACCACCGTCATGCCGATCGCGATGATCCCGATGGGCGCCGACTGCTTCAGCAGCAGAAGCATGTTGTCGGCGTCCATGAAGGCGCTGTCGCTGAGCGACCACCATTGCCCGGCCACCTCGAAGAACACCAACTGGAAGACGATGAAGGCCCAGATCGCCCCGTTCTTGACCAGTTTCTTGACCGTGTCGTTCTGCATGGGTCCTCCTCCTCAGGCGATCGGCGACCAGAGCTTTCCGCGCTTGGTGGCGATATCGAGCCAGACGGCGAGGATGATGATGATCCAGGTCACGACGAACTGGACGTAGAATTCGAGGCCGGCGAGCAGCAGGCCGTTCTGGATGAAGCCGAGGATCAGGACCCCGATCACCGTCTTGAAGATCGTGCCCGATCCGCCCAGCAGCGAGGCGCCCCCGAGGATGACGGCGGCCAGAACCTCAAGCTCCATCCCCTGCCCCACGGTGTTCTGGGCCCCCATCGTGCGACTGGCCTGGATCAGGCCGGCGGTGGCCACGCAGAAGGCCGAGATCATGTAGGTCATGAACACCACCCGCGCGCGCGGGATGCCCGAGAAGGTCGCGGCCGTGTCGTTGCCGCCCACGGCATAGACCCTCCGGCCGAACGGCGTCTTGGCGAGCAGGATGCCCAGGATGGCCGCGAGCAGCGCGAAGATCAGGACCGGGATCGGGATGCCCAGCGCCGAGCCGCGCCCGAAGACGTCGAACCAGGTGTCGTTCTGGTTGGCGATGTCCATGTTCTGCCCGCCCGAATAGGTGAGCGTCAGGCCGTGGATGGCCGAGAGCATCCCCAGCGTCACGATCAGCGAATTGAGCCTGAGATACCCGATCAGGAACCCGTTGATCGCCCCCAGGCACAGCGTCATCGCGAACATCGCGGGGATCGCCAGCGCGGGACCGAAGGCGGGGTTCTCGTGCAGGTCGAGCACCACGATGGCCGAGAAGGACAGCATGGAGCCCACCGAAAGGTCGAGGTTTCCGCCGATGACCACGAAGGTCACGCCCAGCGCCATGACACCCAGGATGGCCGAGGAGCGGACCACGCCGAACACGTTGTCGATGTCGATGAAGCGCGGGTTCCAGAGCGTGAAGCCCACCATGAACAGGATGAACGCGACAAGGATGCCCTGCCGCGCCAATACGCCACCCAGCGATTTCATAGCCGTGTCGGCCATTCGGAACTCCTCCCCTTGCGGACGCGGCCAGCGGCGCGCGTTCCCATCCTCTTGGCGGCGCCTCTTCCGGGCGCCCGCCCGTCAGACCAGTGTCATGCCGCCATCGATCATCACGATCTGTCCCGTCATGTAGTCGCTGGCACGCGAGGCCAGGAACGTGGTGGTCCCGGTGATGTCCTGCGGGCGCGCGACGCGGCCCTTCAGGATTTCGGCGGAGAACTCTTCCATCGCCTGCCCCGGGCGTTCGGCCGCGCCGATCTCCATGAGGTCGCGGTCGACCTGTTCCCACATCTCGGTGGCCACCACTCCGGGCGCGAAGCCCGTGACCGTGATGTCGTGCTTCGCGAGATCGCGCGCGCCCGACTGGGTGAGACTCACCACGGCCCATTTCGAGGCGCAATAGGGCGCCACGTTGTCGAACCCCTGCCGCGAGGCGATGGAGGCGGTGTTCACGATCTTGCCGCCCCCGCCCTGCGCGATCATCTGGCGCGCTGCCTCCTGCATCCCGATCAGGCAGCCCAGGCCGTTCACATCCATGATGAAGGACCAGTTCTCTTCGGTCACATCCATGAAGTTCATCGGCTTGTTCACGCCGGCATTGTTGAACATGACGTCCAGCCGACCGAACGCCGCCACCGTCTTTTCGATCATGTCGCGCATCCCGGCGCGGTCGCGGACGTCGACACCCGCCGACATCACCGCGTCTGCCCCGATGCCGAGCCTTTGGCGGTTGGCCTCGGCCACCTCGGCCACCTGGGCGGCGTTGAGATCGGCGAAACAGACCTTCGCGCCCTCGTCCAGCAACGCCTCGCCGATGGCGCGCCCGATCCCGCGCGCGGCACCCGTGACGATGCAGACGCGCCCCTCTACTCCACGAGGTTCGGCCACGGCATGTCCCCCCTGTCCGTCATCTTGTCTGGTTGGAAAAGAGAGGGGGCCGGCACAGCGACACCGGCCCCCACCCGGGGAGGGAGATCAGAACACGGGGCGATCGAACTCGCTCATGTTGTCCTGGGTGATCTTCGGCGTGTCGAAGTAGTTGAAGAACGGCACGTCCTCACCCGCCAGCACGTCGAGCGCGGTCTGCAGCGCGGCCTCGGCGTCATCGACCGGCGACTGGTAGATCGAGCCCCAGTACTCGCCACGTTCCATCGCGTCGTAACCGACGGCGAAGTTGGTGGCGCCGACGAAGACGATCTCGTCCGCGCGGCCGGCGGCGAGTGCCGCGTTCAGGGCGCCGACACCCATGTTGTCGTCGCCCGAGTAGACGCCGTCGATGTCGTCATACTGGACCAGGAAGGCCTCCATGACGCGCTGGCTGTCCTCGCGGTTCCAGTTGCCCGGCTGGCTCTCGACGAGCGTCACGTTCGGGCAGACTTCGGGGAGGCGCTGCTCGAAGCCCTCGGCGCGTTCGATCGCGGTGGTGTAGCCCGGCTGACCGGTGATCTGCACGATGCGCGCCTCGTCCTGGATTCCCATTTCGGTAAACCGTTCGCACATGATCTCGGCCGAGCGCGCGCCCTGCGTGATGTTGTCGGGACCCGAGAAGGAACGCACGAACTCGAAGCCGTCCTCGGCGATGTTCGAGTTGGTGATGATGACCGGGATACCGGCCTGGTAGGCCTCGCGCACGGCGGGGATGACGGCCTGGCCGTTGGTCGGCCAGATGATCATCGCGTCCACTTCCTGCTGGATGAGGTCCTGGATCTGGGCGATCTGGCGCGCCACGTCGCCGCCTGCGTCGAGCACCACGACCTCGACGTCGGGATTTTGTTCGGCTGCGGCGATGAACGCCTGCTCGTAGGTCGTCTGGTAGCTGTCGACGCCCACGTTGTTCTGCGTGATGCCGATGGTCACGGATTGCGCCGCCGCCGCACCGCCCAGCGCGATCAGCGCGGTCGTGCAGGCAAGCGAAAGCTTGGTCGAATAGGTCATTCTTGATCCTCCCTGTGTATGTCGAGCGATTGCCGCTGTCCTCCCAGCCCGGGAATCACCCGGTGCAATCTGCAGTCATCCAGCGCCTTTTTCGCTGGCGGTTGACGGCCCGATTTTATCCGCTTTGGACATTATTATATCCATTATGGATGTTTTGGGGCATGTGGGACAGGCTCCAATTTGAACATTTTCAGGGGATCGCCCATGGCACGACGCCCGAGTCGCAACGCTGGGTTCAGCGCGAACGAAATCATGAACACGCAGGCTGCTAAAAATCGCCATTTTGAACATGAGGCCACGCCCCTGCGGCAGCGTCAGCCCACAGCCGTGTCCGAGGCCGAACTCGGACGTGCCGTGGAATTTCTCGGCGAACTCTGCGTCGAGATCGACAGCTCTCTGGAACCGACCACCCCGAACCCGCACCTCAACATGATGCTGCACCTCTTGCGCGGGCACATCGAGGGGCGGATGGTCTCGGCTTCCTCGATGGCGGCGGCCTCGGGCGCGCCCTACGCGACCGCCATGCGCAAGCTCGCCGAGATCCAGAAGGCCGGGCTGGTCGAACAGAGGCCGCGCACGAAGTCGGGACGCAGTTTCTCGCTGCATCCCAGCGCCGACCTGCTCGACCGCTTCAGCCATCTCGCCAGCCGCATCGGACGGATCGCGAGAACCACCTTCGACGGGGAGCAGCTGCACGACGACTACTTCTACGGCGGCTCCTACGTGTCGAGCCAGGCGTCGATCGCGCCGCCGCGCGCTCTGCTGGAGCCGCTGAAGCTCTCCGGGGGGCTGCGCATCCTCGTTCATGGCGACCCCACCTTCATGGTGATGGAAACGCTCAAGCGCCAGTTCGAGCAGATCGTCGGGACCGACATCCATCAACGCGCCTTTTCGATCGACCGTCTGCACCAGGAGGCCCTGCGCAACGCCGAACGCAAGCGGAGCGCCTATGATCTCATCGCCGTCGACCTGCCATGGGTCGGGGAATTCGTCACGAAGGGCGTGATCCGGCCGCTGAGCGAGGTCATGGACACCGAGCGGCTCGACCCCGGCGATTTCCACACCGCCGGCTGGCGCGCGACGCACTGGAACGGCGTGCCCTATGGCGTGCCGAGCCAGACGACACCGGAACTCATGTTCTACCGCAAGGACTGGTTTGCGCGCGAGGGCCTGGCGCCCCCGGCCACGAACCGGGACGTCATCGAGGCCGCGCGGCACTTCCACGACCCACGGAACGGCCGCTACGGGGTGGCCTGGAACGCCGCGCGGGGAACCGCGCTCGGGCATACCTACATGATTACCAGCGCGGCCTTCGGCCAGCCGATCATCGACCTGCCCCGCGTGGCCGGAGGATACGACGCCGACAAACTCGGCAGCGGCACCTACACGCCCCGCCTCGACACGCCGCGCGCACTGGCGGCGGCGAACTATCTCATGGAATTGCTGGAGTATTCGCCCCCCGACATCCTGTCGATGTCCTGGTACGAGCGGGTTCGCCCCTTTGCCGCGGGCAAGGTCGCGATGGCCTACGGCTACACGCTTCTGGCACCCTATTTCGAGCTGGACGAGACCTGTCCGGCGCATGGCAACACCGGCTACCTGCCGCATCCGCACGGCCCCGAAGGCGCCCCGATCGCACCGGTGGGCGGCTACGCGCTGTGCATTCCGGCAAACCTCGACGAGGATCGCGTGGCGGACGCGGCGGAGGCGCTGATCGCCTTCACCTCTCCCGCGGCGCAGAAACTCTACGTGCAGAACGGCAGCCGCACCGCGCCGCGCTATTCCGTCGGCGCGGACCCCGAGGTGCGCCGCCTGTCGCCGATCTTCGAGACCGTCGACCAGATGTCCTGGCGCGACGAACTGCAATTCTGGCCGCGTCCGCCGATCCCGCAGATCTCGGACATCATCCACCTGTGCGGCCACGAGTTGCACGACATGCTCCGCGGTCTCGTGACACCGGAGGCGGCGCTGGCCCGCGTGCAGGAACGCGCCGAAGAAATCCTACGAAAACCAGTCCATTAGGGAGGAAGACATGGACCCCAATCGCCTGAAGGGAAAGAACATCCTGATCACCGGGGCCGGGCGCGGCATGGGTGCCGCCAATGCCGAGGCCTTCGCCGCGCAGGGGGCCAATGTCTGCCTCGGCGACCTCGACGAGGCCGCCGCGAGGGAAGTCGCCGACCGCATCAGCGCCGCCGGCAACGGCAAGGCGATCGCGGTCCGGATGGACGTGACGAAACGCGAGGACAACGCCAATGCCGTCGCCGCGACGGTGGATGCCTTCGGGAACATCAACGTGGGCCTCTTCAATGCCGGCCTGAACAAGCCCCGGTTCTTCATGGATATCGATGAAGACAACTGGGACATGATCATGACGGTCAACACCAAGGCCATGTGGCTCGGCATGCAGGAGACCGCCCGCCAGATGATCGCGCAAGGGCCGCAGGACGCGCCCTACAAGCTGATCAACGTGGGCTCCATCGCCTCGCGCAAGCCGCTGGTGGACGTGACCGTCTACTGCACGTCGAAATACGGCTGCCTCGCGCTCACGCATTGCGGCGCCGTCGCGCTGGCCGAGCACAACATCACCGTCAACGGCTACGCGCCGGGTGTCGTGGTGACCCCGCTGTGGGAGCAGCTGGACAAGGACCTCGTCGACATCGGCTTCAAGGAGCGCGAGGGGCAGGCCTACGACGACATCGTGCGCGATGCGCTGCAGATCAAGCGCGTGTCCTATCCCGACGACATCACCGGCACCGCATCGTTCCTCGCTTCGGGCGACAGCGACTACATGACCGGCCAGATGATCCACATCGATGGCGGCTGGTGCATCCAGTGAGCCGGCGGGGTGGGCAATATGCCCACCCGTTCCCAATGCAATCCAGATGAACGGCGGGCAGAGCGCCCGCCCTACGGAGTTATCCCATGTCACGCGCCCTGATGCCGAACCTTCTGACCCCCCAGGACCTCGAACCGAACTGGGAATGGCGCGAGCGCCTGCCCGCCTGGGGGCATACCTCGGTCGATTTCGAACGCCGGATCGACCATGACCGGCTGCGCCGCTACCGCCTCGCCCGCACGCGGCAGGCGCTGCAGGCCTCGAACGCGGGTACGCTCCTGCTCTTCGACGTGAACAACATCCGGTACGTCAGTGCGACCAAGATCGGCGAATGGGAGCGGGACAAGATGTGCCGCTTCTGCCTGCTGACCGGCGACGACAGCCCCTATGTGTGGGACTTCGGATCGGCCGCGATGCATCACAAGCGTCACTCCGACTGGCTCGAGCCCGACCATTGCCTGGCCGGCGTCGTCGGCATGCGCGGCACCATCCCGCCGGAATTCGGCCTGATGCAGAAATACGCCAAGCAGATCGCGCAACTCATCCGGGATGCCGGCATGGCCGACATGCCGGTGGGCGTGGACTATGCCGAGACCGCCATGTTCCACGCGCTGCAGGAAGAGGGCCTGCATGTCGTCGACGGCCAGCAGATCATGCTGGCGGCGCGCGAGATCAAGAACTGGGACGAGATCCAGCTTCTGACGCAGGCGGCCTCCATGGTCGATGGCGTCTACCACATGATCTACGAGGAGCTGAAACCGGGCATCCGCGAGAACGACATCGTCGCGCTGTCGAACAAGCTTCTCTACGAGATGGGATCGGACGACGTCGAGGCGATCAACGCGATCAGCGGAGAACGCTGCAATCCGCATCCGCACAACTTCACCGACCGGCTGTTCCGGCCCGGCGACCAGGCGTTTTTCGATATTCTCCAGTCCTACCAGGGGTATCGCACCTGCTACTACAGGACCTTCAACATCGGGCGCGCGACGCCCGCCCAGAATGACGCCTACGTGAAGGCCCGCGAATGGATCGACGCCTCGATCGCGCTGATCAAGCCGGGCGTGACCACCGATACCGTCGCCAAGGTCTGGCCGACCGCCGAAAGCCTCGGCTTCCCGAACGAGGACGCGGCCTTCGGGCTTCAGTTCGGCCACGGCCTCGGGCTGGCGCTGCACGAGCGGCCCATCATCAGCCGTGCCGTGTCGCTCGAACATCCGATGGAGATCCAGACCGGCATGGTCTTCGCGCTCGAGACCTACTGCCCGGCCGCCGACGGCTATTCCGCCGCGCGGATCGAGGAGGAGGTCGTGGTGACCGAGACAGGGTGCGAGGTGATCAGCCTCTTCCCGGCCGAGGAACTGCCAATCGCCAACCGCTACTGAGCGATGCGGGGGCAACCCCGCATCCACGCAAGGCGGGACTGTCCCGCCGCTCCTCACGAGGACCGACATGGCAAAGCCCAAGACCAACACCGAGGACTACCTGCGGATGTACCGCCAGATGGTCCGCATCCGCACCTTCGAGGACAACGCCAACCAGCTCTATCTCTCGGCCAAGATGCCGGGGCTGACGCACATGTATTCCGGCGAGGAAGCCGTGGCCGTGGGCATCTGCGAGGCGCTGACCGACGACGACCGCATCACCTCGACCCATCGCGGCCACGGCCATTGCGTGGCCAAGGGAGCCGAGTTCAAGGCGATGTTCTGCGAACTACTGGGCAAGGCCGAGGGCTATTGCCGGGGCAAGGGCGGGTCCATGCACATCGCCGACCAGAGCCACGGGAACCTCGGCGCGAACGCCATCGTCGGCGGCTCGATGGGGATCGCCACGGGCTCGGCGCTGCGCGCGAAGCTCCAGGGCAAGGATGACGTGACCGTCTGCTTCTTCGGCGACGGCGCGACGGCCCAGGGCCTCTGGTACGAGGTCATGAACATGGCGGCGCTGTGGAACCTGCCGGTCATCTATGCCTGCGAAAACAACGGCTATTCGGAATACACCAAGACCGAGGAGATCGCCGCGGGTTCCATCATGGCCCGTGCCGAGGCCTTCGGGATCGAAAGCCACCAGGTCGATGGCCAGGATGTTCTGGCCGTCAACGAACTGACGCAGAAGCTGGTGGCGCGCGCCCGCAAGGGCGAAGGGCCGTTCTTCATGGAGCTCATGACCTATCGCTACCACGGCCACCACGTCGGCGACATCAACCGCGAATACTACCGCTCGAAGGACGAGGAGAAGGACTGGAAGGAGAACCGCGACCCGATCATCCGTTTCCGCGCCTTTCTCGTCTCCGAGGGCATCGCGTCCGAGGAAGAGATCGAGGCGATGAACGCGGAGATCGAGAAGGACGCGGCCGAGGCCGTCGCCTACGCCGAGAAGGCCCCCTACCCGCCGGCCGAAGAGGTCGACATGCACGTCTACGCGGACTGAGGAGAGACACGATGCGAGAGATCACACTGTCCCAGGCCGTGAACGAGGCACTGGCCGAGGAGATGCGCCGCGACCCGACGGTCTTCATCCTCGGCGAGGACGTGGCCGAGGCGGGCACGCCGTTCAAGGTCCTGTCCGGTCTTGTAGAAGAATTCGGCACCACCCGCGTCATCGACACGCCGATCTCCGAGCCCGGTTTCGTCGGCATGGCCGTCGGTGCCGCGATGACCGGTGCGCGGCCGGTCGTCGACCTGATGTTCGGCGATTTCATCTACCTGGTGATGGATCAGCTCTGCAACCAGGCGGCCAAGCAGCACTACATGTCCGGCGGCAAGCTGACGGTCCCCATGGTGCTGCGCACGAACCTCGGCGCCACCCGCCGTTCCGCCGCGCAGCATTCGCAGTCGCTGCAGGCGCTCGTCGCGCATATCCCGGGGCTGAAGGTCGCCCTGCCCTCCTCGGCCTACGAGGCCAAGGGCCTGATGAAGACCGCGATCCGCGACAACAATCCGGTCGTCATCTTCGAAGACAAGCTGATGTACCAGGACAAGGCGCCGGTGCCCGAAGAGGAATACCTGATCCCCTTCGGCGTCGCGAACGTGAAGCGCGAGGGGCGCGACATCACGCTGATCGCCACCTCGTCGATGGTGCAGGTGGCGGAAAAGGCCGCCGTCATTCTTGCACAGGAAGGGATCGAAGCCGAGGTGATCGACCCGCGCACCATCGTGCCGCTGGACGAGAAGACCCTCCTCGACAGCGTCAGGAAGACCAGCCGCGCCATCGTCATCGACGAGGGGCACCAGAGCTACGGCGTGACGGCCGAGATCGCGAGCCGCCTGAACGAAAAGGCGTTCTACCATCTCGACGCGCCGGTCTTGCGGATGGGCGCGATGGACGTGCCGGTGCCGTTCAGCCCCGCGCTCGAGGACCTGACGGTGCCCACGCCCGAGGCGGTGGCCGAGAATGCCCGCAAGCTCTGCTCAGGGGAGCTGATCCATGCCGCATGACGTGACCATGCCCCAGCTCGGCATGGCGCAGGACGCGGGCAAGATCGTGTCCTGGCTCAAGTCTCCGGGCGACGAGGTGGCGAAGGGCGACGCGCTTTTCGAGGTCGAGACGGACAAGGCCGTGATGGAGGTCGAAAGCCCCGCGAACGGCTTCCTGACGGGCGTGGCCTATGCCGCCGGCGACGATGTGCCCGTGGGCCAGGTCATCGCCCGCATCTCCGATAGCGCGGACGACGACGCGGAGCCCGAGGCGCAGGCGCCGGAGGCCGCGGCCGGACAGGCCGACGACCTGCCCGAGGGCCACGCGGTGACCATGCCGCAGCTCGGCATGGCGCAGGATAGCGGTCTTCTCGTCAATTGGCTGAAGTCGCCCGGCGAAGAAGTGGCCGCCGATGACATCCTCTTCGAGGTAGAGACCGACAAGAGCACGATGGAGGTCGAGGCAGGCCGCAAGGGTTGGCTCGCCGCGACATTGGCCGAGGCGGGCGAAGAGGTGCCGGTGGGCGATCCCGTGGCCATCATCGCGGAGGCGAAGCCAGAGGCGCCCGTCGCGCGCTCGGTGAAGGACGGGGGGGCGCGCCCTGCCCCTGCAGCCCCCGTGCCGGCGGAGAAGAACACGGCAGCCGCGCCCGCGAAACCGGCAGCGGCCGCTCCCGCGCCGAAGCCCCCGAGTGCCGGCGGCGGGCGCATCCTCGCCTCGCCCAAGGCGCGGCGGCTGGCGCTGGAACAGGGGCTCGACCTGAACCGCCTTGCCAAGGCGGGCCATCCGCAGCCCTTCCACGTCGCGGACCTCGAGGCCCTGCGCAAGATGCCTGCGGCTGCTGCGGCGACGGCCCCCTCGGAGGCGCCGCGCCGCCTCACGGCGACCTGCGCCGAAGACGGCCTGTCTGAGTTCGTGCCCTGGGCCGCCGAGACGCGGGGCCTCACGCCTGACACGATCCTCGCGGGCCTGGCCGGTGCCAGCCTCGCGGCGGACGGCACTGTGACCGTCTCCGTCGAATCCCTCGGAACCGAGCGCCGTTTCGCCGTTCCCCCGGGCCGCAGTCTTTCGGCGGTTGCCGAAACCGAGGACGCCCCCGCGCTGATCGTCCGTGACCTGCGCGGAACCCCGATCTCCACCGTCGCGTTGGGAGCGGAGGAGGCGCCGGTCCTGACCATCGCGAGGGACGGCGCGGGTCTTTCGATCACGCTGGAATGCGCGGCCCGTGCCCTGGATCCGGGCGAGGCGATCCGGCTTCTCACCGATTTCGCGGGGCGGATGGAACACCCCCTCCGCCACCTGCTCTGACAACGGGAGTTCCCCTGATGGACTACACCGATCTCTACATCGACGGCGAATGGCGCAAGGGAACCGAGCGCTTCGACGTCATCAACCCCGCAACCGAGGAGGTTCTGGCCTCCGTCGCCTCGGCCGACATCGCCGACGCGGACGCGGCCCTCGATGCCGCCGAACGGGCGATGGCCGAGTGGGCCGCGCGCAAGCCCCGCGAGCGCTCGGAGGTGCTGCGCCGCGCCTGGGAGCTGATGACGGACAGGCTCGACCACTTCGCGCATCTCATCACGCTCGAGAACGGCAAGGCGCGGGCCGACGCGATCGGCGAGGCGACCTATGCCGCCGAATTCTTCCGCTGGTTCGCGGAAGAGGCGGTGCGCGCCGATGGCCTGATCACCCACGCCCCCGCAAGCGGCGCGCGCATCGTCGTGCAGCACAAGCCCGCGGGCCTCGCCGTGCTGATCACGCCATGGAACTACCCCGCCGCCATGGGCACGCGGAAGATCGCACCGGCACTGGCGGCTGGCTGCGGCGTGGTGATCAAGCCCGCCTCGGAGACGCCGCTGACGATGCTGGCGCTGATGCCGCTTCTGGAAGAGGCGGGCGTGCCGAAGGGTCTCGTCAACGTGCTGCCGTCCAAGAAGACGGGCGCGCTCGTGGATCACATGCTCCACGATCCGCGTGTGCGGGTCGTCAGCTTCACCGGCTCGACCGGCGTTGGCCGCAAACTCCTCAAGTCCGCCGCCGACCAGGTGCTGAAGCCGGCGATGGAACTGGGCGGCAACGCGCCCGTGCTGGTGCTGAAGGACGCCGACATGGATACGGCGATCGAGGGCACGATGCTGGCCAAGATGCGCAACCTGGGCGAGGCCTGCACCGCCGCCAACCGCATCTATGTCCACGAGAGTCTCGCCGATGACTTCACCCGAAGGCTATCGGCCCGCATGTCCGCGCTCAAGGTCGGGGACGGGACGGATCCGTCCGTGGACGTCGGGCCCCTCGTGAACGCCGAAACCCGCGACAAGGTGGCGGAATTCGTCTCGGATGCGCTGGCCAAGGGGGCGAAACTCGAATGCGGCGGCACGGTGCCGAACGGACCGGGCTTCTTCTACCCGCCCACCGTCATTTCCAACGTGCCCGAGACCGCCGATTGCGTCCATGACGAGATCTTCGGCCCCGTCGCCGCGATCCAGACCTTCGCCGACGAGGACGATGCGATCCGGAGGGCCAACGCGACCGAGTACGGGCTGGTCGCCTATGTCTTCAGCGCCGACTTCAAGCGCGCCATGCAGGTGTGCGAGCGGCTGGATTACGGCATGGTCGGTCTCAACCGGGGCCTTGTCTCCGACCCCGCCGCCCCCTTCGGCGGCACCAAGCAGTCCGGCCTCGGCCGCGAAGGCGGGCACGAGGGAATGCTGGAGTTCATGGAAACCCAGTACATCTCGGCGGAATGGTGAGGTCCCCCCGATGAGCCATATCTCCGCAAGCCCCTCGACCCGCAAACTGGCCCTTCAGAAGGGGGTCGATCTCGAGGCACAGGCAAAACGGCTTGGACGCACAACGATCGGGCCCGAGGACCTCGAAGGCGCACCCACTCAGGCGGCGTCGGGCGACACCTCGTACTGGGCGGTGGACCACGCGCAATTCGGGCCCGTCACCGAGGAACCGATGAGCCGCTTCGCACAGGTCGCGGCCCGCAACCTCGCCGCCGCACAGGCCCTGATCCCGGCCGTCACGCACCACGACCGCGCCGATGTGACGGCCATCGAGGGCCTTCGCGCCGCCTGGAAGGCGGACGCGCAGGCGCGCGGCGTCAAGCTGACCGCGCTCGCGTTCCATGTCGCGGCGCTGGCGCGGGCGCTGCGCGCCTTTCCCCGGTTCAACGCCTCGCTGTCTCAGGACGGCGAAACGCTGATCCTCAAGGGATATGTCCATGTCGGCATCGCCGTCGATACGCCCCATGGCCTGATGGTGCCCGTCATCCGCGATGCCGACCAAAAGGGCCTGTGGTCCATCGCACGCGAGATCGGCGACCTCGCCGCACGCGCGCAGGCGCGCAAGATCGGACCCGACGAGATGGGCGGCGCGTCCATGACGATCACCAACCTGGGGGGTATCGGCGGCACGGCCTTCACGCCGATCGTGAACCCGCCCGAGGTCGCCATCCTCGGCATCACCAGAACCGAGACCGTTACGGTCTGGGACGGCGATACCCCGCGCCCGGTGCCGATGGTGCCGCTCGACCTGTCCTATGACCACCGCGTGATCAACGGCGCGGACGCCGCACGGTTCCTCGCCTTCTACGCGGGGCTGATCGCCGATCCACGCAACATGCTGCTTTGACGGCGACGGGCACCCATCCACATCCGCCAAACGGCCCGGCGCGGCGTCAAGCCGGTCGCGTCATGCAAGCGCTGACTGCCAGGCGACGGCGTGGTCGGGAAGCGTCGCGACCCTCCGCCCATCGCCGCCTCTTGGAAATGGCAACCGAGGGGACACAGATCATCTGTCCCCGGGCCGCGGTGCCGTCGTCCCAAGGCTGTCGTGACCTCCTGACGCGATCACCATGGCTGCTTGATCTGCATTGCCGCCAAGGCCGGTCGGATCTTCCGATTTTTCTGTGGGGTTTTCTTCGAAACACTCGTGCAACCAGTCAGCGAATACCCCCGCGATGCTTCCCGCCCCGCGCGCCCGGTCCTGTACCTTGATCCAGTAGCAGCAGTCGGATTGCACCTGACTACCCGGCACGATGGCGAGAAGGCCGCGTTCCAGATGGTCGGCCGCGTTGTAGAGGCTGATCAGGCCCAGGCCGTCTTTTCGCTGCAACAGATCCACCGCAAGATGCTCTGCCGCCATATGAGTGCCCAGTGCCGGAAGCGCGGCAGGCAGGCCCATGATCTCGCGCCATCGCGCCCAGGTGAATGCGCCGCGGACACTGCCATGCTGGGTCCCCACGTGGACAAGCGTCCCCGACAAGACGTCATTCAGATCGGTAGGCGGCGACTTGATCAAAGGGTGATCCGGACGCGCCATCACGGCACAGACATCCCGAAACAGCAATTTCCAGGTGTCGCCGGGCTTGCGGTCGGAATGGACGATCTTGATGTCGGCATCGCCTTCCATCGCGGGATCATGCGACGGAAGGATGCGCAGATCTGCCTCGGGGTGCCGCCCCTCGAAGTCAGAAAGGTGTCCGGCCAGCCAAAGCGTGGCAAACGAATAGGGCGCGACGATATGAACGATCGTCTCGTTCGTGCGGGACTGACGGGCATCGGCGAGCCGAATGCGTTCGAACGCATCCCCCAGGATCCCCGCAACCTCCTGACCAAGCGCGGTGGGCCCAAAACGCCCTTTGCGGCGGATGACGAGGGGCTGGCCGCAGGTTTCTTCGAGATCGCGCAGCCGATGGCTTATCGCTGCGGGCGTCACGCATAACTCGCGCGCGGCGGCCGACAGCGTGCCGTGACGCAACACGGCCTCGAAGGCGCGCAGACTGGTCAGGGACGGGGCATTGCGCATCGGGTCACCTTTTACCCGAGGTAAAAAAAACAGCGCGAAAAAATGAATAACGATGTCGGCACCTTGGCACCTATCATGAGGAAAGTTGCCGTTTGTGCAGAATGTGACAGCAGCGAGAGACGGCAGCAGATGCCAAAAGATGCAATCGAGCGTCCGGACCTGCACGAGCTGTACTTGGCGCGCCTTGCCCATGTTCGGGCCGCGATGCGGAAGGCCGATATTCCGGCGGTTCTGGAACTGGATTCCAACCACATCATCTATGCGACCGGTGCGAGCAACATGCAGTTGTTCACCCTGCGCACGCCGGCACGCTACCTGCTGATCCTCGCCGACGGACCCACCATCCTCTACGAATATGTGGGCTGCGAACATCTGGCAAAGGACTTGCCGACCATCGACGAAATCCGCCCCTCGGAAGGGTTGGATACGATCAGTTCGGGCGGAGACGTCGCAGGGGCCTCCAGACGGTTCGCGGCCGAGATCGCAGGCGCGATCCGGGATCACGATTCCGAAATCGACACGCTGGCAATCGGTCGCTTCCCATGGCGCGCAGTCGACGCGCTGCGCGCCGAGGGGCTGACGGTCACGGACGCCGATGCGGCCCTGCTGCCCGCCCGCGCGATCAAGCTCGACATCGAATTGCCCTTCATCCGCGAAGCCATGCGCAGGGTCGAGGCGGGCGTGCGCCGGCTTGAGGAAACGGCGGCCCCCGACCGCACCGAAGCGGAAACCTGGGCCGAGTTTCACTATTCCCTCATGGCCAGGGAGGGGCGGTATATCTCGACGCGGCTCTTCCAGAGCGGCCCCAACACGTTCCCCTATTTTCAAGAGGCAGGATCGCGGGTCCTGCAGCCGGGGGACCTGCTGTGCCTGGATACCGATGCCATCGGGTTCGAGAACTACGCCGTGGATTTTTCCCGGACCTTGCGAATTGCCCGAGAGACTGAGGTGAGCACTGGCCTACAGGCGTGGATGGCAGCGTTGGGCTCGAAGGACTCGTTCGCTACGCTTGTCGTGAACGGCCGCTGCGTCAGAGACCGGACGTTCGCCACGGGAAGGCCGGGCGACGGCACAGCGGACCAAGCTGCCTGATGCTGGTGCAGCGACAGGCGTATCAACTCAGGGCTGGTGTTCAACCACCTGGACAGATGTCCCAGGTCTTGCCGAGAGGCGACCGAACCCTCTGCGTCGCCTCATGCCGGGTCGCTCTGACAAGGTCACGCGGGACCGTGCGAGTAGGATTTCGTCAGGCTCGACGTCGCCGCAGAACCCCGAGCAGGCCGAGGCTCGTCGCCATCAGCAGCAGACCTGCTGGGAGTGGAACCGCGGCGATCTGGGTCAGGGTAAACCTGTCCGCCGTCACGGCGATCGTGCCACCCGGCAGGCCTGGACCCGCGCTTTGGAAGTTCAGGAAGAAGCCTGCAGAGGTGAAATCGGACAGCGGCGTCGCCGCCCAGACAGCCGGATCGACCAACGGCGCCGAGAACACACCGTCGAATGTGTCACTGAAGTTGATCTGGACGTTATTGAGGATGCGGCCGTTCACATTGGGGGCAGACATATCGTGACGGGTCGCGTTGATGAAACTGCGCGTCGCCGATGAGGCGCGAAAAAGCTGACCCTGACTGCCTGCGCCTCCGGTGGCGACGTAGCTGCCGAGTGTGACCTGGGCCTGTGGAACGGCGTTCTGATAAAGTGTGTTGGTCGCCGAGAAGACCGTGGGACTGGAGAGATCGATCTCGAACCGTCCATAGGCCGCGTCGCCGGCCGTGATGCCGTCACCGGCCAAGGATACGAAAGCGATGGGATCTACCTCGCCCCACATCTCCAGCAGGTATGTCGCGGCTTTTGCCGCCGGGGCGGCTCCGAGCCAGAGGGCGAGCCCGAGACCGGCGCAGATCATTCTTGAAATATGAAGCATGGCTAATTCTCCCGTTTAGGTGCCGATCGCGGTCGAGACACCCTCGGTCCCGGCGGCGAAGGGAAGCGCGGCGCGCATGAGCCCGCCGCAGGTAAGCGCTGTCCGTGATGTCATCGCGCGGGTGCCCTCGATCATCTGTTTCAATGCCGTTGCCAGTCGCGCCGAACCGCTGCTTCCACCGAATGGCGCAGCCACTTCGCTGCATGAGGGGCGGCGTCATTTCTCCCCTCCGGCGGCCGATCTCGAACACTGCGGGCATCGCGACCTACTCAAATCTCTTCGTTCTCCGCCCAGATGACGCCGCGCCCGTCCGGCTGCGGCGCGGGCTTCTCGACCGGTGTGATCCTGTCTGGCGCAGTCCGTTGCTGAGCCGCCACCGGCCCGCCGAGCCCGAGCGCCAGGGCGGTGGCGATGATCCATGCGAAACGTTTTGTCATGTCGTGATCCTTCCTCGCGAAAATCCGCCGCGCACTCATATGGATTCTTGCTCCGCCCAGATGATGCCGCGCCCGTCCGGCTGCGGGGCGGGCTTCTCGACCGGTGTGATCCTGTCCGGCGCGGTTCGTTGCTGAGCCGCCACCG
>NZ_JAOPHT010000014.1 GCF_025515305.1 Roseicyclus sediminis
CCCCCGAGGGCGCCAGCCTGGAGGCCCGCGCCGCCGACCTGCGCCGCCGCGCCGCCCGCCTGCGCGCCATGCCGCTCTGAGCCGCGTTGCAGCCTCCCGCGCGAGCCGCTAACAGGGGCACGCAACAAGGTCCCTCATCCGCCGGAGGACAGACATGACCGATACCCTTCGTCTCGGGATCGCGGGGCTCGGCACCGTGGGAACAGGCGTCGTCAAGATCGTGCAGCGGCACGCGGAACTCCTGTCGCGCCGGTGCGGGCGGCCCATCGCGATCACCGCGATCTCGGCACGGAGCCGGGACAAGGACCGCGGCGTGAACCTCAGGCACTACGCCTGGGAGGACGATCCCGTCGTTCTGGCCCGGCGGCCGGACGTGGACGTCTTCGTGGAACTCATGGGCGGCGCCGACGGCCCCGCCAAGGCCGCGACCGAGGCCGCCATCGCCGCGGGCAAGCATGTCGTGACCGCCAACAAGGCGATGCTCGCCCATCATGGACAGGCGCTGGCCGAGGCGGCCGAGGCAGCGGGCGTGAACCTGCGCTTCGAGGCCGCGGTCGCCGGCGGCATCCCGGTCGTGAAGGCCCTGACCGAGGGGCTTGCAGGCAACGCGGTCACGCGGGTGATGGGCGTCATGAACGGCACCTGCAACTACATCCTGACGCGGATGGACGACGCGGGCCTGACCTACGAGGAGGCCTTCGCCGAGGCTGACGGCCTGGGGTATGTCGAGGCCGACCCCGAGCTTGACGTGGGCGGCATCGACGCGGGTCACAAGCTGGCGCTTCTCGCCTCCATCGCCTTCGGAACGCGCGTCTCCTTCGACGACATGAAGCTCGAGGGGATCGGCAAGGTCTCGATCGACGACATCCGCCGTGCGGGCGATCTGGGCTACAAGATCAAGCTCCTCGGCGTCGCCCAGATGACGGGCCGCGGACTGGAGCAGCGCATGACGCCCTGCCTCGTGCCGAGCGCCTCGCCGCTCGGCCAACTCGTCGGCGGCACCAACATGGTGGTGATCGAGGGCGACGCGGTGGAGCAGATCGTCCTGCGCGGCCCCGGCGCGGGAGAAGGCCCCACGGCCAGCGCGGTCATGGGCGACGTGTGCGACATCGTTCGAGGGATGAAGCTGCCGGTCTTCGGCCAGCCGGCGGAAACCCTTGCTCCCGCCCCGCCCGCGAATGCCGAAAGCCCGGCATGCTTCTACCTGCGGCTGGAACTCGTCGACAAACCCGGCGCGCTCGCGAAGGTGGCGACGGTGCTGGGCGAGAACGGAATCTCGATCGACCGGATGCGCCAGTACGACCATCCGGGCGCCCATGCCCCGGTCCTGATCGTCACGCACAAGACGGCGCGGCCCAACCTCGACGCGGCGCTGTCGGCCTTGCCGGGCACCGGCGTCCTGACCGGCGCGCCCGTCGCGCTTCGGATCGAGGAAGTCTGACGCCCTACCGGATCAGCGTCGCCGCGCAGGCGTCGCGCCCGGCCACGCTGTCGGCCGCGGCGGACAGGCGCCTGCGCAGATCGGCGGCAAAGCGGGGACTCGACTGGTAGGTCGCGCTGTCGACCAGCCCCTCGACCGGGCTCAGCGTCAGGAACCCCGGCAGGCCGCCCGTCGCCTGCACCAGCGCCTCCGTGCAGGCCTCCGCCGTCGCGGGGCAGCCCGCGGCGCAGACGGCGGCGAGCGGGGCGTCGAGATCATCGGTCCGGGGCAGCGCGGCCAGCGCGGCCTTGACCGCGGCCAGCGCCATGCGATCCGATACCCCCGTGGAGGGGTCGGTCAGGATGTCCCTGAGCCCCGACAGCAACGGCGCGCCATGCCCCTGCAGAGTGGAATGGCCGCCGAGGAGCGCGGTGACGGTCCAGCCACCGGTCGGGCCGAAACCGCCGATGTTGTAAAGGCCCGTCATGATCCGCATCGATGGCCCGGTTTCACCCGCGGCCAGCAGCGTCTCGAGCGCGGCGAGCATTTCGGCGGGCGTCGCCTGCTGCGAGCCGACCGTCACCGTCTCGAGCGCACCCGCAACGGGATCGGCCTGCCCCGCCACGCGGAGCCAGGACGTGCCCGACAATCCGCCCGGCGCGCGGGTCAGCGCGATGCGCTCGGCCCTTGGAAGGGCGTCCACGGCCTCGGGAACCAGCCCCGCGGCAACCACCGTGCCGAGCAGAACCTGCGCCGCGAGATTTCCGGCCGCCGCCAGGTCCGCGAGGCGCGCAAGCGCCGCCATGTCGTCCGACCCCGAAAGCCAGTCCTCCCGCGCCGCGGCAAATCCCGGGTCATCGGCGCCATCCCAGGCGTGCACCTCTGCAGCAACCGGCGTGGACAGGACGAACACGAAGGCAAAGGCGCGCAGCATCTGGCGATCCGGATCCGGGAAACGCCCCCATCATATCATCAACCTTTGGCCGGCAAAGCCGATTTCAGCGCCGACAGGGCCGGGGCGGACGGCGGCGCGGCAGTGGCCGGCGGCTGCGCCGATGGTCGCCCGGGGCCGGGGCCAGGCGGGCGCGGGCCGGAAAAGACGTCTCTTCGGGGCCGGAATCACCGGGAATTCCGCGCCCGGCACCCGATGTTAGCGCCGTCACGCCCGCGTCGCGCCTTGCCCGCACAAGGGGCCGAGGCTACACCGGGGCAAGCTCTTGTTCCGAAGGATTTCCCATGACGCACCCCACCGATTTCAACGACCGCATGCTGTCTCTCGGGCTCGCCCGCGTCTCGGAGGCCGCCGCGCTGGCCTCGGCCACCCTGATCGGTCGCGGCGACGAGAAGGCCGCCGACCAGGCCGCCGTGAACGCCATGCGCGAGCAGCTGAACAAGCTCGACATCCGCGGGGTCGTCGTCATCGGCGAGGGCGAGCGCGACGAGGCGCCGATGCTCTACATCGGTGAGGAGGTCGGCAACGGCGAGGGGCCCGAGGTCGATATCGCCCTCGACCCGCTGGAAGGCACGACGCTGACCGCCAAGGACATGCCGAACGCGCTGACGGTGATCGCGATGGGGCCGCGCGGCTCGATGCTGCACGCGCCCGACGTCTACATGGACAAGCTCGCCATCGGACCGGGATACCGCCCCGGCGTCGTGACTCTCGACATGTCGCCCGCCGAGCGTGTCTCGGCGCTTGCCGCGGCCAAGGGCTGCTCGACGAAGGACATAACGGTCTGCGTGCTGGAGCGACCGCGCCACGAGCAGATGATCGCCGAGTTGCGCACCACGGGCTGCGCCATCCGGCTCATCACCGACGGCGACGTGGCCGGCGTGATGCATTGCGCCGAACCCACGACAGGCATCGACATGTACATGGGATCGGGCGGCGCGCCCGAGGGCGTTCTGGCCGCTGCGGCGCTCAAGTGCATGGGCGGGCAGATCTTCGGGCGCCTGATCTTCCGCAACGAGGACGAGAAGGCGCGCGCGAAAGAGCACGGCATCACCAACTTCGACCGGGTCTACACCCGCGACGACATGGTCACGCAACACGTGATCTTCGCGGCGACCGGCGTCACCGACGGCTCGATCCTGCCCGGCATCAAGAGCACGCCGACGCACCTGACCGCGGAGACGATCCTGATGCGATCGAAGACGGGGTCGGTCCGGCGCATGACCTACGTCAACCCGCGCTGAGTGGGCATGGGCGGCAAGGCCGGGCTCATATTGATCGACATACAGGCCGGGTTCGACGCGGCCTCATGGGGCGCGCGCAACAATCCCGACGCCGAGGACCGCGCCGCCGGCCTGCTGGCTCACTGGCGCGCGGCGCGCGCGCCCGTGGTCCACATCCGGCACGTTTCGACCGAACCGGGAAGTCCGCTCTCCGGTCCGGGCACCGCGTTCAAGGACGGGGTCGCCCCGCGCGGCGACGAGCCGGTCTTCGAGAAATCCGTCAACTCGGCCTTCATCGGCACCGGGCTGGAGGCGCACCTGCGCGACCACGGCATCGCGGACCTCGTGATCTGCGGGCTGACGACGCCGCATTGCGTGTCCACCACCGTCCGCATGGCCGCCAATCTCGGCTTCTCCGTCCGGGTGGCGCATGACGCCTGCGCCGCCTTCGCGCGGAACGCCGATACCGGCTGGCGGCAGGGCCTTGCCGCGATGGACCCACAGGCGATCCATGACGCCGCCCTTTCGCATCTGCACGGCGAATTCGCCGAGGTCGTGCCGGTTGCCACACTGACGGAGCGCGCGCCATGAACGCGTTTCTCGGCGTGCAATCCTCGCTGACCGGGCGGCGCTGGGTCGGGCCCGGCGTCGAGGAGGAGCGCCTCGCCGCCGCGCTGGCGCAGCGTGCGGGGCTGGAGCCGGGTGTCGCCGCCGTCCTTGCCCGGCGCGGCGTGCCGCCCGAGGAGGCGCAGGGTTTCCTCGCTCCGTCGCTGCGTGATCTCCTGCCCGATCCCGCGGTCCTGAAGGACATGGAGGCGGCGTCGAGCCGCCTCGCCTATGCGCTCAGGCGGCGCGAACGCATCGCCGTCTTCGCCGACTACGACGTGGACGGGGGCGCATCGGCGGCCCTGCTCATCACGTGGCTCAGGCAGATGGGGCACCGCGCGACGCTCTATGTTCCGGACCGGATCGACGAAGGCTACGGGCCGAACGACGCGGCGATGCGCGGGCTGGCCGAGACGCACGACCTGATCGTCTGCGTCGATTGCGGCACGCTCAGCCACGGGCCCATCGCGGCGGCGAAGGGCGCGGATGTCATCGTCCTCGACCACCACCTCGCCACCGCCGAACTGCCCGACTGCGTCGCCGTGGTGAACCCCAACCGGCAGGACGAGCCCGGTGACCTCGGCCATCTCTGCGCGGCCGGCGTGGTCTTTCTCGTGCTGGTCGATCTCAACCGCAGGCTCCGCGCCGAGGGGGTGAGCGGGCCCGATCTCATGGCGATGCTGGACCTCGTGGCGCTGGCCACCGTGGCGGACGTGGCGCCCTTGCGGGGGGTCAACCGCGCCTTCGTGCGTCAGGGCCTCGCGGTCATGGCACGGCGGCATCGCAAGGGGCTCGTGGCGCTTGCCGACGTGGCGCGCCTCGACCGGGCGCCGACAAGCTACCACCTCGGCTACGTGCTCGGCCCGAGGGTCAACGCGGGCGGGCGGATCGGTGCGGCGGACCTGGGCGCGCGCCTGCTCGCCACCGATGACCCGCAGGAGGCCGCGGCGCTGGCGCAGCGGCTCGACACGCTGAACACGGACCGCCGCGAGATCGAGGCGCGGGTCAGGGACGCCGCGCTCGAACAGGCGGAGGCGCGTGGCCTCGACGCGCCGCTGGTGTGGGCGGCGGGCGAAGGCTGGCACCCGGGCGTCGTCGGCATCGTGGCAAGCCGCCTGAAGGAACACACGCACCGCCCCGCCGTGGTGATCGGTTTCGACGGCGATGGCGGCAAGGGCTCGGGCCGGTCGGTCTCGGGCGTCGATCTCGGCGTATCGATCCAGCGCCTCGCGGCCGAGGGGCTGATCGAGAAAGGCGGCGGGCACCGGATGGCCGCGGGCCTCTCGCTCAACCGGGCACAGCTCGAACCGGCGATGGAGCGGCTGTCGGACCTGCTTGCCAAACAGGGCGCGGGCGAAGGCGGCGCGGGCGACCTACGCCTCGACGGTATCCTGATGCCCGAGGCGGCGCAGCCCGATCTGATCGAACGGATCGAGGCGGCCGGCCCTTTCGGCGCCTCGGCCCCTGCCCCGCGCTTCGCCTTCCCCGCCATGCGCATCCGCATGACGCGGCCCGTGGGCGAGGGCCACCTGAAGCTCGCATTCTCCGATGGGGGCGCCACGAGCCTCGACGCCATCGCCTTCGACGCCGCGCGCCTGGGGCTCGACGCGTTGCAGGCCCATCAGGGTCGGCCCGTGCATCTTGCGGGCCGGGTCGAACTGAACCACTGGAACGGACGGACGCGGGTCCAGCTCCGGCTGGAGGATGCGGCTTGGGCGGACTGACCCGGCACCTGCGGAAATCGCGCGGCCGCCCGCAAGAATCCCCTTGATCCCGCCCGCGCGTTTTCCTAGACACCGTCCACGCCAAGCGTGGCCCGTTCGTCTATCGGTTAGGACGCCAGGTTTTCAACCTGGAAAGAGGGGTTCGATTCCCCTACGGGCTGCCACCCCTTCTCTTAAGATACTGTCATCGCTCATCTTTCGGGCTCCTTTGGTCCAACCTCTCAGAAAGGTTGGACAAGTTCTGTTCACTTTTCGTCCCGCCGAGACGAGCAAGCGCCGCCGTCCCGAGCTTCGAGCGACTTGCCTTTCGGACGTAGGTCGCGGCCTCCTTGGTTCCCTCGTGGGCAAGGAAGCTGGAGATTTCCCATTCTGTCGCACCATGCTCGGCAAGCCGTGTCGCGCCTGCTTTTCTGAGCCCATGGATCGTGCCGGGCACGCCGGCCTCATTCGCGCGATCGCGGAACCAGTTCCCGAGCCCAGCCGCAGTATGAGCAGCTCCCGTCTGCGTAGGGAGAAAAAGGAGCTGCGAGCGCGGCAAGCGGGCCAGCTCGTCGGCAAGCTCGGGCAAGATCGGCAAATCCGCCTCGACGCCGGTCTTGCCGCGCCGGTAGCTGATCCGGCCACCCTGCACATTCTGCCAGCCGAGCTTGGCGAGATCCTGACGCGCAGCGCCTGTATTGAGCGCGAGCTCCAAGGCAAGCCGCGCCTTGGTGCCGGGCGCGTGGCGATCGCGGAACCGCGCGATTTCGGCGTCGCCCCACGTATGGAAGCCGTCGGTTTTCTGACTGATGCGCTCCACGGCTCGCACAGGGTTGTGCGCAACCAGCTCCATTCTGATCGCGTGGTTGAACAACATCGACAGCACCTTGCGGACACGATCCTGCGCCGCCGGGCCCTCTTTCCGCATCATCAGCGCCTCGATATGCCGACCACGGAAAGACGCCACTGGCAGCTCGCCAGCTTGGTCGCGCAGCCAGTCCATTTCGCGCCCGATCATCTGGCGCGTCAGCTTTGCTTTGCGACGATGCCTGGGACTTTCGAGGTACCGAGTTATCAGCCAGCCTAGAGAACCATGAGGAAAGCGATTGGTAGATGTTGGCGTCTTCGCCTCGGCTTGCGCGGCCTCATACGCTGCCTGCCACTCCGCCGAGGCATACGCTCCTGGCAAGTAACAAGTGAAACCCTTGCGCCGGAACCGCCATCGCACTTTGCCGTGCCTGTCTACGACGCGGGTCACGCCGGGAAAGGGGTTTCGCCGGCGCATCAGTCGAGCAACCTGTCGCAAGGGTTCATGGCGCCCTCAGCGGACGCATTGCCGATGGTGATCGTAACCGTTCCGTCCGGGGCAATCATCACCTGCTGTACAGGGACGCCCGCCTTTACGGTCGCAGCGATATAGCGGGTCAGATCAGATTGCTTGATGACGGCTGGACTACTTGGCATCGGCAGCACCTCCGGCATCTTGGGAAACATTGGTGCGCGCCCTTTTTTGGGGTTGCCTATCCAAGCTTTGAGCGATGATTTCCAGCTCAAGATAAGTGATGCTACGGGTTGTCTGAATACCGTGTCCTGCATCCGACGTTCGGCTACGCGCTGGACCGGACGTGTTGACGAAATTGAACTTGTCACGCCCAATCATCACCAAGGCCGACTGGGCAGTTTCGTTCACCTGAAGAAGAAATCCTACAATACCCGGTTCGCCACTATCGGTGGTGAAGGCTTGAGGACCAGAGATTACCGCCTCCAGCAACAGAACCAAGACGTCCTCGATTGTATGCGAGGAACGTGCCGGAAGCCTTCGTTTGAGCGCCGCATCAAGGGGAGCATCTCCCACGAGACGAAGACAGCGAAAAACTTCGAACTGAGCCAGAGCGCGCGCAGGGGTAGCTCCTGTCATCAATGCAATAATGAGCCGCGATGCATCAACGGATGTCATGTCGGGGGCGTTGCGCCCCCTTGGACCGGTCGTAAGCCAACCGGCCTCACGTAAGGAACGCGCGACTACTCTGGTCGTTCCGCGCTCGACACCAAGCGTGTCAGCTACAAGATCGATGAAGGGACCACTCTTCATGCTTTCTGCGTAACACACAGAAAGACGTTAGTAAAGTCTAATTGCGCAAAACGCCGAAAGGCGTTATCATATCTGATAATTACACTTATCGGAGGTCGGCCGTTGCGGTTTTTCTTCTCGTTTGCGCTGATTGTGATCTTGGGCAGCGGCCATGGCGTGGCTCAACCCACCGTTGGCCAGATGATCGAGCCATGTCGTTCTGCGGCGTCCCCTCGGTCGTTTCCTACCGTCACGATCGAAGAGGTGCACGCCACAGCATTTTGCTTAGGATTGGCACGTCGCGTAGCGCAGGTCTTGGTATTCAATTGCGGTGACGTAGCAAGTGGCTACAACCCACACCCGGCCGCCCGAGTTGCATCACCTCCATCAACCGCTGCCGCAGCACAAGCCTACGTGAACTGGGCGTCGGACAATCCTGCTCGATGGGGGGATGATCCCGCGGTCGGGATGATTGATGCTTTGGTAGAGGCTTTTCCGTGCAACAACTGAAGGTCGTTCTCGATCGTATTCCTGCGGGCCTCGACCTGCGCCTTGCGGCCTACGCCGAAATGTCCCGCGGGGCCTACTCGCCCAACACGCTACGGGCCATCCGATCAGATACCTCGATCTTCGCCACCTGGTGCGCTGAGACGGGCCACGCCTACGGGCCACCCGCCAGCCCCGAGACCGTCGCCGCGTTCGTGGATGCGATGGGCGAGATCAAGAAGCCGGCTACCGTGGCGCGCTACATCGCCTCGATCGACCACCTGCACCGCGCCCTCGATCTCCCCGTGCCGGGGGCTTCCAATGCCGTGAAGCTCGCCCTGCGCCGCCTTCGGCGAGCGAAAGGCACCCGGCAGGATCAGGCCAAGGCTTTGCGCTGGCCCACGATCCAGAAGGCGCTCGACCTGATGGGCGACGACCTGATCGACCTGCGGGACGCGGCGCTGCTCTGCCTCGCCTATGACACCTTCGCACGTGCCTCCGAACTGGTCGCCGTGAATGTCGGTGACGTTCAACAGGACGTGGACGGGGCGACGTGCTTCATCGCCAAATCCAAGACGGACCAGGAGGGTGAAGGCGATTACAGGTTCATCGCGGCCAGCACCTACACGCGGATCATGGCGTGGGTGGAAACGGCGCATCTCGACAAGGCCGACCCGCTGTTCATCCCGCTGGGGTTCGCCGCGAAGAACGACAGGATCGGGACTCGGGATGTGTCGGAGATATTCCGCCGCCGTTGCGGGGATCGGTTCTCGGCGCACTCAACCCGAGTTGGAGCGGCTCAGGACGCCAAGGCAGCAGGAGCCAGCACGGGTGCAATCCAGCAGGCGGGCGGGTGGAAGTCGGAACGCATGGTCAGCCGGTATACCGAGAAACTGGCGGCGCGCGAGAGTGCAGCGGCGATGCTGGCGCAAGTGCAGGGGCGCTAGCGGGCGTCACCTAGTCATATCGCCAGCCCAAACACCGAACTCCGCGCGGATCAAGAACGACAGGATAGAGAATGCCTCTATTGTAAGTCCAAACCTCTCTACGGTCGTTCGTTTCTTCGTGGCTATAGCTGAAGCTGACTACGCCGATGTCGGACAGGATTGAGCGGCATTGCCGCTCTGAAATTTCAACCGCCTCGCCGTTAATAACGACGTTTGCTTGAGCGTCCCCAGCAAGCATCGCTGCCAAGCCTGCTACGAGCCGCTTCAAGCCTGTAGCTCCCTCAGCTCCGCCTCGATCCGCCCCCGGTAGGCTTCCAACGCCTCCCGCACCACGGCTGAGGCAGACTTGCGGGCCTCGGGGCCTCGCTCGCCCCTCCGCTTGGCTTGGCGTTGTTCTTTACGGGCCTGCGCCACGCGCGCCTCGGCCAGATCGCGCACCAGGTCGATCAGATCGACCGGAAGGTTGTAGCTGACCGTTTCCATGAACTCTGTATCTGCACCCGCCGCCGTCGTTGTGTCGATCACGTCATGCAGAAGTTCCGCGTCTCGGAGCGCCTCGCCTGCCGTGTGCTCGGTCAGCACCGATCAACCCAGCGGAAGGTGCCGCGCGGGCGCCCTGACGAGGAGGCGCTTACCGCGGACATCATCGCGCTCGCAACCCAGTATGGCCGCTACGGCTATCGGCGCATCGCGGCCCTGCTGCGTGACGCCGGCTGGGCCGTGAACGTGAAGCGGGTCGAACGGATCTGGCGGCGGGAGGGGCTGAAGGTCCCGCAGAAACAACCAAAGAGGGGGCACCTCTGGTTCAACGACGGGTCGTGTGTCCGTCTGCGGCCGGAGCGTCCGAACCATGTCTGGTCCTACGACTTCGTCGAGAGCCGGACCTATGACGGAAGGAAGTTCCGCATGCTCAACCTGATCGATGAGTTTACCCGGGAGTGTCTGGCGATCCGGATAGACCGTCGCTTGAGATCGACCGACGTCATCGACGTGCTGTCGGACCAGTTCATCCTGCGCGGCGTCCCAGACCACATCAGGTCGGACAACGGTCCTGAGTTCGTGGCCATGGCGGTTCGGGAATGGATCGCCGCCGTCGGTGCAAAGACGGCCTACATCGAGCCAGGATCACCTTGGGAGAACGGCTATTGCGAGAGCTTCAACGCGAAGCTTAGGGACGAACTGCTCAACGGCGAGATCTTCTACAGCCTGGCCGAGGCGAAGATCATGATCGAGAACTGGCGCCAGCACTACAACACCAAACGCCCGCACTCATCCCTAGGTTATCGGCCGCCAGCTCCGGAAGTCGTGCAGTGGCGGGCTCCGCCATCCGAAGCCGCTTCGCCGGCCACCCCAGGCGTAGCTCCCAGACCCGTCATGCACCAAGACTGAAACCGGACCACTTCATTGGGGCAGGTCAGGATGGCTAGCTGTCCAGCGCGCTTTCCATCTCGTCGAGCAATGTCTCGATCGCCGGGCGCACAGCCTGCCAGGGTATCTCCGCCCCGCCACTGGTGAGGATGCGCTCGACCTCCGAGGCGCGCGCGCCGAGTTCGGCGAAGCCGAATGTAGCGGCCACCCCGGCCGTCTTGTGCGTATGGTGAACAATGGTCCGAACGTCCGCCTCGGGGATTGTCGGACCGGAGGCGGCTGCAAGTATCGCGTCGATGGTGATGACGCGCTCGGCCACACGGTCGAGGAAACCGTCACGAAGCTTGGCAATACCAGCGTTCACCTGGCTGTTCGCGGATGTGGTGATCATGGCTTTGTTCATTTCACGCGATGTTGGCGATGCCCGATACATTCGATCTGATGGAGGCGATGGCCTCATCGATGATGCGCATGGGGGTACCCAGCTGCGATGGGCGTACGCAGATCGGCTGCCCAACGGTGATCGTCGGAAGCTGGATGTCGAGTTCATGGTAGACCGATCCGAACTCCATCACGCATTCGCGCAGTTGGTCCGCCATGCTGTCCGGGTCGCCGACCTCGGCACGGGGCATCAGGCAGACAAACGCGCCTCCACCCGCATAGGCGATCATGCGGTTCGATTGCCTCAAGCAGTCGGCGATGCAGGTCGCCACATCGATCATCACCTCACCGAAGGCATGCCCGCCCTCCAGATCATGGATGGCGCGTGCGTTCGAGACGGCTATGCCAATCGCGGCCACGGAACGGGCGCGGAAAATACCAAGTGTCTTCACGTAGTTACCCATGGTGAAAAGATCGACGGCGCCGTCGACGCGTTTCAGCGGGATGCCGTCCATGAACCCGTAGGAGGGGCCTGCGCCAAGGCCATGGGCCTGCTGCACCACGACGTTTCTCGCCCGCTTGCGTTCTTCCACAAGGCTTTCGATCAGCAACAATCGGGCCTTCATTTCCACGACGTCCACGGGCTTGGTCAGGTAGTCCGTAGCGCCGGCGGCAAAGGCCTTCTCGATGTGCACCCGGTCGGCCATCGCCGTGTTCATCATGATCGGCGTGTCCCGATGAGCGTCGAGCGCGCGCACATGACGCGTCAATTCGATCCCATCCATGCCGGGCATCACGATGTCAAAGATGAAAACGTCGAAACCGCTGGACGGAGAGGTCCCGATCAGATCCAGCGCCTCGCGGCCGGAACTGGCGGTCACGACGTCGCGGTAACCAAGATCCGCAAGCACCGTCTCCAGAACGGCCATGAAATCGGGATCGTCGTCCACTGCTAGGATTTTCATCTCATGCCTCAACATTTTTTTTATTGAGGATACCCTCGCCCTCAGGTGAACCCGGAAACTATGGAAAAAATGTGGCGAGATGGGATTGAGTAGCGGGAGTTTCGACCAATTTCACGGGCCTGTGTCATTCGCGCTCCAGCCTTGCTGTATTTCGTAGCGACCGTCATTGGATCGAATGGCCGTCAAATCATGTAGGGCGCGCCCAGAAGGCTTGTCGTCGATATGCTCACCGGACCGGGCATGAAGCTTGGAACGCTTGCCAAAAGCGCCATCGCCGAATGGAAAACGAGATTGGGCAGGACATCACGTCTCTTCCGGAACCCTTCTGCGACACCAATGAGGCTTGAGGAACACCATCCAAATGCCAAAGGTATTCATCCCCCATCGCAAGATGGCGCCGCGCGATGGCGGCCGGTATCGGCAACAGCATTCTCGGCTCCTGTCCCTTGACCGTGATTGCGGACCGTGATCTGCAACCCGTTTCGATGATCGGCAGCGCCTCGTTCGAAAAGAGGCAATTGGCACGGATCGTCCGGCCCGCTGATCCTGCCGAAGCTAGACAACACTTCCGACATGATCGATGGCCGTGACCGCGCCACTGCTGCCGCATGACCATACGGCGCCGCTCTTCCACCGGCATCCCGCGCGCTTCGGTCCTGCGCCGCGGCTATGCCCGCAGCCTGTAATGGCCGAGTTCGTAGATCGGCATCGTGAACACGAAACGGCTTCCCTGACCGGGCGCGCTTTCGGCCGAGATTTCGCCGCCATGCGACTGGACAAGCCGCTTCGTGATGGCAAGTCCGAGGCCGATACCCTGATGGTTGCGCGTCTCGGTCGGATCTACCTGGTAGAACGGTTCGAACACCTTCTTGGCGTCCTCTTCGGTCATGCCGATGCCGGTGTCCCGCACTTCGAACCGGTACATTCCATCGCTCATGTAGCCGGTAACGGTAACCGATCCTTCCCGTGTGAATTTCACTGCGTTGCCAAGAAGATTGCTCAGGATCTGCTGCAGGCGGGTCAGATCGGCGTGCAATGGGACGTCCGAAATATCGGAAACAAGCCGCAAGCCCTTCTGTTCGGCAAGACGTCGATGGTGTTGCACGATGGAACCGAGGTCATTCTTTGGGCTGACGCGCGAAAATTCCAGCCTGAAATCGCCGGACCGCATTCTTGTGGAATCGAGAAGATCGGAAACGATCGACAACAGCTGCCGCCCCGACACCTCGATCTTCCTGGCAAAGCTCCCGATCTGATCGAGAGCAGCCGACAATTGGGCCGAAAGCACGCTGTCATCCATGTGACCAACCGTCTGCCGGAGCTTTGCGACGCTGGGAAGGTGTGTGCTGTTGGCGATGAACGCGTTGTAGCCGAGGAGGACAGTCAGAGGAGTCCGAAGTTCGTGGCTGACCATGCTCAGGAACCGCGTCTTCGCTTCACCCGCAAGCTTGGCCTCCTGTACCGCCTGGTACAGCTTCGTCACATCGGCGGCGACACCGCGGTAGCCCTGGAACGAACCGTCCTTGCCGAAAATGGGCTTGCCGCTTGTACGGACCCACATCTCGTCGTTTCTGACGTCGACCGCACTGTAGATGTAATTCTGGAAAGGCTCGCGCGCCTCGATGGCATTGATTACATCGGCAGCCCCGCTTTCCGAAAGCGCGGCAGGATCCCGATCGCTGAAATCATCGCGCCGCTTGCCCAGAACACGACTGGGATCGATCCCGGTGGCGCGCTCGAAACCATCCGAGAAGAAGGTGAAACGGTGTTCATGATCCTGTTCCCAGTACCATTCCGTACTGAACTCCGTCAGTTCGGCAAACCGCGCCTCCGCCTTTTCCCGCGCCTCTAGCGCCGCACTCAAGCGTTGGTTCTGTTCTTCCAGTTGACGCTCGTTCTGTTTGATTAGCGTGACATCCACGCGCAAACCGACGCGGCAGCCGTCTGGAGTGACCTTCTCGATGATCCGCATCCATCGCCCGTCGTCCAACTGCTGTTCAACGAATGCTTCATCGTTGCGATGCTGCTCCAGCCGTTCTTTCAGCCACTCCTTCTCACGACCGATGGCGTCGGCATACTGGCCGTTGGCGAGTCCGTATTCGAGGATGCTTCTGAAAGACGCGCCCGGCGTAATGGCGGCAGCGCTCTTTTTGTAGATCTCCTTGTATCTTTCATTGCAGACTACGAGGCGATCATTTTCATCGTACAGGACAAAGCCGTCAGGTATCGTGTCGATCGCGGCCTTGAGCCGTAGCGCGACACGCTTGTTTTCCTCCCGCAGACCCATGAAATCCCTCAGGACCCACATGAGGAACAGCGTGCCCAAGAGGGCCATGCCCCGGATCGGCCAAGGATTCGGAAGCTCAGACAGCCACCCACCGACCGGTGCGACCGCAACCTCCCAGGAGCCCAGCGGGAAAGCCGCGCGCATGAGTTCCGGATCCATGTCGAAAAGCGCTGCGGGACCGAAGACGGTCGTCGATCCTGAATCAACGGCGTTCCGGATGGCCACCGCGTATCCCTCACCGACATTCATGACGCCGACTTCGGCAAAGAAGGGTTCGGTCGCGAAGACAAGGGCCAGGAGGCCCAAGTGTTCTGCGGGTGGGGCTTCAACACCGGCCTGGTTCGACGTCTGCGGCAGCAGGATCGGCTGCAGAACGATGAAACCTTCCGCCCCGCTCAACAGCTGCATCGGCCCCTGCACAAGCCCGGTCTCCCGATCGCGCGCGCGGCCGATGGCATCGACGAACGCAGAAGAGCCGCGAAGCTCGCGCCCCACGAAAAACTCATTGCCCTCGATCGGGTGCACGCGGGTCGTCCGGCCGTCACTGATCAGCGACATCAGAACGATGGAAGCGTCGGTTTCGACAATTCGCCTGGAGATCGCCGAGAACTGATCCTGGCTGATCGTCGGCAACAGCGACACCGCTTGAGCCACCCCGGCTGTTGCGACCGACTTGCGTGTCAGCGCGATCTCGATGTTGCGAGAAAGCACTTCAACGACTTCGTTCACTTCCGCGCGCTGTTCCGCCTGCAGAGCCCGCAGTTCGGACTTTTCGAAGATGAATACAGCTGCGGTGACCGCCGCTGCCACTGACAGGTACGCCAATGTTTGGAACGCGATCCTGCGATAGCTTCTTCTGCTCACGACCGTTTCTTCACCTGTTGTCCCGGATTCTTCCGAGATCTTTTCATGTGCTGCGATCGAATGTTCTTTTCTCTTCGACGCGCGCACAGCCTGCCGAACAAACCCTAGCAGACAAGAACACAATCAAACCAAAAACCATCAGCACAGGGAAAGAAAACATTGAGATTAGAGCGAAAATGCAACTCTCGGGTCCGTCGCCACCAACACGGTGTCCGCGTTCTGACGGCACGTTGCGCGACTTCGCGTCAACTCGGTGCCGTCTCCGTCTCGAGACAATAGGCTTCCTCGGGTCCCAAGATGAGGTCGAGCGGCACAAGCCGGCCCGCGATGTTCCAGGATGGGCCGGTGGCCGACAGGGCTTGGTCTAGCGCTGTTTGCGTCAGCGCTCCCTGGCTGTCTCTTGCAGCGAAGAACACACCTTGTCCGCAATAGGTGAAGATGTCCCGGCCAGGTTCTGTCGCGGTCGAAATGCACTGGGCGACGTGGCGCAGAAGTGCCTGAAGCTCGGCATCGGACAGGCGAGAATACAGCTCCGCGATGTTGCCCAGCTTGATGGTCTTGATGAATAGCGGGGCCGTGAAGCGCGCGCGCGATTGCCGGATATAGGTATGAAATGCGTCCATATCCACGCAACGTGGAACGCCCCGGAAAGTGAAGGGATCGCTGAGCGATCGCGCATCCGTGGGCATCGCGAGCGCGACCTGGTCCGATGATGGCATGGTTTCGATTTCGGCCCTTCGGATGGCACGGCGATGACTCTTCAGTCTCTCGTTCTTGAACCGCGACTGGACCAGATCGAGGTCGAAAGGCTTGGTGATGTAATCGTTGGCGCCCTCCGAGAACGCTTCTCTGAGGTAGTGACGTTCCATCATCGCGGTCAGCATGATGATCGGGGTCTCGGCATATCCGGGCGTGTTGCGAAGGATCCGGCAGAGTTCAATGCCGGAAGTCTCAGGCATTTGAATGTCCAGGAAGATGCCGTTGAACGGTGCCTCGGCTCTCTCGATCGCCTCGCAAGCGCTTCGGGCCCCCGTTGCCGTGGTCACGGAGTAGCCTCCAATGGCTTCGAGAGCCGTTGCAAGAAGAAGGCAGATGTCCGGCTCGTCGTCGACGACGAGCACGTTGAGCACGCCATTCAGACCATTGGGTAGCGGATGTCCCATGCCGATGTCTCTCTTCAAGTCCATTCTGGGTTTCTCATGTATAAACCGTTGGCAGCATCGGCAGGAAATGTGTTCGAAGCATGAACAATTCAGGGTTCTTATTGGCTAAACTTCACTGACTTTGGACTTGACGAACAATATCAAGCGCACAAGCGCTTGCCTCAAAGGCCGAGTCCGCAGATCCGGGAAGATCCCCAATAACTCCATCAAGGACAAACAAGGCGGGGCGATGGGTCGAGGGATTCCGGTTCGCAGGCGACGTGCATGCCGACCGCGCCACCATCCGGAACTGGATCGGTCGGACGCGCCTGAGGCGTTGGCAACCCGGTGACTAGCCGGGCTGGCGAAACCCGGGTGGAAGCGGCCCTTCCGAAAGGGCCGCGACAGGTCCGGCCGCTTCGGCATCGGGACCCTTGCCATCGATCTCGATGCCCGCCTCGAGCAGCAGTCGCTTGACCCCGGCGAAGGCGTCTTCCGTCGTCGTGGCCTCTTCCCTGGATTGCGTCAGGAAGCGATGCAATCGCTCGGCCAACCTGGTTGCCCGATCGACTTCCGGATCGCTTCCCTCTTTGTAGGCGCCAAGGCGAATGAGGTCCTCCATGTCTTCAAAACGCGCGAGGCCGAGCCGCATCTCGCGGAGCAGGGCGTTCTCCTCCGGTCCGTGGCATTCCGGCAGCATCCGGGAGATGCTTCGCAGCAGGTCGATCGCAGGATAACGACCACGCTCCGCGATCGTCCGGTCGAGGATCACATGGCCGTCGAGGATGCCTCGCACCGAGTCGGCAACCGGATCATTCATGTCTTCGCCCTCGACAAGCACGGTATAGATCGCGGTGATGTCGCCCTGCCCGTCACGTCCCGGACCGGCCCTTTCCAGCAACTGGGGAAGTTCGGCGAACGTGGTCGGGGGAAAGCCGCGCTGCGCCGGCGGTTCACCCGCAGCCAAACCGATCTCGCGCTGCGCCATCGCGAAGCGGGTGACACTGTCGATCAACAAAAGGACCTGGAAGCCCGCGTCACGGAAGTGTTCGGCGACGGCCGTGGCCGTCCACGCCGCCTGGCGCCGCATGAGCGGGGGTTCGTCGCCCGTTGAAACCACGAGCACGGACCGGGCAAGCCCATCGGGCCCGAGATCCTTCTGCACGAAATCCTGAACCTCGCGCCCACGTTCACCCACGAGGCCGATCACGATCACGTCTGCGTCGGCTTGCCGGGCGAGCATTGCCATGAGGGTCGACTTGCCGACGCCCGACCCGGCGAATACCCCCATCCGCTGTCCGCGACAGATCGGGGTGAAGATATCGACCGCCTTGATCCCTGTGTCCATTCTTGGTCCGACCCGTCGGCGGTCGAACGCGTTGGGTGGATCGGCATGCACCGACCGCGGCACACCACCCTGCGGGAGACGGCCCCGACCGTCGAGGGGCCGCGCAAGTCCGTCGATGACCCTCCCAAGCCAAGCCTCGGTCGGCCTTACGAGATCGTCACCCTCGAGGACCTCTACGGCGTCGCCGGCAGCGATCCCGCGCCAGACCCCGAACGGCAATACATGCGCCCCCTCGTCGTCGAGACCCACAACCTCGGCAAGCACAGGACCATTGCGGCCGTGCACGAGACAGCGTTGCCCGATGCCCAGCGCACGCCCAAGCCCTTCTACCGTCAGGGTAAGCCCCGAGATCGCACGGACCTGTCCGGCGATGCGCGTGCCCCCGACTTCTCGTACGGCCTGGCTGAGGTCAGAGAAGAGCGTCTGCATTATTAATCCTTGAATGCACCCATTTATTCATGCTAATTCTTCTCAAGCCGCAAGGAAAGACTAATGAGCGTCAACGGGATTTCTTTCTTCAGCCTCGCATCACAGCGCCTGACTTGGCTGAGCGAGAGTCAGCGCGTCGTGTCCGAGAACGTCGCCAACGCGGATACTCCCGGTTTCAGGGCAAGGACGACCAGCGACTTCTCCGAGATGGTGTCGGGCACACGCTACGCGGGCCTCGCCACCACGGATCCACAGCATATCAGGGGAACTGGCGCCTCCGGGCCGGTCCGCACGTTCGAAGATCCCGAAGCCTGGGGCACGACCCTCGACGGGAACTCGGTCGTCCTGGAGCAGCAGGCGATCCGGGCGAGCGAATTGAGCGGGGGATACCAGCTTGCCGCGACACTCTACCGAAAAGGTCACGAATTCCTGCGCCTATCGGTATCCGGCAACCAGTAAGGAGACACGAAAGTGGACCCACTGAGATCGATTTCGGCAATCGCCGCCAGCGGGATGCACGCACAGGCCCACCGGCTGAAGGTCACGGCCGAGAACGTGGCGAATGCCAACTCGACCGGCACCACCGCGGGCGAAGAGCCATACCGTCGTCAGACCGTCACTTTTGGAGAGGTGCTCGACCGGAGCACGGGCGCCCTGCTTGTGCGGGTCGAAGAGATCGGTCGCGATCAGTCCGAGTTTCCACTCCGCTACGACCCCGGGCACCCGGCGGCCGACGAGAACGGATATGTCCGAACCCCCAATGTCAGCTCGATCATCGAGATGAACAACATGCGCGAGGCTTCGCGCAGCTACGAGGCGAACATGAACATGTACGAGGCCGCTCGCACGATGCGGCGCCAGATGCTCGATCTTCTGAAGTAAGTCGCCCACCATGACCGACATTTCCTCCGTTCTCTCCACGGCGTCCATTCAGAGCGCATACCGGAGCAGCCAGGGTCTCGGGCCCTCGCAGGTCGAACAGGGCGATGCCGGAGGGTTTTCCACGGTATTGCGGGACGTGGCTGCCGACGCTGTGAACACCGCGCGGACATCGGAACAGATTGCCGCTGCCGGTTTGCGCGGCGAATTGGACACGCAAACCGTCGTTGAGGCGACGATGGAGCTTGAGACCACGCTGAGGGTGGCGGTCTCGATGCGGGACAAGTTCGTGCAGGCCTACCAGGAAATCCTGCGGATGCCGCTCTGACACGCCGATTTGGGGGGCGCGCACGGTGAACGAAGCAGACGTATATGCCATCTTCGCAGACTCGATCTGGGCCACCCTGATCGCATCGGGCCCCGTTCTCGCGGTGGCCACGATCGTCGGGCTCGGCATCGCCTTCTTCCAGGCCCTCACTCAGATCCAGGAAATGACACTGACCTTCGTGCCGAAGATCGCGGCCATATTCGTCGCTATCGTGGCCTCGGCTCCCTTCATGTACGCGACGCTGTCGCAACTGTCGGATACCGTTTTCGACCTCATCGTTTCGGGCGGACAATGAGGCGGGCGTCTGTCTTCCTGGCGCTCGTGTTCGCCGTCACGCCCGATTTCGCCGGAGGTTGGGAAACCTTTTACTCGCCTCCCGATGCGGCAGCCGACGCGTCATCCGAAGGGTCAACGCGGAACGCACCGCGGGATTCAGCGATCTGCATCCGCGCGATCCTCGACGCGCAGGACCGCCACGGCATTCCCGACAACCTGCTGCTCGGGATCGGCCTGCAGGAGGCGGGGACACGACGCGACGGCCTGCTCACTGTCTGGCCATGGGCCGTGAACGCGGCGGGCGAAGGTCGCCTGTTCGAGAATCCGCAGGCGGCCATGGAATGGGTGCGGGACAGGCAAGCCTCGGGCGTGCAATCGATTGATGTCGGTTGCATGCAGGTCAACCTGCGCTGGCATCCCGATGCGTTCCAAGACTTGTCCCAAGGCTTCGATCCAGTCCGGAACGTCGACTACGCCGCCCGCTTCCTGCGCGAGCTCTTCGAGAGGACCGGTGACTGGGAGGTCGCTGCGGGCAGCTATCATTCCTTCACGCCGGAACTTCGGTCCGTCTACCTCGCCTCGCTGGAAAGAAACCTGCTCGTTGCGAACGAACGACTGCAGGAGTTCGCGGCACTGGCCCGGTCCGTGCCGGGTTCATCCGTCGACGTCCCGTCTCACGACCAACCGCCTACGCCACTCGAGGGTGGCTTCTGGGCGGCGGCCTTGTCGGACGGCACGGGAGCCGGACGGCGCGGCCTCTACAGTCGTCAGGATCTCCAGCCAATCCTGCCAGCCTTCCGGAGCGTCGCCGAGGAGACGTCGGGATGAGCGCAAGGGTGTCCGGGGTCGCGGCGATCGTACCCTTCGGAAATGCGAACCGGGACATCGCCTTTGCCGTCGGCATCGCGATGGTGCTGGCGGTACTCTTCGTGCCGCTTCCGCCGATCCTTCTCGACTTCGGGCTCGCGGTTTCGCTGTCATTCTCGGCACTGATCCTGATGGTGGCGCTTTGGGTGCCACGCCCTCTAGCCTTCAACAGTTTTCCCACGCTGCTGCTGGTCGTTACGATGCTGCGGCTATCGCTGAATGTGGCCTCGACACGCCTCATACTTTCGGAGGGCCACACCGGCACACATGCCGCGGGCGGGGTCATCGAAGGCTTTTCGCGGTTCATCGCGACAGGAAGCTTCGTGATCGGGATCATCGTTTTTGCGATCCTCGTCGTGATCAACTTCATCGTGATCTCCAAGGGTTCCACCCGAATTGCCGAGGTCTCCGCCCGCTTTGCCCTCGACGCCATGCCCGGCAAGCAGATGGCGATCGATGCCGATCTGGGCGCCGGCATGATCGACGAAAGCGAGGCCCGACGCCGTCGGGAGGAGCTGGAGGACGAGACGAGCTTCTACGGGGCGATGGACGGCGCGTCCAAGTTCGTGCGCGGCGATGCGGTGGCGGGGATCATCATCACGCTCATCAACCTCATAGGCGGCATCCTGATCGGGGTCCTGTCACACGGGCTCACCATGGGGGAAGCAGCGAACGTCTACACGATCCTCACGATCGGTGACGGGCTGGTAACCCAGATCCCCGCGCTTCTGGTGTCGCTGGCTGCCGGCATCGTGGTGACCAAGGGCGGCACCGAGGGCGCGACCAACGAAGCCGTTCTGTCCCAGTTGGGCAGCTATCCCAAGGCGCTTTACATGGCGGGGGCACTCCTGTTGGGGATCGCGCTCCTGCCGGGGTTCCCGGCGCCCATTTTCGTGGCGCTTGCCGCGCTCCTGGCGGGCTTGGGATACACCCTGCAACGATCGACCGCCGCGGAAGAAAACGCTGCGGCCCGCGAAAAGGCGGCGGCGGAAGCCAACGACGCGACCGAGGAAAGCGTCGCACAGACCATGAAACTCGACGATATTCGACTTTGCATGGGTGACGCGCTGGTTTCCATGGTCAACCGCCCCGAGGCCGGCCTCCCGGCCAAGATCAAGAGCCTGCGGAAACTCTTCGCCCGGGATTTCGGCTTCGTCCTTCAATCGGTCCGCATTACCGATGACTCGAACCTTCCGGGGACCACCTATGCCATCCTGCTCCACGGAGTGGAGATCGCGCGCGGCGACATCCGTCCGGGAAGCATGATGGTCATCGCCAGCAGCGAGGACTCGAAGGATCTCCATGGAGAACGCGCCAAGGACCCGACCTTCGGGCTCGATGTGCTGTGGGTGGATCGCGGTACGGCCGACGCGGCCGAAGAACGCGGCCTCACGGTCGTCGACCCAGAGAGTGTCATCACTACGCATCTCACGGAGATCCTCAAGGATCACATGCCGGATCTCCTCACATACGGCGCAACGAAGGAGCTTATCGAAGGGCTTGACCGGGATTATCAGAAACTCGCGTCCGACATCCCGGGCGGTCAGCCGACGATCCTTTTGCAGCAGGTGCTTCAGGCGCTTCTGTCCGAGCGCGTCTCGATCAGAAACCTTCCTGGCATCGTCGAGGCCGTGGCGGAAGCGACCCGCAAGACCAGTGATGTCACCCGTGTGACGAACCATGTCCGTCAACGTCTCGCCAACCAAATCTCCAAGTCCCTGACCGATCCGCAAGGCTTCGTGCCCGTCATCGCGCTCAACCCGTCGTGGGAGCGGGAGTTTTCCGAAGCCCTCCGGCAAAACGGCGATGATCGCTCACTTGTGATGTCCCCCCAGCGCGTTCAGGAGTTTGTCCTCGAAGCTAGAAAAGAGATCCAGCGCTTCGCACAGCACGACGAATGGCCAGCGGTCCTGGTCAGCCCGGAGGTCCGCAGCTTCGTGCGGTCCATGCTGGAACGTTGCAGCCCGGCGACACAGGTCGTCTCTCACAACGAGATCCACCGCAAGGCCGTGCTGAAGACCGTTGCGCGGATCGGCGGATGAAATGGATCTGGAGGTCTTCCTTGCCGAACAGTTCCTGGCCTTCGCCCTCGTCTTCGCGCGGCTTGGCGCTGCACTCATGTTCATGCCGGGCTTCGGCGAACAGGCCGTCCCCGTTCGCCATCGCCTGATATTCGCCCTGGCCCTTTCGGCCGCATTCATGCCCGTGACGCCGGTGGGAACCATGACCGCCGACAATCCCGCACAGCTGTTCGCCTTGCTCGGCATCGAGATCGCCGTGGGCCTCTGGATAGGGCTGTCGGCGCGCATCCTGCTGTCGGCGCTGCAATTCGCGGGTTACCAGATCGGCATCGTTGCGGGCCTGGCCAACGCCTTCGGGCCGCAACTCGGCTCTTTCGAGGGCTCGACCATGGTTGCGAGCGGGCTGTTGATGGCCGGTATCGCCCTGATCTTCGCCACCGACCTGCACCACGTGATCATCGGCGCACTTCTCATGAGCTACGACGTTTTTCCCGTCGGTCTCATCATGCCGGGTGACATGGCCAACCAGATTGCGCGCGGGGTCTCGACCAGTTTCTGGATCGCGGTGTCGATCACGGCACCCTTTTACGTTCTGGGCCTGCTGCTGAACCTTGCGCTGGGCCTTGCGAACAAGATGCTTCCGACCCTGCCCGTATTCTTCGTGGCGGTGCCGGTCCTTATCGCGGCGGCATTGCTTGTGCTCGCCCTGAGCGGCCCCGCCCTTTTCACGGGCTTTCTGCAGTTCTTCAGGGACTGGCTCGCAACACTCAGCTTCTGACCGGGCGCTCATGGCAGATCAGGAAGACCAAAGCAGCAAGACCGAAGAGCCCACGGAGCAGAAACTCCGAAAGGCACGGCAGAAAGGCGATGTCGCCGGCTCGCGGGAACCGTCGGTGGCCATGACGGTCCTGTCGCTCTTCGTCATCGTATACTACCTCGCACCGACCGTGTTTCCTAGGTTATCCGAGCTCTTCGCACGGCTCGTGGACGGCGCGGCTTTGATCGAAGTCGGCGCGGGGCCCGCGGGACTACGCGATCTGGGTGGGGTCATAGACATGCTCGTCGTGGGATCCGTCGCGATCCTCGCGCCGGCCATGACCGTGATGTTCCTCGCGGCGATCTTCGGCGTGATCGTCCAGGGAGATACGGTGGTCGCCGTGGAGCGTACAAAGCCCAAGGTCTCTAGGATTTCTCCGATCGAGGGTTTCAAACGGCTGTTCTCTGCCGACACGCTGGTCGAGTTCCTCAAGAACCTCGCCAAGCTTGTTGTGGTCGCGGGCGTAGGTATCTGGCTGGGCGGTGCTGCCGTGACGGCGATCTGGCAGGTGCCGGGATTTCTTCCGGAACGGATCATGGAACATTCGGCCGATGCATCGGCGGGCATGCTGCTGGCGACGGGAACGATCCTAGCCGGTATCGCCGTGGCCGACATCATCTGGAAGCGAGCGCGTTGGCTCAAGAAGCAACGCATGACGCTCAAGGAGGTTCGCGATGAGCACAAGGACAGCGAAGGCGACCCGCTGATCAAGGCCAAGCGCGCGGGCATCAGGCGGCAGCGGGCACGTCAGCGGATTGCGACGGCCGTGCCTACCGCGACCGTGGTCATCACCAACCCGACCCACTTCGCCGTCGCCCTTCGATACGAGGTCGGGCGCGATGCCTCTCCCGTGTGCGTGGCCAAGGGCACCGACCGCGTCGCGGCGCGGATCCGCGAACTGGCGCGCGAAGCAGAGGTGCCGATCGTGGAAAACCGTGCCCTTGCACGGATGCTTCACGCCGTCGTGGAGATCGATACGCCGATCCCGGTCGAGCACTGGAAGGCCGTCGCGGAAATTATCGCATATGTGATGGACCTTCAGAGACGCTTCGACCGGCAGCCACCGCCGGGCTCGCGGCTCCGTACGGAGATTTAGGACGCAAAAATCGCTGATTGATGGATTATTTCAGGATAAAGCAACAGCCAGTGACTATTCGATGCCGCGTGCACCTCAACAGGTTGCGCAAAGCGGTCAGCGCAGCCTGATGTTCGAAAAGTCTTGGTCAGCCGGGAGTTTCGAGCGTTCTAGGAAAATGCGGGAGAGCGCCCTGGCGCGCATCGGATCGAGATTGGCGAGGATCGGCGCCGCTGCGCGTTCAGGCATCGTTCCCAATACCATCACCGTGGTTTCCATATCCAGATCGTCCAATATGGCAGCCGCTTCTTCCGGAGCCATGTTCCGATATATCCTCACGAGCCTCTCGAGATCGGCGGTCTGGGCCTCTTCGACACGCGCGAGCAAAGCGTCGATCTCGTCGCGGACCGCAGCGAGCCTGTCTGCCTCGAGGTCGAGCTGCTCCCGGGCCAGGTCAAGTGTCGCGCGGCGTTCATCAAGGTCCGCGCGCTGTTCGGCAAGCAACGTGCGCTCCCGTTCGACGACGGCGAAAACCTCTTCGGAGGACGTACAGAGAGGCAGGTTCTCCGACTGTTTCCACACCGTTTCGGGCGAATGTTGGCCCGGTGTCGCAGGCTTCAAGGCGGATGCCATGTCCTCGATCCCTGCAACGGGCTTGTCCGGCAGCGTGCCGGCGATGCTCGATATCGGGATCGTCAAGATCGCAGCCAGGCTGGAAAGCAAGATGCGACCTCGTCCGTTGACCGTCATACCTGCGATCTCCGCGCGGTCTCGAAGAAGCTACGGATCAAGTCCTGTTTCGCCGGCACGCGTACCGTTGAAACGTGGCGCAGGCCTTCCGCGGCCGTCTCTCCACGTTCGGTACCGGTCCACCACCCACCCGCCTTGCGACGAGCGCCAGCCGAAATGTGATCCGCGACGAAGCGAAGCGACTGCACGGACCCCTCCGTGCGCTCGGCGGCGGCGGAAAAGCCTTCCAACGCAGGCCGCAGACCCTCGAGCGCATCCTTGAGGCGTCGCAACCTCAGGTGCAGGACCACGGCATAAACGATGCAGGCACACAGCGCCGTGAGAATAAGCGTGTCGACCATCAGTGTCATAGTCACCTTGCCTCCTCCTTTTTCAGTTCCTCGGAAATCTTCACCGCAAGCGATCTTGTCCCGCGCCGGCCCGCCACGCCACGGAAGGCGCTGCGCCCGCCGATGCTGATGCTGACCGGTTGCGAGGCGTCGATATCAAGATCGAGCTTGCTGCCCGGCTTCCAATCAAGCGCCTCGCCCAATCGAACCCGGCCTTGCCCGAGTACGGCGGTAACCGTGACATCGGCCGAAGTGATCATGCGGGACAACTCGGCGCGCCATCCCTCCGACTCCCGAATGAGCGACGGACCCGCCGGTCGAGACAGCAAGTCGATATCTGCCCCGAAAAGGGCGAAGGGCATCAGCACCTCGAGTGTGCCGACATCTCCATCGAGATCGAGCCCGAACGACGCAACGACACAGCGTTCATGGGGCAACCCGATATCGATATCTTCAAGTGTGTCTTTCAGTTCCAACGCCCGTCCCGAGAGTTTGCGCACCCCCGAAAGCTGTTCGGCCAATGCCGCGACCGCGCGGTCGAGCATCCTCAAGCCTATGCGCCTCTCGATTGGCGACAGACGGCGGGTTTCCAGGTTTTCCTCATCGGGACCGCTCGGCAGGAGCCGGTTGACCAGTCGGCCCAACACGGCCGGGTCGACCCGGACATGGAATACCCCCGACCATGGGCGCGCCTCGGCAACCACACAAAGCCCGCTACTACCCGACGCGGCCTTGCCGCACGTGACGTAAGAGGTCTTCTGGAGCCAGGACACCACATTTCCGCGGCCCTGCTCGGACAATACCGAGCCCAGAGCGACCCCGAAACTCGACAAGGCAGCATCGAGCCTCTCCAGCCGGACAGGTTGCGCCGCCGCCGCGCGGATCATCAGCTCCTCGACCGACAGATCGTTCGACTTGCTCACCGCTTCCCCACCTTCATTGGATGACCAGGTCCACAACGAGAAGCTCACGCGGGGCGTCTGTCTCGGCGAGGCTACGGGCACGATGCAGAAGTTCCGAGCGGAGCCGCGCAAGCCCCGCCGAACCGCTCAGGTCGCTTTCATTCAGCAGGCGAAGGTAGTCGACAAAGGCGTCGCGAATATATGGCTGCCTTTCCAGAACACGGCCCGCACCTTCGACGCCCTCGTCGTAGGCGATGGCGAGATTGAGTTTCAGGAACCGCTGCGCCCGCACACCGGATGCCGTCGTCGCGGAGATGTTCACGATGATCTCCCGCAATGGAACCAGCGTGAGCTCCTCCGCCATCCCCTCGGCGGCCGCAATCTCGATCCCTTCCTCAACGGAAGCGTCGGCATCAACGGACTGGTGGGACATGTCGTCGGCAACCGAAAAGAAGTGGAGGTATGCAGCAGCACCAGCGGCCACCAGGGCGAGAGCCGGTAATGCGAACATGACGACGCGCCCTCGCACGGATCTCTTGGATTTGTCGCTACTGGGATCCCGCTCGCTCATCGAACGTACCTTTCGGAACTTGAGGATACACTACATGCAGTTACAAGGATTACAAGATTAAATCTTGATTTAATTTTTGCCGGATGTAGAAGATATTCCACATTTATTGTTGATCGTCAGCCCAGGTCAGGCTCTTGCAGGCTCTTCTCGACAATCTCAACGCGCTGGGGCGCAGGAGGCTTATCTTTCTGGGCGGGGTTGGCTTTGCCCTGGTGATGGCCGTCCTCCTGGGCGTGAGCTACACGCTTACCCCCACCTATGCGCCACTCTACAGCGAGCTCTCGCCTGCAAGCGCGAGCCGAGTGGTCAGCTCCCTCGAGCAGGCGGGCTTTCGTGTTTCGGTTTCCCGCGACGGGTCTGTCGTCAGCGTGCCCCAGGAGGACATCGCGCGCGCACGGATGGCGCTGGCCGACGCCGGTCTGCCCACGGAAGGTTCGCCCGGATGGGAGTTGTTCGACACGAATACCGGCCTCGGCATGAACACCTTTCTCCAGCGGGTGAACCGGTTGAGGGCGCTCGAGGGTGAACTCGCGCGCTCAATCCAGACGATCGACGGGATCGAGGCCGCGCGCGTCCATCTCGTCCTGCCGGAGCGCGAGGCGTTTTCCCGCACGAGGCCCGAGCCGTCGGCTTCCGTCATCATCCGCAGCAGGCTGGGCGACAGCGTCAGCCGGAGGCAGGCCATCGCGATCCGAGCGCTGGTTGCCTCTGCCGTGCCCGATCTCGCGCCCGGTCGGATCACCGTTCTTTCGGCCACCGGCGAGACCATCCTCGCCGAGGACGACCAGGAGACGCCGGCCTCCATGCTCCAGTCGCGCAAGGTCGCCCTCGAGGAACGGATGTCGGAAAACATCATGAGCATCCTCAGCGCCCGCGTCGGCACCGGCAATGCGCGCGTGCAGGTCAACGTGGACCTGACCTCGACCCGAAGCATCACGCGATCGGAGACCTTCGACCCCGAACAGCAGGTTGTCCGTTCCACGGAAACGCGCGAGGAATCCGGGCGCGATCAACGTCCCGGATCGCAGGAGGTGGGCGTCGGAAGCAATCTGCCCGACGATTTCGGAGGCACTGCGGCGACGGGCGAACTCAACGAAACGCAGCGCACCGACGAGATCGTCAACTACGAGATCGGCTCGACCTTGACCGAGATGGTCTCAGAGCCCGGCGCGATAGAACGGATATCGGTCGCCGTTCTCGTGGATGGAATATACACCGAGGACGCCGCAGGCGAGTTGGTGTTCGTGCCGCGCGACGAGGCCGAGCTGAACCGCCTTGAGGAGCTGGTGAGGGCCGCGGTCGGGTTCAACGCGCAACGCGGGGATACGGTCTCGGTAGAGAGCCTGCAGTTCGTCGATATCGTGCAAACCGTCGGCGACCCCGTCGGCTCGTCCTTCAGCTCGATACTGATGCAAAGCGTACCCACGATCCTGCGAGGTGTCTTCGCCCTGGCCATCGTCGCGGCAGTCCTTTCGCTCGGCCTGAGGCCCGCGCTCAAGATCCTTGCCACGCGCCTGGACCCCCCGCCCGCTTCCGGTCCGGCGCAATTGGAAGCCGACGGTGTTCCACCAAACAGGCCACAAATCGCAAGCGCCGAGAACGTCATGGGCGGCGCGACCGTACTGATGCCGTCCGGTGAAATAGGGTCCTCAGATACCATTCGCGTATCCTCGGTCGTGGGCGACATCTCTCGTCAGAGCGTCAGGCAGGCATCCGCCCTGGTGATCCAACAACCCGATGAAACGCTCCGCACCGTGAAGGGCTGGCTAGTGGCGAAATGATGCAGAAGAACGCGATGGGATACTTGTTCGACCGAGATTTCGACGCGGAAACGTCGGACGGCTTCATGGCGCCGTGCGACACGGCAGCACCGATCTACACCGAAGACGAACTGCACGCGGCGGAATGGGCCGCCCGTGCCGAGGGCTTCGAGGCCGGACGGGCGCATGGCAAGACCGAGGCCCTCGAGGCGGCTGCGGCAGCCAGAGCCGCGGAAAGGCATGACGCGCTCGTCACCCTCGCCGCCCAAATGCAGGAACTCTGCGCGGGTGCGGTGGATCATCGAACCGCGCTCGAAACCCAGATGACGGAATTCGCAATCGTCGCTTGCGAACGGATCGTTCCCGAGATCCTGCGGACCCGGTCGACCGATCGTGCGGCCGCCGAGGTCCGGCGTTGTCTCGGGCTCATCATGGGTTCCACGAGGATCCGGGTGTTCCTTTCGCAAAGGGCGCTCGAGGAGCATCGCGGGATCATCGAGGAGACGGTCCGGGACCGCCATGCCGGGGTTGCGCTGGAACTCTCGTCGGATCCGGCCCTGGCAGACGGGGATGCACGCGTCGAGTGGGATAATGGCGTGATGGACTACAGCTTCGGCCAGATCGCGGAACAGCTCCTTGACGCGCTCCGCCAAACGCGGCCGGCACCTGCCAAGACGACCGAAAAGGGGAGAGTGGCGCATGGCTGAGAACACGAAGACGGCGTCGGCCGGGAAGAAAACCGCAGATCCGGTCGCCGCGACGGCCGAGGAGGGCGCAGAGGCGCGGCCCGAAACATCGGCCGGACCGTTGTTCGAAGAGATCGTGCCGGAACCCGATGACAGGCAAGAACCCGTCGGTCAGCGTGCCAATCGTGGCATCGAAGCCATGTTGAACGTGCAGATGGACGTGCAGGTCGTTCTGGGCCACGCGCGCATGCCGATCGCGGAGGTGCTGAAACTGGGGCGCGGTTCGGTTGTCGACCTCGACCGGCGCATCGGCGACATGGTCGACATCGTCGTGAACGACATGCTCGTCGCACGCGGCAATCTTGTGCAGACCGAGGGCGACCGGATCGGCGTGACGCTGACGGAAATCATGCGGATCCCCGCAAACGACTGAGGATCGTAGTGGAAAAGCATCGTCGGTCCTTGCCATTTCTGCCGGTAGTCTGCCAGTTCCGGTACATTCTGGCGGCCGTTGCAGCGCTGGTCCTGCTGGTGCAAACGGCCAGCGCCCAAGATGCAGGCGGGCTTCTCGACGATCTCGCCGGGGTGCTGGGCGAAGCGCCGGAAGGTTCCGACGAGCGGGCGACCCTGAGCGGCCGGATCATTCAGCTCATCGCGTTGACCACGGTTCTCAGCGTCGCGCCCGGACTGCTGATAATGATGACGAGTTTCACCCGTTTCGTCATCGTTCTGGCAATCCTTCGTTCGGCCCTCGGCCTGAACCAGACCCCACCCAACATCGTCTTGACCAGCATGGCGCTGTTCATGACGTTTTTCGTGATGCAGCCAGTGTTCGAAGACGCGTGGGAACGCGGCGTTCAGCCTCTGATCGAGAACGAACTTTCCGAAGAGGAAGCCATAGCGCGCATCGGCGAGCCATTCAAAATATTCATGTTCGCCAACACGCGGCCGCAAGACCTCGAGCTTTTTCAGGATATTGCAGCCCGGGCGGATGGGGTCGAGGCCGCCCCCCTCCCCGACACAGCTGAGGCCGCAGCCTGGCGTTCGCTGATCCCCGCCTTCATGATCTCGGAACTGCGGCGCGCGTTCACGATCGGTTTCCTGATTTTTCTGCCGTTTCTCGCCATCGACCTTATCGTCGCGTCGATCCTGATGAGCGCTGGCATGATGATGCTTCCACCGGTCCTGATTTCCTTGCCTTTCAAGATAATCTTCTTCGTCCTGATCGACGGTTGGTACATGCTGGCTGGAAGTCTGGTCGAAAGCTATGCCCCCTTGATCTCACCATAGCGATCGCACTCCCCAAGGAATGCCGAATGACTTCGATCCGCCACAGCACCACACGCGAGACACCCCCGCCCCGGCGTCTGAATGGCCCGGAAAAGGTGGCCATACTTCTACTGTGCCTGGGCGAGGAACGCGGATCGGAGGTGATGCAGCGTCTCGATGAATCCGAGCTTCAGCGCATCGGTCGCGCGATGTCGCAGTTGGGCCCGATCCCGGCCGAGCTGGCCGAGGCCGTCCTGGCCGAGTTCACGGAAACGGTCGCAGCGGGCGGGGTACCGCCAGACACCTTCGAGGCAGCCCGCAACATGCTGGGTTCGTTCATGCCGGAGGAAAAAGTCAACGAAATGCTGGGCGCGGTCGCCACGCCGTCACGCGAAAACGACATCTGGAAACGGCTTAACCAGATCGATGAACGGGTCTTGGCACGACACTTCGCGGAAGAGAAGGTCGCGACGGTGGCGACGATCCTCTATTGCCTTTCGCCGGACTTCGCCGCGCGCGTTCTTCCCCTCCTCGAAGAAGACAAGATGCTGCGGGTGATCGAGTGGATGATGCGGATGGACGAGCCGCCGGATCACCTCATGGAAGAGATCGAGGCCGCACTCCAACTGGATGTTCTGGACGCCGGCGAGGACAAGACGGCCGTCAGCGCTCGTAAACGCATGGCCGACATCTTCAACAAGCTCGACCCTTCGCTATTCGAAAACGTGTCCGCCCAGTTGGTCGAACGCGCGCCCGAGGAGTTTGGAGCCATCAGGAAACGCATGTTCACGTTCGACGACATGGTTCGGATAGGCGGCCATGATATTGGCCGGATCATCCGCGGCATGTCCGGCAACACGGTCCCACTGGCACTCAAGGGCGCCCGCGAGGAGTTGCGGGAGCACTTCTATGCCGCTCTTCCCGGGCGCTCGCGTGAAATGCTGATCGAGGAACTGGAAAACATGGGGCCTGTCCGGGCCCGCGACGTGCGGGAGGCGCAAAACGCCATGGTCGATTACGCCCTCGAACTGATCGCAGCCAAGGTCATCCAGCTACCGGATGAAGACGAAGAAGAACTCATCGACTGATGGAGGGAAGCGCCGCATCCCTCAGCCATAGGGGCGAGAGGGAACGCTTTGGATCGCGCCGATGTCAATGGTCAACGGCGCGAAACTGCCGTTTGCAGTCGTCGATAAGAGCTGCACTGCCGCGTTCTGCGAGGCTCGGGACGTATCGAGAGCGTCGCTCAGGATCACGTATTTCCTGACCAGCTTGTCCACGGCGGCAGGGTCCTTGAGCGTCGCCAAGTCAAGCCGTGAGCTGATGAGGCTTGCCTGCCGGTCGATGTCGAGTGTGCCCACAGACTCCGGCAAGCCCAGCGCGAGCCGAACCACTGCACCCATTTGCCGATCCTTGAGGATGTCGAGCGGAGTCTCGACTGCCGCGGCCTTGCGCTTGAATTCCAACGCCGCGCCAAGCGCCTCGTTCTGAGCCGCCTGGTCATTGATGAAGACGGTTTCGAGATAGCGATCGACAATTCCCTCCTGCCAGGCCGGATTGCCTGTGTTCGGGTTCGCAGTGCCTCCGTTCTCGAAGCCCAGGGCGAGGTACATTTCGCGGAAACGTGGATCGGTGAGGCGATTGACCAGGGCCGTCCGATCGTTCAGGTCGCTTTCCAGCATGCGGCGCATGAGCGCCTTGCCAAAGATCTGGTCCTCGAGGTCGAAAGCCTTCATCACGAAGACATACAGGTCCCGGTTTTCCACCAGTTGCTTGACCGTCGAGATTTCCGCGATCTGCTCTCGGAAGGTCTCGATGCCCCTCGCATGAACAGGCGTATCGCGCAGGACGGATATCTGCCGGTCCCGCGTTGCTTCGGCGATCTTCAGCGCCAGCGGCGTGCTCATCCCTCCGAGCGGGATCATGGCGACGCCGCCAAGTGCGCCTCCCGCGCCGTGGCCGCCCGTTTCACGGAGGTGGCAAGGAGTACTTGCTCGCGGGCAAGCAGCGGGCGCAATTCCGAAAGCGCTCGATAGTAGTCCATCTGGCTCACGCAGTTCGCAGCTTCGAAAACGTGACGCACATGTCCCGGCCCGAAGACGGTTGCGAGCACGGCGAGTTGGCTTTGGATCTCCGGGACGAGCTTTTCGCGCAACTCCGCTTTGATAAGGGCGGTCTGGATAAGGTAGTAGACCCGACTGACGGGCGTCGCGACCTCGTCCTGCCCAAGCAGGTCCTTGCCACGGATCACATCGGCATGCTGGCTCTCGATCGTAAGGACATGGCGCCGGTTTGAGTTACGGATCACGCAACCATTGATCACCACGCATTCGTCCGGCTTGAGCGTCAGCTTGAGAGGCATGTCAGTTTTCCTCCGCGCGTGGCCCGGGCGTCTGGCCGGCCAGCCCAGCGGCTATGGCCCTGTTGGTTGAAACAAGCGCGGCGACGCCCTTTTCGCCACCGATCACCGCGTTGCTTTGCCGTTCGACCCAGAGGGCCAGGGAAATCAGGGCCGCTCTCAGATCCGGCGGAAGCTGATTGTTCGGATCGGCAAGGTCCAGTTTGAGCGCCGACCAGAACATGATGTTCTCTGCAAGTGTCTCGCGGAGACCTTCCGAGAGAATCCGGAGCCGTTCCGATTGGTCCTGTGCGTGATCGTAGTCGGAGGCGCTGCGATCCATCTCGCCTGCAATCCTCAGGAGGATGCGGCGCTCGATGTCGCGCGGGTTCTCGGTTTCCCGGATATTGTTCTTGTAGGCTGCGACGCTCATGGTACCTGCCCATTCCTTCTTGTGGCCCAACGGCTCGATTATTGTCTGTTCTTCAGCCAGGTTCGACCGGCTGTTTTGGTATTCGCGGGGCCCAAAGCGCCTCAGGGCCCCGCTGTTGTGTTATCGGCCCGAGATCACCGGAACAGGGCGAGGATGCTCTGCGGGTTCTGGTTCGCGATGGACAGGGATTGGGTCGCCAACTGCTGCTGCACCTGGAGCGCCTGGAGACGCGCGGCCTCTTCTTCCATGTTCGCATCGACCATTGCGCCGACGCCGGAATCCAGCACGTCGACCAACTCGGTGATGAACGTCTGTTGCGTCTCGATGGCCTTTTCGGCCACGCCCAGCGCCGTTGCCTCCTGCATGATGGCCGTGAGAGCTGCGTCAGCAGCCTGAACGTCGGCTTCCACCGGAGTACCGGCCAGCACGGTCGCCGCGACGGTCTCGAGGGCGGTCACCTGGGCTTCAAGACCCGCGATCGTGAAATCCTGCGAGGTCACGTTCAGTGTCGCACCGGCACGAGCGATACCGGTCGTGACGGTCTTGGTCCCGGCCGAAGCGTCCAGAAGCAGGTTTTCCCCGTTGAACGAGGACTGGCTGATCGTGGTGCGCATCTGTTCGGTAAGCGCGGTGAGCTCCGATGCGACCGCAGCGTTGTCAACGCCGGGCTGGGATGCGAAGGCGACGCGCTCGACGAATTGCTGGGCGAGATCGGTCAGGGTTTCGGCACCGACCCGCGCGGTCGACATCGCGCCCTTTGCGAGAGCCATGCTCTCGTTGACGGCGGACAACATGCTGCTCTCCGACCGCATCGTGGTTGCGATCTGGAAATAGGCGGCGTTGTCTTTGCCGGACTCGACCTTGAAGCCGCTCGAGATGCGGCCCTGGGTCTCGGTCATGTTGTTGTTGATGGTGCGAAGAGTGGACAGCGCATTCATCGCCGCCATGTTCGTGTTAATCGAAGACATTGCTTTCTCCAGTGCTTCGGTATGGGACTCTCGTCTTTCTGACGAGTAGGCGAGTTCTTGCTCGCACGATTGACTTTGTCCCTCACGGTTAAGGCAGGATTAAGGATTACAAGGACTCATCTATTGTTTTTTTCTTGTCGCGGTCTGACAGAATCCTGTTGCTTTCGTGCCGCAATCCACCCTTTGCGTCATAGGTCCTGCCGAGGCTGTCGCGTTCGGAAAGACGTGTCAGCTCGGCCGCCACGTCCCGCAGGGCCTGAGACATGCGACCCGCGATTTCTGCATTTCGGTTCAGCAGATCGCGCAGCCGCGCAACGCGCAGTCGCAGAAGCGCCTCGGTCTCTGCGCCGTTTCCCGCGAGGCCGGCGACGATCTCGGCTTCTCCGGCTTCCAGCGCGGCAGCGAGTGCCGTCTTTTCCTCAAGGAGATGCGCCACGAGCTCGACGTTGCCCTTCTCGATTGCCGCGTTCTCGTGCTCGAGAAGGTCAGCCATCCTGCGCAGCGTGTCCCAGGTGTCGGCCATCATCGCTCGCTTCCCCCTTCCGTGCGGCTGTAGCCTGCAATGGCGGCCTCAACGCTTTGCGCGATCCCGGCCCGACCACCGGCAGCCATTTCCTCTGCGATCGCGTTCGCCAGGAAACTGCGCCACATCTCCTCGACGTGGCCACCGCCCATCATTCCTTCCGGCACCGTCCTGAGAAGCTGATCCACGGTCTGGGAGAGAAACAGCGCCTCGAAATCCTGCGCCGTTTGCTCGGCCGCGCCCGCGAGGGGCCGAGCGGAAATTGCAGCCACATGGACCGCGACCGGGCTCGCCTCCGTCATCAGATGATCTCCAGATCTGCGTGAAGCGCGCCCGCGGCCTTTATCGCTTGAAGGATCGAGATCGTCTCGGTCGCGCCTACACCAATTGCGTTCAAACCATCGACGAGCCGCTGCAGGCTCACGTTGCCCTCGAGAACGGTGAACTGCGCCTCCCGTTCGCGAACCTCCACTTCGGTCTGGGGCACAATGACCGTCTCACCGATCGAGAAGGGCTCCGGCTGGCTCACTTCGATCTCTTCGCGCACGATCACGGTGAGGCCGCCCTGGCTCACGGCCACCTCGCCGATCCGCACGTTGGCACCAATCACGATAGTGCCTGACCTTGCGTCGATGACGACGCGCGCGACAGTGTCCGGGCTCACGCGCAGGTTCTCGATATGCGCCATGAGTTGCGTGAGATCCGGGTGGTTGCGGGCGTTGATCTCGATAGTCGTCGGATCGAGGGCGCGCGCGGCATTCGCGCCAAGGTAGGCGTTGATCGCCTCTTCCACGCGCTGCGCGGTGGTGAAATCGGGTGTCCTCAACGCCAGGCGGATCGTGTTCAGATGATCGAACGCAAAGGGGATCTCTCGCTCGACGATTGCGCCGTTCTCGATGCGTGCCACGGTCGGCACGCCTTCGACGATCGAGGCATTGATGCCCTGCGCCGCGTAACCGGCCACCGCGATAGGCCCTTGCGCGACAGCGTAAACCTCGCCGTCGGCTCCGGTCAGCGTTGTGACGATAAGGGTCCCGCCCCTCAGACTGCTCGCATCGCCGATGGAGGACACGACCACATCGATCGTCTGACCCATCCTAGCGAATGCCGGCAAAGACGCGGTGACGAGAACGGCGGCAGTGTTCTGCGTCCGTATCTCGTCTCCCGACAAGTTGCCCGCCCCAAGACGCTCGAGCATGCCTTCGATGGAGCTTTCGGTGAAGGGGCTGTTTCTTAGCGTGTCGCCCGTCCCGTTCAGGCCGACCACAAGGCCATACCCCACGAGCTGGTTCTCACGTACGCCATCGACGGTGGCGATGTCCTTGATGCGAACATCCGAACCGGACGGGAGAGGCAGGCTCAGCCCGGAAATATCGGCCCCGGCCTGGAGCGCCAATCCCAACCCAACCGACAAGCCGGCCAGCATTCTGATCGCAGATCTGAAGCGCATGAAGATAAGCCCCTCCTCGAATACACGCCCCGGAGCCAAGGCCCGTATCGTGAGACCACGGTTTTCTCATCACATACAGCACATTCTCTATACTTGCTATTCTTAACTTTATTCATGTATCTTGCGCAAGGATAGCATGAATCGTGCTGTGATTTCGTGCAATTGCGAGCTTAGGGGTACCTGGATGCAGGTGTACGTTCACGAGCCTCGGAAAAACCGGATCGCAAGCCTCCTGGCGGAGCTCAGGTCGGACAAGATCGTCCCGAGCCCGATCGACGACGCATTCTTCGAGCGGGACCTTTCCCTGCTCAATCGGCCGGATAGTCTGGGCAATGCCCTGCTTTTGGCTGCGGTTCCCGGAGTGAACGAGAGGATCACGGCGCTTCGAGAGGCCGGGTGCGAAAACCCGGTGGTCGTCATGCGTGATTTCCGCAACGCCCAGGATACGGCACTTCTGCTGGATCGTGGCGCGGACGAAGTGGTTGTCATGCCGATCAAGGCCGTCGAACTGAGGGCGCGCGTCAACGCCATTCTACGGCGATCGCACGGCCATTCGGCGGACGAGGTGAAGGTGGGTGAGATCGTCGCGTATTTCGACGGTCGGGATCCGGAAGTCGCCGGACATCGTCTGCGCCTGTCTCAACGCGAGCACGCGATCTTCAAGCAACTGGCCCTCAATGCGACCAAGGTGGTGCCCAAGTCGGCCATCTACGACGCGGTCTATGGCATCGCTGACGTACCGCCCTTCGAGAAGGTGATCGACGTCTACATCTGCAAGATACGCAAGAAGCTGGAAGCCACCACTCCGCAAGGCAGCCGATACATCGAGACCGTACCTGGGCGAGGATACCGGTTTTCGGACGATGCCATCGCGAAACCGGGTGGGGTCTGACGTTCAAAACGCCCGCCATTATCTCATGTAGTCGAGGAAACTCAGGCGAGAGATCCGGGCAGAGATCGCATATGCCGCCTCAAGTTGCGTCGAGAGTTGTTTCACCCGCGTCGCAGCCTCGAAAGGATCCACGCCTTCCAGGGCGTCGATGTACTTTTCGTAGACATCTGCGCGGCCTTCCTGTCGGATGATGGTATCCTCGACCGTGCGTTGTTGCGTCCCAAGCCTGGCCTCGATGCCCGTGATGCCCTCAATGCCATTCAGGATCCCCTCGACAGCCGCATCGACCCAAACGCGATAGGCGCCCGGGTCGGAAACCGTGGCGGGATCTACCGAAGCCAGCATCGCAAGCCCCTGCAGCGCCAGCGTGAATGGCGGATCATTCGCCTGAATGCCGTAGTTCAGGACCGTCGCATCGTCGATCCGGGCCGTAACTCGGGGAGACGGGACGCCGCCCGCATCCAAAAGCGGTGTGCCCCTGTAGAAACTGGCTTCGAAGTGCGTCTCCGGCGCGGCAGCGTTGGTACTCGAGAATATCCGTGTGACCTCATCCAGCTTGGCCTGCGCATCCGCGGCGTCGACGATCTGCGGCCCGACGACGCCCGCCAGCACGTCACTTGGCGAGAGACCCGTTATTTCGTTCGCCTGCCCCCAGGTCTGCAGAGCCGTACGACCGCTCTCGGTCCCTGAAAAAAGATGGGCGCCCTGGTAGGTCGCGTTGAGTTGCGTCACGACCTGTTCGTAGGCCGCCTTGGCGGATTGCGCCACGACACGCACCGTCGGGCCCGGGGTCGTCCGGTTAGCGATCGCGATGTCGAGGAAGTCCTGCACCGTTTCGCGGACCGTCCCCAGTGTCGTGGCCATCAATTCCATCTTGTTTGCCACGAGCCGGTTTCCAGTGAGGAAATTCTCGTTGCTGGCCGCGCTCGAGCGGACGCTGAGCAGCTCGCTCGCACGGAAACCCAACGCCGCGTAGACGTCGCTTTTCCGACCCGTCGACATCTCCTCGCTCGCGCGTTCCAGCCGCTGCTGGATGTCGGCGACCGTCTCCCGGCGGAAATTGGCGGCGGTGAGCGTCGAGAGCGTGCCCGAGATGGAAGTCATTGGCCTTTTCCTCAGAACGCGGCGAGAAGCGTGTCGAGCATTTCCGTCAGGGAACGGATGACTTGGCTGTTGGCCGCATATGCCTGCTCGATTTCCACAAGCCGTTGAAGTTCATCGTCGAGGTTCACGCCGGAAATCCCGCTCCGCACGGCCTCGATCGACGCCGCGCTGGCAAGCAGCGTCTCCTGGCGCTGCTGCGCCGAAACGCGCGTCTGTTGCTGGTCCGCCACCAGTCCGGCGACGAACTGGCCGATAGTGACGTTGTTGCCCAGCCCGGCCAAAGCATCGAAACCATGCGTGGTTTCAAAAATATCGACGAAGGCATTTGGCTGGGTGGCGTCGCTGGCGGCCCCCGGGGCGATCGCGCCCACGCCGTCGCGCAGACGCCAAAGAAACCCGCCCGCTTCAGGGCGGACCGCGTCGTTGACACCTATGCGGCTCGCAAGATCGTCGGTGCTTGCCGGCAGACCGGCATTTCCCCGCTCGACGAAAAGGCCTGTCGCGCCCGGAGTCAGCGATGCGTCTGCTGCCGAGAACTCCTCGATCAGGGCGCGCGCGGTCTCGTCGAGTTGCAACTGCATCCTTGGAAAGACCGCGTTCAGCAGCTCGATCTGACCTGCGAGTTTGCCTTCGGCGAACCCACGCTCACCGGGCCGGCCCGGTGTGATGTCGACACCGTCCGCGAGAAGCATTCCGGACACTTCGTCGAAGCTGATGGTCCTGCGGTTCCGGTCGGCGAGCAGTTCGGTACCGCCCGCCGTGTAGATGGACAGGCGTCCGGACGCGTCGGAAACGACGTGGAGATCGGCGACTTCGGACAACTGGTCGACGAGCGCGGCCGCTTCGTCCAGCAGGGCCGCTTCGAGATCCGTTCCCGAACCGGCCTTCGGGATCCTGCCGTTCAGTTCGGCCAACCGCATGAGCCCCGAGTTCAGGGTCGCGACGGATGCTCCGATCCGCTCGTGGGTCAGGGCCCGCGCCTCATCGAGGGCGTCGGCCGTATCGTTGAGCTCCCGCACAAGGCTTTCGGACGCCATCAACACTCCGGTCTGCGCAGCAGGCAGTTCGGGAGCGTTTGCAAGCTGGGTGAAGGCCGACCGAAGATCGGCGATCCGATCGGTCAGGCTCGTCCCCGCGCCGGGCTGGCCAAGGCGCGTGGTGTAGAGTTCAAGCCCCGAAGCGATCGCTTCCTGCCGGCCGGCGCGCGCCTGCTCGACGCGGAAGAGGCGCTCGACAGCCGCGTCTATCTCGCGGCGGATGCCGGTCACACGCACCCCTCCCGCCGCATCCGTCGCCTGCAGCGCAGTCTTCCGAGTATGGACGGGATTATCGGCGTTGGCGATGTTTCCCGCCGTGATCTCGGCACGCTTCTCCACCACGGCAAGGCCGCTCCGACTTATGGAGAGGGCGCTTGTGATTCCCATGCTACCGAAGGCCCCTTTCGATCAGGTGTCAGCGCTTGATGCGCATCGTCTCGTCAAGCATCTCGTCAACCGTCGTCACGATCTTAGCGTTCGATGAGTAGGCGCGCTGGATCTGGATGAGGTTCGTCAGTTCTTCCGCGATCTCGACATTCGAGGACTCGAGCGCCCCAGACGTGATCGTGCCGGCCGCACCGGCAGATGCCGACGCCAATTCCAGCGGTCCGCTTTCATTGGACAGCAGGTAGGCATTGCCATTTGTCGTGAGCAAGCCGTTCGGGTTGGTCACCATGGCAAGCGGCACGCTGAACAGAGCACGTCGCATGCCGTTGTCGAAGATACCAAAGACGTCACCGTTTTCGGTCACTTCGGCTCGGGATAGCGTACCGCTTGACGACCCGTTCACCGTGACATCCAGGGGCGAATATTCGCCGGCGAACTGAGTGATGCCGCCATAGGTTCCAACCGCGCCGAGATCGATCGTGACGGTCTGGCCTCCGCCGATATCGATATCGAAAAGACCGTCATCGGCAGATGCACCGGCCGACGTGACGTTCGTGAAGTTGGTGTAGGACAGGGGCGCCCCGGGGGCCGCCCCGGTGTCGGCGAACGTCACCGTCAGGGAACCGAGCGGAGCGCCCGCCTCGTCCTCGACGTTCAGGAGCCATTCGTTGTTCGTTGCCTGGGGCGTCCACGCGAATTGCAACCTCTGGGTGGCTCCGAGTGGATCGTAGATACTTGCCGAAGACCTGAAGGGCGCGCCGGCGCCAACACCTGTCTGTTGCGATGGCAGGTTGCCGCGGATCCCCATCTCGGACGTCGCCTCACCCGGGATTGTCTGGGTCCCCACGTTCACGGTCGACAGGCCCGAAAACGAATTGCGGTCCGCCGCCATCAGCGTTCCGTTCGTGTCGTAGGGGAAACCCGAGAGATAGAACCCCGCAGCGTTGCGGAGATCCCCGTTCTCATCCGGCCGGAAAGAGCCCGCTCGCGTCAGCATGTAGTTTGAAAGAGCCGGGTCATTCGGGTTCTTCGACACGACAAAGAAGCCCGGGCCGCTTATGGCGAGGTCGGTGGGGCGACTGGTCGTTCGAAGTTGCCCGTCCGCGTCGATGTCCGAGGCTTGGACCGCCCTCACGCCACCGGGCGGTGCAGTACCGCTCGACGATGCGACCGTGGAGGAAACCATCTGTGCGAAGCTGCGCCGGTAACCGTCGGTGCCGGCATTCGCGATGTTGGAAGAAACACTCACCACGGCCGTCATGTTGGCCTTGAGCCCGCTGACGCCGTTCTGCAAGGCGGAATTGATGCTCATTCGGATGATCCTTTCCGTGTTTGGTCGCGGATGAGATTGCTCGGAAAGATTAAAGGAAGATTAAATTAAATTATTGTTGTGTTTCTTCATTTGCCTCGTCGAGGCCGGTGGCCGTCTCTTCCACCAGGACCCCGACCCGTTGCAGCGCCTCGTCCGCTCGTTCCAACAAGGCACGGGCCGAGGCGGATCCAAGGTCGGGCCCCGAGGCACTGGGTGCGGCCCCTCCAACAAGCACCCTCGCGAGCGTCTCGTTCCTTCCCGCAAGCAGCGCTGCGACCGTTTCCGCAAGGTGGATGTCACCGCTACGTTCCGCCGCCACCAGGAGGCCGATCGCATCCGCAGGCGGCAGATCGTCCTCTAGCATCCGCCAAAGCTCGACATATGTGTCGCGGGCCTCTTCCCAGGCACGGTCGGAAACAAGGCGGCGCGCTTCGATCCGAAGCACTTCCTCGGACCGGGGTAGCTCGGCGTCCCAGTCGGCCAGCGGCTCGCCCATGCGGCTTGCATAGCGGGAGCGAAGCAGCTGCAGCCGCTCGAGCAACGCGGCGTCCTGAGACAAGAGTGCGGCGTCAAGCAGTTCGGCGGCCGCCTCCATCCTGCCACTCGCAAGGTGCGCTTCCGCTTCCCGCAACCTCAGCTGGTCCAACTGCTCGGGCACAGGTTCGCGAAGCCCGAGTTCCCCCGATGCCTCAAGGTACTCGCGGGTCAACCGGAACTCCTCTGCCGCGGCGGCAGCGGCGCCGATAACCCGCATGTGGCCCGCAAAGATCTCGGATGATTGCTCGTAGCCGGGTGTGAAACGGAAAATCGAAGACAACTCTCGATGGCCTTCGATGAACGCCTCGAGAGGAATCCCGCCAGACGTGCCGGCCGTGTAGTAGTCACGCACATGTGCCATCGCCCTCTCGGGCGCGGTCTCGGCTTCCGGCGCGTTGGGGTAGCGCAGTACAAGATCGCCCAGCGCTAGCGCGGCAGACTTCGAGTCCCCGCCTTCAATTGCCACCCTCTCCATCTCGAGCAGGGTCTCGAGGTCGTCCTCGTCGCCGCGCCAGAGCGAATCCGCGCGTGCCAGCAACCCCAGAGCTTCGTCGTGCCCGATCGCCTCGTAGTCGAGCCCCAACCGGACGATGGCCAGCCGGGCCCTATGCCCCCAGGCATCGCGAGCGGACGAGGCCTCCACGAAATGCTCGAAGGCAACAAGATCCTGACCCCCGCCAAGTGCGACCGTTCCGAGAAGATAAGAAAGCGCTCCGCCACCATGACGGTCGACGCGCGTGAGACGCTCGGCAAGTCCGTGCGCCAGAAACCAATCCTCGGCAATCACCGCGGCCGAAAAAAGTGCGGGCAGCATGCGCTCGACCAGAGGAGGCGGCAAAGCATCGAAGGAGCGTATCGCGCCGGAAAGCACGTCCGAAGCGGCCTCGTTGTCGCCCAACCGTTGCAGTCCGTATGCCCGGAAAACACTGTCCGCACTATCCGGTGGGCCTTCCAGCGCGGCGACGGCCTGCGCCACATCACCCTGCCAAAGCGGATCAATGACGGACAGAGCGGCGGCAAGTTGGTTTCGGCGAGCCGCCAAGTCGGGGTCAAGCGTCGCGGTAGAGATAGCCTCCACCACCGTCCGCCCCTCGCTGACAAAGCCTCGGGCCAGATGGAACATCGCAAGATCGAGGAGCGCCCTTGCGACCGCGTCATCTGCGTCGACACCTGCGACCTGCGCCGCAGCAAGCGCGTCCAGCCGCTCGGCGCGGACGGCGAGATAGCCCCCCTCGACGTGCCCGCCAAGCGCCAGAGGCTGCACGTGGATCCGCCCGCCCACCGTCTCGGCGGGAGGCGCCTCCGAGACCACGTCGGCGAGGACGGCGCTCGCGAGGCAACCGAGAAGGCCGGCGACGGCCGCTGAATGCGCGTACCACATGAAGAGGTTCTATTCTTATTTATTCTTGACAAATCTAATGATCTATTCATGATCAGACAAGATTTATTTCGTCGTCGGCTTCGCCAATGGATACGATCAGCCACGTTGCACTGTCTCTGGCCGCCGCCATGCGGCGCGAACTGGAGGTGACTGCGAACAACATCGCGAACGCGAATACTTCCGGCTTCAAGAGCGAGAGGGTCGTATTCGAGAATTATGTCGCCGCCGGCACCGCTCCTGACGGCGGAAGCGATTTCGTCATCGACGCCGGTTCTTACGTGGATCTTCGGGCCGGCGCGCTGACCAACACCGGCAATCCGCTGGATGTCGCCCTGAACGGGCCTGGCTGGCTCGCCTACCGAACGGAAGACGGCCGCACCGCCTACGGGCGGGACGGACGCTTCATGATCAACGGAGACGGAAATCTCGTCACGGTGACGGGGGCGCAGGTCCTCGACGAGGGGGGCGGCCCCATCAGCGTACCGCCGGATGCCGGCGCGGTCGAAATCGCGGCGGACGGAACCCTTTCTTCCGAGGCCGGCGTGGCGCTCGCGCGCATCGGGGTCTTCGACCTGCCGAGCATTCAGAGTTTTGAGCGGTTGGGCGGCGGGCTGTTCGTGCCCCCCCAGGGCGCACGTTCTGATGCCGTTCCTTCCCTCGACACCAGCGTTGTGCAAGGCGCGCTGGAAGGCTCGAACGTGCAGCCGATCCTCGAGATGACGCGTCTCATGGACATACAGAAAGCCTACGAACGCGCGACACAGATCAACAGGACCCATGACGAACTGGCGCGTGACGCGATCCGCCGCATCGGACGACAGTCCTGACCCGACCGATAAGGAGATAGACATGAAGGCACTCGGTATCGCCGCGACAGGAATGCTCGCCCAGCAGACCAACGTCGACGTCATCTCGAACAACATCGCCAATGCGAACACGACTGGCTTCAAGACCAGTCGTGCGGCCTTTCAGGATCTGATTTACGAGTCCGTTTCGCGCGAAGGTGTCCTGACCTCCGAGCAGGGTACGGCCACGCCGACGGGTATCGATATCGGTCTCGGCGTTCAAACGGCCGGAACGGTGCGTCTCAATACCCAGGGCGGGCTGTCCGCCACGGAGAACAGCCTCGACCTCGCGATCGACGGTACGGGCTACTTCGTCGTGAACATGCCGGACGGCAGCAGGGCCTACACCCGAGACGGGTCCTTCCGGCTGTCCGCGGAAGGCGAGCTCGTGACGCTGCAGGGCTATTCCGTCGATCCCGGTATTGTCATCCCCGAAAACACCCAGAACATCGAGATCAGCGAACAGGGCGTCGTGATGGCGTATGTTGAGAACGACCCTGCTCCGGTCGAACTCGGACGCCTGACGCTTGCGACCTTCATCAACGAAGGCGGCATGAGGCCGGTGGGGAACAACCTGCTCGAGGCGACCGTGGCCTCTGGCGACGAACTCGCTGCGAATGCCGGTGATCCCGGAGTGGGCGTCATCCGGCAGGGTTACCTGGAAAACTCCAACGTCAACATCATCCAGCAGATCACCGATCTCATCGCCGCGCAGCGCGCCTACGAGATGAACTCCAAGACCATAGAGACGGCCGACCAGATGATGTCGACCGCGACGCGGATGCGCTGATCCATGCGTGCGGTCTTGCTCTTGATGGTTTTCGCAGTCTGGTCTGGCGGGGCAGTTGCGGACAGCTTCGCCGACCTTGTTGAAGAACGCGCGCGAGCCTCCCTGGGCTCCACGCTTCCGGAAGACGGCCGCTTCACGATCCGTTACCAGCCCGAAATCGACGATGCCCTGCTCATCTCGCGCTTCTGGATGGATGCGATATCCGGTCAGTTTCTCGCCGAGGTGGTTCGAGAGACGGGCGAAGTTCAAAGGGTTTCCGGCCTGGCGCTGGTCAGTGTGCCCGTCCCCGTTCCGACGCGCCGCCTGATGCCGGACGAGATCATCGCCGAGTCCGACCTCATTACGATCGATCTGCCCCTGGGACGTCTCAACGACTTTTCGGTCACCAACGTCTCGGACCTGGTCGGCCGTCAGGTCCGCAGGATGTTGCCCGAGGGCCGTCCGGTGATGGTCCAGTCAGTGATGGCGCCCCTTGTTATCGATCGCGGCGAACGTGTTCGCATACGTTTCGAGGACGGCTCGCTCGTTCTCACCGCACCCGGACGCGCGCTCAACGACGCCGCGGCCGGTGAAACGGTGCGCGTGGTCAATCTTGTGAGCAACCTGTCGCTCGTCGGCACCGCACGACCCGACGGCATCGTGGAGATCGTACGATGATACCTGCCCGTCCCGCATGTCTTGCAGCCTTCGCGGCGCTCGCGCTGAGCGGCTGCGGCTACGACATCACCCGCGACCGAAACCCGGAAATCTCCGACATGCAGCTCAATTCCTTGACGATGCCGGAGGCTGCGCATGTCTCCGTGCCCATGCCGGAACCCGAAGTACGCGGCCTGCCCAGGCGCGCCGAGCGCTCATCCCTTTGGCAATCGGGGTCTGACGGTTTCTTTGCCGACCAACGCGCGATGGACGTCGGTGACATTCTTACGATCAACATCCAGATCGATGATCGGGCGCGCATGTCGAACCGCAGTCAACGAGAACGTCAGGGCAACGCCAACCTGGGTTTCCCGACGATCTTCGGACTGGAAAACGTCATCGGAAATCTGACCGGTGCGGCCGAGGACGAGGATCTCGTTGGCGCCGCAGCGGCCAGCAGCGCCGAGGGTTCGGGCAGGATCGACCGTGCGGAGACGATAAATCTGGAGGTCGCCGCAACTGTCATCCAACGGCTTCCGAACGGCAACCTGGTCATCGCCGGTCGCCAGGAGGTCATGGTGAATTCCGAGCTCAGGGAACTGAGAGTGGCGGGGATCATCCGGCCGCAGGACATTCAGCGCGACAACACGATCCCATACGACAGGATCGCCGAGGCCCGGATCACCTATGGCGGAAGAGGTCAACTGACCCGCCAGACGCGCACGTCGTACGGTGAAGATGCCTTTGACATAATCTTGCCCTACTGACGGAGAAATCTCGTCGCAGTCCCAAGCGATAAGCGCCGGGTTACCTGCGAGGGATTCCCATGAAACGCACCTTCAAGATGGCGTTGCTGCTTCCGGCTATTTGCCTTGCGGCAACTATCGGCGTTGGCAGCACACTTCCGGAAGGCAGCGAAGTGGCGATTGATGGGGCGCCGTCGGACAGCGCCGCGTTCTCCATGGTCGATCTCGGTGCATTCACCTTCCCGGTCGAACAGCCACGCCACGTGACCTACTTCGTCACCCAGATGTCGGCCGGTTTCGCCGAGGAGGAACAGGCAGAATACCATTCCAGCGCCGAGCAGGTGGTCCGGCTAAGGAATGCCATCTTTGATGCGGTCTTCGGCATCCGCCCGGATGCGGTGACCGGTGATGTCGATCTGGTGGTGCTCCAGGATCGGATCGAGCGTCACCTGAGCGAACGTCTCCCCGCGCTGGCCATGGTGGAGATCAGGGTCCTTGGCGTGCAGGATGTGCCGCATCGATAGGACCGCGGGCGCCTTACTCGACGCGCGCGACCAGGGACGATGAAACCTCTGAGCCGTTGTCGAGGACAAGCGTAGGCACGCCGGAGCCGAAGATGACACTCTCCACCCGGGCCTCGGTGTAACTATTGTACGGAACGGACTCGCCCTCGGCGTCGGTCGCGATGATCTCGAGGCGGAAGGGCCCTTCACCGATCACCGGAAGCCCTGCGTCGTCGCGACCGTCCCAGTTCAGTTCATGGCTCTGGCCGCTTGTGCCCGGCAGGCCTTCAAAGCTCCGAAGGATCGTTCCGTCGTCCATGACAACGCGCGCCGAGACGGTGTCCGCCGGTTGCATCAGCTGGTAGGACAAGCGCGTATTCTCCGTCGGAGTGACGATCTGGTCCCCGGGCACGGTGACCGTGCGTCCGATAAGTTGCACGTCGGACATCGCGACCGCACCGGCGATCCGTGCAGAGATATCGGCAAGGTTCGCGTTGACCTGTATGGACTGCTCGACCTGGCTAAGCTGGGCAAGCTGGGTAACGAAGGTGGAGCTGTCCATCGGGGCCAGCGGATCCTGGTTGGCAACCTGCGCCGTCAGAAGCTTGAGAAAGCTCTGGTAGTCGGCGTTCAGTCGGGACAAGGACGAAACACTGGCCGGCTGCCCAGTTGTCGGATTGCTCGCGGTCGGGTCGATCATTGTCTGGTCCCTGCCCTTGCTTCGTTAGGTAATGATGTCGAGGCCCGACTGGGCGAAAGGTCGTATCGGGCCGGAAAGTGCCGGAAGTCCGGTGGCGGAGGATGGTTCTGCCACGGCCGGGCCGGTCCCGAGGACCACGGAACGCCATCTCTCTTGTTCTGATTGTTGGCGCGACTGATGTCCGGCGAAGGACTCGAAACTCAGGTCCGCACCGTCTGTCGCGGCGCCGCCGTCGCGAAGCGCATCAAGCAGAGCGTCACGATCATGCCGGAAGGCGTTGAGAACGGCGGGGTTTTCCGCCTTCAACACGATCCTGAGTTTCCCTGCCTCGTCATGTCGCATGTCGATTTCGATGTCTCCAAGCCCCCGAGGCGTCAATTCGATCCGCGTATTTCCTTCGGTGAACCGTGCCCCGCTGATCTGGTCGGCGACATGCCGCACAAGGGCCGGAGATGGTGGCATATCGATGCTGGGCCTCGAATTCTGAAGGGCCGCTTCCGTTCCTGAAGGCGCGGCTCGTCCAAGCGAAGCCACCATCATCTCTCCGACTTCGGTCATTGGTCGCGAAAATCCGGCCGGCTCCGCCCCAAGTTGCGCCACGGCGCCGATTTGCGCTCCGGCCGCTTCCTTTCGAACCGAAACTGCCGTGGATGTTTCCTGCTGGCCCCGGCCATCCGTGGAACCGAGGCCGACCAACTGACCCTGCAGACCACGTGCCTGTTGCAGTTCGGGTGGTGCGGCTCCGTCCGGCGATCCGTCGGGGGCATGGCCGAACGTGGTCAATGCGGTAGGCAAGCGACGCGCGGCCGGTTCTTGCGCCACGCCTGTCGCGAGCGGACCGCCATTGGCCGCTGCTAACGCGGTCGGGTCCTTGGGGACAACAAGCCCAATGGCCGAAAGGATTGCCGTGGCAACCGCGGCGGGCCCCGATTGCACCGTTAGCGCATCGATGCCTGCGGGGTCCGACCCATCGGCCACCAGGAACGAACCCGGAAAAACGGCAGCGACGCCGTCGCCATTCAATTCCTCAAGTCGCAAGCGGAATGTGGCGAGGAATTCCCTGAGTATCTCGACCTTATCCTGCGGGAATTGTGCCGCTTCGAACGCGGATTGCGCGTTCACGATCAGCGATCCCAGGCCTGCCAGAAGCTGTGACTGTGCTTCGGCCTGGCCGTCGACAGACCCTTCCATGCCGTCGCCAGGCTGCTGGGCTCCGCCTTGCGGGGGCGTGGGACCACCCTGCAACGCGGCGAGCAAACCCGCGAACGGGTTCGCACCAGATGCTGCCCCGGCGCCGCGACCGATGCCAGGCACTTGCATCGCGCCCGCCGTCGCTGCCTTCGCTGGCGTCTGAGATAGGGTGAAGCCGAGCGTGGCCGTCATGGGCAGGACCTCAGCATTCAAGCATCGCGAGGCTGAAGCCGCGCTCCTGCAAGCTCCGCCGCAGGCGAAGCATTGCCCGCCTTTCGATGTCCCGCCGTCGGGACCGCAACCGCGGGCAGGCATCAGGCGGAGACGTTCGATCTTCCAGCTTGTCGAGGATTACCTCGCGCTCGGCAGGACGAAGCGCGGCCAGGGCCTCGTCGAGCAGCTGTCGCACTCGCAATCTCTCCGAACGGGTTGCAACCTCCTCCTCCGGGGTCGGCCCGTCCCAGGCAACGGACAACGTGCGGGCCTCTCCCTCGCCGACGTCGTCAATCGAAATCGCGCCTGCAGCAGCGGTCAACACGTCTACCCGTCGCCGTGGTTCCGCACGTCCGGAGCGCGCGTCAACGTAGGCCCGAGCCGGGATGTCGATCACTGCGGTCACCCGCCCCAAGGCGGCCATGACGCGATTTCGCACAGCCCAGGCGGAAAAGGTTCCAAAGCGAACGTTGAGGGAGAGGTCGAAATTCCCCGCGGCATCGATCAAGCCTATCATTCCCTCCGCCGCGAGGTCCTCGATATGTGTTCGGTTGTCAGTCCAGCGTCGGGCTTCGGACCAAGCCTGCCGCGCATAGGACTTGAGGATACGATGAAGGGCCTGCTGGTCGCCGTTCTCCTGCCAGGCCCGGATTGCTTCGCGCTCTTCTTCGCGAGACATCAGCGGTGCCCTCAAAGCGGCCTCGAATGTCATGTACAGTGCTCCGGATTCCGGACACCCCCAAGATCAGGAAAGCATAAACCACCCGGCAGGAGAAGAATAAACTGGTTAACGCCAGTTAAATCTTCGACGACCGAAGCTGCCGCTCACCAGCAGCCAGCTCCTCGCCACGCGTTTGGGAACCCATCGCGGGCGCGACCGACAAAAGCCACTCCTCGAAACTCAGAGGACCACCCTCGCGCGGCGCCCGGCCATATTCGGCTCGCGACACCACCCCGTACCGATCGTGGAGGTCCTTGATGTTGGCCGCACGGCCGGCAGAGCCGTTATCGCCAGACAGAGCGGAGCAAAGCGTTTCGGAGAGGGCACGCTCGAAGGAGTCCCGGCAGATCTGGTCGCAGCCGGCCTGAAGTTGCGCAACGGCCGCCACAGCGGAATCCGCAAGGCCCAACAGGAGGCCCATTTCCCTGTCCATGGGGAAGCCGCCACGATGAAGGGACTCGATGAGGATCTGCGCATACACGCGCCCAACCACAACCCCTCGAACCGCGGAAGTGGCCTGCGGGGAAAAGACCGCCAGCGGTACGAACGCGATGACGGCGCCATAGGGCACGGAAATGCCTAATTCTTCGGCGACGACATCACCCAGCGACAGCGCCGGCATGACTTCGGTATCATCGAGCAAGGCACGCTCGTTAACCTCGTCGCCATCAATGCCAATAAGTACTGCGCGACCCGGAAATAGTGCCGCCAAAAGCGTCCGGAACAAAGCCGCTTCGGTCTCCGCGATGACTTTCGCCTGACCTGACCACAAGATACCCAGTATTTCGTTTCTGCTCGACATGCTCGATCCCCACCAGTTCTTGTCGTTGTTCCCAACAATACCGCTAGATCGGCCAAGGATTCAAATCCTTTTCACCCCTCCCTTAAACAAAAACTTGAATGACCCACTTGAAAAAAGCAGCGCGCTGTGATGCGCCCGATGGTGATCCGAACAGCAATGACTTTGGTTTCAACGACAAACCGGCCTGCTCTCTAGAGATCACAGGCGTCAGACCTTCTTGACATACAAAATCAGTTGATGACACGAATCGGGAGGCATGAAAGGGCGCCCGTTGACATCGCGCTGGATATGGCTAGCGAGGCATAGCATGACAGGACCGAGTGTCGCGTGGATGCTACTCCGCCTTGCATGCGAATTCATCCAAAGTGCTAGTCTTCGATAGCACCGAGTGAATCGGCGCCCAGGGTCGCGGGATATACGAGCATGATGCCGATTCTGCGGTTTTCAGGCGCATCGGGTTGGGCCGCGTTAAGAGGATCGGAATCGGCCATCCCCATGATGCGAATGAACCGCTCCGGCGCCAGTCCCTCGGCTTCCAGGGCACGTCGCGTTGCATTTGCCCGGTCCGTGGAGAGTTCCCAGTTGGTGTAAACGGCCCCCGCGCCAAATGAGAGTGAGTCGGTGTGCCCCGCGATTGCGACAGGCTTGTCGATGGGCAGGATGGCGCGCCCAACGACACCAACCAGGCGCCGCGTCCGCATGTCCAATTCCGCGCTGCCAATCGCGAACATGGGACGCCGCTCGCTGTCGACGAGTTGAATTTCGAGGCCTTCGTTCGACAACTCGAACCGGATCTGACCGCTCAACTCGGCGATTTCAGGGTCCGCGGAAACCGCCTGCTCGATTTGCTCCCTCAGCGCCTCGAGGCGGTCGCGCCGCTCGGCCTCCGCTACCGCAAGGTCTGCCAATGCCTGCCGGACGCCTTCAGCAGCGTCACTTTCGTCGGGCGGGGCGCCGTCTTCATCCTGCTCGGACTGCGCCTGCAGCGTCGCCTCCCCACTCGAAATTTCTCCGCCTTCTCCCGTACCGGAGGCTTGCAGGCCGCCTGCCCCCGGCAGAGGCGGCGAGACCTCCGCCGTGTCGCGCAGCCTGCTGTCAAACACGGCAAGCGGGTTCTCCTGGCCGAAGCTTGGAAGTTGCTCGGGGGTATGGGGGCCATCCGTTCCAGAAAGCGGCCCATCCTCGGCAAGCACCTGCCCGGCCAGGAGTCCCTGCCCGCGGCCGCCCGCCTCGGACAGGCTCGGGGTGAAGTAATCGGCCAGGCCTCGAAGCTTTTCCTCATCCGAAGCGGCGAGAATCCACAGCAGGAGGAAAAACGCCATCATGGCTGTCATGAAGTCCGCATAGGCGACCTTCCACGCGCCACCATGGTGCCCGTCGTGGCCATCGTCGTCGGTCCGTTTGATGATGATCGGTTTCTCCGGCATCACTTCGACCCTTCAACCAGAACTGCTCATGCGCCAAGACTAACCGCCCGCCCTGCATGATTACTCAAGAATAAAATAAAGAAAAGAGCCAGCGTGAACGCTGGCCCTCGCAATACGTAAAGCTGGAAGAAGTCAGTCTACGGCGTCAGCCGATGTGCGCGAGTATTTTCCAAGGCCCGCCTTCTTCGCGTACTTGGCCTTCAGCTCGGAGTAGCTCGGGGCGACAAGGGGGAAGTCCGGCGGAAGGCCGAACCGGGTACGGTATTCGGCCTCGGTCAGACCATGCTCCGCCCCGATGTGTCGCTTCAGCATTTTGAAGCCCTTGCCGCAACACATGCAGTAAACCTTGTCCTTGGTCACTGCCCGGTCGATGGGAACAGCGGGGAATGCTTCAACCGGCAAGGATGGAGCGGTCTTTGCAGGCGCCGACCCTTCAGCGTCCGTGGCGTCATCCATCCCAAAGACTATCGCCAGTTTCTCGGCGAGAGCCCCGATATCCTCGGCGGCGACATCGGGCCTTGCGGCGAAGACCGATACGATCTGAACCAGCATGTCCCTTTTGGCTTCTTGTTCAGACATCACTCGCTAGCCTCCAAAAATGAATACCGGAGCCTAGTCTCTCCTTCACAATGGTCAAAAAATAATTCATGCATCACTTTTGTCTGCTACCGCGTCGATCATGCACGGTGGCACACGCTCTAGGCAACATAGAAGCGAAAATCAACAAATTTCGGCGATTTGTTGCTCTTCATGATGCCTTAGGACCGTACTTGCATCAATCCTTCGTTGCCTGAACGCGTCGATAGACGTGCGGACGCGATCATCCGAATGCGGCAGCGACCCCGGCTGTCAGGATCCCGGCCGATGAAATCAGGAATGCGACCGCCGCTGCACGGGCCAGCCGACCTGTCCTTTGGCCATCGCCGATTTCGGGGTCGACCACGGCTCCGTCCGCGACGAACTTGAGCCGGACGGACGTGTTTCCGCGCCTCCAAAGCGCGGCCGCAGCGGGCGGAAGCGACGCACCGGGGATCAGTATGACGTCGCCGGACGTGACATCACCGTCCCACGCCAGGCGCACGGAGGATCCGCGCAAAGGCACGTCGACGACCCGACCGAAGACTTCGCGGCCGCTGGCCGAAGCGAGGTCACCGCCCCCGACAACGAGGCAAAAGTAGCCTTCTGCCTCCGAAACGCTGGCTACGAGCTTCCGCTCGCCCCCCCCTGTCGGCCCGCCTTCCGACCTTTCACGATGCCTCAGACGTTCCGCCAGGGAGTTGGCGCGTTCGCCCAACTCTCGGGTTTCTGCCGCCTCTTTGCGATAGCGGTATGAAAGGGCGTACTCCAACGCCAGGTCCGGCAATTGGTCCACCCCGTCGAGAAGCCCGCAGATCGCCTGCTCCTCCGAGAACGAGAGGCGGCGCGTCGGATACCCGTCACTCGCAGGCACGACGTACACCCGACAGGAGCCTTCATCGGTCGCCGTCACGGCCATGCTGAGCGCTTCCGCCGCGTCCTCCTCCACATGTCGCAGGTGAAGGTCGCATCGCCCGCTTTGATGCAAGCAGAGGATTGCGAACACCTCCTCGGGCCAATCCGGGCAGATGCCGCGCAAGGTCTCAAAGTCAGGCGTATAAACCAGTGCTTCCATACCGCCACCCAAGATCCAGATCGACGTATTCTTGCTTTTGTTCTTGATTTTAGTAGCTAGGGATCGTAATCGCAAGGATAAATGTGCTTTCATGATCGAGGGCTGGGCGTGACGCTACTGATTGGAGTCATTATGGTCGTCGGCCTTGTCTTCGGGGGCTTCATGCTCTCGGGAGGCAAGATGGACATCATCTTTTATGCACTGCCATTCGAGGGGATGATGATCGGTGGTGGTTCGATCGGCGCATTCGTCATCGCCAACTCCATGACGGTGATCAAGGATTCCGCCAAAGGCGTCCTGAAGGTCATCAAGGGGCCGCGGTGGAAGCGCCAGGATTACAACGATCTGCTCAACCTGCTCTACGAGCTCACTCGTCTGTTCAAGACCAAGGGCATGATCGAACTGGACCCACACGTCGAGAACCCAAAGGAAAGCGAGATATTCAAACGCTATCCCAAGATCCTTTCGGATCACTTTGCGATCGACCTGATAACCGACAGTTTCCGGATGTTGTCGATGCAGTTCGACGACAAGTTTCAAACCGAAGATGTCCTGAACCGAAAGCTCAAGAAGCACCACCACGAAGCACTTGCCGCCCCCAAGGCCATCCAGACCATGGCCGACGGCTTGCCCGCCATCGGGATCGTTGCCGCCGTGCTGGGGGTGATCAAGACCATGTCGTCGGTCGATCAACCGCCGGAGATCCTCGGCACGATGATTGGCGGTGCGCTCGTCGGGACCTTCCTAGGCGTCTACCTCGCCTACTGCATGGTCGCGCCCATCTCCGGGCGCCTCAAGCAAATCGAGGATGAAGATGCAGCTTTCTATGCCATCATCCGCGATGTCTTCGTCGCAATGGTGGCCGAGCACCCACCAAACATCTGCGTAGAGATCGGACGGGGCAACATCCCTTCTCACATTCAGCCGACCTTCTACGATGTCGAGGCTTCGCAAAAGAAACTGGCCGCAGCATGACGAAGCGTTTCGCACTACTCGCCGCACTCTTCGCGGCTATTCTTGCCGCCATATACGGCACGGCGCGCGCTGAAGATGAGATACCGACAACCCTGGGCACGGTGACGGCACCATCTCCGGTATCGCCCTTCGACCCCGCGATCATAGAACGCATAAGGCAAGCCATCCTGGCCAGCGAAGAGGCCGAGGTCGACGAAGGCCGCGATGAGTGACCGAAGGGTCTCGGCCCTCGACCTGCTGGCAAGGCTGGAACAGCACAAGGTCTCGAGGGTCGCGCAACGCCGCGCAGCGCTGCTGGGCGAAGCGGGACGCCTGCAACACGCGATCGATGACTTGGGCGACCGAATGGAAGCGGAGGCCTACGCCACTTCTGCCGAGACGGCGCCATATGTCGGCGCCTTCATCACGTCGATCCGTTCCGAGATCGCGGAGTGCGAACGCCGCCGACAGGAACTGCAACGGGCAACCGAGCTTCTCGAGGAGGAAATGCGCTCGGGTTTCCAGGAGATAAAGGTCTTCGAGATCGCGGCGGCGAAACGCCGGGACGCGTTATTGACCACGCGCCGCAAACGTGACGAGCGGGAGTGGAACGAGACGATGCTGGCACGTCACATCCGTGATCGTCGCCGTTGAGGCAGAAAACCGCCGGCGGGACGCCGCCCCAAGCGGACTTGGATCAACGAGGCTCAGGACCGAAGAGGTCCCGGCCAATGTGAGGCTCTTCTCTCCGGGCGTCATCCCGCGTCGGGCCAAGACCGCAGATCCACCAGGCATACCGCGAGGATTTCGGGAATTTCACGAGGTGAGGCGAGCCGCGACCGGACGCGACAAAGGGGAACCGTCCGCGAGGATCAGACGGTTCCCATCATGCCGGTTCGATCAACCGATCAAGTGAATGTCGTGCAGCGCGAGTTCGTGGAACGGGTGCGCGCGCACGATCTGCATGATCCCGGTGTCGGTACGCTGCGTCTCCGATCTGCGCCAGGATATCGGCCTTGGGCGATCCTCGGGCTATGGTCGCCCGGGCCCGTCCTGGGCACAGCGCGCGAGAAAGCCCGAGCAGTAGGTCAGATACCCACTTTCCAGCCAGAGCTTCAGACCGCCCGGCACGCCGCTTACAAAAGACCTCACGCCGCAAAACTGCACCGCCGTAGAGGGTGAGCGCCATGGCTGCGGGGCGGCGAGGCCCTGCGCCAGGAGATCCGCGGCAGAGGGGCCCGCGAGAGTGAGACAGGCATAGGTGCCGGAGCACAAGCAGCGCAAGGCAGCGGAGGCTCGGGCGCGACTGGCGGAAGGGGAGATGGAGCCTCTGATGCTGGAAATTCCGGGGCTGACGAGGGAGGAAGCCTGGGGGATGGTGGCGGGTATGTTCCTCAGGGATCCTCCAAGGTTCAAATGAGTGCGCAAGCCCCCCTAAGTCACCGATCTGCCGATTTGACCGGCGCTTGTTGAATGTAGGCGCGCCTGCCAACCTCCCTGCCTATCTCCAAGAGCATCTCTTGAATATTCCACGGCGAGTTGTCGGTTTCCCTTGCCGGGGTCGGGCGCCCGTATCCGCGATCAAGAATGGCCACCGCCGCAGCCACCCGGGCGCTGTCGGTAGAACCTCTGACAGCAACCTCCGCCAGTGTCGCGAGTGCAATTTCAGTGTGTTCGCGCGCCATTTCCGACAAATTCCGTTTCTGATCCCTCGTTGCTCGATTGCAGCTACCCGGTTTCCGACCGGCGCCTTTTCTGCGCCCGCCCCAGTTATTTGAGCTCTTTGCCATAGAACTTGATTTCCCCTTGATAAACTTTCGTGCTTGCTCGGCCAACCTCCCTGTTGAAGAGATCTGGGGTTGCAAGACCACAATCACCAGCCTCGCCACCCATCACCGACGCTGTAGGGTCACCATCTGTGCGAGATCGTCCGATGATCTTAAAAGACCCGTGCTTGAGTCATCGGGCGGTATCGCTTTGTGTCGATACGTCCAAAAGGTGCACCAATCTGATGTTTTCAGTCTGAAGCGCCTCGATTTGCTGTGTCTGCTGTTGGGCCCGTGCGCGTAAATCCTCCACCTCCAAGTTCAGACTGATCCATGCCTCTTCTCGTTCGTCGCGTTTCATGGACCTGAATGCGGAGCGCAGCCTATTCGAAGGTTGTGCGTCCCCATTTCCCGTGGTGAAGATTGCCGACGCGGCGGCACTTGCGCGGCCATCTTCACCTCTCTGTTGAGATGGAGCACATTCTGACTTTGGCTCCGGACTTGTTTTCGCGGTCTTAGTTTTTCGTGCGCTTGAGACGTCCATTAATGCCTGAGTTCCATGCTTGGTGATGTAGGTGCGTGTGTCACCCAAAACGTTATAGGTGAGGGAGCCTCGGAGCTTAGACACGAATGGCTGTGACACTGCACATCTGCGCGCGATCTCTTAGTCCGACCACTGGGTCCATTCTGCATCTTTAAGCAGCATCAACACCGCCCGACGCTTGTCATCATTTGTTCGCCGAAGCCCATGGCGAGTGTTTGCGGCAACTGAATGCAATATTGCTTGCCGGCGATCACCTTTGCGCACGTCAGCGGGAATGTCCGTCCGTCCGATGCGCTCCCAAGCCGCAAACCTATGGAAGCCATCGGCAAGCCAGTGATCCACCCCGTCAAAATAGACAATAACTGGAGGGAAAACCGTGTTGGGGTCCTCCATAGCCTCGGCGTACTGCGAGACTGTCTCTTCGCACAGCGCCACCCTCGACTGTGTTCCACCATCGGTGCGGATTTCCGTAATTTCCAGCATTTTGTTGCTCCTTTGTTCAGCTATGCCTCTGCGTAGGTTCCTAAATTCCACCAAGTGTCTGTTCCGGTTGGTGAGCCCTTGAGCGAAGGGCATAGGACGACCAGCCCCAGCGATTTGCTGAGGTCGGTCCCCATGCCCTCTGCGTGTCGTTCCGGCCGGAGCCGCCCCGTCGCTTTGGGCCTAACCGGTCATGCGGTCCTGCCGGTTAGTCGGTAGCTACTTTCGACGCCGTGAACGCTGCGCCGGGGACCGGGCTTCTACCTTTCGGACTGCCCTTGCCTGTGGTCCCGCCCCGTGGTGAGCGAACCTCTTGCAGCGCCACCGTCTTGATACCGTCCGCTGCCGAGGCCCCGCGATCAGAGCGCGCGGGGTCGCTCGATCGTCACACCTCCGCTCTCGCAAGCCCGATGACACTGGTCAGTGGATGCAGCGCGCCAGTCGCGTGAGGCTTGCACACTCGATTGAAGCCGGCGCACAGGCGCCTCATGCCCATCGCGGTGCGGACAGAGCCTGGAGCGAACCAAGGCCGCTCCACATCACCGAAGCTGGGCGACTGCAAAAAAGATGTGATGGCGATGCGGCGCTTGGTGGCACAAACTATCGTGGACAGGCTTGCGTCTGCGCTCGAATACCCGCCAGCCAACTCTCGACGTTCAAAGCGGTTGGACATCCGCTTATTTCCGCCAGCCTTTTCAACGGCGTCATTTCCGACGGTTGGACAACTTATACCACTGTAATAATTAGAAAGTAGCAGCCCCCTACGGGCTGCCACTCCCCCCATATGACCGCCGCTCTACGCCAACGGCCGACATGCGTCCCGTAGGGTCGTCCTGGCGATCTGTCGGGTGGCGTCGAAAGGATGGGTTCGGGAGGGGAACCGGGACGTGACGGGCAGCGGTCTCGCGCGAGCGCTGCCCAGCCTTCCCGGCCGGAGCCGCGTTTCAGCAGGGCGACAGGATGTCGAGCACGGCGCCGCCGGTCGCCTGGAACGCATCCACGCGGCGCGTCAGCGGGACGAAGGGCCCTGCCGGGTCCGTCCGCAGCCATGTGCTGGCCGGAAGGCCCTCGGGGACAGGGCCGACGAAGCAGCCGCCGACCACCTCGACATTCAGCGTGCCGATCCCCTCGACGCCGCTCTCGCGCGCGCGCCGAATCTCGGCCTGGGCGGCGGCGAAACGCGCCGCGTCTTCGGGCAGCAGGCTTGCGACATAGACCGCTTCGTCCGGCGCATTGGCCGGGATCGTGCCGCCCTCGTCGCGCACGAGTTGCAGCGGCACCTCCTCGCTTACCAGGACCGTCGAGGCGCTGGATCCGCCGCGAAGGGATATGCGCATGACCGCGTCGCCCGAGGAAAGACGCACGGTGTCGGGAACGCCCACGGCGACCCCGATCTCGTCGGGCGGCGTGCCGAGGGGGTCGAGGCGGCTCGCCGCAATCAGTCCCGCCGGCGAGATCGAGGCGCAGGCGGACAGGGCGAGCAGACCGAAACCGATGGTCAGGCGGGCGAAGGTGCGAGACATGACAAACCTCTTGCGTAATGATTCTTTTTTAAGTTTTAATGTAAAACATTAAGTTTTGAAAACAGAATTGGGTCCGGGGCGGCCGCTGGCCGAAGCCCTGCGCGCCGCGGCGGAGACTGTGACATGCCCCTGATCGTTCGGCTCGACGTGATGCTCGCACGGCGCAAGATGACGTCGCGCGAACTGGCCGCGCGGATCGGTATCTCGGAGCAGAACCTGTCGCTTCTGAAATCCGGCAAGGTGCGCGGCGTGCGGTTCCGCACACTCGAGGCGATCTGCGCCGAGCTGGACTGTCAGCCCGGCGACCTTCTGGAGTTCGTCCCGGACGGGGACTGATGCCACATCGTCCGGCACGCGCCCCGGATCACACCCGGCGAGCCCATGAAAGCCGCAGAATGGTGAAGAGCGCGAGAAGCTCGCAGAGCGCCACGAAGATGTAGTGCATCTTGAGCGACCCGCCGCCGACCACGAAGACGCTCGTCACGACTACCGCAAGTGTAGTGACCGACCGGAAGATGCGCGGCGGCAGGACATGCGTCAGGACAATCATGGCGACCGGGATCTGGATGAAGACGGCCGCCGCGAGCATGAGCCCTTCAGAGAGCGCGACCCCCTCCACGACGCCCTCCATGACCTGCGGCAGGACCCCCGGCACATAGAGCGAGAGCACATCCGCGAAGACGATGTTGAACGAAACGAAGGCCCAGAGCAGCGAAATCAGCGTGGGGTTCGATATGGTGGATTGCATGGCGGGCTCCTGGTTTTGGGTGGGGGCTGAGGGCGAACGCGGGGCGTCAGTTTTCCGCAAGGGCAGGCACGATGAACCGCTGCAGCAGCGCGCGTGACATGTCGAAGTCGCCCGGGACGTTGTAGTTGGTCGCCTGCACGACGATGACGGCGTCACGCTCTGGCACGACGGCCACGATGTTTCCGCCGTTGCCGATCATCATGGCGGCGGCCACGGTCTCGCCGGAGGCACCGGCCCGGATTTCGGCCTGCCACCACAGGTAGCCATAGCCAAGCCCGGCGCCCGGCCGGGCGACCGGAGGCAGCATCTCGGCAATCCATGCCTCGGAGACGATCCGCCGCCCCTCCCAAGTTCCGCCGTTCAGCACCAGCCGTCCGATCCGCTCGGCGTCGCGTGCCCGCAGCCCCAGTTGTCCGCCGCTCTGGACTTCGCCATCGGGCGACCGTCGCCATCGCACGTTGCGGATGCCGAGCGGGGCGAGAATCCGATGGCCGACGAAGGTGTCGAACCGTTCGCCCGTGGCGCGCTCCAGCGTCTGCCCGGCAAGGAAGACCCCAGCGGTGCAATAGCTGAAGCGTCCCTGCCCCGTCCGCGACCGGGAAAAGTCCGGATCGACCGGCAGGCCAAGCGCGAAGGACGTCCAGTTGCGGCTGCGATACATGCGCTCCTCTTGCCCTGGGCTACGGTCGTCCCAATCGTTGCAATCGAGCGCGGATCCCATCGTCAGGAGATCGCGCAGGACGATCGCGCGCTTTTCCGGCCCGTCGTTCCGGAACGGGGCGAGATCCTCGAAGAAGGGCAGGACCGGGCTTTCCACCCCGTCGATCACGCCGTCATCGATGGCGACGCCCACGGCAATCGCGGTCAGCGACTTTCCGGCCGACCGCATGTCCACGATGCTGTCCGGGCCGTTCCGTCCGAAGTAATCCTCGAAGACGATCCGCCCGTCCCGCGACACGAGGATCGCGGCAATTTCGCCATGGTCCCCGTCCTCAACGGCGCGCACGAGTCCGTCGAGGCCGAGACGGTCGATCAGCGGCGGCGCGGGGGGCGGTGGCGGCGCGCAGGCCGCGAGGGTCGCCACGAGCGTGGCCGCGATACCGGTTGAAACCATGGAAGCGACTGACATTCCTGTCCCTTTCGGAGCCCTCTTCGAACCGGGCGCAATGCTTGGGCGGGCGTCCTTGCGGCAGGCCCCGGATCGGCCGTCATGCTGCGGCGTTGCGGGCCGGGACCGCTGCCGAAGCTCAGATTATTTTCGTCATCTCACGAATCATTATTGCCTTACAGAAATTTCTTGCCTAGAAACAAATCGAGATACAAGAGGTTCCCAATGTCCATGATCAGATCCGCCGAGACCGACCGCCTTCAACGCCATGCCGGACTTGCGGCGAGGGCCTGCCGCGTCGCCGCGCTCGCCATCCCGGTCCTCATCCTCGCGTCATGGGCCGTGGGAGAGGCGCCGTCCGCCGCGCTGACCGGTCTGGGCCTGCCGGCCGATCACGGGCTGACTCCGGCCCAGTGGATCATCGGCGCCGCCCTGAGCGTCGTTCCGGCCCTCGCCCTTTCCCGGTCGCTCTTCGGGGTCGCGGCATGTTTCGACGGGTTCGCCCTGGCCGACTGGTTCGGCGCAGCGCAGCCGCTGGCGCTCGCCATCGCCGGGCGCTGGCTGGTCATCTCCGGTATCCTGGCCCTCGTCGTACCGACGTTGCTGGGCCTCGCCCTGACGTTGAACGCGGAGCCCGGCGCGCGGGTCCTGGCGATCACCTTGTCGAGCAACGGCATCCTGGCCCTGCTCTTCGGCACGCTTCTGTGGGCCCTCGGTCGGCTGTGGACCGTGGCCCGCAATATCGCCGCCGAAAACGCCCAGTTCGTCTGATGCGGATCGTCGTCCGGCTCGATGTGATGCTCGCGCGGCGCAAGGTCAGTTCCAAGGATCTGGCCGCCCGCGTGGGCATCACCGAGGCGAACCTCTCGCTGCTGAAGCGCGGTCACGTGAAGGGCGTGAGGTTCGAGACGCTTGCCAGGATCTGCCGCGAACTCGACTGCCAGCCGGGCGATCTGCTCGAATACGAGGACGACGGGCCCGGGGACCGGTAGGACGACCCGGCGGGTCGCCCGCACGCGGCGCAGGTGCCCCGAACAGGATTGCGGCCTCCTGCTCCTAGCTATGGCAGATGTTCGAAAACTCCATGCCCTACTTGCCTGCCCGCTTCATCCGCCGGCAGCGCGGCATCGCCGCCTCCCGAGGTTGATCCCCTCTTCCGCGGTCGATACCGGCCACCTCGGCCATGGGCAGGCCCCGGTGGCCGCCTTGAAACATGGGGCGAGGATCGACCGGGGAGGTGGTCGACCGATATGCGCAGAGCCGCGGCCTCAGGCCAGCAGGCGTTCGTAGGCGGGATGGGTCTGGAAACGCCAGGCGCGGCGCGGGCCCGCCATGACGTTGAGATAGTACATCTCTACCCCGTAGGGCGCGGCGCAGGGATGATGGCCGCGCGGCACGAGAACGAGGTCGTGATCGGCCACCGCCATCGTTTCATCGAGGTCGAGATCGTCCGTGAAGACCCGCTGCACGCCGAACCCGTCGCCCGGATTCAGGCGGTGATAATAGGTCTCCTCGAGATAGGTGATGCGCGGAAAGTCGTCCTCGTCGTGGCGATGCGGCGGGTAGGAGGACCAATGACCCGCCGGCGTGAAGACCTCGGTCACGAGGAGACTGTCGGCCACGTCGCGGCCTTCCATCGCGATGTTGTTGATGTAGCGGGTGTTGGTGCCCGCGCCCCGTTCCTCCAGCGCGATCCCTTCGGGGCCGAGCCGCTGCACCGGCCGCCCGCCGGGACTGGGCGCGGTGCAAAGCGCGAGCGTGCAGGGCGTCGTCGCATCGGCCCGCCAGTCCGCGCCGGGCGGAACGTAGAGGCAATGGGGCGGCGTCCTGTCGAAGACGTCGAGACGGTCGCCCATCTCGCCGATGCGCTCGCCGCCGGCGGTCACCTCGGCGCGGCCCTCTACCAGGACGAGGATCGCCTCGCGGCCTTCCAGCCGCCCCTGCGCCGTTTCGCCGGGCGCAAGCCGCCAGAGGTCGAAGCCGACGTAGCCCCATCCCGCCGCCTCCGGCGTAAGGGCGTGGACATGCCCCGACACGCCCGACGGTTTGCGCAGAAGGCGCGCCATCACACAGTCCCGCCGAGCGAACCCTCGAGCGCCACGAGTTCCTGCCCGCCGGCCATCAGGTCCTGCAGTTCCTCGGGCGTGATCTGCCCGCGCTGCGCGGTGCCAAGGGTCTTGCCGCGGTTGAGAACCGTGAACCGGTCCCCGACCGCCAGCGCGTGACGCACGTTGTGGGTGATGAAGACAATCCCGATCCCGGTCTTGCGCACCTTGTCGATCGTCGCCAGCACGTTCGCCGTCTGCCGGACGCCCAGCGCCGAGGTCGGCTCGTCCAGGATCAGCACCTTGGCCCCGAAATAGACCGCCCGCGCGATGGCCACCGTCTGACGCTCACCGCCCGAAAGCGTGCCGACCGCCTGGTCGGGCGAGCGGAGGTTGATGCCCATCTTGCGCATCTCCTCCATCGTCACCTCGTTGGCGGTCTTGAAGTCCATGAACTTGATCGGGCCGACACGGCGGACGGGCTCGCGCCCCATCCAGAAGTTCCGGGTCACGCTCATCAGAGGGATCATGGCGAGGTCCTGGTAGACCGTGGCGATCCCGGCCTCCATCGCATCGCGGGGGCTGGCGAAATCCATTCGCTTCCCCTCGAACAGGATTTCCCCCTTGGTGGGCTTGTGCACCCCCGACATCGTCTTGATGAAGGTCGACTTGCCCGCGCCGTTGTCGCCCAGAAGGCAGTGGCATTCGCCGGGACGGACATCGAAGCTGACGCCATTCAGCGCGATGACCGGGCCGAAGTGCTTCTCGATGTCCTTCATCTCGACGATGGGATCGTGGTCGAATGCGGTCATCTCACCTCTCCCCCGTGATGATGCGACGGATGTAGGTATTCAGGATCACCGCGAAGAGCAGGATCACCCCGAGGAACACCCGGAAGAGGCTCGATTCCACCCCGGCGAAGAACAGCCCCTGCTGCACGACCCCGAAGATCAGCGCCCCGAGCGCCGCACCGATGACCGATCCGTATCCCCCGGTCAGGAGCGCGCCCCCGATCACCACCGCGATGATGGCCTCGAATTCCTTCAGAAGACCCCGGTCGGCGCCGGCCGAGCCGAACTCCATCACCTGGCAGGTCGCGAAGACGCAGGCGCAGAAGGCGGTGAACATGAACATCAGGATCTTGACGCGATTCACGGGCACGCCGACGTAGCGCGCGGCCTGTGCGTCACCGCCTGCTGCGAATACCCAGTTGCCGAATTGAGTGCGTGTGAGGATCACGTGGGCCACCGCCACGAGGGCAAGCGCCCAGATGATCAGCATGGGGATGCCATCGACGATCGGCTCGCCCGCCCGCGTGCCGCGCTCGAACACGCCGATCGCGCCGATGGAGCCAAGCCAGTCGAAGATCCAGCCGCCCACCTTGCCGCCGAACACGGGCGCAAGCCAGTCGCCTTCGGCCGCGTCGTCGATGCCGCCGATGATCGTCTGACGCTCGATGAGTTGCGGGAAGAAGATGGTGAAGCCGCGAAGGATGAAGAGGAACGCGAGCGTCACGATGAAGCTCGGCAGCCCGGTGCGCACCACGATGAAGCCGTTGAGCGCGCCGATTGCGATGCACAGGGCGAAGGTCAGCAGGATCGCGATCCAGACCGGCCATTGCAGCGTGACCGAGACGAGCGCGATCGACATGCCGGCAAAGCCGATCATTGAACCCACGCTGAGGTCGAACTCGCCCGCGATCATCAGCATGCAGGCGCCGACCGCGATGATCATGAACTGCGCCGAAACGGTCGACCAGTTCAGGATGCCCTGCGCGTTGAACATGCCGCTGTCGGCCGCGAAGGCGAAGAAGAATATGAATACGGCGATGGTCCCGACGATGGCGCCCAGCTCTGGCCGGATCAGCGCCTTTCTCAGACCCGAGATTTCCTTGACGCGCTCGTCCTTCGCCGGGACGGCGCCCGCTCCCTGCCCTGCATCGGACATGGCTCTCCCCTCCCCATGAATGTGCGACGGAAGCGGGCGGGCGCCCTGGGCGCCCGCCCTTGTCGGCTCAGCGGTACTCGCCCGCGAACTGCTCGACCATCTCGAGGCCGTCGGCGGTCACGAAGCCGGGGCCGGAGTTGATGTTGTTGCCCGGCAGGACGCCGAAACGGTGGTAGTTGGTCATCACCACGACCGGCAGGTAGGCCTGCAGGTAGGGCTGCTGGTCGATGCCCCACTGGATGACGCCGTCGCGGATCGCCTGCACGATGTTGTCGCCCAGGTCGAAGGTGCCGAAGTAGATGTCGCCGGCGAGACCCATCTGCTCCAGCGCCAGGATCGTCGGGTCGGCCGAGGTCGGGCCCAGCGTCAGCACCGCATCGGTGTCGGGGTTGGCGTTCAGGTAGGCCATGACACGGTTCTGGATCTCGCTCGGGTCCTGACCGCTGTCGATCATCTGGTTGCCCAGATCGACGCCGAGGCCGTCGGCGAAGCCCTGGCAGCGCTCCGTCGAGGACGGGGAGGAGATGTAGTGGTTCACGCACAGGAAGCTCGAGACGCCGTCACCGGCCGCGCGCAGACCCGCGGCGTAGCCCGCGTCGTATTCGGGCTGACCCACGTACATCAGGGCACCCACCTCGCGCGCCTGTTCGGGCGTGCCGGAGTTGATGATGATCACGTCGATGCCGCTGTCGACGGCGGCACGGATCGGGCCGGACAGGACGTCGGGATCGGCCAGCGTGGTGATGATGCCATCCGGGCCCGAGGCCGCGGCCTGCTCGATGATGCGCGCCATGTCGGCAAGGTCGCCCGTCGGCGGATTGCGGTATTCAACCGTCACGCCCATCTGCTCGCCGGCGAGCGCGAGGCCGTTCTTGATGGTGTTCCACCAGCTGTCGCTGTCGGGTGCGTGGCTGACGAGCACGTAGCGCTCGCCATCGGCCTGGGCCGAGGTCGCGCCGAGCAGCGCCGTGGCCGCCACCGCCGTGACCGCCATCGTCTTCAGGAATGCGTTCATGATGTCCTCCCAAACATGTCATGGGCGCATCCGGTCGATGTCCGCCACGCCCTTGCGAAACCCTAGCCGCGAATCGAACGTTTTGCAACCGGTTGCAAATTTGCCCGCCCCAAGGGCTATCGCGCTCGCGCTTTGCGTGTATAAAACGGGCGAGTGGAAGCGATGGCGGACGACGGATGGCAGTTACGTTGAGGGACGTGGCAAAGCGTGCGGGTGTGTCCCGCTCGGCGGTCTCACGCACCTTCACCGAGGGGGCCTCGGTCTCGGCCAAGACCCGCGCCAAGGTGGAAAAGGCGGCGATCGAACTGGGTTACAGTCCGAACGCGCTGGCCTCCTCGCTCACCACGGGCCGCACGAAGCTCATCGGCCTCGTATCCAACAACTTCCACAACCCGCTGTTTCTCGAGGTGTTCGACCTGTTCACGCGCGGACTGCAGGACCGCGGGCTGCGGCCGCTCCTCGTCAATCTAAGCAATGAAACCGATCCCGCGAACTCGGTCCGAATGCTGCGTCAGTATTCGGTCGACGGCGTGATCGTCGCCTCCTCCACCCTGCCCCCCAGCTTCGCGGAGGCCTTCAAGGAGGCGGGCGTGCCGGTGGTGCATTCCTTCGGCCGCTTCTCGACCTCGCCGAATGTCCATGTCGTCGGCATCGACAACGTGGCCTGCGGGCGCATGGCGGCCGAGGCGCTGATCGCACGCGGCTATACACGGGTGGCGTTTCTGGGCGGCCCCGAGACGGCGACCTCCACCCAGGACCGTGCGCTGGGATTTTTCGCCGCGCTCCGGGAACACCCCGAGATCGAGGCGTCGATGAGCTATGCCTCGACCTATTCCTTCGATGCGGGCCGTGTCGAGATGACGAAGCTGCTGATGGCCGATCCCGCCGAGGCCTATTTCTGTGGCGACGACGTCCTGTCGATCGGCGCGCTCTCGGCGATCGAAGAGGCCGGACTGCGTTGCCCCGAGGATATCGGGATCATCGGGCTCAACGACATGGACATGGCGCGCTGGCAGAACATCGATCTCACGACGATCCGCCAGCCCATCGCCGAGATCATCGGCGCATCCATCGACCTCGTGGTCGCCACGATCGAGCGGCCCGACCGGCACCCCGAGACACGGCTCTTCCCCTGCCGGGTGATCGAGCGCGGGACGCTGCGCCCGGTTCCCTGACGCCGGGGCTCAGCGGAACATCGGCGGCCGCGCGTCCGTCCAGGCGCCATCCGCCTTCGCGGAGGCGACGCTGGCATGGACAGCCGCCATCGAGCGCAGACCGTCCTCCGCCGTGGGCAACCCGTCGCGCGCATCGCCCCGGATCGCGGCTGCCAGGTCGACGTAGATGTTGGCGACCGCCAGCGGGAAGCCCTCGGGATGCGCGATGGCGACGCGGCTGAGGCGCGCGGCCTCGTCCGACAGGCCCGCCTCGCCCTTCTCCATGATCTGCGTGCGTCCGCCCACGGGCGTGTAGAACACCTGGTTGGGCTGTTCCGAGGCCCAGCGCATGCCGCCGGTCTCGCCAAAAACCTGGATGTCGAACCCGTGCTGCCGCCCGATGGCGACCGACGACGTCCAGAGCCGGCCGACCGTGCCGCCCGACATGCGGAAGTTGACCATGGCGTCGTCCTCCAGCACCCGGCTCGGGATCGTCGAGGCGAAATCGGCCGAGACCTTCTCGACCTCGTCGCCCACGATGAAGCTCGCCATGTGAAGCGCGTGGATGCCGCAATCGGCGAACTGGCCCGAGATGCCAGCCATCGCCGGGTCATAGCGCCAGCGCACACGCGGATTGTCGGCATCGGTCGCGTCGCCGTGGTGCCCGTGGCTGAAGTTCGTGACCACGAGCCGAACCTTGCCGATCTGGCCCGTGCGCACCATCTGGCGCATCTCGCGCACCATCGGATAGGCGGAATAGCAGTAGTTCACCGCGCAGATCCGGCCCGAGGCCTTCGCCACGCGGACGATCTCCTCGCCCTCCTCGACGGTCATGGTCATCGGCTTTTCGCAAAGAACGTGAAAGCCGGCTTCCAGGAACGCCCTGGTGATCTCGAAATGCGTGGAATTCGGCGTGGCGACGGTCACGAGGTCCACGCGGTCCGCGCGCCCCTTCTCGCCCTCAAGCATCTCGCGCCAGTCGCCGTAGGCGCGGTCCGGCGCGACGCCCAGAAGCTCGGCATAGGCGCGGCCCTTCGCGGGATCGACGTCGAGCGCCCCCGCGGCCAGCACGAAGTTGCCGTCCGCCTGCGCGCCCAGCCGATGCGCCGGCCCGATCTGGCTGCCTTCGCCGCCACCGATCATGCCCCAATTGAGCCTCATGGCGTAACCCTTTCAGAAACCGATGCTTTGCAGGTATTCGCGGTTCGCCCGCGCGTCGTCGACGGGCGAGACATCCAGCGTCGGGTCGCAATCCTGCTCGACCGTGCACCACCCCTCGAACCCGTGATCGAGAAGGATCTGCCGGACCGCGGGGAAATCGACATCGCCCTGTCCGAGATTGCAGAAGATGCCCTGGCCGCAGGCGTCGTAGAAACCCGTGCCCTTTGCGACCGCGTCGGCCTTCACCGCAGGGTCGATATCCTTGAAATGCATGTAGGAGATGCGGCCGATGTGCCGCCGCATGAAGGCGACGGGGTCGAATCCCGCGTAGGAATGGTGGCCGGTGTCGAAGCAGATCTTCAGGATATCCTCGTCGACCTGGTCGAGCAGACGCTCGAGCTCGGGCTCGAAGTCCATGAAGCCCGCCGCATGGGCGTGGATGCCGACAGTCAGGCCATACTCCTCGGCCCCCATCTTCGCGACATGGGCGATCCGGTCGCGGAAGGCGGACCATTCGGCCGCGTCCATCTGCTCGGCATCGTCCGGGCGCCCGGCGGTGGGCGCGCGACGCGGCGAGATCGAGTCGATCAGGACGAGATGCTGCGCGCCATGTGCCGTCAGCGCCTTGCAGGTCCGGACCGCGCCATCGAGCACGTCGTCCCACTGCTCGGGGTCATGGAAAGCGCGGAAGACGACGCCGCCGATCAGTTCCAGCCCGTTTTCCTCCAGCGCCTCGGCCAGGATCGCGGGGTCCTCGGGCATGAAGCCCACGGGGCCAAGCTCGATGCCGGAATAGCCGGCCTCGGCGCATTGCTTCAGCACCTGCCGCCAGGGCGGGTTGCGCGGATCGTTTGCGAACTCGACGCCCCAGGAACAGGGGGCATTGCCGATGCGGATCGTCATGGAGAAGGAGCCCTTTCAGACTTGGGTAACGGGATGCCAGCGGCCATCCTCGGCCGAGGCGAAAGCGGTATCGATGACATGGGCGACGGCCAGGCCATCGCGGAACGTCGGCCAGACGGCCTCGCCGGTTTCGATGGCGCGCAGAAAATCGCGGGCCTCGATGATGATCTGATCCTGGTAGCCGGTGCCGTGCCCCGGCCCCTGGCAGAACGGCAGGTAGTCGGGATGCGCCGGACCGGTCAGGATCTTCGTGAAGCCGCGTGTCGCCTCCGGCCCCTCGGCGCGGTAGAGCCAGACGGCGTTCTGATCCTCCTGGTCGAAGCGGATCGCGCCCTTCGTGCCATGGATCTCGTAGGCATAGCCCATCTTGCGGCCCGTGGCCGCGCGGCTGAAATAGAGGTGCCCCATGACGCCGGAGGCGAAGCGGACCATCATCTGTCCGTGGTCGTCATTGTCGACCGCGACGGGCCCCTCCGGCCCGGGCCGTGTCGGGTGGATCGTCTCGACCCGCGCCGAAACCTCGGCGATCGGCCCCAGCAGGGCCAGCGCGCAGTTGACCATGTGCGGCGAGAGATCGCCCATGCAGCCGTTGGGCCGTCCGTGGCAGCGCCAGTTGGCGGGCTCGTCCGGATCGCCGAGGAAGTCCTCGGTATGCTCGCCCCGGAACCAGGTGACCTGCCCGATGGCCCCTTCCGCCAGCAGTTGACGCACGAACTGCGTAGCCGGTGTGCGGACGTAGTTGAACCCGATCATGTTCGGCAGACCGCTGGCCTCGGCGGCGGCGACCATCGCCTGCGCATCCTCGAGCGAGGCGCCCAGCGGCTTTTCGCAGAAAACGGGTTTGCCGGCCGCGAAGGCCGCCTCGGCGATGGCGCGATGCGTGACCTGCGGCGCGGCGATCACCACCGCCTCGACGGACGGATCGGCCACCAGCGCCTGCCAGTCGTCGGCCGCGCGGGCAAAGCCGTAGGCCGCGCGATACCGCTCGGCCGAGGCGGGCGACGAGGCCGCGACGACCTCGAGCCGCGGCCTGAGCGCGGTGTCGAAAACCGCGCCGATGGCGGACAGGGCGACCGCATGGGCCTTGCCCATGTAGCCACCGCCCACAAGGCCGATGCCTATGCCGGGCATGCTTGCTCCTCCCCTTCGCACGACGCCGGTTGCAACCGGTTGCAAAATTCGTATCCTGAGTCTCGGCGCTTCGCAACCGGCAAAGATTTCCGGGCAGGGTCTGAGGCGCGAGGGGAGGATCAGATGACGGCTGCTGGCAGAACCATCCGGCTGACGACGGCGCAGGCCATCGTGCGCTATCTCGTGAACCAGTTCATCGAGATCGACGGGGTCGAGACGCGCATCTGCGGCGGCGGCTTCGGCATCTTCGGCCATGGCAACGTGCCCTGCCTGGGCGAGGCGCTCTACCCGGTGCAGGACGCCCTGCCCCTCTACCGCGGGCAGAACGAGCAGAGCATGGGCCTCGCCGCCGCGGCCTACGCGAAATACCATCTCCGCCGCCGCTTCATGTTCTGCACGGCGAGCGCGGGGCCCGGCACGGCGAACCTTCTGACGGCATCGGCCCTCGCTCATGCGAACCGCCTGCCGGTCCTGATGCTCTGTGGCGACACGTTCCTGACGCGGCTGCCCGACCCGGTGCTGCAACAGCTGGAGCATTTCGGGAACCCCACGCTCGGCGTGAACGACGCCTTCAAGGCCGTGACCCGCTACTGGGACAGGATCACCCATCCCGCGCAGGTGATCCAGTCGCTGCCGGCGGCACTCGCCACCATGCTCGACCCCGCCGACTGCGGCCCGGCCTTCCTCGGCCTGCCGCAGGACGTGCAGGGCTGGGCATATGACTACCCGGAGGAGTTCTTCGCCCGCCGCGTCCATCGCATCCGGCGGCAGGCCCCCGATGCCGCCGAGATCGCCGACGCGGCGGCGCTTCTGACGGTGGCGAAACGCCCGATGATCATTGCAGGCGGCGGGGTGCAGTATTCCGGCGCGGTGGCCGAACTGACCGCATTCGCCGAGGCCCACGCCATCCCCGTGGTCGAGACCATCGCGGGGCGGGCGAACCTGCTGGCGGATCACGCCCTGAATATCGGCCCGATCGGCGTGACCGGCTCGGATAGCGCCAACGCCATCGCAGAGGCGGCCGACGTGATCCTCGCCGTCGGCACGCGTCTGCAGGACTTCACGACGGGGTCATGGACGGCCTTCGCGAAGGACGCGCGGTTCATCGGCCTGAACGTCGGACGCCATGACGCGATGAAGCACCTTTCGCTGCCGGTGGTTGGCGACGCGAAACTGGCACTGCCCGCGCTCGGGGCCGCGATGGGCGGCTACACGGCGCCGGCCGACTGGACGGCCCGCGCGCAGACCGAGCGCAAGGCGTGGGACGCTTATGTCGCCGACAACGTCGCCCACGGGAACCGCCCCAACTCCTACGCGCAGGCCATCGGCGTGGTGAACGCGCTGTGCGACAAGCGCGACCGGGTCGTCACGGCGGCAGGCGGGTTACCGGCGGAGGTTACCGCCAACTGGCGAACACTGGATATCGGCACGGTCGACGTCGAGTTCGGCTTTTCCTGCATGGGCTACGAGATCGCGGGCGGCTGGGGCGCGCGGATCGCGCAAAGCGAATCGGAACCCGACAAGGACACCATCGTCTTCGTCGGCGACGGGTCCTACCTCATGATGAACTCCGACCTCTATTCGTCGGTCCTGACGCGAAAGAAGCTGATCGTGCTGGTGCTCGACAACGGCGGCTTCGCAGTCATCAACAAGCTGCAGAACAACACCGGGCAGGAAAGCTTCAACAACCTAATCAAGGATTGCCCGACCGTGCCGGAACCCTTCGCCGTGGATTTCGAGGCCCACGCGCGGTCGATGGGCTGCGATGCCGTGACCGTCGCCAACCCCGCGGAACTCGGCGAGGCGTTCAAGCGCGCCAAGGCCGCCGACAAGACCACGGTGATCGTGATGCAGGTCGACCCCTACGAGGGCTGGACGACCCAAGGCCACGCATGGTGGGAGGTCGGCACGGCGCAGGTGTCGGACAGCGCGGGCGTGCGCGAGAAGCACGCCGAGATCGAGGCCACCCGCGCCCGCCAGCGTCAGGGGGTCTGACATGCGACTGAAGGGCAATCGCTTCATCATCATCGGCCGTGCGGGGATGGACTTCTATCCCGACCCGCCCGGCACCAAGACCGAGCACGCGACGCAGTTCTTCGCCTGTCTCGGCGGCTCCTCGGCCAATATCGGCGTGGCGATCACGAAGCTCGGCGGCAGCGCGGACCTCGTCACCTGCGTCTCGGACGATGCCATCGGGCGCTTCGCGCTGAACGAGCTCGACAAGTACGGCGTGGGCCGCGCGCATGTGCGCAGCGTCGGCGGCGAGGCACGCAACTCTCTGGCCGTGGTCGAAACCACGATCGAGGATCACCAGTCGGTCATCTACCGCAACGGCGCCGCCGATTTCGAGATGACGACCGACGATGTCGAGGCGGTGGACTACGGCGCCTATGACGCGCTTATCACCACCGGCACCGTCTTCGCCGCCGAGCCCTCGCGCAGCGCCGCCTTCCGCGGCTTCGAGCTGGCCCGCGCCGCAGGCTTGCCGCTGATCTTCGACATCGACTACCGCCCCTATTCCTGGCCATCGGCGGAGGTCGCGGCCGAGGTCTATTCCCGCGCGGGCGCCATGTGCGACGTGATCGTGGGCAACGACGTGGAATTCGGCTTCATGGCGGGCGACTACGAGCGCGGTCTCGACAAGGCGCGCGACCTGGTGGCCAAAGGCGCGAAGATCGCCGTCTACAAGATGGGCGAGAAGGGCGCGATCACGATCACCCCCGAAGGCGAGGTCGCGACCGGCATCTACCGGACCGACGCGCTCAAGCCCACAGGCGCCGGCGACAGTTTCATGGGTGGCTTCGTGTCGGGACTGGCCGATGGCCTGCCCGTGCGCGAGGCGGTCCTGCAGGGCTCGGCCGCCGCCGCGATGGTGGTGGCACGGGTGGGCTGCGCCCCCGCCATGCCCACGCGGGCCGAACTCGACACCTTCCTGCGGGCGCATGCCGGCCCGAGCGCGGCCTGAAAGGACGAAAGATGCACATCGCCCCCTACGACAACGACAATCAGCCCATCGTCGATACGAACGACCCGCTGGTGCCCCTGACCTATTTCAACATCGTCAAGCTGAAGGCGGGCGAGCATTTCGACTACCGTGTTCCGGGCTACGAGACCTGCGTCGTGCCCGCGACCGGCACCGTGACCGTCGAGACGGGCGGCGAAACCTTCGCCGGCATCGGCAACCGCGGCGTCGATGTCTGGGACGGCGAGCCCGAGGGCGTCTACGTGCCGACCGATACGGGGTGCCGCATCACCGCGCTGACCGATACCGAAACCTTCATCGCCGGCGCGAAATACGCCGAGACGCTCAAGCCCTTCGCGGTTCGGTCAAACGAGCTCGACCTCGTGCAGTACGGATCGGACGACACCAAGACCCACCGCAAGATCAAGCATATCCTCGGCGCCGCCCATCACGACCGGGTGGGCCGCCTTCTGGTGTCCGAGCTGTTCACGGTCGGCGCCGGCGGCTGGTCGGGGTTCCCGTCGCACAAGCATGATACCGACCGCCTCCCGGACGAGACGCGGCACGACGAATGCTACAACTTCCGCTTCCGGCCCGACTACGGGTCCGGCCTGCAGATGCTCCAGCGGGTCGATAACGAGCCGGGTGACGCCTACCACGTCGTCAACGGCTCCACCGTGCTGATCGACAAGGGCTATCACCCCTGCTGCGTTCTGCCGGGCTACGAGATGTACTACTTCACCATCCTCGGCGGCCTCAGCCAGCGCAGCCTGAAGCAGTATTTCCAGCCCACCCATGCCGAACAGTTGCACACGATCCCCGGGATCATGGACATGGTGGCCAAGTTCAAATGACGCTTGCGACCCTTTCGGAGGTTCTCCAACCCGCGCTGCGGGACGGATATGCCGTGCCCGGCCTCGTATGCCTGGGGTGGGAGGACATGCGCGCTTACGCGATGGCGGCCGAGGCCGAGCGCGCGCCGGTGATCCTGCAGGCTGGCCCGTCATGCCGGGCGCACACGCCGCTGCCGATCCTGGGCAAGATGTTCCGGCACCTGGCCGAAAGCGTCGATGTTCCGGTCGTGGCGCATCTCGACCATGGCTACACGCTCGACGAGTGCCGCGAGGCGCTCGACGCCGGCTTCACGTCGCTGATGTTCGACGGCTCGCGCAAGCCGCTTGCCCAGAACATCGAGGAAACGGCTCAGGTGGCCGACATGGCGCACGCGGCGGGCATATCCTGCGAGGGCGAGATCGGCTTCGTGGGCTACTCGGGCGGCGAAGGCTCGGCCGGGACCGACCCCGAGGAAGCCGCGATCTTCGCCCGCGAAAGCGGCGTGGACGCCATGGCGATCAGTGTCGGCAACGTCCACCTGCAGACGGATCATGAAGGCGGGCTGGACGAGGCGCGCATTCGCGCCATCGAAGCGCTGACAACGGTGCCGCTTGTCATTCACGGCGGCTCGGGCGTGCCCTATGCCCAGCGCGCGGCGCTGGCGGCCGGCTCGCGCATCGCCAAGTTCAACATCGGGACGGAACTGCGCATGGCCTTCGGGGCCGCGCTGCGCGAGGCCGTCAACGCCGACCCCGCGCGCTTCGACCGGGTGGCGATCCTGAAAGAGACACATCAGCCCGTGATGGAGGCCGCAAGGGCGGTCATCCGTGGGCTCGGCGCTAGCGGAAAGGCATGAGATGCTGAGGATCGGACTTCTGGGATGCGGGCGGATCGGGCAGGTTCACGCGCGTTCGATCAGGGCGCTGGAGGGCGCGACGGTCGCCGCCGTCGCCGACGCGATGCCCGCCGCCGCCGAGGCGCTGGCCGCCGACACCGGGGCCGAGGTGCGGGACGTGGCCACGATCCTGCAGGCCGACGACATTGACGCGGTCGTGATCGGCACACCGACCGACAGCCATTTCGACCAGATCATGGGCGCCGCGAAGGCCGGCAAGGCGATCTTCTGCGAGAAGCCCGTCGACATGTCGGTCGACAATATCCGCGCCTGCATGGACGCCGTTGGCGAGGCCGGCGTGCCGTTCCTGACCGGGTTCAACCGCCGGTTCGATCCGAACTTCGCGCGGCTTCGTGCCCGCATCCGGGCGGGCGATATCGGCGCGGTGGAGCTCGCGGCCATCACGTCGCGCGATCCCGCGCCGCCGCCGGTGTCCTACATCGCGCGCTCGGGCGGCCTGTTCCGGGACATGATGATCCATGATTTCGACATGGCGCGTTTCCTGATGGGCGAGGAATTCATCCGGCTTCACGCCGTGGGCTCGGCGCTCGTCGATCCCGCCATCGGGGAAGCCGGCGACGTGGACACGGCCGCCGTGATCCTGACCACCGCCTCGGGGCGGATCTGCCAGATCTCGAACTCGCGCCGGGCTGCCTACGGCTATGACCAGCGGATCGAGGTTCATGGGCAGAAGGGCATGCTGCGCGCCGAGAACCAGCTGGAGACGACCGTCGAGATTGCGACCGAAACGGGGTTCGCCCGCGACCCCGCACAGCATTTCTTCCTCGAACGCTACGGGGCGGCCTATCTCGCCGAGATGCGCGCCTTCGTCGAGGCGGTGACGAGCGGCACCGCGCCCGATCCCGGCATCGAGGACGGCCTGCGCGCCCAGATCCTCGCCGATGCCGCGACGCTCTCGCGCGAGACGGGCCGACCGATCGACCTGCCCGGCGCCTAGTCCTCCCCTTCCTGGCGCCACGTGATGACGAGGTGCCAGGCGAGATAACCTCCGATCGCGGCGAACAGATAGGCCCAGATGGTGTTGCCGGCGCTCAGCTCGACCCCGGCCCATGCGAAGGGCGCCGCGACCAGAAGGTAGCGGCGCCACGCGGGGCGGAAGAAGGGGTGGGAGGGGTCGATCAGGCGCATGTCAGGCTTCCGGCTGCGGGCACCCCCACCTTGCAGATCGACGCGGTGCGGGCAAGCGCCCGGCGGCCCTCAAGGCCTTTGCCGCGCAGCCATCGCGGCGAGTTCCCTGTCGAGATGTTCTGGGACCCAGCCTTCGGTCACGGCCTCACGCAAGAGCGCCTTCTGCGTCTTCGGGGCCAGTCCTCCCACCGGGGGATCGCTGTCGAGATTGGTCGGGAAGGAATACCCTTCGGCGGTCGCACCGAGGACGGCCTCCAGCCCCGCCGCAGGCAAGCCCGCCTCCAGCAGCGCCGGAAACACGGCCCGGCACATCGCGCCGCGATCCACGCTTTCCATCGCGCGCCCGAAGGCGGAGGAGACCTGCAGCAGGTTGACCATGCGGTGTATGTCCGCGCTCGAGTTCGCGCCGGCGGCATGGAAGAGCGCCGGGTTGAAGAAGATCGCGTCTCCCTTGCGGAGCGGCAGCTGCACGAAATGCGCCTCGAAATGCGCGCGGAAATCGGGGCGCCGCCACGCCGCGTAGCCCGGACGGTAGAGCTGCGAGAACGGCAGGAGTTTCGTCGGCCCCGCCTCCACCGGCATGTCGCAATGGGCGATGCCGCCCTGAAGCGTCATCAGCGGCGACAGGTCGTGGACATGGGCCGGGTAGGTCGCGCTGATCGCGGCGGTCTGGAAACCGAGGTGATAGTCTCGATGCGCCTCCTGCGCCTGTCCGCCGGGATGGACGAGGTTGACCTGCGCCGTCATCTGGTAGTTGGGCCCGAGCCATGCCTCGCAGGCCGCATCGACGGCCGGACAGGCGAAATAGCGCACGAAGGTGGCGGGCGCCGTCAGGGCCAGTTTCTGGAGCGAGTTCCAGATGCGGTCGTTGCTGCCCGCCGCCGCGAAGTGGTCGGCGCCCGTCCCGCCGGCGGCGCGTTCCGCGGCGATGATGGCCTCGTAGGCGGCGGTGGCGTCATCGATGGCGTCGAGATCCGAGCAGGCGCGCTTCAGCACGAAGACCCCCGCGCCCTCGCGCAGGATGCGCGCCCATTCGGCCATCAGCGCGCGCCGGGTGGCGCCCTCGTCCAGCCGTGGGGCGAGCTTGGCCATGTCGTAGACCGGCACGTTGCCAGGCGCATCCTCGGCCTGCGGGATGTCGGCGCGGTCGACCGTCCGGCCGGTCAGGGCCGCGAATTCCGCGAGGTCGCAATCGGCCTCGTCGTAGAAGCCCGAGGGCGGCGGGGTGAAATCGAGGGTCATGGCACGTGTCCTCCCTTGTCCCATGTTGCTCGAACGTTAACCGGCCTCGGCCTTGCCCGGGCCGCACAAACACATCAAGAATACATCAATGACGCATCGCTTCCCGATCAAGGAAATCGCCCGGCAGGCGGGCCTCGGCACGGCGACCGTGGACCGGGTCCTGAACGGCCGCCCCCATGTCAGCCCCCAGACACGCAACCGCGTGGCCGCGGCGATCGGAGAGCTGGAGGCGCAGGAGGCGCAGCTCGCCGCCCGGGGGCGGCGCGTGTTTCTAGACGTCGTGGCCGAGGCCCCGGCCCGGTTCACCGACGAGATCCGGCGGGCCGCCGAGGCCGCGCTCGGGGCGGTCGCAGGCGCCGTGATCCGCCTGCGCTTCACCTTCCGCGAGATCATGGGCGAAGCGGAGATCGTCGCCATCCTCGACCGGATCCGCAAACGCGGCAGTCACGGCGTCTGCCTGAAGGCGCGCGATACTCCGGCGGTGCGTGAGGCGGTGGCGCGTCTGGTGCAGGCGCGCATCCCCGTCTTCACCCTCGTGACCGACCTGCCGGGGACGGACCGCCGGGGATATTTCGGCCTCGACAATGCGCAGGCCGGGCGCACGGCCGCGTTCCTGCTGGCCCATGCCCTGCCGCGCGGGGCCGGCGCGGTCCTGACCTCCCGGAGCCAGGACAGTTTCACCGGCGAGGCCGATCGGCACCGCGCGTTCCGCGAAGTCCTCGCGCGGCTCAGGCCCGACCTCGCGACGATCGACATGGCGGGCGGCGCAGGCGTCGCGGCGACAACGACTCGCGAGTTGGCGGGTGCGCTTTCGGGGGCGGGGCCGATCTCGGCGGTCTACTCCATGGGCGGCGGTAACGCGGCGATCCTCGGGGCGCTGGCGCGTCAGGGTCACGGGCCTGTCGTGTTCATCGCCCATGATCTGGACCGCGAAAACCGCAGGCTCCTCGCGGAGGGGGCCATCACCTTCGTGCTGCACCACGACCTCGAGGCCGACATGCGCACCCTCTACGCGGCCATGTTGACGGGCGATGGCGCACAGGACGTTCCGGGCGTCGATGGATCGAGCGACGTGCAGATCTTCACGCCCTACAACCTGTCGATGCGCCGCGACGCGGGCTGAGGGCAGCGCGGTCGCGACCCGCCGGTGAGCGGAGGGCCACCGCCGGGCGCGCCCCGGCGCGAAAGGGCTTGCACCCTTCCGGGGCCTCTGCGCCTCATGGGGTCGGGTTGGGGGCATCGCGAGGTACTTGCGCATGTCCCGGGTCGTTTTCTTCGCCTTCGATATCGCCGAAGCGGCGCAGATCCGCCGGATCGAGAGCCTTCGCGCGCTCGGCCACGAGGTCTCGTCCGTCTCGTTCCGGCGCGAGAACATGAACAGCGGCTTCGCGCCCGACTGGCCCGATCTGCCGCTCGGCCGATCGAGCAACCGGCGCTACCTGCTGCGATTGGGGCGGATGGCGCGCGCGCTCGGGACGCTCTGGCGGCACCGGTCCCGGCTGACGGCAAGCGACGTCTGGATCGCGCGCAACATCGACATGGCGCTTCTCGCCGTGGCGATGCGGCGGCTGACGGGCGCGCGCGAGGTGCGCCTCGTCTACGAATGCCTCGACATCCACGGTCTCTTCACGCGCGGCGACGCGCTCGGGGCGGCGATGCGATGGGTCGAGCGTTTCGTGCTGAAGCGGTGCGCCCTCCTGATCGTGTCCTCGCCCGGCTTCCTGCGCGCCTACTTCGACCCGGTGCAGGGCAATTCGACCCCGGTCGCCCTGATCGAGAACAAGCTCTGGGTCGCGGCCACCGCCCTGCCCCGTCCGCAATCCCCTCGTCGCCGTGCGCCAGGCGCGCCGATACGCCTTGGCTGGGTGGGAACGCTTCGCTGCGCGCGAAGCCTGGAGATCCTCGCGGGTGTGGCCGACAGGCTCGGAGACCGGGTCGAGATCGTCTGCCACGGCATCGTGCACGACCACGCCGTGCCCGGTTTCGCCGAAGCGCTGGCCGCACGGCCGAACATGCGCCACGCCGGGCCCTATCGTTATCCGGGCGATCTGGCGACGGTCTATGCGGGGTGCGACGCCGTCTGGGCGCAGGACCTCTGGCAGGCCGGCGCCAACAGCGACTGGCTCCTGCCCAACCGGATCTACGAGGCGAGCTACTTCGGCTGCCCCTCGATCGCGCTGGCCGGAACCGAGACGGGGCGGCGGATCACGGAAGGCGGGCTCGGCTTCGCGGTCGAGGCCCCGACGGCCGAAGCGCTGGCGGACCTGCTGATGCGGCTCGACGCGGACGCGCTGGCGATGGCCTCTGCCGCGCTTCTCGGCAGGCCCGCCTCGGACTTCCGCCTGACCCCGGAGGAGCTTGCCGGCCACCTTTCCCCGGTGCTGCCCATGCCGTCCGAAGCCGAGGCGATTCCCGCCCAGTGAGTCGCGGCGGACCCGAAAGAGACCGCCAGATCCGTTCAGAAATCTCCCAAAAAACGGGCATGGCGCCCGTTTCCGTGGCCAAGCCTGCGGGCAGGCGGAATGCCGCCGCACTCGTCGAAATTCCCACATCTAGGGGCTTCATGCGCCGACACCGCCATATGCTGATTCCTCGCACCAAAGCCGCCGCCATGATGATGGGCAAAAGCCGCCGAACCGGACACCGCGACCGGCGAAACCACGCCGCGGCAACCTCTGTCACGGAAATTTCGCTGCAAATGCGAAACGCCATTCGCCAATACTGTCAGCGGTGGGGGCCCATCGGAGGATTGGGCCATGTCGCTTCTAGAACAGGGCGGTTTCGTCAAGAACAGAGAACCGCTCGCCGTGTCCGGGCCCCAGGCGGGCAAGACACCGGTCGTCATCGACGAGACCGAAGCCGTCGGAGGGATCGCCAAGCGCATCTCCGACATCGTGCTCGCCGGCATCGCGCTGGCGGCGCTTGCTCCTCTCATGCTGTTCGTCGCGTTGATGATCCGCGCCTCGGGTTCAGGGCCGGTCTTCTACGGACACGAGCGTATCGGGCTGGGCGGGCGCACATTCCGTTGTCTGAAGTTCCGCACGATGCGGACCGACGCCGACACGGTCCTGCGCGAGGTTCTCGCGGGCGACCCGGCGCTTGCCGCCGAATGGGCGGCGACGCGCAAGCTGCGCCACGATCCCCGGATCACCCGGATCGGGCGCGTCCTGCGGGAATACAGCATCGACGAGCTTCCCCAGCTTCTGAACGTGATCCGCGGGGAGATGAGCCTCGTCGGCCCCCGCCCCGTCGTCGCGGCCGAACTGGCGCGCTACGGGTCGGCCTCGGCGCTCTACCTGTCGGCCCGTCCCGGGATCACCGGCCTTTGGCAGATCAGCGGGCGCAGCGACACGACCTACGAGGCGCGCGTCGACCTCGACAGCCGCTACGTCACGGACTGGAGCCTTGCCGGGGACGCGGCGATCCTTGCGCGCACGGTGCCGGCCGTCCTCGGGGCGCGCGGCTCCTGCTGAGCCCGCGCGCATGTCCTCCGCCCTTCATCCCGCGCCCGAGGCCGGCGGCCTCGCGCATCTGACGACGAAGCGCACCCGCGCGTCGGTCACCGGTGTGGCGTGGAACCTCGCCACCGTCGCGGTCGCCTCGGCGCTTGCGCTCGGCGTGTTCCTCGTGACCTCGCGCCTGCTGACGCCGGCCGATTTCGGCGCCGTGGCCCTCGCCGTCGCGATCGTCGCCATGGTCTCGATGCTGGTGCCCGTGGCCTTCGGCGAGGCGGTCATACAGCGCGCGGAGCTGCGGCCAGACCACCTCGACAGCGTCTTCTGGACGGTAATGGCGGTCGGCGTGGCGCTTTTCGCCGCGCTCGCCTTCGCGGCCCCCGCAATCGCGGACTGGACCGGCACGGCGATCCTGTCGGACATCCTGCCCGTTCTGGCGCTGCGCATCCCGCTCGATGCCGCCGCCGCCGTGCCCACGGCGCTGGTCGCACGACGGATGCAGTTCCGGTATACCGCCCTTCGCTCGGCGCTGGCCAACGGCGTCGGCGCGGTCGTGTGCATCTGGCTCGTGCTCGAAGGCTATGCGCTCTGGGCGCTTGTCGTGTCGCAACTCGTCAATGCCGTCGTGGCGCTTGTCGTCACCGCATGGGCCGCCCGCTGGCGTCCGGGGCTGCGGGTCCGGACGGGCGCGCTGGCCGAGCTTCGGTTCTTCGGCCTCTACGCGATGGGCAGCCGGGTCCTGAACCAGGCGCGGCTCGACCAGTTCGCGCTCGGCCTCTTTCTCGGCGCGCCGGTCCTCGGCCTGTTTTTCTTCGCCCGGCGCCTCTTCGCGATGCTGACCGATCTGACCGCCGGTGCCTTCGGTCCCGTGGCCAACGTCCTGATGGCGAGCCTTCAGGCGGAGCCCGCCAAGCGCCGGCAGGCCTTTCACATGGCGAGCCTCGCCTCGGCGGGTCTCGCCTTTCCGCTGTTTTCCGGGCTCGCGCTGGTCGCGCCGGATGCCGTCCCGCTGGTCTTCGGGCCGCAATGGGCCGGGGCCGTCTTTCCCCTCCAGTGCTTCGCCGTCATGGGGCTTCTGGCCGGCATCGGCATCGTGCAGTCGGCGCTGATCCGGAACGCCGGGCGCCCCGACTGGTGGTTCTGGTACCAGGCCGTTGTGCAGCTTTCGACGCTGCTCATCATCGTGGCGCTTCATCCATTCGGCCTCCACTGGATCATGGCGGCGCTGGCGGTGCGCGCCTATCTCTTGTGGCCGTTCTCGGCGGCGAAGGCCCGCGCCATGCTCGGGCTGGGATGGGGCGACTACTTCCACAGCCTGCGGGCGCCGGCGCTGGCGACGCTCGCCATGGTGCCCGCCGTGCTTCTGGCGGGGACGGCGGACCTGCCGGACGGCGCATGCCTCGCGCTACAGGTCGCCTCGGGTGCGGCCGCCTATGGGACGGTCCTCGCGCTGCTCGCCCGCGGGGAGATCCGCGAGGCCCTGTCCCTCATCCGCCACCGGAAGGATGCCCCGTGAAGCTTACGTATTTCCGCCACGACCCGCCCAATTTCGGCGACGAGGTCAACGCGATCCTCTGGGACCACCTCTTGCCGGTGGGGTTCCTCGACGAGGACGAGACCGAGCTTTTCCTCGGCGCGGGCTCGATCCTGCGGCGGTATCCGGGAAGCGGGATGAAACACGTCGCGGGCTCGGGCTATGGCGGCTATTCGGCGGCCCCGGACATGGCGGACGGAACGTGGAACGTCCTGTGGCTGCGCGGGCCGCTGACCGCCGGGAAACTGGGGCTCGATGCGCGGCTGGCGATCTGCGACGCCGCGATCCTCCTGCGCGAGGTGCCGCTGCCCCCACCGGCAACCGGGATCGGCGTCGCCTTCATGCCCCATTTCGAGAGCGCCGTTCGCGGTGACTGGGCGGCGGTCTGTGCGCGGGCCGGGATCACCTACCTCGATCCGCGCGGCCCCGTTGCCGCCATCCTCGCCGCGATCCGGGGGGCCGATCTCGTCATCGCCGAGGCGATGCATGCGGCCATCGTCGCCGATACCCTGCGCACGCCCTGGGTGCCGGTCCTGCCATTGCACGCCAGCCACCGCATGAAGTGGGAGGACTGGGCCGCGTCGCTCGGGATCACGCTCAGGCGCGGCGCGCTGCCGCCCTCGAACCTGCGCGAGGCCTACGTGCTTGCCACCGGCCTCGACGGGAAAGGCGCGCGCTCGGCCCGGCTGGCGCAGGCCCCGCTTCTCGGTCCGGTGAACCGCGCGCTCAGGGCCGGGGCCGCGCGGCGGCTGAGGCAGCTTGTGGCGGATGCCCCCAGGCACCTGAGCGATGACGCGGCGATCGCCGAGGCGACCGAACGCAGCCGTGCCGCGCTCGACCGGTTCGTCCGGACGCGCGGCGCGCGCCAGAGCGCCTAGAGCTTGTCCCCGGCCGGGCGCCGGTCGAGCAGGACGCGCAGGAAAAGGGGCGGCATCCGCAACGGCAGAAGCGGGTCGAAGGACAGAAGGCTGCGGAACATGCCAAGCGGTGGCTTGCGCCGTTTCAGCAGCATCCTGAGGAAAAGAAACGCATAGGCGCGGCGGGATCTCGTGGCGCGCGCCAGGGCATATTCCCGGCGCGCTTGCGACAGGTCCTGTTGACGAATGAGTTTCTCGGCGAACAGCAATTCACATCCGAAACGTTCGACCGTCTCGGGGGAATTCCAGTCATGTGCCGAAAAGAACAGGTTCACCCCTTCGCCACAGGTCACATTGCAGCGCCAGGACACCGCGATCCGCACCCCCGACAGCGCGAGCATAAGCCAGAACATCCGGTCCTCGCCCGCGGTCCTGAGGTCGGGATCGAAACGGATCCCACCGATGGCAGCCGCGCGGACGACCACGGTGGAGGTATGGCTGAGGTAGCTAACCGCGATGTCGTCGCAAAGCTCCTGCGGCGGAAATCCACGTACCGGCCCCTCGTGGTCGATCAGCACGGAGCGCGCGGCAAGACCGGCACCACCCCGGGCAAGCACCTGCACATGCTCGGAAAAAAGCGGGTAGTCGCCCGGCCTCGTGTTGTCGCAGCAGTAGAAGTCATAGCCTTTTTCGAGTGCCGTGAGCGCATCGGCGACGTGGCGTGGACCCCAGATGTCATCGGAATCGAGGAAGGCCACGACATCCGCGGCGCCTTCCGCCACGATCCGGTCGAGCGCGGCGTTCCGCGCCCCGCCGGGTCCGCCGTTCTCCTGTTCGATCAGCACGATGTCGAGGGGGGCGCCATTGGCCCGCGACGCCAGTTCCGAAGCGGCCGGCCGGGGCGAGGCATCGTCCACGACGATGACGCGGAGCGTGACGCCGGGCGGCAATTCCTGCGCGGCCACGCCGTCGAGCGCGCGGCAAAGGATGCCGCTATCCCTCTGGAAATACGGGATTACCACGGCCACACGATGCAAGGGCGCGGTCATCGAGCGGCATCCTTCCCGGCAAGGGCAGTCCGCAGGATGCCGAGAAAGGTCGCGAACTGGCGACCCGCATCCATGCCGGGACTGGCGGCATGCGACCGCGCCGCCGCCGACAGCGTCGCGCGATGGACAGGATCGGACCAGATCCGCCGAAGCGCGTCGGCCCAGATCTCGGCCGGCGCATCGGCGGGCAGGACCACGCCGCCCGGCCCGATCGCCTCGGGCAGGCCGCCGCGATCCGATCCCAGCACCGGCAGACCGCTCACCTGTGCCTCCGAGGCGACGCGCCCCCATGCCTCGGCCCATTGGCTCGGCGCAAGCACCACGCGCGCGCGGCCATACACCTCGCGCACATCGGACTTGCGCCGTTCGAAGGTCACGTTCGGCAAAAGCGCGATCCGGGCGCACAGCGCCTCGAGCGCGTCCTGCGACAGCCGCCAGCTTTCGACGAAGAGAAACGGGATCTCGGGACAGAGCGCGGCGATGGCAAGCGCCAGGTCGAGCCCCTTGTCGGCCACGGGATTGATGAACACCACGGCGCCGTGATCGGGGTCCACGGCAAGGCGGGCGGGGTCGATCGTCGGCGGGATCACCTGCGCCTCGATGCCGAAACGGTCCCGGTAGACCCCTGCCGTGAAACGGGAATTCGCGATGAAGGCACTGGCGCCAGCCGTCGCGGGGTCGCCGCCAAGCTCGTCGAATTCGACATTGCGCAGGTAGAGCACCACGGGAACGCCCGCCGCGCGAAAGGTCCGGGCGAGCGGTACGCTGCCGTGGCACTGCACGACCGCGATGTCCGGGCGGGTGCGCGCGGCGAAGGCGGACACGGCATCCTCCGGCGACCACGCGCGGAACACGCGGTATCCCGCGCGCATGTCGGTGACGAGTGGGCCACCCGTCATCCTGAGCTTCATCCGCGCGCGCATCCCGAAGGCGCCCTTGCCGTAAAGCGGCACCAGAACGAGGGGCGTGTGCCCCGCCGCCACGAGACGCCGGGCAAGGTCATCCGTGCTGCTCTGAACCCCGCCGCTATCCTCGGGCGGGTAGCCGTTTCCACCGGCGAATGCGATCCGAAGAGGCCGGTCGGAGACCTCCCCATCGCTGGATCGCGCAGGCGTCGAAAGACCCGCGCTGATGTTCATGGCGTCCTTTCCGCCCCCGGTCCCATTCTCCGGGATTCCGGCCCGGCGCGCCAACGGTTTCTCATATGCCAACGGAAATTACGGGCGCTGGTTTCCGGAATTGGCCATTTACCGCCGATGGCTGCCCACCGGGTGCGCAAAGGTTGGTCATTTCTCGGAATTACAAGGAGCTCCCTGCGAATAATATGCGCGGCAGGGCGGGAATTCCGCAATATCAACGGGGGCGCGAATCGCCCGGTTTCCAAAACCGGGTGAACAGGGTGGAAGCGCCATGATTGGTCACGAAAGAGAAACAGACTTCGCACTACGCCCCGTGGCCGTCCTCATCGCCGCGCGGGATGCCGCCACGACAATCGGCGACGCCGTCGCCTCGGCCCTGGCCGAGCCCCAGGCAGCGGAGGTCATCGTGGTCGATGACGCTTCGCACGACCAGACCGGGGCCGCTGCGGAACTCGCCGCACGGGGCGATACGCGGCTGAAGGTATTACGGCCCGACCGGAACCTCGGCCCCGCGGCGGCGCGGAACCTCGCGCTCGGGGCGACACGCGCACCCGTGATCGCGGTTCTCGATGCCGATGACGTGTTCCTGCCGGGGCGGCTGTCGCGGCTCATGGCGCGCGATGGCTGGGACCTCATCGCGGACAACATCCTGTTTCTGCCCGAAGACAGTTTCGAGTTGGCCGCCGATGCGGCATCCGCCGATCTCGACGGGCTCAGCGCGCTCGACCTCGCGGGTTTCGTGGCCGGAAACCTGCAAGGAAAAGGACAGGCGCGCGGTGAGCTGGGTTTTCTCAAACCCCTGATCCGGCGGGAGTTCCTCAAAAAACACGGCCTTCATTACGACGCGGGGATGCGGCTGGGGGAAGACTACGACCTCTACGTGCGCGCACTCGTTCATGGCGCAAGGTTTCTCGTCTCCCACCGGCCGGGCTATGCGGCGCGGGTCCGCGAGGGCTCGCTCAGCGGGCGGCACGCGACGGCGGATCTCGAGGCGCTGGCCGCCGCCGCCTCGAAGCACGTGGGATTGGTCTCCGGCCATCACGCGGCGCGCCCCGCGCTGGAGCGGCTCGCAGCGCAGGTGCGCGCGCGGCTCGTGCTGCGGCAGTTCCTCGACCGCAAGGCCGAGGCCGGCCTCGGCGCGGCGCTGGCCCTTGCGATTGCTCCGCCCTCGAACCTTGGCCCCATCGCGCGCGGTGTCCTGCGCGACAAGCTTGCCTTGCGTCGCCCCGCTCCGCCGCCCGCGCCGCGCTACCTCCTGCCGGCCCAGAGCCCGTCGCGCGCATAGACCAGAGCCGCCACCATCAGCAGCGTGTGCAGGTTGAACTGGAAGAAGACCGGCACCTCGAGCGGGGTGACCGACAGGATCATGATGGCGCAGGCGAACAGGATCGCCGACAGGTGCTCGCGCGTCGAAAGCGCAAGGCGCAGTGTGGAAAGGCCGATGGACAGCAGGATCGCCGACTGGATCGCCACGCCCAGGATACCGATCTCGACCGCGTTCGAGAGATAGGTGTTGTGGAAGTGGAAGCCCGACCGGCTTTCGATGCCGAACATCGCCCAAAGCTGGATGGCGACCGGGTTCCCCTGATGCCAGAAGGCCTGGAACCCGCTGCCCAGAAGCGGCCGTTCCGCGATTTCCTCCATCGCGACGCGCCACAGGTCGGTGCGACCGGTCAGGGTGATGTCCTTGCCCGTGAGATCGAGCACGAAGGCCGAGACCGCATCGATGTTCGCCGCGAGCACGACACTGACATAGGCCAGCGCCAGGGCGAGAAAGACGCTCGCCGCGACCTGCAGGCGCAATCCGACGCGACGCAGCGCCCAGAGCGCGGGATAAGCACCAAGGCCAATGAACATGGCGAAGAGCGCCCCCATCGACTGGGCCAGCACGACCGTGCCCGCCCCGGCAACGGCCAGCCCAAGCGCGCCCGCCCGGAACGCCATCGAGGCCCCGGCCCGGCCGGCGAACCCCGCCGCCACCACGGCCAACAGCGCCGCCGCCGCCGCCATCGCGTTCTTGCTCGCGTAGTAGCCCGTCAAGGCGCCAGTATCGGCCCGATAGTTTCCCGTGGTGACGCTGAGCGCGACAATGACGCCGAGGACGCAGCCAAGAACCGCAAGGAAGCGCCCAGGCGGCAGGCGACGCGCCAGAAGGATCGCGACGATGAAGGTCGCGGCAAGCTGGATCGCCGCCCGAAGCGTCAGACCGGGGACCTCGGACCAGATGGTGCTGGCAAGGCAGAAGGCAGGCAGCAACAGAAGCAACCGGTAGTCGGCGAGGTCGACCAACGAGGCCGCCGGGCGCAGCGCCATCATGGCCATGCCCGCCGCGAGGAAAGCCAGCGCCGCAAGCGTGCCGACCAGCGGCTCGGCCACGATCGCGGCAAGCGCCGCGCTGGCGAGGAACCGGTCGGCATCGGGCAAGCGCCCGCTGAAACGGCCGAAGGCTTCGGTCCGCACCGTCATCGCCCGGCCCCGCAAAGGATCGAGGCCGGGAAGGCGCAAGACTGACCGAGCGGCGTGAACGCGATCCAGTCGATGTCGAGGACCGCGGGCAGCGCCGAGGCATCGAAGGGCCCCATCCAGTCGGGGAAACTGTCGCTGCTCCAGAGGCTTGCGTAGATCTTCTGCGGGGCCTCGGGCAGCGCGGTTCCCGGCGCCGTCCGGTGCGCCGCGACCCCGTCCACGAACCAGGTGATCCCCTCCGGCGTCCAGGTGAAGGCGTAGGTGTGAAAACCCTCGTCGCCCGGTCCCGCCAGCGCGGCGCGGCCACCATTGAGCTCGCGCCCCTCCACGAAGGTGTTGAAGGTCGCGCGCGACGGGTCGCGCAGCAGGATCTCGACGTCGACCTCGTGATGGGCGCGCCCGTGCACGGGGCCGATATAGGTGAAAAAGGCGGCGTTGAGGCCCGAACCCGCCGGGCTTCGCATGCGCACCTCGTAGGTGCCATGGCCGAATTGCCCGAGGCTCTGGATCTCGCCGCAGAGGATCGCTCCCGCCGTATCGTGTGACTGCTCGATCCGCAAAGTCAGGATGCCGTCCGCGACCGCGACCGCCTCCCGAGACCAGCCGCAATTCATCCAGTCGCCATTGGTCCATCCGTCCGAGACCATCCAGCGCCCTTCGTCGAGGCGTGCGAAATCCTCGAAAAAGGCCTCGCCCGCCGCTGCCGGGCACGACAGCGCGAACAGGGCGGCAAGGGCCAGGCGCAGCCCGGGATGGAGCATGGTCTATGACCTCTTGCTGCGGTCGCACACCGCCCGACCCTGCCCGCGCGAATGCGGCAATTGCGAGGCACGGCGCCCCCGCGTGGACGACTTGGCGGGACTTTGCCGCCGGCGCTGCCGCAGCGCAGAAAAGACTCGCGTGGCAATGGCAGGGCGGCCTAGGCTCGCCCCCGGGTGGCGGCGTAGTCCGGCGCGGGGCGCGGTCGCCCGGCGTCCGGTGCCGTTGGAGCGACGCAGACAGCCGATGCCGCCCGCACAGCCCCTCGTATCCATCATCATGGCGTTCCACGGCGGGGCGCGGCACCTGCCCGACGCCATCGCGTCGGTGCTCGCCCAGAGCCACGCGGCGCTGGAGCTTCTGCTCTGCGACGATGCCTCGACCGACGAGAGCCCGGCGATCGCCCGCGACGCCGCGGCGCGCGACGGCAGGGTCCGGGTGCTGCACATGCAGGCAAGCGGCGGGCCGGGCGCGGCGCGCAACCTCGGGCTGGAGGCCGCGCGCGGCGACTGGATCGGCGTCGTCGATGCCGACGACCTCGTCCATCCCGGCCGCATCGCGGGGATGCTGAACGCCGCCCGGCGCCTCGATGCCGACGTCGTGGCCGACGATCTCGTGTTTTTCGGGGGGGAAAGCGGTCGTACGCTTCTCGGACCGCTCCGCCTGAGCGCGCCATGGCGCCCCGACGCCCGCGCGCTTCTCTCGGCCGAGACCGGCCGGCCCGCCGTGCCCGTGGGCTACCTCAAGCCGCTGTTTCGACGCGAGGCGCTCGGGGGGCTGCGATACCGCACGGACATGCCGATCGGCGAAGACCTCAACCTGCTGATGCGGGTGGCACTCAGGGGGGTGCGGATCGCGGTCCTGCCCCGTCCCTGGTACCTCTACCGCCGCCACGGCGCCTCGACCTCGCACCGGCTCGGGCCTGACGCGATCGCCGGAATGGAACGCGGTCTGGAGGCCCTTCTGGCGGAGATGCCCGGGGCGGAGGCCGCGCTCGGTCCGGCCCTCGGGACCTGGCGCAGGCGATTGGACCACGCCTCCGCCTTCGCCGCGCTCGTCACCGAGATCAAGGCCGGCAGGCCCCTCGGCGCCGCGCGGCGGCTTCTCGCGCGTCCCCCCCTCGCGCTCCCGCTTGCCCGCGCAGCGCGCGAGGGGATGGCACGGCGGATCGCGCGGCCGCCTGCGCGCTCGGGGCCGCACAGGCTGGTTCTGGCGACAGCGGCGGACATCGCGGCCTCGACGCCGCGCGAGGCGGTGTTCGAGGTGCCGTCTTCGCCCGAAGGCTGGGACGCCCCCCGCGCGGCACGGCTGGCGGCATTGACCGGCGAAGGCGACGTCCGACTGACGGCGATCGGCCGGCCCGCGCTGACCGCGCTCGGATATGTTCCGGGCTGGCTCAGCGCCGACCTGTGCCCGCCGCCCGATGGCTGGAGCGCGCCTGAGAGCGCGCTCATCGCGGCGCTGCCCTGGCCGGTGGTCCGGTCGGGATAGGCGTTTCGATCGGGGAGAGGGGCTGAACGCTGCCGGGCGAGAGACGTCCGGAAGCCGCTATTGGACCGAGTGCGGCGCCTTTTTCTGCACCGGCCGTCCGAGGCCGGAGCCATCGCGCGGCGCGGCCTTGGCATCGTCACGACGGCGCGACAGGACGGAAACCGCGAGGACCCAGAGTGCGTAAACGGCCTGCAGGATCACGAGCGTGCCCAGAACCCGAAGCGCGATGCCCCAGCCGCCAAATCCCTGCAGGTAGGCCATCGCGCCGATTCCGGCGGCCACCGCGAGATTGATCAGGAAAAACAGAGCAAGATGCATGCCGACCCCGAGCGTGGTCCCAAGGACCCGTTGCCGACATGATACAAGCAGATTGGGCGAAAGTAAGCCGAGCTTATGGAGTTTGCGCCCCGCCCCTGCCCGATACGGGGCGCCGCGTTCGCCTTGCGAAGCGCCAGGGACGGATCCGCGCGGGACGCGCCACGCCGTAGCGGCGCAGGCGTTGAAGCACGACGCCCGTCAGCGCCACGCCGAGCACGCGGTCCGAGGTTTCCGGCTCATGCTCGAGGTGGGATTGCACGAGTTTGCGCGGCATGCGCCCCCAGGCGACGGCAAGGATCAGCCCGTCGCAATGGCGCAGCATCGCCTTGCTCTCGGGCGCCTCGGCAAGCGGCGGAAGGACAGCGAAGACGAAATCGTAGGCTTCCCGGAGATCGGCGGAAAGCTCGCCAAGCTCGCCCAGGAAGGACAGGGGCGCCTCGACCGCGCCCGGGCCGGGGACCATCCCCGCCGGCAGGATGTCGATTTCGCCCTCCGGAAGGGAGACGACCGCGCCGGCGAGATCGGTCTCGCCCGTCAGGACACCGAGCGCGCCCTGCCCCGCGCCGAGCCCGAGGCTCCGCGAAAGTTCGGCGGCCTCGAGATCGGCGTCGAGAAGAAGCACGCGCCGCCCGGCCTGCGCGGCGACATGGGCGAGACCGGCGGCAACCGCGCCCGCGTCCTCGGCCCCGGTCAGCGCGCCGATGGTGACAAAGCGCCCGAGCGGCCCCGCCTGCCCCGCATCGAGACCGGCGAAGATGCTGCGGAGCGCGCGCAGCCCCTCGGGATCGGCGGCCAGGCCGCCCGACAGACCCGGCAAGGGGGGCAGGTCCCGATCCACGACTTCGCCGCCTCCGGGTTCGGCGAGATGGCGCGGCGGCAATCCGCGCCGCTGGGTCCGCTTGCGCCGTGCGAGGGTCAGGGCGCCGGCCACCGGTGACATGCCGGGCACGTTTCGCCCCATCGCCCCGGCGCGCCCCAGGCGCGGTACATAGCCGAGAAACGGCACCCCAAGCCGCTCCGTCACATCGCCCGCCGTGCGGAACCCGGTCTCGCGCGCCTCGCGCCAGACCGCCGCGCCAAGGCCCAGCATCAGACCGAGGAAAAGGCCCGCGGCCAGGACCTGCCACGCCCGCGGCGCGGATGCGTCGCGCGGCGGCAGGGCACGGGACAGGATACGCCCCTCCGCCACGGGGAATGAGCTTTCGAGCGCAAGCTCGCGGTAGCGGCTCTGGAAGCGCAGGACGAGGTCGTTCAGCGCCTCGGCCCGTTGCTCCCGGTCGCGCAGGCCCTGCTGGTCGGTGGCGCCGGTCTGAAGGCGGAAGTCCTCGGCCTCCTGCGCCGCCGCGAGCGCCTCGGCGCGAAGCTCCTGCAATCGGGCCTCCATCCACGCGGCCGTACGGTCCGAGGCCTCGATATTCGCACGCACACCATCGGCGATGTAGGCTTCGGCGTAGGCGTTCACGATATCGGCCGCCAGTTGGGGGTCGTGCGAGGCGAACCAGATCTCCACCACGAAGCTGCGGCCCACGCGATGAAAGACGGTTCGGTTTCTCAGGCGCTCGGCGGCTTCCATCAACCTTCGCTCGGCCGCGGCAGCCTCCGAGCCCGCGGACGGCGTGACGACCGGGGCCTCCGGCACGGGGATCAAGCCGCGGATCGCGTCCTTGGTGCCCCGTATCCACTGCGAAAGGAGGCTGGAGGGCGGGGCAAGGAAATCGCTGTTTTCCGTGAGATCGAGCGCCGCCACCACCTCGGTCGCCACCTCGAGCGAGCGCAGGATCTGCATCTCGTTGAGCATGCTCGTGTCGCTGCGCGCCGTGGGCAGCACGGCGGAGATTTCCTGTTCGAGCTCGCTCTGCTTCTCCTCGATCAGGAGGGCCGCGCCCGCCTCGTAGGTCCGGGGGCTTGTGGCGTAGTGGAACAGCCCAAGGAAAAGCCCGACACAGGCCCCAAGCGCCAGCGTCCAGACCTGGCGGCGCACCGCCAGAAGCAGCTCTGCCAGCGCGTCCTCCGCCGGCGGCGAGGCAGGTGTGGCGGCGTGGAAATCCGCACCGAACCCCGGCCTTGGATGCAGGCTCCGGTTCATGGCTGCGCCCCCTCCTCCGGGGCGGCCGGCCCGCCGCCGTAGACCACGGGCGCGCTCAGGCCCGCCAGCCCCGCCACCACGCCCACATGCAGGAGCCCCCGCAGAACCGCCGCGTTCCGGTGGCCCGCGTCCCACGCCCCGGCCAGCGCCATCAGACCGCAGGCCAGAGCCTTGGCCATCGCAAGGGGAAGCGCGCGCCACGGTCGGACGCCGTGGCGGCGCACGAGGACGCGCGCATGGGTCATGCCCATGCGGAACCGCCGCACGGCGAGCCAGCGGAACCCGAGCCGATCCGGCGCGACGGCCTCCTGCACGATGGCATCCGGCGCCAGCACGAAACGCCCGCCCATCAGCGCAACGCGCGCGAAATAGTCGGTGTCCTCGCCGCCGCTGCGGCCGAGCCCGGGATCGAAACGCAGGGTCCGGATCTCGGGCCGGGCACGATCGATGAGCACGTTGGCGGAGTAGCCGGAGCGGATCTCGCCCCGCTGGCGCACCGGTTGCGTCGAGTGGATCGCCGCCGCTGCCATCCAGGCAGGCGCACCCTCGGGGTAGATGGCCTCGACCGGGCCCAGCACGACCTCGGCGCCGCTGGCCTGCCGCGCCGCCCAGAGCGCCGCGAGCCAGCCCGGACGCGCCACTTCGTCATCGTCGATGAACGCCGTGAACCGCGCGGTCGCCTCATCCAGCGCCGCGTTCCGAGCGATCGAGATGTTGCGCCCCGGCGCGTGGCGGTAGACCACTGGAACCACCGCCCGAGTTGCCAGGGCTTCGACGGCCGCGCGCGCGCCGGGGACATCATCGTTGTCCACGACGAGCACGCGCGGCGCGACACCGTCCGGGATATCCTGTGCCAGCACCGAGGCCAGCGCCGCGGCCACTTCGGGCCGCCGGAAGGTACAGATGCAGATGTCGATCCCGACCATGCCCACCACCCCCTCAGGCCCAGGGCCGCGGCGGGGCGAGCACGCGGCTCCAGAACCCCATGGACCAGCACAGATGCATCAGCATCGCCACCGGCCCCGACAGCGCGAGCGGCGCCGACCGCCGAACGAGCGCCAGCGCCAGTCCGCCCGAAAGCGCCGCGCACCCCCAGGCAAGGGCCGGCAATGACAGCGCGAAGGCCAGTGGTGCCGCCCAGGCCGCAACCAGCATCGGCCAGACCGCGATCACCGCCGCCTGCCGCAGCCTTGGGCGCGCGCGGTGCTTGAGCAGGTTCGCCGCACGCCCGCGACCGAAGTTGAAGTATTGCCGCGCCAGCGGGGCCAGTCCGCTTCTGGGGAAATAGGTGATCGCGGTTTCCCCCGTCAGCCAGATCCGGTGGCCCGCCTTCCGCAACCTGTGGTCAAGTTCGGCGTCCTCGTTGTGGGCGAAGTCGGGATCGTATCCGCCGACCGCGCGGAAGGCCGCGATCTCCATCAGCGCGTGATGGCCGTGATCGACCCATTCGCCGCGCCCCCGCCCGCGATGGCCGGAGCCGCCATTGCCGATCCGGGCGTTCTGCGTCGACGCGTTCAGCCGCTGCAGGAACCCCTCGCCCGCCGCGATCATGCCCACCACGACCGCGGACGCGCCAGTCTCCGTCGCCTCCGAAAGAAGCGCATCGACGAAATCCTCCGAGTAGAGGCTGTGGGCATCGACCCGGATCAGGTGCGTGTGCCCCGACCCGAATGCGGCCACCGCGGCGTTGATGCCGCTGGCCTGCCGCCGCGCGGGATTGTCGAGCAGGTGCAGGCGGTTGTGGCGCGATGCCAGACGGGCGGCGATGTCCCGGGAACCGTCCGTGCTTCCGCCATCGGCGATCACGACATTCCCGCCGAGACGCCGGGCCACGGAAAGCATCTGCAGGGCCACGCGCTCGATATGGCGCGCCTCGTTGAGGCTCGGGATCACGATCAGGGGCACGTGAGCGGGCCGCGACGCAGGGGTCGCGGGCTGGACTTGGATCGTCACGACGACATCATCCTCGGCAACGCCGTGGCCAGGATCGCTTGACGACCCGCCGCGGACATCGCCCCCACCGACTGCATCCTTGCCGGGAAGTGCCGGCGCCGACAAATCCCATCATACCTGGCGAAGGAAACAGGCGGTTACCTGCCCAGCCGCACCGGATGTAGGCCCCGTCATGCCGAAAAACCGGGCAGCCGGCGAAGTCTCACCGCTTTGGCCGGGGAATCACCGCTGATCCACGGACCGTTCGACGGCCCGCCGCGGAAGAACGGCACCAACGTTCACTGATCTGAACGACTCGGAAGGACCCGTGCTTCGGGTGGCCGAATTCGCGCCCATCGGCCTTGATCGGGGCCTCCGACCGATCAATCCATCCACCAGAAGGATGTCTTTATTCAACCTCATTTTTGCCTTGGCCTTCATTCGGCTTCTACTATTTTCATATTTCATACCTTCATACCCAAAACTAAGTGTTCACCGCACCGACACCGGAAATCACGCGGTGATGGCGCGCCACGGCGCTGCCGGACGTGCCATGACTTGCCCGTTCGGGGCCACCGGGGCATGACAGGCACACGCAGCGCAACCGCGTGGCAGGGAGGTCCCTCAATGACCGATTTCGTCGCCCTTCTGGGCGTCAAGGGTGGACCGGCGATACGACCCGGATCGAACATGCCCACGTCGATCCTCGTCAGTCTCGGCGGCCGCACGATCCTTGTCGATGCCGGGCTCGGCGCGGCGAAGGGTGTCTGCGACCAGGGCATCGCGCTGACCGCTCTGGACGCGATCCTCGTCACGCACCTGCATTCGGACCACTACCTCGAACTCGGCCCCCTGCTGCATACCGCCTGGACCGCGGGGCTGAACCGTCCTCTCCCGGTCTACGGCCCGCCCCGCCTGTCGTCCTATTGGTCGGGTTTTCTCGCATCGATGAAGGACGACATCGAGTTGCGGATCGCCGACGAAGGGCGCCCCGACCTCGCCGGGCTGGTGGACCTGCGTCCGATCGACCCGACGGGCATCGCCGAGATTGGCGGCGTCTGCCTCCGCGCCATGGAAAACGTCCATCCTCCGGTCGAGCCAAGCTATGCCTTGCGCCTCGAAGCCGGCGGAAAAAGCGTGGTTCTTTCGGGGGATACGGCTTACATGCCAGAAATGGAGCACTTCGCCAAAGGGGCCGACCTCCTGGTGCACGAGGCCTTGCTCACCGATGGTGTCGACGCGCTCGTCGCGAAGGTGCCGAACGGGGACGATCGGCTTCGCACCCATATCCTGCGCAGTCACACGGCCGCCGAGGACGTTGGCCGTATCGCGCGCGACGCCGGGGTGGCGCGCCTTGCCCTCAACCATTTCGTCCCCGACGGCCTTCCCGGCTTTGCCGAGGCCGACTGGGAGGCCGCGGTGCGGAAGACGTGGCACGGCCCGCTCGTCCTGGGGCGCGACGGTATCCGGATCGAGCTTTGATCCGCCTCAGCTGGCGGACTTCACCTGCGCCACGTGGGCCCGCACATGGGCTGCATAAAGCTCGCGGATACGTCGCGTCACGGGCCTCGAGCCGTCTCCGACCGGCTTGCCATCAATCGACGCGACCGGGGTCTGCGCCCCGAACGTGCCGGTGAGAAAGGCTTCATCCGCGCCATAAGTGTCTACAAGAGAATAGTTTTTCTCGAACACGGGTATCCCGTCCGCCCGCGCCAGTTCGATCACCTTCGCGCGCGTGACCCCGTTCATGCAATAATCGCCGGTCGAGGTCCAAAGCTCCCCCTTCCGGACGATGAAGAAATTGCAGGCATTCGTCGTGTTCACGAACCCATGCGGATCCAGCATCAGCGCCTCGTCCGCGCCCGCCTGTTCCGCCTGCAGACAGGCGATCACGCAGTTGAGCTTGGAATGGCTGTTGTATTTCGCATCCTGGCTCATCGGCAGCCCGCGCACCTGCGGAACGGTGGCAAGCCGGATACCCGGACCGGCCATCCGGTCCACGGGCTTCGAATGCTCCATGATGATGACGAGGGTCGGCCCCGAACGGCTGAGCGAGGGATGCTGGAAGGGGCGCACCTTCACCCCGCGCGTCAGCATCAGCCGCACGTGAACATCGGTCTCCATCCCATTGGCAAGCCTGGTCTTTTCGAGCGCATCGAAGATGCCCTGCCGATCCATCCCGGGATCGAGAGAGACCGCCTTGCAGGCCTCGAAGAAGCGATCCATGTGCTCGTCGAGGAACGCCCATACGCCGTCGTAGAGGCGCATCCCCTCCCACATCCCGTCGCCCAGCATGAAGCCGCTGTCGTAGACCGAGACCTTGGCCTCGTCGCGCGGCTTCAGCTCGCCGTTCACGTAGATCAGGATATCGGCGTTGCGCGGATCCTCCAGCGCATCGTGGGTGGTCGTCATGTCCTCACCCGTAAAGCCCCGCGACGCGGGCACGAAGCCGCACAAGGCCGAGGACAGTGTCGATGGTGGGGGTCTTGGTCTCGGTCACCCGTCCAAGCTCCTGGACCGAGCCGAGAAGCGCGTCGATCTCCATCGGCCGCCCCGCGTCGAGGTCCTGCAGCATCGAGGTCCGGTGCGCCCCGACCGCCGCACCGCCGTCGATGCGGCGGTCGACGTCGATGGGGAACTTCACGCCGAGTTTTTCGGCGATCTCCTGCGCCTCCAACATCATGTCCCGTGCAACCGCCCGCGTGCCGGGATCGGTGCACAGCACGTCGAGCGTGGCATGCGTCAGCGCCGAGATCGGGTTGAACGACAGGTTCCCCCAGAGCTTCACCCAGATCTCGTCGCGCAGCCGCGGGCGCACCGGCGCCTTCAGCCCCGCGCGCGCCAGCGCCTCCGACAGCCGCACCGCGCGCTCCGACTTCGAGCCGTCGGGCTCGCCGAGGCTGAACCGGTTGCCCTCGATATGCTTGACGACGCCCGGCTCGATCACCTCCGCCGCCGGGTAGACCACGCAGCCGAGCACGCGTTCGGGGCCGAAACCGTCCCATTGCGCATTGCCGGGATCGACACTTTCCAGCCGCGTGCCCTCCAGCGGGCCACCGATCTTGTGGAAGTACCACCAGGGAACGCCGTTCACGCCCGAGACGATGGTCGTCTGCGGCCCGATCAGCGGCTGCATCCGCCCGACCACGGGCGGCACCGAATGGGCCTTCAGCGTGACGATGACATAATCCTGCACGCCCAGGTCCGCGGGATCCTCCGACGCCGTGACGGGCACGGTCACCGTGCCCTCCTCCTCGATCAGCGTCAGGCCCTTCTCCTTCATCGCCGCAAGGTGCGGCCCCCGCGCCACGAGGCTCACGTCGGCCCCCGCCTGCGCCAGCTTCACGCCCATGTAGCCGCCAATGGCGCCCGCGCCGAAAATGCAGATCTTCATGTCCCGTCCCTACGCCCCAGGGGCGTCCTCCCCTTCATCTTTCCCCAAATACGCCCGGGGGGTGCGGGGGGCGGCGCCCCCC
>NZ_JAOPHT010000015.1 GCF_025515305.1 Roseicyclus sediminis
CGCGGCAGCTTTCGCGCCGCGGCCCGGGCCGGTGTCATGGTATCAGGGCATCACTGCATCTGCACGGGGCAGGAGCCGTCCTCGGTGAAGTTGTGCACCATGATCTCGCCCGCGATGATGGCGGCCTGCGCCTCTTCGACGGCGGCGATCATCTCTTCGGTGATGAGTTCCGCGTTGAACTCGTCGAGCGCGTAGCCGACGCCCTCTTCTGCCAGGCCGAAGACATGGATGCCGGTCTCGAGATCTGCGCCCGTCGTGAAGGCGTCGTAGACGGCCACGTCAACGCGCTTGAGCATCGACGTCAGGACCGAGCCGGGGTGCAGGTAGTTCTGGTTGCTGTCCACGCCGATCGAGAGGATGCCCTCGTCGGCCGCGACCTGCAGAACGCCGAGGCCGGTGCCGCCGGCTGCCGCGTAGACGACGTCTGCGCCCTGGGCGATCTGGCCGCGGGTCAGCTCGCCGCCGCGCACCGGGTCGTTCCATGCCGCGGGCGTGGTGCCGGTCATGTTGGCGATCACGGTGGCCTCGGGGTTCACGGCGACGACGCCCTGCGCATAGCCGCAGGCGAAGCGCGAGATCAGCGGGATGTCCATGCCGCCGACGAAACCGACGGTGCCGGTCTCGGAGGCCATCGCGGCCAGCATGCCGACGAGGTAGGAACCCTCATGCTCGGAGAAGATGACCGAGCGCACGTTGGGCTCGTCCACCACGCCGTCGATGATGACGAAGGTCGTGTCGGGATAGTCGGGCGCGACCACCGACAGCGGCGTGGCCTGGCTGAAGCCGGCCATCACGATCGGGTTGGAACCCGCCTCGGCGAGGCGGCGCATGGCCTGCTCGCGCTGGGCGTCGGACTGCAGCTCGATCTCGCGGTAGGTGCCGCCGGTTTCCTCGGCCCAGCGTTCGGCGCCGTTGAAGGCGGCTTCGTTGAACGAGCGGTCGAACTTGCCGCCGAGGTCGAAGATGATCGCCGGCCCGTCGGCCAGCGCGCCGGTCGCCGACATCGCCAGGACGGCGGCGGCGCTCAAGAGTTTTTTCATTGTGGTCATGCGTATCTCCCGGTTGGTGGCGGGACCGGGCCGTGTCTCGGCCACGTGTCCTCTCGCGAAAAGATCGGTGACGATCCCCGGGCCGATTAAGGGCAAAGCTCATGCAGGTGGTCAACCGGTTTCTGGCGCGTCGCAGGCCCGTGAAGGCTGCCCTAGCGTCAGGTTTCGTCCGCCGTGCCCGTTTGCCGGGCAGGCAGCGTAATGGTCAGGGTCAAGGCATCGGTGCGCACACCACCCGGCCGCCGGTAGTAACCCTGCCGTCGGCCCGTTTCGACCAGCCCCGCGGCGGCATATAGCGCGCGCGCGGCACGGTTGTCGGCGGCGACCTCGAGGTGCAGGACCGAGCATCCACGGGCGGTCGCCGCATCGAGGACCATCTCCATCAACGCGTGGCCATGTCCCTGTCCCTGCGCCGCCGGAGCGATGGCGATGGTCAGAAGCTCGGCCTCTGGCGGGATGATCTGAAGGAGGGCGAAGCCGTGGTCGCCACCGGAGACGGCCACCGTTCCGGGCCGTTCCATCAGGCTCGCGATCGCATCCCTGTCCCACGCCTCGCCGTCCGCGAAGGCTGCGGCGTGGATCTCGGCCATCCGTTCGGGGCTCATGACGGCAGGATCACCGGCCCCGCATCGCGCGAGGGGGCGGCATCGGCCGCGCGGATATAGAGCGGTGCCGGGCGCGGCAGGTCCGGATCGAGGCGGCGGGCCGCCGCGATCCTCGCGATCGCCTCGGCAAGCGGCATCGCGGGCGCAAGCACGGTGAGCCCCGGGATCACTCCGGCCGCCTCCGCCGCGCCGGAGCCCGTCACCCTCGGCGTGGCAATCGTGTGGGGCAGGTCGCTTGTGACCAGAAGCCGGGGCGTCCCGGCTCCGGCCCCGTCGAAGGCTTGTACGTATACCTCGGATCGCCGCGCGTCCTCGATCACGGTGATGGGACGCGGCAGGCCATGGCACCGCGCCTCGAGCGTCGAGACCCCGACGGCCGGGATGCCGAGCGCCAGTGCCAGGCCCCGCGCGGCCGCGACGGAGATGCGGATGCCGGTGAAATTGCCCGGGCCGATGCCCACGCCGATGGCGTCCAGATCGCCAGGCGCGGCGCCCCCCGCCTCGATCACTTCCGCGAGAAGCGGCATCAGCCGCTCGGCCTGCCCCTTGCCCATGTCCTCATGCGCCGTCGCCAGCACCCGGTCGCCCGACAGCAAAGCGGCCGCGCAATGCGCGGCCGATGTGTCGAAACCCAGGATCAGGGGCTCAGACGTTGACAGGACGCACCTCGAGCACTTCGGGAATGTAGTGCCGAAGCAGGTTCTCGATCCCCATCTTCAGCGTCAGCGTGGAGGAGGGGCAGCCAGCGCAGGCGCCCTGCATGTGCAGGTAGACCACGCCGCGGTCGAAGCCGTGGAAGGTGATGTCGCCGCCATCCTGAGCCACGGCGGGCCGCACGCGCGTGTCGAGCAGCGTCTTGATCTGCCCCACGATCTCGGCGTCCTCGCCATCATGTTCGGCATGGCCGCCGGTGCCACCGCCCTCGCCCTCCATCACGGGCGCGCCGGACTGGAAATGCTCCATGATCGCGCCGAGGATGGCGGGCTTCATGTGGTCCCATTCCGCGCCCTCGGCCTTGGTCACGGTGACGAAGTCGGTGCCGAAGAAGACGCCGGTCACGTTGTCCACGTCGAAGATGCGCCGGGCCAGCGGCGATTTCTGCGCGGCGTCGGCGTTCGGGAAATCGGCGGTGCCCATCTCCAGCACGGACTGTCCGGGCAGGAACTTCAGCGTCGCGGGGTTCGGCGTGGATTCGGTCTGGATGAACATGCGGTCGGTCCTCCGGGGGTTGTCCGAGATATGCGGGCGGGCCCCGCCGAAGTCAAGTTTTGGAACCGTTCTAAACTCGGCTCGATCAGGTGATCTGTTCGAGCTGTTCCTTGGACAGCTCGCCCGGAACGATCGTGATCGGTACCGGGAGGGTGCCCGCCTGCTTGACCATCGCGGTCACCAGCGGCCCCGGACCGCCCTTGCCCGAACCCGCGCCGAGGACGAGAACCCCGATCTCGGGTGTCGCCCGGATATGGGCGAGGATCTGGTCCACCGGCTCTCCTTCGCGGATCACGAGGGAGGGGTCGACCTTCTGGCGGTCGCGCATCCACTTGGCGAAGACGTTGAAATGCGCCTCGATCCGTTCACGGGCCTCGGCGCGCATCACTTCGCCCACACCGATCCAGTGGTTGAACTCGTCAGGCGGGATGACCGACAGGATCTCGACACCGCCGCCCGTGTTGGCCGCGCGCATGGCGGCGAAACGCATCGCGTTCAGGCATTCGCGCGTGTCGTCCAGGACCACGAGAAACTTGCGCATTCGGAGGCTCCCTTCCGCTGGGCAAGTCTGCGCCACCTCGTCGCCGGGCGCAATGACATAGGCGCCGCGTCAGTCCGCGCCGCTGTGCGCCCAGTCCCAGTAGAGATCGCGGGCCTTCTTCGCCATCGGTCCCTGCTGATAGTGTGTTCCGTCGAACTCCGCGACCGGGGTCACCTTGTTGAGGTTGCCGGTCATGAAGACCTCGTCTGCATGGCGGAAATCATCGAAGGTCAGAACCGTCTCGACCACCTCGACCCCGTCGGCGCGGAGGTTGGCGATGTGGCGCTTGCGCGTGATGCCGGCAAGGAAGGTGCCGTTCGGGATCGGCGTGAAGACGACACCGTCGCGCACCATGAAGATGTTGGCCGACGCCGTCTCGGCCACGTTGCCGAGCGCATCTGCCACCAGCGTGTTGTCGTATCCCTTCGACCGCGCCTCGGCGAGCATGCGGGCGTTGTTGGGATAGAGGCACCCGGCCTTCGCGTTGCAGACCGCGTCGGCCAGCACGGGGCGACGGAATTGCGTCGTGGTCAGGCGCGAGGCGGCCCCGGGCTTGGCCATGGGCACCTCCTCGAGGCAGACGCAGAAACCCGCGGGCGCCTCTCCGGGCAGAATGCCCATGTGCCCGCCCTCGATGCCCCAGAACATCGGACGGATGTAGACGGCGGCGTCCTTCGGATAAAGGCGCAGGCCCTCCTGGACGATATCGAAGATTTCCTGAGGGGACTGGGCGGGATGCAACATCAGCGCATGGGCCGAGGCGACGACGCGCTCGCAGTGCGCCTTGAGATCGGGGGCGAGCCCGTCGACGTACCGGGCCCCGTCGAAGACCGTCGTCCCCAGCCAGGAGCCATGATCGGCCGCGCGCATGATGGCGACATCGCCCTCGTGCCACCGGCCTTCGAAATAGGTCCTGATGTTGGTTCCCGTCGCCATGCCTCACCTCCGCCGGTTTCCGGGCGGAGGTTAGGCCGGGCTCAGGTCAATGGGAAGACCCGGAGGTGAACCCCATCTGGTAGTCCATCGTCGCACCCTGGCGCGTCGATGCGGTGCGCCCGATGGGCGCCGCCGGTTTCTTGTGTGGCCGGGCGCCGCGCATTGCGGGTCCCGTGGCGTTAGGGGCTTCTGTCGACCGGTCTGCACGGACGATGATACGTTCGGAGGGCCGACGCCCCGCCATCTGCGGCTTGCGCATGATAGTCTCCCTCTTACTGCGGATTGTGTTGAGTACCGGGGGTGTATACCGCGCGTTTGTAAAAGTCCAATGAAACCGGCAGCGCTAACATGTGCGCAGTTGCACAGATCCGGCCCTCACGCCTCGGCCAGAAGTGCGTCGAGGTCGAGCGGCGTGTTCGACATGGCAAGCTCTCCGGTGGCGGTTCGGGGCCAGTCGGCCTCGGCCCGGTCGCGGTAGATCTCGATTCCATTGCCATCCGGGTCGCGGAAATAGATCGCCTCGGAGACGCCATGATCGGCGGCGCCGTCGATCGGGACGCCCGCGGCGACCACGGAAGCGAATGTCTGCGCCAGTGCCTGCCGGTGAGGGTAGAGCAGCGCGACATGGTAGAGGCCGGTCGTGCCGCGGCCAGGTGGGTGTCCGCCACGGCTGTCCCAGGTGTTCAGCCCGATATGATGGTGATAGCCGCCCGCCGAAAGGAAGGCGGCCTGCGTGCCGTAGCGCTGCATCAGGTCGAAGCCCATGACATCGCGCCAGAAGGCGATGGCGCGGTCGAGGTCTGAGACCTTCAGGTGGACGTGGCCGATGCGGGTCTCGGGGTGCGTGCTGTGGGGCATGGTCTACTCCTTTGCGCGACAGATGCCTTCCCGGCCCGCAACGCAAAAGTCCCGCCAGCGCAGGGAGGATGTGCGATTATTCGCATGAATGATCGCCGCGAAGCGGATTTTCGGACGAAAACCCGGCGCCTCAGCTCCGCAGCATCCCGACGATATCGTAGGTTCGCTCGAGGATCGGCACCGTGATCTCGCGCGCCCGCTCCGCCCCGCGGCCGAGGATCGCGTCGATCTCGGCGGGATCGTTCATCAGTCGCTTCATCTCGGTCGAGATCGGCGCCAGCTTCTCGACCGCGAGGTCGGCCAGCGCCATCTTGAAGTGTCCGAACATCGCGCCCGAATGCGCATCCAGCACGGCCTGAGGTGTGGTCTCGGCCAGGGCGGCATAGATGTTCACGAGGTTCCGCGCCTCGGGCCGTGTCTCGAGCCCCCCGACCACCTCGGGCAGCGGGTCGGGATCGGTCTTGGCCTTGCGGATCTTCTTCGCGATGGCGTCCGCGTCGTCGGTCAGGTTGATGCGCGTCTTGTCCGAGGGGTCGGACTTCGACATCTTCTTCGTGCCGTCCTGCAGGTTCATGACCCGCGTCGCCACGCCCTCGATGACGGGCTCGGTGATCGGGAAGAACTCCACCCCGTAGTCGTGGTTGAACTTCGCGGCGATGTCGCGGGTCAGCTCCAGGTGCTGCTTCTGGTCCTCGCCCACGGGGACGTGTGTCGCGTGGTAGACCAGGATGTCGGCGGCCATCAGGGCGGGATAGGCGAACAGGCCCAGCGAGGCGGCCTCGGCGTTCTTGCCGGCCTTGTCCTTCCACTGGGTCATCCGGCCCATCCAGCCCATCCGCGCGATGCAGTTGAAGATCCACGCCAGTTGCGCGTGTTCGGGCACCTGGCTCTGGTTGATGAGGATGGATTTCTCCGGGTCGATACCTGCGGCGATGAAGCCCGCGCAAAGCTCCCGCGTGTTGTTGCGAAGGACATCGGGGTCCAGCAGCTTTGCCGTGATCGCGTGCAGGTCGACCATGCAGTAGACGGTCTCGAACCCGCCGGCATCCTGCATGTCGACCCACCGCTTCATCGCGCCGAGGTAGTTGCCGAGCGTCAGGCCGCCCGAGGGCTGCATGCCCGAGAAGACGCGGGGGGTGAATGTCGGCTCGCTCATGCTCTGCCTTCCCGTGGATGCGCGAGGCCCCTCTGGCCAACCGCCGCGGCATCGCTTAGCCAAGGGGCATATCGGCGTCAACCGAAGGTCCCGTCACCATGGAGAACCACAACGTCTCGCCGTTCAATGCGCTGCCGCCGGTCGTGGTCGCGCTGGCCGTCGTCATCGCGGGCATCGAGGGGATGTTCCAGCTCGCCACGGCGGGCTTTCTCGGCGGGCAGGGAGGCGTCGGCTGGCGGCTCGGCGCGATGCAGGATTACGCGGTCCTGAACGAGGTCGCCGACTGGATGCTGGCCAATGGCCGCTTCCCGCCCGATCAACTCCTACGGTTCCTGACCTATCCGCTGATCCATGCCGGTTTCGTGCACGCGGCCTTTGTCGTCGTGTTCATCCTCGCCATCGGCAAGATGGTGGCCGAGGTCTTTTCGCCCATGGCCTTCGTCGCCGTTTTCTGGGTCTCCGCCATCGTCGGGGCGCTGGGCTTCGTTCTCCTTCTCGACAGCCCCTATCCGCTGGTGGGAGGCTATCCTGGCGTCTACGGCCTGATCGGAGCCTTCACCTTCCTCATGTGGGTCGATGCCTCGCGGCGCGGCGACAGCAGGATGCGTGCCTTCGGCCTGATCGGCGCGCTTCTCGCCATCCAGCTGATCTTCGGCGTCATCCAGGGCGAGTTCGGCAGCGTCGTCGCGGACCTGTCGGGCTTCATCGCCGGGTTCCTCCTGTCCTTCCTCGTCAGTCCGGGCGGCTGGCGGCGCGCTCTCGACAAGCTCCGGCAGCGCTAGCCGCGCCGCAGGGCGCGCCGGAACTCGCCGAGGCGGAAGGCGCCGAGAAGCTGGCCCAGAACGCCGTAGACGACGATCGCGCCGACGATCAGGATCGCGAGCGCGGCATAGCGCCAGCCGGGCATCCCCAGGAACGGCCCCCAGACGATCAGCCCCGACCAGAGCCCTGCGCCCATCAGGATCGAGGCGAACACGATCCGCCAGATGCGGCGGCGGAAGCGTTCGTCGAAATGCGCGACCTCGCCCATTCCGCGCCGCCCCCTCAGCAGCAGCCAGACCATGGCCCATGCCGCGAGCGTTGTGCCGATCGCGGCGCCGATGAAGCCGAGCAGCCAGGCGAAGCCGATGGCGGCGACCGCGTTCACGACCATGGCGACAAGGGCGTAGCGGAAAGGCGTGCGGGTATCCTCGCGCGCGAAGTAGAGCGGCTGCAGCACCTTCTGCAGCACGAACGCGGGCAGACCCGCGCCGTAGACGGCGAGGGCGAGCGCCGTGGCGGCGGTGTCGTCGGCCCCGAAGGCGCCGCGTTCGAAAAGGACGGAAACGATGGGTACCGGCATGACCACAAGCGCCACGGCGGCCGGGATCGTCAGTGCCATCGAGATCTCGCCGGCGCGGCTCAGCGCGTCGCGTCCGCCCATGTCGTCGCCCGCCCGCAGACGGCGGGAGAGATCGGGCAGGAGCACCACGCCGACGGCGATCCCGACCACGCCGAGCGGGAGCTGGTAGAGCCGGTCCGCGAAGGAAAGCCAGGCGATTGCGCCATCGAAAAACGAGCCCACCTGCCGGCCCACGAGCAGGTTCACCTGCACCACGCCACCGGCCAGCATCGCGGGCAGGGCTATGATGGCGAGCCGCTTCATGTCCGGTGTCAGCCGCGGAAGCCGCGGCACCAGCGCATAGCCAGTCCTCGCGGCGGCGATCCACACGAGGCCCATCTGCGCGACACCGGCTATCAGTACCCCCCAGGTCAGGAGCGTTCCGTGGCGCAGCATGAGGCCCTCGGCGCTCTCGACCGAGGTGACGTCGATGGCGAGCGCCGGCAGCGCGCCGCGTTCGGCAGCGATAAGCGCCAAGACAAGAATGATGTTCAGCAGGAGCGGCGCCGCGGCGGCCGCGGCAAAGCGCCCCGAGGCGTTCAGCACTCCCGACAGGAGGGCCGCGAGCGAGATGAACAGGATATAGGCGAACGCGATCCGCCCGAAATCGGTGGCCAGCTCCAGCCTCACGTCGCCCGCGAAGCCCGCCGCCATGGCCAGCACCAGCCACGGCATGAAGATGATGGCGACGACGGTCAGAACGATCAGGACGGCGGCCAGCCCCGAGAAGGCGTCGCGCGCGAAGTCGCGGGCGTCCTCGCCGGATTCCAGCTTCTTCGAGAACATCGGTACGAAGGCCGTGTTGAAGGCGCCTTCCGCGAAGAAGCGGCGGAACATGTTGGGAAGCGAGAAGGCGACGAGGAACGCCTCGGCCACCGGCCCTGCGCCCATCGTGCCCGCGATCAGGATGTCGCGCGCGAAGCCCAGGACACGGCTCATCAGGGTCCAGAAGCCGACCGTGACGAACCCCGTTACCAGGCGGATCGGCTTGGCCGCCGCCATCTCAGGCCCCGGCCCGCTCGGCGACGCGGGCGATGGCGTCGCGGAGTTTGCGCTCCAGTGCCTCCTGCCGGGCGGTCGTATAGAGCTTCAGCCCGAACATGTCCTTGACGTAGAAGACGTCGACCACCTGCGCCCCGTAGGTCGCGATGACCGCATGGGCGATATAGATGTTCGAAGCCGCCAGCGTCTTCGTCAGGTCGTAGAGCAGGCCCGGACGGTCGCGGGTATCGACCTCGATGATCGTGTAGATCTCGGAGCCGTCGTTGTCGAAGGTGATGTTCGTGGGCACCGCGAAGGGGCGCTCGCGCTTCTTGATCTTGTCCCGGCCTTCCAGCGCCTTCGAGGCCACGACCTCGCCCTTGAGCGTCTTGCCGATCATGCCCTTGAGCCGTGGCAGACGCGCGGCCTCGTAGGGATTGCCCTCGGCGTCCTGCACCCAGAAGACGGCGGTCGCGTAGCCGTCCTTGGAGGTATAGGTGCGCGCGTCCACGACGTTCGCCCCCACCAGCGACAGGGCGCCCGCGAGGCGCGAGAATATGCCGGGATGGTCGGCGAGGACGAAGCAGACTCGTGTCGCGTCGCGGTCGTGGTCCTGCCGGGTGTCGATGCGGATCTCGTCGTCCTTCAGGCCGCGCAGCATCTGCGCGAAGGTGACCTGCGTCGCGATGTCGAGACCCTGCCAGTACGGCCCGTAGTGGCGGTCCACCTCGGTCTTGAGTTCCGCCTTGGGCCAGTCCGACAAGGCATCGCGCAGGGCCTTCTTCGCCTCGCCTTCGAGGTTCTCGCGGTTGAGGTCCTCGAGCCCCGTCTCAAGCGCCGTCGCCGTCGCCCGGTACAGCCCGCGAAGAAGCGTGGCTTTCCAGTTGTTCCAGGTGTTCGGCCCGACGCCACGGATGTCGCAGACCGTCAGCACGGTCAGAAACTCAAGCCGCTCCCGCGTCTTAACGGCCTTGGCGAAGTCACGCACCGTGCGCGGGTCCGAGATGTCGCGCTTCTGCGCCATGTCCGACATCAGGAGGTGATAGCGCACCAGCCACTCAACCGTCTCGGCCTCGGCGGGCTTCAGCCCCAGGCGCGGCGCGACCGTGCGGGCGATCCGGGCCCCGACGATCGAATGATCCTCCTTCCGGCCCTTTCCGATGTCGTGAAGAAGGCAGGCGACATAGAGAACCTTTCGGTTCACCCCGCGCTTGAGGATGCCGGAGGCGACGGGCAGTTCCTCGACCAGTTCGCCGCGCTCGATCTGCGCAAGCGTCGAGATCACCTGGATGGTGTGCTCGTCCACCGTGTAGCTGTGATACATGTTGAACTGCATCATCGCGACGACGGGGGCGAATTCCGGCACGAAGGCCGCCAGCACGCCCAACTCGTTCATGCGCCGCAGCGCACGCTCGGGATTGCCGTGCTTGAGCATCAGGTCGAGGAAGATGCCGCAGGCTTCGGGATCGCGGCGCATCGCGTCGTCGATCGTCCCGATCCGCGCCTGCACTTCCCGCATCGCGTCGGGGTGAATGAGATACCCCGTGCGCAGCGCCTCCTCGAACAGGCGCAGGATGTTCAGCTTGTCGGCGAAGAAGGCGTCAGGCTTCTCCACGGTGATCCGGTTCTGCTTGATCGCATAGCCGTCCTTGACCTTCTTGCGGCGCGTCCGGCCGCGCAGGAAGCCGAGGATCGCGGGGGCCTGCTTGACGTGGCGGGCCTCCAGTTCGGTCAGGAAGATGCGCGTCAGCTCCCCCACACGGGTGGCATGCCGGAAATAGTCCTGCATGAAGTGTTCCACCGCGCGCCGGCCCGAATGGTCCTCGTAGCCCAGCCGTTCGGCCACAGCGACCTGGTTGTCGAAGGTCAGCTGGTCCTGCGCGCGCCCTGCGATGAGGTGCAGGTGGCAGCGCACGGCCCAGAGGAACCGCTCGGCCGCGTCGAAGGCGGCGAATTCCTCGGGGCGGAAGACGCCGATCCCCACCAGTTCCTCGATCCGGGTGACGCCGTGTTCGTACTTGGCGATCCAGTAGAGCGTCTGGAGATCCCTGAGGCCGCCCTTGCCCTCCTTTACGTTGGGTTCCAGCATGTAGCGCTGGCCGCCCTGTTTCTTGTGCCGGTTCGCGCGCTCCTCGAGCTTGGCCTCGATGAACTCGCCTACGGTGCCCTCGAAGAGTTGCGAGCGCAGGGCGTGCTGCAGGTCCTCGCCGACCGCTTCGTCCCCGGCGATATAACGCATCTCCAGCAGGCTGGTGCGGATCGTCACGTCCTGCTTGCCCAGGCGCAGGCATTCCTTGACCGTGCGCGAGGCGTGGCCGACCTTCATCCGCAGATCCCAGAGCATGTAGAGGGCGCTTTCGATCACGCTCTCGACGGCCGCCGTCATCTTCCAGGGCAGGACGAACAGGAGGTCGACGTCCGAATAGGGTGCCATCTCGCCGCGGCCGTAGCCGCCCACGGCCATCACCCCCATGCGCTCGGCCTCGGAGGGCAGCGGGTTGGGATGCAGGTGCTTCTCCGCCACGCGGAGGACCTCGCGCACGAGGCAGTCGGTCAGGTGGCAATAGGCCCGTGTGGCGCGGCGGGCCGCGAGGGGTTGGGCTTCGAATGCGGCCTCTATGGCCGCGCGCCCCTGCGCGTTCGCCGCCGTAAGTTCTGTCACCGCGGCGGCGCGTATCGCCGCGGCATCGGGGGCGGCGGCGCAGGCGGCATCGATCCGCGCGCGCACGCTCGCGGTATCGAAGATGGCCTCGCCGGGGGCGATCAGCGTCCCGGGTTCGGTGGCGGGGGTGAGGCGGGGGTTCCGGTCAGAGACCGGGACCGCCAAGACGTCTTGGGGCGGGGTCAATGATGGCCACCTGGTTGTCGATCACTTGGGCGATCGCCAGCGCCCTCTGGTTGGTTCCGTCGGGCAGAAGCCGGAAGGCCCCGTTGGCCCCCTCGAACCCGGTCGAGGCCGTGAGTTCCGCCCCGCCGAGGCGACCCGCGGTCGCGGCCGTGTCGGCCACGGCGCGCATCCCGTCATAGGCCAGCGCGGCCAGGTTGTGGGGCGGAGTGCCATAGGCCGCGGCGTAACGTGCCTCGAAGGTCGACAGCGCGCCCTGGTCGGGCATGGTGAACCATCCGCCCTGCAGCCCGGGGAATTCCAGCGTCTGCGGCGGCGTATCCCAGCGCGTCAGCCCCAGCACCCGCACGGTCGTCAGGTCGAGGCCGTTCTCCGGCAGAAGCTGCGCGAAGAAGGGCAGCGCCCCGGCGCTGTCGGAGGACAGCAGCACCGCGTTCGCCCCGTTCTGGCGCACCGCCTCGACGACCTGCGGCACAGCGTTGATGACGCCGGTCTGCGAGAATTCGTAGGGCACGGTTGCCGCGATCGTCGCACCGGACCGCGCGGCGGCCCGCTGCACGGCCTCGCGCGCGACCTCGCCCGCGAGGTTCGAGGCGTGTACCAGCACGATGTTGCCCTGCCCCTGGCGCGCAGCATAGGACACGATCCGGTCGGCGGCATTGGCGAAGGTATGGCCGAGCACGAAGACATTGCCGCCCGCGACCTCGGTGTTGTTGGAGAAGCTCAGGACGGCGACGCCGGAATTCGCAACCGCGACGCCGACGGCGGCCGCGGCCTCCGAGCGGAGCGGGCCCAGAATGACGTCGGCGCCTTCCTGAACGGCCTGCCGTGCGACCGAGGCCGCCTGGGCCGAGTCGCCGCCGGTGTCGTAGACGCGGATGTCGAGGGTGACGCCGGTCTGTTCGCTGGCCGCGAGCCGGGCCGCGTTCTCCAGCGAGCGCGCGATGATCGCGTCACCGCCCTGCTGCGAGCTGAGCGGCAGGAGCATCGCGACCTCGACGGTCTGCCCGCTGATCCGGGGACCGGTGCCGAGAACCGGCCCGCCGACCTGGCAGCCGGCCAGCACGAGCGCCGCGAGCCCGAGCCATGCCAGCCGAAGCGGGTTGCGTAGTCGGCGGAAAGCGGAAAACATCTGCTCTGGTCCTCCGTGGGGCATTCTTCTGTCCGGGTCCCGCGGTTCCGACCTGTCCGAAGGGCGGGCCGCAGGCCTGCGCCAAAGCTACGGCCTTGGGGCAGGATAGTAAACGGACCATCGCCGCGGCACGGGACACTCGGTAATGATCACAGGGAGGGCATGACCCATGGCGCAGAGCGATGGCAAGACGCGGCGCGACGCACAGGGCGCGGACGGCGGCGCTCCGCCGGTTTCGGCCGCGGCGCTGGCGCCGGGCCTGCATTTCGTCGCCACGCCCATCGGCACGGCGCGCGACATCACGCTGCGCGCGCTCGACACCCTGCGCGAGGCTGACGCGATCGCCGCCGAGGACACCCGAAGCGCCCGGCGCCTCATGGAACTGCACGGCGTCCCGGTCGCGGGTCGGCCGATCCTGCCCTACCACGATCACAACGGCCCCGCGATGCGCCCGCGGCTGATCGCGATGCTGAAGGAGGGGTTGCGCGTGGCCTATGTCTCCGACGCGGGCACGCCGCTCGTCGCCGACCCGGGCTACCAGCTGGCCCGCGCCGCGATCGAAGCCGGTATCCCGATCACCGCCGCGCCGGGTCCCTCGGCGGTCCTCGCGGCGTTGACGGTGTCGGGCCTGCCGTCGGACCGGTTCCTCTTCGCGGGGTTTCCGCCGACGCAGGCGGGTGCGCGGAAGGCTTGGCTCGCCGATCTCGACGCGGCAGGGGGCACCGTGATCCTTTTCGAAAGTCCCAAGCGCGTTCATCGGTTGTTAGGCGAATTGTGCGAGGTTCTGGGAGACGAGCGTCCGGCGGCGCTGTGCCGGGAACTGACCAAGCGGTTCGAGGATGTGCGCCGGGGATCGCTCGGCACCCTGCGCGACGCGGTCGCCGATGATCCGCCCCGTGGGGAATGCGTACTCGTGCTGGACCGCGCCCCCGCGGTCCGTGCCTCCGATGACGTGCTGGAGGACGAACTGCGCGCGGCCCTGACACGGCTTAGCGTGAAGGCCGCTGCGGCGGAAGTTTCGGAACGGCTCGGCCTCCCTCGGCGGGAGGTCTACCAGGCGGCCCTTCGCCTGAAGGAGGAAAGTGGCGATGAGCAGGTGCGCGATGGCAGAGCGGGCGGCCGCTGACGGACCGGTAGACAGCCTCCGCGGCCAGGATCGCCTGCCCCGAGAACCGGAAGGGCCCATCGCCGTCAAGGCGCCTCGCGCACGGCGCGGGCAGCGCAACTACCACGCAGGCGTCGCCGCCGAGGAGCAGGTCGCGCGTTTCTATGAACGCAGCGGGCATCGTGTGCGCACCCGTCGTTGGCGCGGCAAGGCCGGCGAGATCGACCTGGTGTTCGAGAAGGCGGGAGAAATCGTCTTCGTCGAGGTGAAGGCCTCCACCACGCATGCCCGTGCGGCAGAATCCCTGACCGCGCGCCAGGTCGGTCGCCTCCTCCGGAGTGCGGAGGCCTATCTCGGGCTGCTGCCTGCCGGATCCCTGACGCCGATGCGGTTCGACGTGGCGCTCGTGGATCGGAGCGGACGGCTCGACATCATTCCGAACGCGCTCTGCGCGTGACCCCATTGCACTCGGCCGGTGACCGCGCCATCAAGTGGCCCGGACCCGGCTTGGGAGGCAGGACATGAAGGTGGCATTCCAGATGGACCCGATCGGGTCCGTCAACTTCGAGGCCGACAGCACGTTCCGGTTGGCCGAGGAAGCGCAGTCGCGGGGTCACGAACTCTGGCACTACACGCCCGATTGCCTCTCCTTCAGGGAGGGTCACGTCATGGCGCGGGCACAGCCGCTCCGGGTGCAGCGGGTGAGGGGCGACCATGCTCATCTCGGTGAAACCGAGGATCTCGACCTTGCCGAAGTGGACGTCGTATGGCTCCGCCAGGATCCGCCCTTCGACATGGGCTACATAACGACCACCCACATCCTCGACCGGCTGAAGGGGAAGTCCCTCGTGGTCAACGACCCGTTCTGGGTCCGCAATTCCCCTGAAAAGCTGCTCGTTCTCGATTTCCCCGATCTCACGCCACCCACGACGATCGCCCGCGACATCGGCGTTCTGCGCGAGTTCAAGTCCCGCCACGGCGACATCATCCTCAAGCCGCTCTACGGCAATGGCGGTGCGGGCGTGTTCCGGCTCGACCCCAACGACCGCAACCTCGCGTCGCTGCACGAGCTGTTCACGGGAATGAGCCGCGAGCCCCTGATCGTGCAGAAGTTCCTTCCCGACGTCTCCGCGGGCGACAAGCGCATCATCCTCGTCGATGGCGAACCGGCCGGTGCCATCAACCGCGTCCCAGCGGCCGGAGAGACGCGGTCGAACATGCATGTCGGCGGCCGTCCCGAGCAGGCGACGCTCACCGCCCGCGAGCGGGAGATCTGCGCCGCGATCGGGCCCCGCCTGCGCGAAATGGGGCAGGTCTTCGTCGGCATCGACGTGATCGGCGGCTGGCTGACGGAAATCAACGTGACCTCGCCCACCGGCATCCAGGAGCTCGAGCGCTTCGACGGGGTCAACGTCGCGGCGATGATCTGGGACGCGGTCGAGCGTCGGCTCGCCGCCTAGAGCTCCGGCGCGCCGATCAGCCGGTAGCTGACGGCCTCGGCCACGTGCGGTGTCGATACGGTTTCGCTTCCCTCGAGATCGGCGATGGTACGTGCGAGCCTGAGCACCCGGTGATAGCCGCGCGCCGAAAGCCGGAACCGCTCGGCGGCCTTCAGCAGCATTTCCTTGCCCGCCGCGTCCGGCATCGCGATCCGGTCCAGCAGCGCTCCCTCGGCGTCGGCGTTCACGCGGGCCGTCGAGCCGAGCTTCGCGAATCGCGCCGCCTGCACGTCGCGCGCGGTCTTGACGCGGGCGGCGATGGCGACGGAGGTTTCGCCCCCAGGCGCCGCATCGAGGTCACGGTAGGAGACGGCGGGCACCTCGATCCTGAGGTCGAAGCGGTCCATGAGCGGACCCGAGATGCGCCCGAGGTAGTCCTGCCCGCAGATGGGCGCCCGCCCGCAGGCCTCGTTTGCGTCATAGAGGTGCCCGCAGCGGCAGGGATTGGCCGCGGCGATCAGCATGAAGCGGCAGGGGTATTTCACGTGCGCATTGGCCCGCGCCACCACCACCTCGCCGGTCTCGATGGGCTGGCGCAGGGTTTCCAGCACGGCGCGCGGGTATTCCGGGAATTCGTCGAGAAAGAGAACGCCATTATGGGCGAGCGAGATCTCCCCGGGCTTCGCTCCGCGCCCGCCGCCGACAACGGCGGCCATGGACGCGGTATGATGCGGCGCGCGGAAGGGGCGGGTCCGCGATATCCCGCCTTCGTCGAGAAGGCCCGCGATCGAATGGATCATCGAGGTCTCCAGCGCTTCGGCCGCGGAAAGATGCGGCAGGAGGCCGGGCAGGCGGGCCGCGAGCATCGACTTGCCCGAGCCCGGCGCGCCGATCATCAGGAGGTGGTGGCGTCCGGCCGCCGCGATCTCCAGCGCGCGCTTGGCGCGTTCCTGTCCACGGACCTCGGAGAGGCAGCCGGCGACCGGCGTCTCGCGCACCTCGCCGGGACGTGCGGGTTCGAGGGGCGCGCGATCCGTCAGGTGAGCGACGAGTTCCGCGAGGTTCGCCGCGGCGAAGACGGGCGTCGCACCGACCCACGCGGCTTCGGCCCCGCACCCCGAAGGGCACAGCAGCACGCGCCCATCCTCTCCCGCCGCCAGTGCCGTGGGCAGCGCCCCGTGCACGGCCACGAGGCGGCCGTCGAGCGACAGTTCGCCCAGCGCCATGCTGTCCGCGACCCGGTCGGGCGGCACGATCCCGATGGCTGCAAGCAGGGCCAGCGTGATGGGCAGGTCGAAATGCGAGCCTTCCTTGGGCAGGTCGGCGGGAGAGAGGTTCACCGTGATCCGCTTGGAGGGAAGCGCGATGGCCATGGCCTGAAGCGCGGTGCGCACCCGTTCGCGCGCCTCCGATACCGCCTTGTCCGGCAGGCCTACGACGGCAAAACCCGGCAGTCCCGCGGTGACCGCGCATTGCACCTCCACGCGCCGCGCTTCGAGCCCCTCGAAGGCAACGGAATGGCAGCGCGCGACGCTTTCGGGCCGGGGTCCGTCGAACATGGTTAACGGATAGGCCGCAACCGTTTACGAATGGTAAATTTCCATGAACCGCGGCCAGGCTTCAGGGTCCGCCACCGTCTTATCCCGGCAGGCCGCGTTGCAGAAGCCAAAGACGCGCCCGCCGATCCGGGCGAGGTGGGTCACCGGGGCGCCTGAGTAGGGGCAGGCGGCGTTCTCGGGCGCGCCGTCCGAGATGGCCTCGGCCGCGATCGTTGCGGGGGCGGGGAAGGGCGCCCGTGCAAGCGGCATCTCGTATTTGTCGATGTCCGGCCCCTCGGTCGCGCCAAGCGCGCGCCAGCGGCGGAAATCGGGCTGCGCAAGGTGCGTTTCGACATAGGTCCGCATGGTCGGCGTCGCTGGCAAGCCGTATGTCGCGATCCGGGTCGCGACCGGCGCGTAGAAGGCGTCGGCGAGCGTGTACTCGCCATAGAGGAACGGCCCGCCCGAGCGGTCTAGCGCACGGCTCCAGATCTCGCCGATCCGGTCGAGGTCGGCCTGCACCTCGGGCTTCGTCACGAAACCGGCCCATCCCGTGCGGAGGTTCATCGGGCATTGGCCGCGCAGCGCGGTGAAGCCGGAATGCATCTCGGCGATGATGCTTTGCGCTTCGGCCCGGCAAGCGGGGTCCTCGGGCAGAAGGCGCAGGTCGGGAAAGGCCTCGGCCAGATGCCAGGCGATGGCCACGCTGTCGGTCAGGATGCCGCCCGTGGGTGTCCGCACCACGGGCACGGTTCCCGCACCGCCAAAGGCCGCAACGTCGCCTTCGAAATCGTTCGAATAGAGCCGGGCGGTGCTCACCTCGACGGGGATGCCGAAGACGGCGAAGGGCAGCCAGCCGCGCAGCGACCAGGACGAGTAGGACCGTTGTCCGATGAGAAGGCGGTATGTCATGGCGCCATTGGCGTTGGCCCGGTGCATCGCGTCAATCGCCGAAGGCTGATGGCCCCGATCAGGCGCGGTGATTGATGCTGACGGCGCGCCATCCGGCCCCGTCCCGGTCGAGGCGCGTGACCGAAAGCGGTTCGATCATGTGGCCCAGCGCCGCCCGGGCGCCGAGGCCCGCCTGGGTGCCGAGGTGCGCCATGATCACCCCGAGATGGGCGACCGCCACAAGGTCGGCGCCGGGGTGGTCGCGCGACAGGGACGCGATCGCGTCGGCCACGCGGGCCGCGACCGCGTCCCAGCATTCGCCGCCCGGCGGCGCGATCGTGCCGGGCTGTTCCCAGAAGATGCGCGAAAGCTCGGGGTCGCGGGCCGCGACGGCATCCGAGGTCAGCCCGTCCCAGGCGCCGAAATCGAACTCGCGCAGGCGCGGGTCGTCCGGAAGACGGCGACGCCCTGCAGACAGGACGTCCGCCGTGGCCGAGGCGCGCGAAAGGTCCGATGCGACGACAAGCGCACTCTTGGGCAGATGCGCGTCCAGCCGCGCGACCGCATCGCCGTCGGAAAGGTCGGCGGGCACGTCGCGCCAGCCTGTGAAGGCCTTTTCATGGGTCGGCCCGTGGCGCACCCACCAGAGCCGCGCTACCACAGCAGGCTGCCCGACCGGTGCGAGAAGGCGAAGTCGTCGGCGTCGTCGGGATCGTCCCAGGTCGCGGTGCCGGAGACGGCCGGGGCCTCTCCCTTCAGGATCATCGGCAGGCCCGCGGTGATCAGCACGACGAGGTCGGCCTCCGCGGCAAGGCGCTGATTCAGCCGGCCTTGCGCGTTTCGGAAGGCGCGGGCCATGGCGTTCTCCGGCACGATGCCGCCCGAGACGTCGTTCGTCACCATGACGACGGGCTGGCTCATCTGGTCGAGGACGTCGAAGAGGACATCCGCCTCTTCCTGCAGGTCGGCGCCGTCAAGCATCTGGTTTGTCAGCCAGAAGGTGACGCAGTCGACAAGCACGATCTCCCCCGGTTCGGTCTGAGCCAACGCGTTCTCGAGGTCGAGCGGCGCCTCCACGGTGCGCCAGCCATGCCCGATGCGCCGCGCGCGATGGGACGCGATCTTGGCCTTCATCTCGTCGTCATGCGCCTCGGCCGTGGCGACGTAGACCTTCGCCAGTCCGCTTTGCAGCACGAGCTTCTCGGCGAAGGCCGATTTTCCCGACGATGCGCCGCCGATGATGAGTGTGAGAGGGGGCAGCCGCAATTTTCTTTCCCGGAAAGTGAACCAATCGGTGTTTCGCTGCGTATCACGGGAAAACACTGCTTGCGAGACCATCAGGGAATCTTAACGGGGGTGCGCTATGGCACTGGATATGGGTGGAGATCAATCGCTGTCACGCCGCGCCATGAAGGCCGAGCTGCTTGACGCCGAAACGGAACTCAGGCTCGCCTACGCGTGGCGCGATCATCGGGACGAAGAGGCGCTCCACCGCCTCGTGACCGCCTACATGCGCCTCGCCATCTCGATGGCTGCGAAGTTCAAGCGTTACGGCGCGCCGATGAACGACCTCATCCAGGAGGCGGGCCTCGGCCTCATGAAGGCCGCCGACAAGTTCGATCCCGACCGGGGCGTGCGGTTCTCGACCTACGCCGTCTGGTGGATCAAGGCGTCGATCCAGGACTACGTGATGCGCAACTGGTCGATGGTGCGCACCGGGTCCACCTCGTCCCAGAAATCCCTTTTCTTCAACATGCGCCGCGTTCAGGCCCGGCTGGAGCGTGAAGCGCTGGCCAATGGCCAGTCGCTCGACAAGCATCAGCTGCGCCAGATGATCGCGACCGAGGTGGGCGTGCCGCTCCACGACGTCGAGATGATGGAGGGTCGGCTCGCCGGCTCCGACTACTCGCTCAACGCAACCCAGTCCGTCGAGGACGAAGGGCGGGAGTGGATCGACACCCTCGAGGACGAAAGCCAGCAGGCCGCCGAGACGGTGGAGTTCAGCCACGATATGGCTACGCTGCGCGAATGGCTGATCAGCGCGATGGGCGCCCTCAACGAGCGGGAGCGTTTCATCGTGCGCGAACGCAAGCTGCGCGAGGAGCCCCGCACGCTGGAAAGCCTCGGGAACGAGCTGGGCCTTTCCAAGGAACGCGTGCGCCAGCTGGAGGCCGCGGCCTTCGCCAAGATGCGCAAGACGCTCGAGGCGCAGTCCAAGGAGGTGCGGTCATTCCTCGCCATCTGATCCTGCACACGCCGCTTGCGCTTCTGGCGCTCCTCTTCGCGGTGACCCTTGTGGTGCGCGCACCCGACGGCGGCCTGACCGGGGCGCCGTTCGGCATTGCCGAGCGCGCGGCGGCGGGCGTCGCCGAGGCGCCCCGCCCGGATGCATCGCGGTTCGGCGTGTCGACGCAATTCGCGCTTGCGAACTGACTTATCCCGACAGAAGCCAGGCAAGCCTGCGCTGGCGATGGCGGAAGAAGGCCCGAACCATCGGGACGGCCACGCCTGTCAGGCCCCCGGCGTCGAGCGCAAGCCTGTCGCAATAGCGCGTTCCGCGTCCTTCCGGTTCTACCGTGATGAGATGATCCCAGGTCCGGGCGAGTTGCCCCTCTCCGTTGTCGCGCAGGCAGCGCGCGGGACCGTCCGTCGGTGGAAACTCCACGCCTATGATCTGGAAACCGAGGGGCACACCCAAGGGTCCGGTCAGGCGCGCGCGGTAGAGCCCCGAAGCCCAGGTTTCGGGCCATTGCGGCAGATCGATCGGCACGATTTCCACCCAGGGGCGCGCGACATGCACCATCGTGGCGGGGCGCAGCACCGTCTGCCAGACGCGGTCGGGCTCCGCGTCGAGGTGGCAGGCGATCTCGATCGTGCGCAGGCTCATCACACCAGGCCTTTCCGCGGCAGGACAGCGGAGCAGGCGGCCGGCTGGCCGTCCCGTAGCGGCCCCGATATTTGCACCCCGAACGCTGAGGGCAAGACATGACCGCAATTCGCGCGGCTCTCGTCGTGGCGCTGATCGCCACGCCGGCTTTTTCCGACGAGGTCTCGACCGGGCCCGGCATCGCATCGGCGGCGGCAGGGGCGCAGATCGTTATCCTTGGCGAGGTGCATGACAATCCCGCCCACCACGACCTTCAGGCCGAAGCGGTGGCGGCGCTGTCCCCCAGCGCGATCGTGTTCGAGATGCTGACCGACGAGGAGGCCGGCCTCGTCACACCGGAACTGGCACGCGATGCCGCGGCGCTCGAGGACGCCCTCGACTGGGAGGCATCGGGTTGGCCGGACTTCGCGATGTACTACCCGCTCCTCGCCTTCGCCGCAGGGGGGCCGATCCTTGGCGCCGAGGTTCCGCGGGAAGCGGCCCAGGGGGCGTTCTCGGAGGGTGCCGCAGCGGTCTTCGCGGGCGACGCGGCCCGCTTCGGCCTCCATACCGCCTTGCCGGAGGCGGAACAGGCGGCGCGTGAGGCCGAACAGCTGGCCGCCCATTGCGATGCGCTTCCGCCCGAGATCCTGCCCGGTTTCGTGGAGGCGCAGCGCCTGCGCGACGCGGCGCTTGCCGCCGCCGCGCTGGCCGCACTCGAGGAGCACGGGGCGCCGGTCGTCGTCATCACCGGCAACGGGCACGCCCGGCGCGACTGGGGCATGCCGGCGGTCCTCGCCGTCGCCGCCCCGGAGGTCGCGGTCCTGAGCCTCGGCCAGTTCGAGGCGGCGCCCGAGGGCGAGGTCCCCTTCGATCTCTGGTCGGTCGCGGCCCCGATCGACCGCCCCGACCCCTGCGCGGCGTTTCGCTGACTGGCGCAGGGGCGTGCGCCGGATCGAGAATGCCGCAATGTCGCCGCCTGTCGTCCGCCTTCTCTTCCGCATCGGCCTTGCCGGGTTCGTCCTGACGCTCGCGGCCTATGCCGGGCTGGTGGCGGCCATCGCCTGGCCCGATCCGTTCTTCCGTCATGCGCGCGGCGGGGGCCTCGTGACCTTCCATTCAACGTCGCCCTTGCCGGCAGAGGCCGAGGGTCTGGCGCGCGAGGTGACCGCCGCTTTCGTCGCCGCGCCCCTGGGCCTGCCGGATCACGCGGTCGATGTCTGGCTTGTGGACGAAGGGTGGCCGGTCCTGCTCTTTTTCGCGGGCAGCCGGCGCGCTTCGGGTCTGACGTATCCCGTCGCCTCCACCCGCAACGTGTTCTTGCGGCATGCCGATCTGCCCCGCAATCGCCTCGTTCGCGGGGACCTCGTCGTGTCGCCGCCTCGGACGCTCAGCTACTACCTCGTGCACGAGATCACCCACCTGATGGTCGCCGAACGGGTCGGACGCATGGCCGTGGTGCGCATGCCACGCTGGGTCAACGAAGGCTTCGCGGACTATGTCGCGCTCGGGCCCGCGCCGCCTGCCATGGTGGCGCTGGCGCAATCCGGTGCGGCCCTGCCCGCCGCGCTCTGGGGCACCTATGCACGCGAACGGGTCTGCGTGACACTGGCGCTCGCGCGACTGTCGGGGGATCTCGACGCGCTGTTTGCGCTCGGCGTCGACATGGGCCCGGACGGCGCCTGCCCGGTGGTGCCGCAATTCGGCATTGCCCCTGCGGGGGCCGGAACCTAACCTCCGCCCCGGAAACGGCGGGAGCGGACATGCTGGCCGACAGGCAAATCCTCCTCATCATCGGCGGCGGTATCGCGGCCTACAAGTCGCTCGACCTCATCCGCCGACTTCGCGAGCGTGGGGCGGGCGTCGTGCCGGTCCTGACGCGGGCGGGGCAGGAATTCGTGACCCCGCTGACGGTCTCGGCACTTGCCGGGCGGAAGGTCTTTCAGGACCTCTTCGACCTGACCGACGAGGCGGAGATGGGCCATATCGAGCTGTCCCGCGCCGCCGATCTCGTCGTGGTGGCGCCCGCCACCGCCGACCTTATGGCGAAGATGGCCGGTGGCCACGCCAACGACCTCGCCTCGACGCTCCTGATGGCGACCGACAAGCGGGTGCTGATCGCGCCCGCGATGAACGTGCGGATGTGGGACCACCCCGCGACGCAGCGGAATCTCGCGACGCTCCGGGGCGACGGCATCCTTATCGTGGGTCCCGACGAGGGTGTCATGGCCTGTGGCGAGTTCGGGCCGGGGCGCATGGCCGAGGTCCCGCAGATCATCGCTGCGATCGAGGGGGCGCTGTCGGCGGGCCCGCTGGCTGGCCGTCACGTTCTGGTGACGTCGGGGCCGACCCATGAACCGATCGACCCGGTCCGCTATATCGCCAACCGTTCGTCCGGTGCGCAGGGCACGGCCATCGCCGCGGCACTCCGCGATCTGGGTGCGCGGGTCAGTTTCGTGACCGGACCGGCATCCGTGCCGCCGCCGGCCGGCGTGGAGGTTGTCCGGGTCGAGACGGCGGCGGAGATGCTGAAGGCGGTGGAGGCCGCGCTGCCCGCCGATGCCGCGGTCTTCGCGGCCGCGGTGGCGGATTGGCGCGTGTCGAACGCCGCCGGGCAGAAGATGAAGAAGGACGGGGCGGGGGGGCTTCCCGCGCTCGAATTCGCGGAAAACCCCGACATCCTCGCGACGGTGTCACGGATGAGCGAAGGGCGCCCGAAGCTGGTGGTCGGCTTCGCCGCCGAGACCCATGACGTGGAACGGCACGCGACCGAGAAGCGGGCGCGAAAGGGCTGCGACTGGATCGTCGCGAACGATGTCTCCCCGGGGACCGGCATCATGGGCGGGACGGAGAACGCCGTGACGCTGATCACCGCCGAGGGGCCGGAGGCATGGCCGCGGCTGTCCAAGGACGAGACCGCGCGGCGTCTGGCGGCGCGCATCGCGTCGGCGTTGGGCTGAACGGCGCGGCCTGCAAATGCGTATTTTGAGAAAGATGAAGGGGACGGGGTGGCTGTTCTGATCGAGGTCCTTCGCGAGGATTGGGCCGACGCGGATGTGCCCCTCCCCGACTATGCCACGGCCGGGGCGGCCGGTGCCGACCTGCGCGCGAACCTGCGGCCGGAGGACCGGCAGGCGGGGCTGCTCCTGCTGCCGATGGCGCGGAGGCTGGTGCCCACGGGCCTGCGCGTTGCGGTGCCTGAGGGCTACGAGATGCAGCTGCGCCCGCGGTCGGGTCTGGCGCTGAAGCACGGGATCACGCTGCCCAACACGCCCGGCACGATCGACAGCGACTATCGCGGGCCACTTGGCGTGATTCTGATGAACCTCGGGGATGCCCCCTTCACCGTGGGCCATGGCGACCGGATCGCGCAGGCGGTCATCGCGCCTGTGGTGCGGGCCGAGTACCGCGTGGCGGACGCGCTGGGGGGCACGGCGCGCGGCGAGGGCGGCTTCGGATCGACCGGGGTCGGCTGATGCTGTTCGTCCTGTTCCTCGCCGCCGCGCTCTGGGGGCTGGGGCACCTGATGGGGGCGCCCCGGGCAGCACGCATCAACATGCTGGGACTTCTCTACGTGGCGGTGCTTGCCCTGCAGGTGGTGCTGCCGGAGGGGCACCCGGCGCGGGAGCTGACAGGCGGTTCGCCGGCGCTCTGGCTGATCCTCGGCGGTTTCGTGGCATTGGTTCTTCTTTATCGCTTCGGGCTTGCCCGCTTGCGTGGGCGCGCCGAGGAGGCCGAAGCGGCGCGGGCCCCCGAGGCCCCCGGCGAGGGCGCGCCGTTCTCGGGGCCGGAACTGGAGCGTTATGCCCGCCACATCACGCTTCCGGATATCGGCGGGGCGGGGCAACTGGCGCTGAAACGCGCGGGCGTGCTGGTGGTGGGCGCCGGCGGGCTCGGCTCTCCGGCGCTTCTCTATCTCGCCGCCGCCGGCGTCGGCCGGATCGGGGTCATCGACCCCGACATCGTGGCGGTGTCGAACCTGCAACGGCAGGTGATCCATACCGACGACCGCATCGACATGCCCAAGGTCTTCTCGGCGGAACAGGCCATGCGCGCGCTGAACCCCCATGTGGAGGTCCGGCCCTACAATCGCGCGCTGACCGAACAGATCGCCGAGGACCTGTTCGCCGAGTACGACCTGATCCTCGACGGCACCGACAGCTACGTGACCCGGGCACTGGTGAACCGGGCGGCCGTCGCGGCCGGTCGGCCCGTGATCGCCGGGGCGATCAGCGCGTGGGAAGGGCAGGTGACGCTCTACGATCCGGCCTCGGGTGCGCCCTGCATGGCCTGTGTCTTTCCCGAGCCGCCCGCGCCGGGGCTGGCCGCGACCTGCGCCGAGACCGGCGTCATCGGCGCGCTGCCGGGTGTGGTGGGCGCCATGATGGCGCTGGAGGCGGTGAAGCACCTGACCGGCGCGGGCGAGGGCCTGCGCGGGCGGATGCTCATCTACGACGCGCTTCATGCCGAGACCCGCATCATTCGCGTGCAGCGCCGTGCCGATTGCCCGGTCTGCGGGGGCGTCTGAGCTCTTTCGCTTGCCGCGCTGGCGGGGCCGGCCATACTTGCGCGACAGAACGACAACAGGGAGTCTTTCCGATGTTCCGCCTTACCGCCGTCATGGCCATTGCCACCCTTGCCCTGCCGCTGTCCGCGACGGCGCAGGAGTTGCCCGACCTCGAGGGCCGCGAGGTCGTGATCGTCACCGAGAACGCCTATCCGCCGCTGCAGTTCATCGATCCGCAATCGGGCCACGAGATCGGCTGGGAATACGACGCGCTTGAGATCATCGCCGAGCGGATCAACATCACGCCGGTGATCGAGAACATCAGCTGGGACGCGATGATCGCCGCGGTGTCCGAAGGCCAGTACGACATGGGCATGACCGGTATCACCATCCGCGCCGACCGCGACGAGTTGGTGGATTTCTCGGCGCCCTACATGGTCAGCCAGATGCGCATGCTGGTCGCCGCGGGCGAGGACCGCTTCACCGACGCGGCCAGCTTTGCCGCGAACGAGGAACTCCTGATAGGGACGCAGGCCGGCACCACGCCGTTCTATGTCGGCGTCTACGACGTGCTCGACGGGAACGAGGCCAACCCGCGCCTCGTGCTGTTCGAGACGATCCCCGCCGCGATCCAGGCGCTGATCACGGGCGACGTGGACATGGTGCTGGCCGACAGCGCGGGTGGGCAGGGCTATGTCACCGCGAATCCGGACCGGATCCAGATGATCGGCGAGCCGCTCGGGACCGAGGAGTTCGGTTTCATCTTCCCCAATGGCTCGGACCTCGTCGAACCCTTCAACGCCGCCATCGAGTCGATGCGCGCGGACGGGACGCTGGCCGAACTCGATCAGCGCTGGTTCGTGGATTACGTACTGGGCGAGTGAGACTGCCTGCCCCTGACATCAAGGCGCCGGTCCCGTTCGGGGCCGGCGTTCGGTTTGCTGCATGATCCCTTCCGCCCCTCCCGACCGGGATTTCCCCTACTGGCTCGTGGCGCTGATCGCGCTGGGGCTGTTCGCATTCTGGCAGATCGTCACCGACGATATCTATCTTCAGGTCCTCGACACCCTCCGCCGCGGTATGGTCATCACCGTGATGGTCACGCTGGTGGGCTTTGCCATGGCGAGCCTCATGGGCCTCGGCCTCGCGCTGATGAGCCTGTCGGGAAGCCTGATCCTGAGGCAGGTCGCCCGCTTCTACATCGAGATCGTGCGCGGCGTGCCGATCATCGTGCTGCTGCTCTATATCGCATTCGTTTTCGCTCCTGCTCTGGTGGCTGGCTACAACTGGCTGGCCGAGCAGGTGGGCGCCGGGACCATCCGGACCCGCGACTTCCCGCTGCTGTGGCGGGCGATCATCGCGCTGGCGATCGGATATTCCGCCTTCATCGCCGAGGTGTTCCGCGCCGGTCTGCAATCGGTGGAACGGGGCCAGATCGAGGCGGCCCTGTCGCTCGGTCTCAACCGCTGGCAGCGGTTCCGCCTCGTCGTCTTTCCACAGGCGATCCGCACGATCCTGCCGCCCCTGGGCAACGACTTCGTGGCGATGGTGAAGGACAGCTCGCTCGTCTCCGCGCTGGGCGTCCTCGACGTGACGCAGCTCGGCAAGGTCACGGCGGCCTCCAACTTCCGCTATTTCGAGACCTACAACGTCGTGGCGCTGATTTACCTTTCGATCACGGTAACGCTGTCGCTGCTCCTGCGCCGTCTGGAGACGCGGATGCGCAACGGGGCCGAGCGACGCTGAGCACCATGGTTGCGGCGTTCCGTCGCGCTACCTCCTCCCTCACCAGTCATCGTCATGAGGGAGAAGTACAATGTTCAGGACTGCACTCTTCATCGCCGCGCTGGCCGCATCGCCGGTCTTCGCGCAATCCACGCCGTCGCCGGACGGCGCCCGCGTCTACTTCATCGGTCTTGAGGACGGTGCCACCGTCTCGAACCCGGTCACCCTGCATTTCGGCCTGTCCGGCATGGGTGTGGCCCCGGTGGGGGTCGATCTGCCCAATACCGGGCACCATCACCTGCTGATCAACCGCGCGCCCTTCGGTGCCGACGACGTCGGCTTCGGCGTTCCCGCGGACGACAACCATCGGCACTTCGGCGCCGGGCAGACGGAGGTGACGCTGGAGCTTCCGCCCGGAACGCATACGCTGCAACTGGTTCTGGCCGATCTCAACCACGTGCCCCACGACCCGCCAGTGGTGAGCGCGGTGATCTCGGTCACGGTGGAATAGGGGCGCGCCCCTCGCAACGGCGGCGGCGGCGGACTAGGTTTCTCCTGAACCAGAGGGAAACCCGACATGACCGACGCCGCCAACCCGCTTCTTGCCGCCTGGAACACGCCTTTCGGCCTGCCGCCCTTCGCGGAAATCGAGGACGCGCATTTCGCGCCCGCGCTCGACGCCGCACTGGCCGAGGGGCGCGCGGCCATCGCAGCCATCGCGGAGAACCCCGAGCCGCCGACCTTCGCCAACACGATCGAGGCGCTTGAGCTGGCCGACGCGACGCTCGACCGGGTGGCGGGCGTCTTCTTCAACCTCGCGGGCTCGGACTCGAACCCCGCGCGGGAGGCGTTGCAACGGGACTTCGCTCCCAAGTTCTCGGCCTATTCCTCGGAGATCGTGACCAATGCGAAGCTCTTCGCGCGGATCGCCGAGCTTTGGGACCGCCGGGAGAGTCTCGGCCTCACGCCCGAGCAGATGCGCGTTCTCCACCTCACGCACCGGAGCTTCGTCCGCTCGGGCGCCGCGCTGGAAGGAGCGGCGCGCGACCGGCTGACGGAGGTGAAAAGCCGCCTCGCCGTCCTCGGCACCTCCTTCACGCAGAACCTTCTGGCCGATGAGCGGGAGTGGTTCATGACGCTTTCGGAGTCCGACCTCGAAGGCCTGCCGGATTTCGTCGTTAAAGCCGCCCGTGCCGCGGGCGAGGAGAAGGGGGCCGGGGGGGCGGTCGTGACGCTGTCGCGTTCGCTGATCGTGCCTTTCCTGCAGTTCTCGCCACGCCGCGACCTCCGCGAGAAGGCGTGGCGCGCCTGGGCCGCGCGCGGTGCCAATGGCGGGGACACCGACAATCGGGAGATCGCGGCGGAGATCCTGAAGCTCCGTGACGAGCGGGCGAAGCTGCTCGGCTACGCCGATTTCGCCGCCTACAAGCTTGAAACCGAGATGGCCGGCAGCGCCGATCGCGTGCGCGACCTCCTGATGGCGGTCTGGGAACCGGCAAAGGCCGCGGCCGAAGCGGATGCGGCCGTCCTCGAAGACATGATGCGGGGCGATGGCGTGAATGGGCCGCTGGAGCCGTGGGACTGGCGCCACTACGCCGAGAAGCGGCGCAAGGCCGAACACGATCTCGACGAGGCGGAGCTGAAGCCCTTCTTCCGGCTCGACGCGATGATCGAGGCCGCGTTCGACTGCGCCAACCGCCTCTTCGGGCTGGAGTTCCGTCCGGTCGATGCCGACCTCTACCACCCCGATGCCCGCGCCTGGGAGGTCACGCGCAATGGCCGGCACATGGCGGTTTTCGTCGGCGACTACTTCGCCCGCGGGTCCAAGCGATCGGGCGCCTGGTGCTCGGCGATGCGCAGCCAGAAGAAGCTCGGCGGCGAGGTGCGGCCGATCGTCGTGAACGTCTGCAACTTCGCCAAGGCCGACCCCGCGCTCCTGTCCTACGACGACGCGCGGACGCTGTTCCACGAGTTCGGCCACGCGCTGCACCAGATGCTGTCGGACGTGACCTACGGCTCGATCAGCGGGACGAGCGTCGCGCGTGACTTCGTCGAACTGCCGAGCCAGCTATATGAGCACTGGCTGGAAGTGCCCGAGGTGCTGGAGAAGCACGCCCGTCACGCCGACACGGGCGAGGCGATGCCGCGCGACCTTCTCGACCGGCTGCTGGCGGCACAGACATACGACATGGGCTTTCAGACGGTGGAATACGTCGCCTCGGCGCTGGTCGATCTCGATTTCCACGACGGGGACGCGCCCGCCGATCCGATGGTGGCGCAGGAGGCGACGCTTGCCCGGCTCGGGATGCCGCGCGCCATCGGGATGCGGCACGCCACCCCGCATTTCGCCCATGTCTTCGCGGGCGACGGCTATTCCAGCGGCTACTACAGCTACATGTGGTCCGAGGTCATGGATGCCGATGCCTTCGCCGCCTTCGAGGAGGCGGGGGACGCCTTCGACGAGGACCTCGCGCAGAAGCTGGAGCAGCACATCCTGTCGGCCGGTGGCTCGGAGGAGGCGGACGCCCTCTACACCGCCTTCCGGGGCCGGATGCCGGGGGTCGAGGCGCTTCTCAAGGGGCGCGGGCTCGACAAGGTGGCCTAGGCCCGGGTTATCCGCCGGGCGGTCAGAGGGAAGGCCAGCATCAGCCCGGCGAGGAGCGCGAAGGCCATGGCGAGGCTGGTTGCCTCCGCGGCGAACCCAACCAGCGCGGGACCGAGCAGGATGCCCGCGTAGCCTGTCGTCGTGACGGCCGCCACGGCCAGTCCCGGCGCCATGTCGGGCTGGCGCGCGGCCAGGCTGAAAACGACGGGCACGAGGTTGGCGCAGCCCAGCCCGATCAGGACGAAGCCCGCCAGCGCCACCGCGACCGCGCCCGGCACCAGGGTCAGGCCGATCCCCGCGATGGCCACCAGTCCGCCGAGGATCAGGACCCTCGTCTGGCCGAGCGCCGCGACGATCCGGTCGCCGGTCAGCCGCGCCACCGTCATCGCGATCGAGAACAGCATGTAGCCGATGCCCGCGCCGGTGGGCTCCATGAGCCCCTGCGCCACGATCAGGAGCGCGCCCCAGTCGAGCACCGCGCCCTCCACGAGGAAGCAGATCGCCGCAAGCACCGCGAGCAGCAGGACCGTGCCGCGCGGCAAGGCAAGGGTCGGTGGCGTGCCACCCGCCGCCCGGAGGAAACGGGGCGTGGCCACGACCATTGCGACGAAGGCGAGCGCGCTCCCCGAGAGCGCGGCCGTCAGTGGACCCGCCCCCGTCCAGAGCAGCGCCGTCACGCCGCCCGCGCCAAGGATGCCGCCCACGCTCCACATCGCGTGGAAGCCGGACATCATCGGCCGGCCCTCCCGTGTCTCGACCTCGGCGGCATGCACGTTCATCGCCACGTCGATCGTGCCGAGCGCCGCGCCGAAGAGCGCCAGCGCGGCCGCCAGCATGGGCACCGTCTGTGCCAGCACCAGAAGCGGCAGCAGCGCCACGAGGCCGAAGCCGCCCAGCAGGATCATCGGCCGGGCACCCGTCCGGGCGCTGATGTAGCCGGTCACCGGCATCGCCACGATGGAGCCGAGCCCGAGGCACAGGAGCAGGAGGCCGAAGGTGCCCTCGCTCGCACCCACCTGCGCCTTGGCGAAGGGGATGAGCGGCGCCCAGCAGGCCATGACGAAACCCGCCGCGAGAAAGGCGAGCCGGGTGGCAAGTGCCGCCCGCGTGAGATTGGTCGCGGTCATTTTAGGGTTCCGGACAGGGACAGGAACAGCTCAGTCGAAGACCTCGCCGGCTTCGACACCCCAGAGCGCGTCCGCCTCGACCCAGCCGCGATAGCCGCCGACCTCCATCAGGCACCAGTCGGGGCGACATTCGCGCAGGCGTCCGATCACACCCATCTCGGCACGGGCCCGCACCGGGCTGCCGGTATCGGGGCGGCTGTAGAGGGGGAGCATGTCCTCCTCGACGATTGCGGTGCGCACACCCGACAGAAGCGAGTAGTGCATCCAGCCACCCACGCCGTCGCGGTCGACGACACGCCGCCAGTGGCCATGTTCGGCCACGATCATCACGGGCATGCCGCGGCGGGTGAAGACCCAGTCGATCCGGTGGCTGCGCGAGGGACCGCGCCGGGCGTTGGCCTCGGAGGCCCCGAGCGAGACGAAGCGGGGAAGCGGAAAGCCGGTCTCCGGTCCGCGGCGGACGGGACTGGCTTCGGCGCGTGCGGGGGTCGGATCGGACGCGTCCTCGCGCGTCGCCAGTGCGGGCCGGAGCGCGGGTGGAAGCCCGGCATCGGATGCGGCCTCGGCCACTTCCTCGGCGCCGGCCACGACCGCCGGGCCCTGCGCGCCGTCGACGACGGCTTCGACCGCCGAAGCGGTTTCCGTTTCGGCATGGGTGGGGCCGAAGGAGTAGAGGGCAAGCGCGGCCACAACGGCCGACACGCACCCAAGCGCCTTGAAGAGATCGCCTCGCACTGCTCTGCCTCTGTCGCGGCGCCGTTTTCCGGTCTTTCTGCCGGGCGCGGTGCCTTGCGGTTATTGTCGCGGGCCGGGCGGTCGTTCTTGCGCCTCCCCGGCGGATGGGAGAGTGTCACGAACGGTCCCGGAACGCCAGAAGAGGGAAGCGTCGCATGCCAGGAGAGCGGTTGAGTGTTGTCGTGACGCGACGGTTGCCCGAGGCCGTCGAGACGCGGTTGAAGGAGCTTTTCGACGTCGAGCTCAACGAGGACGACCTGCCGATGAGCAAGTCCGACCTCGTCAGCGCCATGAACCGCGCCGATGTTCTGGTTCCCTGCATCGCCGACCGGATCGATGCCGGAATGCTCGGGCAGGCGGGCGAGAAGCTGAAGCTGATCGCCAATTACGGCGCTGGCGTGGACCATATCGACGTGGCGACCGCCCGGCAGCGGGGCATCCTCGTGTCTAATACGCCGGGGGTGATGACGGACGATACCGCCGACATGGTGATGGCGCTGATCCTGAGCGTCCTGCGCCGCGTGCCCGAGGGCATGGCCGTGATGCAGGAGGGGAACTGGAAAGGCTGGGCGCCCACCGCCTTCATGGGCGGGCGTGTCGGCGGCAAGCGGCTGGGCATCCTCGGGATGGGTCGGATCGGGCAGGCGGTGGCGCGCCGCGCGCAGGCCTTCGGGATGCAGGTCCACTACCACAACCGCCGCCGGCTCCATGCCGACATCGAGACCGCGCTCGAGGCGACCTACTGGGAAAGCCTCGACCAGATGATCGCGCGGATGGACGTTGTGTCCGTGAACTGCCCGCACACGCCCTCGACCTTCCACCTGATGAACGCGCGGCGTCTGAAACTGATGAAGCCGCAGGCGGTGATCGTGAATACCTCGCGGGGCGAGGTGATCGACGAGAACGCGCTGACCCGGATGCTGCGCAGCGGGGAGATCGCAGGTGCGGGCCTCGACGTCTTCGAGAAGGGCCGCGAGGTGAACCCGCGCCTGCGCGAGTTGTCGAACGTCGTCCTTCTGCCGCACATGGGCTCGGCCACGCGGGAGGGGCGGGCCGAGATGGGCGAGAAGGTCATCATCAACATCAAGACCTTCGCCGACGGCCACCGGCCGCCGGACATGGTCGTGCCGTCGATGCTGTGAGCGATCGGCCGGGTGGCCATCGACGCGCGGTCTGGCCATGGGCAAACTGGGCCTCGCGCTTTGGTGGGGTTCCCGGGCCTGGCCTCGTGCAATAGGCGTGGGCTCATGCGAGCCATGGGACAACCGCTCCGAATCTCAAGGGTCGGTTTCGTAAATCCGATAGCTCGCCCGCCCCGGACAGATCCTGAGGAGTAAGACTCATGCGCATGGCATTCACGCTCGACGATCTTCCGGTCTATCCGCATCTGGCATTGCCGGACGGACACACGCCGGTGTCGGTCGCGGCCCGGATCATCGACGCGCTGGATCGCAACGGCGTGTCGGGTGTCTTTGCCCTTGCCAATTCGTGGCCGCTCGACACGGATCCCGAGCTTGCACGTATCCTGGACGACTGGGTGGCGGCAGGCCATCACGTGGGCAACCACACGCATTCCCATCCCTTGCTGAACGACGTATCGGCCGAGGAATTCAACCACGATGTGTCTGTCGCCGATGCACTGCTTGAGCGTTGGACGTGCAAGGCCCCTTTGCGCGTTTTTCGACATCCGCTCGAACTGTGGGGCAATACGGAGGACAAGCGCGTTCGAGTGAATGCGCATCTGGAGGCGCTCGACTATCACTGTGCCGGCGTCACGAGTTGGTTCTATGAATGGGAATGGGACCGGGCTTGGCGGCATCTGCTCCAAACAGGACGCGCCGACGAGGCCGAGGCTCTGAAGTCGGAGTTCGTGGATTATGTGGCGGCCCAGGTCGCGCATGATGCGGCGACCTGCAAGACGGTCTTCGGGCATGATTTGGTCGCTATCGGCCTCATTCACCCGGTCGCCTTCTTCACCGAGGTTGCAGACAAGTTCTTCGAAAGGCTCTTCGCAGAGGGTGTCTCGTTCGTTCCGCTTGCCGAAGCTCTGCAAGATCCGGCGTATGCGCAATCTGGAACGTCCGTGTCCGATGCCTTCCTTGTCTACCAGAACAAGGTTGCGCTCGCGGAAGGTCGCCATCTGGACGCGGTTCCGCCGACGCACAAGGCGTGCCTCGAGAGGGTCTTCGAATTGGCGACGCCGCTTCGACCCCCGCGGCGCGGGATCCTGGTTCAGAATATGCGCCCGTGGCCGAATGGCTGGGAAGGGTCGCGCCCCTGATGTTCATGGCGTGTCGCTTTCGGCGCGGAATCGGTCGATTGGGCGAGGCGGGCGGGCGCGCGCTCGGGCAGGTAGGATGAGACGTCAGAATCCCCCTTCGGAGCGCTCCGCGAAATGAAGACCCATGTGAAAGCCCTCGTCGTCGGCGGCGGCGCCGTCGGCACCTCGATCGCCTATCACCTCGCCCGCGCGGGGTGGGAGGACGTGATGCTGCTGGAACGCGACGAGCTGACGAGCGGCTCGACCTGGCACGCCGCGGGCCTCCTGCCGCTATTCAACATGGGCTACGCGACCAGCCACATCCACGACTACTCCGTGAAGTTCTACAAGACGCTGGAGGAGGAGACGGGCCTCAATGCCGGCTTCTACGTCGTTGGCAACCTGCGCATGGCGCAGACCGATGCCCGCATGGACGAATACATGCTCTATGCCTCGACCGCCGAAACGGTCGGGATCCCCTACGAGTGGCTGACGCCGGACGAGATCAAGGCGCGCTGGCCCTTGGTGCGGACCGAGGATCTGAAGGGCGCGATCTACCACCCCACAGACGGCTACATCAATCCGGCGGACGTGACCCAGGCGATGGCCAAGGGCGCGCGGCAGCGGGGCGTCGCGATCGAGCGGAAATGGCAGGTCGACGGCTACGAATGGACGGGTTCGGACTGGCGCGTGACCTGCACGAAGATGGTGGAGAAGGGCGGCAACCTTGTCCCCTCCGACGAGAAGGTGGTCGTCACCGCCGAACATGTGGTGACCGCGACCGGCAACCACGCGCAGCGGACCGCCCGGCTTCTCGGCATCAAGATCCCCGCGATCCCGGTCGAGCACCAGTACATCGTGACGGAGCCTGACCCGACTCTCGTCGAATGGCGCAAGACGAACCCCGAGCATCCCGTGCTCCGCGATGCCGACGCCAAGTGGTATGTGCGCGAGGAACGCGGCGGCTGGATCCTCGGCCCCTACGAGCGGAACGCGCCCGCGCGGTTCCTCTACGACGTGCCCGAGAGCTTCCGCGCGGATCTCTTCCCGCTCGATCTCGAGCGGATCGAGGAGGAATACATGTCGATGATCCACCGCATTCCGTCTTCGGAAACGGTGGGCCTCAAGGACGATTACAACGGTCCGATCTGCTATACGCCCGACGGCAACCCGCTGGTCGGTCCCGCGCCGGGCCTGCGCAACATGTGGCTGGCCGAAGGCTTCTCCTTCGGGATCACGGCAGCGGGCGGCACGGGCTACTACCTCGCGCAGATGATGGTCGAAGGCGAGGCAGAGATCGACATGGCTGCCCTCGACCCCAAGCGCTACGGCGACTGGATGACGACCGAGTATGCCGCGCGCAAGAACGAGGAATGCTACGAGCACGTCTTCATCCTGCACCACCCCGACGAGGAGCGGGAGGCCTGCCGCCCGCTGCGCACGGCGCCCGTCTACGACCGCCAGAAGGCGCTGGGCGCGCAGTTCGGGCAGGTGAACGGCTGGGAACGGCCCAATTACTATGGCCCCAAGGACGCGCCCGGGAGTTTCGACCATGACGCGCGCAGCTTCCGGCGCGGCGGATGGTGGGAATACGCGAAGGCCGAGGCCGAGGCGATCCGCACCGGCGCGGGCCTGATTGACGCGACCGCCTTCACCAAGCACCTGGTGCGCGGCCCCGGCGCGACGGAGTTCCTCGACCGCTTCACCTGCAACAAGCTGCCGAAGGTCGGGCGCATCAACCTGACCTATGCCCTGACCGAGACGGGCACGACGCGGACGGAATACACGATCGTGCGGCTGGGCGAGCACGAGTACTACCTTGTCTCCGCCGGGGCATGGACGGCCTACGATGCCGACTACCTCAGGAAATCGGGCGAGGATTTCATGGGCGCGGGCGGCGGCTGGGTCGATATCCACGACGTCACCACGCAATGGGGCGTCTTCGCCATCGCCGGTCCGAAATCACGCGACATCCTGAAGGAGATCGTGAAGGACGCGGACCCCGACACGGTGCTGGGCAACAAGCGGTTCCCCTGGCTCTCGATGCGCGAGATCGAGTTGGGCATGTGCCCTGTGCGCGCGATCCGCGTGGCCTACACGGGCGAGCTGGGATGGGAACTCCACCACCCGATCGAGATGCAGACCTACCTCTGGGACCAGTTGATGGCGGCGGGCGGGAAGCACGGGCTGAAACTCGTGGGCGCGCGGGCGCAGAACTGGCTCCGGCAGGAGAAATCCTATCGCGCCTTCGGCACCGAGCTTGGCCGGGACGCCACGCCGCTCGAGGCCGGGCTCGACCGTTTCGTCGATCTCGACAAGGACTTCACCGGCAAGGCGGCGATGCTGGAAACGGGCATCCGCGCGAAATGCGTGACCGTCCTCATCGACGGTCCGGCGGACGCCGACCCCTGGGGCCGCGAGGCGCTTTTGCACGACGGCGCGAAGATCGGCCGGCTGACCTCGGGCGGCTACTCGGTCCATTTCGGCAAGCAGATCGGCATGGGCTATGTGCGGCCAGACCTCGCCGAGGTTGGCACGAAGCTGAAGGTTCGGATGTTCTGTGAGCTCTGGGATGCCGAGGTCGTGGAGGACAGCCCCTACGATCCGGCGAACGCGGTCATCCGGCTCGACGGATGAACGTGCTGGCCGGATACCTCGGCACGGCTGGTTTCGCGTGGCTTGTCCTGTTCCAGCTGGGGCTCGCGGCCGGTCTCTCCTACGGGCACATGGCCTGGGGCGGGACACAGCGTGTTCTTCCCGGGCGGCTGAGGCTGGCAAGCCTCGCCTCGGCGGCCTTTGCGATGCTCGGCCTCGTCACCGTCGCGCAGGCGGCCGGTTTCATCGCCGGCCCCCTTCCGGGGATCATGCTCCGCCCGCTTCTCGGCGTCTTCGCCGCCCTTTTCGCGCTGAGCGTTGTCGGAAACGCAGCCAGCAAGAGCCGGGCCGAGCGGCTGCATGGCGTGCCGCTCGCCCTGGTCCTCGCGGTTTCCTCCGGTCTTCTTGCCATCACGGGCGGTGCGGGCTGAGCCTCAGGTGAGGACGTCGAACTCCTGGTAGAGGAGGCCGCCACCGTGGTCGACCTGCCCCGTCATCCTCAGCGCGGGCCGTGGCCCGTCTCCGGCGAAAAGCGGCGTTCCGCCGCCAAGCAGGATCGGCGCGCGTTTCAGCCGGAGCCGGTCGATCGCCCCCATCGCCAGAAGCGAGGCGGCCAGCACGCCGCCGCCGCAGAGGTAGACCGGCCCCCCGGCCTCGTCCCGCAGGCGCCCGAGGCGGCCCGGATCGAGCGATGGCCAGCGTTCGACCGAGGCGTCGCCGGGCAGCTCGAGACCCGAGGACACGACCACGGAACGCATGTGCGGATAGGGGTTCGCGCCGGGCGGCAACCCGTAGCGGTAGCCGAACTCGTAGGTGGACCGCCCCATCAGGGCGACCGTGTAATCCGCGAGCCGGGCGCGGTAGTCGGCGACGATGGCGCCGTCATGGGGAAAGGCCTCGACCGCGCCGCCTGGGGCAGCGATGAAGCCGTCGGCGGAAACCGCCACGTCATAGATGATCGGGTGCATGGAGTGCTCCCCTGCAAGATGGTCTGAAGACCCCGTTGTCGGGGCGGGTGTGTCGGATCAGACCGTCTTGATCACTGTCAGGGCACTCCTGTATCGCGGGTTCGGATCTACCGGCGCCCGGACGCCATGGCAAGTCATTCGCGGGGCCGTCCCCTCACGCCTTCAGTCCCGCCGCATCGGCCAGCGCGCGCATGGCCGGGTCATCCGAACCGCCCAGATCACCGAACACATCGGCCGCGTGCCTGTAGGCCAGTTCGTGAAACAGCTTGTGCTTGTTCCAGGCGAGGAAACCCGCACCGCTCAGGCCGGGCGGGCGGAGCATCAGGTCGGTCGGCTGCAGCGCCTTGAGCATGTCCGACTGCCCGACGAGAAGCGAGCGCATCACCGTCGAGATCAGTCCCGGCGCCCTTGGCGCGCCCTTTCCGAAGGGCATGACCGACCGCTTCAGAAGCTCCGCGCGCCCCGGCAGGCTTGCGTAATCCACGCTGTAGCGTTGCCCGCCGGTCTTCTGCACGTTGACGATGACGTTCGGCCCCGACTTCAGCCGGTGCATGGTGCGGAACGGCATGTTGTCGATGCAGCCGCCATCGACCAGCATCTGCCCCTCCGAGGTGTAGAAGGCCGGCAGGATGCCGGGGATCGCGGAGGACGCGCGCACCGCCTCCCAGAGGGGGCCGCGCCGGATCTCGATCATGTCCATCGCCGACAGGTCCGCCGCCACGGCATAGAACGGCAGCCAGAGATCCTCGATCGGGGTCTCGCCGTAGTGCTTGTGCAGCGCGGCATCGAGAACCTTGTGATCGAGGAAGCCGTATTTCGGCACGGTGACCCGCCGCATCGCGCCCGAGCGCACGAAGATGTCCTCGACCCGTGGTCCGATCTCCTCGGCCGGGACGCCGAGCGCGATCGCGCCGGCCATGGCCGAGCCCACCGAGGTGCCGCCGACGATGTCGATGGGGATGCCGCGCTCGGCCATCGCGCGCCAGACGCCCACATGGGCCACGCCGAAGGCCCCGCCGCCCGACATCACCATGCCCACCGCGTGGCCTGCCAGGAACCGCCCGAGCCGGGCCATATCGGCCCCGTCCGTCGTCAGGGCGACGTGGTGGTGCATGAAGACCGGACGCGAGGTCAGCCAGTGCGCTGTGCCGGGCGCCTTCTGCATCCGGTGCGGATGGATCAGGACGAGCCGCCGCTGCGCCTCGGGAATGAGGTCGAGCGCGAAGGCCTCGATCTCCGAAGGCGGTGCGGGCCGCAGCGCCTGGGCCACGAACACCACGTGGTCGGCCTGCCTGACGGCGGCCTTCGACCACGCGGTCGCCTCGGTCCCGGCAACGAACAGGACCCGGCCGCCGCGCCGCTCCTGCGCGTTCAGCCAGGTCATGGCCTCGGGGCTCGCGGGCTCCGCCGCAGTCCCGAGCGCCTCCCGGAAACCGGCCTCGGTGACGGTGCGAACGGCGCCATGGGCCTGCATCGCGGCGGTCAGTTCGGGCACGAAGCGTTCCGGAAGCGGCGCGCCGGCCGATGGGACGATGCATATGGTTCTTGCCGGGGGGCGCGACGGGTCGGGCACCACGCGGGCGGAGGTTCGCGCCAGCCGTCCGGCAAGCTCCGAGGCGATGGCCTGTTGCAGGCCGGGCGTCGCTTCGCAGAGCTGATCGTAGGCCTCGCGGTCGATGCGAAGAACAACGGAGTCGCGGGCCGCGACCACATCGGCGGTGCGGGTTCCCCCGGCGAGAAACGCGATCTCGCCGATCACGCCGCCCGCGGCGATCTCGGCCAGTTCCACCCCGTCGCGGCGGACCTCGAAGCGCCCCGTCTCGACGAGGTACATTTCGCCCGCCGGGCTGCCTGCCTCGATCAGTCGTGAGCCGCGCGGCACGGTCTCGCGCCCGAGGCGCTCGAGTGCCGGCCCCTCCAGCAGGGCAAACAGCCCCTCCGGCGTTCCGTCCGTTCCGGCCCCCTGGTCGCGCATGCGCAGCCTCTTTCGTCCCTGTCGTCCGCGTCCGGGGACAATAGGAGGAGAATGCGGCCACTGCCAACCCGGCTTGCGCGGCGCGCGGGCCATCGCGTCGCCGTTGTCCGCGGCGCCCCGGCTCAGTCCTTCGCGAAGGCCAGAAGAAGGTTGTTGGCGGGCATCCGCACGGTCTCGACATGGCACAGACCGGCGGCCACGGCGCGCGCGACGACGTCGATCACATCCTTGTAGCCGATGCGGGGGTCGCGCTCCCTGAGGCTGCGGTGGAACGCGGCGTCGCCTTCGCTCGTGGTTTCGCCGTCGCGCAGGAACGGCCCGTAGATCACGGCGGTCCCGCCCGGCGCAAGCGCCGCCGCGATCCCGTCGATCGCGGACCAGGCCGCGGCATCCGTCACAAGGTGCAGGAGGTTGACCAGGACGACGAGATCGGTCGGCGGCTCCTGCTCCGCCCAGCCGGGATTGCTCACATCGACAGGTCGCGGCGGCGCGATGTTCGTCAGGCCTTCCGCCTCGGTCCAGGCGGCGATCGAGGCACGCTGGCCGGGATCGGGGTCGGTCGGGTGCCAGTCGAGCCCGGGCATGAGCGCGGCGAAACGCACGATATGCTCGCCGCTGCCCGACGCGATCTCGAGCGCGCGGCCCCGCTCGGGCGCGAGCTTCAGGACCTCGCGCGCGATCGCCTCGCGGTTGCGCTGCGCCGCGGGCGCCGAGCGCCGTGCATCGACGCCGGTCTCGCTCGGCCCGGCCATGGGCTTACTGGCTGCTTTCGAGGATGATCGCGAGCGCGCCGGACTCGGCCAGCCGGTTGCTCAACCACTCGAGCATGCCGCACTCGGCGTATGCCTCCTGGAACTCCGAGGTCGCCATGCCATCGGGCGGATTCAGCCGGATGCCCCCGAGATCGCCGGGCGCCGCCGTGGCCTCTGCCACGGTCGTTTCGTAATTCGCCAGAAGCTGCTCCACGCCGTCCGTTCCGGTCTGCGCTTCGACGGCCTGCAGCAGGCAAGTGCCGCTCTGGCGCATCGTGTCGTCCCAGTCGAGCGACGGCATGTAGCCCGAAAGCGCAGGGATCTGGGCCTCCAGCGCGGCGAAGATCACGCCGTTCATGCGCTCGTCCAGAACCTCCAGCCGGTCGAGTTGCGACTGGGCCAGCGCCGGGCTGGCCGACAGGGCAAGCACGGCGGCGGCGATGAAGCGGTCGGGGCGGGGCATGATGAGGTCCTCGGTGGGGTGTTCGGCGCCAATCTCGGGCAAGTCGGCCCCGATGCCAAGCGCATCGGTGCTCGGGGCGTCAGGATGCCGGAAATCCGCCGGCGGCTCAGTCCCCCCGGCGGAGGCGGTCCGGCCTGAGCGCGGCGACGATCTCGGCGGGAAGCTCCGGGGCGCGGCCGCCCACGAGGTCGGCGACAAGGCGGCTCGCCGCGGGCGCTGTCTGAAAGCCGTAGCCACCCTGGCCGGCGACCCAGACGAAGTCCGGGCAATCCGGATCGGGACCGAGCACGAGGCAGCGATCGGGCGCGAAGGTCCGCAGGCCCGCCCAAGACCCCGTGACCCGCGTCACTTCCTCCGTGACGAAGGGCTGGTATCGCGAGATCCCCTCGGCCAGCACCATGTCGTCGGCATAAGCGTCGTGGGGCGCATCGACCGGATCCTCCTCGGCCGGAGAGACGATCCAGGCGCCGGCGTCGGGCTTGGCATACCAGCGCTCGCCCGCGCCGAGCAGCACGGGCCAGCCCGACACATCATGACCTCCCGGCGCCGGCATCCGCGCGATCGACCGGCGCAACGGCACGAGCCCGAGTGGCGCGACGCCCGCCATCCCGGCAAGCTGGTCGGCCCAGGCTCCGGCGGCGTTTACGAGAACACGTGCCTCGTGGGACCCCGATGTGCTCTCGACGCGCCACCGGCGTCCGTCCCGCGTGATCGCGGTCACCTGCGCACGGGTCAGCACGTCGCCGCCCGCGGCCCGGATCGACCTCGCGTAGACCTGCACCAAGCGGTCGGTGTCGATGTCCCAGGCATCCCCGTGCCAGGCCGCCCGCGTGATATGGGTCCGGTCGAGGATCGGAACGATGGCCTGCGCCTCTTCCGCCGTGATGGGCTCGAGGCTCATCGCCGCGATATCGGCGTCTGCCGTCGCCTCCTCGCCCGGACCCCCGAGAAGCAAAAGCCCGCGCGGCGACAGGACCCCGCCATCGATGCTTTCATGCGCAGGTTTCGACGCGTGGTTGAGCGCGATCGTCACCGGGTGGCCGTAGTTGGCTTCATAGAGCGCGGCCGAACGTCCGGAGGTATGGTAGGCGAGGGCATCCTCGGCCTCGAGCAGAAGAACCGAACCGAGCGCGGAGAGGGCCGCGCCTGCGGACGTGCCGGCGATGCCGCCGCCGATGACGAGAAAATCGTGGACCATGACGCAGGGGATGGCATGGGCGCGCGCGCCCGGCAACCCCTGCGCTCTTGCTTCATCCTGGCGAGAAACTCCGGGGGAGGCGCCCATCCGGGCGCCGGGGGCAGCGCCCCCTGCAGGCAAAAAAATGAAAGGGCCCGCGCCGGGCGGGCCCTTTCGCCTTCGGATTTTCCCTGGATCAGTTCGGGATCTCGCCCGTCAGGCCCTCGACATAGAACGCCATGCCGGCAAGCGTGCCGTCATCGGCGATCTCGCCCTCGGCAAGCCATGCGGTGCCGTCCTGCCGGTTGATCGGGCCGGTGAACGGGTGGTACTCGCCGGACTGCATCGACTCCATCAGCGCGGTGGCCGATGCGCGGACCTCTTCCGGGATCGCCTCCGACATTTCGCCGATCAGCACCATGCCCTCGGGCATGCCTTCCCAGGTGTCCGACTGTTCCCAGGTTCCTTCCATCGCCTCGCCGATGCGGCGGATGTAGTAGGGGCCCCAGTTATCGATGATCGAGGCCACGCGCGGCAGCGGGGCGAACTGGATCATGTCGGAGGCCTGGCCGAAGCTGATCGCACCTGCTTCCTGCGCCACGGTCTGGGGCGCGGTCGAGTCGGTGTGCTGCATGATCACGTCGGCGCCCGCGTCGATCAGCGCCTGGGCCGCGTCGGCCTCGGCGGCGGGATCGAACCAGGTGTAGGCCCAGATGACGCGGAACTCGACGTCGGGGTTCACTGCCCGGGCGTGGAGATAGGCCGAGTTGATGCCGCGGATCACTTCCGGGATCGGATAGGAGGCGATGTAGCCGACGATGTTCGACTCCGTCATGTGTCCGGCGATATGGCCGATCACCGCCCGGCCCTGGTAGAAGCGCGCCGAGTAGGTCGAGACGTTCGGATGCTCGCGCAGGTAGCCCGTGGCATGCTCGAAATAGACATCGGGGAAGCGGCCCGCGGCGGCGTTCGTGGCCTCACCGTAGCCGAAGGACGTGGTGAAGATCATGTCCGCGCCGTCGAGGATCATCTGGGTGATGACCCGCTCGGCGTCCGCGCCTTCGGGGACGCTCTCGGCATAGACGGTCTCGACCGCATCGCCGAAGTGCTCTTCGACCGCGAGGCGGCCCTGGTCGTGCGTCCAGGTCCAGCCGTAGTCGCCGATCGGGCCGACATAGACGAAGCCGACCTTGAACGGGTCGTCCTGCGCCATGGCGCCGCCTGCGGCGAGGCTCAGGGCCGTCAGCGCCGCGGCCAGTGTCTTGATCGGGGTTTTCATGTGGTTCAATCCTCCAGGTTGGTATTCTCAGTGTTGGTGTTCCGGGACTTGGGTTTGCCGTCGGAAACCGGGGGCGGGGCCGCGCCCTTCCGGCTGTCCATGAGCGAGGCCGTGATGAGGCCCGCAGGCACCGCGATGACGCCGATCCCGACCATCAGCACGAGGCCGGTGAAGATCCGCCCCCCCACCGTGATCGGGTAGACGTCGCCGTAGCCGACCGTCGTCAGCGTCGCGAGCGCCCACCACAGGCTCGACGGGATCGAGCCGAAGACCTCGGGCTGCGCGATGTGCTCGAAATGGTAGATCCCCACCGCCGAGAGGTAGAGCACCACCCCGGCGATGAAGAGGAAGATGCCGAGCTCCGCCCTGACCTCCTGGAAGGCGCGCGCGATCCGGTCGAGCGCCCGGTTGGCCTTGAACAGCTTCATCAGCCGGATCAGCCGCAGAAGCCGCATGGCGCGGATCGTCGTGAGGTCGGGAAACAGGAACACGACCGCCGGCACCACGGCCACGAAGTCGATGATCCCCCAGAAGCTGAAGGCATAGGATAACGGCTTCGGCGAACAGGCCAGCCGCAGGACGTACTCGACCGCGAAGACCGCGAGGATCGCCATTTCGAGACCCGCCAGCGGCGCGTAGAGGCGTTCCGGGAGCCCCGGCATCGTCTCGACCGCGATCACGATGGCCGACACCAAGATCAGCGCGTAGATCACGAGCGCCACGCTGCGCCCGATCCGCGGATGGGTTCCATCGAGAATGTCGATGATCTCGCTGCGCCGCATGGACCCCCCTAGCCGCTGGCATGGAACACCTTGCCAAGGGCTGCGGGCGCGTTCAACGCGGCACGTGCGCGGTCTGACGAGATGAGGACGAGAACGATGATCGTCACGAGGTAGGGCGAGCTGTCAAGGAGCGCGACCGGCACGTTCACCTCGGCTGCCTGGAGGCGCAGCTGCAACGCCGAGATGCCGCCGAAGAGCCAGGCGCCGAGCAGGACCCGCCAGGGTTTCCACGAGGCGAAGACAACGAGCGCCAGCGCGATCCAGCCCGCGCCCGCCGTCATCCCCTCGATCCAGTTCTGCACCCGCGCCACCGACAGGAAGGCGCCACCGAGGCCGGCGCAGGCGCCGCCGAAAAGGATCGCGAGAAAGCGGATGCGGATGACCTTGTAGCCCAGCGCATGGGCGGCGTCGTGGCTTTCGCCGACGGCGCGGATGACGAGGCCGGTTCGCGTATGCTGCAGGAGAAACCAGACCGCCACCACGAGCAGGACGGCGAGGTAGATGATGAGCGGATGGCTGAAGAGGATCGGCCCCGCGACGGGAATGGCCTGCATCGACGCCGGGAAGAGATCGGGCACCGGGGGCAGGGACGAGCCCGGGTAACCCACGCCCAGAAGCGCCGCGAGCCCGATGCCGAAAAGCGTCAGCGCGAGCCCTGTCGCCACCTGGTTGGAAAGCAGAAGCTGGGTCAGGACGCCGAACACCGCCGACAGGATCATGCCGCCGGCCATCCCCGCGAGAAAGGCGAGCGTCACGGACCCGGTCTCGACCGCGGTGATGAAGCCCGTGACGGCGCCGATGATCATCATTCCTTCGACGCCGAGGTTGAGGACGCCGGTCTTCTCGACCACCAACTCGCCGATCGCCGCCAGAAGGACGGGCGTCGAGACGATGATGAGCGCGACGATGAGGGTGACGGGATCGATCATAGTGACAGCCCCGCCAGGTTCGGGTCGCTCGGCCAGAGGCATGCCGCGACCATGCCGGAGACGAAACCGAGCGGCAGGCCCGGGACGCGCGCCCGCGGCTTCGCGTCGGTCTTGGGTTCGATGCGGGCCGCACGGACCCCGCTGGAGTGGGCCCGGCCCGCGCGGCCATGTGCGGCCATCCCGAGGAACGGGCCGACCACCACGTTGACCGTGTTCTTCAGCCAGTGGCCCGGTGACATGGCGCGCCGGCCGCTCATGCTGCGGCCTCCCGTGCCCACTTGATGCGGTAGTTCGACAGGACGTCGAGCGCGAGAAGGAAGAACAGAAGCATTCCCTGGAAGGCCTGGATCGCGGGCGCGGGGATGCCGAGCATGAGCTGCGCAAGCTCGCCCCCGATATAGGTCAGCGCCATGAGCAGGCCGGCAAAAAGGATGCCGATCGGGTTCAGCCGCCCGAGGAAGGCCACGATGATCGCGGTGAAGCCATAGCCCGAGTTGAAGTCGATGGAGATCTGGCCCGCGGGCCCCGAGACCTCGAACAGGCCCGCGGCACCCGCCAGCGCGCCCGATATGCCGAGGCACAGCAGCACGAGGCGGTTCGGTTCCACGCCGGCGAAGCGCGCCGCGCGCGGTGCCTGCCCCGCCAGCCTGATGTGGTAACCCAGCACGTGCCGGTTCATCAGCACATAGGCCGCGATGACGGCGATGAAGGCGGCGAGGACGCCCCAGTGCATGCCGGTTCCCGCGATCAGTTCGGGGTTGTCGGTGCCCGGATGGCGCGAGAGATTGCGGCTTCCCGGGAAGCCCATCGCGTCGGGGTTCCTCAGCCAGTTCGTCGCGGCGGAGGCGAGGATGGCCTCTGCGACGTAGACGAGCAGGAGCGACACGAGGATTTCGTTGGTGCGGAACCGGGTCTTCAGGATCGCGGGGATCATCGCCCAGGCCCATCCGCCGAGAAGCCCGGCGATCACCATGCCCGGGAAGATCAGCGGGTTTTCCGACGGGTAGAAGGCCAGGCCGAATCCCGCCCCGCAGATAGCGCCGATGATGTATTGCCCCTCGGCACCGATGTTCCAGATGCCCGCGCGGAACCCGAGCGACAGGCCGATCGCGATCAGGATGAGCGGTCCCGCCTTGATGAGCAGTTGCGGGCGCGAGTAGCTCGCGAACTGCTCCGAAAACAGCGGGTCCCAGAAGATGATGCGGATCGCGGCGACCGGGTCCTTGCCGAGCAGCGCGAACATGATCCCGCCCGCGATCATCGTCAGGATCACCGCGACGACAGGCGTTGCCGCGCCCCAGAAGCGGGACGGCGTGGGGCGTTTTTCCAGCCGGATCACTGCGCCGCCTCCGGCTCGGGCGCGATGTCGTGCATGTCGTGTGCGCCTCCGAGCATCAGGCCGATCTCCTCCATTGTCAGCCCGCGCGCGGGGCGCGACGCCGAAAGCCGCCCCTCGTTCAGCGCGCAGAAGCGGTCCGATATCTCCAGCAACTCGTCGAGATCCTGGCTGATGACGACCACCGCCGCCCCGTTCTGCGCGAGATCCAGAAGCGCCTGCCGGATCGACGCGGCGGCTGAGGCGTCGACACCCCAGGTCGGCTGGTTCACGACGAGGACATCGGGCGCCTGCAGGATCTCGCGCCCGATCACGTATTTCTGGAGATTGCCGCCCGACAGCGCGCGCGCGGCGACCGCGGGCCCGGGCGTGCGCACGTCGAAGCGTTCGATGATCTCTTCGGCGAAGGCGCGCGCGCGGCCCCAGCCGACGAAGCCCGAGCGGTCGAGGCCCCGGCGGACCCTGCCCGTCAGAACGGCGTTTTCGATCAGGCTCATGTCGGGCGCGGCGGCATGGCCCAGCCGCTCCTCCGGGGCGCAAAGCAGCCCCGCGCGCCGCCGTGCCTCGGGCCCGGTCGCGCCGATGGGCGTTCCCTTGAGTTCGATCATGCCCGGCGCGACCGGCCGCTCACCGGAAAGCGCGGCCAGAAGCTCGTCCTGCCCGTTGCCCGCGACGCCGCCGATCCCAAGAACCTCGCCCGCGCGCACCTCCATCCCGATATGGCGCAGCGGCGTGCCGAAGGGCGTCGCCGGCTCCAGCGAAAGGCCTGCGACATGCAGAAGGACCTCGCCGGGTTCGGACGCATCCCGCGCCGGCGTGGCGAGCGACTTGCCCACCATCATCTCGGCCATGTCGGCGGCCGACACCTCGCGCGGCGTGCAGCTTCCGACGACCTTGCCCAGCCTCAGGATCGTGGCCGCGTCGCACAGCGTCCGGATCTCCTCGAGCTTGTGGCTGATATAGAGGATCGCCGTTCCTTCGGAGGAAAGCTTCCGCAGCGTGTGGAACAGGATCTCCACCTCCTGCGGCGTCAGCACGCTGGTCGGCTCGTCCATGATCAGGAGCTTGGGGTCCTGCAGCAGGCAGCGGATGATCTCGACCCGCTGGCGCTCGCCGGCCGAAAGGTCGCCCACCATCCGTGCGGGGTCGAGCGGGAGGCCGTAGGCGCGGCTCACGTCCTGGATGCGGCGGGCGAGGTCGCGGGGCCTGGGCGGATCCTCCATGCCGAGCGCGATGTTCTCGGCGACGCTGAGGGCCTCGAACAGGCTGAAATGCTGGAACACCATCGCCACGCCCGAGGCGCGCGCCGCGCGCGGTTCGGCCGGCGTGTAGGCCGAGCCCCCGAGCGTCATGGATCCCGAGTCCGGCCGCACGAGACCGTAGATCATCTTGACCAGTGTCGACTTGCCCGCGCCGTTCTCGCCCAGAAGGGCGTGCACTTCTCCGGGCGCGATCGAGAACGACACGTCGTCGTTGGCCACGACCCCCGGATAGGCCTTGGTCAGCCCCCTGATCTCGAGGAGTGCCGTCACGCGTTCCCGTCCCCCGTCATCCCTGTCGGACCGGCCTTCCTGCCGATTCTTTGTGCAACTGCTCTTTCAGTAGCCGCGCGGCCACGCCGACGGCAATGGCCTGAGGGTGTTTGCCAAGTCCCGGATCCCCGATCGGACAGTCGATGCGCGAAATTTCAGCATCCGCGTGGCCAAGCGCGGCGAGCCTGGACCGGAACCGCGCCCACTTGGTTTCCGACCCGATCAGCCCGCAGGTGGCGAACCCCCGGCGCAGCGCCGCGTCGCAAAGCGCGAGGTCGATGTCGTGGGAATAGGTGAGGATCAGGTGATGGGCGTTGCCGGGCGCATGCGGCATCAGCCGCGGCGGATCTGCCGCGATCAGCTTCGCGACCCCCTGTGCAATCGCCGCCGGGAAGCGCTCGGCCGCCGTATCGACCCACGTGACCGAGAGGTCCGGCAGCGGTGCAAGGACCGATACCAGCGCGCGGCCCACATGCCCCGCACCCCAGATCCAGGCCGGCGCGCCTTCGCCCCGTTCCAGCGCCTCCGCAACCTCGAAACGCAGGGTGACCGCCCCGCCGCAGCACTGCCCGAGCCCGGGACCGAGCGCCATCTGCCGCGTGTCCGTGCCCCGCCCATCGGCCAGCATCCGCCGCGCCTCGGCCATCGCCTCCCATTCCAGCGCGCCGCCGCCGATCGTGCCCTCGATGCCGTCTACGGTGACAAGCATCTGCGTCCCGGCCTCGCGCGGGGCCGAGCCTCGCGTGGAGACGACCGTGACGCGAACGCCCCTCATCCCCGGGCGCGGCCGACCGCCGCCAGCACCGCCTCGGGGGTCGCGGGCGCCTGCAGATCGGGAAAGTTCGGACCAGCTGCGGCGCAGGCATTGCCGAGCGCGGAAAACACGCTGATCCCCAGCATGAAGGGCGGCTCGCCCACGGCCTTGGAGCGATAGATCGTCTCCTCGCGGTTCTCGCCGTCCCAGAGCTCCACGTTGAAAACCTCCGGCCGGTCGGAACAGGCCGGGATCTTGTAGGTCGAGGGCGCGTGCGTGCGCAGCCGTCCGGCGCCATCCCAGACCAGTTCCTCCATCGTCAGCCAGCCGGCCCCCTGCACGAAGCCGCCCTCGATCTGCCCGATATCGAGCGCGGGGTTCAGCGACCGCCCGCAATCGTGGATGATGTCGGTCCTGAGGATCCGGTTCTCGCCCGTCAGCGTGTCGATCACCACCTCGGAACAGGAGACGCCATAGGCGAAGTAGAAGAACGGCCGCCCGCGCCCGGCGATGCGGTCCCACTCGATCTTGGGCGTGCGGTAGAACCCCGTCGCGCTGAGGCTGACGCGGGCCATGTAGGTGCGGCTCACGGCCTCCTCGAAGGTCATCTCCGCGGACCCCGCCCTGACCATCCCGCCCTCGAAGACCACCGCGGCGGGCTCGGCCTGCAATTCGGGGGCCACGACCTCGGCTATCCGGTCCCGGATCTCGTCGCAGGCGGCCTTCACCGCCATGCCGTTCAGGTCCGAGCCGGAGGACGCCGCCGTGGCGCTCGTGTTCGGAACCTTCGCGGTATCCGTCGCGGTGATCTTCACGCGCTCGGGGCCCACGCCGAACCTGTCGGCGGCCACCTGCGCCACCTTCTGGAACAGGCCCTGTCCCATCTCGGTCCCGCCGTGGTTCATGTGGATCGACCCGTCCTGGTAGACATGGACCAGCGCGCCCGCCTGGTTCAGATGCGTCAGCGTGAAGGAGATGCCGAACTTCACCGGCGTCACGGCGATCCCACGCTTGAGGACCTCGTTCGCCTCGTTCCAGGCCGCCACGGCCGTGCGCCGCGCCTCGATCTCCGCGACCTCTTCCAGCCGTGCGGTCATGGCGCGCAGGATGAAATCCTCCACCTCCATCCCGTAGGGCGTGGTGTTCCCGGCCTCCATCGGCACCGGCGAATGCGCCCCCCCGAACCGTTTCGAATGCCCCGAACCGGTCTCGACCTTCACCGATCCGCGTCCCGCGAGGTCGGCCGTGTCCAGCACTTCCCCCTTCATCTTTCCCGAAGTACGCATTGCGGCGTTTGCCCCATGCGCCTCGGCTTCCGCGTAGAAATTCCGCCGTCGCACCTCCAGGGGGTCGAGGCCAAGCGTATGGGCCACGTGGTCCATCACCCGCTCGATCCCCACCATCCCCTGCGGGCCGCCGAAGCCGCGGAAGGCCGTCGCGCTCTGGGTGTTGGTCTTCAGCCGGTGCGAGGTGATCCGCGCATTGGGCAGGAGATAGGCGTTGTCGGCGTGCAGCATCGCCCGGTCGGCCACCGGCAGGCTCAGGTCCATCGACCAGCCGCAGCGGATCATCTGCACGAAGTCGACGCCGAGCAGCCGCCCGTCGCGGTCGACGCCGGCGCGATAGTCGATCCGCGCGTCGTGGCGCTTGCCGGTGACCGTGAAATCGTCGTCCCGGTCGTAGCGCATCTTGGCGGGCCGGCCGGTGCGCGCGGCCACCACCGCGCAGGCGATGGCGAGGTGGTTGCCCTGGCTTTCCTTGCCGCCGAAACCGCCGCCCATGCGCCGGACCTCGACGCGGACCGCGTGCATGGGACGGCCGATCGCGTCGGCCACCTTGTGCTGGATCTCGGTGGGGTGCTGCGAAGAGGAATGCACGATCATGTCGCCCGCCTCCTGCGGCAGGACGAGGGCCGCCTGTCCTTCGAGGTAGAAGTGCTCCTGCCCGCCGATCTCGAGGCTTCCCTCGATCACGTGCGGGGCGCGGGCGAGCGCGGCATCGACGTCGCCCTTGGCATAGACGCGCGGGCCCTCCTCGAAGATCGAACCCGCCGCGATCGCCTCGTCGATGGTCAGGATCGGCCGCTCCTCGGCGATCTCGACCACCGCAAGCGCCGCGGCCCTGCGGGCCAGCAGGTGGCTTTCGGCGGCGACGAGGAACAGGGGCTGGCCCGCGTAGTGGATCGTCCCGTCGCTCAGGAGCGGTTCGTCATGGGCCGAGGGGGAACAATCCGGGATCTGCGCAAAGTCCTCGCCCGCGAGCACGAGAACGACGCCCGGCGCGCTGCGCACCGCCGTGAGGTCGAGGCGGACAAGGCGGCCCTTCGCCACCTTCGACAGGCCGAAGGCGAGGTGCAGGCAGTCGCGCGGGACGGGGACGTCGTCGACGTAGCGCGCGGCTCCGGTGACGTGGAGGGGGGCCGCGTCGTGGGGCAGGGCCTTGTGGACGCTCATGGCCGCACCTCCAGCACCGAGACGGTTTCGCCGGCCATGTCGCGGAAGTAGCGCAGGAGCATGTTGCCGGCCGCCTCCAGCCGGTAGCCCGCCGAGGCGCGCATGTCGGTCAGCGGCGTGAAATCCTCCGCGAAGGCGGCCTTGGCGGCCTGCACGGTGCGCGTGGTCCATGGCTGTCCGATCAGCGCGGCCTCGGCATGGGCCGCCCGTTTCGGAATGCCCGCCATGCCGCCGAAAGCGATCCGCGCCGCGGACACCGTGCCGTCCTCCACCGTGACATTGAACGCGCCGCAGACGGCAGAAATATCCTGGTCGAAACGCTTCGACAGCTTGTAGACGCGGAGCCGGTCGGGCTGAACCGGGATGGACACGGCCTCGACGAACTCGCCCGGGGCGCGGTCCTGCCGGCCGTAGTCGAGGAAGAAGTCCTCCAGGGCAATGCTCCGGCGCGCATCGCCGCGCCTGAGATGCAGCGTCGCGCCGAGCGCGATCAGCGGCGGCGGGCCGTCGCCGATGGGCGAGCCGTTGGCGATGTTCCCGCCAATGGTCGCGGCGTTGCGGACCTGGACCGACCCGTAACGGCGGATCATCTCGGCGAAGCTCGGATGCCGGTCGGCGATGAAATCGCCGAAATCGGTGAGTTGGGTCATCGCGCCAACGCGGATTGCCCCCCCATCAGAAACAATACCCTTAAGGTCTGAGCAATTGTTAAGGAACGCGACGGGTTCGAGGTCGCGCAGCGCCTTGGTCACCCAAAGCCCGACATCGGTCGCCCCGGCGATCAGGACGGCGTCCGGATGCGCCTCGTACCAGGCGGCGAGGTCGTCGGAGGAGGTCGGCATGGCGACATTGCCTGTCGCCGGCATGTCCTGACGCAACAAGTCCAGCGCCTCGGCGTCCCCGGTCATCCAGTCGGGCACCGGCGCCTCGGCGGCGGCTTTGGCCGCGCGGATGATGGGGGCGTAGCCGGTGCAACGGCACAGATTGCCGGCAAGCTGATCGTCGTGGTCGCGGCGGCCGTTGAGATGGGCCGTGGCCATGGAGACGATGAACCCCGGCGTGCAGAAGCCGCATTGGGAGCCGTGATGCGCCACCATCGCCTCCTGAACCGGGTGGAGCGTGCCGTCGGGTCCCGCGATCCCCTCGACGGTGCGCACCGCGCGACCCTGAAGCTGGGGCATAAACAGGATGCAGGCGTTGAGCGCGCGCGAGCCGTCCACGTCCGTCACCATCACCGTGCAGGCGCCGCAGTCACCCTCGTTGCAGCCTTCCTTGGTGCCGGTCAGACCCTTCCGCTCGCGCAGCCAGTCCAGCAGCGTCGTGGTCGGCGACGCATCGGCCTCCTGCGGTTCCCCGTTGAGAAGAAACCGGATCGTCATGGGAAAACACCCGCCGCGGTACCTGATCCGGGGAGGTCGTCCCGCGCTCGATGCGGCGTAGAGCGCGGCCCCGTTTGTCCTGTTCGACCGGACGGTAGAAAAGCGGCAGGTTGCGTCCTTTGCAAGCCTTTGGACAGGGTGACGCGCCTGTCGCGCGGGCAAATGCCTCTAATCCGGGCATTCGCGGCGGATCGTGCGCTCGCAAGTGGGGGATGCCGGCGCGTCGTCGAACAGGGCCGACAGCAGCTCCGGGAGGAACCTGTCCCGCGCGGCATCGAAGATCCGGAAGTCCGCGGCGAAGCCCCAGACGCACCAGCCCATGTCCAGCCGCTCCGCTTCGCGCCGGACATGTCGGGTCCAGGCCGCGCGCGTGGCGAGCTCCGCCTCGCGGTAGACGCCGAATTCGCCCAGGAGTATCGGTGCGTCCGTGGCCCGCGCCGCGTCCTCCAGGTCGCGCGTCACCGCGGCGCCGCCCGTCTCCAACTGCCAGGCGCGGGCCGGTCGAGGGCCCTGCCACGCCCATGGGGCGAGTTGGTGGGTCATCTCGTAGGGTGTGTAGTAGTGGAAGGAATGCACGATCCGCGCGTCCGTCCGGGGCAGGTGGCCGAGACCGGTGGACGCCGCCCAGTCGCCGCCCTCGAGCACCAGCCAGCGGTCGGGGTGCCCGGCCCGGATCGTCGGAACCACGTCCTCGAACAACGCGACCGCACCCGCGGTCGTCAGTGCGCCGTTGGGTTCGTTCAGAAGCTCGAACATCAGGCCATCGGGCGCGCCGCGCCAGTGGTCGGAGAGTTCCGCCCAGATTGCGCGGAAGGTCGCCGCATGTTCAGCGGGGTCCTGCATGATCTCCTCGAAATGGTGCAGGACGACGATCACCTGCAGCCCGCGCCGGAGCGCCGCCTGCACCATCCGGTCGGCTCGGTCGAGCCGCGCGGGATCGATCGCGCCGTTCCAGCCGTCAGAGAACCGCACGGGAAGGCGGACCGTGTCGAAGCCGGCCGCGACGATGGCATCGAGATGGTCTGTCGTGATCTCGGGGCCCCAGACCTCGCCGCGCGGAACCTCGAGGAAATTCGACAGGTTCACGCAGCGTCCGACGGGGCCGGCGACCGCAATGGACGGCAGGACGAGCAACGCAATCCACAAGATCATGTAGGCGGAGGCTTCCCATGGGCGGCGCCCTCTCCTAACCTCCGGCATCATGTCGTCACCCCGATTCATCCATCTGCGCGTTCATACCGAGTATTCCCTGCTCGAGGGCGCGATGCGCGTGAAAAAGCTGCCCGGTCTCGTCGCAAAGGCCGGCATGCCCGCTGTCGCGGTGACGGATACGAACAACATGTTCTGTGCGCTGGAATTCTCCGAGACGGCGGCCAAGGCGGGGGTGCAGCCAATCGTCGGCTGCCAGATCGACGTGGATCACGCCCCGGTGCGCCCGGGCGAGAACCCCAACCCTTATGCCGCGCTGGTGCTGCTGGTGCAGGACGAAACGGGGTATCGCAATCTCCTGAAACTGAACTCCTGCCTCTACCTGCGCGGCGACGGGACCCTGCCCCATGTCACGATGGAAGAGCTTGCCGCCCATGGCGCGGGGCTCATCTGCCTGACCGGCGGGCCGGACGGACCCGTCGGCCGTTGCCTGAGGACCGGGGGAGAGACGCGGGCGCGGGCCCTTTTGCAGGAGCTTTCGGCCATCTACCCCGACCGCCTCTATGTCGAGTTGCAGCGTCACCCCGGCGACGGCGGCCTTCCCGAAGCCGAGCGTCTGACCGAACGCGGGCACGTGGAACTTGCCTACGAGTTGGGCCTGCCGCTGGTGGCGACGAACGACGTGCATTTCCCCGGGCCGGACATGTACGACGCCCATGACGCGATGCTCTGCATCGCCGACGGCGCCTATGTCGATCAGTCCGAGCCGCGCCGCCGGCTCACGCCACAGCACCACTTCAAGTCGCCCGAGGAGATGGCCGCGCTCTTCGCCGACCTGCCCGAGGCGATTGAGAACACCGTCGAGATCGCGCGGCGCTGCGCCTTCCGCGCGCGGACGCACGACCCCATCCTGCCGCGTTTCGCCGAGAACGAGGTGGAGGAGTTGCGCCGGCAGGCCCGCGAGGGTCTGGAGGAACGGCTGGCGGTGATCCCCCATGCCGCGACGGTGGCGGAATATCATGAGCGCCTCGATTTCGAGCTTGGCATCATCGAGCGCATGGGTTTCCCCGGCTACTTCCTGATCGTGGCCGACTTCATCAAGTGGGCCAAGGACCATGACATCCCCGTCGGGCCGGGGCGGGGGTCGGGCGCGGGTTCGCTCGTCGCCTATGCGCTCACGATCACCGACCTCGACCCGCTGCGCTATTCGCTCCTGTTCGAGCGGTTCCTGAACCCCGAGCGGGTTTCCATGCCCGACTTCGACATCGACTTCTGCATGGATCGCCGCGAGGAGGTGATCCGTTACGTGCAGGAGAAATACGGCCGCGACCGGGTGGGCCAGATCATCACCTTCGGCGCGCTTCTGTCCAAGGCCGCCGTGCGCGACGTGGGCCGCGTGCTGCAGATGTCGTTCGGCCAGGTCGACAAGCTGTCGAAGATGATCCCGGTGGAGGGGGTGAAACCCGTCTCCATCGAGAAGGCCATCGCGCAGGAAGAGCGCATCCGCAACGAGATGGCCGAGACCGAGCAGGACCGCCGCGAGGGGCGTGAGAACCCGGTCCGGCGCCTCTTCGACTACGCGGGCAAGATCGAGGGGCTTCTCAGGAACGCCTCGACCCATGCCGCGGGCGTCGTGATCGGGGACCGCCCGCTTGACGAGCTTGTGCCGCTCTACCGCGATCCGCGCTCGGACATGCCGGCGACCCAGTTCAACATGAAATGGGTGGAACCCGCGGGGCTGGTGAAGTTCGACTTCCTCGGCCTCAAGACGCTGACCGTGATCCAGAACGCGATCGAGCTGATCCACGGGCAGGGGCGGCAGCTGCACGAGGCCGCGGACGGCCGCCGCCTCTACGATCCTCCCGAGGGGGCCGAGAACCAGATCAACGCGATCCCGCTCGACGATCCCGCGACCTACGAGCTCTACGCTTCGGCCAAGACGGTCGCGGTGTTCCAGGTGGAAAGCTCGGGCATGATGTCCGCGCTTCTGCAGATGAAGCCCACCTGCATCGAGGATATCGTGGCCCTCGTGGCGCTCTACCGGCCCGGGCCGATGGAGAACATCCCGAAGTACTGCCAGGTCAAGAACGGCCTCAGCGAACGCGACTACCTGCACCCTTCGGTCGATCACATCCTCGACGAGACGCAGGGCATCATCGTCTACCAGGAACAGGTGATGCAGATCGCGCAGGAGATGGCGGGCTATTCGCTCGGCGGCGCCGACCTGCTGCGCCGCGCCATGGGCAAGAAGATCCAGGAGGCGATGGACGCCGAACGGCCGAAGTTCCTGAAGGGCGCGGCCGAGAACGGGGTGGACGAGGGCAAGGCGCTGGAGGTCTGGAACCTCCTCGACAAGTTCGCCAACTACGGTTTCAACAAGTCCCACGCCGCCGCCTACGCGGTGGTCAGCTACCAGACCGCCTGGCTCAAGGCGAACCACCCCGTCGAATTCATGGCCGCCGTCATGAACTGCGACATCCACCTCACCGAGAAGCTCTCGTCCTACAAGCACGAGGCCGACCGGATGGGGATCGAGGTCGTCGCGCCCTGCGTGAACCGCTCCGGCGCGGCCTTCACGGTCGACAAGGGGCGGCTGGTCTATGCGCTCGGCGCGCTGAAGAACGTGGGTGTCGAGGCGATGAAGCTCATCACCGAGGCGCGGGGCGACAAGCCCTTCACGACCCTCTTCGATCTCGCCCGCCGCGCGGACCTCAAGCGCATCGGCAAGCGCCCGCTGGAGATGCTGGCCCGCGCCGGCGCCTTCGACATGCTCGACGCGAACCGGGCGCGGGTCTTCGACAGTCTCGACGCCCTCACGCTCTATTCCGCCGCGATCCACGAGCAGAAGGCGTCGAATCAGGTCTCGCTCTTCGGCGAGGCTGGCGAAGACCTGCCCGAGCCGCGCCTGCCCGATCCGCCCGACTGGATGCCCGCCAAGCGCCTGACAGAGGAGCATCAGGCCGTCGGCTTCTACTTCTCGGGCCACCCGCTCGACGACTACATGCCGGCGCTGAAGCGCAAGGGCTGCCTCACCTGCGTCGAGGTGGAGGAGCGCGCGAAGGGCGGCGACTTCGTGACATGGATGGCCGGCGCCGTTTCGGTCCGGCAGGAACGGAAAAGCCAGAAAGGCACGCGCTTCGCCTTCGTCGGGCTGTCCGACCCGACCGGCACCTTCGAGGTGATGCTGTTCTCCGAAGCACTGGAGGCGCACCGCCACATCCTCGAGCCCGGCACGAATGTCCGCATCCAGGTCCGCGCCGAGGTGCAGGAGGGGCAGGTCCGACTGCGCGGCGAGGCGGTGCAACTCGTGGACGACGCCGTGGCCGCCGAGGCGCGCGGCCTGCGCGTCTTCGTCGGCGACTGTGGCGCGCCGGCCTCCGTCGCGCAGCTCCTGACCCGGATCGCGGGGGAGGGCGGTCGCATGCCGCTCGGCCCCGTCTACATCTGCGCCATGGCTCCCGATTTCCCCGAAGGCGCGGCCGAGGTCGAGGCCCTCGTGGGGGAGCGGCTGCCAGTCTCGCCGCAGATCAAGGGTGCGCTGAAAAGCCTGCCCGGGGTCGTGACGGTAGAGGAAGTCTAGGCCCTCGCATCTCCCGAAGTCGACCGGATGGAGCTTGCTTCCCGTAGAACGCCTTCGGCCATTTTCGGGTTTTCGGCGATTGGCACTTGTGGCGATCCTGCCTTGACTTTCTTGCTGCATGGTGTTCGCCGGCAACGTAGGCTGAAACGGCAGTCTCCAGGTGATGTCGCAGATGAAAACGGAACCGAACGCCACCCGCTTTCAGCGCATCTTTACCACCTGCATGGCCGCACTCCTCGCATCAGAGTTCGCGTTCGCGATCATGATGGGCGAAGCCTATACCGGGGTGCGGACGCAGAACTGGATCGACCGCGGCACTGCACCGGTCATGTATTGGGCGTACGTGGCGTTCATGGGCCTTGGTGCACTGCTTCTTTCCGCCGTGGCACTGGGTCGGGTCGGCATCGATCAGGAGCCGGCAAGGCTGGAACAGCGAAAGCGCAAACGACAGCGAGATGGAACGATCTTCGCGCTGGGTTGCCTCTTGCTCGGGGTCGCGACGTGGGTGAATGAGCTTCGGCAATTCGGCGCAACGCCGCAGGATGCTATGCTCGGGTTGTTCTTCCTCGGCACGTTCGGTTTCGTCCTGATGCTGGCGCCTCTTCCGCCCGGCGCCCTGGGTGCCTGGCTTCGCGTGGCCGCTGGAGCACTTGTCGCAATAGCGGCGGTGGGCATGTCGCTGGTCTGAAACCGTTGCGCCTGCACCGCCGCGGAAGCAGGTTCTCCGTCGCGCAACCACTTTGGCAATGTCGCCCAAAGTCGCCGACACGGCCCAACGCGCTGCCGCCTCCCGGGAAAATCGCGTGGCTCTGCGTGCTGACGACGCTTTCGTCGCCCTGCATGGTGCCGGTCGATTGGAAGACCTCGCCGGCGCGCAGAAGGCGGCCATCGCGAAGGCGGCCGAGATGCGAGGCGAGGGACAGGAGATCTCTTACATCCGCTCGACCTTCGCACCCGAGGACGGACGCTGCATGTGCCTGTTCGACGGGGAAAGCGCCGGCCAGGTCCAGGCGCTGAACGACGCGGCGAGACTGCCCTATACCCGGGTGGTCCCGGCCCTCGATCTCACGTCCTGAGGTCGCGACGAGACCACTTCCCTTGCGGACATGGCGGGCCTAACGTCGCCGCCATGTCCATCCTCGACTCCCGCACCTCCTGGACCCGCCTTGCCCTGTCGCTGGCGCTCTCGCTCGTGGGCAATGCGGGCATGTGGGCGATCATCGTGATCCTGCCCGCGGTCGAGGCCGAGTTCGGCGTGGACCGCGCCACCGCGTCCCTCCCCTACACGCTGACCATGGTGGGCTTCGCGCTCGGCAACTGGGTGATCGGGCGCTGGGTCGACCGGCATGGCGTCGCGCGCGTGCTGGCCGTGGCGGCGATCCTGATGGGAGTGGCCTTCGCGGGCGCGGCCGCCGCGCCCAACATCGCCACGCTCTCGATTCTGCAGACGGCCATCGGCTTCGCCACGGCGGCGAGCTTCGGGCCGCTGATCGCCGACGTCTCGCAGTGGTTCCTCCGCCGCCGCGGCATCGCGGTCGCCATCATCGCGTCCGGCAACTACCTTTCGGGCGCGCTCTGGCCGCTCATCCTCGCCGACATCCTCGCAGGTCCCGGCTGGCGCACGGCATATCTCATCATCGCGGCCTCGGCCGTCCTGATCATGCTGCCCCTGACACTCGCGCTCCGCCGCCCTCTGCCCGAGGAGGCGATGCAGACCTCGGCCGCCGCCGCGGCACTCCGCGCCCGGACCGCGGGCCTTTCGCCCAACACGCTCGTCTGGCTGCTGGCCATCGCCGGCATCGGCTGCTGCGTGGCCATGTCCATGCCGCAGGTCCACATCGTCGCCTATTGCGTCGACCTCGGCTACGGGCCCGCGGTCGGCGCCGAGATGCTCTCGCTCATGCTGATGGGCGGCGTCGTCTCGCGGCTGATCTCGGGCCTCCTTGCCGACCGCCTCGGCGGGGTTCTGACGCTTCTCGTCGGATCGAGCCTGCAGATGCTCGCGCTGTTTCTCTACCTGCCGACCTCGGGGCTTGCGCCGCTTTATATCGTGTCGCTCATCTTCGGGCTCAGCCAAGGCGGCATCGTGCCCTCCTACGCAATCATCGTGCGGGAATACCTGCCGCCGAAGGAGGCGGGCGCGCGGGTCGGCTTCGTCATCATGGCGACCATCGTCGGCATGGCACTCGGCGGCTGGATGTCCGGCTGGATCTACGACCTGACCGGGTCCTACCAACTCGCCTTCATCAACGGCATCGCCTTCAACGCGCTCAACGTGGCGATCATGATCGTGATCCTCCTGCGCTCCCGTCCGCGCAGCCCGCGGGGCGCAGTGCCGGCCTGATCCCCTTCATCTTTCCCGAAATACGCCGGGGGTGCGGGGGCTGGCCCCCGCTGTCCTACGCTTCACCAATGCGGCGGCTTCTGGTCGGCGAGCGGCACAGTCCCGCCCTCGGACAACTCCCGCTCCGCCTCGCGCTCCATCAGGCGCGCCACCCGCGCCGTCAGCCGCGCGATCTCCGCGTCCTGTCGCGCCACGACGTCCGACAGGTCCTCGACCGTGCGCACCAGGTGCGCCAGCGCCTCTTCCAGCCTGCCCGTGTCGTCCATGGCCCCCTTGCGCCTCCTTGCCCCGATTGCCCCCCTCGGATAGACGGGCCGCGACCCTGAATTCAAGGCATCCCGGACCCGATGGCCAAAGAGAAGAAACAGCCTCGCCCCAAGGCCGAAGCGCCCAAGGGCTTCCGCGACTATTTCGGCGCCGAGGTGGCCGAGCGCAACGAGATGCTGGCGACGATCGCGGGCGTCTATTCCCGCTACGGCTTCGACCCGCTGGAGACCTCCGCCGTCGAGACGCTGGAGGCGCTGGGCAAGTACCTGCCGGACGTCGACCGCCCCCATGCCGGGGTCTTCGCCTGGCAGGAGGAAGAGGGGGGCGACTGGCTCGCGCTCCGCTACGACATGACGGCGCCCTTGGCCCGCGTCGCCGCGCAGTTCCGCAACGACCTGCCGAACCCTTACCGCCGCTACACGATGGGCCCCGTCTGGCGCAACGAGAAGCCGGGTCCGGGCCGCTTCCGGCAGTTCTACCAGTGCGACGCCGATACGGTGGGCGCGGCAAGCGTCGCGGCGGATGCCGAGATCTGCGCGATGCTGGCCGACACGCTCGAGGCCGTGGGCATCCCGCGCGGGGACTACATCGTGCGGGTCAACAACCGGAAGGTGCTGAACGGGGTGCTGGAGGTCGCGGGCCTTGCCGGGGACGACAAGGAGGAGGCGCGGGGCATCGTGCTCCGCGCCATCGACAAGCTCGACAAGTTCGGGGCCGACGGGGTGCGGCTGCTGCTGGGCAAGGGCCGGCTCGACGAGAGCGGGGATTTCACCGAAGGCGCGGGGCTTTCGGACGAACAGGCCGACGTGATCATGGCGTTCATGGACGCCAGGCGCACAGACGGTCCGGCGACCGTGGCGCGGCTGAGCCAACTGGTGGCCGGGTCCGCGATCGGTGCGGACGGCGTCGCCGAACTCGAACAGATCGCCGACCTCCTCGCCGCCCAGGGCTACGGCCCCGACCGCATCATCATCGACCCCTCCGTCGTCCGGGGCCTCGGCTACTACACTGGCCCCGTCTACGAGGCCGAGCTCACCTTCGAGATCACCGACGAGAAGGGCCGCCCGCGGCAGTTCGGCTCCGTCGCAGGCGGTGGGCGCTACGACGACCTCGTGAAGCGCTTCACCGGGCAGGAAGTGCCTGCGACCGGCGTCTCCATCGGGGTCGACCGCCTTCTCGCGGCCCTCCGCGCCAAGGGGCGCATCGGCGGCACCATGGAAGGTCCCGTCGTCGTCACGGTGATGGACCGCGACCGGATGGCCGACTACCAGTCCATGGCCTCGGAGCTGCGCGCCGCCGGCATCCGCGCCGAGGTCTATCTCGGCAACCCCAAGAACTTCGGCAACCAGCTGAAATACGCGGACAAGCGACAAAGCCCCGTGGCGATCATCCAGGGCTCGGACGAGGCCGCGCGCGGCGTCGTGCAGATCAAGGACCTCGTGCTTGGCGCGAAGCTCGCCGAGGAGGCGACGCTGGAGGAGTGGAAGAGCCAGCCCGCCCAGACCGAGGTTTCAAGATCCGACCTTGTCGCGGAGGTCCGGGCGATCCTGGACCGCCACGCGTGATCCTCAAGGCCGACATCCGCGCCGAGGCCGAGACGCTTCAGGCGGTGTTCACGCGGGCCGGCGCCGTGCCCGTGGAGGCACCCCTGCTGCTCAGCGCCGACACGCTCCTCGACCTCTATGGCGAGGATATCCGCGCGCGCGCCTACACCACCGACGACCCCGACCGGGGCGAGATGATGCTGCGCCCCGACTTCACCGTGCCGGTGGTCGAGATGCACATGGCAAACGGCGCCGACCGGCCCGCGCGTTACACCTATCTCGGCGAGGTATTCCGCAAGCAGAAGGCGGGCTCGTCGCGTCCGTCGGAATACCTGCAGCTTGGCTTCGAACTGTTCGGCGGCGAGGATCCGGCCCGCGCCGATGCCGAGGTCTTCGCGCTGTTCCACGAGGCCCTGAAGGGTCTCGGCCTGCGGCCCGTGACCGGTGACATGGGGATCCTGCTCGCCGCGATCGAAGGCCTCTCGACCACGCCCGTCCGAAAGGCCGCGCTGCGCCGCCACGTCTGGCGGCCCCGTCGGTTCCGGGCGCTGCTGGACCGGTATACGGGGCGGGCGCCCCAGCCGGCGGGGCGGATCGAGCTTCTGGAAAGGGTCGCCGCGAAGGGTGTCGATGCCGTGCTCGACGCCGCCGGGCCGGAGAGCGGCCTGCGCAGCCGCGCCGAGGTGGCCGCCCGGATCGAGAAGCTGCGGGCCGATGCCTCGACGCCCCCGATCGCCCGCGCCGAAGCCGAGGTGCTGACGGCGATCCTCTCGCTCAAGGCGCCGCTGCCCGACGCGTGCGAACAGTTGCGCGACATGAGCGTGGACCTGCCCGCTCTCGGCCCCGCCGCCGAGCGTTTCGCCGACCGGATCGATGCACTGGCCGAGGCGGGGCTGGAGCCCACGGAGCTGCCGTTCGAGGCGAGCTACGGGCGCACGACGATGGAATACTACGACGGTTTCGTCTTCGGCTTCCTCGCGCCCGCGCGCGCCGACCTGCCGCCGGTGGCTTCGGGCGGGCGTTACGACGCGCTGACCGCGATCATGGGGCGCGGGCAGGGTATCCCGGCGGTCGGCGGCGTGATCCGGCCCGAGGTCGTGCACGGCCTGCGCGCGGGGGGCAGGTCATGACCCTCCGCCTCGGTATCCCGTCCAAGGGCCGGCTCATGGACAAGACCTTCGACTGGTTCGCCGCGCGCGGCCTGCCGATGCGCCGCACCGGGTCGGACCGCGAATACGCCGCGGAAGTCGACGGCGCGGAGGTCGAGCTGCGCCTCCTGTCGGCGGGAGAGATCCCGCGCGAGCTGGCGGTCGGGCGCATCCACCTCGGCGTCACCGGGTCCGACCTCGTGCGCGAGCGCATCCCCGGCTGGGAGCAGGCGGTCGAGACCCTGGCGCCGATGGGATTCGGCCATGCCGACCTTGTCGTGGCCGTGCCGGTGAGCTGGGTCGATGTCTCCACGCTCGACGATCTCGACGCGGTCGCGGCCGAATTCCGTGCGCGGCACGGCTACAGGCTGCGGATCGCCACGAAGTATCACCGCCTTGTTCGCGAGTTCCTGCGCGAGGCGGGCGTGGCCGACTATCGGCTCGTCGACAGCCAGGGCGCGACCGAGGCCACCGTGGCCCACGGCACGGCCGAAGCCATCGCCGACATCACCTCGACCGGCGACACGCTGAAGGCGAACGGGCTGAAGGTGCTTTCGGACGGGCTGATCCACCGGTCGCAGGCGACGCTGTGGCGCGCCAAGCGGGCGGAGTGGGGCGCGGGCGAGCGCGAGGCGATGGCGACACTGACGCGGAAGCTCCGCCTGTCCTGAGCCGGCTCAGAACAGAAGCGCGCCGAGGCTCCAGAGCGCCATGAAGATCACGATGAGCGACCCGACCGTGTAGAAAGTCGCGCGCGTCTCATGCCCCTTTGCGCCGGCATAGGCCCAGGCATGGAGCGCGCGGGCGATCACGAAACCCGCGAAGCAGACGACGGCAAGCGCGTAGGGCGGATCGACCGCGACGAAGACGAAGCCGGCGAAGACAAAGCCGGGGATGTTCTCGAGGTCGTTGCGGTGCATCCGGCGCGACCGCTCCACGTCGGGGTCTGGAGCAAGCTTCGCGGGGTCCGGCACGCGGTTCAACGCGCCGGGCCGGAGGTCTTCGGGGCTGGCGAAACCGCGGCCCTTTCGCATCATCAGCGCGACTGTGACCCAGCCCTGTCCCATGAGCTTGAGCGCACTGATGGCCACCGCGATCGCGTAGGCCAGGAAAACGGGGTTCTCGATGCTGTAGAGGGACATGCCGACAGGCTATGGGCGGATCCGGACAGGCGCAACCATGCTCAGAGCACGCCGATCTCGGCCAGCGCGGACTGGAGCGAGGGCGGCAGGGCCTCCTCGCTTTCGCGGCCCTTTGGCAGGTCGCGCGGGGCATCCTCCGGGGCCAGGTAGCGCCAGCCCTGGAACGGGCGCTTCGGTGTCGAGGCGACACGCGTCACCTCCGGGTCCAGCACGATCCCGCAGCGCAGGATGCCGTCGCCCCGGTCGACCTCGTCGAGGCGGATGACGCGTTGGCGGCACAGCACGAGCCCCTTGAACACCCAGTAGAGCGAGCCGCCGTTCAGCACCTCTTCGGCGCGCTTCGGCCACATCCTGGTGACATGGCGTGGCAGGCCGTCCGGCCCCTTGGCGCGGGGGTTCTTCTGCCAGTCGGTCAGGTCCTCCACCGCCTCCGCGCCGACGCAGAGCTTGATGAGGTGCACCTTCCCTACGCTGTCCCCAGATTTGCTCACAGATTTCCCCACAGAATCCCGCTTTTCCTGCCAGATATCGTAGGTCCGTCACATCTTTCTGCAACCTGTTGAGATATCCACGTGCAAAATGTATCCTGATCGCCTGTTTCAGGAGATGCGCAGATGACCCGTTTCGCCGCCCCGATCGCGGAAGCCATCTGGGACATGAAATACCGTCTCAAGACCGCCGAAGGCCTGCCGCTCGACGAGTCGGTCGAGGACACCTGGCACCGGATCGCGCGCGCGCTCGCCTCGGTCGAGGAAACGCCCGCCGACTGGGAGGGGGGATTCTACGAGGCGCTGGAGGATTTCCGCTATCTCCCGGCCGGCCGGATCGTGGCGGGCGCGGGAACGGGGCGGTCCGTCACCCTCTTCAACTGCTTCGTGATGGGGACGATCCCCGACAGCATGGGCGGCATCTTCGAGTCCCTGAAGGAAGCCGCGCTGACGATGCAGCAGGGCGGCGGGATCGGCTACGACTTCTCCACCATCCGGCCCAAGGGCGCGCCGGTCGCGGGGGTGGCGGCGGATGCCTCGGGGCCGCTCAGCTTCATGGACGTCTGGGACGCGATGTGCCGCACCATCATGTCGGCCGGCTCGCGCCGGGGCGCGATGATGGCGACCATGCGCTGCGACCATCCCGATATCGAGGACTTCATCGCGGCCAAGGCCGATCCCGCCCGCCTGCGCATGTTCAACGTCAGCGTGCTCGCCACCGACGCCTTCATGGAGGCGGTGAAGGCGGACGGGCCGTGGGAACTGATCTTCGGCGGGCAGGTCTACAAGACGATCCGCGCCCGCGACCTGTGGAACCGGATGATGCGGGCGACCTACGATTACGCCGAGCCGGGCGTGATCTTCATCGACCGCATCAACTCCGAGAACAACCTGAGCTATGCCGAGACGATCGCGGCCACGAACCCCTGCGGGGAGCAGCCGCTGCCGCCCTACGGCGCCTGCCTTCTGGGCTCGGTGAACCTCGCCCGGCTGGTGCGCGAACCGTTCAGCGACGCGGCGCAGATCGACGAGGGCGAATTGTCCGACCTCGTCGCCACCGCGATCCGGATGATGGACAACGTCGTGGATGCAAGCCGCTTCCCGCTGGAGGCGCAGGCGCAGGAGGCCCATGCCAAGCGGCGGATCGGCCTCGGCGTCACGGGACTGGCCGACGCGCTGGCAATGACCGGGCTGCGCTATGGCTCGCCGGAAGCGGCGGAGAGGACCGGCGAATGGATGCGGCTCATCGCCAACGCGTCCTACCGGGCCTCCGCGCTCATCGCGGCCGAGAAGGGGGCGTTTCCGCTGTTCGACGCCGCCGCCTATGCCAAGGCGCCGATGGTGCGGCGGCTCGACCCCGAGGTGCAAGCGCTGATCGCGGAGCATGGGCTGAGGAACGCGCTCCTGACGTCCATAGCGCCTACCGGGACGATCAGCCTCTTCGCGGGCAACGTCTCGTCCGGGATCGAGCCGATCTTCGCCACGTCCTACACCCGCAAAGTGCTCCAGCCCGACGGGTCGCGCAGCGAGGAGGAGGTGGTGGACTACGCCATGCAGATGTGGCGCGACCTTCACGGCAATGCCGACCTGCCGGAGCATTTCGTGACCGCGCAGGACCTCGCGCCGATGGACCATGTGCGGATGCAGGCCGCCGCGCAGCCGTGGATCGATTCATCGATCTCCAAGACGATCAACGTGCCCGCCGACATCGACTTCGAGGCGTTCAAGGACGTCTACCTCGAAGCCTACGAGACCGGGTGCAAGGGCTGCACCACGTATCGCCCGAACGCGGTGACGGGGAGCGTGCTGTCGGTCGCCGATGACACGGCGAAATCCGAAACGACCGTGGCCGCCGAAGCGTCGAGGGACGGCGAAGTCATCTACATGTCCGAGCCGCTGGACCGGCCCCAGTCGCTGGAAGGGCACACCTACAAGCTCAAGTGGCCCGACAGCGACCACGCGCTCTACATCACGATCAACGACATCATCCTGAACGGGCACCGGCGGCCCTTCGAGATCTTCATCAACTCCAAGAACATGGAGCATTACGCCTGGATCCTCGCGCTTACGCGGATGATCTCGGCCGTGTTCCGGCGGGGTGGCGACGTCTCCTTCGTGGTGGAGGAGCTGAAGGCCGTCTTCGACCCGAGGGGCGGCGCATGGATGAACGGGAAATACGTCCCCTCGATCCTCGCGGCCATCGGCGGGGTGATCGAGCGGCACCTGATTTCCATCGGCTTCATCGACGGCGAGGGGATGGGCCTGAAATCCGATCCGCAGGCCGAGGTCGTGAACCTCGGGCGCCCGCGCGGGCCAGCCTGCCCGTCCTGCGGTCAATACGACATGCGGATGGTCGAAGGCTGCCTGACCTGCGCGAATTGTGGACATTCGAAGTGCGGATAAGACACGGGAAAAGTCTTTAGAATCTCCGCCGTAGCCATGTGGCGCGTCGCTTGCTATCCTTCGCCCCAATCGCCTGCCGACAAATCGGCAGGATCAGACCCGCGAAACACGCGAGCAGATGAGGCAGCGACATGGCAATACCGGGCCGGTACAGAGCGGCAGGCCGTTCTTTCGTCATTTCCATCGGATTATCCGCCCTTTCCGGGGCCGCGCTTGCCGACGGCCTCTCGATGGCGACGCCATCGGACCCGGCCATCGCCTACGCGATGCCGGCGCCGGACATGGGCAACCGCACCCTCGGAGTGGTGCGGATCTTCGAGAACGACTGGTTCGGCGTGCCGTTGGGCGACCGCTATGACCGCTGGCGCACGGGCTCCGTCAGTCTGAGCCTCCTCCGTGGTCCGGGCTGGAACGGGTCACTGCCCGAGCAGCCCTTCCAGCTGATGGAATACCGCTTTCGCGGCGAGGTCATCGCGCCCGACAACCTCTCGGCGCCCGCGCCCGGCGACCGGCTTTATGCCGGATCCTGGTGGCTGGGCGCGACGACGCATTTCAGCTGGTCCGGCTTCGACGTGGCCGCAGGCGCCGACCTCGTGGTGACGGGGCCGCAGACTGGGCTCATGGACATCCATTCCTCGATCCACCAGTTCTTCGGCGGCAACCCGATCAACCTCGCCGCGAACGAGGTCGAGGACGGGATATACCTCGATGCTCATGTCGAGATCGGCCAGGACATTCCACTGAGCTTCGGCGACGTGCGGCCCTTCGTCGAGGTCCGGGCCGGTGTCGAGACGCTGGCCCGCGCCGGTTTCGACGTGACGATCGGCTCGCTTGGCCAGAACGGGCTGCGCGTGCGTGACCAGGTCAGCGGCCAGCGCGTCGCGGCGATCAACGCTGTCGACGCGCTGGGCGGCTGGTCGTTCCTGTTCGGCGCCGATGCCGCCTGGGTCGCGGATTCCGTCTTCATTCCCGAGAACCGTGGCCCCGCCCTCGAAGAACAGCGCCACCGCGTTCGGGCGGGCGTGAACTATGGCGTGGGCGACAGCAATTTCTTCTACGGGATGACCTACCTCAGCGAGGAGTTCGTGGGTCAGTCGGAAGGGCAGGTCGTCGGCACCATCTCGGTCGATCTTCGGTTCTAGGCGGCGCCGGCGTGCGGCGTGGACACGAGGGATTCGGTCACTCGAATCAGTGGCTTCACAGGGCGAATCACCCGTGGTAACGTCGCGTCATAACGCCGGCTAACGGCGAGGTATGTGTTACTTGAGGCGGGGCATGGGTACGAGCTTGCGGGGCGCGTTCATGGTGGCATGGGCGCAAACCCTTCTGGACGGGTCGTCGGCAGAAGCAGAAAAAGAACTGGCTGAAGGCATGAGTTGGAGCTGGCATGGCCGGGCCCTTCCCCTGGAAGGCGAAGGCGCCGCCCTGGTGCTGACATCCAGCCGCGACCACTCAGAATTGCGCGCCCGAGCGGCGCGGGTCGCGCGCAAGTTGCTGCAGCGCCCCGCGTCCGGCCCCGCCGGCCTTCCCTCCATCGATGACCCGGATTCTGCCCTCGCCGACGAGAGCGATCCTGTCTTCTCGGGCGCCTTCGTGGTCTCGGACGGCTCGACCTTCTTCACCGTGGTTCCCATCGCCGTCGAACAGGGCGCGCCGCCCGTCCTGCTTTTCCCCGATGGCCTGCCCGCCGCCGGGCGCGACCACGTCATCGTCGCCTGTTCCGACCGGGTCCCGGTTCGCGTTCCGGACGACCGCCCATCGGTCATCTGCTTCACGCCCGGAACGCGACTGCGGACCGAACGCGGCGAGGTGGCCATCGAGGACCTCGACGTGGGCGACCGGCTGCTGACGCGCGACGACGGCCCGCAGGCGGTGCTCTGGACCGGGCACCGGCGCATGTCGGGGGCCCGCCTCTTCGCGCTGCCCGATCAGCGGCCGATCCGGCTGCGGCCCGGCGCGCTGGGCCTGGATCGGCCCGACGCCGATCTCGTCGTCAGCCCCGAGCATCGCGTCCTCGTCTCGGGCGCCGCCGCCCGCGATCTCTGGGGCGAGCCGGAGGTGCTGGTGCGCGCGGGCGACCTTGTCGGCGACAGGGGAGTGACCGTCGACCATTCGCTGCGCGAGACATGGTACATCCACCTGATGCTGGAGCGGCACGAGGTGATCTGGGCCAATGGCCTCGAGGTCGAGAGCTTCCACCCCGGCTACATGGGGCTTGGCACGCTGTCGGCCCTGCAGCGCGAGTGCCTATACGAGATGCGCCCGGAGCTCGAGCGCGATCCCTTCGCCTATGGTGCACCCGCGCGCAGGATGCTGAACCGGGCCGAGGCGGCGATCCTGTTCGACGGCGCCGTGACCCCGCCGCGGGCGGCCTGACCGCCAGCCCCCGGGCATTGACAGCAGCTTTCACTGGTGTAGAAGCCCGCCATCCCGGCTGTTGGCAGCCGGGTTTTCATTTGGTGTTGGTGGCCCCCGCAAGGGGATGCCTGTCGCCCGGAAACGGGAAAGGACAACGCCCTTCATAGCTGCTTCCGGGCAGCACGTCAGAAGGAGATCAGACGGTGACCAAACGCACCTCTGCCAAGTACAAGATCGACCGCCGCATGGGCGAGAACATCTGGGGCCGCCCGAAGTCCCCCGTGAACAAGCGCGAATATGGCCCCGGCCAGCACGGCCAGCGCCGCAAGGGCAAACTTTCGGACTTCGGCCTGCAGCTCCGCGCCAAGCAGAAGCTCAAGGGCTACTACGGCGACCTGACCGAGAAGCAGTTCCGTCGCATCTACGCCGACGCCGAGCGTCAGCGGGGCGATACCGGCGAACTTCTGATCGGCCTGCTCGAGCGTCGTCTCGACGCCGTCGTCTACCGCGCCAAGTTCGTCCCGACGATCTTCGCCGCACGCCAGTTCGTGAACCACGGCCATGTCACCGTGAACGGTCAGCGCGTCAACATTCCCTCCTACCGGGTCAAGGAAGGCGACGTGATCGAGGTGCGCGGCAAGTCCAAGCAGCTTGCGACCGTGCTGGAGGCCGTTCAACTTGCAGAGCGTGACGTGCCGGACTACATCGACGCGGACCACTCGAAAATGACCGCGACCTTCGTGCGGACGCCGGGTCTCGGCGACGTGCCCTACGCGGTGCAGATGGAACCGAACCTCGTCATCGAATACTACGCTCAGAACTGATTCAGCTCTTCAGCGAAGACATGCGAAGGCCGCGCCCGAGAGGGACGCGGCCTTTTCCATTTCGCAAGACCTACGCCTCGGCCGGGGCCACGATGGTCATGCCGCATGCCTCCGCGACGGCCATGATGCGGGCCACGTCGGGTGGCCCCTCCTGCGGCGCCGGTGCGGTCCGGTCATCGGTGACGGGCGTGCCAAGCTCGGTGAAGAACTGCTCGTGCATCCGACCCGGCGCATTCAGGATCATGACGCGCGCGGGTTTCGACCCTTTGGCCGCGAAGGCGTGCAATGCCCCGTCCGGGATCGACAGGCTTTGCCCGGGGCCGACGCGACGCTCGACGCCGTCGACCATGAAATCGACCTCGCCGTCCAGGACCACGAATGTCTCCGTTTCGCCGGCATGCGTGTTCGGCGGTGCGCCAAGACCCGGTGGAACGACGGCCTCGACGAGGCAGAACTTGCCCATCACTTCGTCGGGGAAGGCGTGAAAGGTCATGAGGATACCGAGGGTTTCATAGCGGCGGTGGCGGGACATCGCTTTCTCCTTGAGCCGAAGGTCGGGTGATGCTCATAATACACCAGTCTCATAACAAGACAAGTGTCTCATAAGGTGTACCGCGTGACCGTAACTCCATCCACCCACGAACGCCGCGCGCAGAAGTCCCGCACGCGTGAAGCCATCCTCGCCGCCGCGCGTGAACTGTTGGCCGAGGGGCAGGCGGTGACGCTGAACGCAGCAGCCGGGCGCGCGGGCGTCTCGCGCGCCACCGCCTATCGCTATTTCTCGGACCCGAGCGTTCTGGCCGCAGAGGCCGGGCTGGCGCTGGAGGTGCGCAGCTACGAGACCATCACCAGGGGCTGCGCCGGAACGCGCGAGCGGCTGGTCGCCATCGCGCTTTATTTCTTCGATCTCGCGCTGGAGCACGAGGTGGAGTTCCGTGCCTTCCTGTCGCGCTGGCTCGACGCCTGGCGACCGGCCGAGCAGACGGTCAGTCGTGGCGCGCGGCGCGTGGCGATGTTCGAGCGTGCGCTCGACGAGGGGCCGGAACGCCTTGCCCCGGCGCAACGGGAGGCACTGGTCCGTTCGCTGACCGTCAATACCGGCACCGAGGCGATGATCGCGCTACTGGACGTCGCGCGCGCGGACAGGGAGGCCGCGAGACAGTGCGTCGCGGAGACGGCCGTCGTGCTGATCGACCGCTACCTGCCCTAGGGCGACGAGTGTGCGGCTTGCGGGTTTGCGTTGCCGTCCCATGCCGCCTATGACGGGCGGACCCCCAAGAGGAGGCGCAGGTGGCACAGGACTATCCCGTTTACGGCCGGATCGACGGCCCCATCGTGATCATCGGCTTCGGCTCGATCGGCAAGGGGACTTGGCCGCTGATCGAGAGACACTTCGACTACGACGCTGACAAACTGGTCGTGATCGAGCCCGATCCCGCCAAGGCCAACTTCCTGCGACAGCACCGCATCGCGCATGTTCAGGAATCGCTGACGTCCGAGAATTACCGCGAGGTGCTCGCCGGGCTTCTGGAACCCGGCATGGGGTTCTGCGTGAACCTCAGCGTGGATACCTCATCGCTCGATCTGATGAGGTTCTGCCGCGAGCTGGGCGTTCCCTATATCGACACCGTCGTCGAGCCTTGGGAGGGCTACTACTTCAACACCACCGACAATGCCGCGCGCACGAACTACGCCCTGCGGCAGGCGGTGCGGGACGAGAAGGCGCGTAATCCCGGCGGCACCACCGCCGTCTCCTGCTGCGGGGCCAACCCGGGCATGGTGTCGTGGTTCGTGAAGGAGGCGCTCCTGACGCTGGCCCGCGACACCGGCCGTGAGGCGACTGTCCCCACCGACCGGGAGGGCTGGGCCCGGCTGATGCAGGGCCTCGGGGTCAAGGGCGTGCATATCGCCGAGCGAGACACGCAGGCGCGCCGTCTGCCGCGCCCGCGCGGCGTCTTCGTGAACACATGGTCGGTCGAGGGCTTCATCGCCGAAGGATTCCAGCCCGCCGAGCTTGGCTGGGGCACGCACGAGCCGTGGTTCCCCGAGAACGGGCATCGGCAGGAGGCCGGATGCCAGGCCGCGATCTGGCTCGACCGGCCGGGTGCGATCACCCGCGTCCACACCTGGTGCCCGACGCCGGGCCCGCAGTTCGGCTTCCTCGTGACGCATAACGAGGCGATCTCGATCTCGGACTACTACACCATCGGCCGGGGCGCGGAGCCGGAGTACCGCCCGACCTGCCACTATGCCTACCACCCGTGCGACGACGCGGTCCTTTCGCTCCACGAGATGTTCGGCTCGGGCCGCACGCAGGAGAAGCACCACATCCTCGGCGAGGACGAGATCGTGGAGGGCATCGACGAGCTCGGCGTCCTGCTCTACGGCCATGAGAAGAACGCGCTCTGGTACGGCTCGCGCCTGTCGAACGAGGAAACCCGTGAGCTTGCGCCCTACCAGAACGCAACGGGTCTGCAGGTGACGAGCGCGGTTCTGGCCGGCATGGTCTGGGCGCTGGAGAACCCGAACGCGGGCATCGTCGAGGCGGACGAGATGGACCATGCCCGGTGCCTGGAGGTCCAGCGCCCTTATCTTGGCCCGGTCGAGGCGCATTACACGAACTGGACGCCGCTTCAGGATCGGTGGGAGTTGTTCCCCGAAGACATCGACCCCGAGGAGCCCTGGGCCTTCCGCAACGTGCTGGCGAGCTGACGGCGTCCCGTCAACTCTGCCGCTCGGATCCGGGGATCGCGCCGAGGTCGAAGACCCATGGCATCGCTGATCCGCACCAGACCTGTTGCCGAGGGCGCAACTGCGCGCGTTGACGGATCGTCCCCGCCCGCAGTCCGAAGAAACTGTCCGGCTCTTCCGGGGTCTGCGCATGGATGCGCGTCCCGCAATCGCCGCAGAAGCTGAGGAGGCGGCGCCTCCCGCTGTCGGCCTTGGTTTCGTAGACCTTCAGGGCCCCCTTCTTGAGGGTGAAGTTTCGATCCTGCACGTGGACGACCCACCCGAACCCCGTGCCCGAGTTGATCTGGCAGTTCGTGCAATGGCAGATGACGCACCGGTCGGGGTCGATGACCGCCTCGTAGGCGATGGCCCCGCACAGACAGCTTCCGTCGACCTTCACGATCCGGCTTCCGTCCGACGCGCCAGCGCCGCGGCCGCAGCGTCCAGAAATGCCGCGCCGTGGCCCTCGTTCTGCGGCACGCCCTCGGGGATCACGACCCAACCGTGTTTGTGCGGAACGAAGATCGACGTGGTGGGTGGCGGGAAGGCCGGATCGGCGAAAAGGCCGACGGGGACGCCGATGAGGTCCAGCATCGCCTCCACGTCCCAGTCGGTGGTGGAGCTGCACTGGGGGCAGAAGCGGAAGGTGATGTAACAGCCCGTGTCGCCCGCACGTCGATAGGCCGTCCGCCCGCCCGTAACGGAAACCTCCTCGCGCGGCCAGTAGGCGTGGACGCTGTAGGTGCTGCCCGTGCGCTTCTGGCATTGCAGGCAATGGCACATGGAGACAATGGCCGGATCTGCCCCGGCTTCGATCCGCACCGCGCCACAGGCGCACGAGCCTTGGTGTTTCGACATCGCTGCCCCCGTTGGCTGGCAAGGCGCCCTCGGCGGAAAGGCTAACAGCGGGTCACCTTCTTTGGAACGTTTAATGCCGATTAAGGGCGCGCCAAAGGACGTTTAATCCGGGACCGGGCAGTTTGGGATCAACGAAACGACACCCGAACCGGAGCCAAGCCAATGACCACCTTCAACACCAACACCGACCTCAACGCCCGCGGCCGTCAGATGCAGAAGGCCCGCGAAGCCGCCGAGACGCAGGTCTGGCGCCTCGTCGACATGATCCCGGCGTTCTTCGCCCGCACCGCGCCCGATGGCCGGAAGGAACTTGAAAAGACCGCTCGCCGCGAGGCCGCGCGCCGCTCCGTCGACAACCTGCTGCGCTAATCGGGCAGGCCCGCACCCCGGAACGCGTCGATCATCATCTGCCGCTGTTCGGGGCGCCGATAGGGGGAACTTTCCAGCGTGGCCGTCAGCGTCACGTCCGGCACGATCCTCCGCAGGGCCTCCGCCGTCCGCCGAGCGTCATCCACACGCCCCGCGGCCCAGTAGGCGAGGACCAGGGTCTGCACGCCGGTGCCGTAGGACGGTAGCTCGGCGACGACCTGTTCCGACAGGGCGACGGCAGTCTCGATACGGCCGGAATGGAGATGGCAGAGGCTCGCGCCCATCCGGCAATAGACGACCATGTCCCCGAGCGGATCGAGGCGCATCCCCTTCTCGAAGGCCTCGATCGCCTCGTCATAGGCGCCGATGTAGCTGAGCGGCCAACCGGCCGAGAGATTGACCAGCGCCGAATTGGGGCAAAGGCGGCGCGCGCGTCGTACGGCCTCGGCCCCTTCCTCCTGGCCCCAGCCGGAAAACGCGAAGAACTGGCCCGCGAACACCAGCACCAACGGGTCGTCCCCGGCCTCCGCCAACAACGTCTTCGCCAGCGGCGCGGCTTCCAGGTTTTCCTCCCAGGAGATCATCCGCGCACCCCGAGCGATGAGGTAGGCGCGCACCTTCCACGCCTTCGCCATCCTGTACCCCGGGTCGCGTTCTATGGCCCGATCGAGAAGGTCCACCCCCTTGCGGAAATCCTCGAGCGTCTGGACCCGGTAGACATGCGGCAGGGCTCGCAGGACAAGGTCGTAGGCGCCGAGATCCCCGGTCGGCTTGCCCTGCGACAGGCCCGCCTCGGCGAACATGAGCTTTGGCTCGACTGCGCCTGCCACGCGGGCGGCGATCTCGTCCTGGAGGTCGAACACGTTTTGCGTCTCGCCGGTGAAGCGTTCCGACCAGATCGTGCGCCCGGTCTCGGCCTCGACCAGTTGCACCGTTACCCGCAGGGACGCGCCCGCCTGTTGGACGGACCCCTCGACGGCATAGCGCACGCCTAGCTGTCGTCCGACATCGGCGATGTCGACGGGCTGGCCCTTGAAGCGGAAACTGGTGGAGGCGGCGATGACGTAAAGCGCCGAGAGACGCGAAAGGCTGGCGATGATGTCTGTGATCAGCCCGTCGACGAGATAGTCGTTCTCCGCCGTGCCGGAGAGGTTGGCGAAGGGCAGGACGACGAGGGACGGCTTGTCGGGCAGGGCGGGTCCTCTCGGTGTCGCGGACGCGGCCCCGATCGCCAGCTTGTAGCCCACGCCCGGCACCGTCGCGATGGCCTTGGGCCCCAGTGCTTTCCTCAGCGTGCTGATCTGGACGGTTAGGTTGCCCTCCTCAACGGCGAGCCCACCCCATACGGTTTCCAGGAGTTCCGCCTTCGACACGACGCGGTCCTGGTTCGCATGAAGGTGCGCCAGCACGTCGAAAGCGCGGGCGCCCATCGTGACGGGGGCGCCGTCGACAAGAACCTCCCGCGTGTCGGGCTGGATTTGGACGTCCGGCATGCGTCAGCCTTCGGGAATGCCGCAGGCGGGCAGAGCCTCGCGGATAAGCTGAAGCTGCGGCTCGTGTTTGAACGGTGTGGTCTCAAGCGTGTAGCGCAGGGTCATTTCGGGGTTGATCCGCATGAACTCCCGCCCCATGCGCCTGGCGTCCTCTATCCGGCCTGTACGCCAATAGGACAGGATAAGCTGAAACACCGTGGAGCCGTAATTGGGCGCCTCGTGATAGGATTGCTCCAGAACGGTGATCGCCTCGTCCACGCGGCCAAGACCTGTGAGGATCGGGCCAAGCGCGCTTCGTACGAAACCATGGTTGGGGTCGAGCGGATTGAGGCGCAGGGCGCGGTTGATGTCCTGCAGTGCGGTTTCGAACTCACCCACATAGGAATGGAGCCAGCCGGAGGAACAGAGGACCGCCACCGAGTTGGGATTGAGGGACTTGGCCTTTCGGAGCGCCACAAGGCCAACCTCGGCGCCCTTGTCGAGATATGCGGCGGCATGCCCGGCATAGGTCAGTGTGATCGCATCACCCGTCCCACTGTCCATCAGCGCGTAGGCATCCGGCACGATATGCCGGGCCTGCTGCGTCTTGATGAACCGGCCGCCCGCCGCGATGGTGTAGGCCCAACAACGCAGCGCGCGGGCGTAGGCATAGCCCTGGTCGAGCGCGATGGCCTCGTCGAGCAGCGCGAAGGCGCGGGTGAAATCCTCCGGCTTGGAGGTATAGCGGATCACCCGCTCCACCTGCAGGCAGAGGTCATAGGCGCGCTTGTCTTGCTGCGGCTTCTCGCGGGATCGCAGGGCCTCGGCGGCGCGGAGGGTGGGTTCGATTGCTGCGGCGACGCTTTCGGTCAGGCGGTCCTGCAGGTCGAAGATGTCGTCGAGTTCGCCGGTGAAGCGCTCGGACCAGATCGACCGTCCCGTAGCCGCCTCCACGAGTTGCACCGTGATCCGCAGCGACATGCCCGCCTGCTGGACCGATCCTTCCAGAACGTATCGCACACCCAGTTCGCGGCCGACGTCGGCCAGTTGCACCGCGCGGCCCCGGTAGGCGAAGCTCGACGTGGCGGCGATGACGAATAGGCCGGGGACCTTGGTCAGTGTCGCGATCAGTTCGGTGACGATGCCGTCCACGAGGTAGTCCTGATCGGGCTTTGCGGTGAGGTTGGAGAAGGGCAGCACGGCAAGCGACGGGATGTCCGGGAGGGCCGGGCCATCGGGTGCGGCAGGTGCGGTGCCGCTTGCCAGCTTGTAGCCCACGCCCGGCACCGTCGCGATGGCCTTGGGTCCCAGCACCTTCCTGAGCGCGCTGATCTGCACGGTCAGGTTCCCTTCCTCCACGGCCAGCCCGCCCCAGACCGTCTCCAGAAGCTCTGCTTTCGACACGACGCGGTCGCGATGCAGGTCGAGATGGGTCAGCACGTCGAAGGCGCGCGCCCCGAGGGCAACCGGGGCGCCGTCAACGAGAAGCGCACGGCTTTCCCGGTCCAGTCGAAAGGCGCCTCGCGTGTCATTGTCCGGCATATCGGCAAGCGCCCCAACGGTCATCCCCGTTCACCCTAACAGAGCGTCACGGGCAGCCAAGCGCCATCCGCGACGTGTGCATGCACGCACGCATTGCGCCCTCGCCAAGGGCCGGAATTGGGCGTAAATGCCCGATGATGGCACTTGGCGACACTCTCAGGACACTCTCGCTCGCGGAAGCCGAGCGGTTGCCCCTCTGGCGGCGGCCCATCGCGCTTCTGGCGGTGATGGCCTTCGCCATGCCGATCGCCTTCGCCACCTGGTCGGCGCTCCTGAACAACTTCGTCATCGAGATGGCCGGGTTCGACGGCGCCGATATCGGCTGGCTTCACACCGTGCGCGAGATTCCCGGGTTCTTCGCCATCGGCGTGATCCTCCTGATCATCTTCATCCGCGAACAGGTGCTGGCGCTGGTGTCGCTGGTGCTTCTGGGCATGGCGACGGCGCTGACGGCGCAATTCCCGACCCTGGGCGGTCTGCTGTTCGTGACACTCCTCAGTTCCATCGGCTTCCACTACTACGAGACGGTGAACCAGTCGCTGCAGCTTCAATGGCTGGACAAGAAGAAGGCGCCGCAGATGCTGGGCTGGCTTCTGTCGGTAGGATCCGGCGCGACGCTGGTGGCCTATCTCCTGATCGTGGTGACGTGGCGGACCTATGACCTCAGCTACGACTTCGTCTACTGGGTCGCCGGCGGAGTGACGGCGGCCATCGCCGTCTTCTGCTTCTTCGCCTTTCCCCAGTTCGAAAGCCCGAACCCCCAGACCAAGAAGATGGTCCTGCGCAAGCGCTACTGGCTCTACTACGCGCTGCAGTTCATGTCGGGCGCACGGCGGCAGATCTTCGTGGTCTTCGCGGGCTTCATGATGGTCGAGCGGTACGGCTACGAGGTGCACCAGATCACCGCGCTCTTCATGGGGACGCTTCTGGCCAACATGATCGCGGCGCCCCTGCTGGGCCGGGTCGTCGCGCTTTTCGGGGAACGGCTTGCGCTGATCGTCGAGTATTCGGGGCTCGGGCTGATCTTCCTGCTCTATGCCGGGCTTTATGTCTTCGACTGGGGGCCGGGCATCGCGGCGGCGCTTTACGTGCTGAACCACATCTTCTTCGCGCTGGCGCTGGCCATAAAGACCTACTTCCAGAAGATCGCGGAGCCAGGCGACATCGCGCCCACGGCGGCCGTCGCCTTCACGATCAACCACATCGCGGCCGTCTTCCTGCCCGCCGCCTTGGGCTACCTGTGGCTCACGTCGCCGGTTTCGGTCTATCTTCTCGCGGCGGCGATGGCGGGGGTGTCCCTGATCCTGTCCTGTCTCGTGCCGCGCCATCCCGAGCCGGGGCGCGAGACGGTTTTTGCGCGCGCCGTGGCCGAGCCTGCCCCCGCGGAGTAGTCCCATGCCGACCTGGACCGCGCTGACCACGCTTCCCGAGAAGGCCCGCGCCGAGGCGCTGGGCGAGGCGCTCGAGGAGATTGCGCCCGAGCCGATCGGCGTCGGAATCTTCGAACTCGAGGACGGATCGGGCCTCTGGGAGGTCGGCGCCTACTTCACCGAGGAGCCCGATGGCATTTCCCTCGCCCTCCTCGCGGCCGCGCACGGCGCGCAACCATTTGCCGTGTCGCTTGTGCCGGATACGGACTGGGTCGCCCATGTCCGCCGCGAACTGCACCCCGTGGAGGCGGGCCGCTTCTTCCTTTACGGCGCCCATGACGCGGATCGCGTGCCGGAGGGGTGCATTCCCCTGCTGATCGAGGCGGCGATGGCCTTCGGAACCGGGCATCACGGCACGACAAAGGGGTGTCTGTTGGCCTATGACGAGCTTCTGTCCGCGGGCGTGGTGCCTCAGCGCGTGGCGGATATCGGGGCGGGTACCGCCGTGCTCGGCATCGCCGCGGCCCTGACCTCGCCCAACCCGGTGCTTGTGTCCGACATCGACCCCGTCGCCGTCGAGGTGGCCGAGGCCAACGCCGTCGCCAACGGCGTGGCGGCGCGCGTCAGATGCATCGAGGCGGCCGGTTTCGATCACCCCGAGATCGCCGCGGGGGCGCCCTTCGATCTGATCTTCGCGAACATCCTGAAAGGACCGCTCGTCGAGCTGGCGCCGGCGATGGCCGCCCATGTCGCACCGGGCGGGCATATCATTCTGTCGGGGATCCTGAACGCGCAGGCGGACGAGGTGATCGCGGCCTACGCCGCCGAGGGCCTGCATTGCACGAGGCGGGCGGAACTGGGCGAGTGGACCACGCTCACAATTTCACCATAATTTGGTCGCAATTGACGGTGAATTGTGATACGAATGTGTTCGGTGGGGGCGCCTAGTCTTTAAGTAGGTCGCCCTAATGGCACAGAATCAAACGACTTTCTCGGATCGCTTGCATCGAATCTCTGAGACGCGGCGCGTCGGTTTTTTTGGCCGCGGTCGCAATCGTTCGGATGAACGGCGTATCGTCGTGCATCCTGACGGTTTCGTTCAACCTCTTTCAGGGCCTTCGAAACGGCTCCGTTTCGGGTTCCCCATCAAGGGGGTGATCCTTGCCTGTATCGTTACCGTCCTCGTAAAATCGTACCTCATGTGGACACTCGGCGACGACGTTTACGGCGCCGCGGTGTCGCAACTACTCAACGGCAACCAGTTCGAGCGGGCGGCGGGTCTCATCCTGGCTCCCGATCTCGTTTCGAACCGGATCGTGGACGCCTACCAATACATTTACCGTGTCATCGTGTCGGTCGCGACCGCGCTCGAGACCGGCACGTTTCCCGCGCTCGCCTGACTTGGCGCCATTTCCGGCGCTGTCGAACGCGATTTCATGAATAAAAGGGCGCTCGGGGTTTCCCCTCGAGCGCCCTTATTCTTGCCGGAACAGACTTCCCTCGCGGGACGAAGGCCGGGTGCCTCAGCGGTGGCCCGAGGCGATCTCGTCGATGTCGCCGCGAACGAGGCCGAGGTCGTCGAGCTCACGGTCCGAAAGCTGCGACAGCGCCTTGCGGGTCACGCGGGCGTCGTTCCAGGCTGCGATCCGGCCGACGATCTCGGCAAGAACGCGGGTGGCGCGGAACCCTGCGCCAAGGGGGCGGTTGGTCATGATGGCCATCGGTGCAATCCTTTCCGGTCGTCGGATGTCCTGTCGATCAACGTCGTGTTGCCGACGAGCCGCAAATAGGGATGTCGGTGCAGGTGCACAAATGACATTTCTGCATGGGTTCCTTGCTGCCGTTGCATAGCTCGAGCCCGGCGTAACTCTATGAAAAATAGACAGGAATCCGCTCGCCAACGTGTCGCTTTCCGACATCGAAACGACGCATTTCGCACACGCAGAAACCGCGATGTCGGCGGTGCCGGCCAAGGTGTCGGAAACGGTCCGCGCTTGGCAGATGTTCGCCTTTCGTGCTAGTGGTGCGGAAACGCCGCAACAGGCTGACAGGCACGGGCAGGCACGGGCACATATGCGCATCATCGGGATCGATCCGGGCCTCCGTTGCCTCGGCTGGGGCGTCATCGAGCACGTGTCGGGCCGCCTGCGCCATGTCGCCAACGGGCAATGCCGTTCCGAAGGGACCGATCTCGCGCTCAGGCTCCTGTCGCTTCACCAGCAGCTCACCGCCGTCGTGGCCGAGCACGCGCCGGACGCCGCGGCGGTCGAGATGACCTTCGTCAACCGTGACGGGGCGGGCACGCTGAAGCTGGGCCAGGCGCGCGGGGTGGCGATGCTGGTCCCCGCGGCCGCCGGTATACCGGTCGCGGAATATGCGCCCAACGCGGTGAAGAAGGCGGTGGTCGGCGCGGGCCACGCCGAAAAGCGGCAGATCGACCACATGGTGCGGATGCAGCTTCCGGGGGCCGACCCGGTCGGGCCCGACGCGGCGGACGCGCTTGCGCTGGCGCTCTGCCACGCCTTCCATTCCCGCAGTTCGGACAGGCTGGCGCGCGCGGTCGCGGCGGGGGGCGGGGCATGATAGGCAAGCTGACAGGCCGCCTCGACCATGCCGGTCCCGATCACGTGCTGATCGATGTGGGTGGCGTCGGATACGTCGTCCATTGCTCGGACCGCACGCGCATGGCCCTGCCGCCCCGCGGCGAGGTGGTGTCGCTCTATACCGAGCTTCTGGTGCGCGAGGACCTCTTGCAGCTCTTCGGCTTCCTGACCCCGTTCGAAAGGGAATGGCACCGGCTGCTCGTCTCCGTGCAGGGGGTCGGGGCCAAGGCCTCCATGGCGATCCTCGGCACACTCGGGGCCGAAGGCGTGGGCCGGGCCGTGGCGCTGGGCGACTGGGGCGCGGTCAAGGCCGCGCCGGGCGTGGGGCCGAAGCTCGCGCAGCGCGTGGTGAACGAGCTGAAGGACAAGGCGCCGGCCGCCATGGCCATGGGCGGCGCGGAGGATGGCGTCGTCTTGATGCCCGACGAGACGCCGGCCGCATCACCAGCCAGGCCCGCCGCGAAGAGCTCGGCCCAGGCCGAGGCGCTCTCGGCGTTGCAGAACCTCGGCTATGCGCCGGCGGATGCGGCGCGGGCCGTGGCATCTGCCGCCGGCGATGCGCCCGGGGCCGAGACACCCGCCCTGATCCGGGCCGCGCTGAAACTTCTCGCGCCGAAGGACTAGGGCCACGGCTGGTCCGCGCGCCGGACCTCGGCCATAAGGGACGACGATGACCGACCCCGATCCGACCCTTCGCCCCGACCGCCTGCCCGAGGACGCCGACCGCGCGCTTCGGCCTCAAAGCCTCGACGACTTCATCGGGCAGGAGGAGGCGCGCGCGAATCTCCGCGTTTTCACCGAAAGTGCGAAGCGGCGCGGGGAGGCGATGGACCACGTCCTGTTCCACGGCCCGCCCGGCCTCGGCAAGACGACGCTGGCCCAGATCATGGCGCGCGAGCTGGGCGTCAACTTCCGCATGACGAGCGGTCCGGTCCTGGCGCGGGCCGGCGACCTCGCGGCGATCCTGACAAATCTCGACGCGCGGGACGTTCTCTTCATCGACGAGATCCACCGCCTGAACCCGGTGGTGGAGGAAATCCTCTACCCCGCGCTCGAGGATTTCGAGCTTGACCTCGTGATCGGCGAGGGGCCCGCCGCGCGCACCGTGCGGATCGAGCTTCAGCCCTTCACCCTGATCGGGGCGACGACCCGGCTCGGGCTTCTGACCACGCCGCTCAGGGACCGGTTCGGCATCCCGACGCGGCTGAACTTCTACAACGTGGACGAGCTCAACCATATCGTGGCCCGCGGCGCCCGCCTCGCCGGGATCGAGGCGGAGCCGGAGGGCACACGCGAGATCGCGGGACGCGCCCGTGGGACACCGCGGATCGCCGGGCGGCTCCTGCGCCGGGTCATCGACTTCGCCCTGGTGGAGGGCGACGGACGGCTCTCGCGGTCCATCGCGGACGCGGCGCTGACCAGGCTGGGCGTGGACAAGCTCGGCCTCGACGCGGCCGACCGGCGCTATCTCACCCTCATCGCGGAGAATTACGGCGGCGGTCCGGTGGGGATCGAGACCATCGCCGCCGCGCTGGCGGAACCCCGCGATGCGCTGGAGGAGGTGATCGAGCCCTACCTCCTGCAGCAGGGCCTCATCGCGCGGACCCCGCGGGGCCGGATGCTGGCCACGAAGGGCTGGGCGCATCTGGGCCTGCCCGAGCCCGGGCGGCCCGAGCAACGCGACCTGTTCTGACACGCCCGGCGGCCCCCTTCTTCATCTTTCCTCAAATACGCCGGGGGGTCCGGGGGGCAGCGCCCCCCGCGGGTCGGCCCGCGCAGCGGGACGACCCTGCCCGCGAGGTCCGCGGGACCGCCCTCTGCTCCCTTGACCCCGCTTGCCCCGCGGGCGAAATGTGCCACCCGATGTCCGATCCTGCCCCCGACGCCTCCCTCGCGCCCCTGTCGCCAGACGAGATCGCCGCGCTCTTCACGCGGGCGGACCGACAATTCCTGTTCGCCCGCTGGGGCCGGCCGCTCGCGCCCGTCGTCTTCGGGGTCGAGGATGCGACCGTTTCGACCCTGAAAGGCGCGATCGAGGCGGTGACGGCGCTCGCGGGTCACCGGATGACCGACACCGACCCCGAGCTTGGCGCCAACCTTATGGTCTTCTTCATCCGCGATTGGGCTGAGCTGACCGAGACACCCGGGCTCGACCGTCTCCTGCCCGATCTCGCCGGAACGGTCGGGCGGCTCGCCTCGGTGGACGCCAACCAGTACCGCGCCTTCCGCTTCGATGCGGACGGCGGCATCAAGGCGGCCTTTGTCTTCGTCCGCATGGATGCGGAGATGGCGCAGGTCCCGGCCGAGACCATCGCGCTCAGCCAGGCGGTGCAGACGATCCTCCTTTGGTCCGACACCGCATTCGTCGGCGCGTCGCCGCTGGCGGTCCTGTCCGAAGGTGGCCCCGCCATCCTCAAGCCGCAGATCGCCGATCTGATCCGCGCGGCCTACGATCCCGTCCTGCCGGTCGCCGCCACGGATCCCGCCCACGCGCTTCGGCTCGCCGCACGCCTGCCTCGGCCGCAGTAGCGCTTGACGCCTCCCGCCGCGCCCGGAATGGTCGGGGCCATGAAGGTCCACCGCCATCCCCTCCGCGTCTACTACGAGGACACCGATCTCGCGGGGATCGTCTATTACGCCAATTACCTTCGGTTTCTCGAGCGCGGCCGTTCCGAAATGGTGCGCGAGGCGGGCATCAGCCAGCTGGAGATGAAGGCGCAGGGCTTTGTCTTCGCCGTGCGGCGGGTCGAGGCGGATTACCTGAAGCCCGCGCATTTCGAGGACGAGCTGATCGTCGAGACGCGGGCCTCCGGCCTCAAGGGGGCCAGTTTCGACATGCCGCAGCGCGTCCTTCGCGGCGAGGAGGTGCTGCTCCAGGCTCTGGTGAGGGTGGTCGTCCTGGACCGGCAGGGCCGCGCGACACGCCTTCCGGCGGATATTCGCGCAAAACTGGCCGCGATCACGGCAGATGACGGCATGTGACCGAGAAGTGTTCGCAAACCCCGTTGGAAGCTGGTAAACTGGCACTTAATGAGGCGCGATAAAAATAGCGCCCGTGACCGAGGCCGGGCCAGAGGACTGCAGATCACCGATGGAAACTGAAACGCTCGCCATGGCGCAGGAGGCGGATTTTACCGTCATTGCGCTGTTCTTCCGCGCGACAATCACCGTCCAGCTCGTCATGATCGCGCTCATCGTGGCGTCGGTCTACGTCTGGGCGATCACCTTTTCCAAATACGCCATGTATCGCCGCTCGCGGGCCAATGTTCAGGCCTTCGACGCCGCATTCTGGTCGGGGGAGCCGCTCGACGAGCTCTACGATCAGGTCGCGGCCGCGCCCTCGAGCGCGTCCGAGCGCGTTTTCGTGGCCGGCATGACCGAGTGGCGTCGCTCGCTGCGCGATGATGGCGTTCTGATCCCCGGCGTGCAGCAGCGCGTCGACCGCTCCATGGACGTGGCCATCGCCCGCGAGAGCGAGCGGCTGACAAAGGGGCTGAACTTCCTCGCCACGACAGGGGCGACGGCCCCCTTCGTCGGGCTGTTCGGCACGGTCTGGGGCATCATGCGCTCGTTTCAGGAGATCGCGATCTCGGGCAACACCTCGCTCGCCGTCGTGGCGCCCGGTATCGCCGAGGCGCTCCTTGCGACGGGCCTCGGTCTTCTCGCGGCGATCCCGGCGGTGATTTTCTACAACAAGCTGTCGAGTGACGCCGACAGCCTTGTTTCGAGCTACGAAAGCTTCGCCGACGAGTTTTCCACCCTCCTGTCGCGGCAGCTCGACTGATGGGCGCCGCCGTCGCTCAGAAGGCGGGGCCGCGCCGCCGCAGGGGCAGGGGAACCCGCGGCACGAAGCCCATGTCCGAGATCAACGTCACGCCCTTCGTGGACGTGATGCTGTGCCTTCTGATCATCTTCATGGTCGCGGCCCCGCTGATGACGGTGGGCGTGCCGATCGATCTGCCCGACACCTCCGCCGAGGCGCTGCCCTCCGAGGAGGAAGAGCCTCTGACCGTGACGCTGACGCCCGATGGCACGGTGATGGTGCAGACGACCGAGGTTCCGATGGCCGAGCTTGTCGCACGCCTTCAGGCCGTCGCGGCGGAACGCGACAGCGCGCGCATCTTCCTGCGCGCCGACGGATCGATCCCCTATGAGCGGGTCATGATGGTGATGGGGGCGCTGAATGCGGGCGGGTTCCGCGAGATCGGCCTCGTCACGGATTCGGGCGGACCAAGGCTCGACGGAACGGGAGAGTGAGGACAACGTGCGCCGGTCGCTCTACGCATCGACGGCGATCCATGCCGCGATCCTGCTTTGGGTCGCGTTCGGCGGGAGCTTGCTCCGCGACAGCCCCGAGACGGAGTTCCAGGTGACCGGGGTAACCCTCCTGTCGACCGCCGAATTCGAGGCGCTGACCGCCGGGGTGGAACAGACGCCTGTCGCGCTCGAGACGCCCGTGGCCCCGCCGCAGGTCGAGGAGACCGCCGCGCCCGAGCCGCCCGCGCCGGAAGAGCCTCCGCCTCCCGTGGCGGAGCCCGAGCCGGCACCCGAGCCCGAGCCGGAAGTTCAGCCGACCCCGCCCGCGCCCCAGGCGCCGCAGGCCGAGGTCACCGACACGATCGCCGCCTTGCCGACGCCGTCGGGCGCGCCCGACCTGCCGCCCTCCGAAACGCCCACGCCGCGCGAGGCGCCCCGCATCGCACCGGTGCCCGCCCCCGCACCGGAGCCGGAAGTGGAGACTGCGCCCGAAGTCCTCGACCAGCCCGTCAGCCCGGACACGAGCGAGGCCCCGGCCGAGGAGGCTCCCGAGACCGCGCCCGAGGAGGCGACGACCGAAATCGTGACCGAGGCCGAGACGCCCTCGGGCGGCCCCGTCGCGCCCGTGGCCTCGATCCGCCCGCCGCCGCGTCCCGCGCGCCCGGCACCTCCGGTCGAGACCGCCGCCGCTCCGGAGCCGACGCCCGAACCGACGCCGGAACCGACACCCGAACCCGCGGATCCGCTGGCCGACGCCATCGCCAGCGCCGTGGCCGATGCCGTGGCGACCGAGACCGCAGCGGCCCCCTCCGCGCCCTCCGGACCGCCGCTCAGCCAGGGCGCGCGCGACGGGTTCCGCATCGCCGTGCAGGGCTGCTGGAACGTCGGCGCGCTGTCGACCGAGGCGCTCGGGACCACGGTCGTCGTCGCCTTCGACATGTCGCGCGACGGACGTCCCGAGCAGGCGAGCCTGCGTCTTCTCGAGTTTTCCGGCGGCTCCGAGACCGCCGCGCAACAGGCCTACGAGGCCGCCCGCCGTGCGATCATCCGCTGCGGCGCGAACGGATATGACCTGCCCGAGGAAAGCTACGACCAATGGCGGCAGGTGGAACTGGTCTTCAACCCCGAGGGGATGCGGCTGAGATGAGCTTTGCGCGCAGCCCCTCGTCCGTGGAACCGACGCCGCCCTGGCGGCAGGAGGTGTGTTCATGTTGAAACGTATCGCAATTCTTGTCGGAGCCGCGCTCTTCGCGGTCACGCCCATGCCGGTGAGCGCGCAGGGTCCGCTCCGGCTGGAGATCACCGAAGGCGTGATCGAGCCTCTGCCCTTCGCGCTGCCGACCTTCCTCGCCGAGGGGGCGGGCGCGTCCGACGTGGCGCAGGACATCACGCGGGTCATCGCCGCCGACCTGCGCGGCACGGGCCTTTTCCGTCAGATCCCGCCCGATGCCTACATCTCCCAGGTCACGAGCTTCGACAGCCCGATCCAGTATCCCGACTGGATGGCGATCAACGCCCAGGCGCTGATCACCGGTGAAGTGGAGACGCGCGGTCAGCAGATCGTTGTGCGCTTCCGCCTTTTCGACGTGTTCAGCCAGGCGCCGCTGGGCGAAGGGCTGCAATTCGTGGGCGACGCCGCCAGCTGGCGGCGCATGGCGCATACGGTCGCCGACGAGGTTTACGAGCGGATCACCGGCGAAAGCGGCTATTTCGACACCCGCGTGGTGTTCATCCACGAGGAAGGGCCGAAGAACGCGCGGCTGAAGCGGCTCGCCATCATGGACTACGACGGGGCGAACGTGCAGTTCCTGACGGACAGCCGCTCGCTCGTGCTGGCGCCGCGGTTCAGTCCCCAGGGCGACCGCATCCTCTACACCAGCTACGAAAGCGGCAGCCCGCAGGTCTACCTGATGGATGTCGCCACCGTCACCCGCCGCCCGCTCGAGGCGATCCCGGCCGGCAACATGACCTTCGCGCCGCGCTTCTCGCCGGACGGAAACCGGGTCGTCTTCTCGATGGAGCAGGGCGGGAACACCGATATCTTCCTTCTCGAACTTGCCACCGGGCAGCGCACGCAGCTGACCAATGCGCCCTCGATCGAGACCGCGCCGAGCTTCTCTCCCGACGGCCGCCAGATCGTCTTCGAGAGTGACCGGACAGGGACGCAGCAGATCTACGTCATGTCCGCCGCGGGCGGCGAGGCGACCCGGATCAGCCGCGGCACCGGCCGCTACGGCACGCCCGTCTGGAGCCCGCGGGGCGACTACATCGCCTTCACCAAGCAGGAAGCGGGCCGTTTCCACATCGGCGTGATGCGCACCGACGGCTCCGAGGAGCGCCTTCTGACGGCCTCCTTCCTCGACGAGGGGCCGACCTGGGCGCCGAACGGCCGCGTCATCATGTTCACCCGCGAGACGGCGGGCACGGATGGCGCACCGGCGGTCTACTCCGTCGACCTCACGGGGCGGAACCTGCAGCGGGTGGCGACGCCCGGCATGGCCTCCGATCCGGCCTGGTCGCCCCTACAATGACCGAGGCCGGGGGCGCCGATGGACGGCTTGGCCCCCGGCATGATACCTTCACCGAAAATACCGAACCCGAGGATCCCGAGCACATGGCACTTCTCAGCATTTCCAAGACCGGCGTTATCGTACTTTGCGCGGCACTGGCCCTCACAGGCTGTTCCCGCGGCATGATGGGCGGCGCGGGCGCCGGCGGCGTGGGCGCCGACGGCCTTGCCGGCAGCGCCTCCGACCCACGCAGCCCCGCCTACTTCAACACCGTGGTGGGCGACCGCGTTCTTTTCGCCGTGGACCAGTCCACGCTTGGCGCGTCGGCGATGGCCACGCTGGACCAGCAGGCCACCTGGCTTCTTTCGAACCCCGAATACTCGGCCCTGATCGAGGGGCATGCCGACGAACAGGGCACGCGCGAATACAACCTCGCCCTCGGCGCTCGCCGCGCCTCGGCCGTGCGCGACTACCTCGTGGCCCAGGGCGTGCCGGATGCGCGCCTGAGGACCATCAGCTACGGCAAGGAACGCCCGATCGAGATCTGTTCGGAAGAGGCCTGCTACATGCAGAACCGCCGCGCCGTCACGGTGATCTCGGCGGGTCCGGGGGCCTGATCCGATGCGCCGGCTGGCCGCCGCCCTCCTCTGCGCCGCCCTTGCCCTTCCGGGCGGGGCGCTGGCGCAGGACCGGACCCAGACGCTTGCCGATATCCGGCAGGAACTGTCGGTCCTTTTCGTCGAGCTGCAGCGGCTGGGCCGAGAGCTCAACACGACGGGCGGTGCCACCGGGACCGGCGCCAGCGGGTCCGTCCTGCAGCGTATGGATGCGCTCGAGGCCGAGTTGCAGCGTCTGACGGCGCTGACCGAGGACCTGCAGATCCGCGTCGACAGGGTCGTGCGCGATGGCACCAACCGGGTGGGCGACCTCGAGTTCCGGCTCTGCGAGCTGGAGGCGGATTGCGACATCGGCAGCCTGGGCGAGACGCCCAATCTCGGCGGTGTCGAGCCCACCGGCGCGGCGCCCATCGCCCCCGTCACACCCTCGGGCGGCGGAGAAGGTCCGCAGCTCGCCGTGGCCGAGCGGGACGATTTTGACCGTGCGCAGGCCGCCTTCGACGCGGGCGATTACGCCACCGCCGCGGCGGCGTTCGAGGCCTTCACCCAGACCTACCCGGGCGGCCCCCTCAGTGCCGAGGCGCATTTCCTGCGCGGCGAGGCCGAGGCGCAGCAAGGCTCGTGGAACCGGGCGGCCCGCGCCTATCTGGACAGCTTCACCGCGGCCCCCGACGGCCAGAGGGCGCCCGCGGCGCTGACGGCGCTCGGCGTGTCGCTGGGTCGGATCGGCCAGATCGAGGAGGCCTGCGTCACACTGGCGGAGGTCGGGGTGCGCTATCCGAACGATCCGTCCGTGGCCGCGGCCGAGGCCGAGCGGTTCCGCCTCGGCTGTTCGTGAGCGAAGACAGCCTGTCCGACCGTTTCGCGGCCCGGATGGGCGCACTGCTCGGGCCGGACTTTCCATCCGACATCGCGCTTGCCGTCTCGGGCGGCGGTGACTCCATGGCGATGCTGGCGCTGGCCCATGGCTGGGCGCGTCCCATGGGGGTGCGGATCTGGGTGGTGACCGTCGATCACGGGCTACGACCCGAGAGCGCCGGCGAGGCCGCGATGGTCGCCGCGGAATGCGCCGCCCTCGGCCATCCGCACGCGACGCTGCGCTGGCACTGGGACGGGCAGGGCAACCTGCAGGACGCCGCAAGGCGCGGGCGGCTCGCGCTCATCGACCGGTGGCGAGGCGGGATCGGGCATGTCCTGTTCGCCCACACGCAGGACGATGTGGCAGAAACCTTCCTCATGCGTCTCGCCCGTGGTTCGGGTGTGGAGGGACTGTCCGCGATGGCGGACCGGCGTCTTGTGCGGCCGCATCCGGGCGCGCCTGCGCCACTGGCGGCAGAGGATGTCACCCGGACCGCGACCCCGCCGGATCGGCCTCGTCCCGTCGGCGACATGCCGGAGGATGGTGCCGGCTTTCACGTCATCCGGCCACTCCTCGGCGAAGCCCGCGCGGAGCTTCGCCACTACGCCGATACCCTCAAGGTTCCCTACGTCGACGACCCGTCGAACGACGATCCGCGGTTCGACCGCGCGCGGGCGCGGGCCGCGCTGGCCGGGCTCGGCATCGGCGGCGCGGAGATCGCGGCGACCGCCACGCGGCTTGCCCGCGCCCGCGAGGCGCTGGAGGCCCGCGCGGCCAGCGTCGCCCAAGAGGTCGTCGAGAGCGAGGCGATCGGCGTTCTCCGGATCGTGCGCGACGCCTTCGCCCGCGTCGAGCGCGATACGCAGCTGCGCCTCCTGGCCGCTGCGCTTCAATGGGTGGGCGGAAGCGAATACCGCCCCCGCGCGGCCCCGCTGGAGGCGTTGCTCGACCGGGCGCTGGCGGGGGGTGGCGGGACGCTCTCGGGGGCGCAGCTCGCCGTCACGCGGGAGCATCTGGAAATCTTCCGCGAATATGCCGCCGTTGCAGGCCATGAGGTTCCCACCGGACCGGCGCAATTGTGGGACGGCCGCTGGATGGTTCATGGCCCGGAAATCGCGGGCCTGACCCTGCGTGCGCTGGGCGACGACGGATGGTCCCAGTTGCCGGAAGGGGCGCGCGCGACCCTCCGCCACGCCATCGCCCGGACGATGCCGGCCGTCTTCGGCGGGCCGGATCTGGTCGCCTGTCCACCGCTCGGCCACGGTTCCACGGCCGTGGCGGAGTTCCGCCCGCCGCTTGGCCGATTCGTCGCATCCCTGAAATCGCGTTGAAGTCCCCGCCTCCATCTCTATCTTAAGCAGAGCATGAGCGCGGATGCGCCGTGCAGGCATTTTTGAGGAGACTTCCCTTGGGCAACGCGAGAAACGTCGCATTCTGGGTGATCCTGTTCCTGTTGATCCTTGCGCTGTTCAACCTCTTCTCGGGCGGCCAGACACAGATGAACGCGCGCTCGGTCCCCTATTCCGACTTCATCCAGCAGGTGGAGAACGGGCAGGTCCAGAGTGCCACGCTCGATGGCGAGCGCGTGCAGTTCCTGACCACCGATGGCGCCTATTCGACCGTCGCCCCTTCGGACGCGAACACGACCGAAGTGCTCTTGCAGAACGACGTGCGGATCGAGGCGACGCCGCAGGAGCAGTCGGGCTTCCTGTCCGTGCTGTCGCTGTGGCTGCCGGTTCTGGTCCTCATCGGCATCTGGATCTTCTTCATGAACCGGATGCAGGGCGGCGGACGCGGCGGCGCCATGGGTTTCGGCAAGTCCAAGGCCAAGCTTCTGACCGAGAAGCACGGGCGCGTCACCTTCGACGACGTCGCGGGCATCGACGAGGCCAAGGAGGAGCTCGAGGAAATCGTCGAGTTCCTGCGCAATCCTCAGAAGTTCTCGCGCCTCGGCGGCAAGATCCCCAAAGGCGCGCTGCTGGTCGGTCCTCCCGGTACCGGTAAGACGCTGCTTGCACGCGCCATCGCGGGCGAGGCGGGTGTGCCGTTCTTCACCATCTCGGGCTCCGACTTCGTCGAGATGTTCGTGGGCGTCGGCGCCAGCCGCGTGCGCGACATGTTCGAACAGGCCAAGAAGAACGCCCCCTGCATCGTCTTCATCGACGAGATCGACGCCGTGGGACGATCGCGTGGCGTGGGCTACGGCGGCGGCAATGACGAGCGCGAGCAGACGCTGAACCAGCTTCTGGTCGAGATGGACGGCTTCGAGGCGAACGAGGGCATCATCATCGTCGCGGCCACCAACCGCCCCGACGTGCTCGACCCCGCGCTTCTGCGTCCCGGCCGTTTCGACCGCCAGGTGCAGGTGCCGAACCCGGACATCCGCGGCCGCGAGCGCATCCTCGGCGTCCATGCCCGCAAGGTGCCGCTGGGCCCCGACGTGGACCTTCGCATCATCGCGCGCGGCACGCCCGGCTTTTCGGGCGCGGACCTCGCCAACCTCGTGAACGAGGCGGCGCTGATGGCCGCTCGCGTAAACCGTCGCTTCGTGACGATGGAAGACTTCGAAAGCGCCAAGGACAAGGTCATGATGGGGGCCGAGCGCCGCTCCATGGTCATGACCGAGGACGAGAAGAAGCTGACCGCCTACCACGAGGCGGGGCACGCCATCGTCGGCCTCAACGTTCCGCAGCACGATCCGATCCACAAGGCGACGATCATCCCGCGCGGCCGCGCACTTGGCCTCGTCCTGTCGCTGCCCGAGCGTGACCAGCTCTCGGTGAGCTACACGAAGTATACCTCCAAGATCGCCATGGCGATGGGCGGCCGCGTGGCAGAGGAGCTTGTGTTCGGCAAGGAGAACGTGACCAGCGGCGCCGCCTCCGACATCCAGCAGGTGTCGAAGATCGCGCGCGCGATGGTCACGCAGTTCGGCTATGCCGAGGACCTCGGCTACATCGACTACGCCAACGAACAGCAAAGCTATCTCGGCGCCTATGGCGGCGGCACCAACCACTCCGAGGAGATGCAGAAGCGCATCGACGCGGAGGTGAAGAAACTGGTGGACGAAGGCTACGAGACCGCCAAGCGGATCCTGACGGAGAAGCGCGACGACCTCGAGCGCCTTGCCCAGGGCCTGCTGGAATACGAAACCCTTACGGGATCGGAAATCCAGAAGGTCATCAACGGCGAGCCGCTGAACCGCGGAGACGACAGCAACGACACCTCGACCTCGGGCGGGACCCCCTCGCTGACGGCCGTGCCGAAGACGCGGAAGCCGAAGTCGGACTCCGATGGCGGTGCGGAACCCGATCCGACGCCGGCCGAGTGATCCATGCCAGACTTGAGAGAGGCCCCGCTACGGCGGGGCCTTTTTCGTTGGGCGGCAGGCGATGCACCCATCCCGGCAGGGCTCGGGTCCATGCATGGCCGCAATCGGCGTCGTTCGGGGGAAGGCCAAGGGGTTCTGAATGGTGTTCCGAGACCCGTTTTTTTCTTGTGTTGCCGAGAGCAGGGCCTAGCCTCGACCCCTGCCGATCCAGCCAGAGGCCAACCGCTCCATGTCGCTTGTCGAATTCGCCCCGATCGCCGATGTGCTCGCCGCGCTTGGCGTCATGGTTACCGTGGCGGTCCTCGCCTGGGAGATCCGCCAGACACGCAAGCAGACGGAATTGACCAACTGGCGTGAGTTGCTGGAGACGCTCGTCGCCTACAAGGGTCAGACGCATGATGCCGAGTTTGCCGACATGGTCGAGCGGGGGCACGCGGATTACGACGGTCTCAGCCCTTCCGACAAGCGGCGCTTCGGCCTCTACCTGGAGCAGGGCATCCACATCTACGGAAACTTCGCCAAGCATAACGACGCGCTTCCGCGCAAACTGGTCGGCCTGGAAGACGCCCTGACGAACTATTTCATCGAGATGCTGACCTCACCGGGCGGCGCGGCCTGGTGGGCCGAGAACCGGCCCATGGGTCATTTCATGCCGTCGACCTATGCCATGGTCGACGCCTATATCGCGCGCGGCCGGCAGGATACCGACCGGCGGAAGTGATCCCGGAGCGCCCGCGGGGACGGCCCCGCCAGGCGCGAGGCCGTCCTCGTGATCACACGCCGCATCGCATCACGGCATGAACTTCTTGCGGGCCTCTTCCATGCTTTTTTCCATGTTCTTCCACGCGTCCTGCATGGATTTCTGGACTTCCTTTGCGGCCTCCATGTTGGCCTTTCCCATCTCTTCCATCTGGGCCTCGATCTTCTTGCGCTGGGCGTTCATCTCCTCCCATTGCTTCATCATCTGCTGCTGACCCTGCGCGCCGGCCTCCATCATCTTGTCCTGCATCTTCTTCATCTCGCCATGCCACTGGTCGAGTTTTGCCTTCGCTTCGGCCATGAAATCGTCCTGCTTGCTCATGGATCCTCCGGTTTTCTGTGGGTTGCCAATGGCGTCAGTGTAGCACGTCAGGGTTGCATGGGGGGCGACGAATGCGCGCGCGCTCGCGCAGGATGCGCAAAGACGCAGGATTCGGGTTGTGGGCGACCGCGCCGCCCGATGAAACTGGGGCCGATCCGACAACGAAGGAGTTTCCATGCCCGCCCTCGTTCCCACCCGGCATGTCGCAGAAGTCATCTGGCTAGGCGTCACGCCCGACCGCGCCGCCGCGCTGAGGAGTGCGCCGAGGGATATCCTTCGGCTGGGGTTCGACGGCCCGGAGGGCGAGAGCCATGCCGGCCTGACCCGCCCGTCCGACAGCCGTGTCACGTCGCAGTACCCCAAGGGCACCGAGATCCGGAACGTGAGGCAGGTCTCGATCGTGTCGGAGGAGGACCTCGACGCCATCGCAACGCGGATGGGCCTGCCGAGGCTCGATCCGACCTGGTTCGGCGCGACGATCGTCCTGCGCGGGATCCCCGATTTCACCCATGTCCCACCCTCCTCTCGACTGCAGGACGAGGAGAGCGGCGCGACCCTGACGATCGATATGGAGAACCGACCCTGTTTGCTGGTCGCCCGCGAGATCGAAGCGGCGCATCCCGGATACGGGAAGGCGTTGAAGCCGGCGGCCGAGGGGCGGCGCGGTGTAACGGCGTGGGTCGAAAGAGAGGGAAGCATCGCGATCGGCGCAAGGTTGCGCCTGCACGTTCCCGACCAGCCGCCCTGGCCGCATCTCGCCGAAGCCCGCGCCAGGGGCGCGCGGCCCTGAGTGGCGCGATGCGCGTCAGACTGTGATGAGAAACGCGACCGCCGCCGTCATCCCGAGGACGACACCGGAAAAAACGAACACAGCTGCCATGACCCTGGCCATCTGGCGGACCTCCTTGCGCGATTCCGCGTCCCTTGGGTCCTGTGTCTCATGGGAGCCCTAACCAACCCTTACCCGAGTCCGCCCGCGTTCCGTTTTCTCGCAGGAAATTCCTTTCGGAAACGCGATTGACGGGAAGGTGGGGGGAAGTGTCGTTATCGGTCCTGTCATGCTCCGACATGCCCGTTATAGGCGAGTGGAGACCCGAATTCGCGGAGGGGAGCCGCTGACCATGGCGTTCAAGACCGACATCGAAATCGCGCGTGCCGCGAACAAGCAGCCGATCCAGGAGATCGGCGCGAGGCTCGGCATTCCGGGCGAGGCGCTATTGCCCTACGGCCACGACAAGGCCAAGGTCGGGCAGGACTTCATCGAGGGGCTGAAGGATCGGCCGAACGGCAAGCTCATCCTCGTGACCGCGATCAACCCGACGCCAGCGGGCGAGGGCAAGACGACGACGACCGTCGGGCTCGGCGACGGGCTGAACCGGATCGGCAAGAAGGCCGCCATCTGCATCCGCGAGGCCTCGCTGGGCCCGAACTTCGGGATGAAGGGAGGCGCTGCCGGCGGCGGCTATGCGCAGGTCGTCCCCATGGAGGACATGAACCTTCATTTCACCGGCGATTTCCACGCCATCACGTCGGCCCACAACCTTCTGTCGGCGATGATCGACAACCACATCTACTGGGGCAACGAGCTTGAGATCGACGAGCGGCGCGTCGCGTGGCGTCGCGTCCTCGACATGAACGACCGGGCGCTGCGGGACATCGTGACCTCGCTCGGCGGTGTGGCGAACGGCTTTCCGCGGCAGACCGGCTTCGACATCACCGTGGCCTCCGAGGTCATGGCGATCCTCTGCCTCGCCTCCGACCTCAAGGACCTCGAGCGGCGGCTGGGCGACATGATCGTGGCCTACCGCCGTGACCGCTCGCCCATCTATTGCCGCGACATCAAGGCGGACGGGGCGATGACGGTGCTTCTGAAGGACGCGATGCAGCCGAACCTCGTGCAGACGCTCGAGAACAATCCGGCCTTCGTCCACGGCGGGCCATTCGCCAACATCGCCCATGGATGCAACTCGGTCATCGCGACGAAGACGGCGCTTAAACTGGCCGACTACGTGGTGACGGAGGCAGGCTTCGGGGCCGACCTCGGGGCCGAGAAATTCATGAACATCAAGTGCCGCAAGGCGGGCCTTGCGCCCGATGCGGTGGTGATCGTGGCGACTGTCCGCGCGATGAAGATGAACGGCGGCGTGGCGAAGGCCGATCTCGGGGCGGAGAACGTGGCGGCGGTCGAAAAGGGCTGCGCCAACCTCGGGCGGCACATCCGCAACGTGAAGGGTTTCGGCGTGCCGGTCGTGGTCGGCATCAACCATTTCGCAGGCGACACCGAGGCCGAGATCGCGGCGGTTAAGGCCTATGTCGAGGCCCAGGGATCGGAGGCGATCCTTTGTCGCCATTGGGCCGAGGGCAGTGCCGGGATCGAGGAAATGGCGCGCCGCGTGGCGGAACTCGCCGACAGCGGCAAGGCCCAGTTCGCGCCGCTCTATCCCGACGAGATGCCGCTCTTCGAGAAGATCGAGCGCATCGCCAAGTCGATCTACCACGCCAGCGAGGTCATCGCCGACAAGAAGGTGCGCGACCAGCTGAAGGAATGGGAGGAACAGGGCTATGGCCACCTGCCCGTGTGCATGGCCAAGACGCAGTATTCCTTCTCGACCGACCCCAACCTGCGCGGTGCGCCGGAAGGGCATACCTTGCCGGTGCGCGAGGTGCGCCTGTCGGCGGGGGCGGGGTTCGTCGTTGTGATCTGCGGGGAGATCATGACAATGCCCGGCCTGCCCAGGGTGCCGGCCTCCGAGACGATCCGCCTGAACGAGGCGGGTCTTATCGAGGGGCTGTTCTGAGCCGGACCGCCCGTGCCGGGGCA
>NZ_JAOPHT010000016.1 GCF_025515305.1 Roseicyclus sediminis
CAGCAGGTTCCTGACGTTCGACACGTGCCACCGTCCTCCCCGACGGGTCATCATACCCCGAGCGTTTAGCGCATCTGCCATGGCACGCAGCGTCGTGTGGCCCTCGGCTTTCAGCGCATCCACCACCGGCGCCAGCGCGGCTGCATACTCATCCGCGTTCGAACGCACGGTCTCACGAAGAGCCGCCCCACCTTTCCTTGCCCGCCTGAGCGCGGCGGCCCCGTTCGGGTTGCCCAACTTCACCCCCCGCGCCTTCGCCGCCGCCAGCGCCTCCCTAGTCCGCCGTGAGATCGCCTCCCGCTCCTGCTGCGCGACCAGTGCCATGATGCCCACGGTGAGATCGTTCGCCTCCGGCATGTCGCAGGCCACGAAGCTGACGCCAGCGTCGCGGAGAGTCAGCAGGAAGGCCGCGTTCCGGCTGAGCCGGTCGAGTTTGGCGATGACCAGCGTCGCACCGGTGATCCGTGCGAGCTGCAGCGCCTTCTCCAGTTCCGGCCGGTCGTTCTTCCGCCCGCTCTCCACCTCGGTGAACCGCGCCAGGATCGTGCCGCTCTTGGTCGCGGCGTAGTCGTCAATCGCCATCCGCTGTGCCTCGAGGCCCAGCCCCGACTTGCCCTGTCGCGCCGTCGAGACCCGCTCGTAGGCCACCAGCTTCGGATTTGGGGCAGTATCCCTGATCATGTACACACCTGCCTAACGTTCGTTGCGCAGTTCTGTACATCGAGTTGGCCAACACCTCGTAGGGAATAAGGACCTGCTGCGTTTCAGTCGTCGTAGCTGGAGATCACGCGCACGGCCGGGCGGCCGATATCGCTCCCGGGCCTGTCGTCACTCCCGTCGATCTCGAACTTCGGCTTGAGCGGCACCAGCTCGATGCTGGTGATCCGCGGAGGCCCCTCGTCCTTCAAGATGCTCTCCTTCAGCCGCGAGCGCGCGGATGGCGTCAGACCAAGCTCGGCCATGAACCGCCCCATGAGTTCGAGCTGCTTGTTGGCGATCGAGAGCCAGGGCGACTGCTGGACGTATCCAGATGGTGTCTTCAGGAGCATTGGTGTCTCCTTCAGCTTCTCCTCGGCCTCGACCCAGCGGGCATAGGCCTGGCAGTAGGCTGCGAACGCCGCGCGGTCCGCGATGGTCAGCACACCCGCGTCGTGCATGGGCTTCGCGAGCCTCCGCCACTCGGCCTTTGCCACATCCCCGAGGTGCGGCGGGCAGCGTGGCAGCGCTGCGCCCACCACCTTCACCCCGGTCTTATCAGGCTTCGGCTTGCGTCCCCGCATGGCGCGCCTCCTTCCGGGTGAGCCGACCGAACAGACGACGCAAGACATAGCTTCGCAGGATCGAGACCAGCGTGAAGGCGAGGCCCACGAGCAGCATCTGCCGCGTGCGGATCTCGACGCCCACGAGCGGGAATACCGTGGCCTGGGTGGCGACCGCGAGCCCGTAGCCGACGGCGACGTTGGTCAGGGCCTCGACGAGCGACATGGTGCGCGACTGGCTCATGCCGCCTGTCCCTCGCTCCCCCTGCGCTCTTCGGCGATCTCGTTGTAGGTCCGACCGTCGCCGTCAAGCACCGCCTGCTTGCCAGTAAAGGCCTGCCAGCGCTGCACGGCCACGTCCACGTAGGCCGGATCGAGTTCCATCGCGTAGGCCGCCCGTCCCGTGGTCTCGGCGGCGATGATCGTGCTGCCCGAGCCCGAGAACGGCTCGTAAACCGCCTGCCCGGGGCTGGAGTTGTTGAGCATCGGTCGGCGCATGCATTCAACCGGCTTCTGGGTGCCGTGGATCGTGGTCGCGTCCTGGTCCCGGCTCGGGATCTGCCAGAGCGTCGATTGCGTCCGGTCGCCAGACCAGTGTCCCCTGCCCTTCACCGCGTACCAGCAGGGCTCGTGCTGCCAGTGGTAGTGCCCGCGCGAGAGCACGTGCCGCTCCTTGGCCCAGATGATCTGCGAGCGGATGTCGAAGCCGCAGGCAACGAGGCTCTCCGCGACCGTGGTGGCGTGGAGCGCCCCGTGCCAGACATAGGCCACCTCGCCCGGAAACAGCGCCCAGGCCTCGCGCCAGTCGGCCCGGTCGTCGTTCATGACCTTGCCGATGCGCTTTGTCTCCGAGGCCCCTGCCCTGTTCCGCCAGTCCGGATCGTACTCCACGCCGTAGGGCGGGTCGGTCACCATCAGGTGCGGGCGGACATCACCGAGCAGGCGCGAGACGTCCGTCGGAGACGTTGCGTCGCCGCAGAGCAGCCGGTGCGAGCCGAGGACCCAGAGATCGCCGGTGCGTGAGACGGGATCGACAGGCGACTCGGGCGTGGCTTCCTCCCGCGGGTCGGTCGCACCGTGGCCCAGCAGCGCATCCAGTTCCGCACCGTCGAAGCCGAGACCCCCGAGGTCCACGCCCAGTTCATCGAGGTCCGCCAGTTCGAGCGACAGCAGTTCCCTGTCCCAGCCTGCCATTTCTGCAAGCCGGTTGTCGGCCAGGATGTAGGCCCGCTTCTGCGTCTCGCTCAGGTGCGCCAGTTTGATGACCGGGACCTCCGCCAGTCCCAGCTTCCGCGCTGCCATCACCCGGCCATGGCCCGCGATGATGCCATTCGAACCATCCACCAGCACCGGGTTGTTGAACCCGAACTCCCGGATCGAGGCCGCGATCTGCGCGACCTGTGCCTCGGAATGCGTCCGCGCGTTGTTGGCGAACGGCACGAGATCGGCGACCGACCGGTGCTCGATCGACCGCGCCCCGTGCGCGCCTTCTGCCGCTGATTTCTTGCCTGCCATACCCCGCCCCGGAATAACGCCGCCTCTGAGGCGCAGGATAGCACGAGGCCTAAAGCATTAGAATCCTGACAATAATCGAAGAAGGCCGACAACTACCGCCAGTGCCGCGTGCAGTCCGGAACAGGTGACACCGTACGATGGCGGCAGGAAAAATGAAGTTGCCTTGGCCTAATTGCAGGTTCGAGTTGAATTTTGCGGATCAGCGGTCTGCGGTTGACCAGCCAGACAGTCGGCCAAGACACAACTCGAGTTGCTCCCGCACGTCAGCCTCGTCCCGTTCAAACCACCAGGCACGCTGCCAGCCGCGACCACGGCCGTCCCGCCGGTAGGCAGCCGATTTAAGGGTCATTTCCCTATAAGTATCATACATAGGGTTTTGACCTTTAAATCCCGCCCGCTCGAAGGCCATCCTCGCCGTGTTCTCGTTGGCAAAGATGCCCGGATACAGAGCCGCTGCGTCGGCCGGGCTGTCCACCGCCACGCCCGCCAGAAGCATCTGCTGCATGACGTGCGGCTTCACGGCGTCCCATGACTGCAGCACGTCGTAGACCAGCGGCAGGGCAACGTCGGCCAGCACGTGCACCTCGAGCGGATTATCGGCAGTCCGGTTCACGCCCCTGCCCCGCCCGATCGCCTGGATCAGCTCGTCGTCGCAGATCGCAGCCCGCAGATCCTCGGCCGTCTCGTCGCGGTGGCGGATCACCCGGACACCGCGGATTGTCCTGTCCCGCATCCGGATGCCCGCCACTTCCGTCGCGTAGCCGCCCTCGTGCCTCGTCCGGAAGTATCCGCCCGCATCCGCCTCCAGATCGAAGCTTGATGGCAGCGGACGACCGATGACGATCAGGCAGGCCACGTCCTTGTAGGCGTCGAGACCGGCGAGGTTGTTGAAGTGCAGCGTGGATACGTTCGGGATGCCCGCGAAGGCCTCCTCGATGGCCTTGTAGGTTATCACCAGCGTGCCGCCCTTGCCATGCCGCAGCGCCTGCCAGCGGACGTAGTCGACGCACTCCCTGAGCCTGTTCTCGCGGCGCCGGGCCTCTTCCGGCCTGAGCCCCTCCTGCGGGCACAGCATCGACTTGCCGAAGCTGCCGATTACCAAGCGCACGTGCATATGGCGTGCTTCCGCCTCTATGGTCTCCTTCTCAAGCCCGCGCAGGATTGTTCCGGCGAGCTCCGGGCGCAGCGTGGCATCGAGGTGCAGGACAGGTCGATTGCGGAGGCTCTCGTGGAGCGGCCTTACGCGGCGAAGCTCAATCCGCGCCCGACCTTCACCGCCTGTGACCTTGAGCCGGCCACTCGAGGCGGCATTGCTCTCCAGAAGCGCGCCGAGTTCCCGCCAGATGGCGATGCGGTGGTCTATCCGCTGGTTTTGCCGTGCGATCTCGAAGGCCCGCTTCCGCTCGCTCGGCGTCAGTGCCGGCGAGAGCAAGGGATCAGTCTTCCGCCACTCCTCCAGCCTGGCCGCCTGACGGCAGTCCTCAGCCGTCAGCTCTGCTTTGTTCAATGCCTCCCGGTTCACGTGCCCCGGCCCAGTCCCCTGCAACGCCTTCACCGCCCTCTGCCTCAAGGCATGGAGATCCGCCATCGCTCCAACAGGTCCGCGCCCGACCGTGGGCCCGCCCATGTCGGTGATGCGGTCGCCCATGAGATCCTCGACGTGGATATCCTTGATCGTCTCCAGCGCACGCGGCCAGCAGGCCTCGTCGACGACCATGAGCGCGATGTCGTCGGTGTTGAACGGGAGCCCGCTGAACAGCGTGTCGTAAGGCGAGATCACGATCTGGGCCGCGGCCACGTCATCTCGGTTCCGCTGCTTGAGACACGTGGAGAAGAACCGACACCGCGCCCCCGACTTCGGCGCACAGATGATCTCCTGGGCGCTTAACCCGGTCTGGTGAGCCGCAGTGACGGCCTCCCGGTCCCGGCACATCGGCTCGCCCGTAACCGGGTCGTCCCGATCGTATCCGCGGTGGACAGCGACGTTCGCCCCCGCGCGCCGCCACGCCCCTGCCGCCTCTTCGGCCAGGGCATGACCTGCAACGAAGACGAGCAGCCGGCTGGGGAGCCCCGCTTGCCGCAGCCGCTCGGCCAGCGTCATCAGGTGCCTCCGCGAAGCATGGGACTTGCCGAGCCCCACGGTGGCTCGGATGGCAAGGGCGGGCACATGCAGGTCCTTCTGTCGATGCCAGTCGAACACGCGCTCGCAGAAGGTGGACAGCACCTTGTCGAGCTTATCACGAGCTTCCCCGACCGTGAGCGCCGGCACGTCATACGCGGGTTCCGGTGCGGGCAGATCCCGGCTCTTGAGGCGGCCCTCGCGGTACAGCCTGAGCTTGTCCCGGACCTTCGCGCGGGCATGGGGCTCTCGGTAGGGCTGGGCGCCGTCCTTCCGCGGCCGACCGACATCGGTGGTCTCGACGAACCGATGCCAGACCCGTGCGCCGAGCATCTCCGCGTCGAGCGGAAGGCCCGCCTCTATGGCGTCGTGGGCCACATGGAAGGCGATGCTGCTGAGCCAGCCGTCGCGGCCCTCGACCACGATCCCAAAGTCATCCCGAACGGGCCCCGTGCCTGGGGACGGAGGCTTCGTGCGAGGCGCTGACTTCGAGTGCTCGTGCGCATCTGGCTGGAGGGCGCGCGCCTCGGCCACGAACGCACCGACGGCGTCGGCGTCGACCTGCGGCAAATCACCGATCGGGACATCGAGCGGCGTCTCCCCATCCGGCCAGTAGTATTGCCGGCCCGTGTCCGGATGGATGCCGAAGGCCAGCACCTGCTGTCCCTGCCCCAGCACCTCGACCTTGCCGGCCGACATCTTCCCGAACGGCGTCTCTGTCCGGTAGAGCAGCACCCGCTTCGGCCACAGGCCGACGCGGCGGAGCGTGTCGCCGAACCTCCGTCTCGCCAACGCCTCCACCCTGTGGGCGAGGTCGGGATCGAGGATGTCGATGTCGATCCCGACGAGGCGCCCGGTCCTCAGGCCGATGCCGTGGTCAGGATACTGTCGTTGCCACGCCGCGATCTGCGCCTCGTCGAGTGTGACGCTCGTCCAGCGCGCAGGTGCGGGTTTCTTGGCGCCTGGCTTGATCGGCAGCGGCCCGTAACCGTTCTCCCGCAGGATTTGCGCCCATTCCCCATATGTCGGATGGCCAGCACGAACGGGGCGGTCGCCTACCGCCCTGTCGTCCGTCTCTCGCTGTTGGTCGGCTCCGATATATGGAGCCCGATCCACCCGCTACCCGCGCGGCCCTTTGCGATGCCGCTCCTCGAAGGCCAGGACGTCGCTGAACCGATAGCGAACCGACCCGCCCATGTAGAACCACGCTGGCCCGAAGTGCTCTGCCCGCCAGCGCTCCAGCGTCCGGCCGCTGAGCTTCCAGCGTTCCTCAAGATCGCGCTGGGTCAGGAATGCACCCTGATCGCGATGACCAAATGTCTCTTGCCCGCTCATTGCCCTGCCCGATTGCCCGGTTCATTCGGCGGGCAATTCGCACCGCCGCAGGCATGCACCTGCAGAAATCAGAATATCACAGACACCTAAGACTTTGTAAGAATGACATTTTCCGCCACGGCGCGCCGAATGACGACATCTGCGGACAGGTCGTATCGGGATATGATGGTTTGTGGCGGAGCGATTCGCGTGGCGACGTGAATGAAAGCGCATGCAGCAGGGCGGAGTTCCAATGGAGCAGTCGGACGAACAGAGGCAAGAACTTCTGAAAGCCAAGCTCGGCCAATTGCACGACTGGCAACCGCCGGACCTCGTTCCGTCAATTGGACCAGGCGACCCCGAGGCATTCCAGGAGTTCCGTGCGAAGATCAACGCTGTCGCCGAACGCTGCTTCGAGCGCCTTCGCAGCTACTCGGATGACGTTGTCGAAGTTCTGGCAAACGAGACCGAGGCGGATCCCAATGACGTGCGAGCGGATTGGGATCAGTTCATGCGAGCCGAGATCAGACAGCTCGAGAAAGAAAGACCGCCATGGTTCGCAGGTGGCTTCGGCCACCCAGACTATCAGGCGGATTTCGCCTACTGGGCCAGGATGCCCCACTTCACCGTTTCAGAAGTCACATGCCTTTCGGTTGGCGTCGATCCAAGGCACATCCCTCATGACAGACTAGAACGGATCAGCAACGCGAAGGATCCGGAAAACCTGTGGCAAGCGATGGCGTTCTTGCGGGATCGCCACGAACTGCTTCAACGGCGGTTCGGTCGCGGGTTGCGAGACCGACGCGTGAGTGCGTGGGACCTTGTCACTTGGGCCATGCAGATGGACTTCGAGATGCCGGAAGAGTTTCTCGGCCTACTCAAGCGATATCATCTTGCGGCGGAGGTGGGCCTTGCCGTCGCCGGGACACCTAAGAAGACCGACAAGCGCGAAATCGACAAGATCGCGCAGCTGTTCACGGCCATGGCAATCGCTTGCTATGGGCATCGCCCCGGGGCTGCCCGAAACACCTCGACCAGCGACATCGCATCACTCGCCGCTGACTTGGGGCTGGAGATCTCGGACGACACGATTCGAAAATACCTGCGGATCGGCGGCGAGTTCATCCCGGACGACTGGGAACCCTGATCGGCGCTATTCGGTTAACGAATAGTGGGACGGTTTTTCCCACCTTGCCAAGATCTTAGATTTACTCGGGAACGGCGTTCGGCTGTTCTGATACACGCGCCGCTCGCTGTGCCAGTCCTTTTGCGACAGGCACCGACACGAGCGAGCAGATCATGTCCCGACATGACGAACACCGGCGCACGGACAACCCGTTCATGCTGCGCGAGCGCGACTTGGCGATCCGTTGGAAGATGTCGCGTAGATCGCTGCAGCGAATGCGCAGGGAACACCGCGGACCGCCGTGGATCATGATCATGGGCTCGGTCAGGTACGCGCTGGAGGATATTCTCAGCTACGAGCAGCGCATGAAGCGCGGGGGCGAATGACCATGAACCCTCTGCACCCCCGCCACCTTACCCCGATGGAACGCCGCCGCGAGTTGTGCCGGCTGCTGGCACTCGGTCTCGTCCGTCTCCACATGCGCACAGCCGCCGCCGTTGAGCGGGAGACCGGAGACATTCCGCTACACAACTCAGGCGACCGGAGCGGTCATGCGAACCCAAAGCATCGGAGAACCGCATGACGACCCACGATCCCATCCCCGCGCGCCTGGCCGCACTCAAGACCGTGACAACGCCGGAACTGAAGGCGCAGTGGCGCGACCTGTTCGGCAGCGAGCCGCCGCCGTTCAATCGGCGCTACCTCGAGAGCCGGCTGGCCTATCGCATCCAGGAACTGGCCTATGGCGGGCTGAAGCCCGAGACAGTGCGTCGCCTCGAACGGCTGGGCGAGGACCTCGACGGTGGCGATCGCAAAAAAAGCCGCGTCCGAGCGGATCACGGCATGCCCATCGCAGGCACCCGGCTCATCCGCGAATGGCAGGGAGTCGAGCACGTCGTCACCGTCACCACGGACGGCTTCGACTGGCAGGGGCGGCCCTACAAGTCGCTGTCCGCCATCGCGCGCGCGATCACTGCCACGCGCTGGAATGGCTGGGTGTTCTTCGGCCTCAGGAACAGGCGGGGGCGGTCATGACGGACGTGAAGATCAAGCGCCGCTGTGCGATCTACACGCGGAAGTCCTCAGAGGAAGGGCTGGAGCAGGAGTTCAATTCGCTCCACGCTCAACGCGAGGCCTGCGAGGCGTACATCGCCAGCCAACGATCCGAAGGTTGGGTGGTGGTCCGCGATCAGTATGACGACGGCGGCATCTCCGGCGGGACGCTGGACCGCCCCGGCCTTCAGCGGCTGCTGGAGGACATCGAGGACGGGTTGGTCGATGTGGTGGTGGTCTACAAGATCGACCGCCTCAGCCGGTCGCTGGCTGACTTCGCCAAGCTGGTGGAGGTGTTCGACCGCAACGGCGTGACCTTCGTCTCGGTGACGCAGTCCTTCAACACCACCACGTCGATGGGTCGGCTGACCCTGAACATTCTGCTGTCCTTTGCCCAGTTCGAGCGCGAGGTCACGGCCGAGCGCATCCGCGACAAGGTCGCCGCCAGCCGCAAGAAGGGGATGTGGATGGGCGGTGTGCCGCCCTACGGCTATCGCGTCGAGAACCGGAAGCTGGTGGTCGACGACGAGCGCGCCGAGCATGTCCGCTGGATCTTTGCGCGGTTCCTCGAGATCGGGTCCGCCACGCTGCTGGCGCGGGACATCGATGCAATGGGCATCCGCACACCCAACGGCAACCGGATCGACAAGAAGTACCTATACCGGATGCTGAACAACCGCGCCTATGTCGGCGAAGCGGTCCACAAGGGAGAGAGCTATCCCGGAGAGCACGATGCCATCATCGACCGCGAGACTTGGGACCGGGTCCACGCAATCCTGCAGGAGAGCCCCCGCAAGCGCGCAGCGCGGACGCGGGCAGACACGCCCGCGCTGCTGAAGGGACTGCTGTTCGGACCGGACGGCGCGGCATTCTCGCCGACCCATACCCGCAAGGGCGACAGACTCTACCGCTACTATGTCAGCCAGACGGTGCTGAAGCACGGTGCCGGATCGTGCACGGTCGGCCGCGTGCCTGCGGGCGAGATCGAGGCTGCCGTCTTCGACCAGCTTCGCGCCGTGTTCCGCCAGCCGGAGATCGTGGCGGGGACGTGGAAGGCGGCGCGGGCCCACGCCGACGACATCATCGAGAACGACGCCCGCGCAGCACTCCAGCAGCTCGACCCGCTCTGGGACGAGCTTTTTCCTGCCGAACAGGCGCGCATCGTGGCGCTGCTGGTCGAGCGCGTCGACATCGGCACGGACGGCTTGACCGTCTGGCTGCGCGTCGATGGGCTGAGCGGCCTCGCGCGCGAGATGCTTGCCGGCGGTATCGAGGCCGCCGCATGACCCGCGGGGCTCCCATCCCCGACGCTGTGACGCTCCACGTTCCGTTCCGGGTCGTGAAGCGCGGCGGGCGGAAGGAGATGCAATTGCAGGATGGGGCCAGCCATATTCGCCGATTGGATAGCGCGCTGGTCAAGGCGCCGGTCAGCGCCTTCCGCTGGGAGCGCATTCCTGGGTGGGGAAAGTTCGCAAGAAACCGCACGAAATCGAAGTCGCAAGCAAATCAGTGTGCAGAATAGGAAAAACGCAAATGAGAAAGAAAAGAACTATCAGTGTTAACGAGTGCTACGAAGATCGAATTGAGGCTGGAAAACTAATCAACCCAAGTAACTCATTTATCTTTCAGAAGTATGTAAATGAAGTGGACCCATATGGAATCATGGATGATACCCCTCCGGAGTTTGAAAGCATCAATCGGGCGACCTTTGTTTACTCGCCAGATGTAGGCGAGGTATTAATTGATCATGTTCCCGGTAAAACTCTCAAGAAACTAGGATGGCGTTCTCAGGTTGATGACGAGGAGTTCCTTCTTTGATTCCGCGTTGTCGAAAGGTGTCGACACCAACGATGAGTTACTGCCTGAGAACTGCTGATCTTCAAGGCAAAGCGTCAAAATGAAAGGAACAACCAACACCGAGACTTTGACGCTATATGTCCCGTTTCGCGTCGTAAAGCGCGGCGGGCGGAAAGAAATGCATTTGCCGGAAGGCGTCACGCACTCGCAGCGGACCGACAACACGTTGAACAAGGCGCTGGCGCGCGCGTTCCGCTGGAAGCGCATGCTGGACTCTGGCGAGTACGCTAACATCGCCGAACTGGCCGAGCGCGAGGGGATCGCGCCGTCCTACATGACCCGCGTCTTGCGGCTCACGTTGCTCGCGCCAGACATCGTCGAGGCGATCCTGGACGGGAAGCAGGGGCCAGAAGTGACGCTAGCCCGGGTGCTGGAACCGTTTCCAGCTGAATGGGCGGAGCAGCCAAATCACTTCGCGCGCTTCGGCTGAAGCGGACGTTCGTGCTGGGTGCAGCGAACGGCGGGATCGAGCCCTTTGCGGACCGTTCCCGCAAAGGCGCCTGTGTCCGGTTTTCGTTTGATTGCGGACGGCAGGACTCCATGCCAAAGGCGGCGGCGCGCCGTCCTCGTTCTTGCGACGATCGGGCTAAGCGGCTGCGCGACGGACGTTTCTGACGTTGTGAACTTCGGGGCCTGTCCGCCTTTCGTCGAGTACAGAAGGGAGTTCCAGGTGCGGGCGGCAGTGAAGCTGGCCCAACTGCCGGAAGGGTGGGCAATCAAGGAGATGATCAGCGAGTACGCGGTGACGCGGGAGCAGGCTTGGGCGTGTTTTCGCAAATCTCACTGTCTTTGAGACACGCAAGCGTGCCTACCGCCCAGTCCATGGTAGGGGCTGTCACGCTGTAGATGCCACGTAAGCGAGACCCTTAAACGACACTACGATCAGCGGCTACTCCACCGCTTTGCTGAACGATGCCTTGCCGCCCGCCCAGATCGGTAGGTTTTCCGCGTCGTCGAGCCACGCTTGTTCGTCCGCGGTGTTTTCCCGCCCGAACTCCGGGTTCCTTTGTGGGTAGCGCCCGAATTTCTCTAGAACCTGTCGGTGCTGCTCGATCGCTGGCTTGTTGCGCTCCTCGAAGAGTTTGAAATCCGGGTAGGCCTGAATCGACAGGTCGACCAATTCGACCGCGCGTTCGAGGTCTTTGAGGTCTTCCGAATGCGCCAAGGCCCAGGGCAGCAGATACAGGAGCGCCGCTGGCAGCCTAAGGGTTTCGTCGCGCAGATCGGAACTCAGCAGTTCGCGCATAAGGACACGCGCAACTGGATCATAGGAAAAGGCTTCCGCCGTCCCACGAAAACACGAGCGCGACAATTGATCGGCCAGCAGCACCTTCGCCACCTTGCCCTCGACGCTGTCCCAGTTGTTGCCGATCAGGCTTGGCGGATCGGCCTTCAGTTCACGCACAACGCCGGCGAACGGCTGGCAGAAGTCGTCGAGGGCGGTTCCGCTCTGAAACCAGATCGCCATCAAGGGTGATACATTCTCATCGAGGCTCAATGCCTTGCAGGTGTCGGGGTCCGACGTATCACATGCACACATGTAGTTGAGTACGCTGCGCGGGGACCGCGGGTTTTCAACTGCCCGAATAACAGCCGGGCGCCTGCGAAACCGCTCAGGGGTCAGTTGTGAGGTAGGCATTCGCATCTCCTTCTATCGACTTCTTGGGCGGGCGTGTCTGTTCGTTTGTGCGCAGTTCACTCATCGCGGGCGTTCGTTGCGATTTCGCAGGCGTGACAGGTCTTCCGCCTGCTTGGGCGCGGCCTGTGCGCGCTGGAATGCTTGGTCGGTTCCGTACTCCGAACGAAAAGCGGTCAGGTGTTGAAGCCGATGTAGTTCAAAATCGCCGCTGCCGCCCAGAACAGCGCAAAGAGGATACCGACATTGCGCCCGTTGTGGCTGACTCTGGGGTGGTGACCCAGTCCGGGAACACCGGCATGATTGGCGTTCACCAGCGCGAAAAGGGCCGCCATCGTACCGAAGACTAAATGCAGAGCATGTCGGTCGGCCATGGGAAGAGAAAGGCCATACAGAACACCTACCGCCACCGCGATGAAGGCCAGCGAGCCCTGGCGTTGCTCGAAAAGAATCAGAAAGATGTAGTCCGCTCCTGCGGGAGCCTTGTCCTTCGGTGCGGCGTCGAGCGCTGCGTCTAGCATAGCGATCTGGTCATCATGGGTCAGGGCCTTCGACGGGCGCGGCAGACCCGGGGCGAAGAACGGAAGCACCCAGTTCACTACCCATCGTGCCCAGAGGGGGCGGACGACTTCGACGGCATGGACGACAGCCGGAGCAAGGCAGAGCAGAAGGCCGAGGGTGGAGGCAAAAGTTGAAGACATTTGGCTGGCTCGTTTCGGTTGCGAGATTGTCGAGTACGGCGATGCTTGGAGGAGCTCCGGCCACCGGGCTGGCGTTCGTTGCAGTTTTGCAGGCGAGACAGGTGTCCCGCCTGCTTGGGCGCGGCTCGTTGGCCGGGCTATGTCGTGATGAGGTCTATTGCCCGATTGACTCCGGGCCAACGCCGTCGAACCCGGTGAACATGCCGTTTGTGTTGGCCAGACCCTCGGTCGGGACAGGCTGGATCACGTCCCAATGCTCGACGATCATGCCGTCTTCCATCCGGAACAGGTCATAGAAGGCGTTGGTCGTGCCGTTCCATTGGCCTTCGCTGACGGTCAGGACAAAATTGCCCTCGCCCAACACAGCGTGGATCTCGGTGTATTGGAACATGTTGCCTTGCGCAGTGAGTTCCTCGACGGCCGCGACGATGCCCTCAAGCCCATCCGCAATACCGGGGTTGTGCTGGGCGTAGCTCTCGGCGCTGATGTAGTCGGTGATCCGTGCCGGGTCGCGGCCCATCAGCACATCTTCGATCAGTGCGACGGCCAAAGCTTTGTTCGCCTCGGTCTGGTCCAGATCCGTGACCTCGGTTGGACCGTCAACCATGCTGCGCCCGCTGGCTGTTTCCGTCACGAAGGGTTGGATAGCGTCCCAGTGTTCAGCGGCCTGTCCGTCTTCCATCCGATAGATATCGATGGTGACGATCTCGGGCGCTCCGAAAGCCTCAGCATTGGTAAACGAATTGTGCAGAACAACGAAGTCTCCATCCTGCAAGATTCGATGGTTGGTCCACGTGATAGCCGAGGCTTCGAGACTTGGCAGAAACCCGATCAGCGCATCTCGGCCGGTGGGCACGAAAGGATTATGTTGAACGATATCCGCGGCAATGTACGTGCGCACGCCTTCTTCGCTGTAGTCCGTGAATAGCGCCTGGAACGCGCTGAGGGCGGCAGATTTGAGTTCTGACGCGTGGGTCTCGGCAATTGCGCCTGTTGCAGCGACAGCGACCGTGATGGCGGCAGCCGTAAGGGTCTTTTTCATTGGATTGGGTCCTTTTCCAGGGGAGGGATATTGGGGTGGTCAGGCGTCGGCACCGCCGAGCACGGTGTCGAGCTGCATTTCCTTGAGCAGCGCGTCCTGCCGCGGCTGGGTGAAGGCGTTCACCTCGTCGACGCCCCAGGTGATGCCGACGACCGTGCGCGTGGGGCGCTTGCCGGGGGCGGCATCGGCCAGCGACAGATAGGCATCGACGACCAGTTGCGGGTCGGGGGCTTCATCGCTGGCCAGCATCTGGGCAAAACCCGCGACCATGGCGGAGGGCACCTGTCCAAGATCGCCATAGGACGCCAGCACATCCGCGCGGGCGGGCGGCTTTCCGGCGGCCAGCAGGTTCGACGGGAACGGGCCGGGTTCGACCAACGCCACGTCGATGCCGAAAGGGGACACCTCGTATCGCAGGCTTTGGCTGTAGGCTTCCAGCGCGTGTTTGGTCGCGCAATAGGTGCCGAAGAAGGGCACCGCGACCCGCCCGGCGAGGGAGCTTGTGTTGATGATGAGGCCCGAACCGGCCGCACGCATCGACGGCAGAACCGCCTGCATCGCGCGGATGGCCCCGAAATAGTTGGTGTCCATCTGCTCATGGGCCTGCGCGACGCTGTAGGCCTCGGTCATGCCGATATACATGATGCCGGCGTTGTTGATCAGAATGTCGATCGGACCGTCGGCCAGGATGGCGGCAAAGCCATCGGCTACGGATGCGTCACGAGTCACATCCATCTCCGCGATGGCAATGCCAGGGGCGTAGGCTTCCAGGTCGGCCTTCTTGGCCGCGTTGCGCCCGTCTGCGTCGCGCATCGTGCCCCAAACGCGGTCCCCGCGATCGGCAAAGGCGCGCACGGCCGCGGCACCGAAGCCACTGCTGGCCCCTGTGATGACGACTGTTCTTGCGGTGTCGGGCATGGTGTCTTCTCCTGCTTGCGCGATGCGTTACCGGTTGGTACAAATATCTGTAACGCGTCGTCAAGGCTTAAAGTACCAAATGGTAACAAAATGACAGCTGAGGACCCGAAACCCACTCGCGGCAGACCGCGGACGATGGACACGGAGAAGGTGTTGGACATCGCCATGACCGCCTATTGGCAGACCGACCCGGCGGACGTGTCGGTCAACGCGATCACCCAGATGGCAGGTATCTCCAAGCCCTCGCTCTACCGCGCGTTCGGCAGCGAGGACGGGCTGTCGCGCGCGGTGCTCGACCGCTATGCCGAGCAGGTGCTGTCGGAGATGTTCTTGATCCTGCACGGTGGAAAGGGGCTGCGCAGGACGCTTGACGCTCTCATCGACTTTGCAAGCGGCGATCCCCGGATGGAAACCGGGTGCCTGTTCTACAAAATGCGCGCGGGCAAGCACCGGCTGGGGCCGGATACGCTGGCGCGGGTCGAAGAGATCGACGCAGCCGCGCAGGCGGCATATGTGGCGTTCCTGCAAGCTGCCCGCAATGCCGGGGAGTGGCCCGACGGGTTGTCGGTCGAGGCCGGGGCGAAATATCTGGGCGAGCAGATCGCGCTTGCCATCACCCAGCGTGCGTCGGGCGAAGACCCCGCACGCATCCGCGAAATGCTGACGCTGGCGTTGTCTGTGTTCACGCGACCATGACCGCGCCGCCCCGTGCGCTCATGCCGGATTACCTGCGCCTCTTCGCGCTGTTAGGTATCGTCGTCGTCAACGTCCAGTACATCGCGTTCTCGGCGCTCGGCAGCTTCGCCGACCCAAGTGGCGAGACGGCACTGGACGCCATCACCCTCTGGCTTGTGAACGGGCTGGCGCTGCTCAAGACCTACGGGCTCTTCTCCTTCATGTTCGGTGTCGGGCTGGGGTTCCTGATGCGCTCGACGGCTCGGCGCGGGCTGCCGTTCGGGCGCGTCTACCGCAACCGGATGATCGGGCTCCTGATCCTCGGTATCGCTCATGGCTGCCTGTTCTTCCCCGGCGATATCCTGACGATCTACGCCGTCACAGGATCCATCCTCTACCTGTTCCGGGACTGGCCGGTGCGGCGCCTCGTGCGACTTGGCGCCGGGCTGCTGGTCGTGCAAGCCGTAATCGCCCCGCCACTTCTGCTCGTCGCGCCGGAGACGCCACCAGACATCGTCGCGATGGAGCGCGCGATCCTGACGGAGGGCGGGTTCTTGGAGGCCGTCCTGTTCCGCAGCATCGGCTTCGCGTTCGTCCTGCCGTCCTTCCTCGTGATCCAGGGCATCTCGGCGCTCGGCTGGTTCTGCCTCGGCCTTGCGGCGGTGAAATCCGGTATGATCGACGACGCGGTGCACCCGCTCTGGCGGCGCGCCCGGCGCTGGTGTCTCGGGCCGGGGGTCGCGCTTGGACTCCTGGGGGCCGCGATCTGGCAATCGGGGCCGCCGGTGCCCGGGGTCGTCCTGACCATCGTCTCTGCACCGGTTGCGACGCTCGGATATCTCGGCCTGATCGCGGCAGTCTCACGCCCGCCGGGACCGCTCATGGCGCAGGCGCTGGCGGCCGGCGGGTCGAGCCTGAGCATATACCTCAGCCAGTCGATCGTCCTGTCGACGATCTTCTCGGGCTACGGGCTGGGGCTCTGGAGTGCGGTGGACCGGCTGACCGCCGTTCTCGTCGCGCTCGCCGTGACGGGGGGGCTCATCGGGCTGCTGCTCATCTGGCGGCGCTATTTCAGGCTCGGACCCATGGAATGGGTCCTGCGACGGATCACGTATGCCGATCTCAGGACCTGACGCCAGGTATTCGGCCGGCGAAGCCACCAAAGCGCCAATGAAAAATTACGTGATATCATGCGCTTGAGGCGGAGAACTTTGAAGCCAGCTCGCGCCCCCTCCTTAGAACGGCTGCTTTCCGGTAGTGAGTCGTCAGCGGACGCACGTAGTTCGACGACTGATTTGTCCGCAACGCCGCCATCGACATCTGTCCGAACGGATGTCTGCATTGGTTGTTATTCCGCAAGCCCAGCGGAACTCAGCTTCCCGCCTTCCAGCGCGTCGAGACGAACTACGCGAACGGCCCGAACCGGACCTTCGCGTCAGGCGCAGCGGGTGATCGGTGTCAGCCCCAAGCAGACACAATACGCCGCGAGGAAGATGGATACAAAAGTTGATCGATAAGTGGCCAACTGCCGGGATGCAACCGACGAAGACAGTTTCGGACACGCGTCACACAAGCCAGCAATCGATATATTTCAGGTTGAAGCCACCACCGATGCAAAATCGGAACACTTTTCGGGTTGCCCGGTTGCAACGAGCATAGCGTCCAACTGTGCTTTTGTTTGGCTCAGAAAGTTGTCTTCTGAACTTAGCTTCTTGAAGAATGTATCTGGTTCAACGATGGCTGTAAGAAGGGGAAGCACCGCTTCTACTATTGGCAGCCATCTCGCTGAGAGATCGGTCAATACTGTGCCCTTGGCGGCGGCAGGTTTGAAGCTGACAGTCAGCGGATCACAATAAGTGCCGACAACGGTTTCAAGACTGTTCACTATGGCAGAAACGAGGAACGGTTTAAAATTAAGATTCCTCAGAAGCGCCAATTGCTTGGCCTCGACCGAGATTAGGGCGCCTTCATTTGACTTCGCCTTTAACTCTAACCGTTTGTTGTCGATTGCGCGAGCGAGAGAGTAGACGAGTAAAATGTGCCTGGCTTTCTTGTTTTCGAACGCGCTCCGGTATAAGTGGTCTTGCACAAAAAGCTGAGCCTTGCCTCGAACCGCATCTGTAGGGCGGCCGTGAAATGCCAGCAGAGGCTGCAAAACTTGCTCAATTCCAATCTGGTCACCCTGGGCATTGAAGCCACGCTTGCGGTTGTAAGCGTACCCGAGCTCATCAAACTCGTCAGACAGTCGCTTCTGGTCAGCATCATTGCTGAAACGGTCCCATGTGGTGATGACATTTTGAGTGTTATTAAAGCGCACGATTTTATCGATAGTTGCTTGATCGGAGCATTCAATGACGCGACAAAGGAGCTTCACCTCATCTAGCGATATTTTGGATTTATCGATTGAACCAATGGTTCCAGAAGTCTGCGCTCCATTAATGATGGAAATGCCCCGTAAATCCCTTTTGCCCTTCTTCTTTTCGCCTATGGAAATGGTCAGCACCGTGATGCCGTTGTTGTAAGCCCAAAAATCTTTAGGCTCATTTTCAGCAGTTTCACGGATTCCAGAGTTAACTCTTTTTCTACCATCGGCACCGAGAAATCCACGGTAATTCGCGCTGTACAGCTTGTCGCCATATCTCTGGTATAGACTATGCAACCAGTTCGCTTCAACCGTGGCGACACCAGCGCTCCAGTTATCTCCCTTTTGTGTGATCCCAATCGTCCAAGGGAAATCGATGTCATCAATCACTTCGATGTGAGAGTCTTGGGCTGAAAAAAGATGCTCAATCTTGGCCTTTCCGAGCTCATGTGAGCGAACCGTAAGCCTATCGTCCGCGAGTGTTGTGCGCAGGTGGCTTTCAACTGTTTGAAGCTCGCGAGTGACGTTCACTGATTCCGGTAGGTTGTGGACGTACAGGAGGTCAATGGAATCAATTTCGCCTGCATCCATCGCCGTGCGGAAGCCTGTAATGATTTCCCGCAGTTTTTCCGGCACCGACGCCAGGTCGCCAGACAGGAGCCACGCACAAGCCGTATTGAGGTCTGAAGCTTTGTTGCTCGGGGCCTCGTCTTTCGGCTTCTTTGCCATATAGCCTTGGGCGAAAACCAGACGCTTTGAATTCGGATCGTGATAAATGAAGTCGATTTTCTTATCGTTTCCGCCTTCGGTAAGGCCTCCACTCGCCAACGAATCGACGTCAGGCTCTTCTATGAAGAGCGCGACCGCAAGACAAAGATACGCCTCATCGTACCCAATCTTGTCAATGAGAGATTGCCGGGTCTCTAGTGCGTCTGTGAAGCTCATGGACGTTTGCTCTGCTTTTTTTCATGCTTCCACAAAGCATCACAGCCAACTGCCCCGCTCGCAACCTTGTAGACGTTGCCATTCTCGGATCGGCGACAGACATACACAAGAGTTTTCGCAACTGGCGGAACCGGGCCGGTATTTGGTTTTTGCAAAGTCAGCTTCCTGCTCATCGCTGCCGTTCATCCACGCCGCAGCGAAGGTCGGCTCTCCGCCCTCCTTGTCGAATGTTGGCATATACCCTGCCGCAGCAACGGTGCGTTCGATCATGGTTCCATTCGCCACGTGCGACCCAAATCGAAGTGTTCAGGTCGTCGCAGAAGAAAATCTACGCCTACCAACATCTTATCGAGCTATTCACCAAAACTGCGCAGTCATCAGGTCCGGAGAGCATCGGCTCTGAGAGACGGTTTCTGGGCCTCTCGTCGCGTGGGCCAGTGCTCAGCCCCTCCCGTATAACCCTCGAAAACAACGGAAAAATCCGGCCGCAGCCGGATCGGGAGAACGCTTTCGCGGGGGCAAGTGGCGGAGAGACAGGGATTCGAACCCTGGAGACGGTTTCCCGCCTACACGCGTTCCAGGCGTGCGCCTTCGACCACTCGGCCACCTCTCCGGCGAGTGATCCGATAGCGCAGCGCGGGGCGCGGACGCAAGGGGCAAGTCTGCCGCGAAACGACGACTGTGCCGCGTGAACCGCGGCAGGCCGGTGCGCTCAGGCGAACTCGATCGTCACGCGGCGGTTCTGACGGCCCTTTTTCTCGATTTTCCCGATCTTCAGCTTGCCGATCTCGCCGGTCCGCGCCACGTGCGTGCCGCCGCAGGGCTGCAGGTCGACCGGCGCGTCCTCGGACCCGATCCTGACGAGGCGGACCCGCCCTGCCCCGCGCGGCGGCTGAACGGACAATGTCTTGACGAGACCCGGGTTGGCGTCGAGTTCGGCCTCGTCGATCCAAGTCTCCGAAACCGGAAGATCGCGGGTCACGAGCGCGTTCAATTGCCCCTCGAGGATCGCCTTCTCGTTCGGCGCCTCGGGCATGTCGAAGTCGAGCCGCCCCTTGGTCGCGCCGACCGCACCGCCCGTCACCGGGAGCGGGATGACCACCGACAGCAGGTGCAGCGCGGTATGGATGCGCATGTGCCCGTATCTGCGGTCCCAGTCGAGGCGCTGATCCACGGCTGCGCCGACCGGCGGCAGGGCGCCGGCCTCCGCCGGGATCAGGACGATGGCGCCATCGTCGGATTTCACGGCCGTGGCGATGGCGATGCGCCCGCCCGACCAGTCGAGCGTGCCGGAATCGCCGGGCTGGCCACCACCACGGGCATAGAAGATCGTCTGGTCGAGCACGATACCGCCCTCGTCGGTCAGGGCCAGCACGCGGCCGGAGGCGGACTTGCGGTAGGGTTCGCGCATGTAGAGGGCTTCGGTCATCTCTGTGTCTCTCCGGGCATGTCCGGCGCTGTGTCGCCCGATGGGGCCTCGGGCGCCTCGCTGTCGGTGTCGGCCTTCGCGCCGTTTCCGGGACCGCCGGCCGGGCCGCGCCCGGCGAACAGGGTCTCTGGGTTCCTCAGCCACACGTCGCGTTGTGCAAAGGGGATCTCGATCCCCTCCTCGGCGAAGCGCTCGGCGATCCTGTGATTGATCTCGGTCTTGACCGCCAGCATCTGGTTCACGTCCCGCAAGATGCAGCGGATGCGGAAATCGAGGCTGTCGGCGCCGAAGCCGAGGAAGTCGACGCCCGGTTCCGGATAGGCGGCGACAACGGGATGCTCGCGCGCGATCTCCAGCAAGATATCCTGCACGCGGCGGGTATCGGTGCCGTAGGCCACGCCGACGGTCAGGACCGCGCGGCCGATCGTGTTGCCGCGTGTCCAGTTGGTCACCGTCCCCGAGATGAGATCGGCGTTGGGCACGATCACGTCCGTCCGGTCGAAGGTCTCGATCCGGGTCGAGCGCACGGAGATGTCCTTGACGATCCCCATCGTGCCGTTGACCTCGATCCAGTCGCCCTCGGAAATCGGCCGCTCGATCAGCAGGATGATGCCCGAAACGAAGTTGTTGACGACGTTCTGAAGGCCGAAGCCGATCCCGACCGAGAGCGCCCCGAGAACGACGCCCAGCGCGGTCAGGTCGATCCCTCCCGCGGTGATGGCGATGACGGCGGCAAGTCCGATGCCGACATAGCCCACGCCGGAGGTGACGGCGGTCCGCGCGCCGGCATCGAGGCGGGTGCGCGGCAGCACGGTCGACTTCAAGGCGCCCTGCAGCAGGCGCGTTACCAGAAGGCCGATGCCGAAGACGATCGCCACGGCGAAGACGTTGCCGGGCGTGATCCGCGCGCCCCCAAGTGCGATGCCCTCCCAGAACCGGCTGTAGATGTCGCCCAGCTGTTCGGGTCGCATGCCCCAGATCAGCGCGAAGAGCGGCAGCGCGAGAAATCCGAGCAGGAAGTTCACGAGGACGGGAATCAGCGCCGCGGCAGCCTCCTCTTGCGTCCTGCGGGCCGCCAGGGCGTAAAGGTCCCGCACCACCGGCTGCAGCGCGAGCAGAACCCCCGCGAGTCCGAGGCTCTGCGCGACGGGCACCATCAGCGCCTCGGTGGCGTTGACGTATCCCACCAACGCGAGAAGCGGCCCGAGGATCGCAACGACGATCAGGGCATTGGCCGAGACGTTCAGGGCGCGGACCGAGAACGCCCCGCCATCGGCCTCGGTGACTGCGACCGCGTCGGCCCGCAACAGCCGTGCCGCGCGCCAGAACAGGTAGGCCAGCAGGATATAGGCGGGCAGCTGGATCACCCCGGCGGCGGCCGGCGGAACCTGGTCGAAGGCCGCGACGGTTTGCGCCACCAGACCAAGGCCGACGGCGGCCCCGATGAAACTGGTGACCCGCTTGGCGGCGGTGGCGCGGTCCTCGTCGCGGACCAGAACGGCGAACACGGGATCGCTGCTTTGCCGGAACAGGCGCCGCGCAAGCCAGAGGGTGATGTAGACCGTGCCGGCGAACCCGGCGAAGGCCTGCAGGAGCTCGGAGCCGAGCGGCCCGACCATGCCCGTCGTCAGGAGCGCCGTCAGCAGGAGGATCACGCCGATCAGCGGCACCGCCACCTGGAGCAGCGACACCATGAACGCGAGGGCGATGCGCCCCCGCGAGTGGCTCCGCCGCTGGAGCCGTTCGGTCAGGCGCTTGGTCCAGCGCCGGCCACGCAGGAGGGCGAGAAGGCCCAGCGCCGCCAGCGCGAGAATTCCCGGCGCGCCGTCGGTCAGCGCCCCCTGCCGGGTCGGATCGCCAAGGCGCAGCCGCGTCTCGCGCTCCACCGCCACGGCCACGTCACGCAGGGCCGTAAGCGCGACCGGCCAGTTCACCGGGTTGGCGGGGCTCGGATCCAGCTGCAGAAGTTGCTGTTGCTGCCGCTCGCGGAGCAGGAGGTCGATCTCGTTGATGAGGCCGTTGGCACGGTTCAGGGCCGCGGTCGCGTTGACCTGGGGCGTGCGCGCACGGGCAAGCTGTTCGTCCAGACTGGACCGGCGGTCCGCGATTGCGGCGGGTTCTGGCGACCCGTCGGCCGGCAGCGGGCCGAGCGCCTCGATCTGCGCCTCGATCGTGTCGATCCGGGCGGCGTTGGCGGTTTCCGCCGACACGAACCGCGCCCTCCAGTCGACGAGGGTCTGCCGCAGGTTGGTGAAGAACGCGCTCGAGGCCGTGCCGGACTCCAGCAGGTTCTCGATCCGCGTGGCCTCCGTCTCCCAGCTGTCGTAGTCGATGCCCTCGGGTCCGGTCGCCTGGGCGGTGGAGGGCTCCTGGGCCAAGGCGTGCGGCGCGAGGCCCGGGACCAGCGCGAACGCGAGCCCCAGGAGAAGCAGGACGGCGGCGAGACGGCGCTTCATGCCTCGAAGACGTCCGGCAGGTCCCTCGGCGCACGGTTGAGCCATGTCGGCACCGGCAAACCCTTCTCCTTCAGGAAGACGGGATTGAACAGCTTCGACTGATAGCGCGTGCCGTAGTCGCACAGGATCGTCACGATGGTGTGGCCCGGCCCCATCTCGCGCGCCATGCGCACGGCACCGGCCACGTTCACACCCGAGGATCCGCCAAGACACAGGCCTTCTTCTGCAAGAAGATCGAAGACGATCGGCAGCGCCTCGGTGTCGGGGATCTTGTAGCAGGCATCGGGCGTGAACCCTTCGAGGTTCGCGGTGATCCGCCCCTGCCCGATCCCCTCGGTGATCGAGTTTCCGCCCGCATCGAGGCCCGTATAGAGCTTGTAGAGCCCCGAGCCCTCGGGATCGGACAGCGCGACCTTCACGCCCCTGGGCTGCAGGACCTGCGCCACCCCGGCCAGCGTCCCGCCCGAGCCCACCGCACAGGTAAAGCCGTGGACGGCGCCGCCGGTCTGGTCCCAGATCTCGGGGCCGGTCGTCTCGACATGGGCCTGCCTGTTGGCCACGTTGTCGAACTGGTTGGCCCAGATCGCGCCGTTGGGCTCGGACTGCGCCAGGCGCTCGGCGAGGCGACCCGAATAGCGGACGTAGTTGTCGGGGTTCGAATAGGGAACCGCCGGAACCTCGACCAGCTCCGCGCCCGCGAGGCGCAGCATGTCCTTCTTTTCCTGACTCTGGGTCTCGGGGATCACGATCACGGTGCGATAGCCCATGGAGGCCCCCACCAGCGACAGGCCGATGCCGGTATTGCCGGCCGTCCCCTCGACGATGGTGCCGCCCGGGCGGAGCTGCCCCTTCGCCACGGCATCGCGGATGATGAACAGCGCGGCGCGGTCCTTGACCGACTGGCCGGGATTCATGAACTCCGCCTTGCCGAGGATCTCGCACCCGGTCATGTCGCTGACCTTGTTGAGACGGATCAGCGGCGTGTGTCCGACGGCGGCGGCAAGGTCTTGGTGAATGGTCATCCTGCGCCCTTCTTGCGGGGGTTGCGGGCCTCAAGGGATAGGGGTCAACGCGGGCAAACTCAACCCGCGGCCGCCGCCTTCCGCAGCCGCTCGCGGTTCTGTGCCAACCACTGCAGCGACAGGATCGCGGGCGCGTTCACGAGGTCGCCGCCCTGCAAGAGGGCCATCGCCTCCTCGAAGCCGACCACATGGCCGAGGATGTCCTCCGCCTCGTTCTCGTGGCCGCCGAGCCGCCCGGCCTCGTCCGGCAGATCGGCGATCCCGATGTAGGAATAGAGCACATGGGCCACACCGCCGGGCGTCGGGTAGTAGCGGGCGACGAAATGCAGGTCCTCGACATACAGGCCCGCCTCCTCGGCGGCCTCGCGCCGCGCGGCATCCTCCGGCGCCTCGCCGGCGTCGATCAGGCCCGCGACGGGTTCCAGCAACCAGGGCGAGGGGTCGCCCTGCGCCAGCGGTCCGAACCGAATCTGCTCGACAAGCAGGATGCGGTCGCGCACCGGATCGTAGGGCAGGACGGTGGCGGCATCCGCCACGCGGAAAACCGCCCGCACCACATCGGCCTGTGTCGTGCCGTCAAAGCGCGTGTGCCGGGCGACGATCTCTTCCATGGCGTAGAAGCCGTCATAGGGATGGTGCCGTTCGAGGATATGCGCATCCCCGGCGCCAAGCTGTCCCCCGAGGCGACCGGGACGCCGCCATGCGCGCGTCCTCAGCACTGCATCGGCGCGGGCGCGGATGATATGTGCGATGCGGCCGACTTCCCCGGGGTCCTGCTGGCCGATGCGGCGGACCATATCGGCCGCCGCCTCCAGCGTGACCGGGCCCCAGGTCGCAATCCAGGCGTCGAGGCTCCAGTCCTCGCCGCTGCCGGGATCGTCATGGGACGGGCGCCAGACCTCCGCCACGACCCTCTCTCCGGCGACCTCCACCGTGACGGGGGCGCGGCTGTAGCCGAATACCGCCTCATACCAGTCGAGCCGCCGCAGCGCCGCCTCGTCAAGCTCGGCTACAAGGCCGCCGGCCCGACCGTCCGGCGCGTCGACGAGGACAGGCCAGTCGCCATGCTCGGCCCGTTGGCAGCGCTGACCCTCCAACTGAGCGGGCCGCGTCGCGACCTCGCGCCCGGCGACCAGCCGCAGAAGCGGCGCGTGGCGCAGCGTGCCGAAAAGAAAAACCGTGGTGGTTGCCATGGATCAGCGCCAGAGACGCCCCGCGGCCTCGGTCAGGAGCCCCGCGATCGCGCCGCCGATCAGAAGCGTCGCCCAGATATGCGGGATTTCAAGGGTCTGGAGGAAGTACTGCAGGAACAGGTCGAGCGTCGCGATCACCGCCTCGCCCGGACTGTCGTAGCGCAGGTTGGCCGAACGCATGAACATAGTGCGCAGTGCGAACAGAAGGATGCCGAAGAAGGCGACCTGCACCCCGCAGCGCACCCCGTTGCCCAAGGCGACCCCGACACCCTGCCCCGCACGGCTGCCCGACACCATCCACCCCTGCCAGAGGCCGATCATCGCGATGGACAGGGGAAAGTAGGTTGCGGCCATTTCCGGCGGAAAGGTCAGCAGCGTGAAGGTCGCCGCCTGCCATCCCACCACGAAGAACAGGATCGCCGCGACCAGTTTGGCCGCCGTGGGCATCTGCCGCTTGGGCATGCCCGACTGGGTTTGCGGATCGAAGAACATGCGCGGGATCAAACCTTCCGATTGGGGCCCATTTGTGGCCAAACCGCGCAAAACGAGCGGATTTCGCAAAAGCGGCGCATCAATGTTCAGATTGGCCGCCGCACGGTGATCTGGGTCACGTCGGTGTTCCCGAAATGGAACGTCGACGCGCAGGAACACAGGTAGAAATTCCACATCCGCCGGAACCGCTCGTCGAAGCCCAGTGCCGCGACCTCGTCCCAACGGGCGTTGAACGTCTCGTGCCAGCGCCGCAGCGTCTGAGAATAGCTCTCGCCGAACTCGATCGAGCCCGCGATCTCCAGTCCCGCACGGCCCACCTCTTCGCGCAACACCTTGGGCGCGGGCAGCATGCCGCCGGGGAAGATGTACTTCTGGATGAAGTCCACGCCGCGCCGGTAGATCTCCCAGCGGCGGTCCTGCACGGTGATGATCTGCAGCGTCGCCTGCCGGCCGGGCTTCAGCCGTTCGCGCAGGGTGTCGAAATAGACCGGCCAGTAGCGTTCGCCCACCGCCTCGAACATCTCGATCGAGGCGATGCCGTCGTAGATACCCTTCTCGTCGCGGTAGTCCTGCAGCTTGATCTCGACCCGGTCCGAGAGGCCCGCACGGGCGATCCGCTCGACCGCGTAGTCATGCTGTTCCTTCGAGATGGTCAGGCCCGTCACCCGCAGCCCGCGCTCCTTCGCGGCGTATTCCGCGAAGCCGCCCCAGCCGCAGCCGATCTCGAGCACGTGCTCGCCCGGCTGGGCGCCCATCTGGTCGACCATCGAGGCGTACTTGGCGATCTGCGCCGCTTCCAGGCTCTCCTGGCCGGTTTCGAACTTGGCCGAGGAATAGGTCATCGTGTCGTCCAGCCAGAGCCCGTAGAACTCGTTGCCCAGATCGTAGTGGTAGGAGATGTTCTTCTTCGCCTGCCGCTTCGAATTCGACTGCAACCAGAAGCGCAGCCGCTCGTAGGCGCGCACCAGGCCCATGCCGAGAAAGCCGTCGTAGACCTCCTCGTTGTCGGCATGGACGAGATCCATGAAGGCCTGCAGGTCCGGCGTCGACCACCACTCGTCGAGATAGGCCTCGCAGAAGCCCAGGTCGCCCTCGCGGATCAGCCGCCCGAAGATGTCGGTGTTGTGGATGTGCAGCTCGGCAACCGGGCCGGGCTTCGGCCCCTCGGTGCGGAAGACGCGGCCGTCGGGCAGCACCATGTCGAGCCGCCCGTGCTCCATCCGTCCCGCCTGTTCGAAGACCGCGTTGAAGTATCGCGGAAGCCCGGTTTCACCCGATGTCGTGGTCTTTATCATTGTCGTTTTCCATGTCGTTCCGGCATCTTGGCCCGATGCCGCCGCGTTAGACAAGCCCCGGTCTGGCCGGGACATTCAGAAGCTTCGGTTGGAATAGGCGTCGAGCGCCCGCTGCCGTCCCAGCGCCGTGTCGACCACCGGCCGCGCCGGGTAACGGTCGGCCGCCGACATGCCCCAGCTTTCGGGAATGGCATCGAAGTAGCTCCGCGCCGCCTGCGGCGGATCGGAGGACAGTTCGGCCACCCAGCGGCGCCGGTAGCGGCCGTGGGGATCGAACTTCTCGGCCTGCGTCTCGGGGTTGAACACCCGGAAATAGGGCGCCGCGTCCGGTCCCGATCCGGCCGACCATTGCCAGCCCATCGCGTTCGAGGCCGGATCCCAGTCGACGAGGCAATCCTCGAACCAGTCGAGCCCGATTTTCCAGTGGGTCAGAAGGTGCTTGCAGAGATAGGAGGCGACGAGCATCCGCGCGCGGTTGTGCATCCGCCCCGTCACGTACATCTCGCGCATCGCGGCGTCGACGACCTGCATGCCCGTGCGGCCCCGCCTCCAGGCGCGCACGTCCTCGCGCCCGGCATCCTCGTTCCACGGAAAGGCATCCCAGTCCTCGCGCCAGTTCGTCTCCACGATATGGGGCGTGTGATGGACGAGGTGATGGGCGAAGTCGCGCCAGACGAGCTCCTTGAGGAAGGTCTCGGCCCCGGGCTTGCCCTGCTCCATCGCGCGCATCCCCGCCCACCAGCAGGTCCGCGCCGAGATCTCTCCATGAGTGAGGTTTTCCGACAGGTGCGACGTCCCGTCCCGCGCGAGGTCGTCGCGACGATCGGCATAGTCCGCGATGCCCTCGGCGATGAATGCGCCGAGCCGCCCGCGCGCGGCCTCCTCGCCGACGGCGAGATAGGGGCGCACGATCTCCGCGCCGCGCCGCATCGCGTCGCCGAGGCCCATGCCGGCGATATCCTCCGACGCGGGCCAGACCTCGGGCGCGGCAAGCTTCGGCACCGCCAGGGGTTCGCCCGGATCGCGGCCCCGCACCGCCTTCCAGAACGGCGTGTAGACACGGTAGAACCCGCCCACACCGGTCGCGACCGTCCATGGCTCGAAAAGGACATGCGCGCCGTGGCTGCGCGCCTCGACGCCCTCGGCCTTCAGCGCGGCCTTCACCGCCTCGTCCCGCCGGCGCGCGGCGGGATCGTAGAGCCGGTTCCAGTGCACCTCGCGCGCGCCGGTCTCGGCGATCAGGGCGCGCAGAACGTCGAGCGCCCGTCCCCGCCGCACGATGAGCCTCGATCCCGCCCCGGCCAGGGCCGCGCCGAACGCCTCCGCGCCGAGGCCGAGCCGCCATTTCGGCGCCGCGCCGTGGCCTTCCATGACCTCGTCGACGACAAAGACCGGGATCACCGGGCACCCCGAGGCCGCCGCCGCGCAGAGCGCGGGGTTGTCGCCCAGCCGGAAGTCCCGCCGCGCCCAGTAAAGGATCGGTGTTCTGGTCATTCTCGCGTCGCCCACCCGTCTGTCCCGCGCGAGTTAAGGCCGCGGCCCCCTCCGTCAAGGAACACGCGCAGCTTCATCCTGGCAGAAAACTCCGGGGGAGCGCCGCAAGGCGCGGGGGCAGCGCCCCCTTGCGCCGCCGGCCTCAGGCCGAAACGTCCACCACGACGCGGCCCCGGACGCCCCCCTTCAGGATCGCGCGACCGAGATCGGGCAGATCGGCGAGGCCCGCCGGCTGCACCATCGCCTCGAGCTTGTCCATCGGCACGTCGCGGGCCACGCGCTCCCAGGCCCTGACCCGGTTCCCGTAGGGCTGCATCACGCTGTCGATCCCCAGAAGGTTCACGCCGCGCAACAGGAACGGCACCACCGTCGCGGGCAGTTGCGCGCCGCCCGCCAGACCCACCGCCGCGACCGACGCACCGTATTTCATCTGCCCGAGCACGCGCGCCAGCATCGCGCCGCCCACGGCATCGACGCACCCAGCCCAGGTCTCGGCCTCCAGCGGCCGCTTCACCGTCTCGGCCAGCTCCTCGCGGGGCACGATCCGCTTGGCGCCGAGGTCCGTGAGGTAATCGGCCTGCTCGGGCCGCCCGGTGACGGCGGCGACCTCGTAACCGAGATGCGCCAGCGCGGCAGTGGCGACCGAGCCCACCCCGCCCGCAGCTCCAGTCACGAGAACCTCACCATTTCCGGGCGTTAGACCATGATCTTCAAGCGCCATGATCGCGAGCATCGCGGTCAGGCCCGCGGTCCCCACCGCCATGGCAGAGCGCGTCGTCAGCCCCTCGGGCAGCGGGACCAGCCAGTCGGCCCTGACCCGCGCCTTCTCGGCATAACCGCCCCAATGCACCTCGCCCACGCGCCAGCCTGTCAGCACCACCTTGTCGCCGGGCTTGTAACGGGCGTCGTCGCTGGCCTCCACGGTGCCGGCGAAGTCGATGCCCGGGACATGGGGATACTTCCGCACGAGCCCGCCGCCCGAGCCCAGGCAAAGGCCGTCCTTGTAGTTCAGCGTCGAATATTCGACCGCCACGGTCACGTCGCCCTCGGGCAGCGCGTCGTCCTCGAGCGTCCGGACCATGGCCGATTTCTGGCCCTGTTCTTCCTCTTCCACCACCAAGGCACGAAATGTCATGTCGGTCTCCCTCGTCTTTCCGGTTGCGTGAATTTCACGCGGCAATCGTCTGTTTTTCTTCCCAGAAACTTCCCTGAACCATTGCGGGAAAGCTTCCGTCCTGGGTTTGAACCGTCAGTTCGGTGCCCGCGTCCCAGTGGGTCATGCGAACCATGCCTATTGCAACCCCACACCCGTAATCTGGCGATATCGCCGCCGAGGTGACGCTGCCCACGCGCTTGTCTCCGGCCAGAAGCGGCCAACCCCGGTCGCATCGCGGCAGCTTCTTGGCGTCGATCCCGATCGGCCGGATCTGCTTGACCGGGCCTTCCTTGGCCACCCGCAGGAGCGCGTCGCGCCCGATGCAGCCGATGGCCGTCGCCGTGTTGCAGAACCGCCCCAGCCCGCATTCATGCGGCGTGTTCTCGCGCGTCATGTCGTTGCCGTAGCTCAGCAGGCCCGCTTCCACCCGCTCGATCCCGTTGGGGCAGCCCGCGCGCACGTCGAGGTCGCGGCCCGCCTCCATCAGCGCATCCCAGAGCGGCATTCCGATGTCCTCGCCCTCGACATAGATCTCGAAGCCGCCCTGCTTGGAATAGCCGGACCGCGCGATGACAAGGTCGCGGCCCTTGAAGTCGAAATGCCCGAAGCGGAAGAAGCGCACCTGCCGCACGCCATCGCCGAAGACCCGCGCCATCAGGTCGTCCGACAGCGGCCCCTGCACGGCCAGCGGCGAGACGTCGGGCTCGTCGATCAGCACGTCGAGGCGGTAGCCGTTGGCGATGGCCTTGATCCACAGCAGAAGGTCGCTGTCGGCGATGGAGATCCACCAGCGGTCCTCGGCCAGCTTCACGGCGACGGGGTCGTTCAGCATGCCGCCCGTCTCGTCGACCATCGGCACGTAGTAGCACTGGCCGGGCAACATGCCCCGCAGGTCGCGCGGCGTCAGCATCTGCACGAGGCGGCCCGCGTCGGGCCCCCGCACCTCCACCTGCCGCTCGCAGGCCACGTCCCAGATCTGCACGGCGGACTTGAGGTGGCGGTAATCCTCCTCGACCGAACGGAAGACCGTGGGCAGGAGCATGTGGTTGTAGACCGTGTAGGCCGAGACGCCCGCACGCTCGACACCGTCGGAGAAGGGTGTGCGCCGGAGACGGCGCGAGGGGGAGATCAGCGCCATTCCGGCACCTCCTCGGGCATGAAGGGAAGGTCCGTGTCGTCGGGACGCGCGCCCGCCGCCGTGAGCATCGCGTGGACCTGCCCGCGATGATGGGTCTGATGATTGAAGAGGTGCATGACGCAGAGCGCGAAGGGCTTGGCCATGTCGCGCCCGAGCACGGAGGAATGCCACCGCAGGTCGCCCGACAACTCCTCGTCCGTCACCATCCAGGCCCAGCCGGCGACGCGCGCGTCGAGCTTCGGGCGTTCGGCCCAGAGCGTCGGCCAGTCGAAGCGGTCGGCCGAACCCGATATGGCGCCGCCCGGCCCCTCGCCGCCGTCGAAGCGCGCCATCCACATCAGGTCGCCCCACATGAGGTGGCTGAGCGTCGCCCGGATCGAGCCGAAGAAGGCGCCGCGGTCTTCTTCCCGCGCCGCCTCGGACAGGCCCGCCGCAGCATGGTAGAGCGACTGGTTCTGCCAGGCGTTGTAGCGTGCCATGGTCTGGCAATAGGCGGGCGTGATCATGTGCCTATTTCCCGGCCGAACCCGACCAGTCGATGGCGCAGATCTCGCCCGACTTGCCCGAGAGGTCCCAGACCCGCCCGAAATCGCGCACCTTGGACTTCAGCCCGCGCGCGGCGATAACGTCGGGACCCATCCAGTATTTCGTGTTGCTGATCACCACCGGATGATCCGGCGAGGCGCCATCGATCATCTCGATCTCGCCCTGGATCTTGCGGCCGACATAGAGACCGCGCTTGCGCCCCTCGCGGACGATCTCGACCTTCTCGCGCTCGGCCCCGATGATCTCGGAGACAAGGAGGGTGAAAAGGCCGGTGGTGCCGCCCGCGGCCCCCGACAGGATCTGCAGCAGGCCATTGTACGCCTTGCCGCTCGCGCGCTCGTCGATATAGGCCGCCACCTTCCAGTCGCCCTCGGCCATCTTGCCGGGGATCTCGACCATGAGACCCACGTTCAGGCCCGCAAGGCTCTCGCCCTCGTAGTGGCCTTCGTCGATGGCGATGGCCATCCAGGCCTTGCAGGTGCCGTCGGTCGGCGGGTGTTTCCCGAGGCTGACGACGCAGGGGCAGAACACGGTGCAGGAGCAGTTGAGGAACAGCTCCCCCTTGATCGCCCAGTCGGTCGGGCGCATCTGCCGGCGCTTGGGGTTTTCCACCCGGCTGTCGATGCGTTGGCTGACCGGCAGTCGGTCGGCGTCGGCTCTGCGTTTCACGGCCATGTCTTTCCTCCGTCAGATGAGGGCGGCAACGAGCGTCACGAGCCCGCCCGCGATCAGTAGTCCACCCAGCGGCCGGGTGATCACCGCGCCGATCCAGGTGAGTTTCTCGAGCGCCATCACGAGGGTGGCGAGCCCCATGAAGGCGAGGTTCATCACGCCACCCGCGAAGGCGAGCAGCATCAGCGCCCAGCAGCAGCCGAGGCAGACCGCGCCGAGGCGGAGGCCGTTCCGGAACGGCCCCTCCGCCCAGTGTTCCATGAAGAAGGCCAGCGGCGCGCGGCACTGGCTGAGGCAGGCCTCCTTGAAGGCGCTGAACTGGTAAAGCCCGGCCAGGACCAGAAGCCCGCCCGACAGCGCCGCCGAGCGGCTGTCGCCGAAGACGGTCAGCAGGCCTGCCTGCGTCAGCGCCATCTGCGCGCCCGCCGCAAGGACGGAGAACCCCGCCCAGATCAGGAGGTATCCGCCCAGCAGCGCGCCGAATCGCGTCTGGGTCCGCGCGCCAAGCTCGTCATAGGTGGCAAAGGCGGGAAGTGCGGTCGGCGCCATCATCGCGGCGCTCATCAGGAGCCACATGGCGACAAGGCCCGCGAAGCCCGCCGCATCCGGCGACACGATGCACAGGCTGCGCAGGAATTCCGCCCCGTAGATGGCCCCCGCCTCACGCAGATCCTGCGGCAGAGCCATGACGTAGAGCGCGGCCCATGCAACGAAGATACCGCCGTAAAGCGCCAGCCAGTGCGGGCGCGTCATGCCGCGAATGCGTGCCGCAACCATGCTCCGCGATCCTCCCCGAACGCGAAAATCCCTTGCGCAGATAATTGTCAGACTTTTAAATGTCTGACAAATGAAAATCGATCCCGATCACCCGTCCGGCCTGTCCGCTCAGATCGCCGATGCGATCCGCGACGCCATCGTGTCCGGTCGCCTGATCGTGGACGAGCGCCTGCCGTCCGAGGCCGAGCTGGCCGAGCAGTTCGACGTCTCTCGTCCCACCGTGCGCGAGGCGCTGAAGCGGCTGGCGGCGCAGTCGCTGATCCGGACGCAGAGGGGCGCGACGGGCGGGGCCTTCGTCAACCGACTGAGCTACCAGGACGCCTATCCGCAGGCGATCACCACCGCGACGCTCTTGCTGTCGATGAACGACGTCGCCTTCGAGACCGCCTGCGAGGCGCGGTTCGCCCTGGAGCGCGCCTGCGCGCCTCTCGCGGTCGAACGGCGCACGCCCGACCAGCTGGCCACGATGCGGGCCGAGATCTTCCGGCAGGGCCAGCCTGGGCTGACAGACGAGGCGTTCTGCGCCTCGGACGTCGCGTTCCACCGGGCGCTGGTCGATGCGGCCGGCAATCCCGTGCTGTCCTACGCGCTTGCGGGGGCGGTCGAGGCGATGCAGCCGCTGATGAACATGATCACCTTCACCGCCCGGTCTCGGGAACGGATCGGTGCGCTGCACACTGCGCTGGCGGACGCGGTGGAGGCCGGGGATGCCCCCGGGGCGCTGGCCGAGCTCGACGCGATCGAGACCTATACGAAAGAGCTCGCCCGTGCCGTTCTCGATGCGCGCGCGCAGGCCCGGCAGGAGCGATAAATCCTCGCGGCACCGCAGCGGCGCCCCTTGCAGGAAAAGGGTGCAAACCCTAGTTTCCCGCGCAATCGGACTACAAGGATACCAACAGGGAACCCCCAGCATCATGATCCATCGTTTCTCTCTCGGCACCGCGATCTCGCTCACTCTGGCCGTCCCCGCCTTCGCTCAGGACCTTCTCGTCTTCGACTACTCGGGCTTCGAAAACCCCGACTATCACCAGCCCTTCATCGACACCCATGGCAGCGGCCCGGAATTCGTCTTCTTCGGCGACGAGGACGAGGCGTTTCAGCGGCTGCTCGCGGGCTTCCGCTCGGACGTGACGCATATCTGCGCGGGCTCCGTGCCGCGCTGGCAGGAATCGGGCATCATCGAGCCCTGGGACCGGACCCGCATCGCGGCCTACGAGACGCTGAACGCCGACCTCGTGGGCCAGGACGTGCTGGCCGGATCGGCGGAGCTGTTCTTCCTGCCCACCGACTACGGCTCGACCGCGGTCGCCTACAACTCCGACGAGGTCCCGGCCGAAGACGTGGCCAGCCTCGAGATCTTCAACAACCCCGCCTATGCCGGGCGCCTGTCGATCCCCGACAACGTCGATGACGCCTATGCGCTGGCCTACCTCGCCACGGGCGTGACCGACTGGTCCGACGTCACCGACGCGCAGTTCGAGGCGGCGACCGAATGGCTGCGCGGCATTCACCCGAACCTCCTGAACTACTGGGTCGACCCCGCCGAGATCCAGCAGCTGATGGCCTCGGGCCAGGTGCTGGCAGCCTGGGTCTGGAACGAGGTTCCGGTGGCGCTGGCCGACGAGGGCTTCCCCGTGGGCTTCCAGCGCAATACGGCCGAAGGTTCGAGCGTCTGGCTCTGCGGCTACGTGAACATGGCCGAGGGCGAAGGCTCCGAGGACCAGGCCTATGACTACGTCAACGCGATGCATGCGGAGGTCTCCGCCCGGCCGCTCCTCGACAACGGCTTCGGCACGGCGAACGACGCCGCCCTGCAGTCGCTTGGCGCGGAGGCACTGGAAGCCGCGGGCCTTGGCACGGTGACGGTGCCTGTCCTGGCGCAGCTGCCGATCTCGAACGAGCAGCGCGAGCGTCAGGCCGAAGCCTTCGAGCGGATCAAGGCGGGCTTCTGAGCCCTCCACCACGAACGGAACCGGGCGCCCCTTGCGGGCGCCCGTTTTCGTCCCGGCCCCCCTGCCCGCCTGATCGCTCGTCGCGCGCCGTAAGCGCGGCCTCGGCCCGGTCCGGACGCCGGAGGGCACGCCCGGTGCAGCCTCACCCGGACAATGCCCGGCGCCGAAGCCGCAGGGCGCCACCCCCGCATCCCCGGGGACATCGGGAAACCCGTCTGCTATAGTTGATGCCGATCGCGGTGCGTCGCGGATGCGCGCGTCCGCCGCGGCGGACCGGCCATTGGCTCCGGAGGCGAACGGCAGACGTGACGGGGACAACGACACATCTCGAGCCGCGGACCCGCACCCGGACGGAGCGGCCAAAGCTCTACAAGGTCATCTTGCTCAACGACGACTTCACGCCGCGCGATTTCGTGGTGAAGGTGCTGAAGGCGGTGTTCGGCATGTCGCTCGACGAAGCCTATACCGTGATGCTGACCGCCCATCAGCGGGGCGCCTGCGTGGTCGCCGTCTACACATTCGAGATCGCCGAGACGAAATGCGCACGCGCCAACGAGATGGGCGTCTCGGCCGGCTTTCCCCTCACCTTCACCAGCGAGCGCGAGGACTAGGCGCATCTTGAATCGCGCGAGCCGCGCGCGTATCTTCCAGGTGTCCCCTCGGGGACTATGGACATAAACGCGCGTGGAATAAGCGGATCGGACCCGGGGGCGGTACCCGGCGGCTCCACCATCAGACCCCTCGTTGGGGGGAGGACGGGGCCGAAACAGGATCGACGAACGTGTAAAGACGTGGCTTTGTCCCGGTGAGGTACCACCGTTATCGGTCCGTAAAGCATAATTGCCAACGACAATCGTGCTCCGGTTGCTCTGGCTGCGTAAGCAGTTCGAGGAATCGAAATCTAAGTCCTTGCGCCTAGCAGCGTAAGGCGGGGTTCGCAGGCACCTGGCAACAGAAGCCTGCACTTTCTCCCCCTCCAGTTTCCTCGTCCGGCCGCAAGCGATCACGGCAACTCACGCCTCCGTGAGTTTTTTTTCAGCTGCAAGTGATCCAAAGCGCTTCGCGTGCCGTTTAACGTTAGACGAACGGAGCGGAGAACAGGAATGCTGGGTGTACTGACCCTGGTCGATATCGTGAACATGGGTGTTGCCCTGCTGACCATCGGGCTCGGTCTTCTGGGCTGGCTCGCGCCGCGCTGGACGATGCAGCAGCTCGACATGGTCGCCGGGCCCACGCACATGGCCTATACCGAGGTATCGGCGGTGTCGGGATGCCTCTTCGTCGGCCTCGGCCTCGGCGCGATGATCCTGAACGAACCGCTCGGATGGGTGGTGATGGGCCTTGCCTATGCCGGGGCGGCGGTCGGGCGCATCACCTCGATCTTCCGCGACAATGCCGCCTCGCGGCAAAGCTGGACCTTTTTCGGCTCGGAGGCCGCCCTCGCCGCCTGGCTGATCCTCGCCAATACCTGACCGAGCCCTGGGTCGCCACCCCCCAAGCGGGCGGCCCGGGCGCGAGGCACCAGCCGACTTTCATATCGCCGCGAATCTTCTATGGTGAAGGCGTAGCCAAGCCGGAACAGCAGTCTTTCATGTCCGACAAATCAGAGACCATCGCCTATGGCCGCCTGATGCATCACGCGATGCGCGGCCTTATCCAGACGGTGCTGTCGGATGTGGCGCGCGACGGGTTGCCCGGCGATCACCATTTCTTCATCACCTTCGACACCCGCCACGAAGGGGTGGACCTCGCCCCATGGCTGCAGGACCGCTACCCCGAGGAAATGACCATCGTCATCCAGCACTGGTATGACGGCCTCGAGGTCGATGATGACGGCTTCGCCATCACGCTGAATTTCGGTGACAGTCCCGAGCGCCTGCGCATTCCCTTCGACGCGATCCTCACCTTCGTCGATCCCTCGGTGGAATTCGGCCTTCGGTTCGAAACCGCGCCGGCGCCCGAGGGGCCCGGGGACGACCCGCCGAACGGCGGACGCGACGAGGATGACGGGACCGACGAGGACCGGCCGGCCCCCCGCGACGCCGAGGTGGTCAGCCTCGAAACCTTCCGCCGCAACCACTGAACCGTCCCGGCACGGTCCCTTCCCGAAAACGCCGCGCCCGCGAGGCGCCGCCTGCCCCGAGACATGGCCATGGCCACTTCCGACCTCGCCCTCTTTCTCGGTCAGCTTGTGCGCCGCCCCCACCAGGTCGTCGCGCTGGCCCCTTCGTCGCGTTTCCTCTGCGCCGAGATGGTGGCCGAGATCGATCCGGGCGCCGGCCCCGTGATCGAACTGGGCGCCGGGACGGGGAATATCACGCAGGCGATACTGGGCCGTGGGGTGGCCCCTGAAAACCTTCACTCCATCGAGATGAACCCCGATTTCTGCGACCGGCTGCGCGCCCGCTTCCCCGGCCTGAACGTCCACAAGATGAGCGCGGGCGATGTCGGCGAGCTGCCGGTGGAGAAGGCCCAGGCCGTGGTCTCGGGCCTGCCGCTTCTGTCGATGCCGGTGGCCTTGCAGCGCGACATCCTGAGCGGAAGCTTCGCCCGCCTCGCGCCCGGCGGGACTTATGTCCAGTTCACCTATGGCCCGAAGCCTCCCGTGACGCGCGCGGTCCGAGAGGAACTGGGCCTCGACTGGCGGGTGAGCGGCAAGATCTGGTGGAACCTGCCGCCCGCCCGCGTCTACCGCTTCTACCGGGCAAGCCCCGAAACGGGCGCCTGAGGCAACTCGTGCCGTTGCGCGGGCTGCCGCCCTCGCGCTAGACGGCATGCAACCGCATACCGGAGGGACCAGAGATGACCGCCACCAGAACCGAATCCGACAGTTTCGGCCCCCTCGAGGTGCCCGCCGACAAGTACTGGGGCGCGCAGACCCAGCGCTCGATCATGAATTTCCCCATCGGCTGGGAGAAGCAGCCGGTCGCCATCGTCCGCGCCCTCGGCGTCATCAAGCGCGCCTGCGCCGAGGCCAACAAGGCCAGCGGCAAGCTGACGCCGGAGCTGGCCGACGCGATCATCGCCGCGGCGCAGGAGGTGATCGACGGCAAGCTCGATGACAACTTCCCGCTGGTGGTCTGGCAGACGGGGTCCGGCACCCAGTCGAACATGAACGCCAACGAGGTGATCGCGAACCGCGCCATCGAGATGCTGGGCGGCGAGATCGGCTCGAAGTCGCCGGTCCACCCCAACGACCATTGCAACATGGGGCAGTCCTCGAACGACACCTTCCCCACGGCCATGCACATCGCCGCCGCCGTGACGGCGCACGAAGTGCTGATCCCGGGGCTCGAAAAGCTGGCCGAGGGGCTGGAAGCAAAGGCCGAGCAGTTCCGCGACATCATCAAGATCGGGCGCACGCACACGCAGGATGCCACGCCTCTCACGCTCGGCCAGGAATTCTCGGGCTACGCCATGCAGGTCCGAAACGGGATCGCGCGGATCAAGCTCGCGCTGCCCGGCATCTACGAACTGGCGCAGGGCGGGACGGCCGTGGGCACGGGGCTGAACACCGAGATCGGCTGGGATACGACGGTGGCCGCGAACATCGCCGCCATCACCGGCCTGCCCTTCGTCACGGCGCCGAACAAGTTCGAGGCGCTCGCGGCCCATGACGCGATGGTCTTCATGTCGGGCGCGATCAAGACGGCCGCCATGGCCTGCTACAAGATCGCCAACGACATGCGCTTCCTCGGCTCGGGCCCGCGCTCGGGCCTTGGCGAGCTGATCCTGCCCGAGAACGAGCCTGGCTCCTCGATCATGCCGGGCAAGGTCAATCCGACCCAGGCCGAGGCGATGACGCAGGTCTGCGCCCATATCCTCGGCAATGACGCGGCGATCTCCTTCGCGGGGTCCCAGGGGCATTTCGAGCTGAACGTCTACAACCCGATGATGGCCTACAACCTCCTGCAATCCATGACGCTTCTGGGCAATGCCGCCGACAGCTTCACCGAGCGGATGCTGATGGGGACGGAGGCCAACGTGGAGCGGATCGGCAAGCTGATGCGCGAAAGCCTCATGCTGGTGACGGCACTGGCGCCCACCATCGGCTACGACAACGCGACGAAGGTGGCGAAGACAGCTCACAAGAACGGGACCACGCTGAAGGAGGAGGCGATCCGCCTCGGCTTCGTCGACGAGGAGACCTTCGACCGCGTCGTGCGGCCGGAGGACATGATCGGCCCGAAGTGAGCGGCAAGGTCGTCAGCCTCTCCCGCGCGCGGAAGACCCGGGCCCGTGACGAGAAGAAGCGGAAGGCGGATGCCAATGCCGCGAAGTTCGGCCGGACGAAGGCGGAACGAGAGGCGGAGGCGGCGCGCGCGCGGCTGGAGGCCGGGAGGCTCGACGACCACCGGCGGGACGAGGAATGAGCGGGCGGCCGGGCAAACGGTCGCTCACGCTGCGCGGTCACCGCACCAGCGTCTCGCTTGAGGATGCGTTCTGGGACGAGTTCCGCCGGATCGCGGAGGATCGCGGCGTCTCGGTCAACGCGCTTGCAGCCGAGATCGACGCGGGGCGCGGCCTGAAATCCGGGCTCGCCTCGGCGATCCGGGTCTTCGTGCTGGAAGAGGTCAAGGCCGGGCGGTAACGCCGCGTTGACCACGGCATGACAGGGGTGGCCGCCACGGAGGGGCGACCGCCGCATATCCCGCCCGAGGCATTCCTGGCCCACGCGGTCCGCCCGAGGCCGATGCGCGACGGCAGGATCCTCCGACGTTCGCTTCGGGATATCGATCGGTATATCGGCCTCGCCCGTGTTCGACGGCGAAACCGCCCGGGACAGGCCGACAGCTCCGCTCAACGCCGCGACACGCGCAGGCGGATCCCGTCCCTGGCCCGCACCGTCAGGTAGGCAACCGGCACCGGCGCGTCGCCCGGCACGCATTCGAACCGGAACGCGCGCAGAAGCAGAGCCAGAAGCAGCGGCCCTTCCACCATCGCGAAGCCGGCCCCCGGACAGACGCGCGCCCCGGCCGAGAAGGGAATGAAAGCCTCGCGCAGGCAGGCCTTGCCGTTCTCGGTGCCCCAGCGCCCGGGATCGAAACCGTCGGGGTCGTCCCAGAGCCGGACCTGCCGGTGCAGATGCCAGGGCGAAATGACGATCTGCGCGCCTTTGGGGATGTCGCGGTCGCGGAATCGCTCCGCCTTCGTGGTCTCGCGCACCATCATCGGCACCGGGGGATAGAGCCGGAGCGCCTCGCGGAAGACGTCCCGCGCGATGCGAAGCCGGGAGATATCGCCGAAACCCGGCTCGGGCGCCAGGGCGGCGGCTTCCTCGGCGACCCGCGCCTGCCATTCGGGGTAGCGGGCGAGAAGATAGAGCGTCCAGCTCAGCGCGCTGGCGCTCGTCTCGTGGCCCGCGAGAAAGAAGATCGCGACCTGGTCGACCATCTCCCCGGCGGTGAAACCTTCGCCGGTCTCGGGGTCCCGGGCCGTCAGGATCTTCGTGGCGAGGTCGTCGGGCGCCGTTCCGGCGGCGACCTCCGCCGCCCGCGCCTCGGTCAGCGCGGTGATGAGCTCCCGGATTTCGCGTGCGGCCCTCAGCGTCTCGGCCCGGTGCCCGCGCGGCATCCATGCCGGCAGGGGCAGGAAGGCGCGCAGGTTCAGGATCGGTTGTGTCCGCTGGTAGGCGCGAAAGGCGCGGTAGACGCGGGCGGCCACCGCGTCCTCGATCGGCAGGGAGAAGAGCGTGCGGAAGATCACGTCCGCCGCCGCGTGGCTCATCGCCTCCTCGATGTCCCGCACCCCTTCGTCCAGACGCGCGACCGCCGCCTGCCCGGCGTCGAGCATCGCGGGGAAGGTTTCGCGCAGGCGCCCGCCCTCGAAGGCCGGGTCGATGATCCGCCGTTGTCGCGCCCAGGTCGCGCCGTTGGTCAGGAAAACCGAAGCGCCCAGCAGCGGACGAAGCCCCTCGCCCACGCGGTCGGACTTCGGAAAGTCCATCGGGCGAACCTTCAGAACTTCTTCTACAAGATCAGGCTGGTTCACGAGGCAGGACCGGAAGAAGGGCGTCCGGAACTCCGCCATCCATGCGCGATAGAGCCGCTCGGGCTGGGCCGAGAGGATGTCCTGCCGGAACAGGCGCATGTAGCGCCAGAGCGACACGCGGTCGGCGCGGGATGGCGGCTTGGGCGGCAGGTCGCGGCTCACGCGGCGCGGTCCCCGTAGGCGCAGACCGGCCGCTCGATCCGGCTGGACGAGGGCTTGCGGCCTGCGAACCGCGCCGCGAGCGTGCGCGGGCCTGCCGTGACCGCGAAGTAGTCGTAATCCCCCGGGTCGCCCGGCAGGTTGTCGAAGGCGTTGAGATACTGGAAATGCCGCTCGAAGAACCGCCAGCGGAGTGCCGACCATGCCTCTGGCGACAGGGTCTTGCTGAAGGCCGCCGACAGCACGAGCGGCCAGCGTTTGTCAGGCCCCGCCATGCCCGAGACCGCCACCGGATCGCAGAGCGCGAAGGCGCAGCCGTCGCCGGGCGCGGTCACGTCGACCCAGGCCAACCGGTCGCTTTCGCCCAGACGCGCGAGGTCGTCGCGAAGACGGGTCGCGCGCGGCAGGAAGCTTACCATCGGGATAACCTGCCCGAGCGTCAGCAGCGACAGGACCGGCCCCGCCTCCGGCACACGCCCGCCGCGCAGGAGATCGGCCAGGATCGAGACGGCGAGATAGGCGCCCGAGGAATGGCCGACGACGAGGATCTCGTCCGCCCCGCCCCCGAGCGCCCCGGCGATCCGGTCGGCAAACTCGGCCATGCGCGCCTCCTGTTCCGGGGGATAGGCTCCTTCGAACTGGGCCGAAAAGGCGTAGTCGTGCATCAGGTACCAGGCCAGCAGGTGGTCGCGCCGCCGGAACCAGCGCAGGAGCGTCCCGGCGGCAAGAAGGCCGATGCCCAGACCCGCGACGATGCCCGCCCCCGGCAGGACCGCCTGCCCGACCGCCGCGACCACAGCCGCGAGGCCCAGGGCCAGCGCAAGCTGCCCAAGCAGCACCGCCACCGGGAAGAGCGCCGCGATCACCGGTCCCTTCCTCAGCCGCATCAGGCGAAACAGGGCACCCGAGCGGAGATAGACCCATGCCGTCCGCAGAAGCTGCCCGTAGGTCGCGGCGATGCTCTGTCCCATCGAGGCGCGCACGATGTCGGCCCAGTAGAGCACCTCGACCTCGGTCTCGACCGCCTCCCCTTCGATCCGGGCCGAGACATGCCAGCCGAAGCGCGCGTCGCCCTCGGCCGCCCCAAGCGCGATCTCGTGGCCCGAAAGCGCCGCCTGCCGCGCGGCCTGGCGCCGGTAGCGTTCGCGATACTTTCGGGGCGGCACGGGGTCGTAGCCCGGCACGTAGAGCACGACGCGCCGGCGGACGGGTCGCGCATCTGTCTCCGCACCGCTCATGGGGCGAGACTACAGGGGGAAGCGCGCGGCGTCAGGGCGGAAATCAGCCCAGGAGCGCGAGCGCCGGGAATGTTTCCAGAAGCCAGAAGGCGAAGGCCGAGAAGGCCCCGGTCATCAGCGCCACGCCCACACCGACAAGGAGGACGCCCATCGCGCGCTCGATCGTCTTCATGTGCCGCTTGAGCCGCGCCATCACCGCCATCGCCCGGTCGATGAAGGCCGCCGCGAGCAGGAACGGGATGCCGAGACCGATGGCGTAGACACCCAGAAGCATCGTGCCGCGCCCGACGCTGGCCTCGGTGGCGGCAAGCGACAGGATCGCGCCGAGTTGCGGGCCGATGCAGGGCGTCCAGCCGAAGGCGAAGGCAAGCCCGAGGATGTAGGCGCCCAGAGCCGAGCCGCCCCGGTCGCCCGCGTCGAGCCGCGCCTCGCGATTGAGGATCGGGATGTTGATGATTCCAAGGAAATGCAGCCCGAAGATCACGATGACCAGGCCCGCGATCCGGCCCAGAAGGATCTGGTTCTGCAAAAAGAACTGCCCGAAGATCGAGGCGGTGAAGCCCAGGAAAATGAAGACGGTGGACAGGCCCAGCACGAAGAACAGCGCGGCCAGCAGCGCCTTCCTGCGCGCGGCCTTCGGGCTTGCGTCCATCTCCTCGATGGTGATGCCGCCCATGTAGGCGAGGTAGGGCGGCACGATGGGCAGGACGCAGGGGCTGAGAAAACTCAGCGCGCCCGCCGTCAGCGCCACCAGCATCGCGGGCAGAAGCGATGCGTCGAAGAGGTCGATCCCGAACATGGGCGCAGAGGTAAACACTTTTTTCCGGCTCGTCACGCGGCCCTTGCGTCACATTCGCGTGGACGCAGGCCGGGCCGGGCGGTAGGCCACAGGCATGGAAGACGAGATCGAGATCGACGCGACGGGGCTGAAGTGTCCCCTCCCCGTCCTGCGGCTGCGCAAGCGGCTGGAAGGCGTGGCTCCGGGCCGGGTCGTGAGGCTCCTGGCGAGCGATCCGATGGCGGCGATCGACGTGCCCCATTTCTGCGCCGAGGCGGGCCATGCCTATCTCGGGGCCGAGGACGGCCCGGTGCCGGCCTACCGCGTGCGGAAGGGCGGCTGAGGCGGGTTCAGTCCCGGTCGCGCCGCTCCGCCCAGCGGACCATCTGGCGCATCATCCCGTGAAGCGATTGCACATCCGCCCGGGTAAGCGGCAGGCGGCCCCAGAGGTTGCGCAGGTTCGTCTTCATCCCCGCGGCCTTTTCCGGCGGAAAGAAGAAACCGGCCTCCTCCAGCCGGTCTTCGAAATGGTCGCCGAGAGCGTTGATCTCGGCCCCGGTCGCGAAATCGGTGCGCGCCATCTCCATCACGGCCTGGGGCATCTCGACCGTCGTGCGCCGCCATTCGTAGGCGCACAGAAGCACGCATTGCGCGAGGTTCAGGGAGGGGAAATCCGGGTTCACCGGCACCGAGACGATGGCATTCGCCCGCGCGATGTCGGGGTTTTCCAGCCCCGCGCGCTCGGGCCCGAACAGGACGGCGACCCGACCGCCCGCGGCGATCATCTCGCGCGCCTCGATCATCGCGCGCTCGGGCGTGACGACGGGTTTGGTCAGGCCCCTCTCCCGCGCCGTCGTGGCATAGACATAGGTGCAATCGTCGATCGCGGACGGCACGTCGCCGAACAGCCCCGCGTGGTCGAGAAGCCGCCCCGCCCCGCTGGCCAGCGCCACGGCGCGTTCGTTCGGCCAGCCGTCGCGCGGCTCGACCACGCGCATCCGGTCGAGGCCGAAGTTCCACATCGCGCGCGCGGCGGCGCCGATGTTCTCGCCCATCTGCGGGCGCACGAGAACGAAGGCCGGCTGGCCGGGTCTTTCGGGTATTGTGTCCATGGCGGCGGGCGATAGCGCCTGTCGGCCCGCACGGCAAGGCCCTGCCAGGGGTCAGACCCTTGCAGGGCGGCAAGCGAGCGCGTAGGCACGCGCGAAAACCTAGCAGGGGACGGGCCGATGGCCGAGACCGACACGCCGAGCATCTACCTCGTGACGCCGACCGCCTTCGAGACGGAGGCCTTCGCGCCTGTGCTGGCGCGCATCCTCGACGCCACGGACATCGCCTGCCTGCGCCTCGCGCTGGCCGATCCCGACGGCGACGCGGTGGCCCGCGCGGCCGATGCCTGCCGCGAGATCGCCCATGCCCGCGACGTGCCCCTGGTGATCGAGCGGCATGCGGGCCTGGTGGAGCGTCTCGGCCTCGACGGGGTGCACCTGACGGACGCCGCGCGCTCGGTCCGGGCGACGCGCAAGGCGCTCGGGGCGGACGCCATCGTCGGCGCGGCCTGCGGCACCTCGCGGCATGACGGGTTGACCGCGGGCGAAAGCGGCGCGGACTACGTGAGCTTCGGCCCCCTCGGCGATACCGGCCTTGGCGAGACGGCGCTGGCCGAACACGACCTCTTCGCCTGGTGGAGCGAGATGATCGAGGTTCCGGTCGTGGCCGAGGGCGGGCTCGACCTTGCCCTCGTCGAGGCTTTCGCGCCGGTCACGGATTTCTTCGCCATTGGCCCCGAGATCTGGCGCGCGGAGGATCCGCTCGCGGCCCTGCTCGCGCTTACCGCGCCGCTCCGTTGAAGCCGGCGCGCACGGCTGCCTCGGCGGCGGCGGCCAGTGCCTTGCGGTCGGGAAAATCCGCGACGCGCAGGGGGTCGTGGTAGATCACGCGCACCGATCCCTGCCGCCGGACCGACAGGATCGACAGAAGGCTCGCGCCGAACTCCATGCTGCCCCACCAGCCGTAGAAGGACGGAGGCTCGCCCTCGGGGGCGGTGTAGATCACGCTGACCGGCTGGATTTGCAATTCCTCTCGCAACAGCGGCGTGAAGAAGGCGGCGAACAGCGTCGTGCGAAACGGCAGGACGCGCAGGCCGTCGGTCGACGTGCCCTCCGGGAAGAACAGGAGCCTGTGACCCGCGTGCAGGCGTTCCTCCATCAGCTTCGCCTGCCGCGCGGCCTCGGCCCGGTCGCGGCGGATGAAGACGGTTCCCGTACCCCGCGCGAGCCAGCCGATCCCGCCCCAGCCCGCGACCTCCTCCTTCGAGACGAAGTAGAGCCGCTTGGACGCGTTCAGCACGAAGATATCGAGCCAGCTGGCGTGATTGGCAACATAGGCACCCACGCCTCGCATGGGCCGCCCCTCCACCTGGCGCGACAGTCCGAGAAACCTGCAGGCCCAGATGCAGACGAACTGCGTGATCCAGGGCGTGACGGGGCGGGCATAGCCCCAGATCGCCTTTTCCGGCGGCCGGAGGATCAACAGGAGCGGGAAACACACCGCAAGCATCAGCAGAAGCGGCGCGCCCCGCCGCACCGCCCTGAGCCAGCCCAGGAGCCCGGGCCGGGGCGGCGGCGGCGGGGGTGCGCCCTCCCATGTCAGGCTCATGGGTTGGCCGTCCCCGCCAGCGCGCGGTCGCGGCTGTAGATGGCGCGGTGTTTCTCGCTCATGCGCGCGATGTCCATGACGAGGCAGACGTCGATACAGTTGAACGGCCGGTCGATGTAGGCCCCCTCGCCCACGAAACCGCCGAGCCTGAGGTAGGCCTTGATCAGCGCGGGCGTCTCCCGGATCGCGGCCGGCCGGTCGAGATCGGCCTCGGCGATCAGGTCCATGCGCTGGAAGCCCCCGGCGCGGGCGACAGGCCGCACGTCGGCCGGAGCGAGGTGCCGGTGATGCAGCAGCGACAGAGGCCCCGCGATCGCACCGGCCTCGGTGCCGTGGAAACTCGCCACCCCGAACATGACCTCGATCCCGTGGCGGGCGATGTAGTCGGCCAGCCCGTTCCAGAGATGCACCATGGCCGTGCCGCCGCGATACTCGGGATGCAGGCACGACCGTCCCAGTTCGAGAAGCCGCCGCCCCGAAGCCTTGAGCGGCCCGAGGTCGTACTCGTCCTCGGAATAGAACTGCCCCGCGGCCCTGGCCTGCTCGGCCCGCATGAGCCGGTAGACACCGACCACGCGATCGCCCGCGTCCCGGCGCATGTCGCGCAACAGGAGATGGTCGAAATGGGGATCGAAGCGGTCGGCCTCGATCCTTGCGGCGTGGTCGACAAGCGGACCGTCACCGCCCAGTTCCTCGACGAAGACGGCATAGCGCAGTCGCTGCGCCTCGCGGATCTCGTCCTCGTCCGCTGCCAGGCGAAGCTCGAAATGGGAATCGTCGATCTGCATCCGGCCGGCCGCTGCTGCGTCCGCAGACCGGACGCGGGTGAGATTGCACGCGGGGTTATCGGGGCGCCGCGCCATATGCAAGGCGCGGGACCCGGACTTGCCCGGAAGTCCGCGCGCGCGTTAAACCTGCGTTAACCGCCTTCGTGACAAGGTGCACCCGCCAGGCGCCCGCGTCATGGCAGGAATTCCATGAGGAGCGTGATGCGCCTTCCGTCAATGACGACCTTGCCCTGGTTCTCGAAATTGACGGTGATCCGGCCACCTATATTCGACTGCACCTGCCCCAGGCCCCAGTCCGGCTGGTCCGGGTGGCGCACGAACATCCCCGGTTCGAGGATCGAGTTGACGTCTTCGGTCATGGGCCCCCTGCCTTGGCGGAACTCGCGATGGACGACCTGACGATGCCCGAGACCCAGACCCTTGCGGACCTGATCGGATCGCGCCTTTGCCACGACCTAAGTAACCCGCTGGGCGCCATCGGCAACGGGGTGGAACTTTTGCAGATGACCGGCGCGGGAGACGGGCCGGAACTGGCCCTGATCCGCGACGCGGTGGCTGACGCCCTGGCGCGGGTGCGCTTTCTCCGCCTGGCATTCGGCCATGCCGGGCCCGATCACATGACAAGCGCGCGCGAGGCCGCCGCCGCGCTCGAGGGGCTTTACAGGCAATCGCGCCTCTCGCCCCGCTGGCTGCCGCGAAACGACCTGCCCCGCCGGCAGGTGAAGCTCGCCTTCCTGATGATGCTCTGCGCGGAAACCGCGTTGCCGATGGGCGGAAGCGTGGCCCTGTCGATGGAGGCGCCGGGCCACTGGACGCTGGACGCGCAGGCCGACCGCATCGCCCTTGACGAAGCGCTGTGGTCCGTCCTGCGTTTCGGCGCCGGCGCGGCGGGGCGTCCGCTCAGGCCCGCCGAGGCACAGTTCATGGCGCTGCAGGACATGGCGGACCGCATGGGCGTCGGCGTGAATTACGTGCGGGAGGAGGGATGGCTGCGGCTCTCGACCGCCTGAGCGGGTCTCAGACCGCGCGGAGACCTTCGCGAAACCGCCGCATCCGTTCCTGGTAATGCGCCGCCGAGGCGAGGATGCCCGCCTTCGCCGTCGCGTCGAGGTCTCGGACCACCTTGCCCGGCATCCCCATCACGAGCGATCCATCGGGGATCTCCTTGCCCTCGGCGATGAGCGCGCCCGCGCCGATCAGGCACCCTTTGCCGATCCGCGCACCGTTCAGCACCGTCGCGCCCATGCCGACGAGAGAGCCGTCGCCGATGGTGCAGCCGTGCAGCATCGCCTTGTGCCCGATGGTGCAGTTCGCGCCGACCGTCAGCGGATAGCCCATGTCGGTATGGAACACGCAGTTCTCCTGCACGTTCGAGCCCGCGCCGATACGGATCTCCTCGTTGTCGCCGCGCAGCGTCGCGCCGAACCAGACGGAAGCGCCCGCCTCCAGCACCACGCGGCCGATGAGGTTCGCGTCCGGAGCGACCCAGGTATCGGCGTGGATCTCGGGGGCGATCCCGTCGAGCGCGTAGATCATGCCGTCGTCCCTTCCTCGAATTCCTCGTGCAATCGGCGGACATGGGCCGCCAGCCCCGGCTGCTGCGGACGGCGGAGGCGCTCGGCGGTGACGATGGTGCGCAGCCGCTCGAACGTCGCATCGAGGTCGTCGTTCACGAGAACATAGTCATAGCCATCCCAATGGCTGATCTCGTCCCAGCTTTTCTGCATGCGCTTGGCGATGACTTCGGGACCGTCCTGGCCCCGGCTGACGAGCCTGCGGCGCAACTCGGGGATCGACGGCGGCAGGATGAAGACCGACAGCGTGTGCCGGCCCAGAACCGAGTTCCGGATCTGCTGTGCGCCCTGCCAGTCGATGTCGAACAACACGTCGCGCCCGGCCTCGATCGCCTCCTGCACCGGCGCCATGGGCGAGCCGTAGAAGTTGCCGAAGACATGGGCGTGTTCCAGCATCGCGCCGTCGGCGACCAGTTTCTTGAAGGCGGGCTCGGTGAGGAAACGGTAATCTTGGCCGTCGACCTCGCCGGGCCTCGGCGCGCGGGTCGTGGCCGAAACCGAGAAGCGCAGCGTCGGGTCCCAGTCCATCAGGCGTCGCGCAAGCGTCGATTTCCCGGCCCCGGAGGGCGAGGACAGGATGATGAGAAGGCCGCGCCGCCCTCCCGAAGTGCTGACTTTCGCGTCCGTCGGCATCGTCATTCCACGTTCTGAACCTGCTCGCGGGTCTGGTCGATGGCGAGTTTGAGGTCAAGACCGATGGCCGTGAGCGCCGCATCGCCGGACTTCGAGCACAGCGTGTTGGCCTCGCGATTGAACTCCTGCATCAGGAAGTCGAGCTTGCGCCCCACCGGCCCGCCCGTCGCAAGCAGCTCGCGCGCCGCGGCGACGTGCGCGCGCAGCCGGTCGATTTCCTCGGTCACGTCGGACTTCACCGCCAGAAGCGCCAGTTCCTGCGCCAGTCGCGCCTCGTCGAGGTCGGCCGTGTCGAGAAGCTTCCGGACGTTCGCCCGGAACGTCTCGGCCTGCGAGACCGCGCGCGCCGCCGCGGCGGTCTCCGCCGCTTCGGTCAGGGCCGCGATCCGGTCGATCTGCGCACCGAGGACCTCGGCCACGGCCCGTCCCTCCGAAAGGCGCATGGCGAGGAAGGCCTCGATCAGGCGCCCGGCCTCCGACAGGAGACGCGCGGCCTCCGGCGGCTCGGGGGCACCGGCAGTCTCGGCCATCCCGCGCAGCGCCAGGATCTCGGCCGCACTCGGCCGGGACAGTTCCATGCCGCGCGCCTCGGCCGCCGCGCGCACCTGGGCCAGCGCGTTCAACGCCGTCTCCAGCGCCGCGGCGTCGACGCCGCCTGCCCCGGCCTCCTCGGAACGGGTCAGGCGAAGGCCCAGCGTGACCGATCCGCGGGCGATCTTGTCCGACAGCAGCTTGCGCAGCGGCGCCTCGAGGGCGCCGAGCCCATCGGGCAGGCGCAGGCGCAGATCCAGCCCGCGCCCGTTCACGCCACGGATCTCCCAGCTCCACCGCAAACCCGGCGCCGCCCCTTCCAGCGTGGCAAACCCCGTCATCGACGCGATGCGTCCCTGTTCCGCGGTTCCGTTAACCAATTGAAAACTCTCCCTCTGCCCGTCGAATTGAAACGAGGCTATTAAGGATTGGGAAAGCAAAAGGTGCAGCGGGTCAACCCAGGCGCCCGATAGCCGACCCGACGGACCGATCCCCCCGCCAGAGACCGGAGACCCCGCCATGCAAAGAAATGACACGCCTTCGGGCGCGCGCGCCCCGCTCGACCGGCGCCTGACCGACCCGACGCTCCGCCACGCGATCGCCTATTGGGAGGCCCTGCGCGGGACGCGGCTGGTTCCGCCGCGCATGGCGCTCGACCCCGCCGAAATGCGGCCCGTGCTGCAAAACTGCGCGATCCTCGAGCGCCCGAGGCCCGGCACCCTGCGGATCAGGTTGGGCGGCGCGCGGATCAGCGCGCTGATGGGAATGGAGGTGCGCGGCCTGCCGTTGCGCGCGCTCTTCGACCTGGCCGACCGGGGCAGGATCACCGCCGAGGTCGAGCGCGCGATGGACGAGCCCGCGCTTCTGCTGTTCGAGGTTGCGACGCCCGCGCCGCGCTACGGTCACCCGATGGAGGCGACCACCTCGGCTCGGCTCGCCATCCTGCCCATGAGCGACGCCGATTTTACGGTGAACCGCGCACTCTACGTGATGGGAAGCGTGGACGCCCTTCGCACGGGAACGCCGCCGCAACGCTGGTCGATCACCGGCATCGAGGCGGTTCCACTCGGCATCGGGAGGCCCGTATTGACCGCCGAGGCCATTTCGCGTCCGCCGATCGCCGCGGCGGCCCAGGCGGCCGACGAGGCAACCAGCGAGGCACACGGACCTCTGGCCCGCGCGCGGTTCCGCGTGATCGAGGGCGGGCGCGCCTGAGCGCTCAGCCCGCCGCCCGAAGCGCCTCGCGGCTTTTCTGCAGCTCCTCGGCGACGAGGAACGCCAGTTCCAGCGACTGCGAGGCGTTGAGGCGCGGATCGCATGCCGTGTGATAGCGCGAGGACAGGTCCTCGTCCGTCAAGGCCCGCATGCCGCCGGTGCATTCCGTCACGTCCTTGCCGGTCATCTCGAAATGCACGCCGCCCGGCACCGTGCCTTCGGCGCGGTGGATCGCGAAGAACTCCTGCACCTCGCGCAGGATCGCGTCGAAGGGCCGGGTCTTGTAGCCGGTGGAGGACTTGATGACGTTGCCGTGCATCGGGTCACAGGACCAGAGCACCTTGGCTCCTTCGGCCTCGACCGTGCGGATGAGGCGCGGCAGGTTGTCACCGACCTTGCCGGCGCCGAAGCGCGCGATGAGAGTCAGGCGTCCTGCCTCGTTCTCGGGGTTGAGCTTGGCCATCAGGACCTTGAGGTCCTCCTCGGTCGTGCTCGGACCGCACTTGAGCCCGATCGGGTTCAGCACACCGCGGCAGAACTCCACGTGCGCGCCGTCGGGCTGGCGGGTGCGGTCGCCGATCCAGATCATGTGCCCCGATCCGGCCAGCCACTTGCCCGAGGTCGAGTCGAGCCGGCAGAGCGCCTCCTCGTATTCCAGCAGCAGCGCCTCGTGCGAGGTGTAGAAGTCGACGGTCGACAACTCGTGGTTGGTCTCGCTCGTCAGGCCGGCGGCGGTCATGAAGTCGAGCGCGTCCTGGATGCGGTTGGCGATGCCGCGGTAGCGCTCGGCATCGTCATGATCGGTGAAGCCGAGCGTCCAGGAATGGACCCGGTGGATATCGGCGAAACCGCCGGTCGAGAAGGCGCGCAGCAGGTTCAGCGACGCCGCGGCCTGGGTGTAGGCCTGCAGCATCCGCGCCGGATCGGGGATGCGCGCCTCGGGCGTCGCGGCGATGTCGTTGATGATGTCGCCCTTGTAGGACGGCATCTCGATGCCGCCGATCACTTCGGTCGAGGCCGAGCGGGGCTTGGCGAACTGGCCTGCCATGCGCCCCACCTTCACCACCGGCACCTTTGCGCCGTAAGTGAGCACCATCGCCATCTGCAGCATCACCTTGAAGGTGTCGCGGATCGTATCCGCGGAAAACTCGGCAAAGCTCTCGGCACAGTCCCCGCCCTGCAGCAGGAACGCCTCGCCCCGGCTGGCGGCGGCCAGCTCGGACTTCAGCCGCCGCGCCTCGCCCGCGAAGACGAGCGGCGGATACTTCGACAGCTGTGTCTCTGCGGAGGCCAGCGCCTCGGCGTCGGGATAATCCGGCATCTGGATGCGCGGCTTCGCGCGCCAGTCGGTCTTGCTCCAGCCTTTTACGGTCGCGGCGGTCATGACGGCCTCCTCATGCGTCTCGGGGCCGGTCTATACGCGAGGCGCTTCGCGGGGCCAATCCCGCAATTGCGCCGCCTCGGGGATTGCCCTCGCGGGAAAATGATGTTTTCGGTTGAACCCCAGTGAAACAAGCACCGCCGCCTGCGGCAAGCGCGGACGAAGAGAGACGGACGAGGCACGATGGCCGACCCCATGCGGCGAACCGACGGCGAAAAGCCCCCCAGACGTTTCGTCTTCGTCCTGCTCGACCAGTTCACGATGCTCTGTTTCGCAAGCGCGGTGGAGGCGCTCCGGATCGCCAACCGCATGTCGGGCCAGCAGCTCTATTCCTGGCAACTGATCGGCGAAGGCGGCGAAGTGGCCTGGTGCTCGGCGGGGATCGGGTTCAAGCTCGACGGCGACCTCGAGGAAGTGAGCCGGGACGACACCGTGCTGGTCTGCGGCGGGCTCGACGTCGCCTCGGCCACGACGAGGCGGGTCATCAGCTGGCTCCGGCGCGAGGCGCGCAAGGGCGCGATCATGGGCGGGCTTTGCACCGCGGGCTACACGCTGGCCAAGGCCGGTCTTCTCGACGGCAAGCGCGCGACGATCCACTGGGAAAACCAGGACAGCTTTTCCGAGGAGTTCGAGGACGTCACGCTGACCAAGTCGGTCTTCGTGATCGACGGCAACAGGATCACCACGGCAGGCGGCACGGCCTCGATCGACCTGATGCTCAAGATCATCGCCGACGAGCATGGCGAGGATCTCGCCAACCTCGTGGCCGATCAGCTTATCTATACCTCCATCCGCACCGACCAGGACACGCAGCGGCTGTCGATTCCGACACGGATCGGCGTGCGCCACCCGAAGCTGGGCCAGGTCATCCGCATGATGGAACAGAACATCGAGGACCCGATCAGCCCGGCGCAGCTGGCCAAGGAAGTGTCGATGTCGACGCGCCAGCTCGAGCGGCTGTTCCGGCGCTACCTCAACCGCAGCCCCAAGCGCTACTACATGGAGTTGCGGCTGGCGAAGGCGCGGAACCTGCTGATGCAGACCGACATGAGCGTGATCAACGTGGCGCTGGCCTGCGGCTTCGCCTCGCCCTCGCATTTCTCCAAATGCTACCGCGCCCATTACGACACGACGCCCTACCGCGAGCGCGGCAGCCATGCGGCGCGCGTGAAGGACTGAGCGCGGGGCGCCCCGCTCAGAACAACGCGATCAACACGTCTGGATTGCTGTTGAACGTCATGTTCAGCGCGAGCACGCCGCCCTCGGGCAACTCGTGCCACAGCACGCGAACGTAGATGTAGGACGTGCCCGACCAGTAGGCGATCAGTTCCTGTCCGAAGCCCTCCGCCATTTCGGCGCGCAGCATCACGGCGGTGTTGGCGAAATCCTCGGGATAGATGTTCCGGACCTGCATCTCGAGGCTCGACATGTCCTGAAGGCTCATCTCGTCGCCGCCTCCGAAGGCGCTGAGAAGTTCGCCGACACGCCGCTCGCTGACCAGCTGGTCGAGGGTCGCGCGCATGTCCTCGTAGCTGTCGAACAGGGGCACCTCGGCCTCCTGCGCGAGGGACGCCCCCGGCAGGAGCGATGCAAGGATCAGGGCAAGGCAGAACAGGATGGAACGCATCGGTTTCGGCTCCTTTCGGGGAACGGGGTCAGGTATCGCGAAGGCGCGCGTTGCGCCCGCCACGGCGGCGCGGCCCCGTGGAGGCGGTGAGGCCCTCGGCCAGCACGGCGCGCATGGGATGGTCCGGCGGGGCATCGGCATGGCGCCGAAGCAGCGCCTCGATCAGCGGCCTGTGATCGGCGGCCTCCACGCTCAGGGCCCAGTCGACGAAGATCGAGCGGCATTCCTCGGGCGTGATGCCCTCGATGCGGAAGGATTCGCGGATCAGGCCCTTTGGATCGTTCGGGTCGCGGGGGTCAGGCATCTCTGTGCTCCGGGTTCGCCGCCGGTGGCGGCAGCATGGAATCGATGATCTCGGCCGAGGCCGCCCGGGCGGCGTCGAGTTGCGCGGCAAGATCGTCGGCATCGCGCGCGCCGGCGCGTTCGGCCAGAAAGGCGCGCCCGCCCACGCCGACCTCGTCGGCATCGAGCGCGCCGTCGGCCAGAAGCCGCCCCGACTGGTTCACCGCGGAAAACAGCGCATGCGCCGCGGCGAGCCGCCCGGCCGCTTCGGCATCGAGCCAGCCACAGGCAAGCGCCGCCTCGATCTGCGCGGCGGGACGCCGCTCGGGAGCCCCGGCGATCAGCGCGCCGGCTTGCGACAGAAGCTCGATATCCTGCATGCCCCCCGGTCCCTCCTTCACCGCCCATGTCGCCCCGCCGCGCCCCGCAGCGGCCAGCCGCGCGCGCATCTCGGCGGCGTCGGCCACGATCCGGTCGCGCTCGGGCACCGCCTCGATCACCTCGCGGCGGATCGTCTCGATATCCTGCGCCAGATCGGACGCCCCCGCCAGCACCCGCGCGCGCGTCAGCGCCATGTGCTCCCAGGTCCATGCCTCCTCGCGCTGATACCGGTCGAAGGACGAGAGCGCGGTCGCGACCGGCCCCTGCCGCCCCGAGGGTCTGAGCCGCATGTCCACGTCGTAGAGCTTGCCCGCCGCGGTCGGCGCAGACAGCGCGGTGACAAGCGCTTTCGTGGCCTTGGCGAACCATCCGCGCGGATCGAGCGGGCGGCGGCCTTCGGTCATATCCACGCCACCCGCGTCGTAGATGACGATGAGGTCGAGATCGGAGGCCGCGGTCATCTGCCCCGCCCCGAGACTGCCCATGCCAAGCACAGCGCCGCCGCGCCCCGGTGCCGGGCCATGACGCGCCGCGATCTCGCGGCAGACCTTCGGCCAGAGCGCGGACACCACGGCATCGGCGAGGTCGGTGTAATGCGCACCCGCCACTTCCGGGGAGATGAGCCCGCGCAACTGATGCACCCCGATCCGGAAGTGCCATTCGTGCTGCCAGCGGCGCGCGGTGTCGAGAAGATGCTCGTAGTCCTGCCCGCCAAGCGCCCGTTCAAGCTCTGCCTCCAGCGCCGCGCGGCCGGGCCAAGGCGCAAAGAACCGCCCGTCGAGCACCGCGTCGAGCACGGCGGAATGCCGCGAGAGATACCGCGAAAGGCGCGGCGCCGTGGCGCAGATGTCCACGATCAGGTCCACCAGCGGCGGGTTCGCCTCGAACAACGAGAAAAGCTGCACGCCCGCCGGAAGACCGCGCAGGAACCCGTCGAAGTTCTGGAGCGCCTCGACCGGCTTCGCGGCCTTGTCGAAACGGGCGAGGAACCCCGGCTTCAGCCGCTCGAAAATGGCCTGCCCGCGCTCGGACCGCAGCGCCGGGTAGCCGGGCCAGCGCGCGACGATCGCCGCCGCCTCCTCGTCGATTTCGGGGGCACGCGTCTCGCGCTCCAGCGGCGCGAAGAAGGCGCCTGTCAGGGCCTCCACCCGCTCGATCCGCTCGGACAGGCGCTTGCGGAAGGCGGCCGTATCCCCCTCGCCGCAGAACCGGGCCAGTCGGTCGAACCCCTCGGGCGATTTCGGCAGGACATGGGTCTGCGCGTCATCGACCATCTGCAGCCGATGCTCCACCTCACGGTGATGGGCATAAAGCTCGGCCAGTTCGCCGGCCGCCTCGCGCGTGATCCAGTCGGCCCGCGCCAGCGCGGCCAGCGCCTTCACCGTCCGCCGCTGACGCAAAGACGGGTCGCGCCCGCCCGCCACCAGCTGCCGCGTCTGGGCGAAGAACTCGATCTCGCGGATGCCGCCCGCGCCGAGCTTGATGTTGTGCCCCTCCAGCGGAATGGACCCGCCCGACCGGACGAGGCCCTTGTGCTCGCGGATGCGTCGGCGCATGTCCATCGTGTCCTGCACCATCGCGAAGTCGAGATGCCGCCGCCAGACGAAGGGGGTCAGCGTCTCGAGAAACCGCTCGCCCGCCGCGATGTCGCCCGCCGCCGCCCTTGCCTTGATGTAGGCCGACCGCTCCCACGACCGCCCCTCGGCCTCGTAATACCGCTCGGCCGCGTTCATCGAGATGCAGACCGGCGTCACGCTCGCGTCCGGCCTGAGCCTCAGGTCCGTGCGGAAGACGTAGCCTTCGGCCCCCGCCTCGCTGAGCGTCGCGGCCATGCGCCGGGTCGCGCGGATGAACCCCGCGCGCGCCTCCATCTCGTCGCCCCCGTCGAAGCGCGTCTCGTCGAAAAGGCAGATGAGGTCGATGTCGGAGGAGTAGTTGAGCTCCCCCGCGCCCATCTTTCCCATGGCGAGCACGACCATCCCGGCCCCGTCGCGGAACGCGTCCTCCTCGGTCTGGCCTGGGATGCGCCCGCGCCGCGCCTCCTGGGCGACATGGTGGGCGAGCGCGGCCGCAACGCAGGCATCGGCGAAGTCCGTCCAGGCCTGCGTGACGGCATGAAGCGCCCAGACCCCGCCTAGATCGGCCAGCGCCACCAGAAGCGCGGCGCGCCGCTTCAGCTGCCGGAGGCCGCTGTTCAGCTCGGCGGAAGAGAAATCGCCGGTCGCGCGGACGAGATCGGCCATCGTGTTCTCGGGCGGCTCGTCCAGCGCGTGGGACAGCCAGTGCCCCTCGCGTGCCATCAGCCCCGCCAGATAGGGCGAGCACCCCGCCGTCCCCTCGATCAGCGGGCGCAACTCGGGGGGCAGGTCGTGAAAATGGGCCAGCGCCTCGGTCCCCCGCTCGGGCACGAAGGGGATCGGATGGCGGGTGACGCGGGAGGCGAAGCTCATGGCACCCCCGCCCCGGTCAGCGGCGTGTCCTGGCTGAAGATATTCAGCCACGTGCCGCCCTGGCATTGCCAGATGGAACTGACGAGCATCGCCTCCGGCTCCGCGCCTGCCGTGCGGGTGTAATCGGCGCGATAGGCGTAGAGGACGTAGTCGGGACCCATCGGGCGAAGATGCTCCTCGGTGATGGCGTAGGAGGCGACGGTGGGCCCATGGGCCAGCTGGCCGGCATGGGCCGCGGGCCCCGCAAAACCGTCGGGATAGACACCGAGAAAGTCATCGGCCAGCAGCCGCGCATCGGCGGCGGCGTCGCCGGTTCTCAGCGCCTCCCACACCGCGCGTTCCGCCGCGCGGATCGTGCCGGCCTCGTCCATGCTGTCGCGACGCTCCCCGCCTTGTGTCTCGCTGCGAACCTTGCAAGTCTCGCGCGCCGGGAACAAGGGGGCCAGGGGAGAGGCAGGCATGTCGAAGAGCGTGAAGCGCGTGGCGCGCGTGCTGGAAGAGGCCGGGATCGGCGCGGAAATCGTCGAGATGCCCGACAGCACCCGCACCGCCGAGGAGGCGGCGGCGGCGGTCGGATGTGCGCTCGACCAGATCGCGAAAAGCATCATCTTCCGCGCCGAAGCCCATGGAACTGCGGTGCTTTTCGTCACGGCGGGCGGAAACCGGGTGGATGCGGAGAAGGCCAGCGCGCTTGCCGGGGAACCGCTCGGCAAGGCGGATGCGGGCTTGATCCGGGCGCAGACGGGCTTCGTGATCGGCGGCGTCGCCCCGGTGGGGCACCTCGCCCCGATCCGGGCCTGGTTCGACCCCCGGCTTCTGGATTTCGAGGTGATCTGGGCGGCAGCGGGCACGCCGCGCCATGTCTTTCCCATCGCTCCGCCGGAGCTTCTGCGGCTGTCCGGGGCGGAGCTTGCGGAGTTCACCGTCTGAGTGAACGGGTTTGCCGGCTTTTCCGGCGCCCCTCAGATCACCTTCAGCACGGAACGGGCGGCCCTCAGCCCCGGCGCCTCGCCTCCGCGCCCGAGCTTCAGCATCGTCGCCGCCATGGCGTCGAGTTGCGCGACGCGCGCGCCCTCGTCCGCAAGCAGCCCCTTCAGCGCCCCGGCGATGGGACCCGGACGGCACTCGGGCCCCAGGAACTCCGGCACCGCGCGGGTGTCGGAGACGAGGTTCACCAGCGTCACGGTGTCGACCCGCAACATGGCGCCGATGATCTTCCGGCTGAGCCAGCTCATGTCATAGGCCACGACCATCGGCGTCTCGGAGGCGGCAAGCTCGAGGCTGACCGTCCCCGACGCCGCCAGCGCCACGTCGGCGGCGGCGAAGGCCGCGCGTTTCTCGGCGAGAAAATCCTCCGTCCTCCGCCCGCGTGGATCGAGGATGACCGGCTCTGCCGGCCAGCCGCGGAGTTTCTCCGGCAGCCCAACCGCCACCGTCTCGGTGGTCGGCAGGACCAGCCGCGCACCGGGATGGGCCGCGAGAACGGGACGCAGCGCCTCGCCGAAAACAGGGGCGAGGCGATCGACCTCGGACCGACGGGAGCCCGGAAGAACGAGGATCAGCTTGTCCTCCGCCCCGATCTTGTGTGCCTCGCGGAAGGCGGCGGCCTCGGCCGCGCTCGCCACGGGTTCGGTCGTCACCGGGTGACCCACGAAATCGCAGCTCATCCCCTCGGCCTGCATGTAGGCGGGCTCGAACGGGAACAACGCCAGCACATGGTCGATGGAGCGCGCCATCTTGCGCGCGCGCTTGGGCCGCCATGCCCAGACGGTCGGCGCGACGTAGTGGATCGTCGGCATATGCGCCGCCCGCGCCTTCACGCGGCCCGCCACCCGCAACGAAAACTCGGGGCTGTCGATGGTGATGAGGGCGTCGGGCTTCAGGCGGATCACCTCCTCGGCGGTCTCGGACACACGGGCCAGAAGGCTGCGAAGCCGCGGCAGGATCTCGGTCAGGCCCATGACCGACAATTCCTCCATCGGGAAGAGCGAGGTCAGCCCCTCGGCCTGCATCAGCGGCCCGCCGATGCCGTGAAGCTCGATCTCCTCGCCCGACACCTCGCGAAGGCCCCGGATCAGGGCCGCGCCCAGCCGGTCGCCCGATGCCTCCCCGGCGACGAGGAAAAGCCGCAGCGTCACGGGCTCGCCCGAAGCGAAAGCCCCGTCTCCGCGCAGGCGGCAAGCACCGCCGCGCGGTCGAGGAGCAGGACAGACCCCGCGGCGATCTCGATCCCGGATAGGCCGGCATCCGCGGCCAGCCGGACCGTCTCGGGGCCGATCGCCGGCATGTCGAAACGCAGGTCCTGCCCGGGCTTCGGCCGCTTCACCAGAACACCGCCCGAGCCTTTCGCGGACGCGGCCACGAAGCGCAGCATCGCGTCGGTGCCCTGCAACGTCTCGATGCCCAGCACCTGCCCGCGCCCCGCGACCACGCCCTGTCCCACGTCGAGAGGTCCGAGCGCGTCGAGCACCGCGCGGGCCCGCGCCACGTCGGCCTCGGGGAGCGCCCCTCCCGCCAGCACGCCCGCGTCGGCCACGAGATCGGGGCGCACTTCATGCGCGCCGAGAACGGAGAACCCCTGTTCCTCGAAAAGCGCGGCGATGTCCCGCAGAAGCGCGTCGTCGCCCTGCGCCATCGCCTTCATGAGCCGGGGCATCAGGGCCTTGGTCCGATCATCGAGCGCAGTCGGGTCGAGCCTGGGCCGCGTCATGGCGCCCGCGAAGCAGACCTCGACGACGCCCGCCGCGCGCAGATCGTCGAACAGCGTCCCGAGCCGCTCGAACCGGGCGGCGATGGCGGGCGCGCCCTTTGCCGTCACGGCGACGCCCTCGAAGGCCACGACCGCCGATCCCGCGCCCTCGAGCAGAAGGCCCGGCAGCGCCCCCGTCCCCGCGATGACCGCCCGCAGCGCCACCCGCTCAGCCCGGCGTGAGATAGGACCGGTCGGTATCGCCAAGCACGAAATCCACGATCTCGCGCACGTAGGGCGACCCGCCTTCCTCGCTTTCGGCCAGGCGGCGGGCGCGGTCCTGGAAGGCCCCTTCGCCCTGCGCCAGCGCCTGGAAGGCGGCGCGCAGCGCGGTGATGTCGGCCCGGTCGACGCCGCGCCGCTTCAGCCCCACGAGGTTCAACCCGTCGAGCCCGCCGCGCGGACCCTGCACGAGGCCATAGGGGATGACGTCGTTCGTCACCATCGTGACGGCACCGATGATCGCGCCGCGTCCGATGCGGACCCACTGGTGGACGCCCGACAGCCCGCCGACGATCACGTCGTCGTCGATCACGCAATGCCCCGCGATGGAGGCATTGTTGACGAGGATCACGCGGTTGCCGATGCGCACGTCATGGGCCACGTGGGCGCCCGCCATGAAGAGGCCGTCATCGCCCACCCGCGTGACGCCGCCGCCGCCCGCGGTGCCGGTGTTCATCGTCACGCCCTCGCGGATGCGGTTCCGGGCGCCGACAATCAGGCGCGTCTTCTCGCCCGCGTATTTCAAATCCTGCGGCACGTCGCCGATATTGGCGAAGGGAAAGATCACCGTGCCTTCGCCGATCTCCGTCCAGCCGGTGACGACGGCATGCGACTTCAGCACCACGCCGCGCGCCAGCGTCACGTCCTCGCCGACGACGCAGAAGGGCCCGACGCGGCAGTCGGGGCCGATCACCGCCCCGTCTTCCACGACGGCGGACGGGTGGATGTTCGCCGAGGCGTCGATGCTCATGCGTCGGCCCCGGGCGCTGCCTCGGCGGGCATGTCCATCATCGCGGTGAACTCGCATTCGGCGGCGAGTTCGCCCTCGACCGTCGCGCGCGCGTCGAATTTCCAGACCTTGCCGCCGGGTTTGCCGCGCGTGACGGTGATCGCGAGTTCAAGCACGTCGCCGGGCCCGACTTTGCGGCGGAACTTCGCCTTGTCGATGCCCATGAAATAGACCAGCAGATCGCGGTCCGCGTAGTTCGACGAGACGCCCACCATGACCGCGGCCGTCTGTGCCATCGCCTCGATGATCGTGACGCCCGGCATGATCGGCATGCCGGGGAAATGGCCCTGGAAATGCGGCTCGTTGTAGGTGACGTTCTTGATGCCCACGGCCGAGGTGAAAGGCACGATGTCCCGCACCTTGTCGATCATCAGGAACGGATAGCGATGCGGCAGAAGCCGCTGGATCATCTGGATATCGGCGCTTTCAGGGATGCTATCGGCGTCGAGGCTCATGGGCGCGCTCACTTCTCTGCTCGGTGGTCGGCGTCGTCCGGGCGTGCGCCCGGGGCTTTGGCGGGGCTTACCAACAACACCTGCCAGCGGCAAGGCAGGGCACGGATTACCGGTCTTCCACGACGACGGGCTGTGAGCCGTCCGTGCCACCATCCGCGGGCGCGTCCGGCAGGGCGATCTCGACGTCGATGATCGGGTCCTCGCCGCCGTCGCCCAGCGTCGCGTCGATCGCGGCGATGGCCGTCTCGGTGATGTCGACGCTGTCCGCGGACAGCAGCACCGCGCGGCTGTCCATCAGGACGGCCGCGCCGCGTTCCCGCACGATCTCGAGCAGGATCGGGGCCGCAAGCTCGAAGAATTGCGTCTGCGCGGCGTCGGCCTGTTCGCTGATGTCGCGGGCCTTGGCCTCCTGCGCGGCGCGGATCGCCTCGACACGGGTGTCGAACTCATCCGCCATCACGCGGAAATCGGCGGGCGGGAGGGTATCGCGCATCTCCGTCAGGTCGAGCTCCTCGGCGGTGAGCCGGGTCTCGATGCGCCGGTTCTCGGCCGAAAGCGCGGAAGACGCCGCCTCGAGCTCGCGCTGGATGCGCTGGCCATAGAGGCTACGGGCGATCAGGCGTTCCTGATTGAGGACGAGGATACTGGCCGCCGGGCCGGGATCGGCCGCGCCCTGCTGGGCGGCGGCCGGACCGATCAGCGCCGCGGCAAACGCAATGCCCGCCGCGGCGACGATGCCCGGAAATCCCCGGCGCGAGAACCGGCCCGGCTGCACCATGGCAGCCTCAGAACCGGGTCTCGACCGTGAAGTCGAATTCGCGGGTGCGGTCGTAGGGCTGCGTGTCCAGCGCGCGGCTGAAGTTGAAGCGCAGCGGGCCGAGGGCCGTATCCCAGAAGACCGAGAAGCCGATGGTCGAGCGCCAGTGCAGGCTGTCATCGACGGTTCCGGCGAAGCCGGCCGTGTTGTCGAGCCCCCAGACCGAACCCACGTCGTAGAAGACGCCGCCGGAGATCCCGTATTCCTCGGGCAGACCCAGCGGGAACGCCGCCTCGAAGCGCGCAACGGCGAAGTAGTTGCCGCCGAGAGCGTCGTTGTTCGGCGCGGTCGTGTCACGGGGTCCGAGACCGTAGGTGTCGAAGCCGCGCATCTGCCGCGAGGACAGGAAGAAGCGGTCGTTGTAGTGGCTCGGCCCGCCCGTCGCGTTCAGGGCCCCGCCCTCGAAGCTTGCGCGCAGCGTCACGTCCTCGCGCATGATGGCGCGTTCCGCGATCGCCGCGACCTGGGTGCGGAGATACTCCGCGTCGCCGCCAAGACCGGCGTATTCGCCGAAGACTTCGAAGTTGACCCCAGCGTTCGGATTCAGGCCCGTGGTGCGGTTGTCGAAGGCATAGCGCAGGCCGACCGCCGAGGTCACGCGCTGACCCTGATCCACCGTGATGATCGGCGACGAGTTCGCGGCGCTGCCGCCGAAATTGATCTCGCGCTGGTCAAGCCGGTAGCTGAGCGCAAAGCGGCCGTTCTCGCTCGCCGGGAAGCTGAACGTCGTGCCAAAGCCGTAATCCTCGGTGTCGAAGGAACGATCCTGGGTCTGCGTCTGCTCGTAGTAGGCGTTGATCCCGAAGCCCACGTCACGGGCCAGGAAGTTCGGCTCGTTGAAGGCGAAGTTGAAGCTCTGCCCGCCTTCGACCGTGCTGACGCCGAAGCGCAGGCTCTGGCCGCGGCCGAGGAAGTTGCTCTCCGAGAAGTTGATGGCGATGCCCGCCCCGCTGTCGGTCGAGTAGCTGAGCGAGAAGCCGAGCGAACCCGTGGGCTGCTCCTCGACATTCACGTCGACGATGACCTGGTCGGGCGCCGAGCCTTCGCGGCCCTCGACCTGAACGTCGGAGAAGAAGCCGGTTGCGCGGATGCGCTCGGCGGCCTGGCGGATCGCGCGCGGATCGAAGGGGTCGCCCTCGACCGTGTCGAACTGGCGCCGGATCACGCGGTCGAGCGTGGTCGCGTTGCCCTCGATGTCGATCCGTTCGACGAAGACGCGCTCGCCGCGGGAAATCACGAACTCGACGTCGAGCGTCAGATCGCGGTCGTTGCGCACGATCCGAGGCGCGATGCGGACGAAGCGCAGAGCCTGCTGGGTCGCAAGGTTCTCCATCCGGGTGATGGTGTTGTCGACGAGGCGCGGGCTGTAGGTCACGCCTTCGCGGATCCGCATGGTGGCGGCGTATTCGTCGGCGTCGACCTCCGGGATCTCGGAGACGACGGTGATGTTGCCGAAGCGGAAGCTCTGCCCTTCACGGATGTTGAAGGTCACGAAATAGGCGTCGCGCGCCCGGGTCAGTTCCGGCGTGACGGACAGGACCTCGAAATCGATGTAGCCGCGGTCGCGGTAGAAATCGGTCAGAAGCTGCCGGTCGAGCGCGATCCGGTCCTCGATGAACGTGTCCGAGCGGATCAGCGCCGAGAAGAGGCCGGCCTGCGTGCTTTCCAGGACGCGGCGCAGGCGACGGTCGGAATACTCGCGGTTCCCGACGAAGGCGATGCGCTGGGTCTCGACCACGCGGCCCTCGGTAACTTCGAACACGAGATCGACCCGATTCTCGTCACGGCGGATGATGACGGGCGTCACGGTCGCGGTCAGGCGACCCGACACGCGGTAGGCCTCGGCGATGTCTGCGGCATCCTGCTCGGCGGTGGCGGGCGAATAGACGCGGCGCGGCTGCGAGCGGATCACGGCCAGCAGCGCGTCATCGTCGATGCGGCGGTTGCCCTCGATCGAGATGCGGTTGATCGACGGGTATTCCTGCACCTGGATGACCAGGGTCGCGCCGCGCGGAATGATCTCGACACGCTCGAAAAGGCCCGAGTTCTGCAGGTTCTGCAAGGCATCGTTGACCTGCCCCGCCGAGACCGACGACCCCGGGGCGATGCCCGCGTAGGCCAGGATGGTCTCGTCGGTGATGCGCTGATTGCCCTCAACCACGAAACTGGTGAAACGGAACGCTTGCGCCGCGGCCGGCTGCGCGACGACGGTCATCGCGACGGCGGACAAGGCGAGCGTGGCGGTGCCGGCGGCCGGCGACGAAAGTGCGGCGATCAAAGCGGCAGCTGTGACGCGCTTGTGGCGGATCATCGAATCCAACCCCTTGGTTTTCCCTGCAGACACGATCCTGCCTATCGGAGGGATTTAGGGTTGTCAAAACGATGATGCACAGGATGTGGGCATCCGCGCCCAATTCCTGGAACCTGTGTCCGATGCGTTACGGCGCGACAAAAAAACGTATAGCCCGCGCGGTTATCCGGCGCGGGCTTCGGGCGCGATGGCGCGGCGGTGCGGGCGGCTCAGATTGTCTGCAGCAGCGAGACGAGCCAACCGGCGAGCGTCAGGCAGGCCACGATCAGCACCGGAACCAGCAGGCGGTCGGTATTGACGGCCACGAAAAGCGACAGGCCGCGGTAGCTTTCGTTGAGGAATTTCATCTCTCGCTCCGGCTTTGCAGTCACGGACCCGGTTTACGGATCACGACTGAAATGGCGCCCGAATATGGCGCCTTCTGGGCAAGCGGGGGGAGTTTTCTTGTTACGCCCCGGGGGCCGCCGGCTTGTGGCGTTGCAGCAACAGCCGGCGGCGAACTTCAGGGGCAGAAGATGTCGTTGGTCAGGGCAAACAGCATCAGCGACAGCAGAAGCGTCAGGCCGACGGTCATGAAAACCCGCAGCGCCTTGTCCGACGGCGGCTTGCCCGACACCGCCTCGTAGGCGTGGAACAGCAGATGCCCGCCGTCGAGGACCGGGATCGGAAAGAGGTTCAGCAGGCCCACGGCCGTCGACAGGACAGCGATGAACCAGATGAAGTCGCCGATCCCCTGGCTGGCCGCCGCCCCGCTCGTCTCCGCGATGCCGATGGGGCCCTGCAGGTTGCAGGAGGAAATCGCGCCCGTGATCATGTGCCAGAGGCCCGACAGGGAGGAGCGCACGATGAAGATCGTCTGTTCGACCCCCGCCACGAGCGCGGCCCCAGGGCCGACGCGGACGGTCTCGGGGTCGAAGACCAGCCCCCCGGTGATGCCGATCAGCCAGCGCGTCTCGAACCCGCCATCGGGCAGCGGCAGGTCGGTTCGACGCGGGCTGAGCGTGATGTCCATCGTCTCGCCCTCCCGCCAGACCGAAAGCGCGAGCGGCTCGCCCGCGCTGTCGTCAACGGCGATGCGAAGCTGCGAGAAGGCGTTGACCGGCGTGCCGTTCACCGCCCGGATCACGTCGCCCTGCTGGAGGCCCGCGGCGATCGCGGCCGATTGCGGGGCGACCGACTGCACGATGGGCAGAAGCGGGAAGGAGGCCGAAACCTCCATCGCCGTGCCGTCCCGCTCGATGCCGTAGACTACCGTTTCCGCCGGTTCGAGGTCGCGTGCGACGGTATAGACATCGGTCAGCGTCGCGATCGGCTGCCCCTCGATCGAGGTGATGAGATCGCCCGCCTGAAGCGTCGCCATGTCGGCGGGAAGGGCCGCCGGCGCCCCGACCACGGGGGCCTCGGCGGGGCGGCCGGCGATCATCAGGACCGCCGCGAAGATCAGGATCGACAGGATGAAGTTGAACACCGGGCCCGCCGCCACCGTGGCCGAGCGCGCCCAGAGGGGCGCGCCATGCATCGATCGGCGGCGTTCCTCGACATCGAGCGCATCGATCGCGGCCGGGTCCTTGCCGCTGGCCGCGTCGGCGTCGCCGAGGAACTTCACGTAACCGCCAAAGGGCAACGCCGCGATCTGCCAGCGCGTGCCGTGCCGGTCGGTGCGGCTGAACAGGACCGGGCCGAAGCCGACCGAGAACACCTCCGCATGGATGCCAGACCAGCGCCCGACGATGTAATGGCCGTATTCGTGGATCGCCACGATGACCGAAAGGGCTGCGATGAAGGCAAGCAAAGTGAATGCGATGCCGCCGAAATCCGGAATGAATTCCATGTCTCAGGCTGTCTCCCGTGTTTCGATGGCGGCCCAGGCGCGTGTCCTAGCCATTTGGTCCACCTGCAGCACGTCCTCAAGGCCCGATGGGGGATTTGTCAGGCGAATTTCGGACGACATTGCGTCAAGGGTCCCCTCGACGACGCCCGCCATGTCCATGAACCCGATGCGCCCGGCCAGGAACCCGTCGAGCGCGGTTTCCTTGGCGGCGTTGAAGACGGAGCCCGCGAAGCCGCCCGTTTCCATCACCGCGCGGGCAAGGCCCAGCGCGGGATAGCGGCGGAGATCGGGGGCGTAGAATTCCAGCGTCGCGATCTGCGCGAGGTCGATCCGCGCCACCGGCAGGTCGCGCCGCTCGGGCCAGTGGAGCGCGTAGCCGATGGCGTGGCGCATGTCGGGCGCGCCGAGATGCGCCATCAGCGCGCCGTCCCGGAAACCGACAAGCGCGTGGACGATCGATTGCGGGTGGATCACGGCCTCGATCTTCTCGGGGGCCACGCCGAAGAACTCCTTGGTCTCGATCAGCTCCATCGCCTTGTTGAACATCGAGGCGCTGTCGATCGTGATGCGCTGGCCCATGTCCCAGTTCGGATGCGCGCCCGCGTCGGCAACGGTCGCCATCGGCAGGGCCTCGAGCGGCCAGTCGCGAAGGCCCCCGCCCGAGGCGGTGACGATGATCTTCTCGACCGCCGACATGTCCTCGCCCACGAGCCCCTGGAAGATCGCGGAATGCTCGCTGTCGACGGGAAGGATTGTGGCGCCATGCGCCCGCGCCTCGGCCATGAGGAGCGGCCCGGCGGTCACGAGGCTTTCCTTGTTGGCCAGCGCGAGCGTCGTCCCGTGCCGCAGCGCGCGGAAGCCGGGGGCGAGGCCCGCGGCGCCGACGATGGCGGACATGATCCAGTCGGCGGGACGGTCGGCGGCCTCGATCAGGGCGGCCTCCCCTGCCCCGGCCTCGATACCGCTGCCGGCAAGTGCGGCGCGCAGCTCATCCAGGCGGTCGGGATAGGCCGTCACGGCGACCTCGGCCCCGAGGCGCCGCGCATCGGCGGCCAGCTGGACGATATTGGCGCCGCCGGTCAGGGCGACGACACGGTACTCACCGGGCGCGCGCGCGATCAGGTCGAGCGTGTTCTGCCCTATGGACCCCGTGGCCCCGAAAACGCTTATCCGGCGCATGGCTTCTCCCCGGTGCCGTTGTGGTCACCCCGCGACGACAGGAAACTCCGTCAGGCCCTCGACGACCAGAAGAAGAAGCGACGCACCCAGCATTCCGTCGAACCGGTCCCACAACCCGCCATGCCCCGGAAGGAGGCCCGAGCTGTCCTTGACGCCGGCACGCCGCTTGACCGCCGATTCCGCGATGTCGCCCATCTGGCTTGCCATGCTGAGTGCCACGGAAATCCCGATCAGCGCCACGCCCATGCCCGTGACCGCCATGAAGGCCCAGCCCACGAGGCCCGCCGCGATCCAGCCCGCGACCGTCCCCGACCAGGTCTTTTTGGGGCTTACGCGGGGCCAGAACTTCGGACCGCCGAATATGCGCCCCGCGAAATAGCCGCCGATGTCGGTAACGGCGACGACGAGCACCAGCCACAGCATCCATGTCACGCCGAAGGCGTCGCGATGGGTCACGAGCCCGAAGGCGGCCAGCGTGATGAGCGTGGTGATGACCAGAAAAAGCGTGCGGTTGCGCGACAGGAGCGAGAGGCCGGCCAGACCCGTCACGAACAGAAGCGGCAGGCCCAGGCCCGTCGGCAGGAGCTTGGCCACCAGGAGCATCGCGCCGCCCAGTCCGGCAAGCCCGAGGCCGATCCGGGGTTCCGCACCCAGCATGCGCGACAGCTCCCACACGAGCCCGCCGACGATGGCCGCGACAAGCAGCGTGAACCACGGATAGCCCGCCCAGACGGCGGTCAGCCCCACCACCGCAACCGCGGTCCCCGTCAGGATGCGGGTGGCGAGGTCGGGAAAACTGCCGGGGCCGAGGGGCATCTCCTCAGACCGGCACCGCACCGAAGCGGCGTTCCCGTTCGCCGAAGCGGGCGAGGACACGCGCGAATTCCTCGGGCGTGAAATCGGGCCAGAGCGTATCGACGAACTCGTACTCGGCATAGGCCGACTGCCACAAAAGGAAGTTCGAGATCCGCGCCTCGCCGCTGGTGCGGATCACGAGGTCGGGATCGGGCAGGACGTAGGTGTCGAGATAGCGCGGAAAGGTCTCGTGGCTGATCGCGCGCGGGTCGAGCCGTCCGGCGGCGACATCGTGGGCCAGCCGCCGCGCGGCGCGCGCCACCTCGTCGCGCCCGCCGTAGTTGAGCGCGATGGTGAGATTGGTGCCGGAATTCCCGGCCGTCATCAGTTCCAGCCCGTCCATCAGGTCGACAAGCGCGGGCTCCAGCCGAACGCGGTCGCCGATGAAGCGCACGCGCACGTTCTCCTCGAAAAGCGACGCCGCCTCGCGGCGGATGTAGCGCTTGAAGAGCTTCATCAGCCCCGCGACCTCGGTCTGGGTGCGTTTCCAGTTCTCGGTCGAGAAGGCGAAGATCGTGAGATACTCGACCCCGAGATCCGGGCAGGAGCGGACGATATCCTTGACCCGCCGCGCGCCCTCGTGGTGGCCGAAGAGACGGGGACGTCCGCGCACCTGCGCCCAGCGTCCATTGCCGTCCATGATGATCGCCACGTGTCGGGGCGTCTTGTCTGCCATGTGGCGGGCCGTCCTCGTTGTTGCTGCGAAAAGCGATGCGGTCCGGGTTTGACGCGGGACGCGGTGCCCCCATCCGCCCCCGCAAGCCGGGTTGTCCCACCCGGGGTTCAGACCTGCATGATCTCCGCCTGTTTCACTTCCAGCGCGTGGTCGACCTTGGCGATATGCGCGTCGGTCATTTCCTGAACCTCGGCCTCCCAGAGTTTCTGGTCGTCCTCGGACATCCCCTGCGCCTTCGCCTTCTTGATCTGGTCCATGCCGTCGCGGCGGACGTTGCGGATCGCGACGCGCGCGTGTTCCGCATATTGCGCGGCGACCTTCGTCAGCTCGCGGCGCCGTTCCTCGTTCAGTTCGGGGATCGGCAGCATGATGATGGTGCCGTTGAGCTGCGGGTTGATGCCGAGCCCGCTTTCGCGGATCGCCTTCTCGACCTTGCCGACAAGCGACTTGTCCCAGACGTTGATGGTGACCATGCGCGGCTCGGGCACGTTTACGGTGCCGACCTGATTGATCGGCGTGGGCGAGCCGTAGGCGTCCACCATCACCGGATCGAGCATCTGCGCCGAGGCGCGGCCCGTGCGGAGCGATGCAAATTCGGTGCGCAGGGCGCCCAGCGCCCCGTCCATCCGCCGACCGAGGTCGTCCAGGTCGATATCCAGCTCGTCTTCCGCCATCGCAGCGCCCGCTCCTGTCCTCTTTGCGCAGGTGATACCCCGGTCAACGTTAAGATTCCAGAACCGGATTTCCCGCATTGCGCAGCCGAAGGGGTAGCGCCGGGCGCAGCTTTCCGCAAGGTCACTGGACCTTGGTATAGGTCCCCTCGCCCGCGAGTATGCCCCGGAAGCCACCCGGCTCGTCCAGAGAGAAGACGATGATCGGCACGTCGTTCTCGCGGGCGAGCGCGATGGCGCTGGCGTCCATCACGCCAAGATGGCGGGCGAGCACCTCGTCGTAGCTGACCGTCTCGTACCGCTTGGCATCGTCGTGCTTGCGCGGGTCCTTGTCGTAGACGCCGTCGACCTTCGTGCCCTTGAAGATCGCCTCGCACTTCATCTCGTTGGCGCGCAGCGTCGCGGCGGTGTCGGTCGTGAAGTAGGGGTTGCCGGTGCCGGCCGCGAAGATCACGACGCGGCCCTTCTCCAGGTGGCGCACGGCGCGGCGGCGGATGTAGGGCTCGCAGACCTGGTCCATGGGGATCGCGCTGATCACGCGGGTATAGACCCCCATCGATTCGAGCGCGGACTGCATGGCGAGCGCGTTCATCACGGTCGCGAGCATGCCCATGTAGTCGGCCGTCGTGCGCTCCATCCCCTGGGCGCTGCCCTGCAGGCCACGAAAGATGTTGCCGCCGCCGATGACCATGCAGATCTCGACGCCGAGGTCGCGCACCGACTTCACCTCGCGGGCGATCCGCTCGACCGTCGGCGGGTGCAGGCCGTAGCCCTGGTCGCCCATGAGCGCCTCGCCCGAGATCTTCAGCATGACGCGCCTGTAGGTGGGCTTGACCGAAGCGGATGCGGCGGGCGCTGCGGCCTTGGCCACGTTGGGGTCGGTGTCGGGCATGGGGCAGCGGGTCCTCTGGCTGGCGGGCGGCGGCGGTTCGGGCTGTTGCGGTGGCCGCACCATGGTCTAAAACCGTGGCCTGTTCAACGCCTGCGCCGCCGCAGCCCGAAACAACTCGAAGAACGGAACTCAGAATTCTGATTTCATTGAACAAAGTTCCATCCGATATGCCAGTTCTGATCGCCGGCCCGACGGCCTCCGGCAAATCGGCGCTGGCACTGTCGATCGCGGCGGACCGGGGCGGCGTCATCGTGAACGCAGACGCCTTGCAGGTCTATGACGGCTGGCGCGTGCTGACCGCACGGCCGACGCCGGCGGAAGAGGCCAGCGCCCCCCACCGGCTCTATGGGCACGTGCCCTTCGAGGCGGACTATTCCGTGGGCGACTGGCTCAGGGCCGTGGCCCCGCTTATGGAGGGTCCGGACCGGCCGATCATCGTCGGCGGCACGGGCCTCTATTTCCGGGCGCTGACCGAGGGGCTGGCCGAAATCCCGCCGATCCCGCCCGCGATCCGCGCCGAAGCCGAGGCGCGCGATCCCGACCGCCTCCTGGCGGAGGTCGTCGCCGGCGACCCGGTCCTCGCCGCCCGAATCGACACGCAGAACATGGCTCGCGTGCGCCGCGCCTGGGAGGTGCTGCATGGCACGGGGCGCCCGCTCTCGGCCTGGCAGGACGATACCGCTCCGCCGCTTCTTCCGCTCGGGCGGTGCCACCCGATCGTCCTCGACGCCGACCGCGACTGGCTGAACGCGCGGATCGCGGCGCGCTTCGACCGGATGCTCGAGGACGGCGCGCTGGAGGAGGCCCGCGCGAACCTGCATCGCTGGGACCGGGCGGGCGGCGCGCGCAAGGCCATCGGCGCGCCCGAACTCATCGCCCACCTGCGCGGCGAGATGACGCTCGACGCGGCGCGCGAGGCCGCGATCACCGCCTCGCGCCAGTATGCCAAGCGCCAGCGCACCTGGTTCCGGGCCCGCATGGGCGGCTGGAACGCCCTCGCCCTGCCCTGATCCCCGGCGGAAACCCTCCGCCCGCGCGACCGCACGACCTTCGCGCTTGCCAATTCCGCGTGCGCCGATAGCTTCGTGCCATGTTCGAAACCTCGCGCCGCCCGCTGGCCCATTCCGTCACCTCGCTGGGGAAACTCCGGATGCAGGGCGCGTGGAAGTTCGAGCTTCTGCATTCCTCGCCGCGCCACAGGCTTTACTGGATCACGCGCGGCCAGGGGCGGATCAGCGTGAAGTGCATCACCCGTGGCTACGGCCCGAACACCGCCGTCTTCGTGCCCGCGCGCTCCACGATGGCGCTGGAACTCTCGTCGCAGACCCAGGGCCTCGAGCTGTGCCTGCCGCCGGACGACACGCTCGGCCTGCCGGATCAGCCGTTCCACCTGAGGGTCTCCAACCTAGAGGCGCAGACCAGTCTCACGAGCCACCTGGAGAAGATCGAGCGCGAACTGGCGGCGCGGGCCCCCGCGATGGAGCGCGCGCTGACCGCCTACTCGCTGCTGGTTTCGGCCTGGATGACGCGCGAGCTTGCCCGCCAGGAGGGCGCGATCCTGCGCGAACGGAGCCACCGCCTCGTCGAGCTTTTCGCCGAACGGATGGAGTCGCAGTTCCGCACCGGCAAGGGCGTGGCCGACTACGCCGCGCAACTGCAGGTGACGCCGACGCATCTCAGCCGGGTCTGTCGGGAGGCCGCCGGGCGCCCGGCGCATGCGCTTCTGACCGAGCGCATCATGTACGAGGCGCGGCGACTGCTGCTCGAAACCGACATGCCCGCACGCGAGATCGCCGAGCATCTGGGCTTTTCCTCGGCGGCCTATTTCACACGGGCCTTCGCCCATGCCACGGGCCGCACGCCGTCCGATTTCCGGACGCCGGCCCGACGCGCCTGAGCGCCCGCAGCGCACCGACGCGGAACCGGACGCCCGGAAATCAGGTTGCACATCCGGCCCATGTCGTTTTTGTTTAAGGCATATGTCGCAAACGGACACATGAGTCCTACGCCTTATCGGTGACGTTTGGGTCTGTGCCACGCGCTAATGGATACGCCCGGACAGGGCGCCTTCGGCGGCCAACGCGGACCACCCGTATTTCATCGCCCCGAATCCGGGGCGAGGTAGAAAATGCGACTGAAACGAAAAAGAAGACGAAGACTACAGGGAGATAATCTTCATGACACCATCAACCCCCAAGGGGCTCGAACGCCATCCCGCGGCAGAGATGTACGCGCGGGAATACAAGGCGGGCCAACTCAGCCGGCGCGAATTCATGACGCGTGCGACTGCGCTGGGGATCAGCGCAGCGGCGGCCTATTCGCTGATCGGACTTTCGCCCGCGCAGGCGGAAGCGCACATGCAGACACCGCCGATGGGCGGCAGCCTGCGCATCCAGATGGAGGTCCGCGCGCTCAAGGACCCGCGGACCTATGACTGGTCGCAGATGGCAAACGTCACCCGCGGCTTCCTCGAATACCTTGTGGAAAGCCGCGCCGACGGTTCGTTCCACGGCGTGCTTCTGGAAGGATGGGAAGCCAACGAGGACGCATCGGTCTACACGCTGAGGGTGCGCCCCGGCGTCAAGTGGAACAACGGCGACGACTTCACCGCCGCGGACGTGGCCGCCAACTTCATGGGCTGGTGCGACAGCACGGTGGAAGGCAACTCGATGGCGGCCCGCATGGGCGGCCTGGTCGACCCCGACACCGGCGTGGCCCGCGAGGGTGCGATCGAGATCGTGGACGACATGACCGTGCGCCTGAACTTCCCGGCCTCGGACATCACGCTGATCGCCGGCGTCGCCGATTACCCGGCCGCGGTGCAGCACCGCGACCTGATCGGGACCAACCCGCTGGATCACGGCGTGGGCACCGGCGCCTACCGCGTGACCGACTACGAGGTCGGCGTTCAGGCCCGCCTGGAAAGGAACCCCGATCACGAGTACTGGGGCAACGCCTACCTCGACGAGGTCAGCTTCATCGACCTCGGCCAGGATCCGGCCGCATGGTTCGCCGGCGCCGAGGCCGACGAGTTCGACATGACCTACGAGACCGTGGGCGAATTCGTCGACCTGTTCTCGGCCATCGGCTGGACCCAGTCGGAGGTCGTCACCGCGGCCACCGTCGTGATCCGTCCGAACCAGAACAACGCGCCCTACGACAACCCGATGGTACGCAAGGCGATCCAGCTTGCCGTCGACACTCAGGTCTGCCTCGACCTCGGCATCAACGGCCAGGGCATCACCGCCGAGCATCACCACGTCTGCCCCATCCACCCCGAATACGCGGAGCTTCCGCCCCTGACGGTGGACAAGGACGCGGCCTACGCGATGCTGCAGGAGTCGGGTCATGCCGACCACGTCTTCGAGATCGTCTCGATCGACGACGACTACCGCCGCAACACGACCGACGCCGTCGCAGCGCAGCTGCGCGACGCGGGCTTCAACGTGGAGCGCACGGTGATCCCCGGTTCGACCTTCTGGAACGACTGGACGACCTATCCGTTCAGCTCGACCAACTGGAACCACCGCGAGCTGGGCGTCATCATCCTCAACCTGGCCTATCGCACCGGCGTGGCGTGGAACGAGTTCGCCTATTCGAATCCCGAGTTCGACGCGCTGCTCGACCAGGCCAACGGCATCCTCGATGCCGATGCCCGGCGCGTGGTGATGGCCGACCTCGAGCGCATCCTCCAGGAGGACGCGGTGACGCTGCAGCCCTACTGGCGCTCGCTGTTCCGGCACCACAAGCCGGAGGTGATCAACGCGGACATGCACCCGAAATTCGAGGTGAACATCCACTATCTCGGCATCGCGGCCTGACGGCCGTTACCTCCGGGGCGGCCAACCGCGCCGCCCCGGAACGCCCGCCAGTCCCGGTGGGCACCCCATCCGACGAAAGGCCCGGACAAGAGGCCTGACAAAAACGGCCCGGGGGCGGGCCGGAACAGACAGGGATACACATGGGACTCTTCATTCTCCGCCGTGTCGGCGTGATGATCCTCACGGCGCTTTGCCTGACCTTCGTGGTGTTCTTTCTCACGAACCTCTACCCCAACCTCGAGAAACTCGCGAAAACCCAGGGCAACGCACGGATGACGGACGCCGAAGTCGCGTCCTGGATCGACCGGAACGGTTATGGCGGTCCCATGATCGTGCGCTACGGCGAATGGCTGGGCGTGGTGCCGGGCTGGACCCGGTTCGACGAACAGACCGAGCAGTGGCGCGGCCGCTGCTTCGAGCGCGGCGAGAACCCCGAGGACGCACCGCGCTTCTGCGGCATCCTGCAGGGCGACCTCGGCTTTTCCACCGTATCGGACGACGAGGTCTCCAACATCATCGGCGGGCGGCTCGCGCTGACCGGCGTCCTGATGTTCTGGGCCTTCGCCGTCATGGTTCCCGCGGCCCTGCTCGTCGGGGTCCTCGCGGGGATGCGGGAGGGCAGCCGGATGGACCGGAGCCTTTCGACCTTCGCCATCGCCTCGACCGCGACGCCGGAATACGTCTCGGGCGTCATCTTCATCGTGCTTCTCGCCTCCTCGACCGCGGGCCTGTCGCCCTGGCTGTCCGAGATGGGCTGGATCGAGGGACGGACGCTGTTCCTCGGCTCGGCGCGCTCGGCGATGGAGGACGGCATAAACATCTGGAACTTCACGCTGCCGGTCCTGACCATCGCGCTCTACGGGATGGGCTACATCGCGCGGATGACGCGGGCCTCGATGGCCGAGGTGATGACCGCGCAATACATCCGCACCGCGCGGCTGAAGGGCGTGAGCTTCCGCAACATCGTGCTGAAACACGCGCTGAGAAACGCGCTCATCGCACCCTTCACCGTCATCATGCTGCAGTTCCCGTGGCTTCTGACGGGGGTGGTGATCGTCGAGACGCTCTTCAACTACAACGGCTTCGGATGGACGCTGGTGCAGGCGGCCTCGAACAACGACATCGAACTCCTTCTCGCCTGCTCGATCGTCGCGGTCTTCGTGGTGCTCGTGACGCAGCTGATCTCGGATATCGGCTACGTCTTCCTCAACCCGCGCATCCGCATTTCCTGAGCCCCGGAGGTCTCGTCAATGGAACCCATCACCTGGACCGGCAGCTTCGGGGCCTTCCTGAACCCGCTGATGCTCGCGGCCGTCGTCGTGTTCTTCGCCGGCGTCGTGGCCAACTTCGCCATGAACCTCGTCGGCCTTCGCGCCGGCGAGGTGCAGATCAACCCCGACCACACGCTGACGATCAACCGCACGCCGGTCGACTACGCGCTGATGGCGATGAAATACTCCGTGCTGCTGTTCCTGGCCTGCTGGGCGCTTTTCGTCATCGGCGGCCTGACCCTTCCCGAGTACGAGCAGAAGGGCATCATCGGCGCCATGGGCCAGCGCTTCCTTCCGGTCTGGATCGCGCTGATCGTCATGTTCGCGCTCTCGATCCGCTTCAAGCGCAAGCTCGGCCTTTACGGCAAGCTCTTCGACAGCCCGATCGGCATGGTGGGCTTCGGCCTCGTGATGTTCTGGATGTTCTCGGCGATCTTCGCCGACCTGATTATCACCCACGGCCCCATCGACGTGATCAGCCAGATGCGCAACGAAGTACCGGGAAGCTTCCTGCCGAGCCCGGACGAGGGCGACTTTCCGCTCTACATCCTGGGCGGCGACAACCTCGGCCGCGACGTGTTCAGCCGGATGGTCATGGGGGCCCGCGAGGTGCTGAAGATCGCGCCGGCGGCGACGCTCTTCGCCTTCATGGTGGGGATCACGCTGGGCCTTCCGGCGGGATATTTCGGCGGGCGGCTCGACACGCTCCTGACCTTCATCGCGAACCTCGTCCTCGCCTTCCCGGTGATCCTCCTGTTCTACCTGCTGGTCACGCCAGAAATCGTGGCGGCGGGCATTCCCACGGCGATGGCGGCGGTCCTGTTCCTCTTTCCGATCATCTTCTTCGTGGTCCTGTGGAACTCGCGCTATCACATGCAGCCGCAGAAGCGCCTTCTCTACATCTCGATTTCCCTGGTGATCGGCTTCTGGCTCTATTCCGGCCTCGCGTTCAACGCCGATCCGCTTGGCATCATCTCGATGCCCGGGAACATCCTGATCGTCTTCGTCTCGGTGGTGTTCGTGAACTCGCCCACGGTGTTCCGGATCGTCCGGGGGATCGTGCTCGACATCAAGACGCGGGACTACGTGGCGGCGGGCCAGACCCGGGGCGAGGGCCCCTGGTACATCATGCTGTGGGAGATCCTGCCGAACGCGCGCGGGCCCCTGATCGTCGATTTCTGCCTGAGGATCGGCTACACGACGATCCTTCTGGGAACCCTGGGCTTCTTCGGCCTCGGCGTCAGCCCCGAGAGCCCGGACTGGGGCTCGACGATCAACGAGGGCCGCAGGCTTCTCACGATCTACCCGCACCCGGCCCTGCCGCCCGCGCTGGCGCTGATGAGCCTGGTGCTCGGCCTCAACCTCCTGGCCGACGGCCTGCGCGAAGAGAGCCTGAAGGACTGATGCCGGGACTTCGGACGGATAGGCGCACGGGGCGGAACCTTCGCAAGAAGGTCTTGCCCCATGCCGCCGCCGCCCTTCTCGCGGTGGTGCCGACGACGCTTGCCGCGTCCCAGCCGATCTGGCAGCCCGCGCTCTACTGCGCGGCCCTCGACGCTACCCGCGCGGGGCTCGGGGTGAACCACGCCGGGGACGCCGACCTTTCCTCGCGCGTCTACCTGCGGATCGCCGCCGAGGCGCTGCACTGCCCGCCCCCGGCCCAGCTCGACGCCATGCTCAGCACGGCGCGGATCGGCGTGGGCCACCGTCTCGAGCTCGCGGCGCAGTACGGTCTGGACGCCGGCGCCATGGCCCTCGCGCTCGCCTCCGAGAGCGAACTTGTCTGCGCGCTGCACTTCGACCCCGCACTTCTCGAGACGGCCCGCCTGGCCGAAGCCGCCTCACCGCCCGCGCCGCCGTGCGGCGGACACACCGACTAAGGGACCGCGGCCCGGACCCGGGCCAATGGGAGACAGGACATGCTCGATCAAGCCCCAGAAACGAACGCCGTCGTCCCCGAACGCTACGATGGCCCGATCCTCGAAATCGAGAACCTCTCGATCTCCTTCTTCACGCGCCTGCGCGAGATCCCCGCCGTCATGGACTTCTCCACCAAGGTGATGCCGGGCGAAGCGATGGGCCTCGTGGGCGAGTCGGGCTGCGGCAAGTCCACCGTGGCGCTCGGCGTGATGCAGGACCTCGGCGTGAACGGGCGGATCGTCGGCGGGTCGATCAAGTTCAAGGGCCGCAACCTCAACGACATGTCCGCCGAGGAGCTGCGGAAAATCCGCGGCCGCGAGATCGCGATGATCTACCAGGAGCCGATGGCCTCGCTGAACCCCGCGATGAAGATCGGCCGCCAGTTGATGGAAGTGCCGATGATCCACGAGGGCATCGGCGAGAAGGAAGCCTGGCAGCGCGCGCTCGAGGTCGTCAGCGACGTGCGCCTGCCCGACCCCGAGCGCATGCTGAGGAGCTATCCCCACCAGCTTTCGGGCGGCCAGCAGCAGCGCATCGTCATCGCGATGGCGCTGATGGCGAACCCCTCGCTTCTGATCCTGGACGAGCCGACGACCGCGCTCGACGTGACGGTCGAGGCCGCCGTGGTCGACCTCGTGAAGGACCTCGGCCGCAAGTACGGCACCTCGATGCTGTTCATCTCGCACAACCTCGGCCTCGTGCTGGAAACCTGCGACCGGCTTTGCGTGATGTATTCGGGCGAGGCGGTCGAGACGGGCTCGATCGAGGATGTCTTCGACAAGATGCAGCACCCCTACACCCAGGCGCTGTTCCGCTCGATCCCGCTGCCGGGCGCCGACAAGAACGCGCGGCCCCTGAAGGCCATCCCGGGCAACTTCCCGCTGCCGCACGAGCGTCCCTCGGGCTGCAACTTCGGCCCACGCTGCGACTATTTCGAGGCCGGCCGCTGCGACGCGCAGGACATCCCGATGTCGCGCGTCCCCGGCAACGACCGGCACGAGACACGGTGCCTCCGCTTCGAGGAGATCGACTGGAACGCGGCGGTGGAGGCCAGCCAGAGCACCGAGCGCACCGAAAAGGGCGACGTGGTTCTGCGCGTCGAAAACCTCAAGAAGTACTACGAGGTCTCGGCCAACAAGATGTTCGGCGGCGGCGAGACCCGCGTCGTGAAGGCCAACGAGACCATCAGTTTCGAGGCCCGCGAAAGCGAGACGCTCGCCATCGTGGGCGAATCCGGTTGCGGCAAGTCCACGCTGGCCAAGGTGCTGATGGGGCTGGAGACGGCCACGGACGGCCACGTCTTCCTCGACAACCTGGGGATCGAGAACACGCCCATCGAGAACCGCGATACCGGCACCGTGTCGTCGATCCAGATGGTGTTCCAGAACCCCTTCGACACGCTCAATCCCTCGATGACGGTGGGCCGCCAGATCATCCGGGCGCTGGAAGTCTTCGGCATCGGCGAGAACGACGATGATCGGCGGAAGCGGATGCTGGAACTGCTCGACCTCGTGAAACTGCCCCGCGCCTTCGCCGAGCGCATGCCGCGCCAGCTCTCGGGCGGGCAGAAGCAGCGCGTTGGCATTGCGCGCGCCTTTGCGGGCGGCGCGCGGATCGTCGTGGCCGACGAGCCCGTGTCCGCGCTCGACGTCTCCGTGCAGGCGGCGGTCACCGACCTCCTGATGGAGATCCAGCGCAACGAGAAGACCACGCTTCTGTTCATCAGCCACGATCTTTCCATCGTGCGCTATCTCTCGGACCGGGTGATGGTCATGTATCTCGGCCACGTCGTCGAGATCGGCGAGACGAACCAGGTCTTCTCGCCGCCCTACCATCCCTATACCGAGGCGCTCCTGTCGGCCGTTCCCATCGCCGACACCTCGGTGAAGAAGCAGCACATCGTGCTGGAGGGCGACATCCCCTCGGCGATGAACCCGCCGCCTGGCTGCCCGTTCCAGACGCGGTGCCGCTGGAAAAAGGACGTTCCGGGCAACCTCTGCGAAACGGAGATCCCGCCGATGCGGACGCTGGCCGAGGGGCACCAGATCAAGTGCCACCTCGCCGCGGACATCCTCGACCGGATGGAGCCCGTCATCACCATGGACGCCGACTAGGGCCGGGCGATCACCCCCTTCCCGGCGCATCGTGCCGAGGCTAGCGTTGCGGGCGGAGACAGGCCCATGACGCACGCCCCGCCCTTGCCGGACCTTGCTATCCGCATCCGCGGACAGGTGCAGGGCGTGGGCTTTCGCCCCTTCGTCTGGCAGCTGGCGCAGGCGCACGGGGTCACGGGCTCGGTGCTCAACGACCCCGAGGGCGTCCTGATCCACGCGCGCGGTGCCACAGCGGCGTTTCTGGACGACCTCCGGGCAAAAGCCCCGCCGCTCGCCCGCGTCGATGGCGTGGAAACCGCGCCTTTCGCCTTTCCCGTGCCGCCGCAAGGCTTCCTGATCGCCGCCTCGACGGGGGTCGGGGCACGCACGCGCGTCACGCCCGACGCCGCCGCCTGCCCCGACTGCCTTGCCGAGATCCGCGATCCCGCCGACCGCCGATATGGCTATCCCTTCGCCAACTGCACCCATTGCGGGCCGCGCCTGTCGATCCTCGACCGGCTGCCCTACGACCGCGCGCAGACTTCGATGGCGGCGTTCGAGATGTGCCCCGCCTGCCGTGCGGAATACGAGGATCCGGGTGACCGAAGGTTTCACGCGCAGCCCGTGGCCTGCCCCGCCTGCGGTCCGCGCGCCTGGGTGGAAGCGGGGGGCGTGGCGCTCGACACCGACCCGCTGGCGGAGGCCGCGCGGCGACTTGCCGATGGCCAGATCCTAGCCATCAAGGGGATCGGGGGCTTCCACCTCGCCTGCGACGCGACGAACGCCGGGGCGATCGGCCGGCTCAGGGAGCGCAAGAGGCGCCCGGCGAAACCCCTGGCCCTCATGGCGCCGCTGCATATCCTGCGCCGTCACGCGGCGCCGGACGAAGCCGAGCTTGCCCGCCTGACCGACGCGGCCGCGCCGATCGTTCTTCTCCCGAGATCCGGCGCGCGGCTTCCCGATGGCCTGGCTCCCGGCCAGCCGACGCTGGGCTGGATGCTGCCCTACACGCCGCTGCACCACCTGATCTTCGACCGCCTCGATGTCCCGCTCGTCATGACCTCCGGCAACCTCTCGGGCGAGCCGCAGGTGATCGGCAACGACGAGGCGCGCGCAAAGCTCCTGCGTTTCGCCGATGCGCTCGTGCTCCACGACCGCGACATCCGCCGCCGCCTCGACGACAGCGTCGAGCGCGTGACGCCCCATGGCCCGATGGTCCTGCGCCGGGGGCGCGGGCGGGTGCCGGGCACCCTCCCCCTGCCCCCCGGGTTCGAGGCGGCGCCGGATACCCTTGCCACGGGCGGCGACCTGAAGGGCGCGATCTGCCTGGCGAAGACGGGTCAGGCGCTTCTGTCGCATCACCTCGGAGATCTCGACGACGCGCTGAGTTTCGCCGAGGCGCGCAAGGCCGTGGCCGACTACCGCGACCTTTTCGATCATGCGCCCACCCTGATCGCGGCGGACCTGCACAAGGGATACCGCGCCACCGGGCTCGCGCGCGGTGTCGCGGAGGAATTGGACCTGCCCCTCGTGGCGGTGCAGCACCACCACGCACACCTCGCCGCCTGCCTCGGCGAACACCTCTGGCCGCGTGACGGGGGACCGGTGGCGGGGATCATCCTGGACGGGCTCGGCCTTGGGGCGGACGGCACGATCTGGGGCGGCGAAGTGCTGATCGGCGACTATGAACGGGTCAGCCGGCGCGCATGGCTGAAGCCGGTGCCCCTGATCGGCGGCGACGCGGCGGGCCGGATGCCGTGGCGGAACCTGCTTGCGCGGCTCGACGACGCGGGGCGCGCGGACGAGGCGGAGGCGCGGCTCGCCGGCAAGCCGCTTGCCACGCTCCGCAAAGCCGCGGCACTGGGCACCAACGCGCCGCTCTCCTCCTCCGCCGGGCGGCTCTTCGACGCCTATGCCGCCTTCCTCGGGATCGCGCCGGAGGTCCTGAGCTTCGAGGGCGAGGCAGCGATGGCGCTCGAGGCGCTGGCGCTGACGGGGAGCACGCGGCATCCCGTCGCCCTGCCCGTCGATGACGGCGTCATCGACCCGGCACCGCTCTTCGATCCCGAAACCCTGCAGTCCGCCGATCCGGCCTGCCTGGCGCATGGGTTCCATGCCGCCCTCGCCCGGGCCTTCGCGGACGTCGCACGCCGCGCGGTGGGGTCGGGCGACGCACGTGCCGTGGTCCTTTCCGGGGGCTGTTTCCAGAACGCGCTTCTGCTCGACCTGACGATCGCGGCGCTCGCCGGAATCCCCGTCCTGCACCACCGCGAGACGCCTGCGAACGACGGCGGCCTCGCGCTCGGGCAGGCGCTGGTGGCGATGGCACAGGCCGAGGCACGGGCGATGGCGGGGCGGTAACCGGCTTTCCAACTTGGTTGAAATCCGGTCGCGCCCTCACCGGACGCGCAATTTGATCCAGATCAAATTGACAAATAAACGACTGAAATCGTTATGCTAAATTGTCGCACTTTGGGCGCGACCCTGCCCCTAGGACACGCAGGGGTTGTGCGTCACTCCTTTTCCATCACGCAAGCCGCGCGCCAGCGAGACAGGGACCTCCGGTGCGCCTTCATTGGCAGGGAGGGCCGATCTTTGCCCCAGCTCGAGACCTTCTACGACGTCATGCGCCGCCAGGGGATCACCCGGCGGAGCTTCATGAAGTACTGCACGCTGACCGCCTCCGCGCTCGGGCTCGGCCCCGCCTTCGTGCCACAGATCGCCCATGCGATGGAGACACGCCCCCGGACGCCGGTGATCTGGCTCCACGGTCTCGAATGCACCTGCTGCTCGGAAAGCTTCATCCGCTCGGCCCATCCGCTGGTGAAGGACGTGGTCCTGTCGATGATCTCGCTCGACTACGACGACACGCTCATGGCCGCGGCCGGTCACCAGGCCGAGCAGGCGATGGAGGACGTGATCCGCGAGTATCACGGCAACTACATCCTCGCCGTCGAGGGCAATCCGCCGCTGAACGAGGACGGGATGTTCTGCATCACGGGCGGCCGGCCCTTCGTCGAGAAGCTGCGCCATGCCGCCGAGGGTGCGCAGGCGATCATAAGCTGGGGCGCGTGCGCCTCCTACGGCTGCGTGCAGGCGGCGCACCCGAACCCGACGCGGGCGACGCCCGTGCACGAGGTCATCACCGACAAGCCGATCATCCGCGTGCCCGGATGCCCGCCCATCGCCGAGGTCATGACCGGCGTCATCACCTACATGCTGACGTTTCAGCGCCTGCCCGAGCTCGACCGCCAGGGCCGGCCGGCGATGTTCTACGGCCAGCGCATCCACGACAAGTGCTACCGCCGCGCCCATTTCGACGCGGGCCAGTTCGTCGAGGCCTGGGACGACGAGAACGCGCGCCGCGGCTACTGCCTCTACAAGATGGGCTGCCGGGGGCCGACCACCTACAACGCCTGCTCGACCATCGGCTGGAACGAGGGCGTGTCCTTCCCCATCCAGTCCGGCCACGGCTGCATCGGTTGCTCCGAGGACGGGTTCTGGGACCAGGGCAGCTTCTACGAGCGCGTGACCGACCTCACCCAGTTCGGCGTCGAGGCCAATGCCGGCGAGGTCGGCATGGCGGCGGCGGGGCTCGTCGGCGGGGGCGTCGCGCTCCATGCCGCGGTCAGCGCCCTCAAATCGGCACAGGTCAAGCGGCAGGAAGCCGCCAGCGAGGAGGCGTAACCCATGGTCGTCCAAACCCCCAACGGCTTCTCGCTCGACACCGCGGGCCAGCGCATCGTCGTCGATCCGGTCACGCGGATCGAAGGGCACATGCGCTGCGAGGTGAACGTCGACGAGGACAACGTCATCCGCAACGCGGTCTCCACCGGGACCATGTGGCGCGGGCTGGAAGTGATCCTGCGCGGCCGCGACCCGCGCGACGCCTGGGCCTTCACCGAACGGATCTGCGGCGTGTGCACGGGCACCCATGCCCTGACGAGCGTGCGGGCGGTCGAGGACGCGCTGGGGATCACCATCCCCGACAACGCCAACTCGATCCGCAACATCATGCAGCTGAACCTGCAGGTGCATGACCATATTGTGCACTTCTACCACCTGCACGCGCTCGACTGGGTGAACCCGGTCAACGCGCTCCGCGCCGATCCGCGGGCGACCTCCGAGTTGCAGCAGGCGGTGGGTCCGAACCATCCCATGTCCTCGCCCGGCTACTTCCGGGACGTGCAGAACCGGCTCCGCTCCTTCGTGGAGTCCGGTCAGCTGGGCCTGTTCCGCAACGGATACTGGGACAACCCGGCCTATCTCCTGCCGCCCGAGGCGGACCTGATGGCGGTGACCCACTACCTCGAGGCGCTGGACCTGCAGAAGGAGATCGTGAAGGTCCACACGATCTTCGGCGGCAAGAACCCGCACCCCAACTGGCTGGTGGGCGGCGTGCCCTGCCCGATCAACGTCCATTCCACGGGCGCGGTCGGCGCGATCAACATGGAGCGCCTGAACCAGGTCTCCACGATCCTGAACCTCTGCGACGAGTTCGTGCGCAACGTCTACATCCCCGATGTCGTCGCCATCGGCGGCTTCTACCGCAACTGGCTGCATGGCGGGGGGCTCTCGTCCCAGGCGGTGCTGAGCTACGGGGACATCCCGGAGCACGCCAACAACTTCGACGCCGAGCAGCTTCACCTGCCGCGCGGCGCGATCATCAACGGGGACCTGTCCACCGTCCACGAGGTCGACATCCGCGACCCCGAGCAGGTGCAGGAATTCGTCGATCATTCCTGGTACGACTACGGCGAACCGGGCGTGGGCAAGCATCCCTGGGACGGCGTCACGCAGGCGCGCTTCGAGCTTGGCCCCAACACGGTCGGCGAGCGGACGCATATCCGCGAGATCGACGAGGCGGCGAAGTACTCGTGGATCAAGGCGCCGCGCTGGCGCGGCCACGCGATGGAGGTGGGCCCATTGGCCCGCTACATCGTCGGCTACGCAAGCGGGCACGAGCAGATCACCGACCAGGTCACGGGCCTTCTGCGCACGATGGACCTGCCGGTGGAGGCGCTGTTCTCGACGCTCGGCCGCACGGCGGCCCGCGCGCTCGAGGCACAGTACTGTGCCGACCTGCAGCGGCACTTCTTCGACAAGCTCATCGCCAACATCCGCAACGGCGACGAGTCGACCGCCAACATCGAGCGCTGGGAGCCCGAGACCTGGCCCACCTCCACCCGCGGGGTCGGCTTCACCGAGGCGCCGCGCGGCGCGCTCGGCCACTGGGTCACGATCGAGAGCGGCCGGATCGAGAACTACCAGTGCGTGGTTCCCACGACCTGGAACGGCAGCCCCCGCGACAGCGCCGGCAATATCGGGGCCTTCGAGGCGAGCCTTCTGGGCACGCCGATGGAACGCCCCGAGGAACCGGTCGAGATCCTGCGCACGCTGCACAGCTTCGACCCCTGCCTTGCCTGTTCCACCCATGTGATGTCGCCCGACGGCCATGAACTGACGACCGTCAAGGTCCGCTGAGAAGGAGTGCCACCGATGAAACACCTGTCCCTTGCCGCGCTCCTCACGGGCCTCGCCACACCGCTCATGGCCCATCCGGGCCATGACGCGGCGGCTGCGACCCACTGGATCGCGGACCTGCCGCACCTCGCCGTCACGCTCGGCCTCGCCGGCCTCTGTGTCGTGGCGCTCGGCGGCTTGCTCACGCGTCGCCGCGCCCGGGCCCGGAGGAAGGAGGAATGAAGGACACCACCGCCGACGACGAGCCGATCCGCTCGACCTCGATCCACCAGGCGCGGCCGGACCTCGACATCCTGCCGGCCTCGCGGCTGACGGGCGACGCCACGGCCGAGGATCTGGAGAGCATCCGCAGGCGCACCTCGGTCTATGTCTACGAGGCGCCCGTCCGGCTCTGGCACTGGATCAACGCCGCCGCGATCACGGTCCTTTGCATCACCGGCTACCTGATCGCCAATCCCCCGCCGACCATGATGATCGGCGAGGCGACGCAGCAGTTCACCTTCGGCTACATCCGCTTCGCCCATTTCGCCGCCGCCTTCGTGATGACGATCGGCTTTCTGGGGCGGATCTACTGGGCCTTCGTGGGCAACCACCATGCAAAGCAGCTTTTCATCCTGCCGGTCTGGAATGCGCGCTGGTGGAAGGAAGTGATGTTCGAGCTGCGCTGGTATCTCTTCCTCGAGAAGGAGCCGAAGAAATACATCGGCCACAACCCGCTGGCGCAGATCGCGATGTTCTTCTTCATGACGATGGGGATCACCTTCATGATCGTCACCGGCTTCGCGCTCTACTCCGAGGGGCTGGGGCATGGCTCCTGGGCGGACCGCATGTTCGGCTGGGTCATCCCGCTTGTCGGCAACAGCCAGGCGCTTCACCAGGTCCACCAGCTCGGCATGTGGGCGATCGTGGTCTTCATGATCATCCACGTCTACGCCGCCATCCGCGAGGACATCATGTCCCGTCAGTCCATGGTTTCGACCATGATCTCGGGGCACCGGACGTTCAAGGACGACCGGCCGGACTGAAGCCGGCCGCGGCAAGGACGACCGGCCGGACTGAAGCCGGCCGCGGCAAGGATGATCGGCCGGATGAAGCCGGCCGCGGCAAAGGCAGGACGACATGCGATCGTCCGCCGGACACGAGGGGCAGGCGCCCGGGCGACGCAGACCGCCCGGGCGCCATTTTCTCTACACCAAGGCCCAAGTCCACCCGGCAGCGCAAAACCACGCGATGGCAGGGCAACTCTCCACCAGTGCTTGATCCAGATCAATTTCGCACAACTTAAGCGCGATTACTGATAAGCAACCGGCCAGTTGCGCGATGGATCGACCGGATCGCGGCCAGTCGGGCGGAAACGCGCCGGACGAGCGCGATGGACCCCGCGGCCGGGAGACGCGAATGCCTGATACAACCCTCATCCTCGGCATCGGTAACCTTCTGTGGGCCGATGAAGGCTTTGGCGTGCGCTGCGTCGAGCGCATGGCCGAGCGCTTCGCGTTCGGACCCGAGGTGCGGCTGCTCGATGGCGGCACACAAGGTCTCTACCTCCTCCCGTTCATGGAGGAGGCGCGGAACCTTCTGGTCTTCGATGCGGTCGATTACGGCCTGCCCCCCGGCATGATGAAGATCGTCGAGAACGACCAGGTGCCCGCCTTCATGGGCGCCAAGAAGATGAGCCTGCACCAGACCGGCTTCCAGGACGTGATCGCGACGGCGCAGCTCAAGGGATGCTGCCCGGAGCGGCTCTGCCTCATCGGGGTGCAGCCCGAGGAACTGGAGGATTACGGCGGCGGTCTTCGGGCCATCGTGGCCTCCCAGATCGACCCTGCCGTCGACCGCGCGG
>NZ_JAOPHT010000017.1 GCF_025515305.1 Roseicyclus sediminis
CGGCCGCGGGCGAGGCAGGCGCCGCCGCGGGCGCAGCGGCCTCGCTGCGCGCCGCCTTCAGCGCCTCGGCCTTCTCGCGCGCGGTGGCGGCGGCGGCGTTGCGTTTTTCGGCAGCCTCGCGCGTATGGCTGCCTTCGGGATACTTCTCGATGTCGAGATCGCCGAAGGCGTCCTTCAGCGCGTCCTTGCCGGCCTTCGCGGGGTTCCGCGTATAGCTTGCCGCCTTGCGGAGATCGCGGTTGAGCTCGGTCATGCCGCTTTCGTCCGCGGCCTGGTCCATGGCGCGCTGGAAGTCGCGCGCCATCGCACGGATGCGCCCCGTGAACTGACCGAGCCGCCGGAACATGATCGGCAGGTCCTTGGGCCCCACGACGATCAGCGCGACGATGCCGATCAGGAGCAATTCCATCCAGCCGATATCAGGCATCGCCGTGGCCCCTCAGTGAATCGACCCGGTGCACGGTCGGGCAGGTCCGGGCGGGATCAGGCGTTGTCGCGCTCGCGTTCCGGCGTGACGTCGCGGGCCGTGCCCCCGTCCGCCGCGCTGGACGCGTTCTCGATCTCGTCGGTCGAGTCCTTCACGCCGCGCTTGAAGGCCGTGATCCCCTTGCCGACCTCGCCCATGAGGCTTGCGATCTTGCCCCGGCCGAAGAGCACGAGAACCACGACCGCGATCAGCAGGAGGCCTGCCGGTCCGATGTTGTTGAGCATGTTCGTCTCCCTCCGCGGCCGCGCGCGCCTCCGGCGTCCCGCACACCGCCTGTGACAGCATTCTGTCTCCCATAGGTATGGTCTCGTCCCGGGAGATCAAAGCCCCAAATGAAAAGATGGGGGCGGTCTTCCGTTTACAGGCTCCGGCCCTGTCCCCGCAAGGGCAGAACCGGTGGGCCGTGCCGGAACCGGCCGCCGTCGCGCCGCTCGGCGCATGTCCCGGCCTCAGTCGCGATGCGGGAAAACGAAACAGCGGTCGCGCCGCACCGACAGCCAGAGCGGGGTGCCGGCCTTGGGCAGGAAGACGTTCGGCACCGTGGCCTTGAGCGTGCGCCCGTCGAAATCCATCACGAATTCCACGAGGCTTTCATGTCCCATGAAACGGGCGCGCTGCACCACGCCGCGCGCGGGCGTGCCATCCTGCGGCGTCGGGTTCGGGCCCCGCCCGCCACGGTCGAAGTCGATCTTCACGTGCTGCGGCCGAAAGACGATATCGACCACGCTTTCGTCGGCATGTCCGGGCGCAAGGAACTCGCCGAAGGCCGTGGTCGTCAGCGCGCCGCGCACCGTGCCCGTCACCACGTTGATATCGCTGAAGAACGCCGCCGCCGCCTGATCGCAGGGCGCGTTGTAAACGTTGTAGGGCGCGCCGACCTGTACGATCCGCCCACCGCGCATCAGCGCGATCTGGTCGGCCATCCGCATGGCCTCCTCGGGCTCGTGGGTGACAAGCACCACCGCCGTCCCCTCGTCTTTCAGAAGCTGGAGCGTCTCGTCGCGGATGCCGTCGCGCAGCCGGTTGTCGAGGCCCGAGAAGGGCTCGTCCATCAGCATGATGCGCGGACGCGGTGCCATGGCGCGGGCGAGCGCCACGCGCTGCTGCTCGCCGCCCGACAGCATGTGCGGCGCCTTGTCGGCATAGCCACGCAGGTCCACCCGGTCGAGAAGCTCGGTCACGCGCCGTTGCACGTCCGCGCGACTGCCGGACAGGCCGAAGGCGATGTTCTGCCCCACGCTGAGATGCGGAAACAGCGCGAAGTCCTGGAAGATGAGGCCGACGCTGCGCCGTTCGGGCGGCAGGTGATCCACGTCGTCGGACAGGACCGCGCCGTCGGCGAGAATGCGGCCCGCCGTCTGCCGCTCGATCCCGGCGATGGTCCGGAGCACGGTGGACTTGCCGCAGCCCGACGGACCGAGGAGGCACAGGATCTCGCCCGCGCCCACGCGGAACGAGACGTCGCGCACCACGTCGCGGCCATCGAACTGGCAGCGGATGCGGTCGACCTCGAGGCGTGGCGGGTTGAGCATGGGTGCGCCAATGACCGATTGTTTCAATCGGGTTTGGCAGGTAGCAGGCTCGCCCTATGGTGGCAAGAAGTCACTCCGGCCGCAGGTCGATCACCGTTTCGGCCCGGATCACGCCATTCACCTGCAACGCGACGCGGTGGGGACCGGGCACCAGCGAATAGGTCGTGGCGTCGCCCTTGAACCGATGGACCTTCTGCAATGTCAGCGGACGGCCCGCGCGGAGCGTCGCGATCTTCAGCTTGTGGACCTTTGCGCTCTCGCGCCCACCTGGGCGGCGGAACCAGACGACGTAGTCGACGAGGACCGGCGTCTCGCGCGGCGCCGTGAGCGTGGCCGACAGGGTGGCCGCACTCCCGATCCGCGGGGCGACCGGTTCAACCCCGAAACTCGCCACCTCGACCTCCGCATGCGGGTCGTAGCCAAGCGTCGCCATGGCGTCGGGATGCCCCTGCTTTACCAGGGTGCGCAGCGCGTGGCGCGTCATCCAGTCCAGCTCGGCCCGCGCCTGCCGCCCTTCCCCGTGCCAGCCGCGCAGCATCTCGACCACGCGGCCCGCGTCGATCTTCGCAAGGTCGTTCAGGTGGTTCGCGACCGAGCGCGTGACATAGCGCGCGGGATCGGCGTGCAGCGCATCGAGAAGCGGCAGCATGCCCATCGGATCGACCTCGATCCGCTTCGCCCATGGCAACGCGGGACGGGTGCCTTCGCTCACGAGGCGGCGGACGTGGTAGTTCTCGTGCCCCGTCCAGCAATGAAGCCGGGACATGACCGGATCGGGAAAGGCATTGAGGAAGGGGCGGATGTAGAACTCCATGGAAAACCGCCTTGTGGCGGCCTCGAGGAGGTCGAGCGCGCGCGGCAGATGCGCCACGCTCATCCCGTGGCGGACGGCAAGCACGCCCGGGACCGCGTGGATGAACTGACCGAAGTCATTATCGCTCCGCGTCGGGTCGAGCGGAGGCGGCATCGCCGCCTCCAGCTGGTCGGCCATGGTGGGGAAATCCGGGGCGAGATGGGGCTCGAGGCAGTCCGCGATCCAGTCGATCCGGTCGAGCAGCGTCCGCTCCGCCAGTCCCTTCAGCACCCGGTCGAGGAAAGCCTCTGCCGGGAACCCCGGCAGCCCGGCCGCGTATTCGGCGGCGAGCTGACCGAGGGTGTCGGCGTTGAAGAGCTGGTCCTTGAGGGAGAAGCCGCCCTCGGACATTCCGTTGCCGCCCGTCAGATCGTGGCGTTGGTCTGGCCGCCGTCGAGCAGGACGTTCTGCCCCACGATGAAGCCCGCGTGCTCCGAGCAGAGGAACGCACACATCGCCCCGAATTCCTCGATGGTGCCGTAGCGACCCGTGGGGATGGCCGACAGCCGGATCTTGCGCGCCTCTTCCATCGACACGTTCTGCGCCTTCGCCACGCCCGTCTCCAGCGCGATGACGCGGTCGGTGTCATGCGAGCCGGGCAGGAGGTTGTTGATGTTCACGCCCTTGGCCGCGACTTGCCGCGCGGTGCCGGCGACAAACCCCGTCAGCCCGGTGCGCGCCGCGTTCGACAGGCCCAAGGCCGGGATCGGCGCCTTGACGGACTGCGACGTGATGTTGACGACCCGGCCCCATCCCCGGTCGATCATGCCGGGCAGAAGCGCGGTCATCAGCGCGATCGGCGTCAGCATGTTGGCGTCGAGCGCCTTGATGAAATCGTCCCGGTCCCAGTCGGACCACAGGCCCGGCGGCGGGCCGCCTGCATTCGTCACGAGGATGTCGATGTCGCCCGCCGCGGCGAGGACCTTGGCGCGGCCTTCCTCGGTGGTGATGTCGCAGGCGACCGCCGTCACCTCGACGCCGTGGGCCGCGCGGATCGCCTCGGCCGTCGCCTCGAGCGCCTCGGCGCCGCGCGCGTTCAGGACGAGGTCGACACCCTCGGCCGCCAGCGCCTCGGCGCAGCCGCGCCCCAGTCCCTTCGATGAGGCGCAAACCAGCGCGCGCCGTCCCCTGATACCCAGATCCATGGCAAGCTAACTCCCCTTTGTCGGTTTGGCCCCCCGATAGCAGCCCTCCGCGGGCACGGCCAGCCTTGACCGGAATGCCCGCCGCGGCCTAGGCCGTCAGAAGCCACCGGGGGGCCATGCCCATGACGCGCCACACCGCCCTGTTCCGCTTCGACGCCTATCCGGCGACGGCGTTCCGCGCGGTCTCGGGCGCAAACCAGGGCGATCCCATCGGCATCGGAGAGGCCGCGGTGCCCGGCGACACCTACCGCCTCCCGCGCAGTGCCGTCATGAGCCGGCTGGCGATCGCGGATGGCGGTCCCGGCATCCCGTCCGGGGCCTGCGTCGCCGACAGCTCGGAGATCGGCCGACCGGGTGCCCCGATCGCGATTGCAGCATGCGCCATGTTCATGGGCCGGGACGGGCGGGCCGTCGAGATCCTCCTCGTTGATCTGGGGCGGCCGGAGGAGGAGGAGGAGGCGGAGCGGCTGCTGCTGCCGCTTGCCGCGCTTCGGCCGGATACGGAGTACGAGTTGCTGGACTGCGAGACCGGGAGCGCGCCGGGTCGCTTCGCGGACATAGCCTCGGCGAGTTTCCTTGCCGGAACCCACCTGACGATGGATGACGGACGGCAGGTTCTGGTCGAGGACCTGAGGGTCGGCGACCGGCTACTCACGCGGCTGCACGGTCCCCGCAGGATCCGCTGGATCGGTCAGCAGACGCGGCGGGCGACGGGTGCCGCGGCTCCGGTGCGGATCACGGCCGGCACGCTCAACACCGCGCGCGACCTGCGCCTGAGCCCGCAGCACCGGCTTTTCATCTGGCAGCGCCATGACGCGGTCGGCGCGGGGCGCGCCGAGCTTCTGGTGCGGGCAGGCCTCCTCGTGAACGGAACGACCGTTCTTCGCGAGGAAGGCGGACACATGGACAGCTACCAACTGGTCTTCGACGGGCACGAGATCATCTTCGCCGAGGGCATCGCGGTGGAGAGCATGCTGGTCACCGGGCCGTCCCAGGCACTTCTGCCGGCCGATCTCGACCTCGGCGATCTGCGCGCCGAGCAGCGCGACGCGGCGGACATCGAGATCGACGAGGCAACCCTCGGGCCCGGCGAGGATGCGGCCGAACGACTTGGACGGGCGAGCCGGGGCGAGACGCGTGAGACCCTTCCGCCGCCGGGGCCCGACGAGGCCTGATTGATGGGCGCGCGTCGCGCGGCAAGATGGCTGGCGCCTCCTCGCGGCCATTGCAGCCGGGCACCGGATGACCGAAGCCCGGCCGCCGCATCCCGGGGCACTGCGCGTGGAGACCGGCGAAACGGCGATTGTCGGCCGGGCGCGGGGTCTCTATATCCGCGGCCATGCCCGACACGCTCCACACAAACCGCCCTGCCCTCCCGTCCGAGATCGCGCGACGCCGGACCTTCGCGATCATCTCGCACCCGGACGCTGGCAAGACGACGCTGACCGAGAAGTTCCTTCTCTACGGCGGCGCGATCCAGATGGCGGGACAGGTGCGCGCCAAGGGCGAGGCGCGGCGCACGCGCTCGGACTTCATGAAGATGGAACAGGACCGCGGCATCTCGGTTTCTGCCTCGGCCATGTCCTTCGATTTCGCCACGCCCGAGCGCGCCTTTCGCTTCAACCTCGTGGACACGCCCGGCCACAGCGATTTCTCCGAGGACACCTATCGCACGCTGACGGCCGTCGATGCCGCCATCATGGTGATCGACGGCGCCAAGGGCGTGGAAAGCCAGACGCAGAAGCTGTTCGAGGTCTGCCGCCTGCGCGACCTGCCGATCCTGACCTTCTGCAACAAGATGGACCGCGAGAGCCGGGACACTTTCGAGATCATCGACGAGATCCAGGAAAACCTCGCCATCGACGTGACGCCGGCGAGCTGGCCGATCGGGATGGGCCGCGAGTTTCTCGGCTGCTACGACCTGATCCACGACCGGCTGGAACTGATGGACCGCGCCGACCGGAACAAGGTGGCCGAGTCGGTCAAGATGCAGGGCCTCGACGACCCGAAACTTGCCGAGCACATTCCCGCGCAACTTCTGGACAAGCTCCGCGAGGAGGTCGAGATGGCGCGCGAGCTGCTGCCGCCGATGGACCGCACGGCTTTCCTGCAGGGCACGCTGACGCCGATCTGGTTCGGCTCGGCCATCAACTCCTTCGGGGTGAAGGAGCTGATGGACGGCATCGCCGAATACGGGCCGGAGCCGCAGGTCCAGAACGCCGAGCCGCGCGAGGTGGCGCCGGAGGAAACCAAGGTCTCCGGCTTCGTGTTCAAGGTGCAGGCCAACATGGACCCCAAGCACCGCGACCGCGTGGCCTTCGTGCGGCTGGCCTCTGGCCATTTCCAGCGCGGCATGAAGCTGACGCATGTGCGCTCGAAGAAGCCCATGGCGATCACGAACCCGGTGCTCTTCCTCGCCTCGGACCGCGAACTGGCCGAGGAGGCCTGGGCCGGCGACATCATCGGCATTCCGAACCACGGGCAGCTGCGCATCGGCGACGCGCTGACCGAGGGCGAGGCCCTGCGGTTCACCGGCATCCCCTCCTTCGCGCCCGAGCTTCTGCAAAGCTGCCGCGCGGGTGACCCGATGAAGGCCAAGCACCTCGACAAGGCGCTGATGCAGTTCGCCGAGGAAGGCGCGGCCAAGGTCTTCAAGCCGATGATCGGCTCGGGCTTCATCGTCGGCGTCGTGGGCGCGCTTCAGTTCGAGGTTCTGGCGAGCCGGATCGAGATCGAATACGGCCTGCCTGTCCGCTTCGAGCCGTCGCAGTTCACCTCGGCGCGCTGGGTCTCGGGCCCGAAGGACAAGGTCGAGGCCTTCGTCGCCGCCAACAAGCAGCACATGGCCGCCGACAACGATGGCGACCCGGTCTACCTCACGCGGATGCAGTGGGACATCGACCGCGTGGTGCGGGACTATCCGGACGTGACCCTGTCGGCGACGAAGGAACTGATGGTCTGAGCCATGCGTTGACATGGTCGGAGGGATGGCCGAGCGTGAACATTTAGTGAACACAAAGGTGCCCCATGACCGTGTCCCGCATGCCGATCGACTACGTTGAATTCACCTCTCCGTCGCTGGAGGAAACCCAAGGCTTCTTTGCAGCCGCCTTCGGCTGGGAATTCGTGGAATACGGGCCGGACTACCGCGACATCCGGGGCGCAGGCACGGGCGGAGGGTTGGAACGCGGCGAGGCGCGGGCGCCGCTCATCGTCCTGCGCACCGAGGATCTGGAGGCCGCTCTGGAGCGTGTGCGCGCCGCGGGCGCCGAGATCACGCGCGACATCTTCAGCTTTCCCGGTGGACGCAGGTTCGAGTTCACCGCGCCCGGTGGGATCGCGATGGCCGTCTGGACCACGTGATCGCGGGATCGGGATGCGGCGCCCACGCCTCCAGAACCGGGTCCTGCCCACGGGCGAGATCGTCGCGGACCCCGCGCGCGGGCTCTTCACGGGCAACCGCGGCATCCTGCACCGCCCTGACGGCACGTTTGGGACAAGCCGCTGGGCGCACAAGCACTGGATCGTCTGCACCCTGACCCATCCGCGCGGGACTTATCACGGGCCGATGCCGGCGCGGGGGTGGACGGCGCTGTTCTTCCTCGACGAGGCCGTGGCGCTCGCCGCCGGGCACCGCCCATGCGCCGAGTGCCGGCGGGAGGCTTTCCTGCGGTTCCGCGAAGCCTGGTCCCGTGCCTCGGGCGAAGCCGCACGGGCGCCCGGGATGGACGAGGCGCTGCACCGGGCACGCGTCCTGCGGACCCGCGCGCAGAAGCGGCACGAAGCGCCGCTTGCCGGCCTGCCCGACGGCACGTTCGTCCTTAAGGATGGCCGTCCCTGCCTGGTCCTCGGCGACGCGCTGCTGCCCTTTTCGCCCGGCGGCTACGGCGTCCCGCTCCCGCGTCGAGAAGGCCGGGCCACGGTCCTGACGCCCGCGCCCGCCGTCGCGGCCCTCAGGGCGGGCTATGCGCCCGTGCTCCACCCTTCCGCATTCGGGGGCTGACAAGGCACAGGCACATCCGGCGTCACGGGCCGCGAAAACGCGATGCCGCTTGGAATTTGACCCACTCCCCCTTTTGCGTTATGTGCCCCGGCAAGGCTGCGATAGGCGCAGACCACGACGCGGAGCGCGCCGGACCATTGCGCTCCATCTTCTCCCGCCGCGAAGGCATGTTCCTTCGGGCCAGCATGGACGCACATGACGAGCTTTTCCGACCTCAACCTTAACCCCAAGGTTCTCAAGGCCGTGGCCGAAGCAGGCTACGAAACCCCCACCCCGATCCAGCTGGGCGCCATTCCCCCGGCGCTGGAGGGACGCGATGTCCTCGGCATCGCGCAGACCGGCACCGGCAAGACGGCGAGCTTCACGCTGCCGATGATCACGGCGCTGGCCCGCGGCCGCGCCCGCGCACGAATGCCGCGAAGCCTCGTGCTGTGCCCCACGCGCGAGCTTGCGGCCCAGGTGGCCGAGAACTTCGACACGTACGCGAAATACGTGAAGCTGACGAAGGCGCTGCTGATCGGCGGCGTCAGCTTCAAGGAGCAGGACCAGCTGATCGACAAGGGCGTGGACGTCCTGATCGCGACGCCCGGCCGCCTGCTGGATCATTTCGAGCGCGGCAAGCTAATCCTGACCGACGTGAAGGTCATGGTCGTGGACGAGGCCGACCGGATGCTCGACATGGGCTTCATCCCGGATATCGAGCGGATCTTCGGCCTGGTGCCCTTCACCCGCCAGACCCTGTTCTTCTCGGCCACGATGGCCCCCGAGATCGAGCGGATCACGAACACCTTCCTTTCGAACCCGGCCCGGATCGAGGTCGCGCGTCAGGCCAGCGCCTCGGCCACGATCGAGCAGCGGCTGATCGAGTTCACGCCGACCCGCCGCGACACCGCGGCCTCGGACAAGCGCGAGATGCTGCGCGCCACGATCAACGCCGAGGGTCCGGCCTGCACCAACGCGATCATCTTCTGCAACCGCAAGGTGGACGTGGATATCGTCGCGAAGTCCCTCAAGAAGCATGGCTTCAACGCCGAGGCGATTCATGGCGACCTCGACCAGAGCCACCGGACGCGCACGCTGGACGGGTTCCGCGACGGATCGATACGGTTCCTCGTTGCCTCCGACGTGGCCGCGCGGGGTCTCGACATCCCGAACGTGAGCCATGTCCTGAACTACGACGTGCCGAGCCATGCGGAGGATTACGTCCACCGTATCGGGCGAACCGGCCGCGCGGGCCGCAAGGGCGTGGCGATCTCGCTCGCCGTGCCGGCGGACGGCAAGTATCTCAGCGCCATCGAAAGCCTGATCGAAACGACGATCCCGCGCGTCGAGGCGCCCTGGACGCCGGGAGGCGCGCAGCGCCGCGACCGCCGTTCCGAGGAGACCGAGGATCGCGATGAGGCGCCGACGAAACGCCGCCGCCGCAGCGGTCGGCCCGAGCGCGAGGCCCGAACCGAGGCCCGCGCCGAGGCGCCGGCCGAACCGGTCCAGGCATCAGAGGTGACAGAGACCAAAGCGGCGAAAGAGCTGCCGGCAACCGAGGTCGAGGCCGAAAACGACCGGCGCCCGCGTCGGGACCGCGGCGGCCGCGGACGGTATGGCAACGGCGACCGCAACCGGATCGTCGGCATGGGAGATCATCTTCCGGGCTTCATCGCGATGAGTTTCGACGAACGGCGCGGCGGTCCTGCGCGGAGCGACGACGACACCGCCGAGGAGTCGGACGCGGAAGCCGTCGAGCAAGAGGCCACCGAAGCCACACCGCAGGCAGTCGCCGCCCCCGAGGCAGCGGCTGCAACCGAGGCACCCGCCGAACCCGCGGCAGAAGCGGAAGCCGAGGCCGAAGCGCCGAAACCCGCGCCCAAGAAGCGCCGCAGCCGGGCGAAGAAGCCCGTCGAGACGCCTGCCGAGGGGTCGGAAGGCCCGGATGGGAATGCCGAGGACGCGGCCTGAGCCGTCGCGTCAGGTCGGGAACCGGTCTCGGATCAACGCGTCGAGGGCGCGCCTGCTGAACTCGGTCAACTCGAAGAGATAGGCGGCGCGCGCGCCGTCGCTCCAGGCCCGCCGTGCGCGGTAGAGCCCAAGCGCGGGGATATGGATCACCGCGTGCGGGGCCGCCGACGGCGCCGGCCCGTTGGACAGCACCATCTCCACCCCGGATGCCGAAAGCGACGTGACCCGGCAAGGGTGTGCGTCCCCGGCCACGCGAAGCTCGGCCGGCAGGTCGAGCTGTAGTCGGCAGGCCGGTTCTTCCCCCGGAGGAAGGGGCGCATCGGGCAGAAGGATCGACAAGTCGGCACCTCGTCAGGGGCAGGACGCTCGCCCTACCCCACCACAGGTGCGTTACGGGAAGATGAAAGGCGGCGCCGCGCTCACTCCGCCATCAGGCGGCTGATGAGGACGGTGACCTCGGGTTTCTTGCCGATCTCCGACATGCAGGTCTCGCGCACGACACGCCGGACCGCATCCTCCAGCTTGTCGTCGTCGTCGATGGTCTTCGCCGGCAGCCGCGGAAGCGTCTGAGCCAGTTCCTCCTCGATCATCTGTGCGAGGTCCCCGCCGGTCGCCCCGACCTCGGGCAAGCCGCGCAACGCGACCCAGGCATCCTCGAGGATCTCGTCCTCCTCGTCGACGATTAGGGCGACGACCACGATCCCGTTCAGCGCAAGCTTCATCCGGTCGCGGATGACACCGTCGAACGCCCCGATCAGGGCGGAGCCGTCTAGGTAGGTCTTGCCCACCTCGATATGCTCCACGACCTGCGGCGCGTTGCCCGACAACTCCACCATGGAGCCGTTGGCGGCGACGATTCCCGTCATCCCCTTCGACAGGGCCAGGCGCACATGTTCCGCCAGGTGCCGGTATTCGCCGTGGTTCGGCACCACGATCTGCGGACGAAGGAGATCATGGAGCGCCTCGAGGTCCGGACGGTTCGCGTGGCCCGAGACGTGATAGAAACCGGCGGTATCGTCGACGATCAGCACGCCCTTCTCGGCCAGCGCGTTCTGGATGCGTGCCACGCCGACCTCGTTGCCGGGGATCGTCTTGGAGGAGAAGAGGAACAGGTCCCCCTCCTTCAGTTCGTGGCCGAGGTAGCTGCCACGCGACAGTGCGGCCGAGGCCGCGCGGCGTTCGCCCTGGCTGCCCGTGACGATGAGCATGAGGTTCTCGCGCGGGATTTCCGTCGCCTCCTCGGGGCTGAGGGTACGGGGGAAATCGGTGAGGACACCCGCCTCCACCGCCGCGGTCACCATTCGCTTCATCGCGCGGCCGAGCAGGCAGATCGAGCGGCCGTTGGCCACACCCGCATCCGCGAGCGTCTTAAGCCGCGCGACGTTCGAGGCGAAGGTGGTCGCCACGACCATGCCCTTCGCGCCCGCGATCAGCTTTCCGATCGGGTCGGGAAGCTGGCTTTCCGACCGCCCTTCATGGCGCGAGAAGATGTTGGTGGAATCGCAGATCACCGCGCGCACGCCGCCATTGGCGATGTCGCGGAACAGTTCCTCGTCGAAGGGCTCGCCCACGACCGGTTCATGGTCGATCTTGAAGTCGCCGGAATGGACCACGCGGCCCTCGGGCGTGTCGATCACCAAAGCCGAGCTTTCGGGGATCGAATGGCTCACGGGCGCGAACTGCACACGGAAGGGACCGGCCTCGACGACCGCCGGGTAAGGCTCCACTACCCGGACCTCGGCGGGGTCCTGCCCGGTTTCCTCCAGCTTGCGCATGGCGTGGATGGCGGTGAAGCGCCGGCAATAGACCGGCGCCTTCAACCGCGGCCAGAGATGGCCGAGCGCGCCGACATGGTCCTCGTGGGCATGGGTGATGAAGATCGCCTCGATCCGGTCGGCGCGGTCGGCCAGCCAGTCGATGTCGGGAAGGATCAGGTCCACGCCCGGCTGTCCGTCCATGTCGGGGAACGCCACGCCCGTGTCCACGACGATCAGCCGCTCGGCCCCCTGGGTGCCATAGCCGTAGACGTAGCAATTCATCCCGATCTCCCCCGCGCCGCCGAGGGGGAGGTAGATCAGCCGGTTCCGGTCATTCATATGCTGCCTTGGTCCTTGTTGTATCGATGGATGACCGTCAGGCCATGCATGGTCAGATCGTCCTCGATCCCGTCGAACAGCACATCGCCCTGTGAGAAGAGCGATGCAAGCCCCCCCGTCCCGATGATGCGCATGGGGCGGTCGTATTCGCCCCGGATGCGGTCGCAGATGCCGCCCACGAGACCCACGTAGCCCCAGAAGACGCCCGACTGCATGCAAGCGACCGTGTTGGTTCCGATCACCTGCTGGGGCTTGGTCACGTCCACATGCGGCAGCGCGGCGGCGGCGTGGTGCAGCGCCTCGAGGCTGAGGTTGACGCCGGGCGCGATGACACCGCCCACGTAGGCGCCGTCATGGGCCACCACGTCGAACGTCGTGGCGGTCCCGAAATCCACCACGATCAGGTCGCCGCCGTGCCGGTCGTAGGCACCCGCCGTATTCACGAGACGGTCGGGGCCGACCTGAGTTCCCTCGTCGACGCGCGGTATCGCGGGCAGCAGGCATTCCGGCTTGCCCACGACGAGCGGGCGGCAGTTGAAGTACCGGTCGCACAGGACGCGCAGGTTGAAGACCACGCGCGGCACCGTCGAGGAGAGGATGCACTCGGTGATCTCGACCGGCAGCTTGTGGTGCGCCATCAGGGTAGAGAACCAGACGAAATACTGGTCCGCCGTCCGCTGGTGTTCGGTCGCGGTGCGCAGCGTGCAGACGAAGCGCTCTCCGTCCCAGACGCTGAAGACCGTGTTGGTATTGCCGCAATCGATGCAAAGCAGCATGGGCCATCCCTCCTGCGCCCTTGGGTGAAGTACCGGGACCTTAGAAGAAAATCTCGGCCGCGGCGATGGTCCTGCGCCCCTCCGGCGTCGCCATGACGAGGTTTCCCGCGGCATCCACGTCGGTGAAGGTGCCGGTGATCTCCTCGCCCGGAAGCCGCGCGATGATCGTCTCGCCCAGCCGCGCGGCATGGGAGAGCCAGGCGGTGCGGATCGGGGCGAAGCCGTAGGTCGCCAGGTGCGCCTCGTGACGCGCGAAGGCGGGCGCGAGGAGGCCGAGGAACGCTTCGGGCGCGATGGCGATGCCGGTTTCCCCACGGAAGCTGACCGGGGTGACCGCACCGGGTTCGAGCGCCGAGACCTCGGGCGCCGCGGCGAGGTTCACGCCGATGCCGACGACAAGCTGCGCGACCCCGCCCCGCCCGTCGCCGGCGCTTTCCAGCAGGATACCGGCTATCTTGCCGCCCCGGAAAAGGACGTCGTTCGGCCACTTGAGCGCGATGTCGTCCTCCGCCGCCCCGGCGTCCAGAAGCGCGTCGCTCAGGGCGAGCGATGCCACGAAGGAGCGGAGCGCGGCCTCGGCCGCTGTGCCCTTGGGGCGCATGAGCAGCGAGGCGGCGAAATTCCCCTCGGGCATGGACCAGGTCCGCCCCCGTCGCCCCCGCGCCGCCGTCTGGCGGAGCGCGAGCGTCCATTCCGGGCCGGCCGTCTCGGCGGCCCGGCGCGCGGCCTCGGCCATCGTGCTGTCGGTTTCGGTCAGGACGCGGCGGCCGACGCCCTCGGGCCAGTCCGCCACGGCTCCCGGCATGTCAGCGCAGCAGCATTTCGGCGGCGGCGGCCGCCGGGGACTCGATCCCGAAAAGGTTGATGACCCCCAGAAGCATCAGCGCCGCCGATGCCATGAGACCCGCGTAGGGCAGGAACGGCATCGTGCCGTCGAGACCCTCCTGCGGTTCCCCGAAATACATCAGGTAGACGATGCGCAGGTAGTAGAAGGCGCCGATTACCGAGGCGATGACGCCCGCCACGGCCAGCCAAACGAGGCCCGCGTCGACCGCAGCCAGCAAGACCGCGTACTTGCCGAAGAAGCCGACCAGCGGCGGCACGCCCGCGAGGCTGAACATCAGGACGAGAAGTGCCAGCGCCTTGGTGCCGTCGCGGCTGGCGAAGCTCGACAGCGCCGAGATGCGCGTGACGTGGCGGCCGTCCTTCTCCATCGACAGGATGAAGGCGAAGGTGCCGACGTTCATCGTCACGTAGATCGCCATGTAGATCAGCATGGCCTCGACCCCCTCGGCCGTGCCGGCGGCGAGACCCATGAGCGCGAAGCCCATGTGGCTGATCGAGGAATAGGCCATCAGGCGCTTGATGTCGGTCTGGCCGATCGCGGCGATGGCGCCGACGAACATCGACAGGACCGCGAGCAGCGCCACGATCTGCTGCCAGTCACCGATCGCGCCGCCGAAAGCGTCGTGCACGACACGCGCGAAGAGCGCCATCGCCGCGACCTTGGGCGCCGTCGCGAAGAGCGCCGTAATGGCGGTCGGCGAACCCTCGTAGACATCTGGGGTCCACATGTGGAAGGGCGCGGCCGAGACCTTGAAGGCAAGGCCCGCCATGACGAAGACGAGACCGAAGAGAAGGCCGAGCGTCATCTCGCCTTCCTTCGCCGTGCCGATGATTCCCGCGAACTCCGTCGTGCCGGCGAAGCCGTAGACGAGCGAGGCGCCGAACAGCAGAAGGCCGGAGGAGAGCGCGCCGAGGATGAAGTATTTCAGGCCCGCCTCGGTCGAGCGCACGCTGTCGCGGCGGAGCGAGGCGATCACGTAGAGGGCGAGCGACTGAAGCTCCAGTCCCATGTAGAGCGCGATGAGGTCGCCGGCCGAGACCATCACCATCATGCCCACCACGGCGAGGGTCACGAGGACCGGATACTCGAACCGCAGCAGGTTGTTGCGCGTCATGTAGTCCTGCCCGATCAGCAGGACGGCGGCGGCGGAGAGCAGGACCGTCACCTTGGCGAAGCGGGCGAAGGCGTCGTCGACGAACATCCCTTCGAAGGCCACACGCTCGCCGTTGCCCGTGATGGCGATGTAGACGCCCATGATCGCGAAGAGGAGCGCGGTGCCCCAGGTCAGGGCGGGCGCAAGACCGTCCTTGGAGGTGTAGACCGCCCCCAGAAGCGCCCCCATCGCGAACAGCGACAGGACGATTTCGGGGAGGATGACGGCGAGATCGGGACCGAGCATGGCGATCACCTCAATGGTTCGCGGCGACGAGGCTGTCGGGCACGTGGGCCGCGAGCGCCAGGTCGTATTGCGTGATGAGCGCCTCGACCGAAGGTCCGATCACGTCGGTGATCAGGCTCGGATAGACGCCGAGAAGCAGGGTCATGACGACGAGGGGCGCGAAGATCGCCCGCTCGCGCCGGTCCATGTCGGTGATGGACTTCAGGCTTTCCTTGATGAGGTCGCCGAAGACGACACGGCGGTAGAGCCAGAGCGCGTAGCAGGCGCTCAGGATCACACCGGTCGCCGCGAAGACGCCGACCCAGGTGTTGACCTGGAAGACCCCCATCAGCGTCAGGAACTCGCCGACGAAGCCCGAGGTGCCGGGAAGGCCCACGTTCGCCATCGTGAAGAGCATGAAGACCAGCGCATAGGCCGGCATCCGCACCACGAGGCCGCCATAGGCGTCGATGTCGCGGGTGTGCATCCGGTCGTAGATCACGCCGACGCAGAGGAAGAGTGCGCCCGAGACGAACCCGTGGGAGATCATCTGGAAGATCGCGCCGTCGATGCCCTGCTGGTTCGCGGCGAAGATGCCCATGGTGACGAAACCCATGTGCGCGACCGACGAATAGGCGATGAGCTTCTTCATGTCCTCCTGCACCATCGCGACCAGCGAGGTGTAGACGATGGCGATCACGCTCAGCCACAGGACCAGCGGCGCCATCAGGTCCGAGGCGACCGGGAACATCGGCAGCGAAAAGCGCAGGAAGCCGTAGCCGCCCATCTTCAGGAGGATCGCCGCCAGCACCACCGAGCCCGCTGTCGGCGCCTGCACGTGGGCGTCGGGCAGCCAGGTGTGGACCGGCCACATCGGCATCTTCACCGCGAAGGAGGCGAAGAAGGCCAGCCAGAGAAGCGTCTGCATCCCGCCCACGATGTGCCAACCCAGGATCGAGACCGTGCCCGTCGGGAACTGGTGGCCGAGAAGCGCCGGGATGTCCGTCGTCCCCGCCTCGACATACATCGCGATCATCGCGACCAGCATCAGCACCGAGCCGAGGAAGGTGTAGAGGAAGAACTTGAACGCGGCGTAGATCCGGTTCTTGCCGCCCCAGATCCCGATGATGAGGAACATCGGAATGAGGCCCGCCTCGAAGAAGAGGTAGAACAGCACGAGGTCGAGCGCCACGAAGACACCGATCATCAGCGTCTCGAGCACGAGAAGCGCGATCATGTATTCCTTCACGCGGTGCGTGACGCCCCAGCACGACGCGACCGTGATCGGCATTAGGAACGTGGTCAGCAGTACGAAGAGAACGCTGATCCCGTCCACGCCCACCTTGTACTGCAGCCCGAAGAGCCATTCGGTCTCCTCGACGAGCTGGAAGCCGGTGTCGCTCGGGTCGAACTGCACCAGGATGAAGAGCGAGACGAGGAAGGTCGCCGCCGTCGCCGCGAAGGCGAGGCGCTTGGCGTTGAGCTGCGCCGCTTCGTCATCGCCGCGCAGGAACACCGCCATGATGACCGCTGCCACGAGCGGCAGGAAGGTGACGATCGAGAGAAGGTTGTCCATGGGTCGGTCTCAGCCCCCGGCGCTCAGGCTTGCCCAGGTGATCAGGACAACGATCCCGACCACCATCGCGAAGGCGTAATGGAAGATGTAGCCGGACTGCGCCCGGTTCAGCGTGCGGGTGAAGAAGGGGATGATCCCCATGGCGAGCCCGTTGATCCCGCCATCGATCACCGCGCCGTCGCCGCCCTTCCACAGGAACCGGCCGAGCCACCGCGCGGGCCGCACGAAGAGGAAGTCGTAGGCCTCGTCGAAGTACCACTTGTTCAGAAGGAAGTTGTACAGCGGCCGCTGGCTCGCCGCGAGGCGCTTGGGTGCAGTGGGATCGAGAATGTAGAACCAGACCGCCGTCAGGAAGCCGAGGATCATGGCCGCGAAGGGGCTCCACTTCACCCAGAGCGGCACGTAATGCGCCTCGTTCAGCACGTCGTTGTCGGGGGCGGCATGGATCGCGCCCTCGCCGGGCGGGCTGGTGAAGACGTAGTGGTGGTCGGACCCGTGGCCCTCCGCCGCCGCGGCTTCCCCGCCATGCGTGTCTGCGGCCGCTTCGCCATGGGTATCGGCCGCGGCCTCGCCATGCGTGCCGGCGGCCGCTTCGTCTCCGTGCCCGCCCTCGGCATAGGCATCCGCGTACTCGACGCCGAAGAACGTGGCGACCTGGTCGGTCTTGCCGAAGAAGGAGTTGTACCAGACGACGCCCGCGAAGACCGCGCCGACGGCAAGAACGCCGAGGGGGGCCAGCATCGTCCAGGGGCTTTCATGGGCGTGCTCGTGGGTGTGCCTGTTGCCCCGCGCCTCGCCGAAGAAGGTCAGGAAGATCAGCCGCCAGGAATAGAAGCTGGTGAAGACCGCCGCGATGATCAGCGCCCAGAAGGCGAAAGACCCCAGGTCCCCGCCGAAGGCATAGGCGCTTTCGACCACGGCATCCTTCGAGAAGAAGCCCGCGAAGCCGAGATAGGTCGTGGGAATGCCGACGCCCGTGATGGCGAGCGTCCCGATCATCATGGCCCAGAACGTGTAGGGGATCTTCTTTCTCAGACCGCCGTAGTTCCGCATGTCCTGCTCGTGGTGCATCGCGTGGATGACCGAGCCCGCGCCGAGAAACAGCATCGCCTTGAAGAAGGCGTGGGTGAAGAGGTGGAACATCGCCACCGAGTAGACGCCGACGCCTGCCGCCACGAACATGTAGCCCAGCTGCGAGCAGGTCGAATAGGCGATCACGCGCTTGATGTCGTTCTGCACGAGGCCGACCGTCGCCGCGAAGAAGGCGGTCGTCGCGCCGATGATGATGATGAAGTTGCCCGCCATGGGCGCGTATTCGATGATCGGCGACATGCGGCAGACGAGGAAGACACCGGCCGTCACCATGGTCGCCGCGTGGATCAGGGCCGAGACCGGCGTCGGGCCTTCCATCGCGTCCGGCAGCCAGGTGTGCAGCAGAAGCTGCGCCGACTTGCCCATCGCGCCGATGAAGAGAAGGAAGGCGATCGTCTCGGCGGCGTTCAGTTCCATCCCGAGGAAGGTGATCGTCATCTCCGCGAACTCGGCCCCCATGGGCAGGATCACGTCGAACTGGATCGAGTCCGCCATCCAGAAGATCGCGAAGATCCCCAGGAGAAAGCCGAAGTCGCCGACCCGGTTGACGATGAAGGCCTTCATCGCTGCGGCACCCGCCGAGGGCTTGCGGTAATAGAATCCGATCAGGAGGTAGGAGGCGACGCCAACCCCTTCCCAGCCGAAGAAGAGCTGCAGGAGGTTGTCGGCCGTCACCAGCATCAACATGGCGAAGGTGAAGAACGACAGGTACGCGAAGAAGCGCGGCCGGTAGCTCTCGCCCTCCTTGAAGTTGTCGTCATGCGCCATGTAGCCGAAGGAATACAGGTGCACGAGCGCCGAGACCGAGGTGATGACGATCAGCATGATCGCCGTCAGTCGGTCGATCCGGATCGCCCAGTCGGTGAAGAGCGTCCCGCTCTCGATCCAGGTGAAGAGGCTGCGCGTCTCGGTCACGCCGTCGAACGTCAGGAAGACGACCCAGCTCAGCACCATGGCGAGGAACAGAAGACCCGTCGCCACCGCGCAGGCCGCCTGTTCGCCGATGAGCCGCCAGGTGAAACCGCAGATGATCGCGCCGACCAGTGGGGCAAAGAGGAGAATGGTTTCCATGGCTCTCTCAGCCCTTCATGTTCGAGACGTCTTCGACCGCGATGGTGCCGCGGTTGCGGAAGAAGCAGACGAGGATCGCAAGGCCGATGGCGGCCTCGGCCGCGGCGACGGTCAGGATGAACAGGGTGAAGACCTGTCCCGTGAGGTCGCCGAGGAAGGAGGAGAAGGCAACGAGGTTGATGTTCACCGACAGAAGCATCAGCTCGATCGACATCAGGATGATGATGACGTTCTTCCGGTTCAGGAAGATGCCGAAGATCCCGATGACGAAGAGCGTCGCCGCCACCGTCAGGTAGTGTTCAAGACCGATCGTCATGTCGTCCCTCCGGGGGCCACGCCCCCATGGTCGTTCGTATCGTGCCGCGGTTGGCCGCGGTCGTGTCCGGGTCTCCGCGCGCGCGGAGGCCGGGGGAGGCGCCTAGAGACCCTGCCCCGGTTTCACGTCCTTCAGTTCCATCGCCTTGGCCGGGTCGCGGTACATCTGCGCCAGCACGTCCTGCCGCTTGATGTCAGCGCGGTGCCGCAGCGTCAGAACGATCGCGCCCACCATCGCCACCAGCAGGATCAGGCCCGAAAGCTGGAACAGCAGGAAATACCGGTCGTACAGGATGAGGCCCAGCGCCTCGGTGTTGTGCGCCTCGGAAAGCGGCGGCGCGGGATTGCCGAGCCGCGCGTCGATCCCGTCGGAGAAGGTCCAGCTTCCGTAAGCCAGCACGAGCTGCATCAGGAGCACGACGCCGATCAGCCCGCCGAGCGGAACGTATTTCGCCATCTCCGCCTTCAGCCCGGCGAAATCGACGTCGAGCATCATCACGACGAAGAGGAACAGGACCGCGACCGCGCCCACGTAGACGATGACCAGAAGCATCGCGACGAACTCCGCGCCCAGAAGGACGAAGAGGCCCGCCGCCGACAGGAAGGCGAGGATCAGCCACAGGACCGAGTGAACCGGGTTCTTCGCCGTCACGGTCAGAAGCCCGCCGATCACCACCGGCAGCGCGAACATGTAGAAGGCGAAATCGGCGACCGTCATCTCACTCCTCCGCGGCCTCGATGGCCTGCTGTGCCAGTTCCATGGCCTTGTTCATCGCGGGCACGCCGCCGAACATGGCGGCCATGGCGATGGCCTCGGCCACTTCCTGCTTGGTCGCGCCCGCCTCGATCGCGTGGCGCACGGTCAGGCGGATCTGCGCCTCGGCGACGGCGCCTTGGATCGTCAGGCCCTGCAGCGTCAGCAGAAGCCGCGTCTTCGCGTCCAGCCCCTCGGGATTGAACTGCTTGCCCAGGAAGGCCTCGAGCATCTCCGAGGGCACCGTCGGCCAGAGCTTGTCCATGTTCGCCATGTTGAAGCTCGCCATGGCGGGGTTCACGGCCTTGACCCATTCCTGGGCCATCTCCTGGGTCTGGCGGAACAGCGCTTCGAACGGGTTCTGGGAATTGTCGGTCATCGGTAGGGCGCATCCAGTTCGAGGTTGCGGGCGATCTCGGCCTCCCAGCGGTCGCCGTTCTCCAGAAGCTTGGCCTTGTCGTAGAACAGCTCCTCGCGGGTCTCGGTGGCGAATTCGAAGTTCGGGCCCTCGACGATGGCATCGACCGGGCACGCCTCCTGGCAGAAGCCGCAGTAGATGCACTTCGTCATGTCGATGTCGTAGCGCGTGGTCCGGCGGCTGCCGTCCTCGCGCGGTTCGGCGTCGATGGTGATGGCCTGCGCCGGGCAGATCGCCTCGCAGAGCTTGCAGGCGATGCAGCGTTCCTCGCCGTTGGGATAGCGGCGCAGCGCATGCTCGCCCCGGAAACGCGGGGAAAGCGGCCCCTTCTCGTGCGGGTAGTTCACCGTCACCTTGGGCGCGAAGAAGTACTTCAGCCCAAGGGCGAGCCCCTTCAGCATGTCCTGCATCAGGAAGTACTTCGTGGCGCGGGTCCAGTCGATCTGGGTCATGTCAGCCTCCGATCGCCCAACGGGCGTAAAAGCCGCCGAACACCTCGAACTTCGCGAGGAAGGCCACGATCACCACCCAGGCCAGCGACATGGGAAGGAACACCTTCCAGCCGATCCGCATAAGCTGATCGTAGCGGTAGCGGGGCACCACGGCCTTCACCATCGCGAAGAGGAAGAAGAAGAGCGCCATCTTCGCCACCATCCACAGCGGGCTGTCGGGGATGAAGGGGATGGGCGAAAGCCAGCCGCCGAAGAACAGGAGCGTCATCAGCGCGCACATCAGGAAGATGGCGATGTATTCGCCGGCCATGAACAGAAGGAACGGCGTGGAGGAGTACTCCACCTGGTAGCCGGCCACGAGTTCCGATTCCGCCTCGGGCAGGTCGAAGGGCGGGCGGTTCGTTTCGGCCAGCGCGGAGACGAAGAACAGCACCACCATCGGCAGATGCGGCAGCCAGTACCAGCCGAACAGCCCGTATCCCGTATCCTGCGCGTTCACGATTGCGCCGAAGTTCATCGAGCCGGTGGAGATGATGACGCCCACGATGATGAGGCCGATGGAGACCTCGTAGGAGATCATCTGCGCCGCCGACCGGAGCGAGCCGAGGAACGGATATTTCGAGTTCGACGCCCAGCCGCCCATGATCACGCCGTAGACCTCGAGCGAGGAGACGGCGAAGACATAGAGGATGGCGACGTTGATGTCGGCCAGCACCCAGCCGTCGTTGAACGGGATCACCGCCCAGGCGATCATCGCCAGCACGAAGGACGTCATCGGCGCCAGCATGAAGACCGGCCGGTCCGCGCCCGCCGGGATCACGACTTCCTTCACCACGTACTTGAGCGCGTCGGCCACCGTCTGCAGGAGCCCGAAGGCCCCCACCACGTTCGGCCCGCGACGCATCTGGACCGCGGCCCAGATCTTGCGGTCGCCGTAGACGAGGAACAGCAGCGAGATCATCACGAAGCCGATGACCAGCAGGCTTTGTGCCGCGAGGGTCACGATCAGCCCCGGAGTGGTCGAAAAGAAGCCGTCCATGGGTCGTCCTCAAACCGTCGGTATGCCTTGCTCGGCGCAGTCCGCCACCGTCACTTCGGCGTCGATCGTCTGCAACCCCCGCGGGAGCGTCGGCGAGACGGTGTAAACCGCATCCGCGGCCCGAACGCCACCCTCTTCGTACACATTTGTGCGCACATGTCGCGCAAAGCCGTAGCCCCGGATCAGCGCGTATTGCGCGGCGGCGCAGCGCGTGTAGGCGATCAGGTCGTCGCCCGTCGCGGGCCCCGTCATCCGCACCGTCAGGTTCACGATCTCGTCGTCCAGAAGCCGCGTCTCGACCCCCCCGTAACGCACCGCGCGATCAGGGACGGCGGATGGCTCCGGCGCCGGCTGGCACGCCGCGAGGATCATGGGCAGGACGCCCGCCGACAGGGCGGTCGCTGTCGTTCGGGCGGCCAAGCCGGATCACTCCGCCGCGAGAGGGGCCGCGGCCCGCGCCCGCGCCGCCGCGCTGAGCTCGGCCATCAGCGCACTCGCCCGTGCGATCGGGTTGACGAGGTAGTGGTCGGCGATGGCCGACACGAAGTCCGCCTTTCCCATCGGCGCGGCGGGAAGGCCCTGCCATTCGTTCTCGGCAACCTCGTCCACCGCACCCAGATGCGGCACCGCGGCGACGAGCCCGCGGCGGAGCTCCGCGAGGGTGTTCCAGGGCTGCGTTGCGCCGATCTCGGCCGACAGGGCGCGCAGGATGGCCCAGTTCTCCCGCGCCTCGCCCGGCGGAAAGCTCGCGCGGAAGGCGAGCTGCGGGCGGCCTTCGGTGTTGACGAAGAGGCCCGCCTCCTCTGTGTAGGCGGCGGCGGGCAGGATGACGTCGGCGCGGTGCGCGCCACGGTCGCCATGGCTGCCCTGGTAGATCACGAAGGCGCCAGGGGCGATCTCGACCTCGTCGGCGCCGAGGTTCCAGATCACGTCCGCGCCATCCACCGCGGCGGTCAGCCCGCCCTCGGTGACGGCGCCCAGGTCCATCGCGCCCACGCGGGCCGCGGCGGTATGGAGGATCAGAAGCTTGCTGTCCGTCTTCTCGGCCACCTGCATGGCATGGGCCAGGACCGCTTCGCCATCGGCCTCGCGCAGCGCGCCCTGCCCCACGATCACGACCGAGGGCACATCGCGCACCGCGCCGAAATCGCGCGCGGCCAGATCGGCCAGTGCCGCACGGTCGGTGCCCATGTGCGAAACCTCGTAGGTCAGGTCCGCGGCGGGCCCGATCAGGCCCACGTTGGCGCCGCGCGCCCAGGCCTTGCGGATGCGCGCGTTCAGGACCGGCGCCTCGACGCGCGGGTTGGTCCCGATCAGCATGATATACTGGGCCGCGTCGATATCCTCGATCGCCGCGGTACCGACATAGGCCGAGCGGTTGCCCGCGGGCAGCTTCGCGCCGTCGGTGCGGCACTCCACCGAACCGCCCTGCCCCTCGACGAGCTGTTTCAGCGCAAAGACGGCTTCGGCCGGGGCCAGGTCACCGACAAGGCCCGTGAGCTTCTTCGCCGACCTGATCTTGCCCGCGGCGGCCTTCATCGCCTCGCCCCAGCTCGCGGGGCGCAACTTGCCGTTCTCGCGGATATACGGACGGTCGAGGCGCTGGCGGCGCAGGCCGTCCCAGACATAACGCGAGCGGTCGGCGAGCCATTCCTCGTTCACCCCGTCATGGTTGCGGGGCAGGATGCGCATGACTTCGCGGCCCTTGGTGTCCACGCGGATGTTCGACCCCAGCGCGTCCATCACGTCGATGGTCTCGGTCTTGGTCAGCTCCCACGGGCGGGCGGTGAAGGCGTAGGGTTTGTTCGTCAGCGCGCCCACGGGGCAGAGGTCGACGATGTTGCCCTGCATCTCCGATTCGAGCGTGCGCCCGAGATAGGAGGTGATTTCGGCATCCTCGCCACGGCCCGTCTGGCCCATTTCCGGCATGCCCGCGACCTCGGTGATGAAGCGGACGCAGCGGGTGCAGGAGATGCAGCGCGTCATGTGCGTCTCGACGAGCGGGCCGAGGTTCAGGTCCTCCACCGCGCGCTTCGGCTCGCGGTAGCGGGAAAAATCGACGCCATAGGCCATCGCCTGGTCCTGCAGGTCGCATTCGCCGCCCTGGTCGCAGATCGGGCAGTCGAGCGGGTGGTTGATCAGGAGAAACTCCATCACCCCTTCGCGCGCCTTCTTGACCATGGGCGAGTTGGTCTTGACGACCGGCGGCTGGCCTTCCGGGCCGGGGCGCAGGTCGCGCACCTGCATGGCGCAGGAGGCGGCCGGCTTCGGCGGACCGCCCACGACCTCGACCAGGCACATCCGGCAATTGCCGGCGATCGACAGCCGCTCGTGGTAGCAGAAGCGCGGGATCTCGATGCCCGCGACCTCGCAGGCCTGGATCAGGGTCATCGCGGGATCGACCTCGATCTCGCGTCCGTCGATGACGATCTTGCGCAGGTCGCTCATTGGGTGCGGTCCTTCCGGTTGGCCTGCGGACGGCAAGGTCTGGCTTGCCGGACTGTCCGCAGGCTCACGCGTTTGACCCGCCTTCTAACCCTCCCGGAGCAGCCTGCCAATCTGCGACCCGGCGGTAATTTCGTCGCGCCCCACCCGGCAGGCCCCTTCAACGTCCTCGAGCGAGGCCACGCCCCGGTCCGCGAAGTACTGCCGGGCGATGGCGATGATGCGCTCCTGCTCGGTGTCGTCCTCGACGTAATCCGTCACCTCGGCGCGGCTGTAGCCCAGCGACATCGCGTGATTGGCCAGCCCGAGGAGGAATGCGCCCGCGGCGATCGTGCGCCGCTCGATGGTGGGACATGTCAGCTCGATGTGCCGCCCGATGGCGATCATCAGAAGCCCGTTGTGCACGCGCTCGTCGTTGCGCAGCGCCTCCCACTGATCCGCGCGGGCCGACCCCGCACTGGTGGCCAGTGCAAAGACGACCACAAGAACACAGGCCCAGACCGTCGCGATTTCCGCTTTCATTTCGGTTCTTCCTTTCCCGTCCCCCCGCCCGTTCGCGGGGTCTGCCTGAGGGAGATCTGACCGGCGGCGCGCTGTCATTCAATAACACGCACGCAATCCTGCCCATCTTACCCTCCGACGGCGCGAAGTTCCGCCCATGGCAGGCGCATCTTCGCCGGTGCGCCTGCCGACGCCAGGCGCGGGCTCAGGCCGCCTGCGCCTCAAGCCACGCAATATCGAAGGCGTCGGGTCCCGCACCCTGTGCGCGGTGGCGTTCGACCCGGTCGCGGGCCTCCGCGATGCCCGGGACATGGCCCTCCGGCACCCACCACAGGACATAGCCCCGCGATGCCTCGGGTTCGAACCATTCATGCCCCCGCCGGTAGAACGCGCCGTGGACGGTCTTGTAGACGAAGGCCCGGAAATCCTCGGGCCGTTCCCAGACCGAGAAGGAGGCGATGATGCGCGGGTTGTCGACGAAGAGCGGCCACCCCGCCGCCACCGCGAACGCGGATTCGTCGCCGCTGCGCCAGACGAACCCGGCGCTGCGCTCGGCGATCGCGTTCACCTTCTCGACGGCGTTCACGAACGGCGCCACCCGCGGATCGTCGAGGTCGGCCACCAGCGTGGCCCAGTTGAAATGGGCGAGGTGATGGCCCTGCGGTTGAACGGTCATGTCCCGCGCACCGGGCGAAGGGATGCAAGCGCGGCGCCCGTACGGGCAAGGCGTCCGAGCCAGCCGGGCACGCGCGTCGGCGGGAGGCTGTCCGCCTCGTCCCCTGATGGGGTCACGGCGGGTTTCACGGCGCGCAGACGGTCCTGCACCTCGCGCTCGATGGTCCTGAGGTCGACGTGTCCGTGGCACATGGGCTCTCTCCCGGCTTGCGGGCCGATTCACGTCGCCGCGGCACCCGTTTGTCAAGTTGCATGGTCGCCCGCGTAAACCCAGTCGAAGGCATGCGCGCTTGCGCCATTGGCCCGCAGATGCGCCAGCCGTTCCAAGGCTTCGTCCAGTGTCGGGCGGTGGCCCGGTGCGATCCACCACATGACGAAATGCTGCCGGCCCAGCACCTCGAACCACTTTGCGCGGCGCTGGTAGAACTGCCGGTGAACCGTGTTCCACACGAAATGTTCGAGATCCGCGAGGCTTTCCCAGACGGTCAGGTTCGCCACAAACCGTGGATCGTCGCCGATGGTGTTCTCGGTGTTGCCGGTGCCCGGCTCGCCCGAGCCTTCCATCATCCAGACGAAGCCGGGGCTGCGCTTGGCGATCCCGTTGACCTTGTCGAGCGCACCCATGAACTCCGCCACGCGGGGATCGTCCGGGGGTGCCACGAGGCGGCCGACGTTCAGCTGCGCGAGGTGGCGGGCCGTCACGATCCGAGCAGGCCCATCAACCATTCCCAGCCGAAGATGATCAGCACGACGACGAGAAAAATGAAGAGGTAGAGAAGGATACCCGACAGGAGCATTCCGGCGCCAAGCCCGACGAAGCCGCCCGTGACCCCGCCGACGACCGCACTTATCACCCCGCCCGTGCCATAACCGATCCAGCCGCCGATGCCCGTTCCGGCCACGGCGCCGATGACGCAGAAGACCTTGTTCATCCAGGGCAAGCCGCCCCAGCTGAACATGGACAGATCATCGAAGAACGGCACGCACCCTACTCCGCCGCGATCTCGACGCTGCCGCCGCGCTTCACGCGGATGCGGTCCTCGATCTCGTCGCGGAAATTGCGGATGAGGCCCTGGATCGGCCAGGCCGCCGCGTCGCCGAGCGCGCAGATCGTGTGGCCCTCGACCTGCTTGGTCACGTCGAGCAGCATGTCGATTTCCTCTACCTGCGCCTCGCCGCGCACCAGCCGGTCCATGACCCGCATCATCCAGCCCGTGCCTTCGCGGCAGGGCGTGCACTGGCCGCAGCTTTCGTGCTTGTAGAACTTCGACAGCCGCCAGATCGCCTTGATGATGTCGGTGGACTTGTCCATCACGATCACCGCCGCGGTGCCGAGGCCCGAGCGCTGCTCGCGCAGGTAATCGAAGTCCATGATCGCCTCGCGCATGTGCTCGCCCCGGATGCAGGGCACCGAAGAGCCGCCGGGGATCACCGCCTTGAGGTTGTCCCACCCGCCGCGAATGCCGCCGCAATGGGTCTCGATCAGCTCCTCGAAGGTGATCGACATGGCCTCTTCCACCACGCAGGGGTTGTTCACATGCCCCGAGATCGCAAAAAGCTTGGTGCCCGCGTTGTTCGGACGGCCGAAGGAGGCGAACCACTCGGCCCCGCGGCGCAGGATCGTCGGCACGACCGCGATGCTCTCGACGTTGTTGACGGTCGTCGGGCAGCCATAGAGGCCGGCACCCGCAGGGAATGGCGGCTTCATGCGCGGCATGCCCTTGCGGCCCTCCAGGCTTTCGAGAAGCGCCGTTTCCTCGCCGCAGATGTAGGCGCCCGCGCCGTGGTGCAGGTAAAGGTCGAAGTCCCAGCCGGACCCGGCCGCGTTCTTGCCCAGAAGCCCCGCGTCATAAGCCTCGTCGATGGCGGCCTGCAGGGCCTCCTTTTCGCGGATGTATTCGCCGCGGATGTAGATGTAGCAGGCATGCGCCCCCATCGCGAAGGAGGCGATCAGGCACCCCTCGACCAGCGTGTGGGGGTCGTTGCGCATGATCTCCCGGTCCTTGCAGGTGCCGGGTTCGCTCTCGTCGGCATTGACCACGAGATAGGAGGGGCGGCCGTCGGATTCCTTGGGCATGAACGACCATTTGAGACCGGTGGGGAAGCCCGCGCCGCCGCGACCGCGCAGGCCCGAGGCCTTCATGATCTCCACGATCTTGTCGCGGCCCAGACCGATCAGGTCCTTCGTCCCGTCCCAATGGCCGCGGGCCTTCGCGCCGGAAAGCGTGCGGTCATGCATGCCGTAGATGTTGGTGAAGATCCGGTCTTTGTCCTGCAGCATAGTCACTCTCTCCTGCCCCGGTCCGGTGGGGCGGCTGGATGGCCGGTCACGACCGGCGGCGTTCTTTCCATACCCAATAGGTCACGACGAGCGCCCAGACCAGTGCGGCAATCGCCGCAAGGTCGAGAAGGAACGCGAAGCGCACGGGCAGGCCGAGCTGCCCGCCGATGAACTGCCCGGCGACCCATAGAACCATGGTCGCGGCCATGACGATCGCGGCAAGGCGGATCTGACGGACGCGGCGGCGTTCCTCTTCGGGGATCGGTTTTCGGGGTCGCTGGGCCATGGCGGGGTCCGGGTTTCGGTCGGACCCTGCCTAGCGCGGAGGGCGGGCGGGGAACAATCCCCCGCGCGCCCATGCCGGCGACATCGCGTCAGGTCGCGGCCTTCGCCCTTGCCTGGCCCACGAGATCGTAGCGCGCGGCGATCATCTTGAAGCCGTTCTGCTGCTCGTTCAGCCAAGCGATCCCTTCATCGTCGAGGTTCGCGATCTGGTCGAAGTGGTAGATGCCGAACTCGTTCAGCGACGCGGCGAGCTTCGCGCCCACGCCCTTGAGGGCCGTCAGGTCGTCAGCCATGCCGCCGCGCGGGGCATCGAGCAGGTGCGGGCTCGGGCCGAGATCCACCGGATCGGGAACCGGGGCGAGGACCGGTTCGGGCGCGGCGGGCGGCCGGGGCTTGGTCGCGCGTCCGGACTTCGGCGGCGTCGCCGCTTTCGCCCGCCTGGGTCGGGCGGGCGATGCCGCGGGCGCCAGACTGGGCGCGGGGATTGCGACGCCCTCGTTCGCGGCGCCACCTGCACGGCCCACCGCCGTCCAGAAGCCGACCGGCGCCGACAGGCCCAGTTTCCAGGCCTGGAGCGTCGCGGTTCCCGCGAAGGCGGTATTGTAGGCAAACAGCTGCATCATCGAGGCTTGCGCGGCCCGGCCGCGCAGCCACAGGTCTTCGGCGAGTTTCATACCCTTCTCCTCAGGTCGTGTCACACACCCTCCCGAGGATCAGTATACATCACCCTTGTCGACTCGCTGCGAAAATTCGGTCTCACCGCCCGAGGCCAGGAGCCGGGCCTGCGCCACCCAGCTGTCGCGGGTCACCCGGCCCTTGAAGCCCTCGAGGTTCTGGTCGACCCATGCCACCTCGTCGGCGGTCCACTCGGCGATCTGGTCGAAATGCCAGAAGCCGAGGCTGTTGCAGAGTTTTTCCAGCTTGGGGCCGATGCCCTTGATCCGCTTGAGATCGTCCGCGCCGCCGTCGCGCGGGCCATCAAGCGCCGCAGGACGAGTGCCGGGACCGGAGGCTTCGGTGGCCGCTGGCGCGGGGGCTGGCTCAGGGGCCGGCGCCGGGGCGGGTGCAGGTGCGGCTGCCGGAGCCGCGTGGGCTGCCGGAGCGGCGGGCGCCGCGGCCGGAGCATGCGCCCGCGCCGGTTTGGATGCCGTCTGGCTGGCGGGCGGGCCGAGAGGCCTGCACATGGTCAAGGACAGCAGCGCGCCAAGCGCGATGAAGACGATGAGGCCGACGAAGGCGGCCTGCAGCAAGGTCCATCCGCCCAGAACCATGAGCACTGCCGCGGCGATCGCGCCTGCCACCAGCGCAACCCCCCAGCTTACAGCCGCGCAGATCAATCCCTCGGTGTTGGAAGCCATGTCTCTCTCCCCGACGTGTTGCTGTTTTCGGTATTCTTAACCACAGCCGGAGGGTTTGTCTCTCCCCTTTAGGACATATCGCCGCGCTTGTGCGCCCTCGCCCTTGCGGCGACCTTCTCGGCAAGGAGCGCGTCGAAGTCCGTGACGAAGAGCAATTGCCCGAACCAGCCGCCGACAATCGTCGTCCCCAGTCCCGCGATCGCCCCGATCGCAACCCAGAGCCCCAGCGCCCCGACCGCCACGAGGGCCACCGTCAGACCGAGGATCGCCGCGATGGTCCATACGGCAACGACCGCCGCGAAGCGGCGGAAAGTGAGTGTTCCGTTCATGTCAATTCCCTGAAATCATTTTGCTTTCAGGGGGAAATAGCCATGAAAAAGGCCCGGTCGAGCCGGGCCTTCCGCGACATTTTCGACATTGGGCGCCTCAGGCGCCGTCGGCGAGGGCACGGGCCTGCGCGATCCAGCCGTCGCGCTCGATCCGGCCCTTGAACTTGAGGCGGGCATCGACCCAGGCGACCTCGGCCGGGGTCCAGGCGGCGATCTGGTCGAAATGCCAGAAGCCCATCTCGTTCAGAAGCCCTTCGAGCTTTGGACCCACGCCCGAGATGCGCTTGAGGTCGTCGGCCTGTCCGCCGCGCGGCGCAGTGAGCTGCTCGGGAGCGGCCTCCTCGACCGCAACCGCCTCGGGGGCGGCGGCGGGGGCGGTCTTCTTCTCGGCCTTCGGCTCGGCTTTCGGGGCCGGTTTCGCGGCAGCGGCGGGGCGCTCGGCCAGGGCGACGTCGCCGCCCGATTGCCGGCCCCAGGGCGCCAGAAGCGGCACCTCGCTCCCGTCGATCCGCTTGATCGTGTCGCCGATGTCGGTCGCCAGCCGCGCCGAGGCGTTGAGCGGGTCGCGCCCGGCCTCGTGGTCCTTGAGCGATGTCAGCCCACCCGCGGGTTCCGATGCGTAGCGTCCGTTCTGCGGGCCCGGCGTCGGCACGCGGCCGGCCGCCATCTCGTCAAGGATCCACGCGAGTTTCTCGGTCGTCAGGTCCTCGTAGTAATCCTTGCCGATCTGGGCCATCGGCGCGTTGGCGCAGGCGCCGAGGCACTCGACCTCTTCCCAGCTGAACTTGCCGTCGGCGGACAGCTGGTGAGCGCGCGGCGCGATCTTGTCCTGGCAGACGGCGATCAGGTCCTCCGCCCCGCAGATCATGCACGACGTCGTGCCGCAGATCTGGACATGGGCGACAGAACCCACGGGCGCGAGCTGGAACATGAAGTAGAATGTCGCGACTTCGAGCGCCCGGATATGCGCGAGGCCGAGCATGTCGGCGACGTGCTCGATCGCGGGGCGGGTCAGCCAGCCCTCCTGCTCCTGCGCGCGCCACAGAAGCGGGATGATCGCCGAAGCCTGCCGGCCCTCGGGATACTTGGTGATCTGCGCCTCGGCCCAGGCCTGGTTGGCGGGCGTGAAGGCGAAGCTCTCGGGTTGCTCGGGGTGGAGGCGGCGCAGCATGGCGGGTCCCGTGTGGTTCCTGACGGCCCCCTGCTGCCAGATCGGTGCGGCACTGTCCATGCGTCGGTTTGCACACCGGCCGGCGCGGATCGCGCGGCGCCGACTTTGGTCCGGGGTCGCCGCGCCCGCGCTCCCGGTCCGTCAGGATACCGCGGGCGACGTCATGGTGACGGCGGCCGGGGCCGTCACCCGGCCGTGCAGGCGCCCCAGTTCACAAGGCGCTGGACGTTCTGCCCCTCGTCGACAAGGTAGCCGCTCTCGCGCAGAGCCATCGCCATCGGCAAGATCTCCGTCGCCTCGAGCGCGGTCTCGCGCACGATGCGGCCCACGTCCGAAAAGCGGAACAGGCAATCGCCGGCCTCGATCGCGTCGGCAAGCGCCGCGCCCGGATGCTCGGGCTCGCGCGCGCCGGCAGCACCCGCAATCAGCGTGCAGAGGATGGGGACGAGGATCATCCCGGCCGTGCGCGTCACCGGTCGACCTCACCGAACACGATGTCCAGCGAGCCCAGGATCGCCGAGACGTCCGCCAACTGGTGGCCGCGGCACATGTAGTCCATCGCCTGCAGATGCGGGAAACCCGGTGCGCGGAGTTTCGCGCGGTAGGGCTTGTTGGTGCCGTCCGCCACGAGGTAGACGCCGAATTCGCCCTTTGGGGCCTCCACGGCGCAGTAGATCTCGCCCTCGGGGACGTGGAAGCCCTCGGTGTAGAGCTTGAAGTGATGGATCAGCGCTTCCATCGAGGTCTTCATGTCGGCGCGCGAGGGTGGCGTGATCTTGCCGCGAGCCAGCACGTCGCCCTGGTTCTCGGGCAGGCGCAGCTTTTCGCAGGCCTGCTTGATGATATGGATCGATTCCCGCATCTCCGCCATCCGGCAGAGGTAGCGGTCGTAGCAATCGCCGTTCTTGCCCACGGGGATCTTGAAGTCGAACTCGTCGTAGCACTCGTAGGGCTGCGCGCGGCGCAGGTCCCAGGCGAGCCCCGAGCCGCGGACCATCACGCCAGAGAACGCCCAGTTCTGGATGTCCTCCTCCGACACGACGCCGATATCGACATTGCGCTGCTTGAAGATCCGGTTCTCGGTCAGCAGGTCGTCGATGTCCTGCAGGATCGCCGGGAAGGCCTCGGCCCAAGCGTCGATGTCGTCGATCAGGTCGGGCGGCAGGTCCTGGTGGACGCCGCCGGGCCGGAAATAGGCCGCGTGGAGACGCGCGCCCGAGGCCCGCTCGTAGAAGATCATCAGCTTCTCACGCTCCTCGAAGCCCCAGAGCGGCGGGGTCAGCGCGCCGACGTCCATGGCCTGCGTCGTGACGTTGAGAAGGTGGTTCAGGATGCGCCCGATCTCGCAATAGAGCACGCGGATCAGCTGCGCCCGGCGCGGAACCTCCACGCCCGTCAGCTTCTCGATCACGAGGCACCAGGCGTGTTCCTGGTTCATCGTGCCGACGTAGTCGAGCCGGTCGAAATAGGGCAGGTTCTGGAGGTAGGTCCGGCTCTCCATCAGCTTTTCGGTGCCGCGGTGAAGGAGCCCGATATGCGGGTCGCAGCGCTCCACGATCTCGCCGTCGAGCTCCAGCACGAGGCGCAGCACGCCATGTGCCGCCGGGTGCTGGGGGCCGAAGTTGATGTTGAAGTTGCGGATCCGCTGCTCGGGCGTCTGCGCGTCGGTCGAGCCGTCGTCGTAGCGGTCCCGCCGGATGTCCCCGTCCATCATGCCTTTGCCTCCAGCGCCGGACCCATGGTCCGGAATACCTTGGTGAGCAGCTTCCACTGCCCGTCCACCTTCACGAAGCCGAGGTGATCCTCGTAGCGCAGGGGCGGCACATCGACCCAGAGATGCGCGCGCGCGATCTCGTCGCCCGCGACATCGATCGAGAAGACACCGTAGGACGCCTCCCCGGGAAACGCGGACCGTCTGCGCACGCGGTCGAGATAGGCGGCCTTGTCCCAGAACGTCGCCCCGTCGCCGTCGATGAGCGTCATCTGGAACCGCTCATGGCACATGTCCTCGAACACCTCGGCGCGGGCGAAGTAGACCGCCTCGCCATAGGCCGCGACGACGGCTTCCAAGGCTTCCTCGTGCGGGGTTGCGCCGTCCATCATTTCGCGGCTCCTTCCGCCTTCTCGTCGCCGGGCAGGATGTACTCGGCGCCTTCCCAGGGGCTCATGAAGTCGAACTGCCGGTATTCCTGGACCAGCGTCACGGGTTCGTAGACGACGCGCTTCAACTCCTCGTCGTAGCGCACTTCCACGTAGCCCGTGGTCGGGAAGTCCTTTCGCAGCGGGTGCCCGCGGAAGCCGTAGTCGGTCAGGATGCGGCGCAGGTCCGCATTGCCGGAAAAGAGGATGCCGAACATGTCGTAGACTTCCCGCTCGTACCAGCCGGCGGAGGGGTGGACGCCGGTGATCGAGGGCACCACGTCGTCCTCGCGCACCGCAGCTTTCACACGGATGCGATGGTTCTGGTACATGCTGAGGAAGTGGTAGACCACGTCGAAGCGGCGGTCCCGTTCCGGCCAGTCGACGGCGGTGATGTCGATCAGCGTCGAGAAGGCGCAGGCGCGGTCGGCCTTCAGGAAGTCCACGAAATGCGCAAGCTCGGCCAGCGCCACCTCGACGGTCAGCTCGCCATTCGCCACGACATGCCCAAGAACGGCGTCGGGCTGCCTCTCGGTGATATGGGCGGCCAGCTCTTGCAGGGCCTCGGTCATGGGGTCGTCTCCGGTCTCGGGGCGGCGCGGACGCCGCTTCAGCGCGTGATGGTGCCCGTGCGGCGGATCTTCCGCTGCAACTGCAAGATGCCGTAGAGCAGCGCCTCGGCCGTCGGCGGGCAGCCCGGCACGTAGAGGTCCACCGGCACGATCCGGTCGCAGCCGCGCACCACGGAATAACTGTAGTGGTAGTAGCCCCCGCCGTTCGCGCAGGACCCCATCGAGATCACGTAGCGCGGCTCGGGCATCTGGTCGTAGACCTTGCGGAGCGCGGGGGCCATCTTGTTCGTCAGCGTGCCGGCCACGATCATCAGGTCGGACTGGCGCGGGCTCGCGCGCGGCGCGGTGCCGAAGCGCTCGAGGTCGTAGCGCGGCATGGAGGTGTGCATCATCTCGACCGCGCAGCAGGCGAGGCCAAAGGTCATCCAGTGCAGCGAGCCCGTGCGCGCCCAGTTGATGATGTCCTCGGTCGAAGTGACGAGGAAACCCTTGTCCTGCAGTTCGCGGTTCAGCGTCTGGGTGGCGACCTCGCGATCGAAACCCGCGTGGTTGGGATTGGTGGCGACGCCCATTGGCGGCTCCCTTCAGTCGTTCGCGCCCTGAGATACGGCCCGGGGGCGCGGCGGTCAACGCCACGCGCGCATCTGACGCGGCGCTCCGGGGGAGGCTACCACGGGAGCGGTTTGCGGTCCCGGAAAAAGCCGCCCGAAGGGCCATCGGCGGGCAGCGCCGCGAGATGCCGTGGATTTCCGAGGCCGTCCTCGTGCGGACGCCGAGGCAGCTCGAGGTCGACGGCCTCGCGGTGCGCCATGACCACGGCACGTGGCCCCGGCGGGTCGACTACGAACTGGCGGAATAGTGCCGGACCGTGCTGCCCATTGTCGAGGCGATCGCCGCCTTCGGCGACGGGCACATCGAAGGGAACGGCGGCCAGGCACTCACTCCCAGTCGAGTGCACCCTTCTTCCACTCGTAGGCGAAGCCCACGGTAAGAACAGCAAGGAAGACCATCATCGACCAGAAGGCGGCCATCGAGATGTCCGGGAAGGCCACGGCCCACGGGAACAGGAACGCGATCTCGAGGTCGAAGATGATGAACAGGATCGACACGAGGTAGAAGCGCACGTCGAACTTCATCCGCGCGTCGTCGAAGGCGTTGAAGCCGCATTCGTAGGCCGACACCTTCTCGGGGTCGGGATTGCGCACCGCGATCACGACCGCCGCGAGGATCAGCACGAGGCCCAGCCCGATCGCCAACGCAAGGAAGACGATAATCGGGGCGTAATTGGACAGAAGCTCCTGCATGGGTCCTCCGTGGGGCCTTCGGTGGCGGGCGCCGCAAGGGCGCAGGTCCGGTCGGATGCCGGTCTACGCCGCGCGCCCCGGGCGGTCAACACGCGGTGCTGCGGCATAGGGGCCGCCGGCGGACCGACAGACGTGATTTGCCTGCCGCCGGAAAACCGGCATTCTGCGGGTCGGTCCAGCCCGGAGACACCGAAGATGAAACGCCCCCTTCGCACCGCCCTACCCGCCGCCGTGCTTCTGCTTGGCGGCAGCCTCGCCGCCCCCGCGCAGATGAGCGGGGGAGGAATGGGCCAGGGCATGCACAGCCACGGCGCGGGCGGAATGATGATGCATGACGAGGCCACGATGCCGGGCCTGCGCGGCCTCGACGCGACGCCCGAGGAAAGCGCCGAGATGATGGTGATGTTCCACCACTTCACGGAGATCACCCGGACGGTCGAGACCCTGCCAGACGGCATCCGCACGGTAACGGGCTCGGAGAACCCGATGGTGATGGCCGCCCTCGCCTCCCATGTGGCGGGGATGATCGGGCGCGTCGAGGAAGGCCGCGATCCGCAGGTCTTCATCCAGAGCCCGACGCTCGACATCTTTTTCGAGCGGGGCGACAGACTCAGGACGGAGATCGCCATGACCGACGCAGGGATCGAGGTCGTCCAGACCTCCGAGGACCCCGAGCTGGTCGCCGCACTCCACATCCACGCCGCCGAGGTCACGGCCATGGCCGACCGCGGCATGGCGGCCGTGCACGAGATGATGATGGCACGCGGGCAGTAGAGACCGCGCACACTCTCGTTGACTGACCACGGTTTATCCTTTCAGATGAATGCGTTGAGTTCATTTCAAGAGGTATGCCATGGCCGACAGGCTTCCCGCGGAACTTGCACAGGGCGAACGCGCACGCCTTTTCCCCGTCCTGGCCACCACCTCGAAGGAAGGGCGCACCACCTCCATCGTCCCTGATTTCCATACAGAGGTCCGCTCACATCTCGGCGCATGGAAGCGGAGCGCGCCGAAGATCAAGCGCGAGCGACAGGACGCCGAAGACGTCACCGTCGAGGGCCTCGCCGAAGATGCGGAAGACATGAGCAACGAGGACTAGGTCGGACGGTCATGGGCCTTCCGCCCGTCTGCACCGCACCTCACCCCTGTCTGCGGATATAGGATCGGAACCGCGGCACGAAGAACCTTGCGAAGGCCTTCACCTCCGGCCGCACCCAGGCGTCGGGTGAGATCACCAGCCAGCTGGGAACGCCGGTGCCCTCTGGCGGCGGAAAGCAGGCCAGAAGGGTGCCGTCCCCCTCGGCGATGCCTGTCGGAATGGGCCCCAGCCCGAAGCCCGCCTTCACCGCCGCGAAGAGCGACTCGGGCTCGCCGCAGCGCGAAACGATCTGGTCCGGCGCGATGCGCGCGGCCAGCCAGCGCGAGAACGGCTGTTCGGCCAGCCGTCCCGAATAGGTCACGAACCGATGCCCGGCCAGATCGTCGCCCGAGACCGGCAGGCCATACCGCTCGGCATAGCCCCGCGAGGCATAGAGCGTCGCCGTCGCCTCGGTCATCTTGCGGCAGATCAGGCGGTCGTCGCCCGGGCTTGTGCTTATCCTTATGGCGACGTCGGCTTCGCCGGCCATCAGGTCCAGCCTGTCGTAGCTCGCCACGAACTCGAAGTGCGTGCCGGGATGCAGCTCGGTGAACTCGGTCAGGGTGCGCGCGAAGTTGTCCGAGAAATTGCCGGAGGGCGCGGTGATGCGGATCGGCCGGTTTTGCCCGCCGGTGCAGCGTTGCACCTTACCCTCCAGCGCCTCGATCGCAGTGGCCACCGCGCGCGCCGCCTCTTCCAGATCGCGCGCCGCCGAGGTCGGTTGCGCACCGCGCGTATCCCGCTCGAACAGCCGCAAGCCGGTGGCATGCTCCAGCGCGTCGATGCGGCGGGCGACCGTGGGCTGCGCCATGCCGAGGCGCCTGGAAGCGGCCAATGTCGAGCCGGTGTCGAGCACCGCAAGAAAGACGCGCAGGTCGGACCAGTTCCAGCTTTGGCTCTTCATTTCTGTAGAACAGCACAACGCCCCCGCGGATACCAGCGGCGCGTGCAGGCGCGCAGTCTGGTCTGGACACTTCAACCGACGAGGTCGCCCATGTTCGCCCCAACTGCACGTCCCGGACTTTTCTCCCCGCTCGCCAACCTGCTCGCCACCCGGTTCGGGCGGTCCCGCAGCATCCCTGTGGATGGAACCGACACCGACCGCGACCGGCGCGATTTCGTGATGGGTATGCTCGACCGGAACATGGCGGCCTTTGCCAGCGAGGCGGACGTGACCTGCATGATGCACTGCTACCCAGGGCGTTTCTGAGCGGTCGCGGCGGACCCGAGGAATGCGGCGGGACAACCCCGCCGCGTCGCCGTCCTGCCGGTGGCGGCCAAGCGCCCCGGCCCGTGTCACGCCGAGTTCTTCCTTGGTGGCGCAGCTTCCGCGTGCCGAGGCAGGACGTGGCTCACCTTGGGTCAACCGTCGTGCGGATTGGAAGAACCCTCGGCCGGAAGAGGGATTTCCCGCGCGACGGGCCTTGCGTCCTCAAGCCCCGAACAGGATCACCGCGAGCGGCACGGGCGAGACGGCCAGCATGACCGAAAGGACATAAGGGACCGGCGAGAAGAGCCGGCTCGCCCCCGCCATCATGGCGATGCCACCGCCGCCGCCGATGACGACGTTGCCCGGCAGATTGATCGCGAGAATGAGCGCGAGGTAGCGATACCGCGTCGCCAGCCGGAGAAGGCGTGGCGATCCCCCCGCCATCATCCGCTCGAGCCGCGCCGCCGGTTCGAGGCGCATCATCTCGCCGAGCGCACGTTCCGACCGCTCCATCCTCAGCGCCCGGAGACCGGCGATGAGCCATCGCTCGGGCACGAGGCGTCCGACGAGGAAGGCCAGCACCAAAGCCAGAACCGTAGCCCCGTAGACAAGCGGTGCGATGGCCGCGCCGAAGACCGTCAGCATCGTCAGGCCGATCTCGGCGCCCGGCACGAAGGGGATGGCCAGCAGGATCACGAAGGCGACCGTGCCGGTCATGATCATGCGATGGACGGCGATCTCGTTGGCCGGCATCACCATGATGTCGAGCTGGTCCTTGATGAGCGAACCGAACCACGTCGCGAAGACGATCGCCACCAGCAGGATCGCCAGCCGCAGCGCGATCTGGAGGCCGCTCACCCGTCGACGGCGGGGACGGGGGGGGGAACGGGGGCGGGACCGGGCGTGGCGTCACCCTCGACCAGCGCGCCGTCGTAAACCGCGTTGCGCACAACGGTCCAATACCACCGCTCGGTCCGCCAGACGCCGCTTCCCTCGACGCGGTCGCCGACGACCCGGCCCTGCCATGTCACGGTATGGGGCGCCTCCGAGCAGGTCATCACGACCGAGAAATGCGTCGCGCCGTCTTCTTCCCAGGACTCGTACTCCGTCCATCCGAAGTCGCAGGCAGTGTTGCAGCGGACCGAGTAGAATTGCCCGTCGCGGAAGGAGAAACGGCTATCGTAGGTCGCCCCGTTCTCCGCGACGCTCATCCGGGTGTCGAAGGTCAGCCCGTCCAGCGCGCCCGCGCCCTCGCCGATGTCGGTCGCCTCGGCGGGCGCGGCCGAAAGCATCGACATGGCGATCAGAACGACCGAACCGGAAATTGCGTGGCGCATGGATTCGCCTCCCGGGGCACCATCTGTCGCGGAACCGCCCCTTGACCAGAGCTTTGTGAGAAATCGCCGCGATCCCGGCGCCCGGATCACCCCGAAGCCGCCAGTTGATCCCTGAGGTAGCGCCTGAGGATCTTGCCTGATGCCGATTTGGGCACGCTGTCGACGAAGCGGTACTCGCCGGGATGCTTGTAGTGGGCAAGACAGCCCTCGCAATGGGCATGCAGGTCCTCCGCAGTGACCTCGGACCCGGGCGCGCGGACGACGAAGGCCACCGGCACCTCGCCCGCCTCCTCGTCGGGGCGGCCGATGACGGCGGCGTCCACGATGCCCGGATGCGCGATCAACGCGGCCTCCACCTCGGCCGGGGCGACCTGGAAGCCCTTGTACTTGATCAGTTCCTTCAGCCGGTCGCGGATGAACATGAACCCGTCGGCATCGATGATGGCGAGGTCCCCGGTCCTGAGCCAGCCATCCGGCGTCAGCGTCTCGGCGGTGGCTTGCGCGTTGTTGAGGTAGCCTTTCATCACCTGCGGCCCGCGCACCCAGAGCTCTCCCTCCTCGCCGGGCGGCAGGTCCTTCAGGGTCGCGGGGTCGACGATCCGGCATTCGGTCGAGGGCACGGCCTGCCCGCTCGATCCGTGGCGCACGTTGCCGCCGATGGTCATGTGACTGATCGGGCTCATCTCGGTCATGCCGTAGCCCTGGACGGAACTCGCCCCCAGCCGCTCGCCCACCGCGACCTCGGTCTCGGGGCCGAGAGGGGCCGCACCCGAAAAGACCTCCTTCACGCTCGCCATGTCGAACTCGGCCACCATCGGGTGCTTGGCCAGCGCCAGCGCCACAGGCGGCACGATATATAGCCGCGTGGCGCCATGGTCCTGGATCAGCCGCAGGAACAGCTCCAGCTCGAAGCGCGGCATGGTCACCAGCTTCGCCCGCTGCTGCAGGAAGAGGTTCATCAGAACCGTCATCCCGTAGATGTGGAAGAACGGCAAGAAGGCGATCGCCACGTCGTCGGGCGTGATCCCGGCCACGGCGCCCGATTGCTGCACGTTGGCGACGAGGTTGCGATGGGTCAGCATCACGCCCTTGGGCCGGCCGGTCGTGCCGCTCGAATAGGGCAGGACCAGGATGTGCTCGCCGAGGTCGACCGGCGCCTGCGCCTCCAGCGGCGCGCCCATGACATCGCCGAGCGACAGGCCGTTCTCGCCGCCGATCAGGACGATGTCGCGCACCGACGTGCCCTCGGCGGCGGTGCGCGCCACCTCCTCGAACATCGGGATCGTCACCAGCATGACGGCGCCGGAATCCTCCAGCTGGTGCCGGATCTCGGGCGCGGTGTAGGTCGGGTTGATCGTGGTCACCGTCCCCCCGCCCCAGGCCACGCCGTGGAATACGACGGGATATTCGGGCAGGTTCGGCGCCAGGATCGCCACCGTGCCGCCCGGCAGGACACCGCGCTCCGTCAATCCACCCGCAAGCCGCCGGATCTGGTCCATGAGCGCGCCGGCCGTCAGCGTCCGCCCCGTGGGCCCGTCGATGATCGCGGACTCCTCTTCACGCCCCAGAAGGCCCTCGAAAAGCTTCTCCGTGATCGAGACGTCGTCCACCGCGACCGTGCCGTGAAGGCTCGGGTATCCTGTCATGTGCATCATCCTCCCTCGCGGCCGCGCCCTCCCCGGCCGCCCCCGGTGGACAGGCTAACACGAGGCAGGCGTCAAATGTCCAGCACGACCGTCCCGAGCTTGGCGCCCGAGGCGACGAGGTCGTGGGCCGCCGCGCAATCGGCAAGCCCGCCGCCCGGCACCACCGCATGCGAGAGGATGCCCGCCTCGAGCCAGGCCGTCAGCTGCCGTTCGCCCTCGCGGCGGACGCCGCCGCCGAGCTGGTAGACGATCAGCATGTGCAGCCGCGCGTTCTTGAACATGAACGGGTAGAAGTCCAGCCGCGGGACCATCTCGGCCGCCGAGGCATAGGCCGCGATCGTGCCGCCCGGCTTGATGAGCGCGAGGTCGGTCGCCTGGTTGGCGCCGAAATCGACCTCGACGATGCGGTCCACGCCCGCGCCCGAGGTCATCTCCATCACCGCCCCGGCCACGTCGGTCTCGCGGTAGTTGATCCACTCCTCAGCCGTCGAATGACGCCCCTTCTCTTCCGAGGAGACGGTGGCGATCACCCGGGCGCCCGCGGCCCGCGCCATCTGCACGGCATAGCGCCCGACGGTGCCCGCGCCTCCCGTCACCAGCACCGTCTGGCCCGCGACCGGCCCGTCGCCACAGACGGCATACCAGGCCGTCATCGCGGGAATGCCGAAACAGGCCCCCGCCGCGAAGGACGTGCCGTCGGGCAGCCGCACCGCCTGCTCGGAGGGAAGCGCGACGAACTCGGCCGCCGTGCCGAAGGCGCGCTGCCAGCACGCGTTCCAGACCCAGACGCGTTCCCCGACCCGCGCCGGATCGACGCCGTCGCCAACCGCCTCGATCACGCCCGCCCCGTCCGAATGCGGGATCACCCGCGGGAAGGCCATGACCGCCCCGGGCCTTGCGCCGGCGCGAAGCTTCACGTCGGAGGGATTCACGCCGGAGGCGTGAAGCCGCACCAGGACCTCGCCCGGCCCCGGCGCCGGGGCCTCCATCTGGCCGTGAACCAGGACGTCCGCCGCGGGTCCGAACCGCTCGTACCAGACTGCCTTCATGTCTCGCTCCCTTGTTCTCGCGCCATCCGCGCAGCTTCATCCTGGCCGAAAACTCCGGGGGAGCGCCGCCAGGCGCGGGGGCAGAGCCCCCCGATCATTCGCACGAATGATCGCACCTGCTCACTCCACCCAGTTCGCCTTGCGCTTGCCGAAGAACGCCGCGATCCCCTCTTCGCTTTCCTCGCTTTCCCACCGCGCGACCAATGCCTCGATCGTCATCGCGATCTGCGCCTCGTCAACCGGTGCGCCGAGGTCGGACACCAGCCGCTTGCCCGCCGCCACGGCGCCCGGCGCGGCCGAGAGGTAGGGCAGGATCTCCGCTTCGACCGCCGCGTCCAGCTCTTCCTGCGGGACAGCCTTCGCCAGAAGCCCCAGGTCCACCGCTTCGCCCGCGTCGAAGATCCGGCCCGAGAAGAAGACCCGCCGCGCCCGCGCCGGGCCCATTCGCGCCACGACATAGGGGCCGATCGTCGCCGGGATCAGCCCGAGGCGCACCTCGGTCAGACCCAGTTTCGCGCCCTCGGCCCCGACCGCCACGTCGCAGACGGAGATGAGGCCCACACCGCCCCCGAAGGCCTGCCCCTGCACGCGGCCGATCAGGGGTTTCGGCATCCGGTCGAGCGCGCCCAGCATCTCGGCGAGGCTCCGCGCCTCGCGGGCCCGCGTCGCGGCATCGGCCTTCATCTGCGCCTGCATCCAGGCAAGATCGCCGCCCGCCGAGAAGGACCGCCCCGTCCCGGTAAGGACCACGACACGCACAGCCGGGTCGCGGCCAAGCCGCCCGGCGGCCTCGGTCAACTCCGCGATCATCGCGGCATTCATCGCGTTGTGCTTGTCGGGTCGGTTCAGCGTAAGCCACGCGACCCCGCGCGGATCGACGGACACCTCGATCGTCTCGGCCATGTCTTCCCCTTCAGCCTGCTTGCGCACCATAGCCCGGCACGGCGCGACCCGCCGCGACCCAGTCACGGTGCAGCCACGCCATCCGGTCGAGAAACCAGAATTTCGGCAAGATGGCGAGGGCCATGCCGAACACCGCCGCCTCCCACCAGAGGGTGACGACACCCCAGATCGTCAGAAGCCCGCCGGGCAGGGCCAGCCATGTCAACACGCGCGACGCCCGCGCGTGACCCTCCGGGATCTCGTCCCGATGTTCGAGCAGCACCCGCTCCCCCATCACGGCCCGGCTCATCCATGCGTCGAGGCGTGCGGGCTCGGGAAAGACCCGCGGGTTGAGCCAGATCCAGAGCGAGACCGCCGCCAGCGCCGCGACCGCCCACCAGCCGATCCAGACCCGGCTCCACCCGGCAAGGACGAGCAGCGGCAGGCCCGAGACCCGCGTCCAGCCCGACCAGGGGTTCGCATGCCGCCGCCATGTGCGGTCGTCCATGGCCATGAGCCGTTCGAGGGACCTCAGGAAGCCGCTCATCCCCGCATCGCCCGCGCCATCCCGGCCGCCTTTGCGATCACGTCCATGTCGAGCCCCGTCTCGTAGCCCAGCGCGGCCAGCCGTGCCGCCACGGCTTCGGTTGCCACGTTTCCCGCCGCGCCGGGCGCGTAGGGACAGCCCCCGAGGCCGCCCACGGCCGCGTCGAACACGCGCAGGCCCCGCGCCAGCGCCACCTCGACATTCTCCAGCGCCCGTCCGGAGGTGTCGTGGAAATGTCCCGCCAGGCGGTCGGCCGGCATTTCATCCAGCACGGCGGCGAGCATGGCGTCGACCGCCTCCGGCACGGCCCGCCCGATCGTGTCGCCGAGCGAGATCTCGTAGACGCCGAGATCGCGCAGCCGGGCCGCGACCCGCGCCACCGCGCCCGGCGCGACCGGTCCGTCATAGGGGCATTCCACGACGCAGGATATGTAGCCGCGCACCGGCATGTCATCGGCCTTCGCCGCCTCCACCAGCGGTGCGAACCGCGCGAGGCTCTCCTCGATCGTCGCGTTGATGTTGGCGCGGCTGAACCCTTCGGAGGCCGAGCCGAAGATCGCGACCTCGTCGGCGCCCGCCCCCTTAGCGCCTTCGTAGCCGCGCAGGTTCGGCGTGAGTGCGGCGTAGGACACGCCCGGCGCCCGAGCGATGCCCGCCAGCACCTCGGCACTGTCGGCCATCTGGGGCACCCATCTGGGGCTCACGAAACTCGCCACCTCGATGCGCCGGAACCCGGCGCGTGAGAGGGTGTCGATCAGGGCCACCTTCTCCGCCGTGGGGATCAGGCGGGCCTCGTTCTGCAACCCGTCGCGGGGGCCGACCTCGAAGATCTCGACGAAATCCGCCATCACGATGCCCCCTCGACCGGCCATGGCTCGTAGTAGTCCCGCGTATAGAGCCGCTCGCTGTCCTCGATCGGCAGGCTCGCAACGAAGCCCGGGCGCGCCGTGATCCGGTCGTACCACGCATGAAGCGCCGGAAATGCCTCGGTCCGCACGAAGTGGCGCGCCATGTAGACCGCCTGCCCCACGCTGACGTCCGCCGCCGAGAAACCGCCATCAAGGAGGTAGTCCCGCCCCGAGACCCGCGCGTCGATTGCGGCATAGCATTTCTCGGCCCGCTTCGCCTCGATCTGCATGAGGATGGGAGAGCGCATGTGGTCTTCGCGAAGGACGATATGCTGCTGCGTCAGCGTCGCGATATGCTGACTGAGCGTTTCGGCGAAATGCACCCAGATCAGCCAGTCGATCCGCTCGGGGTGGCCCGGCATCCGTCCCATGCCGGTCGCCGGGAATGTCTCGCACAGGACTTCGGTGATCGCGCCCGTCTCCCAGATCGCGCGGCCGTCCATCTCCAGCGCGGGCACCCGCCCGGCCGGATTGAGCGCGAGAAACTCGGGCGAGCGCAGCGTCCTGTCGAAGGGCCAGTCGACGACTTCGAACTCGATCGCCAGCTCGTGCAGCAGCCAAAGCGTCCGCATCGAGCGGGACTGGGGAACATGGTGAAGCCGGATCATGGCGCATCCTCCTCGAGCACGATCAGGGCGGCGCCGGCCTCGACCTGCGCGCCCTCCGCGACCAGAACCTCCGCCACGACACCGTCGCGCCCGGCGGTCAGCGCATGCTCCATCTTCATGGCCTCCAGCACCGCGAGCCGCTGGCCGGCCACCACGGTATCGCCCGGCGCGACCATGACCGCCTTCACCAGCCCCGGCATGGGCGCCTCGACGCGGTTTCCGCCGGCGCCTGCCTCGGCCGCGATATCGAGCGGGTCGGGCACGCCGAACTCGTGCGCGTCCCCGTCGAAGACGACCACCCGACCGGGCAATGCCACGGCCTTCAGCGCCGTCTTCTTCCCGTTGAGCAGCCAGCCGCCGCCCGTATGCTCCAGCCCCGCTTCTTCATCCCCAAGGCCGACCCTGAACCGCCCGGGCCCCAGCACCTCCACGGCGGCGTCGAACGCCTCGCCTTCCCGCGCGAGCCGCACCGTCTGCCGCAGCGGCGCCCAGAGACTGAAGCCGTCGAGCGGCCCCGCCTCGCCGGCAAGGCCCATGGCGGCCAGCGCCGCGAGAGCCATCGCGCCGGGGCCGGGTTCGGCCTCGGTCACGAGGTCTTCCAGGTCGGCCTCGATCAGTCCCGTGTCGACATCCCCCGCGGCGAAGCGCGGATGCGCCACCAGCTTCCGCAGGAAGGCGAGGTTGGTGACCGAGCCCGCCACTTCCGTCGTCGCCAACGCGCGCTCCATCCGCCGCAGCGCGATGTCCCGCGTCGCCCCGTGGACGATCAGCTTGGCGATCATCGGATCGTACCAGGGGCTGATCTCGTCGCCGGGCACGACACCCGTATCCGCCCGCGCGCCCTCCCCGAAGACGAGGTGGTCGAGCCGTCCCGTCGCCGGCAGGAAACCCTTCGGCACATCCTCGGCATAGAGCCGCACCTCAATGGCGTGGCCGTCGATGGCGAGCTCCTCCTGCCGGGCAGGGAGCGCCTCGCCGGCCGCGACCCGCAACTGCCATTCGACGAGATCGACCCCCGTGATCGCCTCCGTCACGGGATGCTCCACCTGAAGCCGGGTGTTCATCTCCATGAAGTAGAACCGGTCGGGGCGCAGCCCGTCGCTCGCGTCCGCGATGAACTCGACCGTTCCCGCACCCGCGTAGCCGATGGCCTCGGCCGCTCGCACCGCGGCCGCCCCCATCTCTGCGCGCATGTCCGCGGTCATGCCGGGCGCGGGAGCCTCCTCGATCACCTTCTGGTGCCGCCGCTGGAGCGAACAGTCCCGCTCGAAGAGATGCACGGCGGAGGTTCCGTCACCGAAAACCTGCACCTCGATATGGCGTGGCTTCTCGACATACTTCTCGACGAGGACCGCGTCGTTGCCGAAGGCCGTCGCGGCCTCGCCCTTGGCACTCGCCAGCGCGTCCATGAAGTCTCCGGCCCGCGCGACCTTGCGCATCCCCTTGCCGCCACCGCCCGCGACCGCCTTGATGAGGACGGGATAACCGATCGCATCCGCCGCGCCCGCAAGATGCTCCGGGTCCTGGTTCTCGCCATGATAGCCCGGCACGACCGGCACACCCGCCTCGGACATGAGCTTCTTCGCGGCGTCCTTCAGTCCCATCGCCCGGATCGCGTCCGCCGATGGCCCGATGAAGACGAGGCCCGCGGCCTCCACCGCCTCCACGAAACCGGGGTTCTCGGACAGGAAGCCATAGCCCGGATGGATCGCGCGCGCGCCCGTCGCACTGGCCGCCGCGATGATCGCCTCGCCGCGCAGGTAGCTCTCGGCCGGTTTCGGCCCACCGATATGCACCGCCTCGTCGGCCATCGCCACATGGCGGGCCGCGCGGTCGGCGTCGGAATAGACCGCCACCGTCGCCACCCCGAGCCTGCGGCAGGTCTCGATCACGCGGCAGGCGATCTCGCCCCGGTTCGCGATCAGGATCTTGTCGAACATCACCCCGCCTCCTTCAGTGCGGCCTCAAGCACGCCCCGCGCCTGTTTGCCGTACGCCACCAGCAACACCCGCTCCACCGGCGCCCGCGCCTCGGCCCGTATCGTCGAGACCGCGATCCGCGCGGCCCGGTCGGCCGGAAACCCGTAGACCCCGGTCGAGATCGCCGGGAACGCCACGCTTCGAGCGCCGAGAGCGCGCGCGCAAGCGAGGCTCTCGCGGTAGCACGATGCGAGAAGCCCGTCCTCCCCGGCCGCCCCGCCGCGCCAGACCGGCCCGACCGTGTGGATCACGTGCGCCGCCTTCAGGCGGTATCCCTTGGTCGCCTTGGCCTGCCCCGTCGGACAGCCCCCGAGCCCCCGGCACTCCGCCAGCAGCTCCGGCCCCGCCGCTCGGTGGATCGCGCCGTCGACCCCGCCGCCGCCCAGCAGGCTCTCGTTCGCCGCGTTCACGATCGCATCGACGTCGAGCGTGGTGATTTCCCCCTCGATGATCCCGATTTCAGCCACCGCCGAGATCCTCCACGACTTCGAACCGCTCCCACAGGAGCCACATCTCAGGGTCGAAGATGCCGAGCCGCCGGTAGTAGCGCTCATGCCCCGCGCGCCACCCGGCCAGGTCCTCGTCCTCGCCCTCCAACAAGGCCATCTCCGCGGTCATGTCGCGAAACCGCACCCGTCGAAGTTCCAGCGTCCGGGTCACGAGTTGCGCCACGCCGTCGAAATCCTCGGCGATGTCGCAGCGACCGATCTCCGGCGGCGTCTCGCCGCCCGCGATCTCGGCCTCCGAGGCACAGGTCGCCCGCTTCCTGCCCGCCCCTACCAGAGCCAGAAGCTCGTCGCACAGCGCCGCGCTGTCCCCGAAGCGATAGGTCACCGCTCCCGGATAACGCGCCCTCAGCGCGGCCAGTATCCTCTCCCTGTCCTTCATCTTTCTCCAAATACGCAAACCCGGCGCCAAGGCCTGTCGCGACGCCCGCTCACATCCGGAAAACCCCGAACCGCGTCTCCCCGATCGGCGCGTTCAGCGCCGCCGAGAGCGACAGGGCCAGAACCTCGCGCGTTTTGCGCGGGTCCACGATCCCGTCATCCCAGAGGCGCGCACTCGCATAAAGCGGATGGGACTGCCGCTCGAACATCTCGACCGTCGGGCGCTTGAACTCGGCCTCCGCCTCCGCCGACCACGTCTCGCCCGCCTTCTCCATCGCCGCCCGCTTCACCGTGGCAAGCACGCCCGCGGCCTGCGCGCCTCCCATGACCGAGATGCGGGAATTGGGCCAGGTCCAGAGAAACCGGGGGGAATAGGCCCGCCCCGCCATCCCGTAATTCCCCGCCCCGAAGGAGCCGCCGACCAGCATGGTGATTTTCGGCACCGCGGTCGTCGCGACCGCTGTCACCATCTTCGCCCCGTGCCGCGCGATCCCCTCGTTCTCGTATTTCCGCCCCACCATGAAGCCGGTGATGTTCTGCAGAAACACGAGCGGTATCTTCCGCTGCGAGCACAATTCGACGAAATGCGCGGCCTTCTGCGCGCTTTCCGAGAACAGGACCCCGTTGTTCGCAACTATGCCCACGGGCAGGCCCATCACCTCGGCGAAGCCCGTGACGATGCTTTCGCCGAAGCGCGGCTTGAACTCGTCGAACCAGCTGTCATCGACGACGCGCGCGATCACCTCGCGGATGTCATAGGGTGTCGTGAGCGAGGCCGGCACCACGTCGAGGATTTCCTCGGGGTCGAGCGCGGGCGGGCGCCCTGGCCGCGCGGGCGATCGGCCCAGCGCCCCAAGCCCGCCGCCCGCCGACCCGAGCGAGCCCACCGCGCGCCGCGCCAGCGCCAGCGCATGCGCGTCGTCCTCGGCGAGGTAGTCCGCCACCCCCGAAAGCCGCGTGTGCACGTCGCCGCCGCCGAGATCCTCCGCCGAGACGACCTCGCCCGTCGCCGCCTGGACGAGCGGCGGGCCGGCAAGGAAGATCGTGCCCTGCTCCTTCACGATGATCGTCACGTCCGACATGGCGGGCACATAGGCCCCTCCGGCCGTGCAGCTTCCCATCACCACGGCGATCTGCGGGATGCCTGCCGCACTCATCTGCGCCTGGTTGTAGAAGATGCGCCCGAAATGGTCCCGGTCGGGAAAGACCTCGTCCTGGTTCGGAAGGTTCGCCCCGCCCGAGTCCACGAGGTAGATGCAGGGCAGGCGGCACTCGGCGGCGATCTCCTGCGCGCGGAGGTGCTTCTTCACCGTGACCGGGTAATAGGTGCCGCCCTTTACTGTCGCGTCGTTGCAGACGACCATCACCTCGCGGCCCATGACCCGGCCCACCCCCGCGATGGCGCCGGCGGCGGGCGCCGCCCCATCGTACATCCCATGCGCGGCCGTGGCCCCCACCTCGAGGAACGGCGAGCCGGGGTCGAGCAGGTTCGCCACCCGCTCCCGCGGGAGCATCTTGCCCCGCGCGACATGTCGCGCGCGCGCCTTCTCGCCGCCGCCCGCCGCGGCCCAGGCCGCCGCCTCTTCCACGACGCGGAGCGCTTCCAGATGCGCCGCGCGGTTCGCCCGCGCCTCCTCCGAGCCGCGCACCAGCGTTGATGTCAGCCGCATGACCGTTCTCCCCTGCCCCGCCGCATCCTCATGTCCCCGCACCCGCCGCCAGGGCACCCGGGTCGAGCGCCACCGCCCGGCCCATCTCGTCCACGGCCCGGGCCCAGCCCTCGCCGCAGACGACGACCAGCCGCACGCCCTCGACCGAAGCGGGCCTGGCCGCGCAGTCCGTCGCCTCGCCCCCGGTCTCGGCCACATAGTCGGCCGCCACCGCGACGATGATCTCCGTCTCGCCGGGCGGGATCGCGCGCAGCCCCCAGAGCGCGCCCAGCGCGACGGCCAGCGCCAGCAGCGCGGCGAGGCTGATCCGCTGCATCCGACCCATCATTGCGCGCCGCCCTGCCCCTTCATCCTGGCCGAAAACTCCGGGGGAGCGTCGCAGACGCGGGGGCGGAGCCCCCATGACGGCACATGACGCCCCGCACCATCATCCGCCCATCGCCCCCATCAGTTCGCGGCCCACGAGCATCCGGCGGATCTCCGATGTTCCCGCGCCGATCTCCATGAGCTTCGCATCCCGGAACATGCGGCTGACCGCGCTGTCGTTCAGGAACCCCGCGCCGCCCATCGCCTGCACCGCCTGGTGCGCGACCTTCATTCCCTCTTCCGAGGCGTAAAGCACGCAGGCCGCCGCGTCCTGGCGCGTGACCTCGCCCCGGTCGCAGGCCTTGGCGACCTCGTAGGCATAGGCGCGGGCCGAGTTCATCGCGGTGTACATGTCCGCGATCTTGCCCTGCATCAGCTGGAAGGTCCCGATCGGCTGCCCGAACTGGTGGCGGTCGCGCATGTAGGGCATGACCTCGTCGAGGCAGCCGGCCATGATCCCGATGTTGACGCCCGAAAGGACGACCCGCTCGTAGTCGAGGCCGGACATCAGGACGCGCACGCCCTTGCCCTCCTCACCGAGCACGTTCTCGAAGGGCACCTCCACGTCCTCGAAGATCAGCTCCGCCGTGTTCGAGCCGCGCATCCCGAGCTTGTCGAAGTGCGGCGAGGTGGAGAACCCCTTCATCTCCTTCTCGATCAGGAAGGCGGTGATCCCCTTGGACCCCGCATCCGGATCGGTTTTGGCGTAGACGACGAGCGTATCGGCATCGGGCCCGTTCGTGATCCAGTACTTGGTCCCGTTCAGCACGTAGCGATCGTTCTTCTTGTCGGCGCGGAGCTTCATGCCGACGACGTCCGATCCCGCGCCCGCCTCCGACATGGCGAGCGCGCCGACATGCTCCCCCGAAACGAGGCGCGGCAGATACTTCGCCTTCTGCTCGGGCGTGCCGTTCAGCTTGATCTGGTTCACGCAGAGGTTGGAATGCGCGCCGTAGCTGAGGCCGATGGACGCCGAGGCGCGGCTGATCTCCTCGACGGCGACCGTATGGGCGAGGTAGCCCATGCCCGCCCCGCCGAAGTCCTCGTCGACGGTGATGCCGAGAAGGCCCAGCTCTCCCATCTCGCGCCAGAGTTCGTTCGGAAACGCGTTCGTCCGGTCGACTTCGGCGGCGATGGGCTTCACCCGCTCCTGCGCCCAGCGATGCACCATCTCGCGCAGCGCGTTCACGTCGTCGCCCAGATCGAAGGTCATAGAAGCCGTGAACATGACCCACCTCCCCTTAATTGAACGGTCGTTCAGTTAATAGGCGACGCGCGTGGCCCTGTCAAAGGATTCCCGGTCGGCCCCGCCTTGCGTCCGCCGTTTCGCGGTGGTCCATTGCCGGCCGCAACCGACCGGACCGGGACCTTCTCCAATGCTGCCATTCGAGATCTGGGATGTCTTCACGACACGCCCCTTCGCGGGCAACCCGCTGGCCATCGTCGAGGAGGCGGACGGCCTGAGCGACGCGCAGATGCAGACGCTGGCGCGGCAGTTCAACCTGTCGGAGACGATTTTCGTCCAGACCCCCGAGGATCCCGCCCACACCGCAAAGGTGCGGATCTTCACGCCCACGGCCGAGATCCCCTTCGCCGGGCACCCGACCGTGGGCTGCGCGCTTTTTCTCGCGGCACGCCACGGGCTGACGCGGGTGACGCTCGAGGAGCGGGCGGGCCTCGTCCCCGTCACCATCGGCGGCACGCCCGAGGGCCCGGTGGCGGAGTTCACCGCCCCGCGCCTGCCGCAGCCCATCGGCCACGCACCGGCGCCCGCCACGATTGCCGCCGCCATCGGCGTTCCGCCAGAGGCGGTCGGCCCGGGCCGGCCAGGCGCCTTCGAGGGCGGCCCCGCCTTCCTGTTCGCACAGTTGTCCGACCTCGCCGATCTCGCGGCGGCCCGGCCCCGCGAGCCGGGCTGGACCGCGCTGATGGAGGAGACAGCGATCGACGACACCGGCCGGTCGGCGGTGGGCCTCTATGTCTACACGCGGGGCGGGGGCGCCGACTATCGCGCCCGCATGTTCGCCCCCGGCGACGGCATCGCCGAGGACCCGGCCACGGGTTCGGCCACCGCGATCCTAGCGGCCCAGCTTCTCGCCAACGGCGCGCTGCCAGATGGCACCACCACCCTGTCGCTTCTCCAGGGGGTCGAGATGGGGCGGCCCAGCGCCCTCCGCCTGACCGTAGAAGTCGGGGGCGGCGCGCTCGCGGCGATCCGCGTCGCCGGCTCCGCCTGCCCGGTCTCGGAGGGCCGGATACGCATTCCCGACCCTCCCGCGTGAGATAGCGCCTTTCCCGCGGCAGCGCCGCCCCCTATATCGTTCGGCATGATCGGTGATCTCCTCCGCCGCCTGACGGCCCCGGGCCCCGAGCCCCTTCCCTTCGACGACGCGCGCCTCGCGCTCGCCGCGCTTCTTGTGCGCATCGCGCGGGCGGACGGCGAATACGAAGGGGTCGAGATCGGGCGCATCGACCGCATCCTCGCCACGCGCTACGGGCTCACGCCCTTCGAGGCGGCGAAACTGCGCGGCGAGGCAGAGGCGCTCGAGGCCGAAGCGCCCGACACGGTGCGCTTCACCCGCGCCATCAAGGAGGCGGTTCCCTACGACGACCGGGTGAAGGTGGTCGAGGCCCTCTGGGCGATCGTCCTGGCCGATGGCGCGCGGGACCACGAGGAGGACGCGATCCTCCGTCTCGTCGCGCCCATGCTGGGCGTGAACGACCGCGATTCGAACCTTGCGCGGCAGCGGGTCGAAGCCGGCCGCGCATGATCGCCACCCTGCCGATGTATCTCAGGCCCGAGACGCGCGAGGCGACGGAGGCGTTTTGGGCCGGCATCCGCGACAGGCTGCGCGATGCAGGCATCCCCGCACCCGACACGCTCGACCACACCATCCCGCCTGCCGAGGCCTGGGGGCGCAGCGACCTTGTCCTGTCGCAGATCTGCAACTTGCCCTGGCGCATCGGCTTCGCGGACCGTGTCACGCTGGTCGCCCTGCCGGACCTCGGCCTGCCGGGCACGCGGCCCGGGGACTACCACAGTGTCCTGATCGCGCGCACCGACGACCGGCGCGAGACGCTGGCCGAGTTCGCGGGCGCGACCATCGCCCTGAACGCCGCGGACAGCCAGTCGGGCTGGGGCTCTCCGGCCGCGGCCGCCGCACGGGCCGGTATCGAATTCGGCCGCGGGCTCGTCACCGGGGCCCATGCCGAAAGCGCGCGCGCCGTGGCCGAGAACCGCGCCGACCTCGCGGCCATCGACGCGGCCACCTGGCGCATGATCCGCCGATGGGACCCTTTCGCCGCCCGACTGCGCGTCTTCGCCCGCACACCGCCAACCCCGGCGCTGGCCTATATCACCGCCGGCCGAAAGGACCCCGCCCCCTACCGGGCGGCGCTGGAAGGCGCGCTGGACGCCCTGCCCGGCGAGACCAGGGGACTTATCGGGCTCGCCGGCCTGGTCGCACCCGATCCCGACGCCTACAGCGCACTTTCCGTGCCTCCCGCGCCGCCCGAATAGGCAAAACTCGCCCGAAACGACCGGATTCGCAGCCTTCCGTCGCGGAAACCTGCCGCACAAGCGCACAGGGGAATTGCATTTGCCTGCTTCATGGGCGCAAATCGTCGACGATCAACAGGCGGGGCCCAAAACCATCGTGACGGAAGCGACCACCCCGGTGATCCGCATCACCGGTCTACACAAGAGCTTTGGCGACCTTCACGTCCTGCGCGGTGTCGACATGACAGCCCGCGCGGGCGACGTGGTCTCGCTCATCGGATCGTCCGGATCGGGCAAGTCGACGCTCCTGCGCTGCGCGAACCTTCTCGAGGACAGCCAGCAGGGCGAAATCCTGTTCGAGGGCGAGCCCGTGGTCTGGCGCGGCGCCGGCGCCGGGCGCCACCCCGCCGACCGCGAGCAGGTGCGGCGCATACGAACCAACCTCTCGATGGTGTTCCAGCAATTCAACCTCTGGTCCCACCTCACCGTGCTGCAGAACGTCATGGAAGCGCCCGTGACCGTCCTCGGCGAGGATCGCGCCGAGGTCGAGGACCGCGCCCGCGCCCTTCTCGACAAGGTCGGCATCGGCGACAAGTGCGAGGCCTGGCCCGCGCAGCTGTCGGGCGGCCAGCAGCAGCGCGCCGCCATTGCCCGCGCGCTCTGCATGCAGCCCCGCGCCCTTCTCTTCGACGAGCCGACCTCGGCGCTCGACCCCGAGCTCGAGCAGGAGGTGGTGCGCGTGATCCGCGGCCTCGCCGAGGAAGGGCGCACGATGATCCTCGTCACCCACGACATGCGCATGGCGCGCGACATCTCCGACCACGTCGTGTTCCTCCACGAGGGACGCGTCGAGGAAGAAGGGCCGCCCGACCAGCTCTTCGGCGCGCCGACCTCGCCGCGCCTCCGCCAGTTCCTCAGCCATGGCCACGCGGCCTGAGCTCGAGGCGAAACCACCCAGACAAGACACAGGGAGACCATGATGAAATACCTGATCCTCACCGCCGGACTCCTGGCGATGTCCGCGGGCGCGGCCAGCGCCCAGGACGTCGTCCGCATGGGCACCGAGGGCGCCTACCCTCCGTACAACTTCATCAACGACAACGGCGAGATCGACGGCTTCGAGCGCGTGCTCGGCGACGAGCTGTGCATGCGGGCGGGACTGACCTGCGAATGGGTCCAGAACGACTGGGATTCGATCATCCCCAACCTGACGAGCGGAAACTACGACACGATCATCGCCGGCATGTCGATCACCGCCGAGCGTGACGAGGTCATCGACTTCACCCAGCCCTACATTCCGCCGGCCTCCTCGCTGTTCATGGCGCTGTCCGAGGATGCCGACCTCGAAGGCGGCGTGATCGCGGCGCAGACCAACACGATCCAGGCGGGCTACATCGCCGAGACGGGCGCGACGCTCATCGAGTTCGCCACGCCCGACGAGACGGTGGCCGCGGTCCGCAACGGCGAGGCCGACGCGGTCTTCGCCGATGGCGACTACCTCCTGCCGATCGCGAACGAGGACGCCGACCTCATGATCGTGGGCGAGCCCGTCCAGCTGGGCGGCGGCGTCGGCATGGGCATGCGCGAGGGCGACGAGCGCCTCGCGGCCTTCGATGCGGCCATCACCGCGATGAAGGAAGACGGCACGCTGAACGCGCTGATCCTCGAGTGGTTCGGCGAGGAAGCCGCGACCTGGTAAGCCTTCCGGGCCGGGGGCGCACAACCGCGCCTCCGGCCCTTCATCTTTCCGGAAATACGCAAGATCCGCCGCCGGCCAAAGGGCCCAGATGTTCGAGTTCTGCACCGACCCCGCCACGCTCGACACCCTCCGCTGGTTCAGCTGCTACCTGACCAACGGCGCGCATTTCCTGTTCTACCAGTCCTTCCTCGTGGTCTTCGCGCTTCTGGCCGTGACCGCGCCCGCGGCGCTGGCCTTCGGGTTCGCCGCCGCCGCCGCCTCGCGGTCGCAGATCCTGCCGCTCTCGTGGCTCGGCAAGACCTACACCGCCATGGTCCGCGGCGTGCCGGACATCGTCTTCTTCCTGTTCTTCGTGCTGGTCCTCGACCAGGGCATCGAATTCCTGCGCCACTCCGTCGTGTGCCCCGACTGGACCGACCCGATCCGGCAGGGCGCGAACTTCCTCGTCTGCCCCGACGCGCGCACGCCGCAATCCTCGGCGCCGCAATGGGTCCACGAGACCTATGGCTTCGCGCTGGCCGTGTTCACCTATGCCATCGTCTTCGGCGCCTTCTGCGGCAATGTCCTCTTCGGCGCGATGCGCGCCGTCCCCCGCGCGCAGCTCGAGACAGGGGAAGCCTACGGCATGTCGCGCCGCCAGGTCTTCTGGCGCATCCTCGTGCCGCAGATGTGGATCTACGCCCTGCCGGGCCTATCCAACATCTGGATGATCCTGATCAAGGCCACGCCGCTGCTGTTCCTGCTGGGGATCGAGGACATCGTCTACTGGGCGCGCGAGCTCGGCGGCAGCCGCACGTCGGCCTACCAGTACCCCCACCCCGACTGGCGCTTCTGGTACTTCTTCGGCCTGCTCGTCTTCTACCTCGCCTTCACGCGCGTCTCCGAGATCGTGCTCGCGCGGCTGACGGCCCGCCTCAGCCACGGGCAGGCGACGGCGGCGGGCGAAGACCTCCGGAAGGCCGCAGCATGAGAACCCGCCGTACCCCGGCCGCCGCGTCTTTTGGAAAAGACGCACCAGAGCCTTGCAAGGCTCTGGCCACGCCCTTGCAAGGGCGTCGCAAATCCCTTGCAAGGGATTTGCCCGCTGCCGGTGACCGCCCATGACCTGCGCCGAGGCGTTCCAGGCTTATGCGTTCCGCGCTCTGGGGTTTGGCGAACGGCTGCTGCCGCGCGCGGACATCGGCGTCTGCGAGCAGATCGTGCTGATCGGCTCGGGCATGATCTGGAACGTCTATTTCGCGGCTCTCGCGCTGTCGCTGGGGTTCTTCTGCGCCGTGGGCCTTGCGCTGGCCAAGAACTCCCGCACATGGCTCATCCGCAAGCCCGCGGAATGGTTCATCTTCGTCTTCCGGGGCTCACCGCTCTTCATCCAGTTCTTCATGGCGTACGAGGCCTTCGTGCTCCTGCCGCGCCTCGGCTTCGAGTTCACTTTCCTCGGCATCGCCATCGAGGCCGAGACGCGCTGGCTCGCGCGGGCCTGGCTCGGGGCGCTGATCGTGCTCTGGCTCAACACCTCGGCCTATTCGGCCGAGATCTTCTACGGCGCGCTGCGTGCCGTGCCGAAGGGCGATCTGGAGGCCGCCGACGCCTACGGTCTGACCGGCTGGAAGAAATTCCGCCGCGTGGTATTCCCCACCACGATGCGGCTTGCCTGGCCGGCCTACACCAACGAGGCGATCTTCCTGTTCCACTCCACCGCGCTCGTCTTCTTCTCGTCCTTCCCCGCCTTCCAGCAGATGGGCGACGCGCTCTACTACGCCAACTACTTCGCCGACCGCACCTTCAACCCCTTCATACCCTATCCCATCGTGGCGGTGTACTTCGTGCTCTTCACGCTGCTGATCATCGCGCTCTTCGGTGCGATCAACAAACGCCTCAACCGCCACCTGCCGCAGGAGGCGCGCCCGCGCCTGCGCTACCGCCCGACGCTGATCCGATGAACTGGCTCGACGACCACCCCGAGATCGCCTCGATCCGCACCGTCGCGGCCGACCTCAACGGCCAGCCGCGCGGCAAGCGGATCGCGCGGCGCTATGCCGACAAGGCGCTGAGCGAGGGGACGCGGTTTCCCTACTCGGTCATGAACCTCGACATCTGGGGCGAGGACATCGACGACAGCCCGCTTGTGTTCCGGGCGGGCGACCCCGACGGCGTCCTTCTGCCCACCGAGCGCGGGTTTCTTCCCGTGCCGTGGCTCGAGAGCCCCACCGCGCTGCTGCCGATCTGGATGTTCCACGAGGACGGTCGGCCCTATGACGGCGACCCGCGCCAGGCGCTCGCCCGCGTGGTGGAGCGGTATACCGCCCTCGGCCTGACGCCGGTGGTGGCGACCGAGATGGAGTTCTACCTCATCGACGACCGGGGCCGTGAACTGCGCGTTCCTCGCTCGCCCCGCTCGGGCAAGCGTCGCCACCAGGCCGAGATCCTCGCGCTGCGGCAACTCGATGCCTGGGACGGGTTCTTCACCCGGCTCTACGGCGCCTGCGAGGCGATGGACATTCCCGCCGACACCACGATCTCCGAGGCCGGGCCGGGGCAGTTCGAGATCAACCTGATGCATCAGCCCGACGCGCTGAAGGCCGCCGACGACGCGTGGTTCTTCAAGCTCCTGGTGCAGGGCCTCGCCCGCGAGTTCGGTGTCGCCGCGAGCTTCATGGCCAAGCCCTATCCCGACTACGCCGGGTCCGGCCTGCACGCGCATTTCTCGATCCTCGACGCCGATGGCCGGAACATCTTCGACGAACGGCACGCGCGCGGCGCCGAGCGTCTGGGTCATGCGATCGCGGGCTGTCTCGCGGCCATGCCCGGCTCGATGCTGGTCTTCGCGCCACACGCCACGAGCTACGACCGCCTCGTGCCGGGGGCGCACGCGCCGACCGGGATAGCCTGGGCGCACGAGAACCGCACGGCGGCGCTGCGCGTGCCCGCGGGCGGGCCTGCCGCGCGCCGGATCGAGCATCGCGTCGCGGGCGGCGACATCAACCCGTATCTCTTCCTCGCCGCCATCCTCGGCGCGGCGCTGAACGGGATAGAGGACGAAGCGGAGCCGCCGCCGCCGATCTCCGGCAATGCCTACAGCCAGGACCTGCCGCAATTGCCCGCCACGTGGGACCGCGCCATCGACGCCTTCGCGGCGAGCCCGGAGATGGCCCGCATCTTCCCGCAGACGCTGATCGACAACTTCCTCGCCACCAAGCGGCAGGAGCTTCACTACATGGCGGAGTTGTCGGAAGACGAGCGCACGCAGCTCTATCTCGACACGGTCTGACGGAAGGTCAGATCGAGATCTCGCCGATCCGGCCTTTCAGGATCGCCGCCGAGGCCGCCAGCGCCTCCGTCTCGGCCGCGTCGAGCTCGGGCCAGAGCGTCGCCGTGACGCCCTGCCGTCCCACGAGGCGCGGCAGCGACAGTGCCACGTCCGCCACGCCCAGCACCTCCGCCTCGACCGTGGAGACGGAGAGGACCGCCTGCTCGTCGCCGGCGATCGCGGCGCAGATCCGGGCGAGGCCCCCGCCTATTCCGTACCAGGTCGCGCCCTTGCCCTCGATGATGGTGTAGGCCGCGTTGCGCACGCCGTCGTCGATCCGCGCGCGCACGTCGGACGTCAGGGCCGCGCCCACCTGCGCCGCGAAATGGGCGAGCGACACCGAGCCCGCCCGCGCGTTCGACCAGGCCAGCACCTCGGAGTCTCCGTGTTCCCCGAGCACGTAGGCATGGACCGATCCGGGCGAGATGCCGAGATGCCGGCCCAGAAGCCAGCGGAAGCGTGCGGTGTCCAGGATCGTGCCCGACCCGATGACGCGCCCCGGCGGCAGGCCTGACAGCGCCTGTGTCACCTGGCCCATGATGTCGACCGGGTTCGACGCGACGAGGAGGATCGCGTCGGGACAATGGGCCATGACCTCGCCCACCACCGAGCGGAAGACGGCCGCGTTCCGTTCCAGCAGCGCAAGGCGCGTCTCGCCGGGTTTCTGCGACACGCCACAGGCGAGGATCACGACACCTGCGCCCGCGATGTCCTTGTAGTCGCCGTGCCGCACGATGGCGGGAGCGGCGAAGGGAACGGCGTGTGCGATATCCTCGGCCTCGGCCCGTGCGCGCGCGGTGTCGATGTCGACGAAGACAATGTCCTTGGCGATCCCCCGCTGGATCAGGGCGAACCCCGCCGCCGATCCCACCATTCCCGCGCCCACGATGCCGACTTTCACTGGATTCTCCGTCGTTGCTCGCTCTTGGCGGAGAACAACACGGATCCCGCCACGCCCCAACCCCCGTCACCGTCATGGCGGCCCCACTTGTGCGTGGACGCGCGCGCGCCTAGCTTTGCACCGAATTCCCAGCGAGTTTCCAATGATCATCGGCATCCTGCAAACCGGCCACCTCCCCGCAGAGATTTCCGACCGCGAGGGCGAATACTCCGACATGTTCGCGCGCCTGCTCGGCGGGCGCGGCTTCGAGTTCCGCGTCTTCAACGTGGTGGACATGGAGTTTCCGCCTGGTCCCGAGGCCGCCGACGGCTGGCTCATCACCGGCTCGAAGCACGGCGCCTACGAGGATCTGCCGTGGATCGCGCCGCTTGAGGACCTGATCCGCGCCATCCGCGATGCCGGCATGCCCCTCGTGGGCATCTGCTTCGGGCACCAGATCATCGCGCAGGCGCTTGGCGGCAAGGTCGTCAAGTTCCCGGGCGGCTGGGCGCTGGGGCTCCGGCGCTACCGGATCGGCGAGCAGGAGGTCGCGCTCCATGCCTGGCACCAGGACCAGGTGGTCGAGCTGCCCGAAGGCGCGACGGTTCTCGGCTCGAACGACTTCACCGAAAACGCGGTGCTGGCCATAGGTCCGCGCATCCTGACGGTGCAACCCCACCCCGAGTTCGAGCGGCCGGTGATCGAGGGATTGATCGAGCATCGCGGCGGCGCGATCGACCCGACCCTCGTCAAGGCCGCCGCCGACAGTCTTGGCGGGGCGGACCACAACGCGCTCCTTGGCCGTTGGATGGGCGACGTCCTGTCGGGGGCGCCCGCGACGCGGGTGCCAGAAGCGCTTGCGACGGGAGCCGACGCATGAGTGCCATGGCCGATCTTCTCGGGCGGCTGCCGCCCGTGGCGCAGACCTACCTCGGCGGCCGCAGCGTCGACGAGGTGGAGTGCATCGTCGCCGACATCGCCGGGATCGCGCGCGGCAAGGCCATGCCTGGCCTCAAGTTCGCCCAGCAGACGCGCTTCTACCTGCCGAACTCGATCTTCTTCCAGACGATCACGGGCGACTGGGCCGACAAGGCCGCAGCGGGTGGCTTCACCGAGCCCGACATGATCCTGACGCCCGACTTCTCGACGGCGATGCCGGCACCCTGGACGGCGGACTGGACGCTTCAGGTCATCCACGACATCGACGACCAGGCAGGGCGGCCGGTGCCCTTCGCCCCGCGCAACGTGCTGAAGCGGATCATGGACCTCTACGCCGCGCGCGGCTGGCGGCCGATCGTGGCGCCCGAGATGGAATTCTACCTTGTGGCGCCCAACACGGACCCCGCCCGCGAGATCGAGCCGCCGATGGGTCGCTCGGGCCGCCGGGCCGCCGCGCGGCAGGCCTACTCGATGAGCGCGGTCGACGAATACGGCCCCGTCATCGACGACATCTACGACTTCGCCGAGGCGCAGGGGCTGGAGATCGACGGCATCCTGCAGGAAGGCGGCGCGGGCCAGATCGAACTGAACCTGCGCCACGGCGACCCGGTGCGGCTGGCCGACGAGATCTTCTATTTCAAGCGGATGATCCGCGAGGCAGCGCTGCGCCACGACTGCTACGCGACCTTCATGGCCAAGCCGATCGAGGGCGAGCCCGGCTCGGCGATGCACATCCACCACTCGGTCGTGGACACGAAGACAGGCGAGAACATCTTCTCCAATCCCGACGGGTCGGAGACGCCGGCCTTCATGCATTTCATCGGGGGGCTGCAGCGGCACCTGCCATCCGTCATCGCGCTGCTCGCGCCGTATGTGAACAGCTATCGCCGTTACGTCCCTGACTTCGCCGCGCCCATCAACCTCGAATGGGGTAGGGACAACCGCACGACCGGCCTGCGCGTGCCGGTCTCGGATGCCGCGTCGCGCCGGGTTGAGAACCGCCTGCCGGGGATGGACTGCAACCCCTATCTCGGCATCGCGGCCTCGCTCGCCTGCGGCTATCTTGGGCTGATCGAAGGCAAGGACCCGGGGCCGGTCTGGACCGGCGACGCCTATACCGCGGACGACGACATCCCCAAGGGCCTCGGCGCCGCGTTGGAGCTTTTCACCGCGAACGAAGCAATCGCCGAGGTGCTCGGCCCCGAGTTCTGCGAGGTCTACAACGCCGTGAAGGAGCTGGAGCACCGCGAGTTCCTGCAGGTCATCAGCCCCTGGGAGCGGGAGCACCTCCTGCTGAACGTATGAGCGAACGCGCGGTTCGGGTCATCGTGATCGGGCTCGCGGCGCTGATCCTGCTGGGCGCACTCGGGATGATCGCCTTTGCCTTCTTCCTCGATGCGGCGATGAAGGACGCCTTCTCGGCCCTGCCAGTGGCGACCGCATGAACCCGCTTTTCCGCAACGACCGGCGTGGAGAACACGCGGCCTCGTGGTATGCCGCGAGCCTGCCCTCGGCCCCGCCCGAGCGCCCGCCCCTCGACGGCGACCAGACCGCCGACGTCGCGATCCTCGGCGCCGGGTTCACCGGGCTCTGGGCCGCCCTCACGCTGGCACGGGCGGGACGGCGCGTGATCGTGCTCGATGCCCACCGCGTCGGCTTCGGCGCGTCGGGACGGAACGGCGGACAGGTCCATTCCGGTTTCAACAAGCCGCAGAGCTGGCTGAGCGCGCGGCTCGGCCCGGAGCGCGCCAGCGCGCTGTGGGACCTGTCCGAGACCGCGAAGGCGCAGTTGCGCGACTTCTGCGCGGCCCATGCGCCGGAAGCGGACTACAAGCCCGGTATCGCGCACGGCGAATACACTGCGCAGGATCTCGACCACCTCCGCGGCGAAGCGGAGTTCCTGGACCGGGAATACGGCTATCGGACCGAGATCCTGGAAGCCAGGGCGTTCCGCGACCTCGTGAAGTCGCCGCACTACGTTGGGGGTGGGGTCGATCCCGGCGGCGGGCACCTTCACCCCCTGGCCTATGCCCTGGCGCTCGCCCGCGAGGCCGAGGCCGCCGGCGCCATCATCCACGAGATGACCGAGGTCACCGCGATCCGCCCCGGCGCGCCGGTGCGCTTCGAGACGCCGCACGGCACGCTGAGGGCGGCCCACGCCATCGTCGCCGGCAACGGCTATCTGCCCGCGCTCCTACCCGGGGTCGCCGCGCGGGTGATGCCGATCAACTCCTTCATCGCGGCGACCGAGCCCCTGCCCGACCGCTGGCAGGAGGTGCTGGCCGAGGACATCGCGGTGTCCGACTCTCGCTTCGTCGTGAATTACTACCGCTTCGGCGCGGACCGCCGGTTTCTCTTCGGCGGGCGCGAGAGCTACTCGATCGGCTTTCCCAAGGACATCGCCACAGCACTCGTGGCGCGGATGGAACACCTGTTCCCGCAGCTCAAGGGCACGCCGGTCAGCCATGTCTGGGGCGGCTCGCTCGCCGTTACGGTGACCCGCCTGCCCCATGTCGCCCGCGTCGCGCCGGGCGTGCTGTCGGGCGCGGGTTTCTCGGGCCAGGGCGTGGCGCTGGCGGGCATGGCCGGCCGTGTCATGGCCGAAGCCGTCATGGGACAGGAGGAAGGCCTCGCCAGTTTCGAGAGCCTGCCGATCCCGACCTTCCCCGGCGGCGCGGCCTTCCGCGCGCCGCTTCTGACACTGGCGATGACCTGGTTCGCCCTGCGCGACCGGCTGGGCGTCTGACGCAGGGCCCGGACGCGTCCGCCACCCGGTTCACGATAGTTCCGTGACAATGGCCGCATCGCGCTGGATTCCACCCCATTAACAGTGTAAGTTTTCCGAAAGGGACAATTCCAAAAAGGTGAAACCATGGCGCTGGCACCCAATGTCTACGACGCCGAGCCGATCCCCGAGGCCGCACGAGCAGAAATCGACCGTCTCCTGCAATCGGGGGACCTCTTCCGGTATACCGCGCCCGAGAACGCGCCCGTTGCGCTGCTGGAGCGGGAATTCGCCGACCTGATGGGCGCGAAATACGCGCTTGCCGTTTCGTCCTGCTCGGCCGCGATCTTCCTGTCGCTCTGCGCCCTCGACCTCGCGCCCGGCGCGCGCGTCCTGATCCCGGCTTTCACCTTCGCCGCCGTGCCCTCCGCCGTGGTTCACGCAGGCTGCCAGCCGGTGCTGGCGGAAGTGGCCGAGAACTACCGTATCGACATCGCCGATTTCGCGGCGAAGCTCGACGACGACATCTCCGCCGTCATCATCAGCCACATGCGCGGCCATACTTCGGACATGGACGCGATCATGGCGCTGTGCGACGCGCGCGGCATCCCCGTGATCGAGGACGCCGCGCATTCGCTGGGCACGCTCTGGCATGGGCGCAAGATCGGCACGATCGGCGCGATCGGCTGCTTCTCGTTCCAGTCCTACAAGCTTGTGAACGCGGGCGAAGGCGGCATCCTGATCACGGACGACGCCGATCTCGTGGCGCGCGCGGTCATCATGTCGGGCGCCTACGAGCACAACTGGAAGAAGCACAAGGGCCCCGAGGGACAGAACGACCCCGAGCTCGCGCTTGCCTTCGCGCGCTGGCAGAACATGCTCCCGCTCTACAACATGCGGCTCCAGAACCTGTCGGCCGCCGTGATCCGCCCGCAGCTTCCCGAGGTGGCACGCCGGGTGCGCGACGGACGCGCGAACCACGACTACGTGGCCGAGCGGCTGAACACCTCGCCATGGCTGAACGTGCCCGACGCCCTGCCCCCCGAAGAGCGCGCGCCGGACTCGATCCAGTTCAACCTGGTCGACGTTCCGACCGATGCCCATGCCCGCGCCTTCGCCGAGGCCGCCGAACGTCGCGGCGTGAAGGTGCAGGTCTTCGGTCTTTCGACCGACAACGCGCGCGCCTTCTGGAACTGGAAGTTCATCCCCGGCGACATACCGGAGTTGCCGCAGACGCGCGCCATGCTGATGCGTGCCTGCGACGTGCGCCTGCCCGCCCGGCTGAAGAAGCCCGAACTCGACTTCATCGCCGAAGCGCTGATTGCTGCCGCCGACGAAGTGATGGGCGAGGAGACGCGGGCCTACGGGACCTGAGACCCCAAGGCAGTCTTACAGCTTGCTGAGCTTTGATTGCAGCTCGGCAAGCTGCTTCTTGATGTCGGCCAGCTCGTCCTCGGCCGACCCTTCGGCGACCTCGGCGCTGTCGTCGTGGGACGGGCCCGACCAGCTCTGGCCGATGCCGCCGGTCATGGCCTTGAAGAACGCCTCCTGCTGCGCGCGCATCGCCTCGAAGCCGGGCATCTTGGCCATCGGATTGATGGCCGTCATGTTCTCGACCATCTTCGACTGCCCCTGCTTGAGCATCTCGAAGCTCATGGCGAGGAAGTCGGGGACAACCGACTGCGCCTGGGTGGTGTAGCTGCGGACGAGGTCGGTCAGCACGGCGATGGGCAGGACGCTCTCGCCGCGGCTTTCATGCTCGGCCACGATCTGGAGGAGATACTGCCGCGTGAGTTCGTCGCCGGACTTCAGATCGACGATCTTCACCTCGCGGCCCTCGCGGATGAAACCCGCGATATCCTCGAGCGTGACGTAATCCGAGGTCTCGGTGTTGTAGAGGCGCCGGCTGGCATATCGCTTGATGAGAAGCGGCTCAGAGCCTGCCGCCGCACCCGTCGACGTGGCCGTCGCTTTCCCCGTAGCCATGGCTGGCCTCCCTTTCCTGCAATGCAGCATCGGACAGCCTACGCCCCTGAGGGCAAAAAGCAATCGGGTTCTGCGCTGCATTCCTTTACAAGAATGCGCCTGCGGAAAAAGAAGAAGGGCGGGCCCCGATGGACCCGCCCTTCCTTATTCATGCCTGCGGGGAGGACGCCGGCACGAAATCCTGTCGATCTGGGCGCGCGATTACTTCGCTGCGGCCTTCTTGGCGACCGAGGTCACCTCGGCAGTTGCCTTCTTGACAGCGGCGGTCGCCTCTTCGGTGGCTTCCTTGCCGGCTGCCATCATCAGCTCGACCGTTTCCATCTGCACCTTCTTCGCGACTTCGGCGAAGGCGGCCATGGTTTCGGCGGTCATCTCGGCCTGGGCCGATGCGAAATCGGTCATCGCCTTGGTGTAGTCGGTCGGCTCTGCCTTGACCGAGGTCACGTCGCCAACCTTGGCGATCGTGTCCTTCGTCCACTTGGACGAGATCTCGGTCGACTTCTCGGCGGCGTCGAGAACCACTTTCGACATCTTCTCGCCCATAGCGGCGGACGACTTGAAGGCGTCGTTCATGGCCGACATGTCCATCGGGAACGAGGACATCATTTCGGAAATCATCTTGGTGTAGTCAGGTGTCTTGGCCATCTGGTTTCTCCTTAGCCCGCATCTTCGCGGCTCGTGCTGCGATTGCGTCATATATGCGTGCTGCAGTGCAGAAAGTCAATCACTTTCTGCACTGCAGCATGACCTAAGGTAAGGTGCTTTTCCGGCTCGAAAAATCAGCCGCTTGTCTTTTCCAGGACGTAGGTTCCCGGCGCCGGTGCAAGGACCGGATAGCCCGCCTCGCCTGGGATGCGTGCCGGAATCCGCTTGCCGGAGCGACTCGCAAGCCACTCCTCCCAGCGGGGCCACCACGACCCCTCGTTGTAGTCCGCGGCCTTCAGCCAGTCCTCTGGCGCGCCCTCGACGGAGGGATTGGTGTAGTGGCCGTACTTCTTCTTGGACGGCGGGTTCACGATCCCGGCGATATGGCCCGATTCAGACAGCACGAAGGTCTTGTTGCGCGACCCCATGTGCACGACGCCCCGGAAGCTGTCCTTCCAGGCTGCGATGTGATCGGTCTCGCAGGCGATGGCGAAGACCGGAACATCAACGTCGCGGACCGACAGTCTCTCGCCGAACAATTCGAGACCATCCTCCGAACACAGCGCGTTGCCCTGACAGAGGCCGCGCAGGTACTGCACCGCCATCTTGCCGGGCAGGTTGGTTGAGTCCCCGTTCCAGTAGAGCAGGTCGAAGGCCGGCGGCGCCTCGCCCATCATGTAGCTGCGGATCGCGGGCCCGTAGACGAGGTCCTTGGCGCGCAGGAACGAGAAGGTCTTGGACATGTAGTAGCTGTCGAGGATGCCCTCGGCCTCCACCTGCCGCTCGATCGCGTCGACGAAATCGTCCTGCAGGAAGACGGTGAACTCGCCCTGGTCGGAGAAATCGGTGAGCGTGGTGAAGAGCGTGGCGGACTTGATCGGCTTCTCTCCGCGCTTCTTGAGGAGCGAGAGGGTCGCCGACAAGGTCGTGCCCGCGATGCAGTAGCCGATCGCGTTGACCTGTTTCTCGCCCGTGATCTCGCGGGCGACGCGCACGGCCTCGAGATACCCTTCCTCGATGTAGTCCTCGAGGCCGACATCCGCATAGCTCTGGTCGGGGTTCTTCCAGCTCACGACGAAGAGCGTGTAGCCCTGCTCGACGATCCACCTGATGAGGCTGTTCTGCGGCTTGAGATCGAGGATGTAGAACTTGTTGATCCACGGCGGGAAGATCACCAGCGGCGTGCGGTGCACCGTCTCGGTCGCGGGCTTGTACTGGATCAGCTCCATCATCCGGTTGCGGTAGACGACCGAGCCTTCGGAGGTCGCGATGTTGCCGCCGACCTCGAAGGCCGAGGGGTCGGCCAGCGTCGGCAAGAGCTCTCCGTGGTGGCTCTCGATGTCGCGCACCATGTTCTCGAGGCCCTGCACGAGGCTCATCCCCTCGGTCTCGACCGCACGCTCCAGGGCGTCGGGATTCGTGGCGAGGTAGTTGGTGGGCGAGAAGAGGTCGATGATCTGGGTGGCGAAGAACTCGATCCGCTGCTTGTCCTTCGTCTCCAGCCCGTCGAGCTTGGCCACCGCCTCCTCGATCGCCCGCGCGCCGAGCAGGTACTGGTGCTTCACGAAGTTGAAGTAGGGGTGCGTCTTCCACAGCGGGTTGGCGAAGCGCTTGTCCGTGGGCAGGTCGGGGTCGTCCTCGGGCGCGACGAACTGCCCCTGGGAGAGGTTCTGCTGCATCTCCAGGAAATGCGTCAGCGTCTTGCCCCAGTATTCGACCTGGTGCTCCAGGAGCCGGGCGGGATTGGTCATGACCTCGTTCCAGTAGGCCATCCCGGCCTTGAGATAGAGGTCCTGGCCGGGGCCCTCGAGGCCCACGTCGCCGGGGTGCCGCTGCGCCAGTGCAGCCACCAGACGCTTGGACAATTCCTCGACCCGGGCGAGGTTCCGGTTCAGTCGGTCGAGGTTCTCGCCCATCTCACGCTCCCCGGCTTCGATCGTGTGGTCACTGTCAGTCACCTTGATTTCGTCCCGTTTTTAGGTCACATCCACCCTAGCGGTGCCGCGGTGAGGGGGCAAAGCGACGATTTGAACCGGAAGCCCGGCCCGTCCGCATACCCGCGGCAACGGCCGAGGCAGGAGACGAGAATGCGCCACCTTCTCACCTATGACTTCATGGAATCGATGCGTGTCACGAGCCAGTGGATGGGCTCGACCGCCCGCGCCATGTGCTCCTACCCGCAGCTTGGCCTCGCCGCCAATCCGATGATCCAGATGACCGCCGCATGGGGAGAGGTAACCGAACGGACCTTTGCCCGCATGGTGGCCAAGCCCGACTGGGGCATCTACACGATACCCGCCGATGACGGGCGCGACCACACGGTCTCGATCGAAAAGGTCGTGCCGCGCCCCTTCGGCGATCTCATTCGCTTCAATGTCCAGGGCCGCGCGCCGACCGGCCGCAAGGTCCTTCTGGTCGCGCCGATGTCCGGGCATTACGCCACGCTCCTGCGTTCCACGGTGCTGAGCCTGCTTCCCGATTGCGACGTCTATATCACGGACTGGCACAATGCGCGCGACATTCCGGTCAGCGCGGGCAAGTTCGATATCGAGGATTACACGCTCTATCTCGTCGATTTCCTAAAGGCGATGGGCCCCGACACGCACGTGATCGCGGTGTGTCAGCCCGCGCCTCTGGCGCTTGCGGCGACCGCCTATCTCGCGGAGGAGGATCCCGACGCCCAACCGCGGACGCTGACGCTGATCGGCGGGCCGATCGATCCGGATGCCGCCGCCACCGACGTGACCGACTTCGGCCGCCGCGTGACGATGGGCCAGCTAGAAAGATTCGTCGTGCAGCGTGTCGGCTTCAAGTACGCGGGCGCCGGGCGCATGGTCTATCCCGGCCTTCAGCAGCTGTCGTCCTTCATGGCGATGAACGCCGAAAAGCACGCCCGCGCCTTCAGCGAACAGGTGCTCCGCGTCGCCAAGGGCGAGGCATCGGACCACGACAAGCACAACAAGTTCTACGACGAGTATCTCGCCGTGATGGACATGACGGCCGAATTCTACCTGTCGACGGTCGAACGGATCTTCAAGGACCTCGAGATCGCCCAGAACCGCTTTTCCGTGGACGGCAAGCGGGTCGATATCGGCAAGATCACCACCGTTGCGGTCAAGACGGTCGAAGGCGGCAAGGACGATATCTCGGCGCCCGGACAATGCGTCGCCGCGCTGGAGCTTTGCACGGGGCTGCCGGACTCGAAGAAGGCAAACTACCTCGAGCCGAACGCGGGCCATTACGGCATCTTCGCGGGCCGCAGCTGGCGCAACAACATCCGTCCGCTTGTGCTCGATTTCATCGATGCCAATTGCAGCGTGCCGAAGACCCCGGTGAAGGGCGTCGCCGCAAGTTGAGGCCGCGCCCGACATGGCGATGCCGTTCCCTCCACCCGCGGTCCAGAGCATGTCGTAGCCGCACGATCGGCGGCGATGTGCAGCGGTGCCGTTTCACGGTCCGACCATCAGCCAGCACGCCTTAAACAGATGGCGAGCGGCGCTGCAGGGATTGTGGTTTTAAAATATTCTTACATGTTGATTCGGGATTTTCGCCGACTTATCCCCAAATCTCTATTCATTTTTCAATATCTCCCGGAACTCGCGCCGAGCCGCGCAGAACCAGCCTCGCCGCCACTTCGATGACACGTCCCGGGGCTGCGCCGCCTTCGATTTCCGAGACGATCAGATCCACCGCAGCGGCCACCATGCGGTCCACCGGCTGGCGCACCGTGGTCAGGTCATAGGCCTTCCAGGCCGCCGCCGGAACGTCGTCATAACCGACGATGGAAACCTCGCCCGGCACGTCGATGCCCATTCCGTGGCGCAACTCGTCCAGAACGCCCAGCGCCATGTGATCGTTCGCGACGAAGATCGCGTCGGGTGGCACAGGGCCCGTCATCAGCGCCCGCGCCGCCATGCCTGCGCGTTCCCGGTCGAAGCCGCCCTCCTCCAATGCGTGCACCGCCAGCCCCGCGGCGTTCAGCGCCGCGCGGAACCCTTCCCAGCGGTCGAGCCCGGTCGACGCCGTCTGCAACCCTGAGATATGGGCGATGCGCCTGTGACCGCTTGCCACGAGAAACTGCGCCACGGCGGCGCCGCCCGCGCGATTGGCCGATGTCACGCTCGACAGACCGGACCCCGGCAGCCCGCGGTTGAACAGCACCACCGGCAACCCCGCCGCCCGGCACCGCGCCACGATGCCGTCCGAGAGATGCACCGAAGCCGTCACCAGGCCGTCCACCTGGTAATCCATGATCTCGCCCACCACGCGCTCCACGTCCGCGACCCCCTCGCCATTGGCGGCGTGAAAGACGAGGATGTGGTAGCCCCTTGCCTCGAGCGCCGAGGACAGCGCCTCCAACACCTCGGGATAAAAGGGATTTTCCAGGTAGCCGACGACAAGGCCCACGATCCGCGTCCGCCCCGTGATGAGCGAACGTGCCAGGGCGTTCGGCCGATAGCCCAGTTCCTCCGCCACCGCCCGAACCCGCTCGGCCATCGCGGGCGAAACGCTGGCACCGGGGGTGAAGACACGGCTCACGGCACTCTGGCTCACGCCCGCCAGGCGCGCCACGTCGGTTGCCGTCACTTTCCGTTCCGACACGGCCTCAGCCCGCAGTCCATCCGCCATCGACCAGAAGCGATGTCCCGGTCACCAGCGCCGAGGCGTCCGAGGCGAGGTAGACCACCGCCCCCATGATGTCCTCGACCCGGCCGACGCGGCCGAGCTTGATCTTGCTCTCGATCCAGGCGCGTTTTTCGGGATCGCTGAACGTCGCCTCGGTCAGCGGCGTGCGGATGAAGGTCGGGCAGATCGTGTTGACGCGGATGCCGCGCGGCCCCCACTCGATCGCCATGGCCTTCGTCATGCCCTCGACGGCGTGTTTCGTGGCGCAATAGACGGCCCGGTCGATCCCGCCCACGTGACCCATCTGGCTGGAGACCTGGATGATCGCGCCCGGCCCCGTCATCCGCCGCGCGACCTCCTGCGCGAGGAAGTACGCGGCCTTCACGTTCACGGCCATGACCGCGTCGAAGTCGGCCTCCCGCGTATCCAGCGCCGGTGAATGCCGCGCGATGCCGGCCGAGTTCACCAGGATGTCCAGCGGTCCGACCGCATCGAGCGCCCGCGCCACCGCGGCATGATCGGTGACATCGAGAACCAGCGCCTCGGCAGCCATGCCAGCGGCCGTGATCTCGCCGACGCTCGCGCGTAGCTCCGCCTCGCCGCGCGCGGCGACGATCACCAGCGCGCCGGCCTCCGCGAGCGCGACGGCACAGCCAAGGCCGATGCCGCGCGAGCCGCCCGTCACCAGCGCGCGGCGGCCGTCGAGACGGAAGGACGGCGTTCTCGGCAGGTTCATCTCGGGACTCCCTCAGCTCTCTGTCCGCACCTTCATCCTGGCGGAAAACTCCGGGGGTGGCGCGCCCCGCGCGCCCGGGGGCAGAGCCCCCGTTCCACCCGCGAAGGCTACTCGGCGGCCTGCCGGTAGGGCGCACCCTCGCCATAGGGCACGTTGACCCCACCATATCGCCGGACGCGGATGTTGCACTGCTCGGCGTGCCCGACGAACCCCTCCAGCATGCAGAGCCGCGATCCGTACTCCCCCACGAGCGTCGCCGCCTCATCGGTCAGGACACGCTGATAGGAGTGCGTTTTCAGGAACTTGCCAACCCAAAGCCCGCCGGTATACCGGCCCGCGCGCCGCGTCGGAAGCGTGTGGTTGGTGCCGATCACCTTGTCGCCGTTCGCCACGTTCGTACGCGGCCCGAGGAAAAGCGCGCCGTAATTCGTCATGTTCTCGAGGAACCAGTCGTCCCGGTCCGTCATCACCTGAACATGCTCGTAGGCCATCTCCTCGGAGACGCGCAGCATCTCGTCGTGGTCCGCGCAGAGGATGACGTCGCCGTAGTCGCGCCAGGAAACCGACGCGGTCTCGGCGGTGGGCAGGATGCCCAGCAACCGGTCGATCTCGGCCAGCGTCGCTTCGGCGAGCTTGCGGGAATTGGTGATCAGGCAGGCGGGCGAGTTGTAGCCATGTTCCGCCTGGCCCAGCAGATCGGTCGCCACCAGCTCGGCGTCGACCGTATCGTCGGCGATGACCATGGTCTCGGTCGGGCCGGCGAAAAGGTCGATCCCCACCCGGCCGAAGAGTTGCCGCTTGGCCTCGGCCACGAAGGCGTTGCCGGGGCCGACCAGCATGTCGACGGGGGCGATCGTTTCGGTCCCGAGCGCCATGGCGCCCACCGCCTGCACACCGCCGAGCACGAGGATCTCGTCCGCGCCGCCCTCCTTCATCGCCGCGACGATGGCGGGATGGGGCTTGCCGCCCACGGGCGGGGCGGAGGCGACGATGCGGCTCACGCCCGCGACCTTCGCCGTGATGACCGACATGTGCGCCGAGGCGACCATCGGGAACTTGCCGCCGGGAACGTAGCAACCCACCGAATTCACGGGGATGTTCCGGTGTCCGAGGATCACGCCCGGAAGCGTCTCCACCTCCACGTCGCGCATGGAGGATTTCTGCACCTCGGCAAAGCGACGGATCTGGTCCTGGGCAAAGCGGATGTCGGCCATCTCGCGGTCCGAGACCTTGCTCATCGCGGCCTCGATCTCGCTGTCCGTCAGGCGGAACGCCTCGGGCGTGTAGCCGTCGAACTTCGCGGAAAGATCCCGGACGGCCGCATCGCCGCGGGCCTCTATGTCGGCGAGGATCCCTTCGACCGTGGCGCGCACCTTCGCGTCGTCTTCCGCTCGCGCCTCCGCCGGTTTCCCGCGCTTGAGATACTCCGCCATGGCCGTCCTCCCACTTCCGCCACGACCCGGCGACGCCGGGCCCTCGGCAAAGCGCTAGCGGGATTTGCATACGAATGCAAGACGTGCCGGGCGCTCACATCAGAGCGCGGCCGCCCTCGTCGAAGAAGTGCAGGCGCCGGGCGGCAAAGCGCAGTCCCACGGTCTCGCCCATCCTCAGGGTGCTTTCTCCGTCGACGCGCACCGTCACCTTGCCGACCGGCCCGCAATCCACGATCAGGAAGACATCCGCACCGAGGTATTCGACGAGATCGACCACCCCGTCGAGATCGCCTTCCCCCTGGCCGCAAATCTCGATCGCCTCGGGGCGGATGCCGAGCTTCACCGCGCCCTCCGCCCCCGGTGCGGGCCCGCCGCGCCCGCCGGCCAGCTGGTACTCGCCGCCATTCACCGTGCAGGGCAGGATGTTCATCTTCGGGCTGCCGATGAACTCCGCGACGAAGAGGTTCGCGGGGTTCTCGTAGAGCTCCCGCGGGGTACCGACCTGCGCGATGGTCCCGAAATCCAGCACCACGATCCGGTCGGCGAGGGTCATCGCCTCCACCTGGTCGTGGGTGACGTAGATCATCGTCGAGGACAGGTGCTGGTGCAGCTTCGCGATCTCGTAGCGCATCTCGACGCGCAGGGCGGCGTCGAGGTTCGAAAGCGGCTCATCGAAGAGGAACGCGGTAGGGTCCCGAACGATCGACCGACCGATGGCGACGCGCTGCCGCTGCCCGCCCGAAAGGTCCTTGGGGCGCCGTTCAAGGTAGGGCTCCAACCGAAGGACCCGCGCGGCCTCGGACACCTTCGCCTCGATCTCCGGCTTCGGCGCCCCCGCGGTCTTGAGCGAGAAGCCCATGTTCTCGGCCACCGACATGTGCGGGTAAAGTGCGTAGGACTGGAACACCATCGCCAGCCCGCGCTTGGAGGGCGGCTCGGCCGTGGCGTTCCGCCCGTCGATCAGGATCTCGCCGCGCGACGTCTCCTCCAGCCCCGCGATCATCCGCAGAAGCGTGGATTTCCCGCAGCCCGAAGGCCCGACGAAGATCACGAATTCCCCGTCGCCGATGGCGAGGTCCACGCCCTTGATGACCTGCACCTCGCCGAACCATTTCTCGACCGATTTCAGCTCGATGGCACCCATCTACATCTCTCCCCGGCTCGGGCTGGCCCAGGCAAGCCAGACCGCTGCCGTCCAGGTGAATGTCGCCCCCCCGGCGGGTGTGCCGTCCTCGGGGCTGAAATACTCGGCAAAGCCGTTCTCCGCGATCAGCCGCGCGGTGTCGCGGCGGATCCTGAGCGCCTCGGCCGCCAGCCCCTGTTCGGCCATTCCGCTGGCGGCCATGAAGTTCATCACCGCCCAGACCGGCCCGCGCCAGTACCGCAGCGCGTCGAATCTCGGCCCCGCCGGGTCGTAGCTCGGCAAGGCATATTCCGAGGCGTCGAGGATGCGGGTCAGCGCCGCGCGCGGGCGGTCGTCCGACAGCCCGCCCCACCACGACAGGAACGACGCGTTCGAAAGCGATCCCGCGAAGTTCCCGGTGCGCAGGTTCTTGGCGTCATAGGCCCCGATCGCCGGATTCCAGAGCCCCGCCGCACCCTCCTCCAGCCGCGCGACCCATTCGGCGATCTCGCCGTGATCCTCTCCGATCTCGCGGGCCGCCTGCATCAGGTCACGGGCCGAGCGCAGCGCGGTGAACGTCAGCGTCGGGTCGGCCACGCGGAACGGACTTTCGGCCGCGATGGCCGTCTCGTCCCAGCGCCTGTCGCGGGCGAACTGCACCAGCCAGATGTAGCGGTCGTAATCCGCCTGCGTCGGACGCATCCGCGGGTCCACGTGGCCCGTATCGCGGCGCGTGTAGGGCTCCACCCCGACGGGTTCGATCCCCGCCATCGCCTCGTCCCAGTCCGGGGCGTTGTCCCGTCCCGCTTCCCATGGGTGCGAGATCGCAACCGCACCGCTTTCCGCGCGCGACGCCATGATCCAGCGATGGTAGGCCATGAGCTTGGGAAACAGGGCCACGAGCCGGCCGCGACCGGCATGGGGATCGGCACGGTAGATGCGCCAGGCGAGCGAGGCCGCAACCGGCGGCTGACTGATCCCCGAGGACGGCACCGGGGCGTCGCCGCGGCCCAGCGCGCCTTCCGTGCCCCAGACCTCCGGCCCCGGGAAATAACCCGGGTCGGTCCGGTGGAACAGGATATGCGGCACCATCCCGTTCTCCCATTGCCCCGAGAACAGGGTCTCGAGCTCGATCCACGCCCGCCCGATGTCGAACGACGCGAAGCCCAGCCCTGCGAAGGCCGAGTCCCAGTTCCACTGGTAGGGATAAAGCCCCTCCGTCGGCACGGTATATCCGCCCCGGTCGTTCAGACGCAGGATACGCTCGGCCTCGGCGTCCAGTACGGCGGCATCGAAATCCGTCATCTTCTCTTCCATCCCGCATCACCGGTGGCGGCCGGGTTGCCGCCCCTTCTGTCGCTTGAAACGCGCCGCCGGCGCCCTTCCTCATGGCATGCCATGACCGCTCCTCATCCCTTCACCGATCCCGCGGTCAGCCCGCGGGTCATGAACTTCTCCAGCCCCAGGAACAGCGCCATCACCGGCACCGTCGCGATCACCGCACCCGCCATCAGGTGCTGGCGCGGGATCTCCGAGGAATTGAGCGAGGCGATCCCCCGCGTCAGCGTGAACTTCGACGGATCGTCGAGCAGCATGAACGCGAGCAGGAACTCGTTCCACGCGATCATGAAGACGTAGAGCGACACGCTCGCCAGCGCCGGCAATGACAGGGGCAGCGTGATCTTCCAGATCACCTGCAGCCGGTTCAGGCCGTCCATCAGCCCCGCCTCCTCGATCTCCGCCGGCAACCCCCGGAAATACCCCTGCAGCATGTAGAGCGCGACGGGGATCGTCGTGACCGGGTAGATCATGACGATCCCGAGGATCGAGTTCCTGAGGCCCGTCATCGAGAAGGCGATGTAGATCGGCAGCGCCAGCACGATCATCGGCACCATGTAGATGAGCAGGATCGACCGGGAGAGCGCCCTTTGCCCCCGGAACCGCAGCCGTGCCACCGCATAGGCGCCGGGGATCGAAAACAGAAGCGTGATGAGGACCGTCAGGACCGACACGTAGAACGAGGTCCACATGTACCGTCCGAAGTTGAAGTCGCTGAAGAGTTCCTCATAGCTCCGGAACAGGCCCCATCCCCGGGAAAAGTCGATCGAGAAGTCGAGCGGGTTGGCGATCAGCTCCCCTTGCGTCTTCAGCGAGGTCATCACCATGACGTAGAACGGGATCGCCACTGCAGCGGTGAAGAAGATGTAGCCGAAGCCGGTGAGAAACCGGATGACAGCCCCTTCCCACTCGTGCCGGTCGAGCGCGCCGCGCGGACAGCCCGCCATCATCACCGATACAGGCCAGGCCAGCGCGACGCCGAAGCCGGCCCCGGCCACGACATGCCCGCCGACCCCGACGTTCTGCGCCACGTGGATCGGCCCGAACCCGGTATAGCTGAGCGCCGTGCCGATCACCGCCGCGCCCAGCACGAGCAGCCACCGCGCCCCGTTCCGCGGCGCCGCCAGCCCCACCAGCCCCCCCATCGCGACCGAGCCCCAAAGCCCGGGCCGGAACGCCTCCCCCGTCGAGAAGGACAGAAGCACCGCGATCGCGGTCGCCACCACGAAGGCCCACAGCACCCCGAGGATCGGCCCCGTCACGTATCCGTACCAGAGCGCCTTCATCCCCCCCGCCTCTTCATCTTTCTCCAAATACGCAGAGGGGGGCGCGGGGGGAGGCACTCCCCC
>NZ_JAOPHT010000018.1 GCF_025515305.1 Roseicyclus sediminis
GTCCAAACACGGGCGGGAGGGATTCATAGCGGCACCACTTTGCGCCGAGTACTTTCAGGTCTTGGGTGATCCAATGTCAGATTCGTCCGCACACCGGCCATAATTGCGTTTTCCATTAGCGTCCGCTTTCGGTCGAAGCTGACGCTGTTGCGGCGTACTATTTGTCGGTCCAGAGCTGAGCCCGCCAGACTGATCTGACGGGCTCTGCATGGGCAAATCGATTGCGCATCTATATGCGCTCGATCCGGTACCTGTTGCCTTCGTGATCTTTGACGACGACGAGTTTCATCGTGACACCGTCGATTTCGATCGGGCGACCTTCGATCGACTTGAGCTTCTTCGCAACGCGGTGGGCGTTCACGACATCGTTAGCGAACGGGCGACCGCTGGCCTCTTCTAAGGCGGACCTCAGGACAGCAGGGTCTGGTTCGTGGTCTGAACGTGATTGCCCGGGAAACCTGTCCTTGCACAGCTTTACGACGGAGGCCGCCGTAAACTCGCTCTCGATACCGCCGCGGGTGCCCTCCAGATATTTCGCCATCATCGCCAGGAAATCCGCCGCCCCCTGCGCTTCTTCATCGAACTGATCGTTGGCTCGGAAGATCTCCTCGAAGTCGACGCCGGCCACCAGCTCGACCGGGTGACCGATCAACGACCACCAATCCTTGAAGCGGGTCTTGAGCTTGTTTGGCTTGGCCCTAACGAGCATCAGTATGGTGTATAGGCGCCGTAGGATCTCGACACGGTGCGCTTTCGTCCAGGCGAACGGATCTTCGTGGACAAACTCCCGGTTCTCAGGATCGGGTCGGTTCGTCGACAGGTGCGCGACGAGGGAGCGCGAGGCCATGTCCCCCTTGGGACTGATGTTATTGCCGGTGAAGGTGATGATGGTGGCTGTCGGAACTGTCTCTGAGCGGCTTTCGCCCAGCACGCGATCCGTGAGCTCGGCAGAGGTCAGCGCACGTTCGATAGTGGAACTGCTGATGGCCGAGCCGCGCGGGATGTTGTCATGCACGACCATCGGCGCACCCTCCCGAAGGTAAGAAAAGACCGCTTTGCGTTGTTCCTCCTCTTCGAATGACCAAGACGCGGCCGACGCCATCGAACCTACAATCGCCGTCGAGACCATGTTGAGGGCCGTGGTCTTGCCACTCCCTCGCTGAGCCGCTGCGACGAAGAAAGCTGGGCGCTCCGGCAGCAGGTGTCGCTCGATGACAGTGAGGCCTAATGCGATCAGGATAGCGAGGCCCTCGGCGTCCGTCGCCACATCGCAGAGCCAATTCTCGGCTAGCCAGGTGTAGGCCTCCTGTGCATCCGCGAGTGACACTGGGCCAATCTGGCAAACGGCATCATCTAGTATGGGATCCACCTCGAAGATGAGACCCAGGTCCCGATCGAGGCGCCGGCCGGTCTTGAGTTGGGGGCCGGGCAGCACTATCGGCAGCGTGGCGATACCCCTAACGCGGGGCAGCACAGACCCTTCCCAATTGGCGTATGCCCGAAGAAATGGGAGCTGCAGTCGTACTGCCGCTAGACCGTCAACGTTGTCATCTTGATCGACGGGAGCGAACCTCACGTGATCCTCTAGGATCAGCGTGGCTTCCGCTTCATCAGCGACCTTGATGGTGGCCACTGGTGGTGCCGGTAGTGGCTCTTCCTCTTCTGCTACAAGCTGATGGAGTTCACTGATCGGCCGGCGTGTGACCATCGCCATACGATGGTCGAGGGTGCGGAACGGCGGCACGGCCACATCGACGGTCGCCAGCTCTTCGTCCAGCCGATGGAGTGTCGGTGTGAACTCTGCTTTGCTCGCTGGAGCCGGTATCACCGGCCGCCGGTCGCGGCGCCGGTGTCGCCCACCTTCTCGCCGTCGGCGCGCGTCAGCGTGGTCCCGAGCTGTAGCCAGGCGTTCGCGGAGCTCTCCAATAGGGACGCCAAGGACTTGCCTGGCCTCCCACAACAACTCGCGCTCTTCCCCTGGTTCTAGGGTGGCTGTGGCCAATGCATTTACGAAGTTTTCCATGTCAATTGTCCCTGAGTGCTTGCAGGAGGGCCCGGAGTGTCCCCGCGTCATGGATTAGGTCATAGCGAGCGCCGCCATGGGCAAAGCTTTTGATCCAGAGCGAACCGTCATCCCTGCGGTAGACCTTGGCCTTGTTGCGGCCGTACGAGACGCCTTCCAGCGGATCAGCGAGGGCTTCCCCTACGTAACGATCCGGGTTCAGCAGGACGTCTGCCACATTGACATCACCGAGGTCGCGATCGTCAAACTGCAGTGGATGCAGTGGCAAAAGCTCGCCCCTGTGGCGCCGGGAGATCTGGTCTCTTGCGACAGGAAGCTCTAGTCCGGTCTTGTCGGCCAACTCCCGCGCAAGGCGGTCGTCGGCTCGCTCACGCAGCTCATCCGCCGCTGGTCGTAGCAGCTGTTTCTGCTCTTGCACGATTGCCTGGAACCGCGCCCATTCACGGGCGCTCAGATCCGGCAGCGCGGTCCGCGTATCAACCACGATACCCTCTGACACAACGGGACGACGCGGCTCAGCAGACTGCTCCAGAGGCGGCACGAGTACTGGCGGACCTTCGAACACCAGCCGTTCTGGTGATCCGACTGATTGGTCCACAATGGAGCGTTCGAGCATCTGCCCAACACTTCCGAGCCGGATCCAACCCAAGCCAGCCAGCGATAGCCTCTGGTGTAGTACTTCCGTGGCACGTGGGATATCAGCGGCATCTTGAACGGCGACATAGATGTGCTCGCCTCCTGAGCCTTCGTAATTCTCGCCTGTCTCTGCGTTCCGCAAGCCCGCAGAGGTCGAGGCGCGTTGAAGACAACCGGCCTCGGCAAGTTCAGGGACGACCTGACAGATGAGGCTCCAAGCACCGCCGGCTTCGGTGATGCGTTCGCGGATATCATCTGGCATGCCCTTCTGATCGAAGTCGATCAGAAGAAGGCCCGGCTGTCCCTCGACGAAGCGGATGTGGTCCTTTGATCGCGCGATCTGATCGGGTGCTCCCGTGAGAGCCTCTTTGACAACCACTTCCAGGATCTTGCCGTCTTCGGTATTTAGGATTTGTCCGAGGGCTAGAGCTTGTTCGCTTTCTAGGCCCGAGATCAGGTTGCCCAGACCCAGCAAACCCTCGACCATGACATTGCAGGCATATCCGGCCGACATCTTGCAGTCTGATGCGTCCGAGATTGGTCGGCCGTCGTCACACAGTGAAATCGACTTGCTGAGTGGCCCACCCAACTTGTTGAACACGGCCAGGCGGAAGGTTGTATCATCACTCCGCATCGGCCAGCTCCTCGATAAAGGCGTCGACTTCATCCTCTCGCCAATAGAGCCGACCCCCGATCTTTTTCGGCTGCGGGAGGCGGGACAACGATACATCGCGGTAGATGCTGGTACGGCCGCGGCCGCCCAGGCGGCGGCTAAGCTCATTTAGGGTTATCAAGCGCGTCATTTGGTGCTCCGTGGTTATTCAACTGGAGCAAGGTTTAGGGGAAGGGCGCCCACACGTAGCCAACATGAACTCAGCGAAATTTGCGAGTTACTGTTGGTCTTTCCACTCCCACCACATCCTTTCCATGTCCGACATCTCAGGTAAGCGCTTCATTTCTTTTTGTTTCTTCGAGCGGCGCCGATAATTGTGAAAGGTTTCTGGATCCAGACCCCTTTCCGTAGCCACTTCATCAGCAATCTCATTCGATTTTCCCGGCGGCCTTCCCGCATGCTCAAACCGTTTTTTGTAAACAAATTCAGCCAGCTTAAGCCCTACCGCACGCCCCACTCGCCGCATCGCACCTCCGTATGGGTTACCTGGCGGTCTTGTGGGCGGCAACTCCCCCGCCATCCACGCTGCGATTGCATCAATTGTGTAATACGAAGGTGGCCTACCTCGCCTTAGGTAATCGGCAAGTTGTTTGCATTCGCCTTCGACCGCGCGGAAGACTTCGACTGGGGGGCGGTCCAGAGGATCGTAGTCAGGCTGGTCTTCCGACAATTGCGGTATTGCTTCTTCGCTATCGTTATCTTGTGGCATGGTCATCTCGCTCTTTTCCTCCTTTGACGTGCGAACCCCACCGCTCCATCAAATCCCGCCGCTGCTCCAGATAGTCCGTACGCCGGTAAGCCCGCTCTACGCTGCCGCCGACAATGTGAGCAAGGCAAGTCTCTGCCACCTCCCGCGGAACGTCGGTCTCTTCTGCACACCAAGTCCTGAAGCTCGACCTGAACCCATGTGGCCGCGCCTCCAGTCCCTGGCGTTCCATGAAACGGGACATCGTGGCGTCCGAGATCACGCCCTCGCGCACGTTGGGAAAGAGAAAGCCGTCGCGCTCGAAGGCGCGGGCTGTCTGGATCACGCCTTGGGCCTCTTTGCTCAGGGGAATGCGGTGTTCCTTGCCCCCCTTCATACGCGCGCCCGGGATCGTCCAGACGTCGCCGTCGATCTCGTCGACATGGCAGAGGCGAACCTCGCTGGACCGAGTTGCTGTCAGGATCAGGAGCCGCAGAGCGAGGTGGGTGATCGTGCCCTCGTTCAGGCTTTGGTAGAAGGCGGGCACGTCGCGCCAGTGCATGGCCGGGACATGTCGTGGCTGGTGCCGCGACTTGCCGAGCAGTGCCTTCGCCTTCTCCGTGACTTGGACATCGACATCCAGCCCCATCGCCGCCGCATGACGGACGACGATGCCAAGCCGGTTCAGAGCCTTCTTTGCCGTATCCGCCTTGCTGTGCCAGATCGGGGCCAGGGCGTTCTTCACGTCTCTCTGGTCCAGCTCCTCGATCGGAACGCGTCCGAGCTTCGGAAGAACGTGCAACTCTAGGGGCGAGAACCATCTGCCAGCCTTCCCGTCGCCCTTGAGCTGCGCCTTGCGCGCCTCGAAGGCTTCCACCGCGACGGCGGCCAAGGTGTGGTCGGCCTTCTCAGCCTCTCGGCGCTGCCGCTGGCGCTCCTTGATCGGATCCTTGCCTTGCCGGGCGACAGAGCGCCACTCCGCTGCCGTCTCTCGCGCTTCCTTGAGGGACACATCACGCAGAGCGCCGAGACCCATCTCTCGCCTGCGCCCGTGGACGGTCACGCGCAGGAACCACTGCGCACCTCCATCGTCACGCTTGTGTAGCCAGAGGCCGCCGCCATCGGCATACTTCCCGGGCGCGCAGCTCTTCACCTGCGCTGCGGATAGCTTGTTCAATGCCCTCGTCGACATGTCCACCCTCCAGTCCACCCCAAGATATGGTATGCCTTGGGGCAGAATGGAACAGGGTGAAACGGAGAGATCGCTCTAAGCGTCTGTTCTTAATTGCTATTGAGACGGCGTGGAACGACTTGGTTCAAGTCTTCAACGCCCCCCTGCGGCACCATCATTCGTTTTCAGCGTCCTCCTCACCGATCTTGCGCAAAAAGCCGAGGTTGCCGATCAACTTCGCCATGCGCCCGCCCATAACGAGACGATCGGGATCGCAGTGGCTTAAGGCGAACTCGTGTGCCGTCTCCGGTCCCTCATGGGCAAGCGGCGGGACGCCCTGAAGCAGGCGGTCATGTCAGTCCGCTGATGGCGGATTGCGCGGCGCGGTAGCGGCCATGGGCCTCCGTGAAGGCCTCGGCGAGCCCCCGGTCGGGCTCGATCACGCGGGCGGTGGGCGGTGGGCGCGCGATCTCTGCCCCCACCCCTTCGGCCGCCATGAGACCGAGCCGGGCCGCGCCGAAAGCTGCTCCGAAATCGCCCGCGCGCGGAAGGATCAGCGTGCACTCCAGCGCCGTGGCAATGACCGAGAGCCAGTAATCCGAACGCGCGCCGCCGCCCGTGGCCGTCAGGTCCTCGATCGCAGTCCCGGTGGCGGCCAGCGCGTCGCGGCAGTCGCGCAGCGCGAAGGCCACGCCCTCCAGCACCGCACGGGTGGCCGCGGCCCGGTCGGTGGCATGTCCGAGCCCCAGGAACGCACCGCGGATCGACGCATCGTTGAGCGGCGTCCGCTCGCCACCCAGATATGGCAGGAACAGCGTTCGGCCGGGGGCCTCCAGCGTCCCGAGCTCGGCGGTCAGGGTCGCGGCATCGGCACCGACGAGACCCGCATACCAGTTCAGCGCGTCGGTTGCGGCCAGGATGACGCCCATCTGGTGCCAAGTCCCGGGCAGCGCGTGGCAGAAAGTGTGGACGGCGGTCCCGGGATCGGGCCGATAACCATCGTTCGCGGCGAAAAGCACGCCCGAGGTCCCCAGGCTGACGAAGCCGCGCCCCGCCACCACCGCGCCCATTCCGACACCGGTCGCCGCGTTGTCGCCGCCACCGCCCGCAACGGGCGTGCCTCGCGGCAGGCCGAACCGGTCCGCCAGCCCGTCGCGGAGCGTGCCGGATACCGCCGAGCCTTCCACGAGGCGCGGCATCTGGCCGACCGTCAGGCCCGTAGCCTCCAGAAGCCCTGGATCCCAGGCCCGCGCGCCGGTGTCGAGCCAGCTCGTTCCCGCCGCGTCCGACATCTCGGCCACGTGTTCCCCCGTCAGCCAGAGGCGCACGTAGTCCTTGGGCAGGAGGACCATCGCCACCTTGTCGAACGTCTCCGGCTCATGCGCCCGGACCCAGGCGAGCTTGGGCGCGGTGAAGCCCGGGAAGACGATGTTGCCCGAGACGGCGCGGAACCGCGGATCGGCATCCATGGCCGCGGCCTCGGAATGGGCGCGGGTGTCGTTCCACAGGATGCAGGGCCTGAGTGGCCTGTCATCGGCGCCGAGCAGCGTCGCGCCATGCATCTGGCCCGACAGCCCGATACCGCGCACGCCCGCCAGCGCCCCTTGCCCCGCGAGCGCCGCCAGAACGCGTTCGGTCGCCGCGATCCAGTCACCGGGATCCTGCTCGGACCAGCCCGCATCCGGCCGCGACACCGACAGCGGCGCCGACGCCTCCGCCACCGGCTCCTGCCCTTCGCCGATGACCAGCGCCTTCACGCCCGATGTGCCGAGATCGATCCCGAGATACATGTCTCCCCCCGCCGGTTCTTCACGGCCTCACCCGGCGCGCCGCCACTCCTGCGGTCCGGGCGGCGTTTCTCGCCTTGTTATAGCGGACCTCTCCGCGAATGTAGACTGGCCGGGGCGACACAAGCCAGACACCGGCGACAGAACCCTTGTCACCCGCGTGGCGGAAGGGGACCGAGAGGCGCTTGCGGCCTGCTCCCCCGCCCATCATCGCCGTCTCTGCCGTTTCATCCTTTGTGACTTGATCGATCAGCAGACGGCGTGCGGCCACAGCGAATTCGGCCCGACGCGGGTTGTGCGCGAGACCGCGCCCAAGCCGCGCGACATGGCGCACCCCGTGCCTGCCCCGCCCGGACCAACCGCTGGCGCATCGCCGTCGGCGGCGCGGAGAATGAGGCGGCCCTTTTCCCTTTCCGGTTCAGTCCGCAAGCCAGCGCGCCAGCGCCGCCGTCGTCTCCTCGGGTCGCTCCAGCGTGGGCATGTGTCCCGCACCCTCGACAATCACGAGGTCCGATCCGGGGATCAGGGCGTGCATCAATTCGTGCCGCTCCACCGGGCAGAGCCGGTCCTCCCGGCCACAAAGGATCAGCGCGGACACCGAGACGCCGCGCAACGTGTCCTGCTGGTCGGGGCGGTCGCGGAGCGCGATCGACTGCCGCTCGAAGACCTCCGGCCCGAGGTCGAGCGCCATGGCCATGCAAAGATCGAGGATCGCGGCGCGGTCGGGCGTGTCGGCGATGTAGTTCGGCTTCAGCTCGTCGCGCATGATCCGGGCGAGATGGCCCGCGCGGACGGCCTCGATCTGCGGGCCGCGCCGGGCCCGCACCGCCGGCAGTTCGGCGCGCGGATTGGTGTCGAGAAGCGCCAGGCGCGCAACGCGATCCGGGGCGCGGCGGATGACCTCCATCGCCACGATGCCGCCCATGGAAAGCCCTGCAAGGGCAAAGTGTTGCGGGGCGTTCTTCAACACGTCTTCTGCAAGCCCCCCGATATCGGAGGCGCCGGTGATGTCGCCAACCGTGACCTCCCGAGCGCCGGAGAAGGCCACGATCTGCGGACCGAAGAGCCGGGCATCGCACATCATGCCCGGCAGGAGGACGAGCGGCAGGCTCATGCCACGCGGGCGGCACCCTCGCCCAGTGCCGCGAGCTTCGCATAGGCGATCTCGGGGTCGACCGCGCCGAAGCCCGCGAAGGTGCCGAAGCCGCAATCGCTGCCCGCGATCACGCGATCGGCGCCCACGATGTCGACGAACCGCTGAAGGCGCTGCGCCACGAGGTCCGGGTGCTCGACGAAGTTCGTGGTCGTGTCCACGACACCGGGAACCAGCACCTTGTCATCGGGGATGTCGGCCTTTCGGTCGCGGAACACGGCCCATTCGTGGCCGTGGCGGGGGTTCGACGTCTCGAACAGGACGTAGCGCGCCTTCACCGACATGAGCGTGTCGAACATCTTCGCCATGGGAATGTCGCAGACATGCGGCCCCTCGTAGTTGCCCCAGCAGATATGAACGCGGACACGGTCCGCGGGCACATCCGACAGCGCGTGGTTCAGCGCTTCGACATGGGAGGCGGCGACCTTCACGAATTCCTCGTCCGAGAGATCGGTGAACAGCATGTGGCGCGACAACGCGAGGTCCGGGCAGTCGAGTTGAAGGTCGAGGCCGGCCGCGACGATGGTCTCGTATTCCGCCTTCATCGCGTCGGCGAGCGCGGCGAGATAGGCTTCGCGGCTGGGGTAGTACGCATTTTGCAGGAAGAGGCTGATGACCCCCGGGCTGGCGGCGTTCATGAAGCCCCGCTCGACCCCGTGGGCGGCCATCGCGGCTTGCAGATTCGCGATATCCTTCCCCAGTTCGCCCTGCCCCCTGGATTTCACCTCGCCGACGCACATGGGGCGCGCATATTTCGGCGTCCCACCCGAATTCGCCAGCCTTTCCAGGAAGCTCGGAAAAAGCTTCAGGTCCGCAGGCGCGTTCCTCGGGCTGTCGCCGTCGAAGCCCGTGTACCGATCCTTGACGTAGGTGGCATACGAAATCTTCGATGTTTCCCCATCGGAAACGATGTCGACTCCAGCCTCTTTCTGTTTCCGCACGGTCTCGTCCACGGCGCGGGTCATCGCAGCGTCGAAGGCTGCTTCGTCATAGGGTTCCTTGCGCTCGCGGGCGAAGATGAAGTCGACGACCTCCTGCGTCCGGGGGAGCGATCCGACATGGGTGGTGAGGACGGGCATGGGGGTCTCCTATTGCGAAAACTGGGCGCCGTTCCAGAAGAAGGGGCTGTCGCAGGCGCCATCGGAACAGATGAATTGCGTCCCCGACAGGAGCAGGCCGGTGCGGCCCTGTCGGTCTTGGACGATGTCGAGGCCTATGCCGAGGAATTCCTGGGGGGCGGCGTATCCGCGCGAAGAGACGAACACGTCGATCCGGCAGTTGGCGGCCCCGCAGAAGGCGCGCCCCGTCATCGCGCCATGGCACTCCACGCCGCTCCAGTTGAGCACGTAGTCCTGCAGGCCGTCGCCATCGAGATCGGCGGACTGCACATGGTTCGGGTCCGAATACCACGCCCCCTGGCAAAGCGAACTCAGGTGTGCGTCGCCCTGTGCCGGCGGAACCGCGGGAAGCGGCAGGAGGGGTGCGAGGACGTAGCCCTCGGGCAGGCGCTGTCCGCGGATGGGCGCATGGCCCGGCGAACCCTGCGGCACCACAGTCGCCGAATGCCCCGGCGGTGCAACCATGGGCGCGAGGGGGCTCAGGGCCGCGGGCACCGGGTATCCCGCGACCTGCCACCCGGCGATGCAGTGACCGAAGGCGGCCGACAGGGCGATGGACAGGCCGTCGACGGGATACTCGTAGGCCGTGCCCCGCCCGGGATCGAAAACGAAACGCCCTGCGGCAAGCGTCGCGGCAAAGAGCGCGTCTTCCATCGGCAGCGTGACGTGCCAGCTCCAGTCGAGTTCGTCCCAGCCGAGCGGCGGCAGGCCGAAGGTCGTCGCGTCGATGGTGGCGCGCGCGGCCAGAAGGTCGGAATTGTCGGCATAGGGATCGAGGAGCGCGTCGCCGACCGCAACGATCGCCGTGTAGGGTATGCCGGTCCTCAGCGCCTCGTGTTCACCGGTCTCGATGAGGGCGCGACCGCCCCGGGACGGTGCGGTACACAGGAAGGCGAGCGAGCCCTGAGGCGCGAAGGCGCGCGCCGAGATCAGCGCGCCGCTGTCGCCGAGCTCGGCCTGCCACGTCTGCGCCACGGCGCCCGTCGCCGGCGAACACGCGAGCACGGCGGCGGAAAGGATAGATTTCATCGTCATCGCGCGCCTCCTGTTCACGGGCGTCCTCCCCTAGTCCCGCGGCAAGGTGCGGGCAAGGAAGTCCCGCCAGTTGCGGTGGCAGATGCGGTCGATCAGATCGGCGCCGAACCCGGCGGCTTCCATCCCGGCCACGAGCACCTGAAGCTCCGCCGCGGAGCCGAGCCCCTCGGGCATCGGCGCGCCGTCGAAATCCGAGCCGAGGCCGACATGGGCCTCGCCCGCGGTCTCGACCATGTGCGCGAGATGCCGGACCGCATGGTCCAGCGCGCCGGCGGCCGCGCGCCTCCCGTCGGGATTGAGGAACATTGTGCCGAAGTTGAGGCCGGCCATGCCGCCGCTCTCGCCGATGGCCCGAAGCTGTGCGTCGGTGAGGTTGCGCGCGCTCATCGAGATGGCGCAGGCGTTGGAGTGGGTGGCGACGAGCGGTAGCCCCTCCTCGCCGATGTCCCAGAAACCGCGCATCGTGATGTGGCTGCAATCGACGACCATCCCGAGGTCGCGGCAGGAGCGGACGAGGGCGCGTCCCGCTTGCGTCAGGCCGGGGCCGGTGTCGCCGTCCGATCCGGTCCGGAACGGCACGCCATGGGCGAAGGCATTGGGGCGCGACCAGACCGGCCCGAGCGAGCGAAGCCCTGCGTCGAAGAGCGTCTCGAGACCTTCCCCCTCGGGGCCGAGGCAATCGGCGCCTTCGAGGTGCAGGACGCAGGCGAGCGCCCCGCCGGTGTCCTTGCCGACCTCGCCGCGCGTGCGGATCATGGCGAGAAGACCCGCCGCCTCCAGCGCCTGCGCGATCTCGATCTGCCTGGCGATCGGGTGCGAGGCCACCTCGCGGGGGAGCGCGCCCGGAACGGGGACGTCATAGGGCGGATGGTCGAAGACCGTGAAATCGAGCGGAACGTCCGGCGTGGGCGAGAAAAGCGCAAAGAAACCGCCCTCCATCCCGCCCGCGCGCGCCTTTGGCAGGTCGAGATGCCCCGCGCCGCCATCGCGGAAGATCGCCACCGGGTCGTCAGCCTTCGACAGGCGCAGGAGCGCGTCGTTGTGCCCGTCGAAGACCGCGATCATGCCGCGGGCTTCCAGGTCGAGCCAGGCCGGTCGTCGGTACCCACGACGTGATAGAGCGCGGCCTCGCCCGTCATCGCGGGCACGGCCGAATGCGCGAGGTTGTCCGGCACGCTCATCGTGTCGCCGGGCGCAAGCACGGTCTCGCCGCCGGGCCAGGTCACGCGCCAGTGGCCCCGCACGGGCATGAGGACGCTCGGCCTGTCATGGGAATGGGGCGTCTGGGTGGCGCTCGACCGTGTGACGAGCTGCACCTCGAAGCCAGGCCTGTCTCGCAGGACGCCCTCCTTGCCGATCACGGTGACGGGGGTCCTGTCGGCCAGCGCCACGAGATCCCAGTAGCGGGCGACGTAGCCCGGCACGACGTCGGCGGCGGCGGGCTCGGGGAAGGCCGTCAGTTCCTCCTCGGACAGGAGGGGCATGGGCTTCACGCCCTCGGGCAGGTGTTCGCCCTTCTTGGTGTCGTAGAGCTTGCCCTTCTCGGAAAGGACGAGGCCATGGGTCTGCGCGTCCTCGATCACCTGCGGCGCCCAGATCACGCCGCCACCCGCATCGTCGCCGCCGAGGATGGCCATGATCATCCCGTAATCGGTGCCGATGTTCTCGAAGCCCCGGAAGATGCCGGTGGGAATGTTGAAGATGTCCCCCTCCTCCAGAACGACCGAACCCGCGTTGCCCCAGCGACCCCAGAAGAAGCGCCAGCGCCCGGACAGGACGAAGAAGACCTCCGCCGTGCGGTGGGAATGGAGCGAGTTGCGGCAGAAGGGCGGCTGACCGGCCGCGCCGATGTTGAAGCCGTGGGGGATGTTGATGTGGACATGCTGGTCGGCGGCCTCGGAGACGCCGCCACCGATGATGGTGAAGTTCTCCTTGCGGTCCGAGCCCGGCGTATGGGCGTCGATGAAGGCGGTGCGGCAGGGGCGAAGCTCGCCGTAGCGGACGATGCGGGCTTCCATCTCTTGCGGTGTCATGGGCGGGGTCCTCGGGTGGTCCGGCTGGGGGCAGGCCCGTTGCAACGTGCGTCTCCACGCGATTTCGAAATCGCGCGGGCAAGGGTCTTGCAGGACCCTCGCGGCGGCGGTCGGTGGGGACGCGGGCAGCGCATGTCCCTAGCTCCCCGCCAGAAGGATCTGCTTCCAGACGGCGGTCTCGTCGAAGAGCGTGTAGTCGCGCCTCAGGCCCCAGGGCCCGAATTCCGCGTGGGTGATGCCGAGGACGTAGACCATGGCGCCCGTCGGCGCGCCGAATGCGCCCCAGCCCTCGTGCCGGCCCCAGAGGCTCCAGCGGACGGCGGCGCGGGGCGGCATCAACTCGTCCTCGCGGCCGATGACATGGTGCAGAGTGAACTCGGCGTTCGGGAATGCGGCGCGGAGGCCCATCCAGAACCGGTCTGCGGCCTCGTGGCCATGCGCCGTGATCCCGCCCGCATAGCCGAGATGGCAGGCGCGGTCGTATTCGCCGGGGATCGCGCTCATGTCGGCCGACATGATCCGGCTCAGGATCTCGGACAGGCGCTCGCCCCAGGGGCTGTCGTTGCCGGTGCCCGTGTAGGGGCCGGGGCGGTCGGTCTCGGGGCTGAGCGGCTTCACGCAGGCGCCGGGCCCGCCCTCTCGGGCGATGAGGTCGGCGGCGTAGTCGCGCGGCTCCCACCCCAGCTGCCGGACGATGGCGCCCTGGTCGCGGATCAGCCACTCGTCGTCGATGACGTTGTCCTTGGCGTGGCAGTCGGCGAGGATGCGATAGGTCAGCCGCTTGCCCGTCGCGCGGCCGTAGACGCCGTCGCCCGCATGGGTCGCCATCGACAGGATGCGGTGCGACGACAGCATGCCGGCCTCGGGATCGCCCGACCAGATCACGTCCTCGCCCAGAAGCACGCGGTCGGGAAACTCGTGCAGCGTCGCCATCGTGGCGCCGATCACGCCGGTGTTGCCGACGACCACGGAACCCGGCGCGCGCACAACGATATCGGGGGCGTAGTAGTCATGCAGCGTGTGAATGCCCCGGTCTTCCCAGATCTCGCGGGTGATCCCGATGATGTAGTCGGGGAAGTCGCGGAATTTCGGGTCGAAACCCTTCATGTGATGTCCCATCCTTCAGGTATGCGCGCCGAGCCGCGCAGGATCAGCGAGCCTGCGATCTCGATCTTCTGCGGCAGCCGGGCGGGGTCCTCGATCTGCCCCAGGAGCGTCTCGACGGTCGCCTCGACCATGCGGTTGACGGGCTGACGCAACGTGGTGAGGTCATAGCTTTCCCAAGCCGCCATCGGCACGTCGTCATAGCCCACGACCGAGACGTCGCCCGGCACGCTCAGCCCGAGCGCGCCGCGCAGCGTGTCGAGAACGGCGAAGGCCATGTGGTCGTTGCCCACGAAGATCGCGTCGGGCGGATCGGACCTTTCCATCAGCGCGTGCGTGGCCTCGATGGCCGGTTCGCGGTGATACATCCCGTCGATGACGGCGAGCGGTTCGCGGCCGGCGGCGGCCATCCCCTCGAGAAAGCCCCGCATCCGGTCGCGCCCGGTCGAGGCGCCCTGCCAGCCCGCGATATGGGCGATGCGTTCATGCCCCCCGGCGATCAGGAACTCCGCCACCTTGCGCCCGCCCTCGACATTGGCCGAGGTGATCGACGAAAGCCCCGCACCGTCCTGCCCGCGGTTGAACATGACGAGCGGAATGCCCATCGCGGCGCAACGCTCGGTCAGGTCAGAGCTGATGGCGACCGAGGCGGTCACGATCCCGTCGACCTGGTATGTCATCAGGTCCTGCATCACGCTCTCGATGCCTTCGGTCGAGTTGCCGGCCATGATGAGAAGGATGTGGTACCCCCGCGCCTGCAGCGCCGCGCTCATCCGTTCGATGGCCAGCGGGTAGAACTGGTTGTCGAGATAGGCGACGACGAGGCCGATCATCCGGCTTTTCCCGGTGATCATGGCGCGGGCGAGCGAGTTGGGCCTGTAGCCCAGCCGGTCCGCCGCCGCGCGCACCTTCTTGATCGTCGCAGCCGAGGCCGAGGCGCCCGAGAAGACACGGCTGACCGCCGACTGGCTGACGCCCGCCAGCCTCGCCACGTCCAGTGAGGTGACACGCGCGTCGCTCATGCCGCCTCCTCCATGCGGGCCAGGACATCGAGGCCAATCTGGCGGCAGAAGTCGAGAAGGTCCACCAACACCCAGTTCTCGCGGATGAGGCCGTCCTCCACGCGCCAGAAGTCTAGCGACCGCAGCGTGACCTCGCGTCCCGTGGGTGCGAGCCCGAGGAAACCGCCGCCGGCATGGGTGAGGCGCATGTTGGGCCATCCCGTCTCGGCCACGTAGTCGCCTTCGGCGATCCAGTGGGACATGAGGTCCCCCATCGCGTCGAGCTTGCGGTCGGGGAAGGCACGCAGGAACGGGATCTGGTGATGCGCCCGGAACCCCGCGATGCCGCGCGCCGTGCCGATGCCGGCCGGACCGTACCAGTTGACGCGCGGGTGCCAGTGATGCTCCAGCCGCATCACGCCGGGGTCGGGATCGGCGGGATGGCGGCAGAGATCGGTCAGCATGTCGATGACGCGCGTCATCGCCGCGCCGCCATGCCCCGAGACGCTCAGCCCGTCACCCGTCATCGGCCCCGGCGTGGCGAGAAACGCGCCAAGCTGGGGCGCGAGGGGCCAGGCGCGGGCCTGCATCATCACTTCGGGGATGTCCCAGATCGCCTGCATCTCGGCGACGCGGCCCGCCTCGATGCGGAAGAACTCGTGATAGCGCATATGCGTGAGGCGTCCTGTCGGCGGGATGCCGAGGAAGGGCGCGGCGAAGGTGCCCATGTAATTGCCCATGCATCCGATCCAGTCCGCGCCCTCGGGCGTGGTGCCGGCGACCACGATCATGTCGCGGCGCTCGAGGTCCGGCATGGCGGCGAGGAGCGGCAGGATGGCCGCCTGCAGAAGTGCCTCCGGCCCGACGAGATCGCCGAAAGGATGGCAGAGCCGGATCGCGGCGTCGGGGGCGAAGTGAGCCGCAGTTGCGGTCTGTGCGGCCTCCGGCGTCGCCGTCGCCATCGCATGGCTCCACGGGGCGAAAAGGGATTTCAGCGCTTCGGGTGTCATGCGGCCTCCGCGATCAGGCGGCCCGCGCGATGGCCGATCATCATGGACGGCGCGTTGGTGTTGGCCGAGGTGACGGCGGGCATGACACTCGCGTCCGCGACCCAGAGGCCATCCACCCCGCGCAGCCGAAGGCCGGGCGTCACGGGTGCGCTTCCGTCCTGCCCCATCCGCAGCGTGCCGACGGGGTGATAGGCGGTGCCGGCCGTGGCGCGGATATGGGCGCGCGCCTCCTCCTCGGTCGCCACGGCAGGGCCGGGCGAGATCTCGGGCGCGCGGTGGGACCCGAGGTCGGCCCCGGCCAGGAGCGCCCTGAGCCGCAGCCAGCCGGCCGTCAGCGTGTCGAGGTCGCTTTCGTCCCGGAAGAGCCCGAGGTCGATTTCCAGCCCCTGCCGCGACAGCCTCAGCGCCCCGCGCGAGGCCGGACGGCAAAGACAGACATCCGCGAAATATCCCTGTTTCAGCGCGTGTTTCCGCCCGTCATGGGGCAGGCGGAAGGGGATGAAGTGGCTCTGGACGTCCGGCGGCGCGGCATCCCCCCGCGCGTTGAAGAAACCGCCGCCCTCGACGGTGGGCGAGGCGAGGATGCCGCGCCCCGAAAGCGCCCATTGCAGCGGCGCCATCGCCCAGCGCGGCCAGAGCGCGGGCGCAAGCCCATAGCCCGATCCCGGCCCCTCGTAGTGCAGCCCCGCGCCCGGATGGTCGTGCAGGTTGGCACCGATGCCCGGCAGGTCGGCGACGGGGTCGATGCCGGCGTCGCGCAGGTCCCCGGCCGGCCCGAAGCCCGAGGCCAGCAAAAGCGCGGGCGACCCGATGGCACCGGCGCACAGGACGACGCCGCAGCGGGCCGAAAGCTCGGTTCCATCGGCCAGAACGACGCCGCCGATCCGGTCTCCCGAGCAACGCAGGCGCGCGACCTCGGCCCCGGTCCGCACGGTCACGCCCAGCGCCTGCGCCGGCCGCAGGAAAGCATCGGCCGCCGAGCGCCGCCGCCCATCGGAGAGGTTGAAGGCGAAGACCCCTGCGCTTTCGCGGTCGGGATGGGGAATGGCGTCGGGGTCGTTGTCCGGGAACAGGCCCGACAGCGCCTCGGTCAGGGCATGGGCACCGCGAAGCCGCGTCGGTTTCAGGAGGTCTTCCACCTCGTCGAAGGCGGGGGCCACGTCGGCCCAGGACCAGCCGGGGACCCTCCAACCGTCGAAATCCGCCGCCCTGCCCCGGAACCAGACCATCGAGTTGATCGAGCTCGAACCGCCCAGCATGCGCCCGCGCGGAATGGCGAGGGTCCGTCCTCCCAGACCCGACTGCGGCGCCGAGCGATAGCACCAGTCACGCCGCCGATCACCGAGCATCCAGACGAGGCCGAAGGGCATCTTCACGAGCGCCGTCCGGTCCGAAGGCCCTGCCTCCAGCACGAGGACCGCGCCCGCCCCGTGCCGCGCGAGACCATGGGCCACCGCGCAGCCGGCAGACCCGGCGCCGATGACGATGTAATCCCAGGCGGAGGCCATGGCTCAGAGCCGCGCCCCCGTCGCCGCGTCGAAGACATGGCAGATCGAGGCGGGGATGTGCGCGGTGAACGGATCGTCGATCTCGGCCCGGAAATCCTTGGGCGCCTTGACCGAGACAAGCTCGTGCCCGAGGCGCACCGTCACCATGGTCGAGTCGCCCAGAAGCTCCAGCGTGTAGATCGGCGCGCTGAGTTCGGCCCCGCCCTCCAGCATCGCGTCCTCGGCGCGGAAACCCAGCACCGACTTGCCGTCGCGCGCCGAAAGCCCCTCGATCCGGATGCCGCGCCCCTCGAAGACGCCGCCCTTCATCTCGCCCTCGACGAGGTTCATCGCCGGGCTTCCGATGAAGCTCGCCACGAAGGTGTTGGCGGGGTTGTCGTAGATGTCGGTGGGCGTGCCCACCTGCTGCACCACGCCCTTGTTCATCACGACGACCCGGTCGGCGAGCGTCATCGCCTCGATCTGGTCATGGGTGACGTAGATCGTGGTGACCTTGAGCTCGTGGGACAGGTTCTTGATCTGCGCCCGGGTCGAGACGCGGAGTTTGGCGTCGAGGTTCGACAGCGGTTCGTCCATCAGGAAGACGTTCGGCTGGCGCACGATGGCGCGCGCGAGCGCAACGCGCTGCCGCTGGCCGCCCGAAAGCTCGGCGGGGCGGCGGTGAAGGAAATCCGTCAACTCCACCATCTTTGCCGCGCGCATCACCCGTTCCTTGTGGGTGGCGGGGTCGATCTTGCGCACCTTCAGGGGGAAACGGATGTTCTCGTAGACGTCGAGGTTGGGGTAGAGCGCGTAGCTCTGGAACACCATGGCTACGTCACGATCCTTGGGATCGAGGTCGTTGATCCGCTTGCCGTCGATCAGGATCTCGCCGCCGGTGATCTCCTCCAGCCCCGCGATCATCCGCATCGTCGTGGTCTTGCCGCAGCCCGAGGGCCCGAGCAGCACGAGGAACTCGCGATCGGCAATGGTGAGGTTGAAATTCTCCACGCCGACGAAGCTGCCCCAGCGCTTGGAGAGGTTCCTGAGCTGTATCTCGGCCATGGCGAAGAGCCCTCCCCGGGGCTTCGGATTGCATACGTTTTCATCAACGCTAGCGCCGAATCCAAAAACCGCGCAAGCCTTATTTTCCGTATGGTTCAGCCGATGGCGAGGCCGCGGAAAAACCTTGCCAGACCGGGGCGCCATGGCTCAGGATTGAAAACGTATGCAAGCCTGGGCGCGATTCGCACCGGCCGAGGCGGGCGTGAACAAGAATACAACGGGGCAGGCATGACCCGCGGCCGGAGGCCGGGGCGCGCCAGCCAAGAAACAGGGAGCTGACAGCAATGCGTTTCACCCCGATGACGACCCTCACCGCGGTCGCCACGATCATGACAGCCGGCACCGCGATGGCCGATTGCGGCATAGAGAGCGGCCGTGTCGCGATCCTCTCGAACGACTTCCCCGCGCTGCACGCGATGGCCGAGGGCGCGGCGGAATGCGCATCCGGAACCGTCGAGGTCACCGCGAACCAGACGACCGAGCACCGCGACCTGCAGGTCGCCGCGCTGACGGCGAACCCGGCGGAGTATACCGCGGCGATCGTCGCCAACTCCTCGATCGTGCCGCTTCTGAACGAGGGCCTTATCCGGCCGCTCGACGACCTGATCGCGCAGTATGCGCCCGACCTGCCGATGACCAACCGCATCACGATCGACGGACAGGTCATGGCGGTGGCCTTCATGGCCAACGCGCAGCACCTCTTCCTGCGCTCGGACATCCTGGAGCAGGTGGGCGCCGAGCAGCCGACGACCTACGAGGAAGTGCTCGAGGTGCTGGCCGCCGTCCGCGAGGCCGGGATCATGGAGCATCCCTGGGCGATGAACACCGGCTCCGGCTGGAATCTCGGCGAGGAATTCGTCAACATGTACATGGGCTTCGGCGGGGACCTGTTCGAGCCCGGCACCGCGATGCCCGCGATCAACAACGAGACCGGTCTCGCCACGCTCCAGATGCTGGCGGCGCTGAACGAATACGCCAACCCCGACTTCCTGACCTTCGACTCCAACGCCACGCAGGCGCTGTGGGAGTCAGGCGAACTGGCCGCGGCCTACATGTGGGGCTCGCGCGGGGGCGGCATCCTCGATGACGAGAACTCCACGCCCGAGATCACCGGCGCGACCGTCCTGACCGCGGCCCCGACCGTGGGCGGCGGCGACATCCCGGCCTCGACGCTCTGGTGGGACGGGTTCACCATCGCGGCCAACATCTCCGACGAGGACGCGGCGGCGACCTTCCAGGCGCTGATGCACGGCCTGCGGCCCGAGGTGATCTCGGCCAACAACGACGCGGCGGTCTGGCTGATGCCGGGCTATACCCCCGGCGCGCCGGCAGCCGGTGTCGCGGCGACCGCGCAGGCGGGCACCCGGCCCTACCCGATGCTGCCCTATGTCGGCCTGATGCACACCGCGCTCGGCAATGAGCTGGCGCAGTTCCTGCAGGGCGAGGAAAGCGCCGAACAGGCGCTGGCCGATGTCGAGGCCGCCTACACGGCCGCGGCCCGCGAACAGGGCTTCCTGCAGTAACGACCGCCCCGGGCGCGGCGGACCTCTCCCGCCGCCGCGCCCAGACCTCCGCCCCGCCAGACCCGGCAGCCGCGAGGCCCCAATGCCCCATCGCACCTTCATCTGGTTCATCCTGCCCTCGCTTGCCGCGATGATCCTGTTCATCGCGCTGCCGATCGTGTCCGTCCTGGTCCAGTCGCTGCATGTCGAGCACGAACAGGTGCTCGTGACGGTGGAGAACTGCGGCCCCTTCGGCTGCACCGAGGAAACGCGCGTCGACCGCGAGGCGACGGCGGAACTGCGCGAGGCGCAGCCGCTCGGCCGGTTCAACGGGTTCGGGACCTATCTCGACCGCGGCCACCTCGCGACGCAGGAACTGGCCGCCGCGTGGGAAAGCTCGGAAAGCCTCGGCGCCTTCTGGGGGCAGGTCATGAACCTGCCCTTCTACCGCGCGCTCGTCTTCACGCTGGCCTACACGTTCATCGTCACGCCCTTGGTGCTGATCCTCGGGCTCGCCATCGCGCTTGGCGTGAACGGCCTGCCGCGGATGCTGCGGGGCCCGACGATCTTCTTCTCGCTCCTGCCGATGATCGTGACGCCGCTGATCGGGTCGCTCGTGCTGTTCTGGATGATTGACGCGGACGGCGTGATCGGAGCGACGCTCCAGATCCTGTTCGACGACCCCGACCTGTCGCTCAAGGCCTCGCCGACGCTGACCTGGATCACGCTGTTCATCTACGGGGTCTGGTCCTCGGCCCCCTTCGCCTTCATCGTCTTCTACGCCGGCCTCCAGACCGTGCCCGAGGAAACGCTCGAGGCCGCGATGATCGATGGCGCAAGCCGCTGGGAGCGCATCCGATACGTCGTCATCCCGCACCTGATGCCGCTGGCCGTCTTCATCACGCTGATGCAGTTGATGGACAACTTCCGCGTCTTCGAGCCGATCGTCGGCTTCCAGGCGCAGGCGAGCGCGACCTCGCTCAGCTACCTCATCTATTCGAGCCTGCGCGGCGACACGCAGCAATTCGGCTCGGCCGCGGCGACCTCGATGCTGACCATCCTCGGGGTGTCCATCCTGCTGGCGCCGGTGCTGATCCGCACCTGGCGCGACTTCAACCGCAAGAGGGCTTAGGGACATGGCCGCGCATCGCAAATCGACCGCGCTGGTCGTCGTCTCGACGGCGCTTGTCGCACTCTGGGTGATCCTGGCGGCGTTTCCGTTCCTCTGGACCCTCTGGGGCTCGTTCAAGGTTCAGGGCGACTTCTTCTCGCGCTCGGACTGGATGAACGCGATCACCGGGCCGCTCACGCAGGAGCAGACCGGCGGCGCCTTCACCGGGCGCGGCTACTGGGGCGCCTGGATCGAGAGCGGGTTCTGGCGGAACGTGATGAACACAGGGATCGTGGTGGTCTGCACCGTCATCATCTCGCTGACGCTCGGCACGCTTGGCGGCTACGCGCTGGCGCGCTCGGGGTTCCGTTATGCCTTCTGGCTCCTCATGATCGCGCTGGTGTTCCGGGCGATGCCGCACATCACGCTGGTGTCGGGCTACCTCCTGCCGTTCTTCCAGTGGAACCTATGGGGGCATCTGCCGACCGCGATCATCGTGCTGGTGGCGATCAACCAGCCCTTCACCCTGTGGATGCTGCACTCCTTCTTCCTGAACATCCCCAAGGACCTCGACGAAAGCGCGATGGTCGACGGCTGCACCCGGTTCCAGGCGTTCCGGCACGTCATCATGCCGGTGATGTGGCCGGGGGTCATCACGACGGGCCTGTTCAGCTTCCTGCTGGCCTACAACGACTTCGCGGTGACGGCGATGCTGCTGTCCTCGGAGAACCAGACGATGGTGCCGCGGATCGCGTCCTTCCTGGGCTCGGTCCAGCAGGAAGGGAACGTCATGTTCGCCGTCGCCGCCGTTGTCTCGGCCACCGCGCCGCTCTTCGTGCTGATCCTGTTCTTCCAGCGCCAGATCGTCAGCGGCCTGACCGCGGGGGCGGTCAAGGGGTGAGCGGCGGCGTTCGGACCGGCCGCGCGCCCCTCCCTTGACCGGCACGCTTTCGAGGCAGAGACACCACCCCATGAACATCCAGTCCCCGGACGCCACCATGACCGACTTCCAGGCGGAAAAGGCGCTTGTCCGCGCCCACCATGCCGCCCTTTCCGCCGCCACGCCCGAGACCGTCGCCGCGGCCCTTGCAGCCCACACGAGCGCCGACTGGCACTGGCGCGGCATGTGCCCCTTCGACGAGCGTCGGGGGGCCGCGGCGGTGGCCGAGGTCTTCTGGGCACCGCTGCTGGCGGCTCTGACCTCGATGCAGCGGCGGGAGGACATCTTCTTCGCCGGCCTGAACGAGATCGACGGATTCTCCGGGCGCTGGGTGGTGTCGATGGGCCACCTCATGGGCCTGTTCGACGCGCCCTGGCTGGGGATCCGCCCGACCCGGAAACTGGCGATGCTGCGCTACGCGGAGTTCCACCGGGTCGCGGACGGCCGGATCGTGGAGACCGCGCAGTTCGTCGACATCCCGCACCTCATGGTCCAGGCCGGACAGAACCCCTTCGGCCCCGCAACCGCCCAGCATCTCGTCCAGCCCGGCCCCCGGACACACGATGGCCTGCTCGACGATCCGCAACCGGCGGAAGACGGGGTGGCGACGCTCTCCGCGATCAACGCCATGATCGGCGATCTGGGGACCTGGAGCCTGGGCCTTCCGCTGGAGGAGGAGCTTCGCCGCACTTGGGTCGAGGACATGCTGTGGTGGGGGCCCGAGGGGATCGGCGCCACTTACACGATCCCGCGCTATGCGAAACAGCATTCAGGCCCCTTCCGCGCGGCCTTCACCGACCGGACGCGCACGGGCCACATCGCGCGGCTGGCCGAGGGGCATTACGGCGGCTTCTTCGGCTGGCCCAACTTCACCGCACGGCACAAGGGCGGCTTCATGGGCCTGCCGGGCACCGACCGCCCGGCCGAATTCCGCGTGGTCGACATCTACCGGCGCGAGGGCGACAAGCTGGCCGAGAACTGGGTGTTCATCGACATTCTGCATTTCTACCGCAGCCAGGGGGTCGACCTTCTGGCGAGGATGGAGGCGATCAACGGCGGCTGAAGACGCCGAGACGCCCGGAGGCGACGGCGAGGATGATGATGGTGCCCACCAGCACCTCGCGGATGTAGCTGTCGACGTTCATCTGCGTCAGCCCGTTGTCGAGCAGGCCCAACAGCAGCACGCCGAGAAGCGTTCCGAGGACGCGCGGTTCCCCCTCCTCGCTCATGGTCATGCCGAGGAAGACGCAGGCGATGGCGTCGAGCATCAGCCCGTCACCCTGGGTCGGGTTGGCCGAGGCCACGCGGGAGGCGTACATCAGCCCCGCGATGGCCGCGCCCAGCCCGGTGAAACAGAAAGCCAGAAGCCTCAGCTTCACGACGCGGGTGCCCGCAAGCCGCGCGGCCTCGATATTGCCGCCGATGGCATAGAGCCGGCGGCCATAGGGCGTCTGTTCCAGCACGACCCAGATGACGGCGAGAACGGCGACGGCAACCAGCGTCAGCGCGGGGATGCGGAGGTCGCCCGCCTCCAGCGCGGAGCGTGCGAAGCCGGAAAAGGAGGCCGGGATATCGCGCCCGAAGATCGTCCGCCCGTCCGAGACGACGAAGGCAAGGCCGCCGAAGACGGTCATCGTGCCGAGCGTCGCGACGAAGGGCAGGATGCCGAGGACGCTGACCAGAACCCCGTTCAGAAGGCCGGCCAGCACACCCGCGCCCAGCGCCGCCGCGATGGCGAGGCCCACGGGCCAGCCCGCGACGAAAAGGGTCGCGGCGACCACCCCGGCAAGCGACGCCATGGCGCCCACGGAAAGGTCGAAATCGCCCATGGCCATGACCACGGTCATGGTGAAGGCGACGACCGCGAGCATGGAGACCTGCTGCGTCACGTTGAGGAGGTTGCGCGCGGTCAGGAACGTGTCGGGCAGGTTCAGCGCGAAGAAGACCACCATCGCGGCGAAGCCCAGAAGCGTGCCGTAGCGGCGCAGATGGGAGGCAAGTGTCATGCTGCGGCCTCAACGGACGCATCGCCGTAGATCATGGCGAGAAGACGCGCGGGGCCGAGGCCCTGCGCCGGCACGATCCCCGCCTGCCGCCCGGCCCGCAGGATCAGGATACGGTCGGAAAGGCCGATGAGTTCCGGCAGGTCGCTGGAGGCCATGACGACCGCCGTCCCCTGCCCGCTCAGGGTTCTGATCATGCCGTAGATGTCGGCCCGCGCGCCCACGTCGACGCCGCGCGTGGGCTCGTCGAGAAGCGCCAGGCGCGGGGCACCCGCGATCGCCCGGGCGAAGACCACCTTCTGCTGGTTGCCGCCGGACAGGGTGCCTGCGCTCTGGCCGATGCTTTCGCATTTCAGCCGCACCTCGCGGCCGCGCGCCTCGGCCTCCGCGCGTTCGGCACGGGGACGGGACCAGAGGCCCGCCAGCGAAAGGCGGGACAGGTGCGGAAGAACCACGTTGTGCGATATGGCGCGCGACAGCATCAGCCCCTCGCGCCGACGCTCTCGCGGGACATAGGCAATGCCGCTCAGCCATGCGTCGGCTGCGGAACGGGGGCCGGCGCGCCCCTCGTGGCGGACGGTGCCCGAGCACGGCATGTCGCCGAGGATCGCGCGCAGGATCTCGGACTGGCCGGAGCCTTCGAGGCCCGCAAGCCCGATGATCTCGCCGGGGCGGAGGGTGAAACTCACGCCGCTCGCAGGACCGGCGGCGAGGTCCCGCACGTCCAGCACCGCGCCCTGCCCCGGCTCCGTCTGCCGGGCCGGATAGGCGTCGGCCACGTCGCGCCCCGTCATCGCGGCGATGATCCCCTCCTTGGAGGTCTGGGACATGGCACAGCTCAGCGCCACGGCCCCGTCCCGCAGCACCGTCACGCGGTCGGCGATTTCCACCACCTCGCCCATCCGGTGGGAGACATAGAGGATCGCGGCCCCCCGCGCCTGCAACTCGCGGATCACGGCGAACAGGCGCTCGGCCTCGGCGTGTGTCAGGGCGGCGGTGGGCTCGTCCATCACGAAAACGGACGGCGCGGTGTCGTCGGCGGCCACCAGCCCGGCCAGGACCGTCAGCATCCGGTCACCGGTCGACAGGCTGCCCGCGCGCGCGCCGGGATCGATATGGGTGGCACCGAAGCGGGCCAGCGCCTCGCCCGCGCGCTGCTTCATCGCGCGCCAGTCGACGGCGAAGCCGAGGCGGCGTGGCGTGCGGCGGGACAGAAGGATGTTCTCGGCCACGCTGAGCGACGGGACGATGTTCAGCTCCTGGTGGACGAAGCGCAGGCCGAGGGCCGCCGCGTCATCGGGCGTGACCAGACGATGCTCGGCCCCGTCGACCGTCAGGCGCATGGCGTCGGCGGGAACGATGCCCGCCAGAACCTTGATCAGCGTGGACTTGCCCGCCCCGTTCTCGCCCATGAGCGCATGGACCTCGCCCGCCCGCAGGCCGAGGTCCACGCCGCGCAGCACACGGGCCGGGCCATAGCTCTTGTCGAGGCCGGAGATCTTCAGTTCGCGCATGGCGCCCCATGGAAAGGGGCAGCCGCTTCGGGCTGCCCCAGGTTTCGGTCCGGGTTCTCGGTCAATCGGCCACGTTGGCCGAGGTGATGAGGCGGGTCGGCACGTAGGTGACGGGCGCGGTGATCGTCTCGCCCGAGACGAGGCGCGCGACGGCCTCGGCCGCGGCCGCCCCGATCCCCTCGAAGTCCTGCGCCATGGAGGCCTCGAAGTTGCCGCCGGCCGCGATCGCGTCGCGCGCCTGCGGGTTTGCGTCCATGCCGACGATCACGATGCCTTCACCCGCGCGCCCTGCATCCTCGACCGCCTGCAGCGCGCCGAGCGCCGGCTGGTCCCATGCGGCCCACACGGCGGAGATGCTGCCGGGCTCGGGGTTCGCGGCCAGAAGCGCCTCCATCTGTGCCCGGCTGTCGGCGATGCCGCCGTCCTGCACGTCGGGGGTCACGCGGGCGATCACCTCGATGTCCGGCGTGTTGGCGAAGATCGCGTCTGCGATGACGCCGCGGATCTGCACCGGCGGGAAGGGGTCGAAGACGAACATCACCACGTTGCCCTGCCCGTTCAGGCGGTTGACGACATAGGCCGCGGTCTCGGCGGCCATGGCGTACCCGTTCGAGGTGACGTTGGTGGCGACATAGGGGGACATGCCCGCATCCATGCCGACCACCGGGATACCGGCGTCGGCGGCCATGGCGAGGCCGGCCTCGACCTGCGCGGGGTCGACGTTGATGACGATGGCATCCACGTTCTGGGTGACGGCGTCCTCGATCCGGCTGATGACGGCGGCGATGTCGCCCGCCGTGTCGATGACGTTGACCTCCCAGCCGCGCCCCTCGGCGGCGGCCTCGAAGCCGTCGATGTAGAACTGGGTGCCCGGCTGCGCGAGATAGGGGGTGATGACGGCCACCCTTTCCTGCGCGGTGGCGGCGGTTGCCAGCACCATGGAAGCGGCGCCGATCAGAATGCTCTTGACGTTCATGGGGTTCCCTCCTTCGGACCTGTTGCGCGGACATTGCCCCGGCCTTGAAGCGGGAGCAAGCGCCTAGCCCATGGCGGCCAGCGCGTGGTTGGTCGCCCGCGCGGCCTCGTAGGCGGGGCGGTAGAGCGCGTAGAGCGCCTCGGCCCGCGCCGCGCCCCGGGGATCGGGCTCGTAGGTCCGGTCGAAGGAGACGGCATGGGCGAGCGCGGTGTCGAGATCGGGCTGAAGGCCGGCGGCGACGGACGCGAGCGCGGCGGCGCCGAGCGCGCCCGGATCACGGGCCGAAAGGCGTTGCAGACCTCGCCCCAGGACATCGGACCGGATCTGGTTCCAGGTGTCCGAGGCAAAGCCCCCGCCGCCGCACTGGAGAAGCCGCGCGTGGGTGCCGGAGGATGCGTCGAGTGCCGCGAAGGCCAGCCGCACCGACATCGCCACGCCCTCCAGCACCGCGCGCGCCATCTCGGCCCGGCCCATGCCTGCGTCCAGGCCAAGGAAGGTCCCACGCGCGGAGGCGTCCCAGATCGGCGCCCGCTCGCCCGACAGATGCGGCAGGAACAGCAGACCCGGCCCCTCGGGCGCAAGCGCCGCGACCTCCGCCATCAGAGTATCGGGGTCGGTGTCGAAGAGCCGGCAGAGCCAGGCGAGCGATGCGCCGCCCGATTGTGTCGGCGCGGCATGGAGCGTCAGGCCCATGTGCGGCGGAAAGACCAGCGCGCCCTCGGCGGGGTGGACCTTCGAGGAGATCACGCCCGGGATCTCGCTGGTGCCCGAGAGATACATCGCATCGCCCTCGGCCTTCACCCCGACCCCGAACATCGAGGCCCAGGCGTCCATGAGGCCGGTCGCGACGGGCACCGGGCGGTCCGCGCCCGGCAGCGTCGTCGTTCCGGCGACGGAGGCCGGGTCGCGCAGTTCGGGCAGGCGGGCGGCGGCCCCCTCGATCCGGGCGAAGAGGTCCGCGACGAAGCGGCCGTCCTGCCCGACCGCGCCGATCTGGCTGACGGGGTCGGAGACATGGGCGCCGGTCAGCTGCCCGATGACCCAGTCCTTCGGCAGCAGGACGCGGGCGGTCGCGGCCCAGACCTCGGGCTTCGCCTCCTCCATCCAGGCCATGCGGGCGGCCATGTGGCTGGCGTCGACGCCCATGGGCGCGCCGAACCAGGCGAGACGCTCCTGTTGCGTGATCGTGGCGTCGAGCGCGGCGGCGGCGGCACGGGCACGCGTGTCGGCCCAGGTGATCGCGGGATGCATCGGCCGGCCGCTGTCATCCGCGAAGACATGGGTGTTGACCTGCGAGGTGATGCCGATGGCGGCAATGGCGGGCGCGAGCCCTTCGGCCGCGATCCCTGCGAAGGCGTCACCGAGACAGGCCATCCAGTCGGCCGGGTCCTGCTCGACGAAGGCGCCGGCGCGGCGGGTGGGATAGGCACGGGCAAAGCGGTGACGCTCGGCCCCTTCCATGTCGTAGACCACCGCCTTGACCGCCGTGGTTCCGATATCGATCCCGAGGATCAGCGCCTGCGTCGCCATGGGGTCTCATCCTTCCGTTCCGGCGCGAAGCCTGGCCTCGGCGCCCGGCTGCCGCCAGATCCCGATCGCGGCCTGTTCGAGTTATCCACATCATGAAAATACATGAAGTTATTGTATTTCATATATTATGATCGATTGTCCACAAACGGCATTTCACCAGAATCACCCGCCTCCCTGAGCCAGTCCGGTGCATACTCGATCCGGGCGCACCCCGCGAAACGCGCCGCGCGCTCGATCTCGGAGGTGAGGCGCGCGATCCGGCCCTTGCCCATGCGTACGCCGCGCTCGGGCCAGAAGGCGCGGACATCGAGGACCTCACGGCCCGCCCGCGCGGCCATGTCGACCCGGCCCGCGAGGCGGTCGCCCTCCATCACCGGGAACACGTAGTAGCCATAGCGCCGCTGCGCCTCGGGGACGAAGATCTCGATCCGGTAGTGGAAGCCGAACAGCCGCTCGGCCCGCTTGCGGTCGCGCAGCGCGGGGTCGAAGGGACTGAGCACCCGCATCCGGGCGGGCGGTTCAGGGAGGTCCGACAGGGTATCAAGCGTCTCGGGCCACATGACGGAGCGGCGCAGCTGTCCATCGGCGCCCTCGAGACCGGCCTCGACAACCCTGCCCCCGTCCAGTGCACCGGCGACCCAATCCTTTGCCTCGGCCGGCGTGACAAGGTCGAAGAAAGCGGCAAGTTCGCCGCTGGTGGCGAAACCCAGCCGGTCGAGCGCGGCGGCGCAGGCCCAGTCGACGGTTTCCTCCGGGTCGGGATGGTGCGCGTTCAGGGCCTCGGGCGGGATCACGCGGTGCGAAAGGTCGTAGAGCTTGCGGAACCCCTCGCGCCGCGTGACGGCCAGTTCACCCGAGCGCCAGAGGTATTCGAGCGCGGTCTTGGACGGGTGCCAGTCCCACCAGCCGGTCGATTTCGTCGGACGTTCGCCCGAGAAGTCGCCGCTGGACACGGGCCCCTCCGCGTCGACATGGGCGAGGATGCGGTCAAGCTCGCCGTGGAAGGCGTCCCCGTGCCAGTTCTTCCAGCGGCCATGAAGCCGCTCCCGGTCACGCGCGAAGCGCAGGCGCCAGTGCGGGTAGAAGGTGACCGGGATGATCGAGGCGTCGTGGGTCCAGTGCTCGAAGGTGCCGCGTGCGCGGTCGTTCAGCCAGCGCAGGCTTGCGGGGCGATAAGCCGGACGGCGCGACCAGAGGATCAGGTCATGGGCGCGCGCGAGCGTGTTGACGCTGTCGACCTGCACAAAGCCCAGGCGTTCCACGAGATCGCCGAGCGCCTGCCCCGTGGCCGGGCCTGCGGGCGGTTCGGCCAACGCGTGGCGGTCGAGGAACAGGCGCCGCGCGACGGCGTTGGGAACGACGGGCAGGCTCATCGCTCGCGCCGGTTCTGGCCGGAAAGCCCCTCGTTTGCGCCCGATCCCGCGAATGGTCGCATCGTCTCAATGCGCCCGCCATTCCCAGGGCCGGGTAAACTCGCCCAGGACCTTGCGCACCTCTTCTTCCTCGACGTCGCCCATGCGCTTCAGCTCGGCGACGAGGCCCAGTTTCTTGTCCTCGTGCACCGCGGCCACGCGGGCCGGCAGGCCCGCCTCCTCCAGCGCGGCGTTGTAGACGCGCGTGATGGCGCGTTTCCTGAGATCGGGCTTGAACACCTTGCCGACGGCGGTCTTGGGCAATTCGTCGAGGATTTCCAGATGCTTGGGGATCGCCGCGCGCTCGTGGATATGCTCCTTGCACCAATCCATGAGCTCGTCCGTCGTCACCTGCGCACCGCTCACGAGTTCCACGTAGACGCACGGAAGTTCGCCGGCGAAGGCGTCGGGCTGGCCGATGGCGCCGGCCATCGCGACGGCGGTGTGACCGGCCAGCGCCTCCTCGATCTCGGCGGGGTCGATGTTGTGGCCGCCCCGGATGATCAGGTCCTTGGCGCGGCCCGTGATCCAGAGATAGCCGTCGCCGTCGATGCGGCCCAGATCGCCCGTCCGCAGCCATCGGCCGAAATGGTAGAGATCCTGGTTCTTGGCACCCTCGGTATAGGTGCCGCCCTCCAGGACACCGGGATTGTCGACGCAGATCTCGCCAACCTCGTCCACGTCGCAATCGATGGGGCCGGATGGCGTCTGCTTCAGGATGCGCACCCGGCAATGGGGGAAGGGAATGCCGACCGAGCCGATCTTCTTCTCCCCGTCGACGGGGTTGCAGGAGACGAGGCAGGTCGCCTCCGTCAGGCCGTAACCCTCGATCAGTTTCACGCCGGTCGCCTTCTCGAAGCGGTGGAACAGCTCCACCGGCAGCGGCGCGGAGCCGGAGAAGGCCGTTTTCACCGTCGAGACATCGGCATCCACAGGCCGCTGCATCATCGCGGCGATGGCGGTAGGCACGGTGATGATGAAGGTCACCTGCCAGCGTTCGACCAGCTTCCAGAAATTGTCGAACACGCCCTCGCCCCGGTAGCCCTGCGGCGTCGGCAGGATCATGTGTCCGCCCGAGGCGACCATGGCCATCAGGATCACGTGGCAGGCGAAGACGTGAAAGAGCGGCAGGGGACAGATCACGTTGTCCGTTTCGGTGAACAGGAGCGTATGGCCCACCCAGCCGTTGTAGATCATGCCCGAATAGGTGTGCTGCGCGACCTTGGGCATGCCGGTGGTGCCGCCGGTGTGGAAATAGGCCGCGACGCGGTCGGTCTTTCCGTCCCCGAAGGTCAGGCGGTCGCGCGGGTGCTTCGCCACCTCCTTGTCCCAGTCGACCACGCGGGCGCGGTGGCCTGTCGGGTTCTTGGGCCGGATGAAGGGAACGATGAACTTCTTCAGCCCCGTGAGATAGCGAAGAAGATCGACCTCCAGCACAACCTGCACGTTCGGCGCGTTGCGCACCGCCTCCGCCATCTTCTGGGCCACGTCGGTCTTCGGGAATTCCTTGAGCGTGACGACGACCTTCGCGTTCGTCTCCCGCAGGATCGCGGCGATCTGCTCGGGCTCCAGCAGCGGGTTGATCGGGTTCACGATCCCCGCCACCGCGCCGCCCAGGATCGTCACCGCCGTCTCGGTGCAGTTCGGCAGGACGAAGGCGACGGTGTCCGTCTCGGTCACGCCCAGCGCGCGGAACATGTTCGCGGCCTGCGTGACGCGGGCGTGAAGCTCGGTCCAGGTCAGCGTCTCGGCCTTGTCCCTCGGCCCGGAAAACATCTGGAACGTCAGGGCGTTCCGGGGCCCGTGGCGCGCGGCCGTGTCACTCAGCAACTCGTAGAGCGTTGTCGCGGGCAGGCTTTGGGGCCAGGGCATGTCCGCCTCGATCCCGGCCACGTCCTCGCGATTGGCGAATCTCACCATGCCGTCCTCCCTTCGGTGCACCCGCCGCCCGCTTGTTTCCCCCGGGCGTCCGGGTGCGCCCAGCATGTGGGCAAGCGACGCGCCGCGCAAGCGATACGCGTGGTCACTCGGCGGCGAGGCCCTCGGTGAACTGGAGCCGCGCGAGCCGGGCATAAAGGCCGCCCTCCGCCACGAGGCTGTCATGGGTGCCCTCGGCCACGATGCGCCCGCCCTCGAAGACGAGGATGCGGTCGGCCTGCTTCACGGTAGCGAGCCTGTGGGCCACGATCAGCGTCGTGCGCTCCTCCGAGAGGCGGGCCACGGCGTCCTGCACGAGGCGTTCGCTCTCGGCATCGAGCGCGCTCGTCGCTTCGTCCAGCAGCAGGATCGGCGCATCCCGCAGGATGGCGCGGGCGATGGCGATACGCTGTTTCTGCCCGCCCGAAAGCATGAGGCCCCGCTCGCCCACGTAGGTGTCGTACCCCTGCGGCAGCTCCACGAGGAAGTCGTGGGCGGCGGCGGCGCGGGCGGCGGCCTCGACCTCGGCATCCGTGGCGTCGGGCCGGCCGAAGCGGATGTTCTCGCGCGCGGAGGCGGCGAAGATCACCGGGTCCTGCGGCACCAGCGCCATCGCCGAGCGGAAGGTCTCGCGCCGCATCTCGGTCAGCGGAACGCCGTCGAGCGTGATGCGTCCCGACCCCGGATCGTAGAAGCGCAGCAGAAGCTGGAAGACGGTCGACTTGCCCGCACCGGACGGGCCGACAAGGGCCACGGTCTCACCCGGCCGGATCGTGAAGCTGACGCCGCCGAGGGCATGGCTTTCGGGCCGCGTCGGATAGTGGAAGACCACGTCCTCGAAGGCGATGGACCCGCGCCCGCCCTGCGTCAAGGCGCGCCCCTCGGCCGGATCCTCGACCGTGTCCTTGGTATTGAGAAGCTCGACCAGCCGCTCGGTGGCGCCGCTCGCGCGCTGCAGCTCGCCCCAGATCTCGCTCAGGGCGCCGACCGAGCCGCCGACCATGATCGCGTAGATCAGGAACTGGATCAGCTCGCCCACCGACATCGCCTCGGCCCGCACGTCGCGCGCGCCGATCCAGAGGACGCCGACGATCCCCGTGAACACCAGCGAGATGACGATGATCGTCATGATCGCGCGGGTGGCGATGCGCTTCCTCGCGCTGTCGAAGCTGCGCTCGGTCACCGCGTCGAACTGCGCCGCCGAGGGCTTTTCATGGGTGAAGGCCTGCACGGTCTGCACCGACAGGAGCGCCTCGGAGGCGTTCCCCGAGCTTTCCGCGATCCAGTCCTGGCTCTCGCGGCTGAGGACACGCAGTCGGCGGCCGAGCAGCACGATGGGCACGATGACCAGCGGCACGATCAGAAGGACCGCGCCCGAAAGCTTGGCCGAGGTGAAGAACATGAGGACGAGGCCGCCCAGCAGGATCAGGAGGTTGCGCAGCGCGATCGACACCGACGAGGAGATGACGCTGAGCAGGAGCGTCGTGTCGGTGGTGATCCGGCTCAGGACCTCGCCGGTCATGATGCGCTCGAAGAAGGCCGGGCTCATCCCGATCATGCGGTCGAACACGGCCTTGCGGATGTCGGCCACCACCCGCTCGCCCAGCCGGGTCACGAGATAGAAGCGCAGCGCGGCGCCGCCGGCGAAGATGATCGCGACCACGACCAGTGCGAGGAAATACTTGTCGAGCAACTCGACGCTGCTGGTCTCGAACCCGTCGACCACGCGGCGCACCGCCAGCGGGATGGTGAGCGAAACGAACGCCGTCAGAACGAGCGCGCCGAAGGCCGCCGCCAGCAGTCCCTTGTACGGCGCGAGGAAGGGGCCAAGCGCCTTCAGGCTGCCGATGCGGCGCGATTTCTCGCGCTGCTCGGCCGCGCTGGCGGGCGCGGGCGCGGGCAGCGATGCGCCCGATCTCGGTGTCGTCGGTGGCCCGGAAGCTGCCATGTCCTGTCGCGTCTCTTTCCGTTGCAACCGTAGCGATAGCCTCAGGGGACCGATGGCACAAGGCGAGGCGGATGCCAAAGGCATCGGACGCGATGTCACGGGGGGATCGGGAAAGAGGCTGGAGCGGGCGGCGGGAATCGAACCATCACCAGGAGCCTGGAAGGCTCATGTCCAAATCCGTGATTTTTCCCCTAAGTCAAACCACCAGACGGACTAACCACCTCAATCTACGGGCCATTTTTCGGTCGGGGCTTATTGGAGCGGGCGACGGGAATCGAACCCGTATCTCTTGCTTGGAAGGCTATGGCTACAAGCCCTTAAACTGAATATTTTTCAATAATATAGGCGATAAAAAAGCGCAATATTGTAGGTAATCTGTCGGAGGCGTCGTGCTGGAGCGGGTGGCGGGAATCGAACCCGCGCGTTCAGCTTGGAAGGCTGACAGGCTACCATTACATCACACCCGCACAGCGTGCCCAGCTAGCGTATACGTCGAAGACGGTCAAGTGAACGCTCGCTGAGCCAGAACCGCCATCGAGTGCCGGCGCCAACACCAAAACACCAAATGCCAGCACTCCCTGCTGGATTACAGAACGCTGGCACCCGAGGTAGCGCAGTCGCCGGCCTGTCCAACCGCAGCTCCGAAACCCGTCATGCGCAAAGATTGAAGCCGGTTCACTTCATCGGGGCAAGCCATTCAATGGCGGCCCTCAGCTGACACTCGGGTCCAGTTGGACAACTTCCAGATGCCGCCATTCGGCCCCTCTTCCGTTCATCAGCCCATCCGTGCCTGACGTGAACCGTGACCTATAGGCCCATAGCCGTAGGCACCGGCGGGTGCTTTTCGCAGCATCACCTTGCGTGCTGCGCCCTCACATTGGCAGAGCGGTCACGGCGCAAACCTGCAAACCGGTACATTCAGGTTGAAAAGGAGTAGATGGGCCTGCAACTTGGCGTCGAGACCATTGTACCCCTCGCAGCGTGTAGAGGCGCCCGTGCCAATAGTGTGGATCAACAGTAGAATAGTGAGTTTTTCGCGGGAGTGCCCTTGAGCTACTGGACCAATCAACCACCGTCCGCAAACAACCTACGGCTGTTTCAGTCCGATGGGACGTGGCTCGCCTGGGATGATCGCGAGGAAGACGGAAAGACCCGCCGGGGAGCAAAAGGACAGGTCGAAGAACGACTGCTGTCGGCGCTGAATGCGACCAACTTGATGGCCCTACTTGGTTCGGGCGCATCTTTTGCGGCTAAGAACGCGGACGGGAAGCAAGCCCCTGGGATGGGTGATCTCTGGGACGATGCCCGACAGAAGGTTGGGGAGGCAGATTTCGACAAGGTTGTAGCCAAGGTTTGGGGCGCAACCGACAAGAAGGACATCGAGTCGCTTCTCAGTCTCTGCAAGATGACGGTCGAGCTGCAAGCCGCCCGTGGGGCAGACATTAGCCAAGATGCATCTGACGGCGAGCAGCTTGACCTGCCATCCTTCATCCAAAAAGCCGAACAGGCGATATTGGATCGCGTCGACTTTGTTTCAGAAAAGACCGACCTTATCTCCCACAAGGAGTTCTTGCGGCGCCTCGCCCGCCGAAGTGCCGAGAAGGCGCGGGTGAAGCTCTTCACGACGAACTACGACCGCTGCATCGAGGAAGCTGCCGTCGCCCGTAACCTCGCCCTTATCGACGGCTTTTCTCACTCTGCGGTCCAACGGTTTAACCGCGACCACTTTCAGCAGGACATCGTGCGGCGATCCGCCAGCAGCACGCGCGCAGACTACGTTGATGGCGTTTTTCACCTCTACAAGCTGCACGGCTCGATGGACTGGCGGCGGCGCAAGGCCGATGGCGTGGTCATACGCCGCCTTGGTCACGACGAGAACCATGAGCCAGTACTGATCTATCCGCGCTCATCGAAATATCAGGAGGCGTTCGCGCCGCCCTACCTCGACATGTTCGCGGCTTGGCAGGCGGCATTGCGAGACCCCGACACCACATTGATCGTCAGCGGTTTCGGATTTGCCGACGATCACATTAGCGCTCCGATCTGGTCCGCGCTTGAGTCGAACCTCTCAATCCGTCTAGTGCTTTGCGATCCCTGCTTCGTGCCGGTCGGCAAACTTAACGTGAGCGTGGTCGACACTCAAGATCACGTCATCTCACAGACCGAGGATACGTTGCGCGCATACCAGCAACGCATTTTGAGCCTGGTAAAGGAGGGCGATAGCCGGGTCATGGTCCTCAACGGCCGTTTCAGCGACTTGGCCCTCGCATTGCCCGAGATCATGGGTGAGACCGACCGGCAGCGGCTGGAGGCACGGCTCGAACGCATCCGGGGGCAGGACCATGTCGACGGATGAGCGCTCGGCGTTGATTGACGGGGAGAAGCGCCTTGGTACCGTGACCAAAGTTAGCGCTTCCGGGATCGAACTGAACCTGCCACAAGCCCTCGCCGCGGCCGGTCGGCGTGGCATCGCGCGTGGTACGGTGGGCGACTTCGTCTTCATCGACTGCGACCGGGCAGTCATCCTCGGGCGCATTGTCGAGGTAAGTGTCCCAGACCGAAACCGTCCCGCGCTGGAGCGGCAGATCGAGCGTGAGCCGAACGTAGAGCCGGTCGGCAGAGTTCAACTGCTCGCCACCATTCAAAAGATCCAAAAGCTTGCACTCGGGGCCGTCTCGCCCACTCAGGCGGTCGCAAGGGGCGTTCTAGAGACTCCACGCGTTGGCGATGGTGTTTTTGAAGCTAGCGGCTCGGCGCTTTCACAATCGATCCAGACTGCGTTGTTCGATGGTGTTTTCGTCCCAAATGACGGATCGCCGATCGCCGTGTCCCTCGGTCGAATATCTGGCATCGACGACGCCGAAATAGCGTTGCCGCCGGAAAAGCTGTTCGGCCGCCATTGTGGCATATTCGGCGCGACCGGCGGCGGGAAGAGCTGGACGTTGGCAAAGCTCGTCTCCGAAGTCGCTCGGCTGGGCGGCAAGGCCATCGTATTTGACCCGACCGGCGAGTTCTCGGGCAAGCTGCCCGGTGCGGTTGAGTACGTCTTCACGCGGGCCGAAGATGACCAGACGCTGGTCAGGTTTCCTTCTGAAAGGATGACCGAGTTGTCGCTCTTCGCGCTCCTGCGCCCCACCGGTCAAAGCCAAGGACCGACCATGCGCGAGGCCATTAGGAGCTTAAGGTTGGCACGCGCGTTGGCGACCGACCAGCAAATGCAAGCACAGGACATCGCTCAAGGCAGGCAATACTCCGACCAATCATTCGGGACTGTCAGGGTCGAACAGGCGGGCACGATCCGCAAGACCGGCCAGAAGATCGCTGAATTCAACAGGGCTACAGAGCGCTACGCCACCGAAATCGCGAGCGAAAACTGCAACTTTGATATCCATCGGTTGACCGATCAGATCGCGAATGAGTGCATCTGGCCGGATGATCGCAACGACCGGTCAAAATTCGGCGGGCCGAACGACTCTACGTTGGGATACTGCAACACGCTGATCGTGCGCATGCGTGGAATGCTGGTGTCCTCAGAGCTGCGATGCCTGTTCGGGAACGAGGGCGAAGATATTTGCGCCCTCCTCGATGGCTTCCTGAACGACTCGCAACAACGGGTATGCCAGATCTCGTTCAAGAATGTCAGTTTCAACCACAACGCCCGCGAACTGCTTCTGAACACAATAGGCGAGTATCTCCTCGGCCTCGCCCGTGCCGACCGCTTCCGGACGCAGCCTGTCATCTGCTTCCTCGATGAGGCACATCAGTTCATGGGTCGTTCTGTCGGGGATGAGTTCAACAGCGTCTCGCTCGATGCGTTCGGCCTGATCGCCAAAGAGGGCCGGAAGTACGGTCTGACGACTGTTCTCGCCACACAGCGCCCCCGCGACGTTCCGCAGGACGTGCTGAGTCAGCTTGGTACGTTGTTTGTCCATCGGCTTACGAATGAGCGCGACCGCGAGACAATCGAGCGGGCCTGCGGTGATCTGGACAGGTCCGCTGCTGCATTTATCCCGTCGTTGAGCCAAGGCGAGGCAATTGTCTTAGGGCCAGATCTTCCCGCACCGCTTCCGATCCAAATTACTCCGCCGGATAAAGCTGCACAGCCAACCTCGCGCGGTCCGGATTATCAACGCACCTGGAGGCAAATCTGATCGAGTTCACCTTACTGGCGTCGCGCGGAACGACTTTAACCCGTACGCCTGCGTCCAGCCGCAAAGGACGGGCCGAAGCGACGCTCACTGAGCAAACCGCTGCCTTTCTACTTCATCAAGCTAGTCATTCGCGAAGATGTTCTGCAATCTCTTGCGATCGAATGAAGGGTGTTCAGGATACGTCGGGCGGGTATCAACTTTATGGCGAACATCACGGGCACGAAGATGACACTCATCAACCTCCGTCACCAGCGGGCCGTTGGTCAAGGCTTCTTCCATACTGCCGAATTGCAGTCGGAGGACGGTCGGAATCTCCGATACGTCTACGATTGCGGAGCAATGAAGAAGTATGAGACGGCGCGCAACGCCTGTGTCGACGCGTATCTGCGAGATGTTGGCGCGAATGCTGTCTTGGACATATTGTTCATTTCCCATATCCACTTCGACCACATCAGTGGAATCGAACGTCTGTTGGATAAAGCGAACGGACTAGCGGTAGATACCATCGTTATGCCGCTCATCAACGTCGTAGACCGCCTGTTTGCGTATGCGCGAGCTGCTAACGACGACCCCGTCTCGATCAGTGATCCGTTCTTTCGCGAACTGGTCGTGAACCCCGTGAATGCACTGGGACGGTTGGGGCCACGGCAAATTCTGTTTGTCAGACGCGGATCGCCAGATGGTGGGGCGCCGGGCTCTAGAGTTGAGGATGATGACGATCCGGATGGGCCGCGGGATATTCCTCGCGTTTGGGGAGGCGAACGCGATGGAGGCCTGTACTGGAAACTGATCGGTCGAGGCACAGGATACGAATATCAGCAGCCGTTTACCGACTCGGACGGCACTGAGGCGGTCACACACGTCGCCGTGGTTGACGACACTCTGGCAATGGCGACGGCCGGTGGGGAAAGCTGCCCTGAGTGGGTGCTGTCCCCATTTGTTGATCCAACCATCAAGTCGAAAAAGGACCGGTTCCTGAGTGAGCTGGCCTTAGCTCGAAGAATGCCCGTTTCGGATTTGAAGTCTTGGCTTGCGGATGAAGCAAATATTGTAGAACTACTGCTAACGGGTCTGCCCGACCTTACTGCAGCGTATGAAACTGTCGCGAGCGATTTCAATCTGACCTCACTATGTCTCTACTCGGGGCCCAAGACTAACGAGGGCGCAACAGAAGCAGTGTACCAAGCCCGCCTCGGTTCGTATTTTCTAGGACCAACACTGCGCCAAGAAATTGGATGGATCGCCACAGGCGATGCTGCGCTGAGTACAAAGATACGTGCCAAGATTTTTTTAAAGCACTACGGTGGCCATATAGAGAGTGTCGGCACTTTGACTGTTCCACACCATGGATCGGATCATAATCACAATTCAGAATTAATTATGAAGATTGACGCATTTGTCCATGTCGTGGCTGCTGACACTTATTCGAAGTGGAGGCATCCGGGGAGTAAGATTATGCAATGTGTTGCTTCAATCGGTCGCTTCCTCTCGGTTGTAACGAGCAACACGAAATCGGAAGTCGAGGAGGCCGCTTTCGTCAGATGCTCGGCGAAAAAGAAGCCAACGACAGAATAGGGTCTTCCATTGTTGGTTTTCACTCTGCGCAGGGCTTCAATGCTGCAGGCAAGCCCTCGAGGGGCAATGTCTGCTTCCAGTGCTTTTCTTTAGTTCTCTAGCGCGACTGCGCATGGCGGCTCTCCGCCCTTCCCAGGCATCCGCCAGATGTCGCATAATCCGCTGACCTGCTCCCCTGAAACCTCCCCATTCTGAGGTTAGTCTTGACCTGCTCCCCTGAAACCTCCCCATTCTGAGGTTAGTCTGTTCCTCGACAGAGGAGACGGACGATGAAGCGCAGCAGGTTCAGCGAAGAACAGATCATTGGCATTCTGAAGGAGCACCAGGCCGGGCTGAGCGCGGCGGAGCTCTGCCGGAAGCACGGGGTGAGCGAGCCGACGTTCTACAAGTGGCGCTCGAAGTATGGCGGCATGGAGGTGTCGGACGCGAAGCGGCTGAAGGCGCTCGAGGAGGAGAACGCCAAGCTGAAGAAGCTTCTGGCGGAGTCGATGCTGGACGTGTCGACGCTGCGCGAGATGCTTGGAAAAAACTTCTGAGGCCCAGTTCGAGGAGATCTGCCGTGAACTGGGCCATCACCGAGAAGGGCTATTCCCAAAGGCGCGCATGCCGGCTCGTCGGGATCGATCCGTGTGTCTATCGGTATCGTTCGACGCGGGGCGATGACGGGCCACTTCGACGACGCCTGCGCGAACTGTCGTCCGAGCGACGGCGGTTCGGATACCGCCGCCTGCACATACTGCTCCGCCGCGAAGGCTGGGAGGTGAACTGGAAGAAGCTCTACCGCATCTACCGCGAGGAACGGCTGCTCGAGGTGAAGACCACCAATGGCGGCGAGCGCACACCGTCTTTCGTCTCGCCAAACGAGCTGGCCGTGGCCGAACATTACCGAGATTGCTGGCGCCTTGTCCGGGTTTGGAATCTTGCCCGCGATCTGAGGGCATTCGAACTGCGGCCACCCCTCGATAACCACGTCGCGCTGACGCCGACGAGTTTTCGAGCTAGCTTCGTCTGAAAGCATGCCCGCCCGGCAGATTTGGCCGCGCCCCCAAACTCCTCTATTGGGCGGCGCACTTCTTCCACCAGTTGCAGCGCCCTCTCCACTCGCAGGCCGAGCATAGGGGTTGGGGCGCCTTGCAAACCTTCGCTGCGTAATCGAGCGTCGCCCAGTTGACCCGCGCTGGATCCTCGCTCTCGACGAGCCAATGACAGGCCTCCTGCAACCATGGATCATACCGGATATCCGCGAGGCGCCGGGGGCGGAGATAGCGCTCGATGACGCGTGCCATGTTCACGTCAACGAGCGGCCTGGCCTGCCCGTGTTGGAAGAGCAAAATGGCGTTCGCGACGTACTGGCCAACGGCTGGCACCTTCGACAGTTCTCGCTCATCGTCCGGAAAGACCCCGCCATTTTCGTCAGCATAAGTCGCGAGTGCCTTTATCGAGACTGCGCGACGCCTCCATAGACCAATGGGCCGGATCGTGTCCTCGAGTTCATCGGGGCTTGCCGCGGCGAGTGCGCCCCACGTGGGGAACTTACCAAAAAAAGACTCGTATAGACCGGATACGGTTTCAGCCCGGGTGCGCTGGAGCAGAACCTCGACGCAGATCCTCTCGTAGGTTGACGCTTGACCTGATCGCCAGGGGAAATCGCGACCCTCACGCGCGTACCAATCGAGTAGGCGGCGTCTGAGACGCGTGATCCTGGACTTCTCGCCCCGAGTGAGCCGTTCTTGCGTCATCCTGACCTCGGGCAAAGCTTGCAGAGGTTTCCTTATCTCGCAGCCCCAGCCCCGACGAAACCATGAAAGGCTCGCGAACGGCAAAGATCGACCAGAGCTTCTACAAGTTGAAGGGACGATCTCTTGGCGCACTCTATCTTGTGGAAAGCGCCGTGAATTCGTTTGCCTTGGAGTCGTCGCCGTGGTCGAATAACTTTGGGGTCGGCCTCTTTGGTCAGCACCGTTCGCGAGCAGTTGAGAAGGCAGGAAAAGGCCCATGACTTCGTCCCTGGCATGCATCGACCTGTTCGCGGGCTGCGGCGGCCTTTCCCTCGGCCTTAAGCGGGCCGGCTTCGAGGTTAAGCTAGCAGTCGAAAAGTCCCCCATGGCTGCCGAGACCTACTACCACAACTTCGTTGAACCGATCTGCGACCCTGCCAAGTGGAACGACCACCTCGGGCTGTCGACGCTGGAACAGGCCCATAGGGGCTTAGTCGTCGATGCCCTGGAGGAGGTCCTCGGATCGGAAGAGCTCCTGCGGGAATTGAGGGCTGCCGGCATCGACCTCGTCGCGGGAGGCCCTCCTTGCCAGGGTTTCTCGCTGGCGGGGCGCCGCAATCCGGGTGACATTCGCAACGAGCTGCCCTGGCAATTCCTCGAATTCGTTGAACGCGTCGAGCCGAAGGCCGTTATCATCGAGAACGTCGCGGGCATGCGGCACGACTTCAGGAAACACGGTGCGAGGTCACCCTTCGAGGACCTTAGGATTGCGCTTTCACGTACTGGGCCGGGCTACGCTGTTCAGCCGATGGCGCTCAACGCCATGCATTTCGGGGTCCCACAACACCGACCGCGGGTGTTTCTCGTCGGCCTCCGACGAGACCTCGCGGATGCGGAAGGCGTGCGGGTCACGACGGACACCTGGCTCTCCCAGAACGAAACACCCCATGAGCCGCAAGTCCCCAGCCGCCCTGCCCTTGCCCCCAGCCGAACCCACTTCGGCACAGGCCATCGACAGCACCTCACGGTCAAGGACGCGATCTCCGATCTTGGGAACGAGGGATATCTCTTTGACCAGCCATTGACGGATTACGCACGGGAAATGAGGACGAACGAGCCATTGCTGAAGAGCGAGGATGACAAGCTCGAAAACACCCCAAGCCTGCATAACCACGTGCTCCGCTCACATTCGGACCTAGTGAGGCGAAGGTTCGAGTTCTACCAGTTCTTGCGCGATGCCCGGATCGATACGCGGCTCCTATCCCTGCCTTTGAGAACAGATGTATTTGACGCCGAGCGGCGAGAGATGATCCACGATGCGATCAAGGGGCTAGAGTTCCCGCTTATGTTGGAAAATGGCAAGACCATTGCCAGAAGCAAGGGCGCGCTCGTTCGCCTCGTGAACCGCCTCGCGACGAAGAAGCACAGCCAGCGAGCTCTCTCTCTCGACAGCCCTGCGCCAACCGTCGTCAGCCTACCCGATGACTACGTGCACCCGACGGAAGCGCGCACGCTAACGGTGCGGGAGATGGCCAGGTTCCAGTCGTTTCCCGATGCATTCGAGTTCAGGGCCAAAGAGACAACCGGTGGTACGAAACGGCGCACGGAGGTGCCGCAGTACACGCAAGTTGGCAACGCCGTACCCCCGAAACTCGCCGAGGCGCTCGGCCGGAGGCTGGCTTCAATCATCTCGACTGCTCGCTTTGAAGAGCACCGCGGAAAAGGTGATGCTGCGGTAGCTTAAACGCATTTGTTGCGCGGTCCTGCCTTCCACTTGTGCAAGACACAGGGGACCGGAATAGCCGTCAGAACCCAACCAGCCTAACGCCGTGCGAGGCGCGAGCGCCCAGATTGTAGAAGCGCGACGAGGTCGGCTGAGACCTGCTTCTCTGTGCTCACGCTCTCTCGTCGCGGCAGTAGGAAGGGAAGGACGGTTTTTGCAGCGGCAATCCTGGCCAACAGCGGCTGCGTGGGATCGTGTGCGACACGCTCCAACTCGAGAAGCAGCGAATGGCCCCGCTTGTGAACGGCCGCCTCGAGAAGCTGGTTTTCATCCACGTCGAGAACCTCGGCGACGGCTTGGCGCGCGAGCGTCGCCTTGTTTTTCGAGCCGCGCGGTCTGCCCGCACCTGGTCGTTTTCCACCGTGACCAGCCATATCGTAGTCTGTCTCCCAGCCCCTGTGGTTTATCGATTGGATATCAAGTACGTATAGCCGCCAAGCCTCATAAAGACCAACCTGGTCAGAGTGTTAGCACGATCGACCACGCATTTGAATCATTGATTCTTTGGCAGCCATTTTCAAGGTGGCCCTGCCTCAGCTGTTGAGGGGGCTTGCGGAATATGCGGGGGGTGCGTAGGGCAAATCTCCCTTCATGAATATCCGCGATGCAATCGTTATTCACCAAGTGTGGTATCCGCCTCCCTTTTCCTCCGTACCCTCCGCACCCTCAGCGTTGGCTTGTGAATCGAGAGGCGATCCGGCACGTAAACTGGCAAACCGTTTCGGATTTCGCCTGAATTGCGAATAGAGCCTTTAGCCTCGAGGCGATCGTAGGCCCCCTGCGTCCATTGGCGTGCTCGTTCCCTAAGGAAGGAACCAGGCGCGTCCTGTCCAAGGTGATTTGGCGAAACATCTCCTCTGTATGCCAAGAACACATCGGTTATGAATGCTGGGCTGACCCCGAGCTCTTGGCTGATTTCACGAATGGATTGCGTGGAAAGTGCTCTTTCAGGGTGCCTCTGTTGCGCGGCTCTTATCGACGACAAGACAATTCCAAACAATGGATGGTCGCAAATCCGTCGCCTACGCTGCTCTTCATTGAACCGTTCCTCGTCTGTCATCACGGTCATGAGTGTACGTCTCGCCATATTTTTGAAACGTGTACGTCTCGTCATTGTTTTTCTCCACTTCTATGAATGGCATCAGCTCTTTTCCTCTACCCACCACACGCTCTTCTTGGTGTGACCATCCTTCCGGGTGCGCAACACGAGGCCACCGGCGACCCTGTCCTTGCGGTAACTCAGGGCCTTGCCAATCGTCGATGCAGAGCGAGTGGTTTGCTCGTTGATCGCAACAAGGGCTTCCCACAACGCGTGGGCAGTACCCGGGCCTTTGACACCCGGCTCTTGGCGAACCGACTGGTAGACATCGGCAGCGAGAAACTCCCGTTCACCGTACCGCTCACGAAGCGCGACGAGGAGGTCCGTGTGGAGTTCCAGGTCGGGATCGTGTTCCAGCGCGCGTGATACTGCTTCAAGCGGGTCGGCGAACGAACCCTGTCCGATATCATCGGCGATCCAGCACACGGTGTTCCTCACGAGGTCACTCCACCCCTCGAACGATGCCATGCGACCGACGAGTTTTTCAGCGTCGCTTGAGAGGCAGCCCCGCAGGACCGTGAGCGCAGCGGCGATCAATTCCACGCGGTGCTCGCGCACGTGAACCAAGGGGTCTAGGTCGAAACTCCTCTTGAAGGGCTGGTCCGTCCTCGGGTCGATACGACAAACCAGTATCCGGCGCACCAAGTCTCCCTGCAGGGTGAGGTTGTTGCCCGTGAACATGAAGAGCGACTTGTTCGGGACCGTGATGACCTCGGAACGGCCCAGCACGCGGTCCGTGAACTTCTCGCTCGTGAGGGCGGCCGCCAGCGAGGCAGAGTCGAAGGTGCCTAGGACGTTGTCCCACACCATAGCCTTGGCGCCAGTCCTGAGGAAGGACATGAGCCGTTTTCGCACTTCCTCGTCGTCGCGTCCGCTCGCGTGGGGGTAAACGACTGGATCGTGGTCCCCGGAGAGAACGGCAACGCACTGCGCGAGCAACGTCTTGCCGCTGCCCTGCACTGGAGCGTCGAAACCGAAGCCGGGGCATGTCGGCAGGATGCCCCGCACCGCGGCCGAGAGCAGGGCGGCAAGGAAGATGCCACGGTCTAGCGGCTCCACGAAAGGGAAATCCTCGAAGGGCTTCATCAGGGTAGCCAACGCCTTCTCCACCTCGCGCGCGGAGGGTGATATCGGGATCGCAACCTCGGGATCGTCGGGGGCGCGGTGGTAGTACAGCTTGGTTTCGGCGTCGTATCCCGGCGCGTCGAGGATCGTGCCATCCGGCCGCAGCGAGGGAGCCGTTATCACTGCGTCGAGCGACTTGAGGCCACGAATTCGGCCAAGCGAAATGATGCGCTTCACTAGGTTCGCAGGAGGGTCCCTATGGATGAGGTTCCCGCGTGCATCAAAACCCTGGTACTGGATTATGCCACCGAGTTTCTGCTCTAGGCGGTACTGTTCGAGAGGATGCAAATGGCCATCGATCAGCCATGCAAGCTCGTCGCCGAAATCGTAGAAGGCAGGATGGTGTCGAAGGACGTCTAGCGTCTGGTTTACGGCCTTGTCGAGCTCGCCCTTCAGGATCGTGATGAACACTTGGCCGCGTTCGAGGAAGTACGTGACGCCACCGTGCGCGAAGCTGTGTAGAGTTTTCTTGGTGCCGCCCAGGAATAGTCTTCCGACAATACGTCCGCCGTCATAGCCGGGCTCGAAGGCGTCGCGGGTCTTGGCGCCGTTATACTTCGCCGGGGCATCAAGCACCTCACCGACGGTTACCTTACTCACCTCGCCGTCAACCTCCACCTCGAGGACGAAATCGCCGGGGAGACGCCGCGTGTCCAGGGCACGCCTCACGCTCTTCTTCGCTGCCTCAACCGCGTCGTCGTCGGCACCTGGTCCAGCGATTTCGCGGGCTCGCTCACCGACATATGCTTCGCGCACCGTGGATGCCTCCTCCTGCCTCCCAACGCGCGCCCTGCCCTGTAGGGACTCGAGGAGGTCCCGCTCGTGAGCGTTGAGGTCGGGAAGCGCCTTCGACGTGTCCACGCGATCGCTGCCGCCCGGATGTAACCGTGGCCTGCCCCGGTCTTGGAGAAGCGGCTCTTCGCAATGCGCACCACCCGCGAAATCGAGGCGATTCGCCTGCCAAACACCCGCGTCAGCCAGCGTCCGGAGCAGCATCGTTCCGGACTTGCTGACCTTGACGTAGCCGTGGCCAGCGAGCCAGAGGCGGTCGAAAAGGACTTGCCCTGCCCTCAGGATGTCGCTGCCGTCTTCAACCATGATGTAGAGCCGCTGCCCGCGTAGGCGCGACACCCATTCACCGGTGTCCCGGTTCTTGATCCACGAGGAGGACGAGGCCCATGACAGGATGTCGACCTGTGCCAAGCCGGGCACGGCCGACCTGATCGCGGCCACTAGCGCATCGGTCGAGAGGGCCTCGCCCCCCTCCTCCGGGTCGTAGTCGATCATCATGATCGCAGGGCCGTCGGGCCAGGAAAACGTGTCGAGCGTCCTGGCGGCCGTGTCCGCCGGCTGGCCCTGCCGCTCCCAACTCGATTTCGTGGTCAGCTCGAGCGGCGACGTCTCGGCGATGCCGTAGATGAGTGCCTGCGATGTCGACAGCCCCTCGAGGATCGCCGAAAAATCGCGTAACGACAGGACCTCCCGATGCTCGGCGAGCCCGGCAGACATTTGGCCGCCGGGCTCCATACGGAGAGTGCCATCCATAAGTTGAATGCGCTTCGAGATAGTCCCTGGCCGCTTCGTGGTGACAACAGTCAAACGTCCGGACTGGACTTGGTCGGGGCTATCTTGGAGATCTGTCATGGTCAAAGATCTCGCCATGAAGGGCGTAGACGGCCAGTATGGGGGCTTCTCAGACGGCCCTGATCACTGAAGAAACCAGTCGGCACCAGACCCAAGCGCTCCAGCTCCCACTTGAACACGTCCTTGCTCACGACGCCGTTTGGGTCCCAAGCGGCATGGAGTTTCCAGATCATGATCGTAATCTCTTGAAAAAGGTCCAATGCCTCTTCCACGATATGCCCGACATCTCGACGCTTGCGCTCGTTGAGTTGGTCAAATGCTCTCCAGCACGCCATGAGCCGCATGAGCATTCGCTCGTACCCCTGGACCTCGCTGATTACCGGGTTTTCAACCCCCGTAGAGATGCACCCATTCTCCAGCGAAGCGCTTGCAACGAGATCGGCTAGGAGGCTGCGCTTTTGATTATCCATGGCGAGCACCCTCGCCGTGTTGTTCAACCCAGGCTTTGACTTCGCCAAGCTCGTAGACGACGCAACGCGCGCCGAGTTTGTAATAGCGAGGTCCCTCACCGAGCATGCGCAGCTTGTTAAGCCATGATGCAGAAACACCGAGGTGTTTCGCGACTTCCGGTGTCGAAAAGTATGTCTTCTCAACTCGCATCAGTGTTTTCCCTTCTTGGCATGTGCCTTGATGGGAATCGTTTTGATGCCGTGAAAAACCCGTAGAAACCCTGCCTCCCGACCTTCGGAATTATTTCTTTCTTGGACGACCGCGTTTAGCCTTCTGAAGGTCCTCAATTGCGGCGATGGCAGGAAGGACTTCGCCTTCCAGCGCCGATATCAAGGCTTCCGCGGAAGTCTGCTCGGCGGCCCATTGGAAAAATCGCGCAAGGCCTGCTTTCGACGGGTGACGCTTCACGTCGAAGTAGTAGGTCCTGATGGCGTCGGGCTTGCCAAGCTCCGGCTTGATACCTGAAAGCACGGCGCTTGCCTGATCCGGAGACACCCCATGCTTCCGCACGAGGTACTCGATGTTGAACAAGATCTCGACCAAGCGATCGCCGTCGGCCCTGGGTTCCACGTATTGGAAGCCCGGGACGTGGTCGGCCATTAGTTCGAAAGCGAGCTTTCGCCACGCGACGGGGTCGGCAGGGTTAACCGAGTAGAGATCGAAGAGCAGTCCAATGCGCTCTTGAACTGCCGCATCATGCGCCGTCTTCCGATCACCATGATCCTCGTCGAGCACGGTCGGAAAAGGCGGCAGTGGCTTGTTGAGCTCGCCCTCGTAGACACGTCGTGCTTTCTTCTTGCTCATACTTGTCCGCCCATAAGACGGAGACCTTCATCGGTCGGGTGCCGCAGCTCTCTCATTTCTCTGCCCTATCGAGGCGCTCGACGATCTCCTCCAGCCGCTTCACGCGCTCGGAGAGCGTCGGCCGCTTACGGTCGTCCGGATGACCGATGTGAGAGCCAAGGGGCAGCTCGTCTTCCCAGAAACCGGTATCGCGGAGGTACTGCTCGACGGCCCCCGCTATGACGCCATTCCTGTTCTCGCCGGGGTGGGCGTCGAGGTAGCGCTGGAGCGCGTCCATCCTGCGAGCGCCGAGCCTGACAGAAATCGGCTTGTCATCCATGTTTTTGCCTCCGTGTGACACCATGTAACACGACGTGAAAAAATGTGCTACTCAGTACTTGTAATACGTGTCACGTAACACTACCTCTATCGTGAGGCAGGGAAACAGCCTCGCTCCAAAAACATGGTTGGCAAGGAGAGCGCATGGGCCAGGTATGGCGAGGCGCTTGGGGTCCTTGGACGCGGCATGACGGCAAGTGCATGCCGGTGCCGAAGGGCACCATCGTCGAGGTATTTTCACGGGAAGACCCCAAGAACGCGAAAAACGGGGTCGTACAAAGGATCGGCGTCGCGGGCATTGACCTCGTCCGCTCCTGGTACTGGACGCCGGAGACACGGTCGACGCAAAGGTCCCTTCCGATCGACCGCTACCGCGTGATGCGTCCCCGAACCGACGGCCAGGCAGTGGCCACTCCAGCGAGCACTCGCGTCCCCGAACCAGCCTGATCATTGCAACGATGCACGCAGACACCAACACAAGGAGACTAGATGTACGACATCATCCCTGACATCCACGGCCAGGCAGAGAAGCTGAAGCACCGGCTCGCAAGCCTAGGCTACCACGACACCGGCGGCGCATGGCGCCAACCAACGGTGACCCGCACCGCTGTCTTCCTCGGTGACTTCATCGATCGAGGCCCCGAGAACGCCGAGGTGATCGATATCGTCCGACGCATGGTCGACGCCGGTTCCGCTCGCGCTGTCATGGGTAACCACGAGCTCAACGCGATCCGCTACCACACCGAACACCCTGAAAGCGGTGAGCCTCTGCGCGCTCGGTCAGAAAAGAACACCAAGCAACACCGGACCTTTCTCGAAGAGTACCCAGTCGGAGCATCGAAGACGCGTGACGTCATCGATTGGATGCGATCGCTACCACTGTTCCTAGAGACCGATGAATTCCGCGCCGTCCACGCCTGCTGGGACGAAAGCCACGTCTGCGAGATCAAGACGTCGGCCGGTGACGGTATTCTCCACGAGGAGCTACACGTCGAGGTCGCAGACCCGCGGCACTTACTTCACGACGCCGTGGAGACGACGACAAAGGGACCGGAGTTTCCGCTCCCGAAAGGGTACGGTTTCCATGACAAGGATGGGGTCAAGCGCGACTACATCCGTGCCAAGTGGTGGTCTGCCAAGCCAAGGACGTGGCACGACATCGCGATGTCCGTGCCGGAGCCGAACGAGCTCCCTCCAGGCGAGCCACCGGCAGGGATCGTGGAGCGGAGCTACCCGGCCAACGCGAAGCCGGTGTTCTTCGGGCACTACTGGTTGACGGGGCGCCCGGTCATACAAGCGGCGAACGCGCTCTGCCTTGACTACTCGGCTGGCAGGGAAGGTCCGCTTGTTTCTTACCTCTTTATGCCCGGAGACAAGGAACTCCGGCTGGAGAGGATCACAGTTGGTGGTCAGGGTGGCTCCGGTCCGCGCGGAGCATGGGCATGAACCGCATCCCCCACCCTATCACGCTCGCACAGGAATACCTCTCGACGGCTGGACTACACGTCGCCCCCTATTGGGACGAACCGTTATCGAAAGCGCAAAGAGAGGCACTCCAAGTCGCCGAGACGAGTATAAGGGAAGCTGAGCTCGCAACCGAAGCGCGCATCGGCCCCTACCCGTCCGATCCTATGAGGTTTCCTTCCGCGTTTTTCTGGTGGCTTGCCTTCATGTTGCTTCCGGCTGCCGTACTCGTGGCACCAATCTTTCTTATCGGGCCGCACGGGCTTGTCATCGTGCTTGCCATCGCAGCTGGTCTAGGAACCTACCCTGCGATCGCGTTCGTCAAGATGCGCTGGGACGAGACGCTGCAGGAAAGGTGGTACAGGGAGCAACAGCGGCAATTCGAGCAGCTTTGGAGTGCTGTCCTCGAGGCGGCGGACGCAGCGACTTATCCTGCCAGCTAGATCCTGGCCTGCACGGCGGGTTGAACCGAGAAAGAAGCAGAAGCTGTTCTGCCGTCGCCACTAAACAAGGAATGAACGCAGTCGCTTTGAGTGACGCCTTGCTCGTCACGAGTGAGAAGCAACAACAGATCGCAATCGAATTCCTCGGCTCCAAGGGGGATTTCGTGTTCCCCAGAATTACCATATGAATGAACGGAGTGTGCTCGTAGTCTTGCTCGAGGTGGGTTTTTGCTTACCAACACGCCCTTTGCCTAGTAGTTGACCTCGGGGTCCCACCAAAGCTTCCGGCCAAAGTCTGACGGATGAATGGCTCTTCCACGCATGAGAGCTTTCCGCACCCAGTGAGCTCGCGTCGCGTGATCGTCCACGTAGCAAGCCAGCCCCTCAAGGCCGCGGTTCCCCCAGCGCTCTTGGTAGCGGGTTAGGTCTCTGCGTTCGTCAACCGACTCTGGAATATATGCTGCCCAGCTCGCCAAGTTATTTCCCCATGCAGAGTCCTATCCCGCTTATCGGTAATGCTACTCGAAGAACTCGAAGTAAGGCTTGTCCCGCATAGACGTGCCGGACATTAGGTCCGGCTCGGTCTTGAATATCGAGTGAAGCGGTTCGAGCTGCGGCACCTGCTCTGCAAGTGCAGCATTGTCACCAGTGAAGCCGATACCTTGTAGGTCCTTTGCGCTTATCCGGGGCACCTTGTGGATGCACCAGGTCAAGAGCGGCTGCGACCAGTCAATACTGCTTTGCTTGAAGTGGGAGAGGTACTGCGATGACAGGACGACGCCCATCCCGAACTGGCGCCCCTGCAACATCAGCTGATTAAGGACCTCGAAATCGTGCGCCATGATGTGATGTGCCTCGTCCACCAAAAGGAACGAGTCGATCAGCCGCCGCTGCACGCCATTGGCATCCTTGCGCAGCACCTTGGGCCGACTTGGCATGTACTCGGAAAAAAGCAGGTCTATCAGGAGAATGACCAGCACGCTCTGAACGTGGGCGCCAGCCTGCATGCCCTTGAGATCAACAACCACCGTGCGATCGAACAGCTCTTCGATCGTAAGGAGGTTCCCCCTGTCGGTCTCGAAAACCTCCAGATCGACAAGGTCCGAAAGCGCAGATGTAACAGAGTCGGGTGTCGGAACTTGTTCGCGGTACATCTCGAGGATGTCGCTGACCAGGGGATACTCCCCGTCACCAAAATACTCGTAGGCGCGCTGCACGCAATCGACCAAGCGCTGCCGCTGGACGGTGCCAATGCGGTTAACCTTATCGATGACGTCCGCGAAGAACCGCGCCCTCGCCTTGTATGCATTTTTCTTCGCATCCCTTGGAAGCGCAAAGAAGTTCAGCGGGATTGGTTCATCCCCAGGGGCCAAGAGCTTGCCGTTCACGCTCTCGAGGAACTCTTCGTCGATGTAGTCAGTCTTGTAGTCGAAGATGAATGCTTTTGGTGGCCGGCCACCATTGTCGTCTGCAGATTGCGAAAGCTGGTAGACGAAAGAGCGCAGAAACTGGGTCTTACCGGTGCCAAGGTCTCCCAGGACACCCATGTTCAGCTGGTTCACCGCCGTGTTGCTGGGATCGAAGACGACCTTCTCGGACTTGGTTCCAGACGCGCGCGTCCCAACATGGATTTTTACTCCGTCGAGTGTCTCATCCTCCTGCTCCCGGGGCTTTTCCGGAGGTTTCTTAACGAAATCTCTTTCTGAGGGTCGCGAATGATCACCGGTGCCAACAAGTTGCGTCGGCACGTCAACAGACGGGTGCGAGCCGTCGCTACCAGTGCCTTGGTCTCCATTTGGATGCTCGGCGGACTGAACTCCTCTTTGGTCGCCTTGGTTCTCATTCTTCCCTTCTGTGTCGATAGCAGGATCGGTGCCAGGGCGGCTTTCATCGCAACGTCCGATCGCGTCTCGGTCGAGGGCCCTGGTGAAGGGTGCGTGGGCCTCGCTCGGCTCGTCGGCCACCAGAGCATTTCCATAATGGAGCGGGTTCAAAAGCACCTGCCAAGGATCAGCACCGTCCCCGACACGTTCTTCGATTGGCCTGCTTCCCAGCGATTGCCCGCCTGCTTGGAACCAGAAAAGCGTACCCGTCGAAGTATTCACGTCACAACGACCCTCTGCTACCGCGTTCAGAAAATCACGTTCCTTCTCGACCTCGCCACGCTGATCCTCGAGCCCTGTGACGGCGCGGATGGAGAGCGCCGCTTCCAACAACGATGCGACCGCATTGTTAAGCAAGACGTCGTCCCCATCGTTGACACGTGCCGCCAGGCTCGCCAGCAACTTCGACGAATTCGCGAGCTGGCCTAGCGCTTCTTCTATTTGGCTTGATCGCGGCGAGGGGAAATTCCCGTCATCCGAACGCATTTTCACTTCCACGGGGTGCAGGATCACGGCGTACGTCCCATCGTCATGCTTCCTGGCCCTCACGGCCAGAACGTCAGCCCTCCGCCTGTCGTCGGGTTTCCAATCTTCGCCGGCAATGGCCTCGAGAACGGGATGAATTGCATCCATCGGGAGAATGCAGCGAATGTCATCGTCGCTGTTCCGTTCTTCCCAGTCCTTGAGGGCCCTGAACGCGAGGAAGAAGCCTATCGCTCCCGAAGTCTGCGTGTGACCAATCGACAGCAGCGAAGATAACCCGATACCCCGCGTTCCAAGCTCCGTAAGGACCTGCTGCGCAGAAGACTTCGCGGTTTCCCCAAGTGCCTTGCGGCAATCGTCCTCCAACTCCTGCCGGAAGAAGTCATCGAGCCTTGAAATCGTGATGTAAGGACGTGCAGTTGCAACGCTTGAACGAGACGTGTTCTCCAACCGCGCGAGAAAGGCCGGTCGCCATTCCCAGAGGACCAACTCCGAGCTGATCTGTCCGAGCTCCCTCGAAAGGTTCGCTGGATCCATGTGGGCATTGCCAGAGACAGTCCAACGCGCGGTGGACCCCGTTAGCGCGGGCACGCCTGCCAGCCGGCAGCTTACTCGGGGAAGGCTGTCGTGCGAAGCCAGCGTCTCGAGCTCGTGCAGGCAGTGACCGTAAAACCTCAGGTCTTGAAAGCTGTTCTCCGGCAAAACCGGGCAGTAGGCCGAGCGTTGGGTACCGGATCCTTCTCGCGACCAAACGATTTGCCGGTTAATCGGAAGGCGCGGCGCTGCGCCGTCCGGTTTCTCTTGCCCGGTTGACCCGACTTCAACTCGCACGAGGGGGGTTTCCAAGAACTGTACATCCAGATCCCCGGTGTCCGCAGTTGCCCACTCGATGTGCGGCGTACGCGCAGAACGGTCAGTTCCACGGCGAGCACTGGAGATCGTATCCTCGATCGACGCTATGACTGCCTCCGGTTCGGGAAGTTCACCAAGCCTATTCGGGCTGTCGTAGATCCTTACGCCGCCGGGCAAGCGTCCCATACCATCGGCCAATTCACGTCCAACGGCGTCGATCAATGCTTGGTCGAGCTCCGTGGCCCGCTCAACTTTGTCCGCCGCATGAAGTCCGACGTTCAATTGGGTCACTAGCGGGTTTACCCGCAAGAAGTCCCTAAGAGCTGAAGCCACCCCGCCACGATCCAGCCCGGATGCAGCACCAAATGGAAAGCGACGACCTAGAATCGTGGGTATCGTACCGGTGCCGTTTCGGGTAGCGCGCCTTGCTGCCAGGAATGACCATGCCGAGAACACGCCGTTAAGCTTTGGATCGAGGGGAACGGAAAGCAGGTGCTCTTCTTCCACGGACGGCGCGATCAAGGGAAAGCCTAGCCCGTCAACGAAACGAAGCAGGTCATGCACCTCCCTGCTGCTCCGAGTGCTCAGCGCGTTTGCCGCGCTATTCTGCACCGACCACGACCAACCAAGGCGAAGCGGATGCAAAGGTGAAAGCAGGATACCTTCAAGGTCTCCGCCCGCAACGATCGGGATCGAGAACGGAAACGCGAGCAACATGCTGGGCTGGAATGCATGTGCCTGCCCGAGCAATTTTCCATACGCTTCCAAGTAGTTCTCGACTTTGCCCTTATCGAGCAACCTGAGGTCCAGTCGGCTCGGCCAAGCGGCCGGTCCACCACTAGCCCCGGCGATTTCTCCCAAGCCAAGCTCTTGGAACCCTCGCCAAAAATCTTGGACCTCATCCAAGTCCGCGATTCCGTCCTGCAGTCGCGGTGCACCTGGAACGGTGCCGGCGGCGAAATACCCCATCGAGGCGTCGAAGCTCGGCTCAACACTCCGGGTCTGCCTTTCCGCGGCGACGGCCAAGATCCCAAGCGACCCAGGGTGTGCGGGCGTCGCGGGGCCAAGCACGAATTCGGATGCGAGCCATTTCTCCAGGTCGCAGCGAGGGTCTCGCTCCAACTCTTCCATGATCGATCCGTCGATATCGTTGGCGACTGCCTCGTTGGTGGCGCATGCGGTAAATGGAGAGAGGTGCTCTTCGGAAACCTCCGGCACCTGAATGTCCACTATGTGTCCGCCAAGGGTCAGTTGCAGATCCACATCGGCACGCAGAGGTTCGCTGCGACTGAGCGGGAGCTCCTCGTTGTGCACTTCCGTGATATCGGGTTGCCACTCCCTGTCGGCGCTGGAAAGCGTCAATGGAGCATCCAGACCGGCTGATATTACTTCGAAGCTAGCCGTCGATTTGCCCAGCTTGAAAAGAGGCGTCTCGTCGCGCCCGATTTCAACCGGAACGATCTTGCCGTCGTTAATCGAGTACTTGGTCGTACTGTGAGATAGCAGTCTGGCCTTCGCCGATTTTCCCCGGGGATGTTCAACCAACCAAGTGGAGCCCCTACCCGGGTGGGCGATTACTAGTTGTATCGTGGCTTTTCCTCGCAAGACTTCACGAGCGCTGTCGGACTGGGGCGTTGCGGTGATCTTGCTAGGGTTCTCCCTCCAAGTTCCGCCGGGAAGACGTAGCTCGAGGTCAAATACCAAGAGTTTCTTATCGCCGCTGGGCTCTACGCGAACATTTTCTGCCACGAGGGCTCGCGGATTGCAGTCTACTTCGAAGCTAGGCGCGACGCCGTCAAATTGCGCGGAATACGGCAACTCGAACCCGAAAGTTCCCAGCCACTGCTTGTTCCCTCGATCGAAATCCGCGTCACGGACCGCCAGCACGTGTACGCGATTGCTGGCATCAAGGCCGGGTACACATGGAAGAGGCACGAGACCATCCTCGTCGAGACGCCCCAGCAAGATGTCATCGCTGTCGACAACGGCTCCTGAAAAGAAGGCCGTCTCGCTCGTACTGGCCCAACCATCCAGCCAGTCATTGCTACCATGTCCGTGAAAACAGCACGCCAACACCGGGTGACGAAGGCGTGCGCGGGTCGCAGCCAAGTCTTCCCATTCCAATCGCGCCAAGGAATGTTCCGCGTCGGCCGCCAGCCGCTTCGCCTTCCGTTCGATGTCGCGAATGTCCTTGATCGCAGCCTCAGCCGAGTTGCTACTGCCCCACCTTTCGCCGATGATCTTGGCAAATTTCTTGCCAGAATTGGTACGAGAATAAACACCGGCCGTTTGGTTGTCCGGAATCGGCAGACCTGCCGCTGCGTATACCGCGATCACCATCCGGTTGAGCCCGTGGGCGGATGGAAGTGCCTGGCCCACGGAGGTCAGCTTGGACAGCATCGTGTCGACGTGCCGCCACCAAGCATCGGTCCAGTTTACTTCGTCGTTTCCAACCGCGCGGTAGGCGTCCAGTAGGAACAAGAGAACGGTTTTGAGAATGCCGGCTAACCTTGAACGCTGAGCGTCGTTCGTGGCCAGGTCCGGACACAGCAACGCCACCTCTTCCAAAAGCGTGGCTGACTGGAGCTCGCCCTCGCCTTCTTCCAGTAGCCCAGATGGCAAGCTCCCGGGATTTGCCAGCCGGAAAGCCTCCAGTGACTTGAGCTCCTTGAACTCGCCTTGCTGGTGGACAAGGAGCGCGTTCGCAGACTTGCCGTCTTCCCTCGTCCTTACCTTGATGGCTTCTTCAGGGGAAATTTCACCTTCCGACGGCGATTGCCGCACCACGTGTGCGAATTGCGCTTCGCCACGAGTGGCGTTCGCAGATTTCGCCACTTCAGCGGCGACTTCGGGGTCAAGGCCCGCGGGCAGTTGCAGGCGCGTGAGCCCGGCGGACTTCGCCATTACCCGCCCCAAGGCTCTTGCCAACAAGTGATTTCGTGCTTCGCTCATTTGATCCTTGGTAATGGTTTAGAATGATGCTTGGACTTCAATGGCCTCGTCGGCATCGTGGCTTCCACGAGCAAGACCGCTCGCCTCGAGACGGCGAATGATGGAAGGTATCGGTGGCTGCAGGCGAAGGCTCGCAAGGCTGTCGGCTATGTCAGCAACGCGTATCGGTTTGGAGGGTCCAGTAGACGCAAGCCCACCAAGCGCGACGAGCCACTCCTGTCCGGGATCAACAACGAAATATCGCCCTCGCCGGTTCAAGAGCGCATAGTGGTCTTGCGCCGAAGGCCCTTCCGACCGTTCACGCAACGAGTAAAGGATCGTTTCGTCGACGTTTTTCGCCGGCCTTAGGTCTCCAGCACCTTCCATCGCGGCAGCAATCTCCCGGACCGTTTTCTTTATGCCGCGCTCGTTTGCCCAAGCCCGAGCTACCTGCAGCCAAGAACCGAGGCCGTCCTGCTGGTCCTCGTGATCACTAGGAGAAGGGCAGTTCTCGCTCTGTATCCATCCTTCGAGTAGCTTGGCAGCGGCGGTGCCTTCGCGAGCGGCACCGCGAACCTGCTCGCGAACGCACCTGTCTGAAACTCGTGCAGTGTCGTCCCACCGGAGGAGGGGCTGACCATCTGCAAGTGCAGCTCGCAAAACAGCTTCTTCCGACCTTTCATCCCCGACTGACAATACCATTGTTCGAACGAGGTTCATCTCGAACAGGTACCCCATGCCAAGGCTTGTACGCAGAACGCTTGACGCCCAGTCCACCCAGCGCCGCCGCGGCATTCGAGCCGTCCATCCGTTCTCGCAAAGGTTCACCCAGCTCCTCGCAAACCAGGTGTAGGGCGTATTCCTTCCGGCAAGCCACGCTGGCTGATTTCCTCCCGGGGCTGGGAAATCGCGCCCAAGTCCTTCCAGCGCTTTATCGCCTGCGACTTGGACGTATGCAGGCGCCGCAGAACCAAGGATCGAGCTTAGCCACTTCGGATGGCCCTCCCCTTCGCGGGAGAGCGCGGAAACCAGCTGCTGCGCGGCCGAACCGCCACCACCGCCTAAGGCAAACATTCGTTCGAATATCGCCGCGTAGTTAGCCGGCCCCCGGGTTCTCAAAAGGCCCGAACTATCTTGAAGGAGCGCCGTGTAGAGATCGATAGGGACCGCCGCAAACGTCTTTGACTTCGTGGGTCGCAACGCGCGCAGATCGCGAACGAGGACCTGCGCGGCGTCACGGGCATCATGCTCATTCGCGAAATCAAATTCGTCCCACAAGGCATCGACCAACCGTTCCCGCCGCTTGGTACCTTCAGCAGGCAAAGTGTAGCCGATGTCGAGACGCGACCCGCCCTGGTCGTACCTATCGTACGCAACGGCTTGCCTAGCGGCTTCGCCGTCGTCCACGACAAGCTCGATCTTCGTACCCGTCGCCACTTGATCGACAAAACCCCAAACCAATGCCGATATGAGGGTTTCAGGCATGTTCGCGTATTGCGGACGATTGAGCCCTAGGAAGAGGCCCGACCCTTTTGACACGGCTGGCTGTCCAGCTCCGTCTGACCCTATCATGCAGTCAATCTCCTGCCATCGCTGGTGATGAACACGGCATCGCCCGAGCCCTTCGGGTCATGAAGTTTCATCGAAAGGAGCCGAGCCCTCATCCTTTCGAGACGTGGCTCCACGTGGCGCAGCGAGTCTGTAAAACCGTTCCCTCGCTGTCTCGAAAGCGCCTCTCTCAGGAGATGAAAATCGAATGCCGTTTCCGCGTAATCATTGCTTCCGCGTTCCATGATCCGGACGACCATCTTCTCGCCGTTGGGAAGAACCTCGACCTCGAAGTCTTTGGGCCGAACCCTCATGGCCAAGTGCGGTTGGCTGAAGCCGGGGCTGTTTACCCGCGGCTTGAGTACGGGAAGCAAAGAAGACGAAGCGAACGCATGGTGGTCGTCCGTGCTGGGCAAAGCCACATCGCGGACCGCTTTCAAAATATCGTCCTTGATATGCTTTCCCGTGTTTAGGCGCAGACGTAGTTTCTGCCACTCCGAGATAACCTGCGAGAAGGCTGGGCGGCCGGTTGAGACGCAGGCCAACCTCACGAGGTACTGGGCATACCACGCGAGCAACTCGGCACGATCAAAATCGAATTGGCGCCGCGACATTGGATCGATCAGTGCAGCGATTGCGAGGTCCAACGCATCCTCAAGTGGGCTCCATGCTGCAACGAGGTTTGCGTCGAAAGATCCGAGCTTTCCTTTCAACGGACGACCTTCTTTCACGTGGGAAACAAGCTCGAAAAGCTTTCTGCTTAACCCCGGATCCACGTCGAGCAAGGGGTCCGCGCGCATCATCGCCGAGACCGCGTCGTTCTCAGGCGTGCTTCCGGTCCAACGCTTGGCATCGAGCGGAAGACTGGCATGCAGGCCACCGAACATCGTGAGGTGCAGGCGAAGAGAGGCCAGCGAGACGAGCGAACGACATCTCTCCAGCTCATCCTTTGCGCCTTGCACTTCGTTGGCGCGTTCACGCACCCATGCCGCAAGTTCCCCTAGGGTACGACCACTGGTCGCCCCCACGACCGAAAGTACCGACAATCCCCAGAGGTCGCGGTAGGAGAAGTTGGAGCCCTCTATGAGTTCAGCTCCACGCAGGATCCGACACCAAGTATCGACGAGCGACGGTTCCTGTAGGTGGCGCACGTTTGCCAACACCGGGTCCAGCTCACCACCCGGCGGCCCGACACCGATTTCCCGCGCGATGTTAGTGGCCAACTTGGACAGGGGCTGCTCGAATGCTGCGTGGCGAGCCTCTCGTTCTCGCCGATCTACGATCGGCGAGATCCTGTTTGGGAAACCCCCTTCATCACCGTCGCCAGAGAGTGGCTCAAGCAAGGAAAAGCTGTCCATGTAGACAGCCAGAAGCTCAAACCGATTGCCGGCCGGAGTCGTAACCTCGAACGACAGGTTCCCGGTCTGTGCACCCAGGGAAGGCACCAAGACCCACCCATCTTTCTCAACGTGTTCTCCGGCGTTCGCTTGAAAGGTACGAAGCAACAACTCTCCTGCAATGGCGTCAGCACCGGAGGCCTCGTCGATGGAAACGGCGTTGGTCTCCCCGATCAGCACGCCCCTGTTTACGCAAGCAAGCAGGTGTTCCGAGCTATCAAGGGCCGACGAAATCTCGCGTAGAAGCCCGCCCACGGACCGATCCTCGGTTGGGATGGTCGCATCGTTAATGATCCGTAGCGGCTGGCCGCTTGCTGTCTTGTAGAGGTAGCTACGTCGCGCGAAGGTTGTCGGCCTGTCGGTCTTAGTGGCTCCAGCTGCCTGAACGACGCGAGACGCCAAGAACGACTTCCCGTTGCCCGCACCACCTACGAGGAAGACCATGCAGCGCTTGCCGTCGCCATCCTTTCGGCAGCAAGCAGCAAGCTTTTCCACCGCCTCCAGCGAACCAGGCGCGGAAGGCCCATTGGGCCATTTGCCTTGCTCGTGAACTAGGCCAGGTGCGACTGCAACGTCCGCACCACCAAAGCCACGGTCAATTATCCAATCTGGATAGCCATTCATCTGTCGGCAACCTCGAGAAACTGCTCTTCCGGGCCGTCTATCGGCCTCTTGTGGCAAGACTTTGAAATCAGGATCAAGCGGCCAGCCCACTGGGTCAAGACCACATGCCTAGGACGAAGGGTATCAAGGCACTCGGAGGGCGCAACCGGATAGCATGGGCTCGGATCTCGTGATAGGAAACACCTAAGGGCTCGGGAGAAACTAGGGTCAGGACCCATAAACCAGCTTGAGGCTTCCTGAGCTGCGTGATTCAAGCTCCCAAACACAGTGGGGGCAGGCCAAGGCCAATCGATACCCGCCGCGCCTTGAGGTGCGCCCCTCTCTGCACTCTGTTCTTTTCCTGCATCACGGCCTTCTCTCGTCCAGTGTCAGAACACGGATACAGCTTCAATCGGCGAAAAATGGGACGCAATGAATCGATGCTGGGTTGCCCGCGGCAGATGGACCCGCCAGCACCTGAAAACGCTCTGCATCCCCATAGCGGACCTTAAGAACAACCGCAGCGATCGACCGCTGTGAGCCCACAGGAGACATAGCTAGCCGCCGACGTTCGCGCGCGCAGCGCGTCATAGACCAAGACCATCAACTGCGCCGCAGCAATAGAAGCGGCCGTTCAGGCAGAGTGCGGAGAGGTCTCGGGCACCGATGACCGAGATGCGGGCCAACGGGATGAATGCACCCGTAGCATGGTCGGTCTTACAGATCACTGTCCCTCAGCTATCTCATCGCCGCATTGCAGCTCGGTTTTCCGGACACGGTCGTTCATGTGCCAACTGCCGCAGTACTGCTTCTTGCCACACCCCGTCCCGGAACAACGCCTTGTCTGACGCACGGGATAGCGCAGGGGGTAAAAAATTGGAATCATGACATTAAATCCCAAGAGATGGCAGGGAGCGACGCTGAGAGCTTTTCCAAGAAGCCCAAGGTTGTTGCCGTGCAACTCGCCACCACAGGCTGACCGCCTCAAGGTCATCAGGACGCCCGATTTTTACCATACCATCCTGCTGTGTTCCGCAGGTCGATCCACAAACCTGAGCTTGATCGTAATGCACTGCCTCAACGATCTTTCCACGGATCAATTTTTCTTTTTGGCATCCGGCATAAGCCTTCTCGCAGCGATGGTGATGATCGCCACGGTTGCCACCCAGACTTTCAATGGAAAACTGTTCTACTCTCTGAGCTTTGTGGGTGTGATATGGACCTTGATGGCCGTCGGGTTGGAGGCGGCATCAACGGACGCTGTGTGCCAAATTGCGTGGGCTGCCGTCGCTTGGCCGGGAAATGCTCTTGTACCGATGGCGTGGTGTTTCTTTGTGTTCGCCTACGTCGGAAATGGAGTGAGGCTCAAAAGGCGATGGACCACCGGCGTACTTGTCACTCTCCCCGCAGTGGCGTTGTTCGCAGCTGCAACAAACCCGTGGCACAACCTCGTTTACTCGGCCGAAACGGCCGTTCCTGCGGGTAGTGACCGCGTTGCTTACGTCCATGGTCCCGGATTCCACGTAATTATCGGCGTACTCTACGCATTTGTATTCGCGACCCTTCTGCGACTTGGGGCCGCCTTCTTCCGCGCAAAAAGATCCGCCTGGCCGCTGCTTGCAGTGCTCGTCTTGGTAACGCTCACACCTCTTGTTGCGAATACCGCTTATGTCGGCTTCGGCCTAAAGATCCTTGGGATGGATCCAACCGCCTTCATGTTCACGCTCGGCGTGATTGCGTTCACGTGGCTACTCGTCACGAACAAGACGATCGATATGGCCACCGTGGGTCAGTCTATCCTCTTCGACACGATGAGCGAACCGGTCATCTTGATTGATCGGCGGCGGAACATCGTGCGCATGAACACGGCCGCGAAGCACAGCCAACTGATCCAGGGCGAAGGGCGCCTGGCGGACGTTGCAGTGAGACAGACAAGCACGTCGAATCCGTCGATCAATGGTGAGCACATGAGCGTAGGAGAGCGGGTCTTTGAACCTCGTGTCGCAACGATTGAAAACCCGCTGGATCCAGCCGGTCCCTTTCTGGGGTGGAGCATTACCTTCGTCGACATCACCGAGCGCGTCTCCGCCAACGCCGCCTTGCAGGCAGCTCTGCAAAGGGCGGACGATGCGAACCGCATGAAGGACGAATTCATCTCCGTGATCAGCCACGAAATGCGCACGCCGCTTGCGTCATTGAGAGGCGGCGTAACGCTCGCGCTCAGCGGTAAGCTGGGAGAGCTGAGCGAGCACGCACGATCGTCGCTGGAAATCGCACTTCGCAACGGAGTCCGCTTGTCTCGCCTCGTTGACAATCTCCTATTGGCGCAGAAGCTCGATGTGAACGCGCTCACGCTCAAGAAAGAACCCGTCGACCTTGGCATGGTGCTTGAAGAAAGCATTGAAGAAAACAGGATGTTCGCCGCCTCTCGACGTGTTTCCCTTGTTGTCGGAGAGATTGACGGGCCCAGCACGATTATGGGTGACGCTTTTGCCGTTCGACAGATCGTCGAAAACCTCATCTCCAACGCCATCAAGTTTTCGGACAAGAAAGGCGTGGTCGAATTGACGCTCCGCGTCTCGGATGGACGGGTAGGCCTTGCCGTCAGGGATACTGGTCGCGGAATTCCATATGGTATGGAAGAACAGGTCTTCGGTCGGTTTGGGCAGCTGGAAAACGGGAGCCAAGGGTCAACCCAAGGTTCGGGACTGGGATTGTATATTGCAAGACGGCTGGCCCGCGAGATGGACGGAGACGTCTTGTACGAAAGCAGGGAGGGCGTTGGTACGACCTTCCACGTCGAATTCAGGCACGCAAATAGCCTGGAAATCGACTCCGAGCGGCTGGCGGGGTAGATCGCAGTACAACAACCTTCGCAAAAACCTGAGCCGGTAAGGCCAACGGTCAATTGGCGTCGGCAACGAATTGTCGGCACCCTTGGAAATCATGGGTTACTTATCAGAACCAATGCCAACCGTATGGAACGCAATCCCTACTGCGGACAAAGGCCGCACTAATCTACCGAAAGACGGAAAATCTGAGTGCGGTTCAGCTCCTGCTCGGTCACACCAAAGTGGACAGCACCGTCAGATATCTCGGCGTCGAACTCGATGACGCGCTGAGCATCGCCGAGAGGATCGACATCTGAGACTTTGGCGGACGGCAGTACTCGTCCGCCAACTCTGACCGGTCGTTGTTCACATCTGGCTGCAGCGGCAGCATCGAGTCCAAGGCGGCCGTAGAGTGGATGTAGACTACGCCTGTGGCGGCTTCAAAGCGGCAAGATCAATCAGCTAATGGATTGTCGCCGTTTCGCTCATAAGCCTTCGCAACCTCAGCCGCAGCCGATTGGCTTGCCGAAATCCTTCTACCGTAACGGGCTGGCATCTCCGGGGAACGCCATCGGCCTGCGACCATAATCGAACCAAGACTGCAACCTAGACGAAGCGCGTCTTGCACCCCACCAACTCTGGTACTGTGAGACGATACGTCGGCCCTCCCGAACCGCTTCTTGAAGATCCGTGAAACCGTTGATGGGTTCAGTGGCGTTCGAAGTCCGCCATCCTGTGATTTCGTGAAGATTGGGTCATCGAGGCCCAGACAGGCGCAATCGATCCATTGCAGCACGGCCCTACTGCCCAGAGGAGAAAGGTAGGCGTAGTCGCCCTCGCCGTAGGGGTCAGTTTTCGAACGCGCGACAAACAAGATACTTGATCCATCGTCCTGCCGGGAGAGGTCCCGTACGCGCAAGGCAACGAGTTCGGAAGCCCTGAGCCAGCTGTCGGATGCCGCGAGTATCAAGGCCTTGTCTCTCAATCCCTTTCGGCTGGTGCCAATCCGTTTGACGGTTTCCAGGACCTCTGCTTTTCCTAACGCTGCGGCCTGGCGCGACCTTGCGCCATACTTCCGCTTCACCGCCTTGAGCGACAGCTCTACTAGCCTGTGTCGACAGGGGGACGGTTGGAAATGGCTCCTGTGCAGTTCTGCTATCGCCCACAAACGCGTCTCGATGGTGTTGGCGCTAAGCTTGCCACCAAGCGTCTCGACGTATTCTGCAACTATTTCAGGGGGAATAGGTGGCTCGGCACGATAGTCGTGACCCTCGCACCATGCCCGGAAGCTGGCCGTGATCTGCCGGTAGTTGCGCAGGGTTTCCGGGGCGTAGGCCTCTTCAGAACGTCTCTGATATTCCGCTATCAGTTCCGCTCGCTTTCCAGATGCCATCCGCGCTAGTTCTGCGAGCGTTGCCGACCGCTCGGCTTCCCGGTCAAACACAGTGGTCATTTTCTGTACCTCCGGCGCCCCCAAACTGCATGTTAACGAATTGTTAAGGATTTGCCCCATTACTTCGTCGTCGCCGAACGAAGGGAGGTGCGGGTGTCAAAGAGAATCGAAGAAATGCGCATCGTGGCTCTTGAGGAGGCGCTCGTTGATTACGTCGTGAGGTACGGACCTACCTCGTTGGCCAATAAGGCCTTTCAGATTGCTTCGTCGCATGACCGGAGGGATGATGACCCGGTCACAACTGGCGAACGGTCAGAAGGTTCCTCACCTGAATGAGAGCAGACTGGCGCCCCAATTTATCCGATCCAGAGGTCCAAGTGGCGTTGGCGCCACGGGAATCTCCCTACTTCAACTTGCTCTCGTACTGCCGCCATATCGGTTTGCAGGTACGCTCGAATGGCCGGTCCTACTGGGTCGGACGAGTTCGTCGAAAGGACGGCGGCTACATCTCTCGCAGGCTGCTTGATGCCTGGGTCGATGGCTTTCAGGAGAACACCTATGAAGAAGCCGTTCCGGTTGTAGAGAAGTGGTTTCGGAAACCTGACATTCAAGCACTTGCCAGCGATCCCTATCAGTTCGGGTCGCGTCGCGACCTAACCATATGTCCAATCGGCTCCACCTACACGATTGGCCACGCACTCAAAGACTACGTGGAGTGGAAGCGGTTGGCCGCCACCCGCTCTCATTTTGAGACAATCGTCAATCGGATCAACTACCACCTTGTGCCGCGCATTGCCTTCGTTCCGATTGAAGAGTTCAATGCGAGGTATTTCCATGAGTTGGCCATCGCTGTTCTGGAGACACCTCCCAAGCGAGGGCGTGGGCACACCGAACCTCCCATTCCGCTCGACAAATTGAGCGATGAGCAGCTTCGGAAACGGAAGAAGACGTTCAACTCCATTGTAAGTATTTTGCGAGGAGCATTCGAGCTCGCTTGGGAACGGTCCGATTTGATATCTGATCGCCCCCTGCGGTGCCTCCGGAGGCTTCCGAACCTCGACCGGCGGCGAACAGTCTTTCTGAGCCGCATGGAATGCCGGCGTTTGCTCTCTGCCTGCGACCATGATCTGGCGCAGCTGGTGAGGGCAGCGCTTTTCACAGGTTGCAGGGTCACCGAACTCTCAAGAATGCGCGTGGGCGATTTTCTCGCCGAGGAGACCGCTGTCTTCGTTGCACATCCAAAGGGGCGTCGTACCCGGTACGTCTTTCTGCCCCCTGAGGCACTGAGCTTCTTTCGGGCGATCGTGGACGGAAGAGAGGGTTCAGACTTTCTGTTCCGAAAGTCCAACGGCCGGATATGGGGCAGCGAGTACAAAGCCTATTTCCAACGAGCTCGAACAGCGGCCGCGCTTCCGTCAGAACTCACCTTCCATGGATTGCGTCATACCTATGCAAGCCAGCTGGTTCAGAATGGTGCCTCGCTCATAGTCGTGGCGGACCAACTGGGTCATGCGAATACCCAGACGGTGAGTGCAGTCTATGGTCACCTCGCGGGGTTTCACAGACGTGACGAGGTGGCGAGGCACTTTGAGCCACTGGAACAAGGGACTGCGCCAGTACGACACAAGGACGCCCTTCAGCGCAATGCTGGCGATTTCAAACCGGCCCCTGAGGTATCATGGCCACGTTCAAACTTCTCGAAATACAACGGCCCCTTGCTGCACCTTTTGAAGCGACATCTTCATTAAACAAATTACTATTTGGCGTTTGCATTGTCTGGCGAAGAGCTATCGGGGACGTGGTCAGGAAGTGTTTGCTTGCTTAGATCAGTGTGCCCAAAGCGGTCCACATGCGCCGTAAGCGCATGCTCAAGCTGCTTGATGCGCAGTTCGAGAGTTGCTTCGCGAAGCTCGCGGCCAGACCGGAAGGTGACCGTCGCATTTGTCGGAAATCCCAGCATTCTCGCAATCAGGCTCCCAAGATCAACACTTCGAAGAATGCTACCAGAAAGATTGGAACTAGATGCAAGAAAACACATCGGTAGCCTCCGGCGGCATTGACTGCGATCCTGCCGGAAGGTGCGGTCCACGCCATTGTCTGACTGTGCTTCCAGCAGCCGTTCTGCTTGAGCGCAGCGATCGACGGCTGCCCACCACAGTGTTTGTGAGCAGGTCACAAGACCGCAGCTACTCCCATGCATTTTTTTTGCCACGGCCTCGGTAGCCAGCATCCCCTTCCGGAGGCACTTGTTCCTCGCGCTGAGGACATGTGATGCTTGATAGATGACACCAGATCTTCGCACACCCGCCGGCCACCCGATTTCCTCGTATTGCTTTGGCACCATGCAGTGGGGTGGCAAGGCGGACCGAATTGATAGTCGTGCCATGTACGACGCAGCTCGTGCAGCAGGAATAAACTTCTTTGACACAGCCCACGGCTACACCAGAGGTGCATCGGAGACCTTGCTGGGCGAATCTGTGACCTCTGAGCGCGAAGATGTTTTCATCGCCACCAAGTGCGCCTCGACAGGGAATTGCGCTCCGGAAGCCATTACGAAGGACCTAGAAGAGAGTTTGCGGCGTCTCAACCTCGACTTCGTTGACATGCTCTACATGCATCGTTGGTCTGATGAAGTGCCGCTCGAAGCGACCTACGAGGCGCTTGCAAAGATCGTCGACGCTCGTCGCGTCCGACATATCGGCGTCTCGAACTATGCCGCCTGGCAGGTGATGAAAGCCGCTCGTGTGGCGGCGTCTTTTGAACTCAAAATCGAGATGCTGCAGCCGATGTACAATCTGGTCAAACGTCAGGCCGAAGTAGAGATTTTGCCGATGTGTACATCAGAGAACATCGCCGTTGTTCCATACTCACCGCTTGGCGGCGGTCTTCTGACGGGCAAGTACAACCTCGGACAAGACGGCCGCCTAACCGATGATCCGATGTACAAATCCCGCTACGGTCAAGACTGGATGCACAAGGCCGCTAATTCATTGCAGGAGCTTGCGGCCGAACTAGGTGTCTCCGCCATCACGCTCGCAATCGCCTGGGTTGCTCACAACCCTGCCGTAACAGCACCCATCCTGAGCGCCAGCAGATCCGACCAGTTGAAGCCATCGCTGGACGCCGTTGGATTCGAATTGGATGACGAAACCTATGCCCGCCTCACGGCACTGACCCCAACTCCACCACCAGCGACAGATCGCTCGGAGGAGACCTAACAGTGCGGTAATCACCACGCCGTATTCTGTAACCCGCGTGGCAATGGCGTATAGCGTGACGTTACTGTCTTGAGTTCTTACGGTCGCTTGGATTCTGCCTTGTCGATCGACTTATCTGCACCACCTTTCCAATGGCCGCTTGGTCCGCGATCCAGTCGATCAACGTGGCTGAAGTCTGAGACCGCCAATGATGGCTCCGGACGTTCGAAAGTTCCGCGACTTCGAGGTGCAGCTGCAACTGCATTCGTTGGCCTACAACCTGGCCACATTCCTGCGCTGCATCGAGTTGCCCGAGGCCATGGAGGACTGGTCGTTGACCAGCCTGCAGCTCAAACTCATCAAGATCGGCACTCGTGTCGTGGGTCACGCCCGCGCCATCACCTTCCAGCTGGCGCAGGTCGCGGTTAAAGGCCCAATGGTGTGCGCGATCCTTGCCGTAATCCGCCGTCTTCGAGCGCCTCCGTCATGCGCGTGACCATGATCCACGCCCAACCTGAACGAAAGCGGCGGGACAGGTCTGCCCGACATGCTGAAAGACAGGGCTGACGGGCAAGAACGCCGCGGCTACGCGGCCCAATCCGCCCGGCTCCCAGCCGCTGGCGCGACCGTAGACGCTTCTCTGGGCAGCAAATGCTTGTACAGCGAGCAGGGTCAGGCAACGATTACGTCAGATGGAAGGCCACTGGGGAATGTCGGGCTACTTGGGGAATGTCGGGTAGCATGTGTCCGACGACGGAAAGGAACGGCCATGGAAAGTGAGTTCTTCGGCTCCCCCGATCAGCAGGCCGTCCTCGCGCGAGGCCTCGCGCTTTACGATCTGCTCTGCGACCATCCGGCAATGACCTATTACGGTCGTGGCGTCGGTGTGCTCTGGGGTGCCCCCGGCGCTCTGGACCTGATGGCGCGGCTTGCCACCGTCCAGGGCGTCAGCAACTGCTCGTTCATCCCCGATGCGAATGTGCCCGCGCTCCGGGCCGATCTCGAGGCGGACGGATACTCGATCACCCACTACGCCGCTTGGGAAGGAAGCGCCGATGCGTTGACCGCGGCCGATCGCATCCTCGACGCACACGCTCCGGCGGAGGATATCAGCGTCCATGTGATCGACGCGAAGAGCCCGGCGTCGCATTTGCAGGCGTTGGCGGATGTTTCGCTAGAGGCGGGCGTCCTGCCGGTTGCGGGCTGCATCCTGAGGGGGCAACGCCGCCCGGCGGTCAGCGTCGTGGCGCTTGACGGGAAAGGCCAGGGCGTCTCCTGCGCGGCCGCCGCCACCTATGCCCACCCCGATCATCCCGAATACGGCAAGGTTGCCTGGTGGGGCATGCTGGCCACGCGACCGGACCGGAAAGGCGAGCGGCTGGCCCTGATCCTCGGCGCGATCGCGCTGCGCGAGATGCGGCGCCGCCACGGCATCAAACGGTTCTTCACCGGTGTGACAGCGGGAAACGCCGCCTCCGAGGCCGTGTGCCGCCGAAGCGGTTTCGCGCCAAGGGGCCGGTCCATCATCTCGCCGGTCGATCCGCGCGTTCTGCGGGGCGGCAAGCTGACGAAGTGAACGCCATACGGTCCTTGCCAGTTGAAATGGACCAACATACGCAAGCTCTGGATTTGCCCCCAGATATGGTCGCATTGGCCAAGCGAACTCCATTTCGGCTAGCGTCGCCTTCGTCCGCCAAGCAGCCGGTCGGCAGTCCGGAGGTCTTTGGCTGCTCTTGGTGGCAGCGGACCTTCATCATGGGTGCAGCGACCGACTGGAAAGAGTCGTGAGCCGAAGGTGCGCACCAAATCATGCAATAGTGAAAGGTAGTCCGTGGCGGCAGTACGGTTGAGCAGGACGAAAGTGCCAGGTTTTGATAAACGAATGACTAAGGTGGGGCATGCAGGAGGTGACATGAAGATTTGCGTCATGGGATCGGGTGGGCTGGGAGGGTTCTTTGGAGGATGGCTTGCAGCATCTGGTGCAGATGTTTCATTTGTCGCGCGCGGTGCGCATTTGGACGCTATTCAGGCCAACGGCCTCACCGTCACCAGTGAGTTCGGCACAAAGCATATTGAGAATGCGCAGGCGACCAATAACCCCGCAGACGTCGGTCCCGTCGACATCATCCTGTTTTGCGTAAAGAACTACGATCTAGATACGGCGGCCGAAATGTGTCGGCCAATGCTGAAGTCCGGCACGGCTGTCATTTCGCTTTTGAACGGTGTTTCAGCACCAGATCGGATCGCCAAGATTCTAGGTAAGGGGCACGCGGTACCGGGTTTAACTTTTGTACCATCGAACATTGCTTCGCCTGGTGTGATCGCACATCTCGGTCAGAAGAAAGACATCACTTTTGGGGAGATGGATGGATCGTCGAGTGAGCGTATAGAGACCTTCAGTCAACTGTGCCGTTTGGCGGGTCTGGACGCGCAGGTTTCTCCAGACATCACAACCGTCACTTGGTCGAAATATGTGGGCTGGTCTTCGGTGAGTGTCGTCGCGGCTGCCAGCCGAAAACACTTCGGCGTAATTCAATCCACGCCTGAGCTACTCAGTCTCTTCCGAGGCTTGGCGACAGAGGCTTGGCGCGTTGGACGCGCAAAGGGCGCACAGTTGGAAGATGACTTGGTAGACACGCTCGTGCGGGTCATCTTGAGCTATCCACCTGAAGCAAAACCGTCAATGCTCGTCGACTTGGAAAGGGGCAATCGCATCGAACTGGGCACCGCCTCAGGTACGATAGTTGCAATGGGTGACGAGATGGGAGTTGATACTCCGATGAACCGCGCGCTTCACGCAGTTTTGCTGCCATACAAAAACTGACTGGCCCAGCCACGTTCGATCTTCGGATTCGTCAGGCTTGTTTCTACCTTTAAAAGGCAGCCTTGTCCGCACGCGAGACATCAATCAGCCGCGCGGCGAACGACCGGTTCGGATCTGCTCTATCCAAGCTTGCTCGAACGACCGCTTCCCGGAAATCGCGCTGCGCTGCAGCGACGAAGAAGCTGACAGGCAGTGATCCGGGCGACTGGCCATGCCGCGGGCGCATCGGTCCGCTCCGTCCGCGTTCCGGGCGTCCGTCGTTGGCGCAGCGAAGGTCCGCTTCCCCATAAAAAAGTGCAACGTCCGGGAGGTGAGCCAGTTCATGAACACTACGAAGACTGCCGGGCCAACAACTAAGGGCACAGGGCCATCGACCGCAAAAACGTTCCACCAGGTGTCGCGGGAACGAGTCCCGATCGGAGCCAAGTCAATGCGACACTCGTCTGGAAGCGCGCTCCTGCAGCGCGCCGCAAACAACCGCCATGGCCGGCCGCAGCGCGTCGAGCGATGGCTTCGCGTAACGCTGCCCGGTGATCGAGAGCGGCGTATGGTTCAGGAGGCGCCCGACCACCTCCTCCAGCACACCCGCCTCCACCGCGACGGTCGCGAAGGTCCGGCGATGGGCATGCGGGCTCCATTGCAACCGTTTCGGCGCGCCGAGGCGCCCTTCCGGCCCCTTGGGTGACGGGAACACCCACTTGCGGTGCAAGCCCCGCATCGGTTCCAGGATCTCGTGGTGAACGGGCAAGATCGGCAAGTCGAAGCTGCGCCCGTTCTTGGTCATCGGCAGGTGGATGCGGTCCTCGTGGACGTGCTTCCACTCCAGCGCCAGGGCCTCGCTTTTCCGGAACCCGGTGAAGAGCAGGAGCTCGTAGAAGGCCCGGTGGACCGGGTTCTCCAGCGCGTCCATGACCCGGCGCCAGGCCGCGAGGTCCTCGATGATGGCGCCGCTGCCCTTCTCCTCGAACCACTCGATGGCCATCGTCGGGTTCTCGGGCAAGTCGTGCGTACGGCGCGCGTGGTTGTAGACCGTCCGGAAATACTTCAGCAGGTGGTTCGCGGTCGACGGGGTCTTGGCGAGCGCCGCGTGGCGCTGGACCACCATGGCCTTGGTGATCTCGTCGAGCGGCAGGTGCAGCCAGTCGCCGAGGTGTAACTCGAACTGCTGCCGCAGCCCCAGCTTGTGGGCCTCGGAGCGCAGCCTCGGCCGCGCGAGGTAGCTCTCCATGGCGTCTTGAAGCGTGGGCGCCTCGAAGGCGATGCGCTTGCCGGCGCCCCTGCCCCATTCCAGCGCGTAACCCATCGCGGTTTGCCGCGCGACGCGGGCCGAGATCGCGGGCCAGCGCCCGACGAGGATGCGCTTGGTGCGCCCACCCACGTCCTTCTGGAAGTACCACGTCTTCGAGCGCTTGCCGACGAAGAGGCCGAGACCCTTTACCTCGCTGTCCCAGTGCTTGGCCGTGCCCGTCGCCGGGTGGGGCAGGTTGCGGACGTGGGTCTCGGTGAGCTTCGGCATGCTGTAGGTATTTTGCAGGTAACGGGAAGAAATCATCGGCATCCCCATGACACCACGTGACACGGAGGTGTCAACGAAAAGAAAGACTTGGAATGGACGGGAAACGCGGGGAATGCTAGGTAGTTAGCTTGGAAGGCAAGGGTCTTACCATTACACAACGCCCGCTCAGCGCTTCACTGCGTATGTGATGGGTGCGTGAGGGTCAAGCAAGACCTCGATGCAACGAAAGCGATCCGCCCTTCTGGAGGGTTCGAAACGGGAGCGACCGTTGCCTCGGTTTGGTGTTTGGAGGGACTGCTGATCATGTATAGCTGAGCGGCAAGGAGGCTCCATGCATCATTTCTCGCTACTCGACCTGTCGCCAATTCCCGAGGGTCAGACCGCTGCCGACGCGCTTGCGAATACGGTGGAGCTGGCCCGTGCCGCCGAACGGCTCGGCTATCATCGCTACTGGCTCGCCGAGCACCACAACATGCCGGGGATCGCCAGCGCAGCGACCTCCGTCGTGATCGGCCATGTCGCGGGGGCAACCAGGACTATCCGTGTCGGCGCAGGCGGCATCATGCTGCCCAATCACTCGCCGCTGGTGATTGCCGAGCAGTTCGGAACGCTGGAAACCCTGTATCCGGGCCGGATCGACCTCGGCCTCGGTCGCGCCCCGGGCACGGACATGGCAACGGCCCGCGCCTTGCGCCGGCACATGGTACAGGAAGACACGTTTCCACATGACGTGGTCGATCTCCTCCACTACTTCGACGATGCGTCCGATGACACGCGGGTAAGGGCCATTCCCGGAACAGGCACGCATGTCCCGATCTGGATCCTCGGCTCCAGCCTCTATGGCGCGCAGCTGGCCGCCCATCTCGGCCTTCCCTATGCCTTCGCGTCGCATTTCGCTCCGGCCATGCTGGAGGATGCAATCGCCACCTATCGCGGCAAGTTCCGACCATCCAGATACCTCGCACGACCCTATTTCATGATGCTCGCGGGTATCTGCGCCGCAGAGACCGACGAAGAAGCCGCATATCTGAGGAGTTCGCAAATCCTCGCCTTCGCGCGCCTGCGCAGCGGGAGACCGGGAAAGCTGCCCTACCCCACGCGGGATCTCGACGGCGAAATCGGTCGGGAGATGGGCGCGCAGGTGGGGGCCGCACTGTCTTGTTCGGCCGTCGGGTCGCCGTCCACCGTCAGGGACCAGTTGCTGAACTTACTGAATACCTACCGGCCCGACGAACTCATGCTCACCGGCATGATCCACGACCACGCGGCAAGGATCAGGTCCTTCGAGATCGCGGCGACGGTTCTCTCGGAGCTACTGACGCAAAAGGAGCCGGCGCAGCGCGCAAACCACCCCTAGCGGACGTTGAAGCATAGCGCAGCGAATAGCGGCTGGGAGCCCGAACCGGCGGTGCCCTGCCTGTGGCGCTTGCACGCGCGGCATCGGCTCGAGACAGCCGTTCGCTGCGCGTGGCGTCGATGGCCGAAGCCCCAGACAATTCACCTGGTTTCGACTGCCGTCCGCCCTTGGCGTTTGCGTCTTGCAACGATTTGACGTAGGCGGCGCCGTTGGTCAGAGCGAGACGAGATGAGTCATCACGCGGCAGAGATCGGCGAACACTGGCGCGGTGGAGTTGCATCCCTTCGTTTTCTGGCCGGCGCGCCATTCGTATTCGCTCGGGTCGCGCGCAAGGCCGCTGCGACGGAACACGCGCGCGAACCGATCGAACGTCACTTCTCGTTGTTTCTTCGCAACTGCCGGATCAATGTGTCTGTCGAGGGAGAGGTCCCGAAAACCGGTCAGGGGTGTGTGGTCTCCCATAACGAGACATCCTTTGCGGATGTCGCCGCCTATTTCGTCGGGATCTGGCCCCATATCGACCGGCTCGCGGGGGCTGATACCTACGGCTTCATCCCCTTTGCCCGAGCGGCATGCCGCAAAGTCGATATCGAGTTGGTCGCGAGGGGCAATCGCAAAGCCACTGATCCGTTGGTGGCGCGCATGGTCGCCACCGTGAAGGAAGGCGGCCGGGTGGGTTGGGGCGCAGAAGGCCGGCTTTCCGGAAGAGACGGCATCGGTCCTTTCAAGGTCGGCGGGAGCCTGATCGCGATCAGAGCGCAGGCCCCTGTCGTCCCCGTGGTCATCCACGGGGGCCATGATGCAATGCCCCTTGGCTCGTTTCGGGCTCACCCCGGCGAAATCCGGATACGCTTCTGCGACCCCGTGCCGACCGCGGGCTACGGGGAAGCAGATGCGCGTGCCTTTGCAGACAGGCTGCGGGCTGAGTTCGTCCAGAATTACAACGAACTGGCGGATCGACGCCGCGTCACGGCTTAGCGACGTCGCAAGACAGAGGCCCAGTTTAGAACATGGCCGCCGAAGGCGAGAAATTGCCGTCAGCGCGCCTTCGCGCATGAGCCAGTCGCCAAGTGTAGGCGGGCCCAGTGCCCATCGCGATGCCATTGGAATGGGCCGGCACCGACAAAACCTCCGACGCCATCGATGTCTACTTTTCCGGATGACGCAGGCCGTGGCTGCGGTCGTATCCGTTGACAGACGGAGTCGACCAGCCCGTCGGACGTTCGGATGGGTCGTAGATCGTGACCTGAAGCGGATGGCAGGGGGCCAGGTCTGACGAATGCTCGGCACTGCAATCGCCGCCCGGGCAAGCGGAGAGGACGCCCAGAAGGTCGATCTCCGCGAAAAACTCAAGATAGTCGCCGAGCCGCACCGGGCTGGCCTTCATGAAGTATTGCCCCGTATCGGGAGTGAAGCCCGTGCACATGAAGACGTTCAGCACGTCATGCGTCATGTACTCCGCCCGCTCCGCAGGGAATCCGTCGCCGATGAGGGCGCGGGTGAGGTTCGAATGACAGCAGTTATGATAGGTCGAGCCACCCGATAGCAGATGATGGGTATAGGGGTCGCAGCGCGTTCCGATAACGTCATGGACACGTCCCCCATGGGGGTCGGTCCCGTACCATGCCAGGGTATCCGCCACGATCGTGGCCATGGGCCGCAGGAATGGCAGGCACGACCAGAGCCGGTCCCCTGTCGTGACGTGCGTGCCATGAAGCGCCCGCGTCTTGCCCGAAAAGAACCGCTCGGCAGGATCATGCAGGCAGAACAGGTTCAGGTCGCCGACCTGAGGGCCCTCGATGCAAGTTATTCGGAAGAATTGGCCGGCGGAGACCCTGAAGGCGCGCGCGTCGCGCGGCGGCACGACTAGCCGCCCCGTCTCGCGCGCTCCTCGGCGGGCGCTCGCGTAAGCCTCAAGATCGGGTCGGGGAAGTGTGTCCTCGGGATACGCGATCACCGGAGCGATTGCGCGCCGGGCGTCGGCGTCCTCCGGCGCATTAACGAGGTTCATCGGCATGTCAGTCCCCCTCGGCTTTCCTCTTGTGTTGGTTCAGCGGCCCGTCCAGCGCGGCTCGCGTTTTTCGGCGAAAGCGCGCGGTCCCTCCATGAAATCCTCGGAGTTGGACATGCGCTCGTACATCGGTAGTCCGCTGCGGCCCGGTTTCGTCATCGAGAGTGCGTCTGCGGTGGACATGGTCTCGATGGCGCCGAGCACCTCCTTGCAGGCCTGAAGCGCCAGCGGCGCGCCGCGAGCCACTTCTGCAGCGAATGCGCGGGCAGCCTCGAGAAGACCGTCCGCGGGATGCACAGAATGGACAAGGCCCCAGCGCAGCGCTTCGGAGGGGTCCATCCGCCGCCCGCTCAAAAGCATCTCGACCGCGACGTTGTAAGGCAGACGGCGGGGAAGACGCTGGATCGCACCGGAGTCGGCAAGGAAGCCCCGTTGCATTTCCGGCAGCTGGAAGAACGAGGTTTCCGATGCGAGGATGACGTCACAGGCCAGGGCGATCTCGAACCCGCCGCCCACAGCAGCCCCGTTCACGGCGCAGATCATGGGCTTAAGCAGGTCGTGAAACTCCACGATTCCGCCAAAGCCGCCCGGCCCATGGCCGAGCTCCGGATCGGCGTCCAGCATGGGGTCGAACCCGGGCTCGGCCACTTCCTTCAGATCCCAGCCCGCCGAGAAGATCTTCGATCCCGTGGCCGTCAGCAGACCGACGCGGAGGTCAGGATCGTCCTGGAGCTGGCGCAATGCGGCATGGACAGCGCGACTGGTCGCGCGGTTGATGGCATGTGCAGGCGGACGATGCAGAACAACTTCGAGAACGGGCCCCAGCCTGTTCACCTGTATCAGCGGATCGCTCATCGTCATTCCCTTTCCGGATCAATCGGGGCCAGGTTCGCCATCGCCATGCGGAGCGCCGCCACGCCGGCATCCCTGCGTGCGCGGAGAGGCTCCTGCCCCGCCTTTCCGATCTTCGCCTGAACCTCGGACGCGTAGGCCTGCATCAGCTCGGCGTCTGGCTCGAACGCGGGGGG
>NZ_JAOPHT010000019.1 GCF_025515305.1 Roseicyclus sediminis
GGGGGCTCTGCCCCCCGCGGCGCGGGCCGCGCCTCCCCCCGGAGTTTTCCACCAGGATGAAGAGATCGGCGCGGCGCCCCTGCCCGCCGGACGGCGGTCCGAGGCCCGCGCCCGTCCCCGGACCTGACACATCGGATCACGCCGGGGCACCTCCACGCACGGTTGCGCGAGCGGACCCGCCCGTGCCCTTGCCCCGCGCCGGGCCTGCGCCCATCCTCGGGGGACCTGAGGGAGACTGCCAATGCCCACCGATCGCTTCACCTTCACCGGCCACGACGGCCACGATCTCGCCGCCCGGCTCGACCTGCCGGAGGGGCCGCACCTCGCCACCGCGCTCTTCGCCCATTGTTTCACCTGCGGGAAGGACATCGCCGCGGCCCGCAGGATCGCGGCGCGGCTGACGGCGGAAGGCATCGCGGTCCTGCGTTTCGACTTCACCGGCCTCGGGCATTCCAAGGGCGAGTTCCAGAACACGTCCTTCACGTCGAACGTCGACGATCTGCTGCGCGCGGCCGAGGCGCTCTCGGCCCGTGGCATGGCGCCCACGCTCCTGATCGGCCATTCGCTGGGCGGTGCGGCGATGCTGAAGGCCGCGGGCCTGATCGCCTCGGCCCGCGCGGTCGTCACCATCGGCGCGCCTTTCGACCCCGGGCACGTCACCCATAATTTCGGCGACGCCCTGACCGAAATCCGGCGCGATGGCTCGGGCGAGGTCGATCTCGGCGGCCGCCCGGTGCGGATCGGCCGCGGCTTCGTCGAGGACGTGGAGGGCGCCGCGTTGGCCGAGGACATCGCCGGGCTTGGCCGCGCGCTTCTGGTCCTGCACGCACCGCGCGACAGTGTCGTCGGCATCGACAACGCGACCCGCATCTTCACGGCGGCGAAGCATCCCAAGAGCTTCGTGACGCTCGACGATGCCGACCACCTGATTTCCCGGCCCGCCGACGCGGAATACGCCGCCGGCGTGATCGCCGCATGGGCCGCGCGTTATCTCGACCTCAGGCCCCCCGCCCCACCCCCCGGCGCGCCCGAGGGCGTGACCCGCGTCTCGGAGGCCGATGCGAACGGTTTTCTGCAGGATGTCATGGCCGGACCGCTGCACCACGTTCTCGCCGACGAGCCGAAGAGCTATGGCGGCACGGGGCGCGGCCTGACGCCCTACCAGTTCCTCGCCGCGGGGCTTGGCGCCTGCACCTCGATGACGATCCGCATGTATGCGCGGCACAAGGGCTGGCGGTTGCGGCATGTCTCGGTCGACGTGACCCACGACCGCGTCCACGGGCAGGACGCGCGGGGGCATCACACACCGCTCGAGACCTTCCGCAGGGTCATCCGCATCGAGGGCGACCTCGACGAGGCGCAGCGCGCGCGCATCCTTCAGATCGCCGACAAGTGCCCGGTCCACCGCACGATGGAGGCCGGCGCCCAGGTCGTCACCGAACTAGTTCCAACGGAAGAAGCGGCGACGACTTGATCTCCTCCATGGAGAGCAGCGCGGTGACGGTGTGGATCTTCACCTCGCCGATGAGCGCCTGGTAGAACGTGTCGTAGGCCCGCGCGTTCGGCACCCTGACCTTCAGGATGTAGTCGATGTCGCCCGCAAGCCGGTGCGCCTCCATCACCTCGGGGCGGGCGCGGAGCGCGGCGAGGAATTTCCCCTGCCACTCCGCCTCGTGCTCGGAAGTGCGGATCAGGACGAAGAAACAGGCGTCGAGCCCCAGCGCCTCGGCATCGAGCAGCACCGTCTGCCGCCCGATCACGCCCGCCTCCTTCAGCTTGCGAATCCGCGTCCAGACCGGCGTCTTGGACGAGCCGACATGCCGCGCGATCTCTTCGAGCGAGCGGCTCGCATCCTCCTGCAGCGCGGCGAGGATCTTCCGGTCGAGGGCGTCGATCTGAACGGGCATTCGCGGTCTCACGGGTTGCGGGAACGGGAAACGTGCTGGCGGCGTGATACGGAACATATGTCCCGTTTCGCAAGAGATATCTGCCATTTGTCGGGAAAGTGTCCTACAGTGAGCGTCGATACGCCCTCTGGAGTTCGTCAAGATGTGCCGCGCCACTACCCTTCCCGCCAGGTTTCAGGCCCGGGAAACCACATCGCCGGTGCAGGCAGGCCCACCGTCCGGCGGCGTGAAGGCGGACGGTGGACGGCGCGGCCCCTTCGCGGCAGGGTGACGCCCGGGGCTTGCGCCGGCCGCGCCCCTGATCCAGATCAAGGCCGGCGCATCGGGGGAAGGGCAAGGTCCCCCGAACCCATGGCCAGCCACCAGGGCCAGCCACCAGAGCCCGAGACCACAGAACGAGGCCCGGACCCGTGAAAGACACCGATGCGAGCGCCGCCAAGGCGACCCCGACCCTTCCCGACGCGCAGACCGTGACGGAGGTGCAGCACTACACCGACCGGCTGTTCCGGTTCCGCTGCACCCGGCCCGCGAGCCTGCGCTTCCGCTCGGGCGAGTTCGTGATGATCGGACTGATGGACGAGCCCGATCCGAAGACGGGCAAGGCCAAGCCGCTTCTGCGGGCCTATTCGATCGCATCGCCCGCCTGGGACGACGAGCTGGAATTCTACTCGATCAAGGTTCCCAACGGCCCGCTGACCTCGCGGCTTCAGCACATCAAGCCGGGCGACGAGATCATCCTGCGACCGAAGCCCGTGGGAACGCTGGTCCACGACGCGCTTCTGCCCGGCCGGCGCGTCTGGTTCTTCGCCACCGGCACCGGCATCGCGCCCTTCGCCTCGCTCCTGCGCGATCCGCAGACCTACACCGACTATGACGAGGTCATTCTCACCCATACCTGCCGCGAGGTGGGGGAACTGACCTACGGGGCCGAACTGATCGAGAGCATCAGGGGCGACGAGATGCTGGAGGAGCTGATCGGCGAGGGCTTCGCGGACAAGCTGCGCTACTACCCCACGACAACCCGCGAGGAGAGCCCGAAGATGGGGCGGATCACCGACCTGATCCGCTCGGGCGAGGTCTATGCCGATCTCGGCGTCGCGCCGCTCTGCCCGCAAAACGACCGGGCGATGATCTGCGGCAACCTCGCCTTCAATCTCGAGCTGAAGGACATGCTGGAGGAAGCGGGGCTGACCGAGGGCGCGAATTCCAAGCCCGCCGAATACGTGGTGGAGAAGGCCTTCCTCGACTGACAAGCGCGTGGGCGAGGAACGAAAAACCCCCGGACGCCAGAAGGCGCCGGGGGTTTTCCTTTCGGCCTGAAGGCTCCGCCGTGGGGATCACTCGAGCCCGAGCAGACCCCGAACCTGCGCCAGCGCGCCGGGCAGAAGGTCGGGGTTGCCCCGGGCCCCTTCGAGCGCGGTCCGAGCCGAGCGTTTGGCCAGCGCCGACATTTCCGACGCCTCGATCGCGGCGATCGCGGCATCGTAGTCGAAGCCTTCCGGCGTGAAGAGCGCCGAGAGCGGCGCCTCGCCGGCCGCTTCCACGGCGCCGGACGCGGTCTCGGCCGTGTCGGACACGGCATCGCCCGCGCCTTCAACGGCTTCGGCAGTCGCCTCGGCGGCATCCGCGGCGGTCTCCGCGGCGGTGCCCGTGGCTTGCTCGGCGGCTTCTTCGGCGCCGGTCACGGCTTCTTCCACGGCGGTTGCAGCCTCGCCCGCGGCCTCGGTCGCGGCATCGACGGCCTCGGCGACCGTCTCGCTGCCTGTCTCCGCCGCGCCGGTCACGGCCTCCTCGACCGCCTGAACGGCCTCGCCGGCGGCGTCGACCGCGGCTTCCACGGCCTCCGATGCCGTTTCGGCGGCATCTTCCAGCGCGCCCTCGGCCGCTTCGGCGGCGTTCTCCAGCGCCTCGCCCGCGCCTTCGGCCGCGTCCCCGGCGGCTTCCGCGGCGTCGCCGGCGGCCTCCTCTGCGGTTCCGACCGCGTCGTCCACGGTCTCCGGCCCGCTCTGGCTCAGGAAGTACCCGCCGAGCCCGAGGGCGGCGAGAATGACGATAACGATCAGGATACGATTCATGATGGTCCCACCTTTGAATGTTCGTTGCGAACGTCGGTTGCGCTACACCATCACGTGCCGCGCGTGCAATGCGACGGCGGCAAAGTGCACACCTCCGGCGGATGCACGCCCAAATCGCCTTGAAAGACAGGGGGTCAGGCGATAGGTTACACGCTCGCAATCCAGGCTACAGAAGGACGCATCCCATAGCCCGCAGACCCCACAACGCGCCGCCGACCCGCGACACCGGCCCGCGCGTGAACGACCGCATCCGCGCCCCGGAAATCCGACTGATCGGACCGGAGGGCGAAAACCTCGGTGTGTTGCACCCCGCCAAGGCCATGGACCTCGCCGTCGAGGCCGGGCTCGACCTGGTGGAAATCTCGCCCAACGCCGAACCCCCGGTCTGCAAGATCATGGATTTCGGCAAGTTCAAGTACGAGACCCAGAAACGCGAGAGCGAAGCGCGCAAGAAGCAGAAGACGATCGAGGTCAAGGAAGTTAAGTTCCGTCCCAACACGGATATCCACGACTACGAAGTCAAGATGCGCAACGTCACGCGCTTCCTGGAAGGCGGCGACAAGGTGAAGGTCACGCTCCGCTTCCGCGGCCGCGAGATGGCGCACCAGAACCTCGGCCGCGACCTGCTGGAGCGGGTGGCCGCGGATGTCGAGGGCCTCGGCAAGGTCGAGAACATGCCCAGGATGGAAGGCCGGCAGATGGTCATGATGATCGGCCCGGCCAAGTAGGTCAGCCGCTCATCCGATGCCACGAGGCGCGCCGCTCTGGCGCGCCTTTTTTGTCTGGCCTCTCCCCTTCGCGGGTTGGCACGGGGGGGCACGCCCCGGCGCGACGAAGGCTGGAACGGCCTTGCGCATTACCGGAAATGGACTGTTTCGAGCCCGCCCCCGCCTCCGGCGCGGCCGCAGGCTTGGCCGGACGGCCCTGGCGCGCTAGGCAAGCAGGATGATCGTGCCCTTTTTGCTGTTGCTCCTGTCCCTTGCCGGTGTCGCTGCGGCGTTCGTCCTGCCCGGCATGTCCGACCTCCTTCTCATCGCAGCCCCCGCCGGTGTCGCGAGCCTTCTCCTGCTCGGCCGGGCCTGGCTGGCCGCACGGCGCGAGCGGGCGACCCCGGCGTGGATCGTGATCGACGGGTCCAACGTGATGCACTGGGCCGACGAGACGCCGCGGATCGAGCCGGTGCGCGAGGTGGTGCGCCGCCTCGAGGGCCTGGGGTTCACGCCCGGCGTCGTCTTCGACGCCAACGCGGGCTACCTGCTCGAAGGACGCTACCGTCACGACCATGCCTTCGGACGGATGCTCGGCCTGCCCTCCGATCGCGTCATGGTGGTGGACAAGGGCACGCCGGCCGACGCCACCATCCTCGAGGCGGCGCGGGACATGGGCGCGCGCGTGGTGACGAACGACAGGTTCCGCGACTGGGCCGAGCGGTTTCCTGATGTCCGGAAACCCGGTTTTCTCGTGAAGGGCGGCTACCGCGGCGGCCGCCTCTGGCTCGACCTCGACCAGGGCGCCGAGGTGCCCGCGACGGGACGCATGGAAGCCGACTGAAGCAGGGCGCCCTGCCCCCGTGAAAACGAAGCGGCCCCGCTTCGGGGGCCGCCGGGTCGTGGGCGCCCGGCCAGCCGGACGCCCTGCTTCGGGACATTCAGCCGGCGGCGGCGACCGCGCGGCCGGTCAGGACCTTGACCAGGTGCGCCCGGTAGGCGGCCGAGCCGTGCAGGTCCGCGATCATGTCGCCATCGGGCGGCGAGAGCGCGTCAATGGCATCCTTCGTGAAGGAGCCGTTCAGCGCCTCTTCCGCCTCGGTCCAGCGGAACACGCCGTCAGACGAAGCCCCCGTCACCGCGACGCGCACGCCATCGGCGTATTTCGCCACGAAAACACCCACCAGCGCGAAGCGCGAGGCCGGCTGCAGGAACTTCTGGTAGTTGGCCTTCTCCGGCACCGGGAAGCGGACCTCGGTGATGATCTCGCCCTCGTCGAGCGCGGTCGTGAACATCCCCTGAAAGTAGTCGTCCGCCGCGATGTCGCGCGCGTTGGTCTTGATCGTCGCGCCCGAGGCCAGAGCCGCCGCCGGGTAGCAGGCCGAGGGATCGTTGTTGGCGAGGCTGCCGCCGATCGTGCCCCGGTTGCGCACCGCCGGGTCGCCGATCCGGCCGGCGAGCGCGGCGAGCGCCGGGTAGTGCGCCGCCGCCTCTGCCGCGACCGTCGCATGGGTCGTCGCCCCGCCCACGCAGACCTCGCCCGCATCCGACAGGCATACGCCCTTCATCTCGGAAATGCCGGTGAGGCTCACGAGGGTCTCGGGCGCGGCCAGCCGCTGTTTCATGGTCGGCAGAAGCGTCTGCCCCCCGCCCAGCGCCTGCGCCCCTTCGGACGACAGCGCCGACACGGCCTCCCCGATCGTGGCGGGCTTGGCGAATTCGAAATTGTACATCTCGGTTCCTCCTGAAGGGATCGCCCTTCATCTTTCCTGAAATACGCAGACCCGGCCCCGCCGACATGCGGCGGCGCCGGAATATCGCCTCAGCCCCGCATCGCGGCCCAGACGCGCGACGGCGTCAGGGGCATGTCGATATGGGTGACGTGGGCATAGCCTCCGCGCTGCAGCGCATCGATCACCGCGTTGACCACCGCCGGCGGCGAGCCGATGGCCCCCGCCTCGCCGCAGCCCTTCACGCCAAGCGGGTTGTGCGTGCAGGGCGTGGCGCAGGAATGGTCCACCGTCACCATGGGCACGTCGTCGGCCCGCGGCATGGCGTAGTCCATGTAGGACGCGGTCAGAAGCTGCCCGGTCTCGTCATATGCGGTGTGCTCGATCATCGCCTGTCCGATACCCTGGACCACCCCGCCATGCACCTGCCCCTCGACGACCATCGGGTTCATCACGTTGCCGAAATCGTCGGCGCAGGTGAACGAGAGGATATCGACGCTCCCGGTATCGGGATCGACCTCGACCTCGCAGAGATAGGCGCCCGCGGGATAGGTGAAGTTGTTGGGGTCGTAGAAGGCGGTCTCCTCCAGCCCCGGCTCCAGCGTCTCCAGCGGGTAGTTGTGCGGCACGTAGGCCGAGAAGGCGATCTCGCCGAAGCTTTTCGCCTTGTCGGTGCCCGCGACCGCGAAGCTGCCGTTCTCGAAGGTGATGTCGCCTTCCGAGGCCTCCAGCATGTGCGCCGCGATCTTCTTGCCCTTGTCGATGATCTTGTCCATCGCCCGGTCGATGGCCGAGCCGCAGACCGCGAGCGACCGCGACCCGTAGGAGCCCATCCCGAACGGGATCTTCGAGGTGTCGCCATGGACGATCTCGACGTTCTCCTCCGGAATGCCGAGCTTCTCGGCCACGACCTGCGCGAAGACCGTCTCGTGCCCCTGCCCGTGGCTGTGGGCGCCGGTCATGACCTGGATCGTGCCGGTCGCGCTGACCCGCACGGTGGCGGCATCATAGAGACCCACGCGAGAGCCGAGCTGCCCCACGAGGTGCGAGGGCGCGATGCCACAGGCTTCGATCCAGGTGGAAAGGCCGAGGCCCCGCAGCTTGCCGCGCGCCTTGCTCTCCGCCGCCCGCGCCTCGAACCCGGCCACGTCGGCCATTTCCAGCGCCTTGTCGAGCGTCGCCTGGTAGTTGCCGGTGTCGTATTGCAACGCCACGGGCGTGGTATAGGGGAACATGTCCGGCGTGATCAGGTTCTTCCGCCGCACCTCGACGGGATCGAGGCCCAGTTCCCGCGCCATCTTGTCGATCGCGCGCTCGAGGCTGTAGGTCGCCTCGGGCCGGCCCGCGCCACGATAGGCGTCGACCGGCGCGGTGTTGGTGAAGACCGCCTTGAGGTTCACGTAGACGTTCGGGACCTTGTAGGGCCCGGCCATCAGCGTGCCGTGCAGGAAGGTCGGCGTCGCCGTCGAGAAGTTCGACAGGTAGGCGCCGACATTGGCAAGCGTCGTGGTGCGGATGGCGACGATCTCGCCGTCCTTCTTCGCGCCCACCTCGATCTTCGTGACGTGGTCACGGCCATGGGCATCGGTCAGGAAGCTCTCCGTCCGCTCCGCCGTCCAGCGCACCGGCCGGCCGAGCTTCTTGGCCGCCGCCAGCACCAGCGCCTCTTCGCCGTAGTGGTAGATCTTCGAGCCGAAGCCGCCGCCCACATCGGGCGCCACGACCGTGAGCTTGTGCTCGGGAATGCCGAGCACGAAGGCGCAGACCAGCAGCTTCGTCAGGTGCGGGTTCTGGCTCGTCGTGGTCAGCTTGTACTCGCCCGAAGCCGGATGGTACTCGCCGATCGAGGAGCGCGGCTCCATCGCGTTCGGAACCAGCCGGTTGTTCACGAGCTCCAGCACCGTGACGTGCTCGGCCGACTTCATGGCGGCATCCACCGCCTCGCGGTTGTCCTCGATCCAGCCCCAGTCGAAACAGAGGTTGTCGGGGATCTCGTCATGCACGCGGTTGTCGGCATTGGCGACGGCCGCGGCGAGGTCGACGATGGCGGGCAGTTCCTCGATGACCGTGCCCGCGGCCACCGCCTCGGCGGCGTCCTTGGCCTGGGCATAGGTCTCGGCCACAACGGCGGCATAGGCGTCGCCCACGTGACGCACCTTGCCATGGGCCAGCACCGGGCGCTTGGGCTCGCGCATCGGGCTGCCGTCACGCGAGTGGATCAGCCAGCCGGCGGGGTTGCCGCCCACCTCGGCGAAATCCTCGCCGGTGAAGATCGTCAGAACGCCGGGCATCGCCGCGGCTTCGGACGTGTCGATCGACACGATCTTGCCGTGCGCCACGGTCGAACGGACCATGACCGCGTAGGTCTGTCCCTGCATCGCCATGTCGTCGGTGTAGTGGCCGGTTCCGGTCAGGAAACGGACGTCCTCGCGGCGCTTGGACCTTGCGCCAATCCCATGATCTTTCGGCATGGGGTTCCTCCCTTGGGTGTGATCGCCCCGGCCCGCCACCATAGGGGGCCTCGGGGTTCGGGGCCTCCTCCGCCCCTTCATCTTTCCTCAAATACGCATCCGCGGCCTCTCACCCCGCGGGCGCGCCGGGCCTTACTCGGCGGCGATGGCCGAGACGTCCTGGCCGGACGCGGCCATGATCGCCTTCACGATGTTGTGATATCCCGTGCAGCGGCAGATGTTGCCCTCGAGATACTCGCGCACCTCGGCCTCGGTCGGCTTGGGGTTCTCCTTCAGGAGTGCCGCCGCAGACATCACCATGCCCGGTGTGCAGAAGCCGCACTGAAGGCCGTGATGGTCCTGGAAAGCCTGCTGGATCACGGAAAGCGAGCCATCGGCATTCGCCATGCCCTCGATCGTGCGGACCTCCGCGCCCTCGGCATCAAGCGCCAGCATCGTGCAGGATTTGACCGCTTCGCCGTCGACATGCACCACGCAGGCGCCGCACTGGCTGGTGTCGCAACCGATATGCGTGCCCGTCAGCCTAAGGCCCTCGCGCAGGAATTCAGACAGGAGCGTGCGCCCCTCGACATCGCCGGAAACAGTCTTGCCGTTCACCGACATGCTAACCTTGGTCATCCATGTCCTCCCTAGGTTTTCCCTTGGTTCTTGGGAGGTATCCAAACAAGGGATCGGCCGAAAATCAAATGGGATTTGCCGTTGACGGCGCTTTGCCGCGCGCGGGTCCCGGCAGAGGCCGCGCAGGCGGGCCGCGAAGGATGCGGCCCGCCCGCCAGAAAACTTCAGAGCGTTTCGTCGAGGAAGTCCAGCAGACCCGCCCAGCTGTCGGCATCGGGGCCTTCGAGATAGTCGTTCGAGCCCGGCACCGTGAAGCTGTGCCGCGCGCCGCCGTAGATCTCGGCGAGATGCGGGATGCCGGCCTCGTTCAGCTCGGCCATCACCTGCGCGAGATCGCCGATGCCCGAGACCGGATCGGCCGAGCCGTGGAAGAACATCAACGGCGCGCCCACGGCCGCCGACCAGTCCTGCCCCTCGGGTGTCGGCAGCCCGCCGTGGAAGCTGACGAAACCGTCGAGATCGGCACCTGCGCGCGCCGCCTCCAGAACCGCCGCCCCGCCGAAGCAGTAGCCGATCATGACCACGTTTTCCGTCGCGCCCGGCAGATCCGCCGCCGCCGCGATGGAGCCGAGCAGCCGCTCGCGGAACGTCTGCCGGTCGCCGTAGAGCGCGCCCGACAGCGCGCGGTATTCCTCGAACCCCTGCGGGTCGGTGTCGGCGCCGTAGACGTCGATGGCAAACGCGGTATAGCCCGCCTCGGCCAGCATCCGGGCGCGCGTCTCCTCGTAGTCGGTCATGCCGTCCCAGTCGTGGACGATCAGGATGGTGCCGAGGCTCTCCCCCTCGGGTGTCGCAAGGTAGCCTTCGAAATCCATGCCACCCACGGTGTAGGTGACGTAGTCGCCCGTGACCTCCGCCGAGAGCGGCAGGGGCGCGAGGGCGATAAGGGATGCGGCGAGTGTGCGTTTGACGGACATGGTTACTCCCTGGGTTTCTGTTCGCATGCCCGGGAAGATAGCGCGCAATCCCAACGTTCAATCCGGCGCGCCCGGCGCGCGGCGCGGGCCGTCGCGGGGCTGTGGCCGGGTCGGGATTTCCTTCAGGAGGCCACCGACCCCCATCGCGGCGATATCCTCGTGGCTCACCTCGACGCCGCAGACCACCCGCTCCAGCACCCAGTCCGCCCCGTTCAGCGCCGGTGAACGCGCGCAGCCCGGAAGCCCGATGACCGGACGGCCCCCGATCTCTCCGAGAAACAGCAGGTTTCCGGGATCGACCGGCATTCCGAAACGGATCAGCCGCCCGCCCGCCCGCACCATCCCCTCGGGCGCGACGTCATGGGCGTCCGACGTCGCCGACGCCGTCAGGATCAGCGACAGGCCCGAGCGATGGCGCACGAGCGCCGCGGCCACCGCGCCCGCTTCGTGATCAACGATCTCGACGCCCGCCAGCGCCACGCCGAGCGCGGCAAGACGCCCCTCGACCGCGGCGATCCCCTTGTCGTCACGCCGCGCGGGCGCGCCGGGAACCTGCGTCACGATCAGCTCCGCCGCGGAAATCACGGGCGGCAGGCGCCGGAGCGCCCCGCGACCAGCCGCACAGGCCGCCTCCAGCGCCGCCTCGGGTACCGCGTAGGAGATGATCTTCACCGTCCCGACCATCGTGCCCTCGGTCACCCGCTGCCATTCCGGAACGGTGGCGAGCGTTATCATCGGGTCGACGGCATTCAGCCGCGAGATAGCCGCGGCGTCGAGCGCGACGATCCCCGCCCCCGTGGCGCGGATGTTGACCCGGCCGGTGAAGGCGGGGTCGAGCCGCAGGCCCGCGGCCTGCCCATCGCCCACCAAAGCCTCGGCGAGCCGCAGCGCGGCCGCGTTCTCGCCCACGTCGCCGGGGTCGAGGCGGGCGACCGTCACCTCGGCGATCCCCGCCGCGGCGAGGGCGGCGAGGTCGTCCGCCGTCAGGACATGGCCCTTTTTCAGAAGCCCTCCCGGCACGCGCAGCGCGTAGGCCAGCAGCCCGCCCTCCGCCTCCGACAGGGGAACCGGGCCGAAGCGCATGGCGGCCTCAGCCCTTGCGCAGGCGCTGCGTCACCTGCGCCAGCACGGAAACGGCGATTTCCGCAGGCCCCCGCGCGCCGATGTCGAGGCCGACGGGCGCGTGGATGCGGGCGATCTCCTCTTCCGTGAACCCCGCCTCCTGCAGGCGCGCGACGCGCTTGGCATGGGTGCGGGTGGACCCCAGGCAGCCGAGGTAGAACACCTCCGAACGCAGCGCGCGGGTGATCGCGGGATCGTCGAGCTTGGGGTCGTGGGTCAGCGTGACAACGGCGGTGCGCGCATCGAGGCCGAGCGTGTCGAGCGCCTCGTCGGGCCAGTCGTCCAGCACCGTCTCGCCGGGAAAGCGGGTCTCCTGCGCGAAAGCCGGGCGCGGGTCGACGAGGCTCACGTCATAGCCCGCCATCTTCGCCATCGGCACCAGCGCCTGGGCGATGTGGACGGCGCCGACGACGATCATCCGAAGCGGCGGGTTGTGGACGTGGACGAAGGTTTCCCCGTCCTCCTCCATCCCCGAACGATCGGCGCGGAAGCGCTCGGCATGGGCATGGGCCGGGTCGAGCCGCCGGTCCCCCGTCGCGGTGTTCACGACATAGGCCACCGGCAGCCGCGCCGCGCGGGCCTCCACCAGTTCGGCCAGAACCGCCTCGGGCAGCGCGCCGCCCACCGGCTCCAGCCAGACGCGGATGCGCCCGCCGCAGGCAAGCCCGACCGCGAAGGCCTCGTCGTCGGAGACGCCGAACTCCAGCATTTGCGGGCGCCCCGTGCCGACGGCCTCCATCGCCTCGACCACGACCGCGCCCTCGACGCAGCCGCCCGAGACCGAGCCGGCCATCTCGCCGTCGCCCGAGATCACCAGCTGACTGCCGACCGGCCGGGGCGCCGAGCCCCAGGTCTCGACCACGGTCGCCAGCACCGCCCCGCGCCCCGCCCTGTGCCAGGCGAGCGCGGTCTCCGGCATGTTCTCCAGCTCCGGTGTCATGGGTGTCATGGCGACATCCTCCCTCGGGCCGAGCCTACGCCGGTCGTGGCCATGCGCAAGGCCCGAGGGTGACGCGTCAGTTCGCGCGCGCCACCGCCAGCAGGTCCGTGATCCGGCGCACGGCGACGCGGCGGTTCAGGCGCTCGGCCTCCAGCGTGGGGATGCGCAGGTCTGCCTCTCCGTACCCCTGGATGACCATGTTCTCGGGCGGAACCCCGAAATACTCGGACAGGGCCAGCGCCACCGATTCCGCGCGCCGGTCCGACAGCGCGAGGTTGTAGGACGCCGACCCCACCGCGTCGGTATGACCCTCGATCAGGAAGATCTCGCCGGGGTTGCGGGCGATGGTGTCGGACATGATGCGACCGAGCGACAAAAGCTGCGCCGCCTGGTCCGGCGCGATCGCGGCCGAGCCCGAGGCGAAGGTTATCGCGTCGAGATCGACCACCGGCGCAAGCGCGCGCACCGCGCCGATCTGGCGAATCTGCGCCAGCGAGAAGCCCCGGTCGAGCCCCGCCTCGCGCGCCAGCGCACGCGCCAGGGCGTCGGCATCCGCCGCCGATGCGGAGGGTCCGGGCGCGGCGGGAAGGGCCGTTACGGAGACCGGCGCGAGGGCGCGGGTATCGTCGATCAGCGTGGTCACCGTCCCGTCGGGCGCGATGACGCTGCGGCGCAGGATGCGCAGGTCGGCATCGCGCAACGTCACCACGCGGGTGCCGTCGGGCCGGGTGATCGTGGTCCGGGACGAACCATCGCGGAAGCTTTCGGTGACGACCCCGTTCCCCGGCCGGCGAAGAAGCACGTCGTCGTCCCGGATCACCTGGTAGTCGCCCTCGGGGCGCAGCACCACGATCCGGTCGTCGGAGCGGTTCACCACCTGCCGGTTGCCCGAGATGAGCGAGCCGACGAGCAGGCCGGCCGCGCCCGCGATCAGCGCGGTCTCCAGGTTGCTGAGCCCCCCCTCGCGCCGACCGCTCTCGACCGTGACGATCGGGGCGAACTCCTCGTCGGGTGCGCGCGCGGTCTCCTCGGTGATAAGCTCCTCGGTCACGACGGGGACCGGGGTTTCGGCGGCCTGGGTGGCGGTTTCGGTAGCGGGATCGGTTGCAAGCGCCATGGATTGCAGGCGCTGTTCCTCCTCGGACGCCAACCGCGCCACCTCGGCCTCGGCCTCGGCCATGGGATCGGCAGGCGCGACCTCTTCCTCCGCGGCGGCGGCGATCGCCTCGGCCTCGGCCACGGTCTCGGCCTGTTCGGCGGTGATCTCCTCGGGGGCGGTCAAGACGGAAGGCTCGGGCGCGACCTCGGCGGTCGAGGGCACCGTTTCTTCGGAAGCGGCGGGCGTTTCGGCGGCTTCGGCCGCGGCGGCTTCGGCCGCGGCGGCTTCTGCCGCGAGGCGGGCGGCCTCTTCGACGGCAGCCGCCTCCTGCGCTGCGGCGGCCTCCGCTGCAGCAGCTTCCTCGGCCACGCGGGCGGCTTCTTCCGCCGCAGCGGCTTCGGATGCGGCGGCCTCCTCTGCGACAGCGGCTTCAGCGGCAGCCGCTTCCTCCGCGGCGACCGCTTCGGCGGCGGAGGCTTCTTCCGCTGCACGCCTTGCCTCTTCGGCTGCGGCCTCCTCGGCGGCGGCAGCAGCTTCCTGCGCGGCAGCTTCTTCGGCCGCAGCGGCTTCCTGCGCGGCAGCTTCTTCGGCGGCAGCGGCAGCCTCAGCAGCGGCGGCGGCCTCGACAGCGGCAGCTTCCTGTGCGGCGGCCTCGGCGGCAGCAGCAGCCTCCTGCGCGGCAGCTTCTTCAGCCGCAGCGGCGGCCTCGGCAGCAGCGGCAGCCTCGGCGGCGGCGGCTTCCTCGGCAGCGGCAGCTTCCTGTGCGGCAGCTTCTTCGGCGGCGGCAGCCTCCTGCGCGGCAGCTTCCTCGGCCGCAGCGACGGCCTCGGCAGCAGCAGCCTCAGCGGCAGCGGCCTCAGCGGCAGCGGCCTCAGCGGCAGCGGCCTCAGCTGCGGCGGCTTCTTCTGCAAGAATCCGCGCCAGGCAGCTTTCCTCATCCTCGCCGTCGAGGCAGCGCGCGGGATCGATCGCCTGGGCGAAGGCCGCGGACGGAACCTGCGCCAGAACGAGGGCGAGGCTCGCGGCAAGGGCCGTGGTGGAGCGGAAGGTGCGGCGCATCGGGGCCTCGAATCATGTTGCGTGCCAGAAGTGGCACTCTGCAGTAGAGCCCCCCCCCGACGCTTGCAACTCACGTCCGCGCGCGCGTCTCCCCATCGGCAAGCAACCGCATCAGCCGCGCCTTCTCGCCGGCGTCGTCCGGCCGACTGACCGCCTCGGCCAGGCCCGCGAGGGCGGCGATGTTGTGGCCCGCCCGGAACGAATCGACATGCGGCAGCATCGCCCGGATGCCCGCCGCGCGCGGCGCAAACCCCTCCCAGCGCAGCAGCGGATTGACCCAGATGAGCCGCCGGGACGAGAGCTGAAGCCGCTCCATCGCAGCCGAAAGGCGCGCGGGCTCGTCGCGGTCGAGGCCGTCCGTGATCAGGAGCACGATCGCCCCCTGCCCCAGCACCCGCCGCCCCCAGTCGCGGTTGAAGGTCTCGAGGCAGGCGCCGATCCGGGTTCCCCCCTCCCAGTCCTGCGCCTCGGCCCCGGCGGCGGCAAGCGCGGCATCGACGTCGCGCTGCGCGAGGTGCCGGGTGATGTTGGTCAGACGCGTTCCGAAGGTGAAGGCATGGACCCTGGACCAGCCCGCGCCCTTGTGGTTCGCGACCGCGTGCAGGAAATGCAGGACCGCGCGGGAATAGGAGGACATCGACCCCGAGATGTCGCAAAGCGCCACGAGCGTGGGCCAGCGCGGGCGCGGCGCCTTCAGCTCGAAGCCGGTGAGTTCGCCCCCCTGGCGGAGCGACCGGCGCATCGTCCGCCGCCAGTCGGGTCGCCGCCCCGACAGCGCCGGCGCCGCGCGGCGGCTGGGGATCGGGCGCACGGCGAGCGACATGGTGGCCAGCACGCGCCGGGCCTCGGCCATCTCCTCGATGGACATCTGCTCGAAATCGAGGGTCTTGAGCCGTTCCTCCCGGCTCATCGTCAGGCTTGCGTCGATCTCGATCTCGGTCGCGTCCTCATCGGCCGGCGGCGGCTGCGGCAGGTCGCGGGTCTGTCCGTCCAGAAGCGCCTCGGCCGCGCGTTTCTCGGCGGCGACGGCGGGACGTTCCTCGGCCACGCCCGACAATGCGGGCAGCATCAGCGACATCATGTGTTCGAGGAACCGCGGATCGCGCCAGTAAAGCCGGAAGACCTGCGCGAAGACCGCCCGGTGCTCGGGCCGCGAGGTGAAACAGGCGCGCAGCGTGTAGAAGAAGTCGTCGCGGTCGGTGAAACCCGCGGCCTCGACCGCGCGGATCGCGTCGGCCACGCGTCCCGGGCCCGCGGGCAATCCGGCCTTGCGGAGCGCGCGGGCGAAATGGGTGATGTTGCGGACGAGCTGCGGATTGTCCGGCAGCTCCAGCTGGGCGAGCGCGACCATGCGCGCGAGACTAGGCGCGGTGCCGTCCCTTGGCCAGCCGCTTCGGGAGTCCCCGACCCGGAGTTATTCCATTTCGTTCGCAAGAATTGATATAAATCATTGTTTCACGAGACAATCGCAGAGCTCCTTCAGTCAGGGCGGCACGATCCCCGCCTGACTGGAGGCATTCATGACATATCGACGGCAGATTTCACTGGGCGTGGCTGCCCTGATCGGCGGCCTTTCCGCGCTCGCTGCGGCTCCGGCCACGGCGCAGCTCTACAACCCATGCCCCTACACCAACGACGGCGACTGCGACGAGCCGAACGGGCTCAACCTCTGCGCCTGGGGCACCGACACCGCGGACTGCTCGAACCCGAATTCCAATTTCGGCAACGGCACGGGTTATGGCGGCGGGGCCAGCACGACGGGCGGCGGGGGATCGGGCCTCTACAACCCCTGCCCCTACACCAATGACGGCGATTGCGACGAACCGAACGGGCTCAACCTCTGTGCCTGGGGCACCGACACGGCGGATTGCTCGAACCCCAATTCCAACTTCGGCAACGGTCCGGGTTACGTGGCGGGGTCGAGCGCGGGCGGCGCCACGCACCAGCCGGGCGCGAGCCCCTCGTCCTATTCGCCCTGGACCCGCATCACCAACGACCAGCGGCAGTACATCGCCCAGCCGGGCGGCGTCTTCCCGCTGTCGGTGACGAATGGGATGTTCTTCGAGCCCGGCAACTACGTGATCTACCACGGGCTGACCGACGGCTCGGGTCCGACCTCGCCGATCTGGAACGTGCAGGCGGTCTCGGTCACGCTGATGCCCGACGAGCGCTACATCGCGCGGGCCTCGGCCTACGGGATCGAGTCCTTCCAGCCGGGCGGCGGCGCGCTCAACATGTACAGCCCGCCGGAGCGGGGCCGCGCCATGATCTATGCGCGCAACGACGATTCGTCGAACTGGCGCGCGATCTGCGTGCTTCCGGCCAGCTGGCCTCAGAGCTATTGCGGCCAGTAGGCTCGCGACGGCCCGCGGAAACGAAACGGCCTCCGGCGCTGCGGCGTCCGGAGGCCGTCCGCTGGGAAAACCCGTGCCTCAGTAGTTCAGTTCGGTCACAATGAGCTGGGCGGGGTTGTTCGACGACAGGTAATAGCTGCCGGTCCAGATGTCGTACTGGCCCTGCAGCGGATTGTAGAACGTGATCGCGGAGTTGGTGCCGCGATAGTCGTCGTTGTAATGCCAGGTTCCGTCGGGCGCGTTCACCAGAAGGATGGTGTCGACGTTCGACCTCGCCTCGATGGCGATGGTCAGCTGGCCGGTCGGCGAGACGCCGGAATACTGGAACCGGAAATCGGGACGCGACACGACGTAGCCCGGCCAGTTGAAGCCGCAGCTCTGCAGGTTGACGGTGCCGCCTGCGGTCACGTTGCGGACCCAGGGATCGGGCATGAAGTTCGCGGGGATGTTCGCAGACCCGAACACCGTGGGGTTGTTGTAGCTGGGGCAGGCCATCGCGGCGGGCGCGGCGAGGGCCGCGACGGCGAGGCCCAGCGCGACGAAGGCGCCTTTGAAGAAGTTCATCTTGTCTCGTCTCCTGAAGTATTTGGCACGCGGGATCAGTGTAGACCGACGCTGGCCCGATTTGTGGAGAATCTGCGACCCTTTTTGTTCAATCGGCCGCGGCCGCCATCTCGTCGAGGATGCGCCGCGCCGCCGAGCCCTGAAGCTTCTGGATGTCGTCCTGGTATTTCAGGATCGCCCCGAGGGTGTCGGCGATGACCTCCGGCGACAGTTCGATCACGTCGAGCGCGAGCAGACACTTGGCCCAGTCGATGGTCTCCGCGACGCCCGGACGCTTGAACAGGTCCTCCTCGCGCAGCTTCTGCACGAAGGCCACGACCTGCCGGCTCAGCGTCTCGGAGGCCTCCGGCACGCGGGCCGCGAGGATCGCCATCTCGCGCTCGATGTCCGGGTAATCGACCCAGTGATAGAGGCAGCGCCGCTTGAGCGCGTCATGCACCTCGCGGGTGCGGTTCGAGGTCAGCACGACAATGGGCGGCTCGGGCGCGGCGATGGTGCCGAGCTCAGGGATCGTCACCTGGAAGTCGCTCAGCGCCTCGAGGAGGAAGGCCTCGAACGGCTCGTCCGTGCGGTCGAGTTCGTCGATCAGGAGGACGGGCGCGCCCGCCGGATCGGGGCGCATCGCCTGCAGCAGCGGACGCTCGATCAGGTAATCGGCCCCGAAAAGCTCGGCGCGCAGGACGTCCTTGTCGGCGCTGCCCTCGGCCTCGGCGGCGCGGATCGCGACCATCTGGGCGGCGAAGTTCCACTCGTAGACCGCGGAGGCCGCATCCAGCCCCTCGTAGCACTGGAGCCGGATCAGGCGCCGCCCCAGCCCCGAGGCCAGAGCCTTGGCGATCTCGGTCTTGCCGGTCCCCGCGTCGCCCTCGAGAAACAGCGGCCGGCCGAGGCGCAGCGACAGGAAGACTACCGTGGCAAGCGAGCGCCCGCAGATGTAACCCTGCCCGCGCAGCATCTCCTGCACGTCGCCGATGCCGGCGGGTGCCGCCCGGGCGCTCTCCGATGGGGCCATGCCGTCCCTCCTTGCCTTCCGCGCAATGAAGGCCGCCGCCCCGCGCGCGGTCAACCCCCCGAGACGGCCCACGAAAAGCCGCAAGCGCTCCACAGCTTTGCAAAACTCCCTGTTCAGGGGTATGCGGTATGGCCGACTCTCTGCACCGGCCAGCTGCCCGAGGATACCGACACCACATGCCGCCCGAGGCCCCTCCTCCCGGCCCCGAACACGGGCTCGACCGCGACGCCTGGATGCGCCGTCTGGCGCAGATCGGCGCCGACCACGGACTATTCGACCGAATCGGCGCCCATCACCTCGGCCTCTTCATCGAGGAAGGCGAGACCCTGCTGATCGCCTTCGACCGGGCCGAGCGCGCCTGGCGCGAGACATCGGACGGGTTGCCCGCGGGCTTCGACATGGTCCGGCGCCGGTCCTGGTCGCTCCTGTCTATCATGGCCGAGGGCGAGACCTGGTTTCGCGGCGCCCCGCTCCTGCGCTTCTTCCGTACCCTGAAGGACAGCGGAATCCTCGCGGGATACCATCGCGTGATCTTCTACGGCGTAGGACCCGATTGCGGGTTCGCGGCCTGTGCCTTCGCCGGGCTGGTGCCGGGCGCGCGCGTGCTGGCCGCCGCGCCGGTGGCGACGCTGAACCGGGCCGAGGCCCCGTTCGAACGCCGCTTCCGGGCGGCGCGCAGGCTCGACTTCCACGGGCCGGTCGGCAACGGCCCGCGCGGACTTGCGAAGTCAGACGGCGCGCTCGTGCTCTACGACCCGACCGATGTGGCCGAGGCGGCGCAGGCCGCACTCTTTTCGGGGCGGAACACGCTGAGGGTCGGCCTGCCCTACGCGGGCCGCGACTTCGCCCGCATCCTGCTGAACGGCGAGGCGGCGGCGCCGCTCCTGCGCATGCTGGAACGCGAGATGCCCACGGCCGCCGCCGTGCGTACCGCCCTGAAGGAGCCGATCCGCGAGAACCCGGGCACGATGATCCGCTGGTCCCGCGCGGCGCTGGTGCAGGGGCATGCGCGCCGCGCCGCGAGGATCGCGCGCGACGGGCTCGCGGCGACGGGCGACCGGAGGCTTCGCGCGCTTCTGGCCGAAACACGGGCCGAGGCGGAGTTGAACGGCAGGGCCGAGGCCGAGACCGTCTGAGGCGCGCGCGCCGTTGTCAGAGCCCGCCGGCCTCCTCGAGGAAGGCCACCACCGCGTCGAGGCCCTGGCCCGTCCTGAGACTGGCCATCACGAAGGGGCGCCCCGCCCGCGCCGCCGCCGCGTCGCTTTCCAGCAGGTCGCAGTCGACGCCCACGTGGGGCGCCAGGTCCACCTTGTTGACGATCAGCAGGTCCGAGCGCGTGACCCCCGGCCCCTTCTTGCGCGGAATGTCCTGCCCCGCCGCGGTGTCGATGACGTAAAGCGTCAGGTCGGCCAGTTCCGGCGAGAAGGTCGCGGCGAGGTTGTCGCCGCCCGACTCGATGAAGATGATGTCGAGGTCCGGGATGCGGGCCCGGAACTCGGCCACGGCGGCGAGGTTGATCGAGGCATCCTCGCGGATCGCGGTATGCGGGCAACCGCCGGTCTCCACGCCCTTGATGCGGTCGGCGGGAAGGACCTGCTTGCGCAGCAGATACTCGGCATCCTCGGCGGTGTAGATATCGTTCGTGATAACCGCGACGGAGTATTTCCGCGACATCGCGCGCGCCAGCCCTTCGGTCAGCGTGGTTTTTCCCGCCCCGACCGGCCCGCCGATGCCGACCCGCAAGGGTCCGTTTTCGCTTGGCATTCGCCCTCTCCCATCAGGTGCGGAACAGCCGCACCTCCTGCGTTTCATGTTCCATCGCGGCAAGGTCGGCGCCGAAGGCCGCGCCGCCCAGCGCGTCGGCCACCTCGCCCGGGGCGAGCCCGGCGGCCCCCCGCGCGACCGTGCCGATCGACGGGGCGAGGCCCGCGAGCACCCGCTGTCCCTCGGCCTGTCCGAGCGGCACGAACCGCACGGCGACCGAGACGAGCGCGGCCGCGACCGCCTGAAGGTAGAGCGACGCCACGGTTTCGGACGGAACGCGCAACGCGCGCGCCGCCTCGCCCACCGCGACCGGATAGGGCCGGTCGGGCGCGTCGGCCCCCATGGAGCGCCGCGTCCCGGCAAAGGCCGCACCCTGCGCGCGCGTCTCCTCCCAGCGTTCGGCGGACCCCGCCAGCGCCCGCGCCATGTCGGAAAGCGCCGCGAGGTCGGCGCCAGGCCGCATCGCGGCGGCCAGAAGGATCGCGTCCGTCCGCCCGCTGCCGACCTCCAGCACGGTTGCGATCCAGGATGCGACGCCCGCCCCGTCCGTCACCCGGCCGGCCGCGATCTCGGCCTCGAGCCCGTGGGAATAGGCGTAGGACGAGACCGGGAAAGCCGGCGACAGCCATTGCGTCAAGGCCAGGAGATCGGCGGCGTCGGTCATCTGCTCAATGGCCGGAGCCGTGGTCGTGACCGTGCGGATGGGAATGGTCATGGTCATGGTCGTAGCCGTGGTCGTGGCCATGCCCGTGCCCGTGCCTGTGCCCGTGGTCATGATCGTGACCATGATCGTGGCCCGGACCATGCGAATGCCCGTGCGTACGCCCGTGGCCATAGGCCCCGCCCTCCGGCGTGAAGGGCCCGGTCACTCGCTCCACCCCTGCGCCGAGGCGGGCCAGCATGTCCGACAGGACATGGTCGTCCCGGATCAGCAGATGCCCCTCCAAGACCTGGCAGGGCGTGTGGCGGTTCCCGATATGCCAGGCCAGCCGGGGCAGATCGCCCGTGATCCTGAGCAGAGGCTCCGGTGCGGCCTCCACCGCGACGAGGCCGCCCTCTTCCGTTTCCAGCGCATCGCCCGCGTCGAGCGACACGGTCTCGGGCAGATCGACGAGGACGGCGCGCCCCGAGGCACAGACCACGCGCTTGCGGCGCAGGAACCGGCCCTCGTAGTCGAGGATCAGCCGGTCGAGCGGCGCCCCGGTCCAGGCGCCGGCGCGGTGCAGGCGCGATGCGCGCAGGGTCTCGGTCATCGTGCCTCCCATGGATGCGGCCGGGCGGGTCCCCGGCCACGGTCAGAGCGTGAAGAGATCGCGGAACACGATACGGGGGATGTCGGCGCGCGCAATCCCCATCTGCCGCAGCGCGGCGTCAGGCAACCGGTCGAGCGCCACGGCAAGGGACAGCCTGGCCCCAGAAAGGTCGCGCGCGCCGAGCCCCTGCCCCAGGAGGCAGAAATAGGCGTCGAAGCGGATTCCGAGGGCGGGCGAGTAGTTGCAGTTCGCAGGCGAAGCCATTGGTGGACCACCTTTTTCGCGGCGACCAGCCACCGCGCGGCGGCGATGTCCGGGGCCTTGCGGCTCCTCCCCTGAGGCTAGAGCCTAACAGCGAATCCTCCCCGGTCGATGGACCCGGACGCGTCCGGGCAGGGACTTTCGCCGCATTGCGGCATCAGCGCCACAGGCTCAGGGCGCGGCCTCGCCCAGGGCGATGGCGCGGGGCTCGGACAACTGAGGCTCGACCCCCACCACATCCCCGCCGAGGAACATCGAGAAGCCGAGCTCTCTCAGATGCAGGTATCGGTTTATCGAGGGCGCCTCGGCGGCCGGCGCATCGGCAGACGCACGGGTCTCGTAGATCGGTATCGCCCGGTATCGACAGGCGCCGATCATGACCTCGCGCTCGGAGCCAAAGGTCCAGGCGACGAGGTTTTCCTCCGTGCTCCCGTCGGAAAGAACGGCTGTCTCGCGCCCGATCGCATTCGTTCCGGACATCGGCGCGGGGTATCCGCCGCCGATGAATACATAGCTGTAGCTCTCGCGCGTGGTGTCGTCCGGCATGCCGCCCGGACCCTCCATCCAGCTTTCGAAGATCAGGCCGGTCGGCAGGCTGACATAGACCCAGGTCTCGTCGTCGGCCGGATAGCGTTCCGTCTCGCGCAGCCTGCCGTCCGCTGTGCTGCGGTAGGTGATGGACATGTCGTCGAACCGCACCGTCACCCCGGACGCCAGCGCCGAGGGATCGCGTGGACAGTCGGACTGGGCCTGCGCGGCGTCGGCGATCAAGAAGACCACCAACCCCAGACCGCTACTCACGATGCGTCGCATCCGGTTTCCTCCCCCGGCCTTCGGTCAGTACATGAAGTAGCGCTGCGCCAGCGGCAGCTCGTGCGCGGGCTTGCAGGTCAGAAGCTCGCCATCGGCGCGGACCTCGTATGTCTCGGGATGGACCTCGACCTTTGGCGTCGCGCTGTTGTGGATCATGTCGGCCTTGCGCACCTTGCGGATACCCTCGACCGCCAGCGTCTCCTTCGCCAGGCCCAGAGCGCTCCGGATGCCCGCCGCCTCCGCCGCCTGGCTCACGAAGGTGACCGAGGAGCGTTCGAGCGACCGCCCGAAGGCGCCCCACATGGGCCGCGAGTAGACCGGCTGCGGCGTCGGGATCGAGGCGTTGGGGTCGCCCATCTGCGCCACGGCGATGGTGCCGCCGATCAGGACCATCTCGGGCTTCACCCCGAAGAAGGCGGTGTTCCACAGCACGAGGTCGGCGCGCTTGCCCACCTCGATCGATCCGATGTGCCGGGAGATCCCGTGCACGATGGCCGGGTTGATCGTGTACTTCGCCACGTAGCGCTTCACGCGCACGTTGTCGTTGTCGCCCGTCTCCTCGGCCAGCCGCCCGCGCTGGAGCTTCATCTTGTGGGCGGTCTGCCAGGTGCGGATGATGACCTCTCCCACCCGTCCCATGGCCTGAGAGTCGGACGCCATGACGGAAAACGCGCCCATGTCGTGCAGGATATCCTCGGCCGCGATCGTCTCCTTGCGGATACGGCTCTCGGCGAAGGCCACGTCCTCGGGGATCGACTTGTCGAGATGGTGGCAGACCATGAGCATGTCCAGATGCTCTTCCAGCGTGTTCACGGTGTAGGGCATCGTCGGGTTGGTCGAGGACGGCAGGATGTTCTGATAACCCACGACCTTCATGATGTCGGGCGCGTGCCCGCCGCCCGCGCCCTCGGTGTGGAAGGCATGGATGCAGCGGTCGCCGATGGCCGCGAGCGTGTTCTCGACGAAGCCGCTCTCGTTCAGGGTGTCGGTGTGGATCATCACCTGGATGTCCATGTCGTCGGCGACGGATAGACAACAGTCGATGGCGCCGGGGGTGGTGCCCCAGTCCTCGTGGAGCTTGAGCGCGCAGGCCCCGGCCTCGATCTGTTCGACCAGCGCGTCGGGACGCGAGGCATTGCCCTTGCCCGCGAAGGCGAGGTTCATCGGGAAAGCGTCGGCAGCCTGCAGCATCCGCCCGATATGCCAGGGCCCCGGCGTGCAGGTGGTCGCCAGCGTGCCATGCGCCGGGCCCGTCCCGCCGCCCAGCATCGTCGTCAGGCCCGAGTGCAGCGCGTCGTCGATCTGCTGCGGGCAGATGAAGTGGATGTGGCTGTCGAAGCCACCGGCCGTCAGGATCCGCCCCTCGCCCGCGATCGCCTCGGTCCCCGGGCCGATGACGATGTCGACGCCCGGTTGTGTATCGGGGTTGCCCGCCTTGCCGATGGCGTGGATGCGCCCGTCGCGCAGGCCCACGTCGGCCTTGTAGATGCCGGTATGGTCGACGATCAGCGCGTTGGTGATGACCGTGTCCACCGCCCCTTCGGCGCGCGTGCGCTGCGACTGGCCCATGCCGTCGCGGATCACCTTGCCGCCGCCGAACTTCACCTCCTCGCCGTAGACGGCAGCGTTCGGCCCGGACCCGCCGTTCATCGCCGCGCCGACGCGCGTCGCGGTCAGGTCGCGCTCCACCTCGATGATGAGGTCGGTGTCGGCCAGGCGCACGCGGTCGCCGGTGGTGGGGCCGTACATGTCGGCGTAGGTGCTGCGGGGAATGCGGGTGGGCATGGGTCTTTCTCGGCTCCGGCGTCGACGGCGTTCGCGAAAGCCTAGGACGCGGCGCCGGTCGAGGCCAAGGACAAAGACACGGCGCCCCCGCTCCGCGCCCGGGACTGCCACGAGTTTGAGCAGATCGCGCGCAACGGGCAGGCCCCGAAGGGGATTGGACGCGCGCGAAACGCGGAATCCTGCTATCGTGATGCTCTGGCGCGGGACGGCAACTGAACCATTTGAACCGCGCCGCTGGGAGGGAGAACATCATGAAAGTATGTGTTCCGGCCGCAGTTGCGGTCTCTCTGGTCGTTTCCATGGCCCATGCCGAGCCGAGCGTCGAACGGGGCGAATACCTCGTGCGCGGCATCGCGGGATGCGGGAACTGTCACACGCCCATGGGTCCGGACGGCCCTGTCATGGGAATGGAGCTTGCCGGGCAGGTGGTGGAGGACGGCGAGGCGTTCCGCGCCGTCGCGGCGAACATCACGCCGGCCAGCGAAATCGCGGACTGGTCCGACGCTGAGCTTGCCCGCGCCATCCGGGAAGGCATCCGCCCGGACGGGAGCCTCATCGGCCCGCCGATGCCCTTCGCGATGTATCGTGGCCTCGGGGACGACGACCTCATGTCCATCGTCATGTTCCTGCGCACAGTGCCCCCGGTCGAGAACGATCCCGGCACGTCCGAGTACCGCATCCCGCTGCCGCCCGCCTATGGCCCGCCGGTCGAGAGCGTCGCGGCCCCCGCGGCCGGCGTCACGGTCGAATACGGCGCCTACCTTGCCGGGCCGGTGGCCCATTGCATGGAATGCCACACGCCGATGGGGCCGCAGGGGCCGATGGTCGGCACCGACCTCGGCCGGGGCGGGTTCGAGTTCCACGGCCCGTGGGGAACCTCGGTCGCGCCGAACCTGACCAGCCACGAGGATGGCCTCGCCGGCTACAGTGACGCCGAGATCGCGACGATGATCACGCAGGGCGTGCGTCCCGACGGCTCGCGCATGCTGCCGCCGATGCCCTACGGCTATCTTGCGGGCATGACGGAAGACGACCTCGCGGCGATCATCCTCTACCTGCGCAGCCTCCCGGCTCTGCCCGACGCGGGCTGAGGCCCAGGCGCGGTCCGGGTCGCGTCAGGTCACCATGGGGGGCGGTGTGTCATCGCCCCCCGATCAATCCAAGGGCGGCCCGGAAAGATCGAGCCGCATGAGGATGACGCGGCTGTTCCCGGCATCGGGATCGATCGGGTCGGGCACCCTGCGAAACCCGAAGGATTCGTAGAGCGGGATCGCCTCGACATGGCGGTCGAGCGCACCGAGCCGGATCGCGGGATACCCAAGCGCGCGCGCCGTCTCGATCGCCCCGGCACAGAGCGCCCGCCCCGTTCCCGTGCCACGCGCGGCGGCGCGCACATACATGCGGTTCAGCTCGGCGTCGCCGTCCGGACGCGGCCGCACCATCACCATGCCGACCGGGCTTCCGGCGTGGCGCGCCAGCAGGCATTCGCCGTACGGCGGATTGTAGTTCGCCGCGAAATCCGCAAGCCGTGCCGCGACCTCCTGCCTCTCGATATAGGTGTCGATGTCCTCGACCATCTCGGGGTAACGCCCTTTCAGGAAATCGAAAAACTCCCAGACGAGGGCGGCCGTGGCCTCGATGTCGGCCCCGTTTCGGACCTTGGCAATCTCGACCTCGTTCATGCCTTGAACATCTCGTCCACCTCGACGCCGAGGCCTTGCACCAACCCGTTGGTCTGCATCGCCATCCCCACCACGGCGAGAAGTTCGGCGTGCATTTCGGGCGTCATCCCCTTGCCCTTCGCCGCCGCCGTGTGGCTGTGGATGCAGTATTCGCACCCGTTCGCCGTCGAGACCGCGACGTAGAGCATCTCCTTGACCACCGGGTCGAGCGCGCCCGGCGCCATCACGACCTTCAGCCGGTCCCAGAGCGCGCGCAGCCCCGCTGGATCATGCGCCATCGCGCGCCAGAAGTTGTTGACGTAGTCGGTGCCCCTGAGGGCCCGGATCTCGGCGAAGACCTCGGCCGCCTCGGGCGAGAGTTCTTCATCCCTCAGCAGGCGCACGGTTCCCATCAGACCGGCGCCACGACAGGCACGGCCCGGCCCCTGCCGCCCCTGACCATTGGCGCACCCGCGATCGGCGTCGCGCCTTTGGCCGCGCCCCCGACGCGGTCGCGGCGCGACGGCATCCGCTCCTCCACGCCGTTCATCATGCACTCATCGTTCATCTATCGAAGTCTCCCGGTTGCCGACCTGTTGCCCGACGGTTCCCCGCAGGCCTCCGCCCCTAGCCACCCGCCATCGCGGCGAGGTCCTGCGCCCGCCGCTCCGTCAGGCGCGCAAGGCAGCCGTTGCGCAGCATCGCCTCGCCAGAACCGCCCCGCATCTCGCCGGCCTCGACCTCGCAGGTGAGGTCCCGGTAGGTGACCCATGCAAGCTGCGCGGCGCGCATCCGCACCTCGTCCTCTTCCGGCAGCCGCGCGAGAACGGCGGCGTAGGCGCGCTCCATCTCGTCCTGCCAGCCGAGGTATCTCTGCCCGAGGCAGAAGTTGATCTGCTGCTGCGGCATCATCGATATGTCGCCAGCGCAATCCCAGTCCTGCGCCGCCGCCGGCGCGGCGAGGACGGCGAGGAATGCGATGACCCTCACGCCTGCCATCGCCGCCGCCCCCGTTCTTCCAGCCGCGTGCGGTTGTCGCGTGCATGCCGGGCCAGGGGATCGACCGCGGCCGAGACGACCTGCGCCGCGCCCTGTCCGCGTATCGCGGCCTCCGTCGCGCGCCCCAGCGCCTCGGCAAAGGCGCCCGGTTTCTCGCGCATCGCGCGCCAGCCCTCGTCGAAGGGCGTGTTCCAGGCCCCCGCCGCGCCCAGTCCGCGAAGCCAGATGACGCCCTGGGCCTCGATCCCCAGACGGGCCAGGTCCAGCCCCGCGCGCCAGGCATCGAAGGGCGTGACGAACCTCATAGCTTTCCCATGACCCCCTTGTTGAAGCCCCAGACCTCGCGGTCGCCACCGTAGGGCACAAGCTGTACCTCGCGGGTCTGGCCCGGCTCGAAGCGGACGGCGGTGCCGGCGGCGATGTCGAGCCTGTGGCCGCGCGCGGCCTCCCGGTCGAAGTCGAGGGCGGAGTTCGTTTCGGCGAAATGGTAATGGCTGCCGACCTGAACCGGGCGGTCGCCGGTGTTCGACACCGTCAGGGTGATCGCGTCGCGGCCCGAGTTCAATTCGATCTCGCCGGGCGCGGCCAGGATTTCTCCGGGGATCATGCGTCGTCCTCCTTTTCAATCGTACGGCCCTGGATGGCGGCTAGGATGCGCTTGCCGAAGATACCCGCCAGCGCGCCGATCAGAAGCGCGAAAGCCGATCCGCCGCCGCTCAGGATCGCCGCCGCCAGAAGAAGCAGCACAAGCGTCAGGAGGTCCATCTCCGTCTTCGCGACCGGGATCTTCGACAGGGCGACGTTTTCCAGGGCCTGCCGCACGAAAGGCTCGGCAAAAGGCGTCAGCGCGCCTGCGGCCACCCCCAGAAGAAAGCTGAAGATCATCGCACAACCCCTTGATTACCGGATCGGATGATGGACCGTCACAAGCTTCGTTCCATCGGGAAAAGTCGCCTCGACCTGCACGTCGTGGATCATCTCGGGCACGCCCTCCATGCATTGCGCGGCAGTCACCACGTGGGCGCCCGCCTCCATCAGGTCGGCCACGGAGCGGCCGTCGCGCGCGCCCTCGACCACGAAATCGGTGATGAGCGCGATCGCCTCGGGGTGGTTCAGCTTCACGCCGCGCGACAGGCGGCCACGGGCCACCATCGCGGCGAGGCTGACGAGGAGCTTGTCCTTTTCTCGGGGGGAGAGGTTCATCGTTTCATTCTTCCATGGATGTCAGACCTGCCAAACGCGCGGCAGGGGCAGTTGCGTGAGCGCCTCGACCGCGGCGGCGACGGCACGCCTGAGCGGAAAGGCCTGCGGCGAGAGAAAGCGGACGGTCAGGCGCCCGTCCCAGGCCGACGCCGCCGCGCGGACGGGGCCATCGGCGGAAAGGACGGCGCGGATCGCGGCCAGGCGGTCGGCGGCGTCGGCCGACAGCAGCGTCAGGCTTGCCTGCGCCCGGGCACCGTCGAGACCGGCTGGACCCGCGCGCGCAAGGTCTGCCTCGCCGAGAAACACGCCCTCGATCAGGACTGGCCGCCCGCCCCGCGTGACGCGGCGCCGGTCGGCGAGGTGCACATGGCTCAGCGTCTCGCCCATCGCCGCACGACCGAGCACGATCGTCTCCAGCATCACGAGCGTCGCATCCTCGGCCATCTCGACCTCGAGCCGCCGGTCGAGCGCCGCGCCCTCGAACAGGATCAGTTCCTGCGGCAGCCAGTGAAGCCGCGCCCCCGGCCCGAGCGTCAGGCGCGTCTCGACCCGCGCCGCGCCGCCCGCGCTGCGATAGGCCCGTTCCGCCGTCTGCGTCGTGGCGACCGCCATGCACCCCTGAAGCTCCACGGCGTAGTCCAGCCGGTCGCCCCCGGTCAGGCCGCCCGCGGTATTGAGAAACACGATCTCCGGCGCGCGACCATGCATCCGCGGCAGAATCGCCTTTGCCGCGCCCGCCTGCGCAAGGCGCGAAAGCCGCCCCTCCGGCGAGAACTGCACGGCGGCACGGCCCTGGACGCGCTGATGGCGGGGATCGCTGGCGGCGAGGTCGAACATGTCGGGATCGAGCCTAGGCCCGGCCCCGCGCCGCTGGCAAGCGTGCTCGCGCGCCCCGCCCTCCGGCGAAGCCCGGCACCGCCCGCCCTGCCCAAGAATGAGGCACCGCGCGGCCTCGCGCCCTCTTGGCCTCTGCGGGCCAATGGGTGTAGCGGAGGGACATGACCCAACGCCTCACCCTCCGCCGCCCCGACGACTGGCACCTCCACCTGCGCGATGGCGCCATGCTGGAGGGCGTCCTGCCCGAAACCGCGCGCCATTTCGCCCGCGCCATCGTCATGCCGAACCTCGTCCCGCCCGTGGTGACGGGCGACGATGCCCGCGCCTACCGCGACCGCATCCTCGCCGCCCTGCCCGACGGCATGGACTTCACGCCGCTGATGACGCTCTACCTGACCGAGACGACGGACCCCGCCGATGTGCGCGCGGCCCATGCCGACGGCCTCGTGACGGCGGTCAAGCTCTACCCGGCCGGCGCCACGACCAACTCCGCCTCGGGGGTGCGCGACCTCGGGCGCGTCCGCGGCGTGCTCGAGACGATGGCCGAGATCGGCCTGCCGCTCTGCATCCACGGCGAGGTGACGACGCCCGAGGTCGACATCTTCGACCGCGAGCAGGTCTTCCTCGAAACGGTGCTCGATCCGCTGCGCCGCGACCTGCCGGACCTCAAGGTGACGCTCGAACACATCACAACGTCGCACGGCATCGACTACGTGGCGGACGCGCCGGGCGACATCGCCGGCACCATCACCACGCATCACCTGATGATCAACCGCAACCACATGCTCGTGGGCGGGATCCGGCCGCATTACTACTGCCTTCCCGTGGCCAAGCGCTCGACGCACCAGCTGGCGCTTCGCCGCGCGGCGACCTCCGGCAACCCGCGTTTCTTCCTCGGCACCGACAGCGCACCCCATGTCGACGCCGCCAAGGAAACCGCCTGCGGCTGCGCGGGGGTCTTCTCGGCCACCAACACGCTGTCCTGCCTCGCCCATGTCTTCGAGGAGGAGGACGCCCTCGACCGGCTGGAAGGCTTCGCCTCGCTGCACGGCCCCGCGCGCTACGGGCTCGCCCCCAACACGGCGACGATCACGCTCGAGAAGCGCGGGACGCCCGTGCCGGTTCCCGCGAAGATCGAGACCGGTGCGGGCCCCGTCACCGTCTTCGATCCGGGTCATCCGCTCCATTGGCACGTGATCGCCTGACCTTCATCTTTCCCCAAATACGCCCGCCGGAGGCACGGCGCGGCGGGGGGCTCGGATGCCCCACGCCGCGCCACCCCGATCGCCAGAGGAGACGCCAGATGATCCCCAGCACATATCCCGACGACGCGACCATGGCGCGGATGACCGCGCGCATGCTGCTCGACATCCGCGCGGTGCACTTCAACACCGAGACCCTCTTCACCCATGCGAGCGGAAAGCAGGCGCCGACCTATCTCGACTGCCGCAAGATCATCTCGCACCCGCGCGTGCGCTCCACCACGATGGACTTCCTGACCTGCAAGGTGATGCGCGACGCGGGCCTGGAGGCCTTCGACAACATCGCCGGCGGCGAGACCGCGGGCATCCCCTTCGCGGCCCTCGTGGCCGAGCGGATGGGCCTGCCCATGTCCTACGTGCGCAAGAAGCCCAAGGGCTACGGCCGCGCCGCCCAGATCGAGGGCGACATGCCCGAGGGCGCGCGGGTCCTCCTCGTCGAGGACCTCACCACGGACGGGGGATCGAAACTGAAATTCGTGGACGCGATCCGGACCGCAGGGGCAAGTTGCGCACACACCGCGGTGGTCTTCTACTACGGCATCTTCGAGGACACGCTCGACCGGCTGGCCGGCCACGGGCTGACGCTGCACTGGCTCACCACCTGGGCCGACGTGATCGCCGAGGCGCGCCGCGGCGGCGATTTCGACGACGCGACGCTCGCCGACGTGGAGCGATTCCTCGCCGATCCCGAGGGCTGGCGGGCGGCGCGCGGCCTGTCGTGACGCATCTTCCGCGCGTCACGCTTGGGCCGTGGCGAATCCGACACATTCCTGTTACGCTACACGCCAGATGATGCGGCGGGGCGAGTGAAGTGGACCACATCTGGTAGCCGGAACGGCTAACAGGATACTCACAGGACACCCGCGATTGACGCCGCCGCAGTCGGTGAGGGTATACCCGCCGACACACCCTCCGCGAGACGCGGACGGAGGGACGGACAGGCCAGGGGTGAGATCATGAACGAGCAGTTGCCCGTACCGGCGGGCCAGGCGTCGAGTACCGACGAGACCTTCGCGCTTCCGCACAATCTCGAGGCCGAGCAACAGCTGCTCGGCGCGATCCTCACCGCCAACGACGTGCTCGACCGGGTCGAGGACCTGGTCAAACCCGCGCATTTCTTCGATCCCGTGCACCGCGAGATCTTCCAGCTCGCCGCCTCGCGCATCGCCAAGGGGCTCGCCACGGACGCCACGACGCTGAAGAACTTCGCCTCCGACATCGCCGGCCTGAAGGAGCTTGGCGGCGCGGAATACCTCGTGAAGCTGCAGCTGTCGGCCATCGCCACGAGCGCGGCGCGCGACTATGCCCAACTGATCCACGACCTCGCGCTGCGCCGGTCGCTCATCGACCTCGGCGCCTCGATCTCGGACCGGGCGCGCACGATGCGCGACGACCTGAGCCCCGACGACCAGATCGTCAGCGCCGAGAGCGACCTCTTCAAGCTCGCCTCCAGCGGCACGACCAACCGCGGCTTCCAGTCGTTCCTGTCGGCGCTGCACGAGGCGGTGCAGACCGCCAACGCCGCCCATAACCGGCAGGGAAAGCTCGCTGGCCTGTCCACGGGCCTGATCGAGATGGACCGGATGCTGGGCGGCCTGCACCGCTCCGACCTCCTGATCCTCGCCGGGCGGCCTTCGATGGGGAAGACCTCGCTCGCCACCAACATCGCCTTCAATGTCGCCAAGGCCTGGAAGGAGGGAAGGCGCGAGGACGGCACGGTCGGCACCGTCGACGGCGGCGTCGTGGGCTTCTTCAGCCTCGAGATGTCCTCGGCGCAGCTTGCCCAGCGGATCCTGTCGGAGGCCGCCGAGATCCCGTCGGAACTGATCCGCAAGGGCGACCTGACCGAGGAGGAGTTCCGCCGCTACCTCCGCGCCGCCGGCGAGCTGGAGCATTGCCCGCTCTACATCGACGACACCCCCGCCCTGCCGATCAGCCAGCTTTCGGCCCGCGCGCGGCGCCTCAAGCGCTCGCCAAAGGGCCTCGACCTGCTGATCATCGACTACCTGCAGCTGGTGCGCCCCGCGACCGCCAAGGACAGCCGCGTCAACGAGGTCTCCGAGATCACGCAGGGGCTCAAGGCCATCGCCAAGGAGCTCGACATTCCCGTCATCGCGCTCTCCCAGCTCAGCCGCCAGGTGGAAAACCGCGAGGACAAGCGCCCTCAACTTTCGGACCTGCGAGAGTCGGGGTCCATCGAGCAGGACGCGGACGTGGTGATGTTCGTCTACCGGGGCGAGTACTACAAGGAACGCGAGAAGCCGGGCGAGGACAACCTCGAGGCCATGACCAAGTGGCAGCAGGACATGGAGGCGCTGCACGGCAAGGCCGAGGTCATCATCGGCAAGCAGCGCCACGGGCCCGTGGGCAACATCGAGCTGAGCTTCGACGGGCGCTACACGCGCTTCGGGAACCTCGTGAAGCCCTGGCAGCAGGGGGCGGGCGAGTATTGAGGGGGCGTCGGCCTTCGGCCTTCGGCCTTCGGCCCCGACCGCGCCTTCGATGACCATCCGGAGACCGACGTATTCGGGTCCCGCAGCCGCCGTCGGGATCAGGCACGGCAGTCCGCGCCCCGGGCACAGGCAGACCCTCGCCGGACCGTTTAGCAACGTCCGTTTTGCCGTCGCCTCCGGGTTTGGGGTTCCTCCAACCCGTTAAAACCGTTGCAAAACGCGGAACTGTTGTTTCTTCTTGTCTGGCCCGGTGGCCATTTCGCTCAGCTTCCATTTCAGAGCATTGGCAAGCCAATCCTGGAGACGGCGCGTTGACCTACTACCGCTTCGGCGAATTCGTGCTGGCCCTGGACGAGCGCATGCTGACCCGGAACGGAGAGGAAGTGAACTTGGGGGCGCGGGCCTTCGACCTGCTGCGCCTGCTCGTCACACACCGGCACCGTGTCCTGACGAGGGAAGAGCTTCTCGATGCGGTCTGGCCGGATGTCGCCGTCGAGGAAGGCAATCTCACCGTTCAGGTCTCGGCCCTGCGAAAGGCGGTCGGTCCCAAGGCGCTCGCCACGATACCGGGGCGGGGATACCAATTCGTGCTTTCGGTGGAGGAAGGCGCGGCCGTTGCCGCGCCCCGGGCCGGGACACCCGCCAACCCGAACCCGAGAATACTCGTGCTTCCTTTCGTGAATACCTCGAACGACCCCGACCAGGAGTATTTCTCGGACGGGATCACCGAGGACATCATCACCGATCTCTCCAAGGTTGCCGCCCTGTCCGTCGTGGCCCGAAACACGGCCTTCACCTTCAAGGGCCGCGCCATCGACGTGGCGGAGGTCGCACAGCGCATGAACCTGACCCATGTGGTCGAGGGCAGCGTCCGGAAGTCCGGCAGCCGCCTGCGCATCAGCGCCCAGCTGGTCGATGGCGCGACCGGGCACCCGATCTGGGCGGATCGCTTCGACCGCGACCTCACCGAAATATTCGCGCTTCAGGACGAGATCGCCCAGGCCGTGGTCGCCGCGCTCAGGATCAGGCTGATCCCGTCCGAACGCGAGGCGATCACGTCGCGGCCGACCGACAATCCGGCAGCCTTCGAATTCTACATGCAGGCCCGCTACCACCACGCGCGACTGGACCGCAGCAACTACGCGATTGCCAGCCGCCTGGCCCGACAGGCGCTGGAAATCGATCCCGAGTACGATCGGGCCTGGGCGCTTCTTGCGATCAGTCTGACCGGGCTCCACGGTCTGTCGGCCTCGGACGATCACGGGCTGGAGGCGGCGGAGCGGGCGCTCGCGCTCAACCCCGATCTTGCAGATGCGCTGGCGGCCAAGGCCCGTGTCCTCGCCGGTCTCGGGCGCTTCGACGAGGCGTTCGTCCTGCACGAACGATCCCTGGAACTGGACCCGGATTCCTACGACGTGCGGTTCCTCTACGGCCGTTCCTGTTTCCAGACCGGACGCCACCACGACGCGATCGTGCATTGGGAACGCGCCACCGAGCTTTCGGAAACGGCGCTTTCTGCGGTCACCAACCTGGACATGAGCTATGTCGCAACCGGGCAAGAGGAAAAGGCGCTGGAGTCGAACCGGCGCACGCTCAGCCGGGCGGAAGCCATCCTCGCGGAGAATTCCTCGGATACCTATGCATTGATGTGCGGGGTGCTTGCCCTGGCGCGACTGGGCGAGGTCGAGCGCGCGAAGCAATGGGCCATTCGCGTCAAGGCGGTCGACCCTGACGATCCCAGCATCGACTTCAACATAGCTTGCGCGATGACGAACCTCGGCGAGCACGAGACGGCGCTCGACATGCTCGAGGTTTGTCTTCCCCGGGTGGATGCGGCGGTATTCTCGGTCTGGATGAAACGAGACACCGACCTCGACCCCCTGCGCGAAATCCCGCGTTTTCAACGCCTCATGTCCGATCTGGAGGCCCGTGCGGCGGCCGTGCGGCCCTTGCCGAGACCAACGGGGTCATAGACACCCCGGTGCAAGTCCCGAGGTTCTCGACACCCTCGGAACGATCGGGATTGGTTCACGCATGGCACCTTCGCCCGATGCCGTTCCGGTCACCGCAAAAGGCCGGTGCCTCCGCATGTGGGCGTCAGGCCCTCTCGCGGCGAATGACTGCTGCCGACCTTCGCCGGCCCCCTGATATTCCCCCCAATCCCGCTTGACCCCGCCCCGGCGGCGTCCCAGACAGTCCTCCATGGGAACCGGAACCCTCCACATCGACCTCGACGCGCTCGCCGCCAACTGGCGCGCGCTCGATGCCATGACCGCCTGCGAGACCGCCGCCGTGGTCAAGGCGGATGGCTACGGTCTCGGCGCCGTCCCCGTCGCCCGGCGTCTGGCCCGTGAAGGCGCGCGGCGTTTCTTCGTCGCCGTCGCCGAGGAAGGCGCCAGCTTGCGCAATGCGCTCGGCGAAGGCCCCGAGATCTGCGTCTTCTCCGGCCACATGGAAGGCGACGCCGCGATCCTCGCCGGCGCCCGCCTGACGCCGATGCTGAACAGCCCCGAGCAACTCTCTCGCCACCGCCACGCGCTCCCCGGTGCGCCCTACGGCGTGCAGCTCGACAGCGGCATGAACCGGCTGGGGATGGAGCCCGCCGACTGGGCCGCCGTCCGCGCCGAGGCCGAGGCCGGCCCACTGCGCATCGTGATGAGCCACCTCGCCTGCGCCGATGAGCCAGGCCACCCGGCCAACGAGGCGCAGCTGCGCCGGTTCCGCGAGATGACCGAGGGTGCCGGTGCCCCCCGCTCCCTCTCGGCCACGGGCGGCATCCTCCTCGGCGCCGACTACCATTTCGAGCTGACGCGTCCCGGCGTCGGCCTCTATGGCGGGCTGCCCTTCGCGGACGCCACGCCGGTGGTGAGCCTGTCGCTTCCGGTGATCCAGGTCCGCGACCTCGCCCCGGGCGAGACGGTGGGCTACGGCTGCAGCTTCACAGCGACGCGGCCGACGCGGATCGCGACGGTCGCGGCCGGCTATGCCGACGGTCTGATCCGCGCCATGTCGGGCCGCGCGACCCTGTTTGCGGGCGCGACGCCCTGTCCGCTGGCCGGCCGCGTGTCCATGGACCTCCTGACGGTGGACGTGACAGACCTCGCCGAGGTGCCCGGATCGCTCGACATTCTCGGGCCGTCGCAGGGCGTCGACGACCTCGCCGGGGCGGCCGGCACCATCGGCTACGAGATCCTGACCTCGCTCGGATCCCGCTACGACCGCCGCCACACGGGCGAGGCATGATCCGCGCCGCGACACGCCCCCTCGCCTTTGTCGGCCGCACCGTCCTGGGCCTGCTCGGCGCGATCGGCCGCGTCGCGATCTATTTCGGGGCGACGCTCGGCCATGTCCTTCGCCCGCCCTGGTATCCGCGCGAACTGCTGCACCAGCTTCTGCACATCGGCTGGCTCTCGCTCCCCGTCGTGGGACTGACGGCGCTCTTCACCGGGGGCGCGCTCGCGCTGCAGATCTACGCCGGCGGCTCGCGGTTCAACGCCGAGGCGGTGGTGCCCTCCATCGTCGCCATCGGCATGACGCGCGAGCTTGGCCCCGTCCTTGGCGGGCTCATGGTCGCGGGTCGGGTCGCCGCCGCCATCGCCGCCGAGATCGGCACGATGAAGGTGACCGAGCAGATCGACGCGCTGGTGACGCTGTCCACCAACCCGATGAAATACCTCACGGTCCCGCGCGTCCTCGCGGCCACGCTCTCGCTCCCCGTCCTCGTCGCGGTGGGCGACTCGATCGGCATCTTCGGCGGCTACCTCGTGGGCACCACGCGGCTCGGCTTCGACCCGGCGACCTACATCCGCAACACCGCCGACTACCTCGAAGCCTGGGACGTGATCTCGGGCCTCGTGAAGGGGGCGGTCTTCGGCTGCATCGTCGCGGTGATGGGTTGCTATCACGGGATGAATTCCGAACGCGGCGCGCGCGGCGTGGGACGCGCCACGACCCGCGCCGTGGTCTCCGCCTCGATCCTGATCCTCGCGGCGAACTACCTCCTGACGGAAGCGTTCTTCTCGGCATGATCCGGCTCGAGGGCGTCACAAAGGCCTTCGGCGCCAAGCAGGTCCTCCGGGGCATAGACCTCGATGTCGAGACGGGCGAGAGCCTTGTCGTCATCGGCGGGTCCGGCACCGGCAAGTCGGTCCTCCTCAAGTGCATCCTCGGCCTCGTCCGGCACGATGCGGGCCGCATCCTCCTCGATGGCGAGGACGTCACGCGCACCGACCGGGACGCCTTCCTCGCGCGCTTCGGGATGCTGTTCCAGGGCGGCGCGCTCTTCGATTCGATGCCGGTCTGGCAAAACGTCGCCTTCCGCCTCCTGCGCGGTCCCGGCCGCCTGCCGAAAGCCGAGGCGCGCGCCGTCGCCATCGAGAAACTCGCCCGCGTCGGCCTCGACGCCGACACCGCCGAGCTCTATCCCGCCGAGCTCTCGGGCGGCATGCAGAAACGCGCGAGCCTCGCCCGCGCCATCGCCGCCGAGCCCGACATCATCTTCTTCGACGAGCCCACGACGGGCCTCGACCCGATCATGTCGGGCGTCATCAACGCGCTGATCCGCGAGATCGTGACCGAGATGGGCGCGACGGCGGTGACGATCACCCATGACATGAGTTCCGTGCGGGCCATCGCCGACCGCGTGGCGATGCTGCACGCGGGCAAGATCCGCTGGCACGGGCCGGTCTCGGAGATGGACGCGGCCGGGGACTCCTATCTAAGGCAGTTCATCACCGGCGCCGCGGACGGCCCGATCGGAACGCTCCGGTGACGGCCGGGCTACTCATCGGCTCGCTTTTCGCGGTCTGCCTCTTCCTCCTGCCGCTCAGCACGCTGGCGGCGGGGGCGCTGCGCTGGCGCAACGGGGCGCGCGGCCGACCGCTGCACATCGCGACCGCGGTGTTCTCCGCCGTGGCGCTCGCGGCCCTCGCGGCGCTGGCCCTGGGCTCCCATGCGGCCGCGGCGATCCTCGCGGTCCCGCTGGCTGCCCTGGTGGCCGGGCCCGCCTGGCTTGTCGGCGCGCTGCTCGCCCGCGCCCGGCCGCCGGCCGCGGATCTGGGGGTGATCGCCGCGACGCTCCTCTTCGTGGCCGCCTCGGCGCTCGTCACATCGACACCGGGCGCCAGGATGCCCGGTTTCTTCGCGATGACGATCCCCGGACCCGACGATCCGCCCGGGCAGACCCGATGACCCCCATCGCCGTCGTCGAGGCCGTCGCCACCCTGTTCTGGACCTATGCGGGCCTCGCCGGGATCGAGTGGGCCGTCCGCCTCGCCCGGACCGAGCGGCGCGAGCATATCCCGCTTGTCGCCGAACTGACCGGCCACCTCGTGCCCGCGATGATCATGCTTCTCGTCGTGGTCCTCGCCGGCGCCTTCTTCGGGTTTCCCACCGTCGTCGTCGTCATCGCCATCCTCTTTCCCGCGGGCCTCGCCGTCGGTCTGCACATGGGGCTGAACGACCTGCGCGAGGCGACGTGGCGCGGCGAGGCGACGCGCTTCGCCCTCACCGCGCTGATCGGCGGCGCGGTGATCTGGATGCGGCAATTCGGGTGAAGCCCGTTTCCTCCCGACCCTTCATCCTGGCAGGAAAACTCTCGGGGGGCGCCGCCCTTGGCGGCGGGGGGCAGACAGCCCCCCTGCTCCGCCCGCCCCTTGCACCGGCCGGCGGCAGGTCACACCTGCTGCCGATGCCCCGCTCGTCCATGCTCCGCCTGCTCTTCGGCCTGAACCTGTCGCTCCTGGTGCTCTTCCCGCTGGCCTGGGGCGCGCCGCTGATGCGCGCGGGCCTCCTGCCGCTCTTCGGGCTGTCGGAGGTGTCGGTCCTCTCGGGGCTTTCCGCCCTCTGGCAGGGCGGCGAGGCCGCGCTCGCGATCCTCGTGGCGCTCTTTGCGCTCGTGGCGCCGATGGCCAAGACGGTCCTGCTGGCGCTGATCCACCTGTCCCGCGCGCCCACGCGCCTGTTGCCGGCGCTGCAGCTTCTGGGCAAGCTGGCCATGGCCGACGTCTTCTTGATCGCGGTCTACATCACGCTCGCCAAGGGCCTCGCCGTCGGCCGCGTCGAGACCGCCTGGGGCCTCTGGCTCTTCACGGCCTGCGTGCTGGCCTCGCTCGGGATCGGCATCGCCACGGCCCGCCACATCCGGAAACAGACATGACGACCTTCATGATCCCGCTCGCCGTCTTTCTCGCCGCCTTCGCAGCACTTGCGGGCCTGTCGTGGCTCCGCCGTGCCATCGGCGAACCCGCGGCGCGGCGGAAGGGCATGGCGCTGAACCTCGCGCGCCGGTCCGGACCGCCGGTCATCGCCGGGATCGCGGTCCTTGCGCTCGGCGCGGCCCTCGGCGGTGCGGGCACGGGCCTTCCCGCCGCGATCCTTGTCGCGGGTGGCCTCGCCTGGGGCTTTCACCAGGGGCTTTCCGAGGTCCGGCAGGCCAACTGGCGGAGCACGGGGCTCCGCGCGCTTCTCGCGTTCGCCGCCGCCACCGCGTATCTCTGGATGTCGGGTCTGGCCGGGGGCGGACCCCCGGCCTGAGGCTCAGAAGCGGAACGCGAAGCGGAGCGAACCGCTCGTGCTGCGCAGGTCGCCGCCGAGGCCGCTCAGCTCCACCGAGGTGTCGAGAAGGACGCCGCCGCCGATCTCGGTCGAGAGGCCAAGCTCCAGCCGGCCCGTCCAGCCGTCGTCGATCAGGAGGTCCGAGACCAGCGCCGTATCCGACGAGGTGTCGAGCCAGTCGGCGTGGAGCCCCCCGAAGAGTTCGCCGCCGCCGATCGTCTGGCTGATCTCGGCACCGAACGAGGCCTGCGTGAAGCGCACCGTCTCGCGGCCTGCGCCGGCGAGCGTGCCGCTGACGCCCTCGATCCGCTCGACCCCGTGCACGAGGCCCAGCATCGGCGTGACCGTGACGCCCGGCTGCAGCGCGATGTCGTAGCCGCCGCTGAAGGTCAGGGCCGTCAGGCGCGTCTCGCCGGTGCCGTCGCCGCCGCCCGAGCTCTGCGAGAAATCGCCGTGTCCGTAGAGCAGCGACGCCTCGCCTGCCCATGCGCCGGAGCGATAGGCGAAGTAGGGCTGGAGGTAGCGCAGCACGCCGTCCTGGCTGACGGTGCCGACGCTGCCGTCGAGGTCCTGCACCCCGAAGGAGAGGCCCGCCACCATGTCGGGACCCAGCGCGATGTCGGCGCCGATCTGCAGGCCGCGGCCGGAATAGGCGCGGTTCGTGCCGTCATCCTCGGCGCGGAAGCCGGTGAGGTCGATCCAGGTGTAGACCTCGCCCATCATGCCTTCGTGCGCCATCGTGGACTGGGTCACCTGCAGTTCGCCGGTCTCGGGGTCGGCCACGCGGGTGAAGGAGAGCATCGCGTCGCGCGTGGTCAGGCTGTCCTGGCCGCGGTCGCCGGCGAGACCGCCTGCGTTGATCACGACAAGACGACCGGCGGCATTCGCGCCCGCGGCGAGGTTGGCGATTTCTTCGGTGACGGTGGGACCCCAGCCGAGTGTGGCGCCGACAAATTCGAACGCAAACGGCGCGGAGACCGGACACGCAAATACACAGCTGTAGGTCACAGTGGCCTGATCACCGTCTGTAAAGCCACCAACGCGAAAGGAAGACGCTGATGCCCCGAAATTGATGAAGGCAGTTCTGGACGACACCGTCTCGGTCGCTGGAACAGGTTGCGTCAGATCGGCATCCGTAAGGAAGAAAGCGACTCGGTCTTGAAATGACACGGCTGCAGGGTATTCGACACCAAAGACGCCAGAATTCGTGACTGTCACTCGGTAGACGAACCCGTTTCCATCCGCTGCGACACTTCCTGGCGTCGTGTAAAAAGGTGAGGCAGCAGAAAGGTCGCCGCTGACGGACGTCTGCCCCCACGCTGGCGCCACGATCGCCGTGCTGGCGAGACAAACTGCGGCAAACGTCTTTGTTTCGGGGAAAATGCGCATCTGTTCGATCCTCTTTGTCTTTCATTGGCGATTTTTCGCTTATTCCCTCCGTAGCAGCGGCTGCTCCATCGTCACAACGAAGATAACTAAAGTTTTCCAGAGGGATCGAGGCCGTGGCGCGCTGGCCACAGGGCCGCCCCGCCCCTCCTAAATGCCCGCACCGCTTGCCTTCACCGTCCGCTTCGCTACACCCGCGAACATGGCCAAACCCGTCACCCGCTTCGTCTGCTCGTCCTGCGGCGCCGTCACCCAGAAATGGGCCGGCCGCTGCGAGAGCTGCGGCGAATGGAACACCATTGCCGAGGAGGCGCCGCTGTCGGCGGGCCCCTCGAAGCAGAGCCTCGGCGCGGCCAAGGGACGGCGCATGGGGCTCAGCGACCTGCGCGCGGACGAGGCCCCCCCGCCCCGACGCGCCTCGGGACTGGGCGAGCTCGACCGGGTGCTGGGCGGCGGCCTCGTGCCGGCCTCCGCCACGCTGGTGGGCGGGGATCCCGGCATCGGCAAGTCCACCTTGCTGCTGCAGGCCGCGGCGAGCTTCGCGCGCAAGGGCCTGAAGGTCATCTACGTCTCGGGCGAGGAGGCGACGGCGCAGGTCCGGATGCGCGCCCGCCGCCTCGGTCTTGCCGATGCCGCCGTCTCGCTCGCCGCCGAGACGAACCTGCGCGACATCCTCACCACGCTCGACGCCGAGGTGCCGGACCTCGTCATCGTCGACTCGGTGCAGACCATGTGGCTCGACACCGTGGACAGCGCGCCGGGCTCCGTCAGCCAGGTGCGGGCCGCGGCGCATGAGCTGACCACCTTCGCCAAGCGGCGCGGCGTGGCGGTGATGCTGGTCGGCCACGTCACCAAGGACGGGCAGATCGCGGGCCCCCGCGTGGTCGAGCACATGGTCGACACCGTGCTCTATTTCGAGGGCGAGCGCGGCCACCAGTTCCGCATCCTGCGCTCGGTCAAGAACCGCTTCGGCCCGGCCGACGAGATCGGCGTCTTCGAGATGACCGGCGCGGGGCTGGCCGAGGTGCCCAACCCCTCGGCCCTGTTCCTCAGCGACCGCGACACGCCCGCACCCGGGTCGATCGTCTTCGCGGGGATCGAGGGCACCCGGCCCGTTCTCGTTGAATTCCAGGCGCTTGTCGCCCCTTCTTCACTTAGTCAGCCGCGCCGCGCCGTGGTCGGCTGGGACGGCGCGCGCCTGTCGATGATCCTCGCCGTGCTCGAGGCGCGGGCCGGCATCAGCTTCCAGGGGCTCGATGTCTACCTGAACGTGGCCGGCGGCATGCGCATCTCGGAACCGGCCGCGGACCTCGCGGTGGCCGCGGCCCTGCTGTCGGCGCGCGAGGACGCCGCCCTGCCCGCCGATACGGTCGTTTTCGGGGAATTGTCGCTCTCGGGGGCGCTGCGTCCGGTCACACAAGCGGAAAATCGTCTGAAGGAAGCGCTGAAACTCGGTTTTTCCGCCGCAATCCTGCCCAAAGGATGTAATATCGCGGAAAATGGCGGTGTCTCGATCCGCGCGATGGAGGATCTCCCCCGTTTCGTGGGAGAGGTATTCGGCGCAGGTTGACACGGGACGCGGACGACCGCGAAAGAACCGGCAGGCAAGAAACGGCAAGAGGCAAGGGCAGCGATGGAAGGCTTTACCATCTTCGACGGAATCGTCGCGGGCGTCATACTGGTTTCGGCGGTGCTGGCCTATTCGCGCGGCTTCGTGCGCGAGGTCATGTCGATCCTCGGCTGGATCGGCGCGGCGATTCTCGCCTTCGTCTTCGCACCAAACGCGCTGCCGCTCATGAACGAGATCCCGTATCTCGGCGAGTTCATCGGCGGCTCCTGCGAGCTTGGCATCATGGCCTCCTTCGCGGCAGTCTTCGTCGTGGCGCTCGTGCTCATCTCGCTGTTCACGCCGGTCTTCTCGCAGGCGGTGCAGCGCTCGGCCATCGGCGGCGTGGATGCGGGCCTCGGGTTTCTCTTCGGGGTCGCGCGCGGCGCCCTGCTCGTCGTGGTCGCGCTGATCGCCTACGAACGGATCGCGGGCGACGAGCCCATCGCGGAGATCGCCGACAGCCGCTCGGCCCAGGTCTTCGCGCAGGCACAGTCCGCCATCGAGGCGGAGATCCCCTCCGACGCGCCCGGCTGGCTGATGGAGCGTTACGACCAGCTGACGGGAACCTGCGCGGCCGAGTGATCCGGGCCCCGTCGGTACCGATCCGCGACATGACGTGACAGGCATGTGACAGGCAGGGTGACAGGGGCGCCCCGCTGCCCTATGTGGAGGTGCGAAGGGCCCCGAGGGGGAATCGGGGTCTCGCCAGCTGCCATGGATCACGCCCGATGCGCGACGACGAGTCCGTCCCCTTCATCCATCCGTTCGATCCCGCCGACGGCGACAAGCTGCGCGAGGAATGCGGCGTGTTCGGTGTCGTCGGCGTGTCGGACGCGGCCAATTTCGTGGCGCTCGGCCTGCATGCCCTGCAGCACCGGGGCCAGGAAGCCGGCGGTATCGTCACCCACCACCCGCAACTGGGCTTCAACTCGGCCCACCGCTTCGGCCTCGTGCGCGACACCTTCACCAGCCAGAAGGTGATGGAGACGCTGCCGGGCGAAATCGGCATCGGCCACGTGCGTTATTCGACCGCCGGATCCAAGGGCGCGACCCAGATCCGCGACGTGCAGCCCTTCTTCGGCGAGTTCGCCATGGGCGGCGCCGCCATCGCCCATAACGGCAACATCGTGAACGCCGACGAGCTGAGGCGCGAGCTGATCGAGCGCGGCTCGATCTTCCAGTCCTCCAGCGACACCGAGTGCATCATCCACCTGATGGCACGGTCCCTGCAAAGGACCATCCCCGAGCGGATGAAGGACGCGCTGCGACGGGTGGAGGGGGCGTTCTCCATCGTCGCCATGACCCGCACCAAGCTGATCGGGGTGCGCGATCCGCTGGGCGTGCGCCCCCTTGTGCTGGGGCAGCTCGGCGACGGCCACGTGCTGAGCTCCGAGACCTGCGCCCTCGACATCATCGGCGCGGACTTCCTGCGCGAGGTGGAGCCCGGCGAGATGGTCGTCATCTCCGGCGGCAAGGTCGAAAGCTTCCGCCCGTTCGAGCCGCGCCGGTCGCGGTTCTGCGTCTTCGAGCACGTCTATTTCTCGCGCCCGGATTCGATCATCGGTGGCCGCTCGGTCTACGAGACGCGCCGCCAGATCGGGGTGGAGCTGGCCCGCGAGGCGCCCGCCGACGCCGATCTCGTCTGCCCCGTTCCCGACAGCGGGACACCGGCGGCCATCGGCTTCGCCCATGAAAGCGGCATTCCCTACGGCATGGGGATCATCCGCAACCAGTACATGGGCCGGACCTTCATCGAGCCGACCGAGCAGATCCGCAACATGGGTGTGCGCCTGAAGCTGAACGTGAACCGCGCCCTCATTCGCGGCAAGCGCGTGGTGCTGGTCGACGACAGCGTCGTGCGCGGCACGACCAGCCGCAAGATCAAGGAGATGATCCTCGACGCGGGCGCGGCGGAGGTCCATTTCCGCATCGCCAGCCCGCCGACCGCCTGGCCCTGTTTCTACGGCGTCGACACGCCCGAGCGGGAAAAGCTCCTGGCCGCGACGATGTCGGAAGAGGAGATGCGGCGCCATCTCGGCGTCGCGTCGCTCAGGTTCGTCTCGCTCGACGGGCTCTATCGCGCCGTGGGCGAGGCCCAGGGACGGAACGGCAAGTCGCCGCAATACTGCGACGCCTGTTTCTCGGGCGAATACCCGGTCCGCCCGGTGGACATGATCGCGAAGGGATTCGAACTGCCGCACGCGGCGGAGTAGGTCCTCAGACCTCCGGCAGCTGGCTCCGCAGCCGGGCGAAAATCGCCTGGAACGCCTCGGGCCCTTCGAGGTCGAGCGCGCCGTCGGCCACGGCCTCCCGGTCCCACATCCAGCTTTGCGCCGGGTCGTCGCGCATCGCCCAGCCCGCGAACATGCGGTGTGGCGCGGGCCCCTTGTGGCGCAGCGTCACCTCCACGTGCCGGTCGTCGCGGCGGATCCGGGCGTAGCAGGCCGCCACCTTGTCCGCCGGCCCTTCCAGAAGCTGAATGTAGAGATCCGCCCGGCAGATCAGCGCGCCGGTGATGTCGTCCTCGGCATTGTTGCGCCGCGCCTGCAGGAGGATGCCGTTGAGCATGCCCTGGTCGAAGCCGAAAGGCCGGGAGGTGTAGATCAGGCGTATCAGGTCCATGGCTGTGCGATCCCCTGGTTTGCGGCCTTTGCCGGATCGCGTGGAGCCGCAGGTGCCCACAACGACTGAAGACATGGGCCGATCCGAGCGCCTGTCCAGCGGCCCGCGCGCGGACATGATACCATTCCGAAACGAAGACGCCGCCCCGGGGCAACCCTGGGGCGGCGTTGGAAAAGCTGTGGCGACGCGTTCAGGCGCGGCGGCGGAAGGCCGCCAGACCGCCCGAGACCGCCAGCGCGGCGATCACCGACTTGATCGCGTCACCCGCCAGGAACGGCGCCATCCAGCCGGCCCAGAGCGCACTCCATTCGGTGCCGAGGGTCACGGCGGGCCAGATCAGGCCGGGGATGTAGATGATCGCGGAGGCCACGAGCGCGACGAGGATCGCGGGCAGCGCGCGGCGCGCCAGCCCCCGGTCCGCGGCCCATCCGGCCAGCCATGCCATCGCGACGAACCCGAGAAGGAAGCCGCCCGTCGGCCCCATCATGTAGGCCACGCCCGCGCCACCGGCCGAGAAGACCGGCAGGCCCATGGCGCCCTGGCCGAGGTAGACGATCAGCGTCGCGGCGCCGAGCCGCGCGCCGAGCGCGAAGCCGACCGTCAGGATCGCCAGCGTCTGAAGCGAGAGCGGGACGGGTCCGATGAAGACCGAGAACTGCGCCGCCACGGCGATCAGCAAGCTGCCGGCCAGAACCAGCGCAGTCTGTTTCAGAAGGCTCAGATCGCCGAGGGCGGCCTGTGCAAGGGTGGTGTCGCGGCTCATGTGAACCCTCCGGTTGTCATGGTCGTTCATCCTGTCGCCCTCCGGTATTCCCGTGGCTCCCGGCGAAGTCAAGCGCGCCCCGCGCCGCGCCCCCGTCTCGAGGCACCCTTGCCAATTGCCGCGCGGCAGGGCATTGCGCGCGGCCATGAACGCTACGCACGCAAAACCGCTGGACGGAAAGATCGCGCTGGTCACCGGGGCCTCGCGCGGGCTCGGTGCGGCCTGCGCCGAATGGCTTGCCGCGAAGGGTGCCCACGTGGTCGCCGTCGCCCGCACGGTGGGCGGCCTGGAGGAACTCGACGACCGCATCCAGGCCGCCGGCGGCCACGCGACGCTGGCGCCGATCGACCTGACCGACGAGGGCGCGATCGCCCATCTCTGCCGCTCGGTCCACGACCGCTGGGGCCGGGCCGACATCTGGGTCCATACCGCGATCCACGTGACCGCGCTGACGCCCGCGCCGCACATCACTGCCAAGGACCTCGACCGCAACATCACGACGAACATCCGCGCGCTGGCGCGCCTGATCGCGATGATCGATCCGCTCATCGCGCCCGCGACGGCGCCGGTGGCGGTGTTCTTCGACGACGAATGGGACGAGAAATTCGCCGGTGCCTACGCCATGTCGAAGGCCGCCCAGCGCGCGCTGGTGCAGAGCTGGCAGGCCGAGACGGCGAAACACGGGCCCGACGTGCACCTGCTGCGCCCCGCGCCCATGCCGACCGCGACGCGCGCGCGCTTCTACCCCGGCGAGGACCGCTCGAAGCTCGCCAATCCGCGCGACGAGGCGGCGCGGCTTCTGGCGCCGATCCTCGGCGGCGCCTAGAACGGGACCGTTTCGCGCCGGAACCCCCGGCGCGATTGCGTATTTCAGGAAAGATGAAGGCCCAGTCGGGCGCGCGTCCGGAGCTCAGGCCCCGCCGCTCGACGCCCTGCCCTCGAGTTCCTCGGCCAGCGCCTCGGCCCGCGCGGCCAGTTCGGCCAGCCCGTCCGTGACGCTGTCGGGCAATTCGGTGCGCGGCCCGGCCTCCTGCAGCTCCGCGATCCGGCGCGCGCGGTCCGCGAGACGTTCCTCGGCCGAGCGGAGCGCCTTTTCCTGCGCCGCGACCTTGGCCTGCAGGCCCTTTACGTCATCCTCCAGCGCGCCGGTCTTGTCAGCCAGCATCAGCCCCGCCATCAGGAGCATCTTGTCCGACGGCATGCGTCCGATCTGCCCCAGGATCACAGCCGCCTCGGTGTCGAGAAGCTTCGCGGCGGCGCGCAGATAGGGCTCCTCGCCTTCCTTGCAGGCGACAGCGAAGGACCGTCCGCCGATCTCGATCTCGACCTCAGGCATGTCCGGCTTCCTCCTGGCTGGGCCCCTCGCCTTCGGTCAGTTCGGCGAGAATGCGGTCGAGCTCGGCCGCCTCGGCGCGGCGCGCCTCCGTGAGGGCGGCGACCTGCGCCTCGAGCGCCCGGGTGAGCGCCCCCTGCCCGTTCGTCCCCGCCTCGCCGTCCGCCACCATGGTCGTTCCGGCCCTCATCTCGTCGAGGCCCTGCGACATCTCGTCGACGACCCGCTTCAACCGGCGCACCTCGGCGCGCAGCGCCAGCGCGCGCGCGTCGGGCTCGAGGCCGGAGGTCTCGCCAAGCTCTTCGGCGAGGTCCTGGGCGGCGTCGCGGGCGGCCAGCGCCTCGGCACGTTCCTCGCGGGCACGTTCCACACGCCGCTTCAGCAGGCCGTTCTCGTGTTCGAGCTCCGCGATCCGCTCGCCATCGCCTGGGGTTTCTTCCGCCGCCTTCTGAAGGTCGGCCACGCGCGCCTCCAGCGCGTCGCGGGCTTCGGTCAGGGCGGATATCTGGGCCTCGCGGGCGGCGAGGTGCTCCTCGAGCTCGGCGATGCGTCCCGCGCCGGCATCGGCGGCGCTTCCGCTCTCGGCGAGTTTCGCTTCGGCGCCGCCAAGAGCGTCCTGCGTTTCGGCCAGGCGGGCTTCGAGCGCCTCGACACGCAGTGCAAGGTCCCGCGCGCGGGCCTCGGCCTCGTCCCGGGCCGCCTCGGCGGCTGCGAGCGCCGAGGAGGCCGGCGACGCGACCGGGGGGCCATCGGCCGTGAAGCCGACACCACCTACGGCGCCCGCGTCGAGGCCCCTGGCGATCCGGTCGAGTGCCGATGCCAGTCGCGCCTCGAGAGCGCCCAGTTTCTCGAATTCCGCGCTGTCGCCCATGGTTACTATACCGTTCCGGTCCTGCTTCGATCTGGATGCCCGGGTCCGGCCCGCACCTCCGATTTGCGCGCCCTCCTGCCGGTTCCGGTCTTGGAGGGGTCGTCGCGCCGGGCGGATGCCTCGGCCGCCCAACTCCACGCAATCCCAATCTGGCCGGATTTGCAAGTTTTTCCCGCCCGGTTGGCGCAAGATCGCCCATGGCGGGCCGACCTGCAGGGGCCCGGAACCGCCCCGACGGCGGCAACCCGCGCGCTTGCACTTCGCCCGCCACCTGCTATCACGCCGCGACAGCCGCGCCGCCCGTCCGCGCCCCTGCAAAGCAAAGCCAAGGACCAAGCCACATGGACATCGCCGCCCTCGCCCGGAACCACCCCGACCACTGGCGCCGCGCCGCCTGCATCCGGACCCTGACGCTCGATGCGGTGGCCGCGGCGAATTCGGGCCATTCGGGAATGCCGATGGGCATGGCGGACGTGGCGACCGTTCTCTTCGACAAGCACCTGAGTTTCGACGCATCGGCGCCCGACTGGCCGAACCGCGACCGCTTCATCCTGTCGGCCGGCCACGGTTCGATGCTGCTCTATTCGCTCCTCTATCTCACCGGCTCGCCCGACATGACGCTGGAGCAGGTCAAGGCGTTCCGGCAACTGGGCTCGATCACCGCGGGCCATCCGGAATACGGCCATGCCAAGGGGATCGAGACGACGACAGGCCCGCTCGGCCAGGGCATCGCCAACGCGGTCGGCTTCGCCATGGCCGAGGAATTCCTGCGCGCCAAGTGGGGCCGGAAGATCATCGACCACTACACCTGGGTCATCGCCGGCGACGGCTGCCTGATGGAGGGCGTGAGCCAGGAGGCACTGGCGCTCGCAGGCCGGCAGGAGCTGTCGCGGCTGATCGTTCTGTGGGACAACAACGGCATCACCATCGACGGCAAGGTGTCGATCGCCGACCGCACGGACCAGCTGGCGCGGTTCGCCGCATCCGGCTGGGATGTCTTCGAGTGCGACGGCCACGATCCCGTCGACATCGACCGCGCGCTGACCGCGGCCAAGGCCAGCGCCCGGCCCGCCATGGTGGCCTGCAAGACGCACATCGCGCTCGGCCATGCCGCGCAGGACACCGCAAAGGGCCACGGCGCGTTGACCGACGCGGCGCAGCTGGCGGCCGCCAAGGAAGCCTATGGCTGGCACCACGGCCCCTTCGAGATCCCCGCCGACCTCAAGGCCGAGTGGGAGGCCATCGGCGCCCGCGGGCGGCCCGCGCGCGAGGAATGGGAGACGCGCTTCGGGCTTCTTTCCGACGGCAAGCAGGCGGAATTCAACCGGGCCTTCGCGGGCGAGATGCCGACGAAGCTTTCGGCCACGATCCGCGCGCTGAAAAAGCAGCTCTCCGAGGCACGCCCGAGTGTCGCCACGCGCAAGGCCAGCGAGATGGCGCTCGAGGTCATCAACCCGATCCTGCCGGAAACGATCGGCGGCTCGGCCGACCTGACCGGGTCCAACAACACCAAGACCGCCGATCTCGGCACCTTCGAGCCGGAGAACCGCAAGGGCCGCTATGTCTACTACGGCATCCGCGAGCACGGCATGGCGGCGGCGATGAACGGCATGGCGCTCCATGGCGGCGTGCGGCCCTACGGCGGCACCTTCATGTGCTTCGCCGACTATGCGCGCCCGGCGATGCGGCTGTCAGCGCTCATGGGCGTGCCGGTGCAGTACGTCATGACCCATGACAGCATCGGGCTCGGCGAGGACGGGCCGACCCATCAGCCGGTCGAGCATCTCGCCATGCTGCGTGCGACGCCGAACATGCTGGTCTTCCGGCCCGCCGACGCGGTCGAAACCGCCGAGGCCTGGGAGGTCGCGCTGTCGCAATCCTCGACGCCGTCGGTCCTGGCGCTCAGCCGCCAGAACCTGCCGACCGTGCGGACCGAACACAAGACCAGGAACCTGACCGCGCAGGGCGGCTACGTGCTGGCCGATGCGGAGGGCAAGCGCCAGGCGATCCTGATGGCGACGGGCTCCGAGGTCGCGATCGCCATGGCCGCGCGCGACCTTCTGCAGGCCAAGGGGATCGGCACGCGCGTCGTCTCCATGCCCTGCTGGGAACTGTTCGAGGACCAGGACGAGGCCTATCGCAAGCGCGTCCTGCCCGGCGGGCCGGTGCGCGTGGCGGTCGAGGCCGCGATCCGCTTCGGCTGGGACCGCTGGCTTTTCGGCGAACGTGGCCGCCGCGAGAAATCGGGCTTTGTCGGGATGCACGGCTTCGGCGCGTCGGCGCCGTCCGAGGATCTCTACCGTCACTTCGGCATCACGGCCGAGGCCGTGGCGGAGAAGGCGAAGTCGCTTCTCTGAACCGGCTCCTGCCCTTCATCCTGGCGAAAAACTCCCCGCCCGGAGGGCACCAGCCGCGGCCGAATGCTCCCGCAGGGGGCATGAGACCGCGGCTTTGCGGGACGCCGCCCGAAGGCGGCGATGCGCAGTGTCAGCCGTCCGCGAAGAGCGCCCGGATCTCCCCCGTGAAGCTGGCCCGCACATGGGCCATTTCGCCTTCGGAGACATGGGCGTCGAGTACGTCGAAGACCGCACCGATGGCGTGCTCCGCATCGCCCATTGGATCGCCCTGAAAGGCCGCCTGGACGCGCTCGATGAAGCCCGCCTTGCTGCGCTCGACCACCGGCGTCTTCGACGGGTCATAGCCTTCGTAGTAGATCCCGCGCACGAAAATCGGCAATTGCGCCGACAATTGCGCCGCCTCGTCGGGGGAAAGGTGGTCGCGCAGGGCCTGCAGGACCGCGCGCATCAGCCGGTAGGCACGCTGCTTGTTGGCCCAGCCGGCCCGGTAGTCGACCTCGTTGATCCAGACGTTGGCCTGCTGCACGGATTCGTCGATGATCTTCAGTCCCAACGCACTCATGGCGTCCTCCCTCGCTTGCCCCGGCGCCTCGTCCCGCGCCGCCTGTAATGAGAGCACGACGGCGCGTCGGGCGCCTTGACCTGCGTCAGAAGGCGGGACTCAATGGGACGCGCCTTCCCCCCCGAGACCCACGGCCCGCAGCACGGGCGAGATCACCCGGCCGACGACCGGCATCAGGAGAAGACCGATCGCCAGGCCGAGAAGCCCGTCGATCACCGCCTTCGCCGCCCAGACCGCGAAGTCCCCCGCTCCGTCGGCCATCTGCGCGATCGCGTCGATGGCATCCTCCGGCACGTGCCAGCCGATCTCGGCCAGCGAATGCACGACGATCGAGCCGCCGACCCAGAGCATCGCGAGCGTGCCCACGAAGGTCAGCAGGCGCATGAAGCCCGGCATGCCCCTCACCACGCCCCGGCCGATGGCCCGCCCCAGCGCCGTGCGCCCCTGGCGGGCGAGGTGCAGGCCCATGTCGTCCGCCTTCACGATCAGGGCCACGGACCCGTAGACGAGCACGGTGATGCCAAGGCCCACCAAGGCCAGCGCAACCGCCTCGAACAGGAGCGAGTCGGTCTCGATGGCGGCCAGCGCGATGGTCATGATCTCGGCCGACAGGATGAAGTCGGTCTTGATCGCGCCCTTCACCTTCTCCTCCTCCAGGTGCGCGCTGTCTTCGGCGGACATCTTCTTCCGGGCGGCTTCCTGGACGTCGTGATGCGCGGGCGAGAGCCAGTGAGCCACCTTCTCCGCGCCCTCGAAACACAGGTAGCCGCCCCCCAGCATCAGCAATGGCGCGATCGCCCAGGGCGCGAAGGCCGACAGCAGCAGCGCGGCGGGCAGCAGGATCACCAGCTTGTTGAAGATCGAGCCGCGCGTGATCTTCCAGACGATCGGCAACTCGCGCTCGGCGGTGAAGCCATGGACGTATTTCGGCGTCACCGCGGCGTCGTCGATCACCGCGCCCGCCGCCTTCGCGCCGGCCTTGGTCGCCTGGCCCATCACGTCGTCGACGGAGGCCGCGGCGACCTTCGCGATTGCAGCGACGTCGTCGAGAAGCGCCAGCAATCCGCTCATGGTTTCCCTCTCCAGACCCGTAGCGGCCGGAGCATAGCGGGCCACCCCCCGCAGACAACCCGCCTTCCCGAGGAAACGGTTTGCCCGGCGGCGCCCGTTTCGGATGCGATCCGCGAACGACCGCCCAAAGCCGTTAGCGCAAACGGCGGATGTTTTCGCTAACATGCAGATAAATCGTGATTTTTCGTCTTCCCGGTCGCGGCATGCTTTTGTATGCGGTGACGCAGAACGGGATTGCCGAATTCGGGAAAGGTGCATTTCATGACGATCACGCTGGGTATCAACGGCTTCGGCCGCATCGGACGCTGCACGCTGGCGCATATCACCGAGGCCGCACGCAACGACGTCCAGGTGGTCAAGATCAACGCGACCGGCCCGATCGAGACGAATGCGCACCTCCTGAAATACGACAGCATCCACGGCCGCTTCGGCGGGCAGGTCCGCGTCTCGGGCGACACGATGGACCTGGGACGCGGGCCGATGAAGGTCTTCTCGACCTACGACCCGGCCGAGCTCGACTGGGAGGGCTGCGACGTCGTCCTCGAATGCACCGGCAAGTTCAACGACCGCGACGCGGCCGCCGTTCACCTGACCCGCGGCGCCAAGCGCGTCCTCGTCTCGGCGCCCGCGAAGAACGCCGACAAGACCATCGTCTACGGCGTGAACCACCGCGAGCTTCTGGACAGCCATCATGTCGTCTCGAACGGCTCGTGCACGACGAACTGCCTCGCACCTCTCGCCAAGGTCCTGAACGACGCCATCGGCATCGAACGCGGGATCATGACCACGATCCACAGCTACACCGGCGACCAGCCGACGCTGGACCGCCGCCACAAGGACCTCTACCGCGCCCGCGCCGCCGCCATGGCGATGATCCCGACATCGACGGGCGCCGCCAAGGCGCTGAAGGAGGTACTGCCGGAGCTGGAAGGCCGCCTCGACGGCACCGCGCTGCGCGTGCCGACGCCGAACGTCTCGGCCGTGGACCTGACCTTCGAGGCCGGACGGGACGTGACCGTCGAGGATGTGAACGAGGTGGTGCGCGAGGCCGCCGCCGGCCACATGGGCGCTGTGCTGGCCTACGACCCCGAGCCCAAGGTCTCCATCGACTTCAACCACACGACGCATTCCTCGATCTTCGCCCCCGACCAGACCAAGGTCGTCGGCGGGCGCACCGTGCGGGTGCTCGCGTGGTACGACAACGAATGGGGCTTCTCGGCACGCATGGCCGATGTTTCGGCGGCGATGGGGCGGCTCCTGCACTGACGGGCCGCGCAGGCTGCGGGCTGGCGTGTTGACGCCGGTCAAGGCGCCGAACCCTGAAACGCGCGATCATCCCCGGGCGCCATCGTCACGGCGCGAGCACAGAGGGGAGATTTTCTCATGCGAACGACTCAGAGCATCCGGTTTGCTGCCCGCCTCGGCGCGACCGCGCTTCTGGCCTGCGGCCTGTCCGGAGCGGCGATGGCCCAGTCCTGCCCCGATGTCGGGCTCGGCGGCGCGCCGCTCGGCTACGGCGCCGGACAACTCCAGGGCGGCCTTTCCTTCGACGTGATCGCCGGCGGGAACATCGATCTTGGTGCCTGCGGCAGCGCGCCCGGTTACGGCTGGATCGTCGAGGCGCCCGATTTCGAACTCACCCTGTCGGGCGCGGCGGCCGACGAATCCCTCACCCTTTCGGTCTCCGGCGATTGCGACACCGTCCTTCTGGTGAACGACGCAACCGGCGAGTGGTTCTTCAGCGACGACGAAGGCGGCGGCCTCGACCCCGCAATCTCCATCGCGCCGGCCCGCAACGGGGTCTATGACATCTGGGTCGGCACCTATGGCACCGAGACCTGCCCCTCGGTCCTGACGCTGCAGACCGGCGCCGGAAGCGGCGGCGCGGCGGCCAGCAAGTAACGGCACGGACCTCCGCCACGCGGCGCGAAACGGGGCTTGGCCCGGTGCCGCGCCGCGTGTCAGTGTGCGCCCCGGGGGCAGACCTGCGGAACCGGCGGAGCATGACATGACAAACACCGTGGCGGCCTGGCTTGCCGCCGTCATCGTCGCGGCGGTCCTCGCCGATCTCGTCCTCAACGGGGGGCGTGTCCTGTTCTTCCTGGCGCTGGAATTCGTCGACCTGCTCGACTGGGCCGCCTTCTGGCGCTAGGGCGCCGGGGCTTGTGCTGAGGCCACTGTCACCGCATTGTCGTTTGCAGAGGCCGCGCACGGCTGATACCACCGTTAGCGGTAACATTTCCCGCCCTGACAGGCGCGGAACGCAAAGCATTTCGGAGGAATCATGGCCATCAAGGTAGCGATCAACGGCTTCGGACGCATCGGGCGCAACGTTTTGCGCGCCATTGTGGAATCGGGGCGCACCGATATCGAGGTGGTGGCGATCAACGACCTGGGCCCGGTCGAGACCAACGCCCATCTCCTGCGCTACGACAGCGTGCACGGCCGTTTCCCGGCGACGGTGACGACGACCGAAAGCACCATCGACGTGGGCCGCGGGCCGATCGAGGTGTCGGCGATCCGCAATCCCGCCGAGCTGCCATGGAAGCACATCGACATCGTCATGGAATGCACGGGCATCTTCACCGACAAGGAGAAGGCGCAGATCCACCTCGAGAACGGCGCGAGCCGGGTTCTGGTCTCCGCGCCCTCGAAGGGGGCCGACAAGACCATCGTCTACGGGGTGAACCACGGCGAGCTGACGAAAGACGACCTGATCGTCTCGAACGCCTCGTGCACCACGAACTGCCTCGCGCCGGTGGCCCATGTCCTCAACCAGGCGGTGGGCATCAAGCGCGGCTTCATGACGACGATCCACTCCTATACCGGCGACCAGCCGACGCTCGACACGATGCACAAGGACCTCTACCGCGCCCGCGCGGCGGCGATGTCGATGATCCCGACCTCGACGGGCGCGGCCCGCGCCGTGGGCCTCGTCCTTCCCGAGCTGAACGGCAAGCTCGACGGCGTGGCGGTGCGCGTGCCCACGCCGAACGTCTCGGTCGTGGACCTGACCTTCGAGGCCGCCCGCGACACGAGCGTGGAGGAGATAAACGACGCGATCCGCGCCGCTGCCGGCTCGGGCCCGCTGAAGGGGATCCTCGGCTATACCGACGAGATGCTCGTTTCGATGGACTTCAACCACGATCCGCACTCGTCCATCTTCCACACCGACCAGACCAAGGTCATGGACGGCAATCTCTGCCGGATCCTGACGTGGTACGACAACGAGTGGGGCTTCTCCAACCGGATGAGCGACACGGCGGTCGAAATGGGCAAGTACCTCTGAGACAGGGCGGGCGTCGCGAAGTGCGTATTTGAAGAAAGATGAAGACCGCGGCAGCAGTCGTCCGCGGCTTCATCTTTCCCAAAATACGCCCGCCGGAGGCGCGAAAACCGCTGTCGCCGCGGCGAGGCTCTGCTATCACGACGCAGGAACCGGGAGGCCGCGATGACCTGGAAAACCCTCGACGACTTGGACCTGGCGGGAAGGATCGTGCTGACCCGCGTCGACATCAACGTGCCGGTCGAGGATGGCCGGGTGACCGATGCGACGCGGATCGAGCGCATCGTGCCGACGGTGAAGGACATTCTCGCGAAAGGCGGACGGCCGGTCCTGCTCGCGCATTTCGGGCGCCCCAAGGGCAAGGTCGTGCCCGAGATGTCTCTGAGACAGGTCGTGCCCGCGCTCGAGGCCGCGCTCGGGCAGCCGGTGGCCTTCCTCGAGGCGCCTGACCGCGCCGCGCTCGAAGCGCTGCCAGCGGGAAGCGTCGCGCTTCTGGAGAACACGCGCTTCGATCCCGGCGAGGAGAAGAACGACCCCGACCTGGCCCGATCCTATGCCGCGCTCGGCGATGTCTACTGCAACGACGCCTTCTCGGCCGCGCACCGGGCCCATGCCACGACCGAGGGGCTTGCGCATCTCCTGCCGTGCTGCGCCGGGCGGCTGATGGAGGCGGAACTGAAGGCGCTCGAGGCGGCGCTCGGTAATCCCGAGCGGCCGGTTCTCGCCGTGGTGGGCGGCGCGAAGGTCTCGACCAAGCTCGACCTCCTGGGGAACCTCGTCGAGAAGGTCGACATGCTGGTGATCGGCGGCGGTATGGCGAACACCTTCCTCGCGGCCGAAGGCGTGGACGTGGCGAAGTCGCTCTGCGAGCACGATCTGGGCGAGACGGCCCGCGACATCCTCGCCAGGGCGCGCGCCGCGGGTTGTGAGGTGATCCTGCCCACCGACGTCGTCGTGGCCGAGCAATTCGCCGCGAACGCCGACAACACCACGGTCGCCGTCACCGCCGTGCCGGCGGACACGATGATCCTCGATGCCGGGCCGCAGAGCGTGGCGCGCGTCCGTGACGCCATCGACCGGGCGAGGACGCTGATCTGGAACGGCCCGCTCGGCGCCTTCGAGATCGAGCCGTTCGACGCGGCCACCAACGCCGCGGCCACCCATGCCGCCGAGCGCAGCGCGGAAGGCGCGCTGGTCTCTGTGGCGGGCGGCGGCGACACCGTCGCGGCGCTGAACCGCGCGGGCGCGGCCGAGAAGTTCAGCTACATCTCGACGGCCGGAGGCGCCTTCCTGGAATGGATGGAGGGCAAGACCTTGCCGGGGGTGGCGGCACTCGAACAGGGCTGAAGCCCTTCGTCGCCTCATGTTTGCGCCACCATGATGGACAGGTCCGTCGCGTCCCCCTATTGCTCGGGCCCGGGTGGGTCATTTGAGCAAAACATTGAGGGTGTGACACATGACGAACGCTGAGATGCGCGAGCAGATGGAAAGCGGCAATGGGTTCATCGCCGCGCTGGACCAGTCGGGCGGCTCGACGCCCAAGGCGCTGCGCCTCTACGGGATCGGGGAGGACGCGTATGCCTCCGAGGACGAGATGTTCGATCTCATCCACCAGATGCGGACCCGGATCGCCACCGCGCCCGCCTTCACCGGCGAGAAGGTCGTGGGCGCGATCCTGTTCGAGAAGACGATGGACCGCGAGATGGGCGGCAAGCCTTCCGCGAAATTCCTGTGGGAGGAACGCGGCGTCGTCCCCTTCCTCAAGATCGACAAGGGGCTGGAGGCCGAGGAAAACGGCGTGCAGCTGATGAAACCGATCCCGGGGCTCGACGACCTGCTCGACCGGGCCGTGGCGCACGGCATCTTCGGCACGAAGGAACGCTCGGTCGTCTCGGCGGCGAACGCGGAGGGGATCGAGGCGATCGTCGCCCAGCAGTTCGAGCTCGGGCGGGCGGTGCTTGCCAAGGGCCTCGTGCCGATCCTCGAGCCCGAGGTCACGATCTCGATCGCCGACAAGGCCGAAGCCGAGGACATGCTGCTCGCCTCGATCCTGAAGCACCTCGAAGGCCAGGATCAGCCGGTCATGCTGAAGCTGTCGCTGCCGACCAAGGCCAACCTCTACGCGCCGCTGATCGCGCATCCCAAGGTGCTGCGGGTCGTGGCGCTCTCGGGCGGGTATTCCCGCGACGAGGCGAACGCGAAACTGGCCGAGAACCACGGGATGATCGCGAGCTTCAGCCGCGCATTGACCGAGGGGCTTTCGGCGCAGCAGTCGGACGAGGACTTCAACGCCACGATCGCCGAAACGATCGACAGCATCTACGCCGCCTCGATCACCTGAATTCCGGGCCAAGGCGCGCGAGAAGCGCGGACATGTCGGGGGGGCCGAGGCTCCCGGCGACATGGCCGCGCGCGCCGTCGAGGCGGGTGGCGACGAAGGCATCCGCCACCGCCTCCGGCGCGGCCCGGACCAGCACGGACGCGGTCAGCAGAAGCGCCGTGCGTTCGGCGAACCAGCGCGCCTCGGCCTCGTCGGGCAGGCCGGGCCAGCGCGCCCGGTGGGCGGCAAGTGCAGCGTCATAGCGCCGATCCGCGCCGCGCGCCGCGTCGAGGTCGGCGGCGAGCAGCGCGCCAGCCGCGGGGTCCCGAGCGAGCGTGCGCAGGATGTCGAGGCAGATGACGTTGCCCGACCCTTCCCAGATGCCGTTCAGGGGCGCCTCGCGGTAGAGCATCGGCAGGGGCGTGTCCTCGACGTAGCCCATGCCGCCCAGCCCCTCCATCGCCTCGACGATGACGCGGGGGGCGAGCTTGTTGTTGAGGAACTTCGCCAGCGCCACCGCGATGCGGGCGAAGGGCGCGCGAGAGGGATCGTCGAAGGCGCGCGCGACGTGGAAGCCCAGCGCCGTTGCCCCCTCCCAGTCGAGGACGAGGTCGCACAGAAGCGCGCGCATCAGCGGCTGGTCGGCAAGCCGCCGCTGGAAGACGGTGCGGTGCCGGACCCAGTGCGACAGGTGGTCGAGCGCGCCCCGCATCAGGCCCGCGGGCGCCATCGCGGTGTCCAGGCGGGTGTGGTGCACCATGGTCAGGATGGTGCGCACGCCCTGCCCGTCCTCGCCGAGAAGATGCGCCAGCGCGCCGTGATACTCGATCTCGGCCGAGGCATTGGCCCGGTTGCCGAGCTTGTCCTTCAGGCGCAGCAGGTGGACCCCGTTGCGCGTCCCGTCCTCGAGCCAGCGGGGCACGAGAAAGCAGCTCAGCCCGACCTGCGTCTGCGCGAGCGTGAGAAACCCGTCCGACATGGGCGCCGAGCAGAACCACTTGTGCCCGGTGAGGCGCCAGCCCTCTCCCGCGCGCTCGGCCCGCGTCGTGTTGGTGCGCACGTCCGAGCCGCCCTGCTTCTCCGTCATCGCCATGCCCAGCGTCGCCGCGCGCTTGGCCGACAGGGGGGCGACCGCCGGATCGTAGTCGCGCGCCGTCAGCTTCGGCACCCAGTCGGCGGCAAGCGCGGGGGCCGCAGCCAGCGCGGGGACGGCGGCATAGGTCATCGTCATCGGGCAGCAGGTGCCGGGCTCCACCTGGCTGTGCAGGTAGACCATGGCCGCATGGGTCAGGTGGCTTCCCCCCGTCCAGGGCCCGCCGGCGTAGCCCGCCCCGAGGCCCAGCGCCATCAGCCGGTGATAGCCGTCGGTGAACCCCACCTCGTCGAGCCGTCGCCCGCCCGCATCGAAGAGCCGAAGCTCAGGCAGGCGGGTGTTCGCCTCGCGCGCCCAGGCGGCGGCCCCGACCGTGCCGAGGGCGCGGGCATGGTCCCCGACCCCGGCGCCCTTCGCGTGGGTCGCAAGCACCGGGTCCCCGCCCCAGAGGTCGCGGTTCCCGCGCGCGGGCGGCTGGTTCGTGACCTCATGGTCCGCAAGCGTCGATGTCGGCTCCATGGCAACACCTCCCCGGCGAAAGGATAGGGGCCGCGAATCATTCTGTCGCGGGGGGATTCCCTTTTACCCGACGTTATGCGAATCTCTTCCGACGAGACGCCCGTCAGAGGCGTCCGAGGCAGAGGCAGAGGCATGTTCCGTTCGATCTCCTTCACCGGACTCGGGATCACCACCGCGCTCGTGCTGGTGGGCGCCTACTTCACCTTCACCGCGGTGCAGGGGAATTACGGCCTCTTTCGTCGCATCCAGATCGAGGCCGAGTCCGACCGCCTGTCGATCGAACTGGCCCGGCTGGAGGCCGAGAACGCGCGCATGGAAATCCTGACCCGGCGGCTCTCGGACGACTTCCTCGATCTCGACCTGCTGGACGAACGCGCCCGCGACGTGCTGGGCTACACCCGCCCCGACGAGATCGTCCTGCCCTGACATCCCCCCGCCCGGGCATTATTGCACTGGACGCATGGCGGCCCGGCGGCCCTGCGTCACCTTATCAGGAAAACGGGGGGTGTCATCGCGCCCCGGCTTTGCTATGGATAGTTCAACGTTAAACTATCTCATTGCACGGGGAGGTCCCGACAGCCATGGCGACCCGGAAAACCGCGTCCAGATCAGCCGCCAAGCCGAATGTCTCGGCCGATGAGCTGAAGGCCCACTACCGCGACATGCTGCTGATCCGCCGATTCGAGGAAAAGGCCGGTCAGCTTTACGGCATGGGCCTGATCGGGGGCTTCTGCCACCTCTACATCGGTCAGGAGGCCGTCGTCGTCGGCCTGGAGGCCGCCGCAAGCGAGGGCGACAAGCGCGTCACCTCCTACCGCGACCACGGTCATATGCTGGCCTGCGGGATGGACCCCCGGGGTGTGATGGCCGAGCTGACGGGCCGCGAGGGGGGCTACTCCAAGGGCAAGGGCGGCTCCATGCACATGTTCTCGAAAGAGAAACATTTCTACGGCGGCCACGGGATTGTTGCGGCCCAGGTGCCGATCGGCGCGGGCCTCGCCTTCGCGGACAAGTACCTCGGCAACGACCGGGTGACCTTCGCCTATTTCGGCGACGGCGCCGCCAACCAGGGCCAGGTCGCCGAGACCTACAACATGGCCGAACTCTGGAGCCTGCCGGTCATCTTCGTGATCGAGAACAACCAGTACGCCATGGGCACCAGCGTCAAGCGCGCCACGAAGTCCCCCGACTTCTGGGAACGGGGCGCGGCCTATGGCATCGCGGGCGAGGCGGTCGATGGCATGGACGTGCTGGCCGTGAAGGCCGCGGGCGAGAAGGCCGTCGCGCACTGCCGCGCGGGCAAGGGCCCCTACATCCTCGAGGTCATGACCTACCGCTACCGCGGCCACTCCATGTCCGACCCCGCGAAATACCGCACGCGGGAAGAGGTGCAGGAGATGCGCGAGAAGCGCGACGCGATCGAGCACGTGCGCCAGCTGCTGCTGACGGGCGGGCACGCATCCGAGGACGATCTCAAGAAGATCGACAAGGAAATCAAGGATATCGTGAACGAGTCCGCCGAGTTCGCGAAGGAGAGCCCCGAGCCCGCACTCGAAGAGCTCTGGACCGATATCTACGCCGAAGTGGCGCCGCAGGACGCCTGAGGGGAGACGACGACGATGGCAACCGAAATTCTCATGCCCGCGCTCTCCCCCACGATGGAGGACGGCACGCTGGCCAAGTGGCTGGTGAAGGAGGGCGACACGGTCTCGGCCGGCGACATCCTCGCCGAGATCGAGACCGACAAGGCGACGATGGAATTCGAGGCCGTGGACGAGGGCGTGATCGGCAAGATCCTCGTGGCGGAGGGCACCGAGGGCGTGAAGGTCAACAGCCCGATCGCCATTCTTGTAGAAGAAGGTGAGAGCGTCCCGGACGGAGCAAGCGCAGCCGCGCCCGCCGCCGAGGCCCCCGCCCCTTCCGCTGCGCCCGCGGCTCCGGCCGTTCCGGCGACCCCGGCCCCCGCCGCGCCTAAGTCGAACGCCTCGCCCGACTGGCCGGCCGATGCCGAGATGAAGAAGACCACGGTCCGCGAAGCGCTCCGCGACGCGATGGCCGAGGAAATGCGCCGCGACGAGACCGTCTTCGTGATGGGCGAGGAAGTGGCCGAGTACCAGGGCGCCTACAAGGTGACGCAAGGGCTGCTGGACGAGTTCGGCCCACGCCGCGTGATCGACACGCCGATCACCGAGCACGGCTTCGCGGGCCTCGGCGTCGGCGCGGCCTTCGGCGGGCTGAAGCCCATCGTCGAGTTCATGACGTTCAACTTCGCCATGCAGGCGATGGACCACATCGTCAACTCGGCGGCCAAGACGCTCTACATGTCGGGCGGTCAGATGGGCGCGCCGATGGTGTTCCGGGGTCCCAACGGCGCGGCGGCCCGCGTCGGCGCCCAGCACAGCCAGGACTACGCGGCGTGGTATTCCCATATCCCCGGCCTGAAGGTCGTGCAGCCCTACTCGGCGGCCGACGCCAAGGGCCTTCTCAAGACCGCGATCCGCGACCCCAACCCGGTGATCTTCCTCGAAAACGAGATCCTCTACGGCCGCAGTTTCGACGTCCCGCAGATCGATGACCTGACGATCCCCTTCGGCAAGGCGCGGATCTGGCGCGAGGGCACGGACGTGACCATCGTCAGCTTTGGCATCGGCATGACTTACGCGCTCGAGGCCGCCGAGGAACTGGCGAAGGACGGCATCGACGCCGAGGTGATCGACCTGCGCACGCTGCGCCCGATCGATTACGACACGCTGATCGCGAGCGTCATGAAGACCAACCGCTGCGTGACCGTCGAGGAAGGCTTCCCGGTCTGCTCCATCGGCAATCACCTGTCGGCCTACATCATGACCCACGCCTTCGATTACCTCGATGCACCGGTCCTGAACTGCACCGGCAAGGACGTGCCGATGCCATATGCCGCGAACCTCGAGAAGCTCGCCCTGACTTCCACGGCCGAAGTGATCGAGGCCGTCAAGCAGGTGACCTACCGCGGATGATGCGCGTGCTCGGCAAGACGCAGGCCTCCGACGCCTACCGCATCGGCCTCGACATCGACGGGGCCGAGGTGGTTGCGCGGATCCCCGAGGCGCTCCTGTCCGCCGAGCACGGCACCGACGAGAAGGTGCCGCACCAGGCCGCTTATGAATGGATCGAGGCGCGCGCCCACGCGCTCGTGCACGCGATCCGCACGCTTCATTCCGGCGCCCGCCCCCGGGCGCCCTTCGACCAGATCACGCTCGAACCCGGGCGCTGAGGCCCCGGGACACCGAGAAGGGAGAGCCGCGACCATGCCGACCGAAATCCTTATGCCCGCCCTGAGCCCGACCATGGAGGACGGCACGCTGGCCAAATGGCTGGTGAAGGAGGGCGACACGGTAAGCGCCGGCGACATCCTCGCCGAGATCGAGACCGACAAGGCGACGATGGAATTCGAGGCCGTGGACGAGGGCGTGATCGGCAAGATCCTCGTGGCCGAGGGAACCGAGGGCGTGAAGGTCAACGCGCCGATCGCCGTGCTTCTGGAAGAGGGCGAAAGCGCGGACGCCATTGGCAGCGCGCCCGCCGCCGCCCCTGCCCCGGCCA
>NZ_JAOPHT010000001.1:0-290000 GCF_025515305.1 Roseicyclus sediminis
CGATGCCCCGGCGCGTGCCCCCCCCTGCCATCCGTCCAAGCTCCCTGATACTGTCGCCGCAAACGACAAAGGAGACGGCCATGCTCACAAACGACCAGCTTGCGAAATGGGACCGGGAGAGCTTCCTCCACCCCTCGACGCATCTCGCCCAGCACGCCCGCGGCGAGGCACCCGGCCGGGTCATCAAGTCTGCCGAGGGCTGCCATATCACCGACCGCGATGGGAACCGGCTGCTCGACGCCTTCGCCGGGCTCTATTGCGTGAACATCGGCTACGGCCGGCAGGAAGTGGCCGAGGCCATCGCCGAACAGGCCCGCGAGCTCGCCTATTACCACGCCTATGTCGGGCACGGCACCGAGGCCTCGATCACGCTGGCCCACATGGTGATGGAGCGCGCGCCCGATCACATGTCCCGGGTCTATTTCGGCCTCGGCGGGTCGGATGCGAACGAGACCAACATCAAGCTCGTCTGGTACATGAACAACATCCTCGGCCGGCCCGAGAAGAAGAAGATCATCTCGCGGTGGCGCGGCTATCACGGCTCGGGGCTCATGTCCGGCTCGCTCACGGGCCTCTCGCTCTTCCACCAGAAGTTCGACCTGCCGTTCGACACCGTGCTGCACACGACCTCGCCCTACTATTTCCGCCGCCAGGACATCTCCCAGACGGAAGAGCAGTTCACCGCGCAATGCGCCGCAGACCTCGAGGCGCTGATCGAGCGCGAGGGCGCCGACACCATCGCCGCGTTCATCGCCGAGCCGATGCTCGGCACGGGGGGCATCGTGCCTCCGCCCGCGGGCTACTGGCAGGCGATCGAGCCGATCCTGCGCAAGCATGACATCCTCCTGATCGCCGACGAGGTGGTCACGGGCTTCGGGCGGCTGGGGTCCATGTTCGCCTCGCCCTTCTACGGCATCACGCCCGACATCATGACCATCGCCAAGGGCCTGACCTCGGCCTACGCCCCCCTTTCTGGCACGATCGTATCCGAAGGCGTCTGGAAGGTTCTGGAGAAGGGCACCGACGAGTTCGGCCCGCTCGGCCACGGCTGGACCTACTCGGCCCATCCCATCGGGGCCGCGGCGGGAGTCGCCAACCTCAAGCTTCTGGACAGCCTGAACCTCGTCGCAAACGCGGGCGAGGTCGGACCCTACCTGACGCGGACGATGGCGGAGGCGCTGGCCGAGCACCCCAATCTCGGCGAGGTGCGAGGCGAGGGCATGCTGACCGCCGTGGAACTGGTGAAGGACCGCGAAAGCCGTACCTTCTTTGATGCCGCCGACAAGGTCGTGCCGCGCATCGTCGGGGCGATGGCCAAGCGCGGGGTCATCGCGCGGGCCATGCCGCAGGGCGACATCCTGGGCTACGCCCCGCCGCTCTGCCTCAGCCGGGAAGAGGCGGACACCGTCGTCTCCGTCACGGCGGAGGCGATCCGCGAGGTGCTCGGCTGAGCCTGTTCCGGGCGCTGTACCAGGCGCCCCGGCAGGAAATCCGCCTTGGCAATGCAGGGAGCGGGCAGATGCCTTTTTTCAAAAGGCGGCGCCCGTTTCCGATTGCTCCGGAATTCAACGGTCGGTGCAGGACTGTCGTCATTTCCGACACAAATGCATCGAATCAATGACTTACCCTTCGGCAAGCCGTAGAAGGGTGGCCGGTTTCTTCGACCAATCATTTTTTGATCCCCGATGGCACAGCTTGCTGTGTCAGGGCGCATCGCCGAAGCGAAAATTTCCATTCGGCCACGCGTATTGGAGCGAGTTCGATAATGCCCGTGAAAGTGGCCGTACTGGACGACCATCCCATTGTTCGCGATGCCCTGTGCAGCATCATCTCCCAGCAGCCGGAATTCGAGGTCGTGGCCAGCGGATCGACGGCGGGCGACCTGCTCGAAGTCGTGGATTCGTCCGACCCGCACGTGGTTGTCGTCGATCTGAAAATGCCCGGCAGCACACTGGATGCGATCCGCTCCGTGACGGGAGGGCAGGGATCTCGTAACATCCTTGTATTCACGGCCTCCGCTGAGACGACCGACTGCCTTGACGCGATCGAGGCGGGCGCTCTCGGCTATGTCGTGAAGGGCAGCAGCAGCGACGAACTCTTCCGGGCGCTGCGCTCAGTGTCGGAAGGGCGGGAATACCTTTCGCCCGGGATTGCCGGTCGGTGCCTCAAGACGATCACCGAGCGGTCGCGCCAGAAGGCCGAGCAGCCCTCCTATGACCTGAGCTATCGCGAGGCCCAGATCGTCGAGCAACTCCTGAACGGAGCGTCCAACAAATCGATCGCCCGGACGCTTTCGATCTCGGAGAAGACGGTCAAGTACTACATGACGCAGATCATGCAGAAACTGAACGCGAAGAACCGGGTCGAAGTCGCCCTGACGGTTCAGCGTGACCGGGCCGCGACAGCCGCTATCAGGTAGCGGGGTCGCCGGGCAACCGTGCCACCACGCGCAGGCGTCCCGTGTTTTCCGACCAATCCAGATCGAAGCCGGACCGGCCGGTTTCCGACCGAAGCCGGCCGAGATCCGCCATGACCTCGTCGGAGGGGGCGCGCGCCGCACCCGCATGCCCTTGGCCTTTCCACCGCAAGGGGCACTCGACGACGATTTGCAGCCCAGCCGCGCCGCGAACCGCCGAGACACGGATCTCGTCCTCGGACGTGTGACGGTCGCACGCGCAAAGCACGAGGAGAAGGACCTCCGCGACGGCCTCGGGAGACACCCGCGCGCAGATGCCCCTTGCCTCTGTCCAGTTGCGCGTCACGGTGCGGCCTGTCTGGTCCTCGAACTCCGCGATGGCACGGTCCGCGACATCGAAGGAACCTTGCGCCGACTGGTCCGGAGATGTCGTTTCGGAGATCAGGCCGCGCAGCGCCTCGAGGGCCTCGGATGTAAGGTCCCGAGCGCGCCGAACCTGGTGCCGACAGCTATCGCGACTGACGATCTGGCTCGTGTACAGAGCCGCGAGCGACAGCAGCTGCATCGGACCGTCACGCAACTCGGCCCGTATGCGCGTCACACCGTATTCGCCCGCCCGGGGCCATTCATGACGCAGCCGGTCGAGCTCACGGTTCAGGACACGGTTGCGTAGCGCCAGATCCATCTCGCTGTTCCGCATGCGGGCGAGACTGCTCTCGCTCCGGGAGATGCGGACCTGCGCGATGCCGACCAGCGCACAGAGCGCCGCAAGACCCGCGACCAGCGCAAGAAAACTTGCCTGTTCCATGCGCCTCGCGACCTCGCCGACCCTGCCCAACAAAACATCGAAGCGGCAGTAGATCTCGCCGATCGCCACGGTCTCGCCGCGCGCATTGTAGAGCGGGACATAGATCTCGTAGACGTCGCCCCCCGGGAACACGGTCCCGGGCACCGAGGCGTCTTCGCCTTCGACGAGGGCAACGACCGTCTCGCCGCCCAATGCCCGCGCGAGTGCATCGTCCGCAACATGCCCGGACGCCGTTCGCCCGTGACTCCAGTAGATCAGGCGGCCATCGGTGGACCAGAGCTTGACCATGTCGAAGTGCCCGGCGACGAAGTGCGGCGAAAGGGCCGCGTCCATGGCGGCGAGCCGATCGGCCGAAGGATCCTCACCGGCCGACAGATCTGGAAGATATTGCAGGAACAAGGCCCGGACGATCGCCTGTTCGAGTTCCATCGCCGTCTCGAAGAGGTAGTGCCGGGCGAAGCGCCGCTCGGCTTCCGCCGCTGCAAGCTGCATGGCCCACAGGGTCAGCGCCACCAGCAGCAGGGTTTGCGTGACGAGGCCGAGCCTCGTCCAGACATGGCCGATGGCGAACAGCGCCCGTCGCATCAGTCCGCTTTCTTCCGCCTGTCGCAAAGCCGTTCTCCCACAAGGTCGACGCCATCGCTGTCCCGCGCAACTCAGCCTTCCGACATCGCCCGGAGAAGACCGTCGTGCAGTGGCTGAAGCAGGTACTCCAGGGGGGTACGTGCATCGGTCTGGATATAGACTTCGACCGGCATGCCCGGAACGAGGCGCGCAGGTGCGTCCGCCCCCGTGGCTTCGGCAGGACGGGCGGTGGCGACGAAATAGGTTTGGCCGCTCGTTGCATCGGAAACGCCGGCTGGCGCGACGTAGGAGACGACGCCAGCGATCTCCGGCGTCGTGCGCTGGTCGAAGGACAGGAACCGAAGGCGCGCATCCTGTCCGGCGGCGACCTGGTCGATGTCGACGGTATCGACGCGGAACTCGATCACGAGGCGCGCGTCGCTCGGCACGATGGACGCCAGCGTCTGCCCCGCCGGCAGAACCTGGCCCACGGTGTTGACCATGAGTTCGTTGACGGTTCCGGCAACCGGTGCGCGGATCGCGGATAGTTCGAGCCTGGCCTCGGCCTGAACGATCCGCAGCTCGAGCTCACTGATCCGCGGCTCGATCTCGCGGAGTTGGCGATGCGCATCCCACGAGAAGCCGCGGTCGAGGCCATCGATCTCCGCCGCGATCTCGCGGCGCTCTATCTCGTTCGTCTCGATCTCCGCCGCCACGGCGGCGAGTTCGCCAACCAGCCGGGCTTGGGCTGCCTCGGCTTCGGCAAGACCGCTTTCCGACATGACGCCGCGCTCCGCGAGTTCGGTATTCCGGGCCAGCGCTTCGTCGGCGAGAACCGATTGACGCTGGAGTGCGTGATGGCGCGCCTCCAGGGCGCGCGCAGCACGGACGCTGCGCTCCAGCCTCAGAGACAGCATTTCATGACGCGCCAGCCGCTCGCCGAGACGATCCTCGAAGCGCCGCGTCTCCCCCTCGACAGCCCGCAAGACACCTGCATCCTCGAGTTCGAGACCCTGTGGCACGCTCATGACGTCGGAGAGATTGCGTTCGGCGTCCAGCCGCGCGGCCCGGACCCGAAGGTCGAGCAACTCGCCCAGCACGAGGTCGAGTTCCGTTTCGATCTCCCGCGTGTCCAGCCGCGCCAGCACGTCTCCGGCCTGCACCCTGTCGCCGGGAGCCACCAGTATCTCCGCGATCGCTCCGCCCGTCGGGTGTTGGGCCAGCCGCAACTCGCGGTCGACCTTGACCTCCCCGTTCGCGATGATCGCCGCGTTCAGCCGTGCCGTCGCGGCCCAGCTGCCGACGCCGCCCAGCAGGGCAACCGCCATGACGAAAGCCGCGATCAGCGGGCGCGCCATTCCGATCTCGCCTTTCGAAGCGGGGGTTCCGGAAGTCTGTCTGGTCATCTCGAAAATACTCCTGGACAGTAGAAAAGAGCCTTAAAGAAAGCCGAAGCCGTTGAGGTCCTGGGTCAGGCCGTCCGCACCGGCGAACATCGCTCCCGCCATGGATGGATCCCCTGGTCCGACGGAAACGGACGCAGCGGGAGGCAGGAATTCTTCCCGCGCGGAACCGCCGGACAGACGGTGTACCGCTTCCTGAAGTATTGCCGCACCTGGGCCCGTGGCCTCGTCCGGCGACGAAAAGAGGCGTTCGGCCGGCACCTCGCGCAGGATGTCCCCGACCGCGTAATCCATGATCTCCCTGGCATGGATCTCGGGAAAGCGGCCGAGCAGGCTGTCGAGATCCTCGATGAGATCATCGAAACCCGTGGGGACTGCAGGCTCGACGCGAGCATCCTCACCTTTGGCGTCAGGCTCGGGGGAAACCGCATCGGGACCGGTCGGTCCCGATACGCGGGCTGGGACCTGAGGCGCACCTATCGCCGTCGGTGGAGCTGCGGGCATGGCGATGGCGCCCGTCCCGATGGCGACCGGGCCGGCGGTTCCGGGATGGTGCATCTCTCCCGGTATCGTCGGGGACAGGCCCCCCGGCGCCGCCACCGGCAAGAGACCCTCGCCGCCGGACGAGGCGGCACCCGATGCCGACTGGCTCTCGGGCGAGGGCGACGGCCCGCCGGTTCCCTCCACCTCGTCGGCCGGAACCTCCGATTGCAGGGCCGGCGCGTCCGGATCGATGATCTCGATGCCCGGCGCGTCACCGCCATCGACGGTCCTTGCGGCATCCGCACCGGCTTCCGTGACACCGGACGAGCGCGCGGACAGGGCGGTGAAGAGCGCTCCGAGACCAAGGAGAAAGACGAACCCCCTCCATGGCCAGCGCGAGGCGCGGTGGCCTTCGGCGTCCGCCTCTCGGAAGGCATCCCCGAGCCGGGGGGCGGCCGTCCGGCCACGGTGCGCGATCGAGATATGGGCGCTCATTAGGGCCTGCTCCTCTCAGACCGCCGCATCGGCCGCGACAGCCGTGCGCTGCGCGCCATCTCCGCTCACGGTGGTGAAGATCTGTCCGCCGCGACTGGAGATCACGGTTTCCTTCGGGCCTACGGCCGCGAGCTTGCCGCCGTGGATCACCGCAACCGTGTCGACGGCGGCGAGCACACTGGGACGGTGGGCGACGACGATGACGATGCCCCCTCGCGCGCGGATGTCTCGGATCGTGTCGTTCAGCGCACGCTCCCCCACCGCATCGAGCGAGGCGTTCGGCTCGTCGAGCAGGACCACGAAGGGATTGCCGAAAAGCGCGCGGGCGAGGCCGATCCGCTGACGCTGACCGGCGGAGAGTGCCGTGCCCATCGCACCCACCTGCGTGTCGTAGCCTTCGGGAAGTTCCGCGATCATGCGATGGATGCCGGTCTTGCTGGCCGCCTCGTAGACGGCGCTTTCATCGCCGGATCCGAAGCGGTTGATGTTCTCCACGATGGTGCCGGTGAAAAGGTTCACCTCCTGCGGCAGGTAGCCGAGGAAACTGCCCCGCATGGCCGGGTCGTAATGCGCGAGGCTGGCATCGTCGAACCGGACAGCACCCCGGAGCGGGGACCAGATGCCGGCAAGTGCCCGCATCAAGGTCGATTTGCCGCCGCCGCTGGGGCCCACCACCGCCATCGCCTGTCCGGCCTTGAGCTCGAAGGATACGTCGCTGAGAAGCACCCGTCCCGTGGCGGGCGAAGCCACCGTCAGGTTCTCGACACTGAGAGAGTTCTTGGGCAGCGGCAGGCCGGGGAAGCGTCCTTCCTCCTGCACGCATTGCTGGATCGTATCCTTCAGCTGGCGGTAGGCGTGGCGGGCGGCGAGGATGTTCCGCCAACCGCCGATCACCTGGTCGATCGGCGCGAGCGCCCGCGACGAGGCCACGGACACCGCGATGATCGCGCCCGGCGTGAGTTGCCCCTGCAGGGCAAAGTAGGCCCCGAGGCCGAGAAGCGCGGATTGCAGGACCATGCGCAGCGTCCGGGACAGCGAGGTGATCGCAGCCCCGGTCGCGGCGGTCCTGGTATGCGTTTCAAGATGATCGTCGTTGGCCTTCATGAAACGTGCCACGGCCCTGTCGCCCAGCCCCATCGCGGCGATCACGTCGGCGTTGGAGGTGTTCGACTCCGCCGCGATGTTGCGCCGGACCATGGAGTTGCGAGCCGTCTGCGTCAGGCTCCGCGACAGGAGCTCCGACACCACCGTCAGCGCGGCAAGCACGGCCGCGCCTGCGAGCGTCACGACACCGAGAACGGGATGAAGCAGCCACACGAACCCGAGGAAGATCGGAACCCAAGGCAGGTCGAAGATGGCGGCGGGGGCGCCGCTTCCGAAAAAGCCGCGCAGGGTGTCCACCGTCCGGGCCCTTTCCATCGCCTCGGCCGCCGTGAAGCCATGGCGGGGCATGTCGAGGGAGACGCGGTGCGCCAGTGGCGACACGCGCCGGTCGAGGCGGGCGCCGAGACGCACGAAGATCGCCGACCGAACCGCGTCGAAACCGCCGTGGAAGAGGAAAAGGCCGACGGCCAGGATGGAGAGGGCGATCAGGGTCTCGATCGACCCGCTCGTCAGGACGCGGTCGTAGACCTGCATCATGTAGATCGATCCGGTAAGCGCGAGTATGTTGATCAGCCCCGAAACGAGGAAAATCACCAGTCCGAAGCGCCTCAGGTCACGGGTCAGGAGGCGTGCCGCCTTCCTGCGGGCGGTGAATGTACCGGCCTTGCTCATGATTGGTTCCCACCTGTCGAAAAAATTGATTTGTCAGGGAAAAGTGTGCCCGGTCCGCGAAAGGGCGCGGACCGGGATCGTCGAGGCCGACCTAGAAGTTGAAGTCGTCCTGCGAGAGGGTGTGGGACGAACGGACCGACAGGCTGAAGTCGGACTGCCCGTCGTCGTCGAGGTGTCCGGTCAGCACCGTGTTGCCGTCCTCGTCGGTCGACATCACGAGGCTGCCCGCTCCGGCGGCCCCTTCGCCCTCGGTCACCAGGGTGAATGCCTGGTCGCCGGCCGCCCCGCGCACCGCGTCGATCGACGACAGGTCGATCCGGTCGCCCGGTGCGAAGTCGGCGATGTGGTCGCCGTCTGCGGCCCCGGCCGAAAGGAAGCGCACGGTATCCGAGCCTTCGCCTGTCGCGATGACATTCGCGGAATTGCCCGCGGTGATGACATCGTTGCCGTCCCCGCTGACGATGTCCTCGATCGAGAACAGGCGGTCGAGCGTCGTCCCCGACTGGATCGAGCCGACATCCGAGAGGCTGCCGAGGTCGATCCTGAGGTCGGCCGTGGTGCCCGAGAGGTCGACCCGGTCCTGTCCTTCGCCGCCGAAGACGATGTCGATGGACCCATCGTCGGACAGGAAGAACAGATCGTCCCCGGCTCCGCCGAAGAGCACGTCCTCGCCGTCTCCGCCGTCGATCACGTCCGCGCCACCGTCACCGAAAACGACATCGGTCCCTGCATTGCCGTTGAGCACATCGGCCCCGTCGCCACCCCGCAGAATGTCGTTGCCACCGTTCCCGAGCAGGACGTCATCACCGACGCCGCCCGCAAGCTCGTCGTCACCAATGGTGCCGAAGCCGACGATCGGGGCGATCTGCTCCGGTTCGGGCGGAGTGGGCTCTTCCGACACGGGTGCGTCGTCCGCCGGGGGCTCCGACACGGGCGCGTCATCCACCGGAGGCTCCGACACGGGCGCGTCGTCCACCGGGGTTTCCGACACGGGCGTGTCGTCCACAGGGGGCTCCGACACGGACGCGTCGTCCACAGGGGGCTCCGATACGGGCGCGTCGTCCACAGGGGGCTCCGACATGGACGCGTCGTCCACCGGGGTCTCCGACACGGGCGCGTCGTCCGCCGGGGGCTCCGACACGGGTGTGTCATCCACCGGGGTTTCCGACACGGGCGCGTCGTCCGCCGGGGGCTCCGACACGGGCGCGTCGTCCACAGGGGGCTCCGACACGGACGCGTCGTCCACCGGGGTCTCCGACACGGGCGCGTCGTCCACCGGGGTCTCCGACACGGGTGCGTCGTCCGCCGGGGTCTCCGACATGGGTGCGTCATTGACCGGAGGTTCGACGATCGGAGACTCAGTCACGGTATCGGGGAACTGCGGCTCGTAGCTGAAGACATTCACGCCCAGCCCTTCGATCCCCGTGTTGCGAGCCACGATGTCGGCCATGGTCGAGTTGCTGATGAAGTTGGCATAAACCGGCATCTCGCCCAGTCGATCGGTGTAGTAGAACCGGTCGCCCTCCTGAAGGCGGTCGAGTTGCTCGTGTATCACGACCCAGAAGGTATGCCCGACGATGCCATCATTGATGTGGCTTTCCGCAAGGCCGCCGACCCAGAGGTCCACCCGGTCGATCCCCTTGACGGTGAAACTGCCGTCCGCGTTCTCCGCCAGGTCGAGCTTGGGGTTGATCTCGCGGAAGGACGCCACCTCGTCGGCACCGAGGATCAGGTCGGGATAGGCCGACTTGAACTGCTCGATCACCATGTCGGACAGGTTGTTGCGAGCCTGGAAGTCCTCCCACGATGTGTAGGGTTCCATGGCCATGTCCGACAGCTCGATCGCTTCACGGACATAGCGGTCGGTCGAGTCCCGAAGGTCCATCTTCACCTGGTTCAGCGTACCGAGGCCGAGATCCCAGCCGCGCGCCACGTTGAAGGAGAAGAGGTCGGCCGAGACCCGCACGAGGTTGTCCCGAACGGTGTCCACGATGTTGAAGTCGACTTCTTCCGAGGGTTGCAGCGCCATGCCCTCCAGAACCGCACCGGCGCCGTACTGGGCATAGCCGGGCTGCGGGGTGTAGCCCATCGGACCCATGCCTAGCGCATCGACCGCATCCTGCCCCGTCAGCTCCGGCGTGGTCGGGTCGCGATCATGATCGAAACGGAAGATCCCCGGTTCGTTCGACGGGTTGAGGAAAGCATCGAAGAGCGGCACGTCCATCGGCTGCCCGTCGGGCCCCATGACCGTCAGGGTTTCGCCGATCATCGAATGGCCGAGGCGATAGACCGCCCCCGCGAACTCGTGGCTGATCGAAGCGTCGGTGTCGGGGAAGTATTCGTCATGGCCATGACGACCCGAGCCCTTGAGCCCCCCGATCAGCGCATCGGCGAAGTCGTTGAACACGACCTGCTGATACTCCGCCTCGTTCAGGATCTTCGCGGCCTGGAACAGTTCCTCGTCCGTGCCCTGGAAACCCGACAACTTCAGCTGCTCCACGTAGAAATTGTGGTTCCGCGCGAAGATCGTGTGCATCGAGGTGAGGCCGATGTTCTCGTTCACCCGGCCGTCGCCGCCGATGGCATGGTCGAGGAGATCGATGAATCGGTTGGTATCGATGAGTAGCGGCCAGCCCTCGCCCATGAAATCACCGACAAGATCGGCCACGAGGCCGCCATCATAGGAACCGTCCTCGGCCCTGAGGCCGGGGTAGTACTCCTGCAAAGTCACCATGCGTCCGTCCGGTGCCTCGAAGAGCGTACCGGCTTCGATATGGGCATCGAGCGCCTCCCGGAGCGTGGGCAGGAGACGGAAGTCGGTGCCTTCGGGGCGCGATGGGTCAAGCGCGCCACCGAAGATCCCCGCACCGAGGCCGCCTTCCTCGCCGGGCTCGCGCAGGAGGCGCCCGATCTGGGCCGACGAGCCATAGACCTGGTTCTGGTCCACGAAGGGAGACGTGATGTTCTCATGCTGAGGCACGCCGTTCTCGTCGAAGCCGATGACCTTCGCGCGCGTGAGATCCGCCGGGTTGTCGCCGCCCGGCCGACCCGTATCCGGGCCGCCGATCGGGATGACGCCGTTGGCCGCATCCTTCGGAATGAAGGTCAGACCGTGGTCGAAGTACTGTCCGAAGGACATCAGGAACATGTTCGCCGAAGCGGCCTTGGCCGTGCCGGCCTCCTGCGCGCCGAGGTCATTGGAGACATTGCGCGGGTCGATGCCGTCGAAGATCGGGTTGACGTCCCTGTTGCCTTCGTCGTTCGGTGCCCCGTAGCGCGCGTCGGTGATGCGGATGAAGGGCTGCGTCGCCGCCCCCTGGCCGGGGTTCACCTCATTATTCTCGAGACCCGGCAGGTCGCGGACACCGCGCATGATACCCGGCTGGCCCTCTTCCCGCGTCGCGCCAGCCTCGAGGGGAAGGACCGGGGCCACATCCGTCGCTCCGACCATGTACTCGAGGGCCCTGACGTCGAGACTGTCGAGCACCAGGGCGCCTTGCGGCACGCTCGCCTCGCCGGTCACCGGGTCGATGGTCTGACGCTCGAACGCGGCCGCCTGCGGCGTGCCGGCCCGGACGATACCGGGTTCCACGTCCGGTCGGGCCGGGGTGAAGGAGACGCTGTTCGTTCCGTCGGTGATCGTGACCATCCCGGTGGCGGGATCGGCCGACCGCGTCATCGCGACCATGTCGAAGCCCTCGGGAAGGACGATCACGTCGGTGTCGCGCACCGCGCCAACGACCGTGTTGTTGTTGCCTTCCGTCCGGAACAGTATCCGGTGGATCGAGGTCAGGCCCTCGATGTTCACGTTGTCGTCGCCGTCCACGTCATCGATGGTGATGGTGTTGAAGTTCAGCGCGGTCGGGTTGAAATCGCCGATGACCTGAACATCGTCGGCACCTCCTGCCGTGTTGATCCGGATTTCCTCGATATTGCGGAGCTGGCCGATCACCTGTTCGCCGTCGCCGGCGTCGCGGGTGATGACGATGTCGACCCCGGCATCGAGCGGCGCGCCTGTCCAGGCATTCGCGGCATAGACGCGGAACACCTCGTTCGAAGCGTCGCCATTGACGATGTAGGTATCCTCACCTGCACCGCCATCGGCCACGTCCGAGCCGCCACCGACGCTCCATGTCAGGAGATCGGCACCGTCGCCGCCCAGAAGCAGATCCGCACCCGCCCCGCCGGTGATCTGATCATCGCCGGCCCCGGCATCGACCACGATCCGCTGCGTGGACAGGAAACCCGAGAAATCGATGATCTCTTCGCCTGCCGTGCCGTTGACGTAAATCGTCGCCGGTCCGATCGAGGTGGTCGCGAAGTCGCCGACCGCGCTGATGGTTCCAACGCCCTGGACGTTGTTGAACACGACCTCCTCGATATTGCGGATCTCCATGATCGCAGTCTCGACGCCCTCTACGGTCCGCGTGATGACGATCTCGGAGTTCGGGTCCTGCGGAGGCGCGCCGCCGGTCTCGAGCCAGGCGGCAACCGTGTACATGGTGATCGCCTCTTCGGTGCCATCGCCATTGACCTGGACGACGTCGATGTCGGTGACACCGTCCCGGTTCGTGCCTCCGTCCACGATGTCGTAGCCGCCATCGGGCGCGTTCCAGACAATCGTATCGTTGCCGGCTTCTCCGAAGATGACGTCGGTACCCGGGCCACCGTCGATCTGGTCGTCACCGGCGTCGCCGAAGATCGCGTCGGGACCGTTGCTGCCGACGATCACGTCATCGCCCGGCGTACCCTGGATCACGCCATTGTCGATCGGCTCGACGCGCAGATCCACCTCCTGGTCCGCGAAACGCAGGATCTCGATGCCCATCAGCCGGTCGGTTCCGTCGCCGAGGATAGGGTTGGGATCGCCGTTGACCGGGTCGATCGGGTTCGGCCCCGCCGTGACGTTGATGTGGCTGACCGTGACGCTGCCATCGGGGTTCTGGCGGATCGTGTAGTTTTCGCGCAGGTCGTAGTAGACCGCCACGTCGACGTCGCCCTCCTGCCCACGGTCCACGATCTGGCGGGTGATCTGCAGCTGGCTGGGCGAGATGCTCCCGTCCAGAAGCTGCGGGATGATCTCCGCGAGGCTGTCGATGCTCCGAAGCTCGACCGTGGGATCGTTCGGATCGCGGATCGAGATCCGCGCATCCAGCCACTTGTCCCCGTCGATGACGTCATTGCCGCCGCGACCCTGGATGGTGTCGCTGCCAGCACCGCCAAGCAGGATGTTGCCTCCGGTGAAAAGATCACCGGGCTCGACTCCCATGAGGTTGCCGAGCAGCTCGCGCAGCCCTTCGATCCGGTCCACGCCTTCCTGCGTCAGCTCGTTGCCGAACAATGTCGCCGTGTTGTCGAGGATGGCGCCATTGGCGGGCGCCTCGTTGCCCAGGCGGTTGTCGCCCCAGATCAGGTCGTCGTGATCGGTGCCCGACACGGCCTCGACATCGATATAGCGGTCGCGGAAGAACTGCTGCTGCTCGGTGAAGACGCGTTTGGTCAAATCGACCTCGGCATGGGTCGAAACGCCCTTGTGCGCCACCCAGTCAAACCCCAGTTCGCCGAGATTGACGTGCGTGCCGAGACCCTGGAACAGGATGTCGTCCCCGGACTCGCCATGCAGGTCGTTGTCATTCGGCCCACCGATCAGGACATCGTGCCCGATCACGCGCGAACCGCCCAGGTTGTCGTTGTTGTCGCCGACGAGGACGTCGAAGCCGTCCCCGCCCTCGATCCAGTCGTCGCCCTCGCCCCCATCGACGATATCGGCCCCGGCACCGCCGAGAACGAAGTCGTTGCCCATGCCGGCAAAGGCGTGTTTGGCATCGTCGCGACCCATGAGGATGGCGTCGTTGCCCTTGCCGCCGAAGATCAACTCCGCAGCGCCGCCGCCGGCGGAGATGACGTCGTCACCGTCCTCACCGTGTAGGAAGCTGATGTCGTCGCCATCCTTGATGATGTCGTTGCCGTCGCCACCGCGGAAGGTATTGACGCCGGAGTCGCCGATCAGGAGGTCGTCACCCGCGCCACCCCAGAGGGCATCGTCACCCAATCCGCCGACAAGGATGTCGCGCTGGTCGGTACCGCCGAGAACGACATGTTCGCCGCCGTTGAACTTGAGGAAGTTGTCGTATTCGCGCGTGCCATCGACGAGCGGGGCATCTGCCGTAGCGGTCGCCCGCTCGACCAGGGTCTGGCCCATCGCGGCGAGGAATGGATCGACATCCGTCGAGACCGGATCGGGCATCGACTGCACCGCCTGGTCAACTTCCAGGATGTATTCCATCGACGAGAAGATGTCGGCCGGAATATGCGCGCCGCCATCCGCGATGTCGGTGTTGCGCACGATCATCGATGCGAAGGAGTTGTTCTCCAGCTCTCCCAGCATGTTCATGCCGTTGGTCCGGCCCAGATAGTAGAACCTGTCACCGTTCTGGAGGTTCTCCATCTGGTGCTGGAACACGAAGCCGAAGGTGGAGCCGAGCATCCCTCCGAAAGGCATGATCTCTTCGGCGAGGCCGCCGATCCAGAACTCGACGTCATTGATGCCGGTCTCGGTTCCTGCCCATGCGCCAGTGCCGTTGACGAAGTCGAGTCGGTCAGCCGGCGCGTTCGGGCCGCCGAGGACGAGGTCCGTGGCCGCCGCGCGCTTCTCCACGACGGTCTGGGCATTCACGATGGTCTCGTGGGTGCCGTAGGCCGCGATGAAGTTGATGATGGAAGCAGGGTTCTTGAGGTTGGCCGCATACTCCGCCCAGTCGTCGTAGGGCTTGAGGAACTCGCTGCCAGTCGCCGAATAGAACTGCTCCCGCGCGGCATTGAGCGAGGGAACGCCGGCATCGCGGCCGCGCGCGATGTTGAGGGCAGCAAGGTCGAGGGGCAGGCCGACGAGGTTGTCGCGTAGGGCGCTGGTCAGGAACTCGTCGATATTCGCCCCGGTCTCGCGCGACATGCCGCGAGCGACGGCGCCAGCCGCCTGGTCGGAGGTCAGCGTCTGGTCGTTGTCAAAGGCGACCGGGTTCAGGAAGGCCTCGATAAGCCCGTTCTGCGTGTTCACGCCGTTCGGGTCCATCGTGTGGACGTTCTCGGTCAGCATCGAGTGGCCGAAGCGGTACACGACATGGGCGAATTCCGCGAAGACGGCCCCGTTAATCTCGCTCGAACTGTTGACCGTGAAGGCCGCGATCGACGGCTGCACCCTGCGGCCGAACTCCTCGAAGGCGAGATGCTGGTACTGCATCTCGGTCGTGAATTTCGCCGCCTGGAACAGGCGCCCGCCGTCCCAGTCCAGGAGATCGGGCGTCGCGGTAGCGAGCTCGGCGTCGGTGATCGGCGTGGCGAGCCACTCGTTTACAAAGGCCAGTTCCCCGCTGTCGAGGATGGTCTGCTTCATCTCGGCGACCTGGCGGTTGTGTTCGGAGTGGAACACGTGGTGCACGGCGGTCAGGCCGAAGTTCTCGTTGCCGCGGCCGTCACCGGCGATGAAGTGGCGGTCCAGAAGCTCGTTGTCGTAGGTCTCGTTCTGACCGAACTGGTTGGGCTGGATCGCGTTTCCGGTCTCGGTGTCGGCGTCGGGCGTCTTGTCGAAGGTCTCGTTGGTGATCCGGTCGGTGAAGGTGCCCGGTGCCGCGGTATGGGCGATATCCTCGAGGAAGGCATGGCCGTTGCGGACAGCCTGCGAAGCATCGACCGGATCGGCGAGGTTGCCCTCGACGAGGATGTGCATCGGCTCGGTTCCGCCCTCGACGAAGGTAGGGTTGGGCACCACAAGCTGCGGCAGGCCGTTCGGGCCGGGGATGAAATTGCCGTAGGGGTCTGTCGCCAACAGGGGACCGTCGAGGACATCGCTGTCATTGAGGCGGATCCCCAGCTTCTCGGCGGCCTGGGCCTTCACGTCGCCCCAGGTGGACATGCCCCCAGTCTGCCCATGCAAGAGGTAGCCGTTCGAAACGGGCTGCCCCCCCGCATCGAAGTCGTACTCGCGCAGGAAGACCTGGTGCGAGGGGTGCGACGTGTAGGTCTGGTTCTGGTCGACCCAGGGCGTCGTCTTGTTGGAATGCTCGCGGATGTCGTCAGCAGTGCCGAGGATCCCGTCGGGACCAGGTTGGTTGGTGGCGCGGGTCAGCACCATGAAGTTGGTCGGCGAGTTCGCATCATAGAGCGGATCATCAGGCTGCAGGGGGATGAAGACGGTACCGCTTCCGCCCTTGCCAACCAGATCGAGACCATGATCGAAGAACTGGCCGAAAAGCGTCATCCACGAGTTGTAGGGGGCCGACAGGCCCTCGTCGGGCGCCACGTCGGGGAGGTGGAGGTTGTCGCCGTCCAGCTCGATTCCGTGGGTGGCCAGCAACGCATCAAGCGCGGTCTGCGCCTCGGCCGCGGCAGTCTGGGCCGCCGCGATGGCCGCCTCCGCCGCGCCGGGTGCATCGAGCGCGGCAAGATCGGCAGTGGCCGTGTCGAGGTCTGCCTGCCGCTGTGCCGCCGAGACCTCTGCCGTCGCAAGGTCCGTCTCCGCCTGCCCTGCGGTTTCGATCGCCGCGTTGAGGGTCAGCGTAATGTCGGCGATCAGGTCGAGCTGATCGAGGATGCGCATGTCCGCGACCTGCGCGGCGGCAAGATCCTGACGTGCCGTGGCAACATCGGCCTCGGCGGTCGTGACGGTTTCCGCCGCCGTGTCCGCAGCCGCCTGGAGGGTCGTGACATCCCCGTCGGCCGTCACAAGGGCGGACTCGAGCGTCGCGAGTTCGGCATCGGCCGCCGCGAGCGAAGCCGCGAGGATGTCCACGGTCCCCTGTGCCGCGTCGGCAAGCGCCTGCGCCTCGACCACAGCCTGCTGCGCCGCGACAAAGGCCTGGTTGTTCTGCTCGGCCGTCTGAAGCTCGGCCCGGGCCGACAGAAGCGTGGCCTCTGCCGTGGCGAGGATTGCGTTCGCATCCGACAGTTGCGCGGACAGGTCGTCACGGGACGCGAGCGCCGCGTCCCGCTGGCCGGTCAGCGTTTCGAACAACGTCCGTGCGTCCGCCAGCGCCGCCTGTTGGTCCGCCAATGCGATATCGGCGGCCGTGTCCTCGCTGATGGCAAGGTTCAGGGCGCTCTCGGCAACGCTCCGTTCCTCGCGGGCTTGCGAATATGCGGTCGAAGCGGCAGAAAACGCCGCCAGCGATCCGCCGTTCAGATATGTCGTGAGCGCACTGAGAAAGGCCGTCTGCGCCGCGCTCAGTTCCGTGACCTCGGTGTCGAAGGTAGCCTGGGCAGCATCGCGCGCGGCCTGTGTTTCGGCCGCTCTCGTCTGCGCCACGGAGACACGATCCTCAGCCGTCGCAACGGCGCCTTCCGCGCCCAGAAGCTGCGTGTTCAGATCGTCGAGGGCCGCCTGCGCGATATCCAGCCGGGCAACGAGGTCGTCGACGATCGCCTGCGCGTTGCCGGCGGATGTCTCCGCTTCCGTCACGGCGCTCTGCGCAGCCGCCACCTCGGCCGAGGAATCCGCTTCGAGCGCAAGCGCGGCCTGGGCCTGCTCACGTGCCGCCTGCGCTTCGGCAAGTGCCTGGTCCGCCGTTTCCTTCTGGCCCTGCAGATCAGTCACTTCAGCCAGCTTCGCATCCCGAAGCGACAGCGCCGTCGCCGCCTCTGCCTGCGCGGCGCCCAGCTGGGCCATCGCCGCATCCAGTTCGCCTTGAGCCTGGCTCAGAACGGCTTGCGCATCGTCCAGCGCAGCCTGTGCTGCGCCGACCTGCCCCTCGTTCTGAAGCGTCAGAAGGGTCGCCGCCGCGTCGTCGAGGGCGGTACGGGCATCGGCGACCGCCTGATCGGCGGCGCCCTTTTCCGCGACCAGGCCCTCTGCCGCGGACTGCGCCTCGTTGAATGCCGCCTGCGCGGTTTCGACTGCCGCCTGAAGCTGCTGACGCTGAAGTGCGAGCGCTCCGTCGACATTCCCGGCCGTGGCCTGCAGGTCGAGAGACCGCTGATGCGCCTGGACGATCGCGTTTGCGGTCGCCAGCATGGCCTGTCCGGTCAGGCCGGAATGGGCCAGCGCGGCCGCGACGGCCGCCGGATTTCCCAATGTCTGGTCGGCGATGAGGTTGGAGATGATCCGCGGTTCGGCGTCGTACACCGAGCCCGCAGTCTGGCTGTACGAGGTCGGGCCGGCCAGAGGCGCGCGCGGGTTCGGGTCGGCAAGATGTGCCGCCTCGGGCTGGGTGAGGTAGGTGGAATCGAGAAGGCGCGGCATGACCTGGTCGGCAGAGCCCCAGGTGTCGCGGCCTTCGGTGAGGTTGTTCATCGTGCCGTCTACGAGACGGAGGCCATATGGCAAAAGCGGGTCCGCGATCAGATTGGTCAGCGGGCTGCCTGCTGCGTGCTGCTCGGCGATAACAATTTGATCAAGAATGTGCTTGAGATCATTTGTGTTCACGAAAACCATGTCGGCCCCCAAAAAATATGTTCGGGACACCACTACGGTCCCCCGCTCAAAAAAGGAGTCAAAAGGGCCAATGATTTTCGTGACCTTGGTCGTACGGATTTTTCGACCAAAGTCTAATTCCGGATCGAGGGGCCTCGATCCGCATCGTTCAAGCCTTCAATCCGCCGGCCACGCCTCCCCCCTTTCTTGCGACGCCTGGCGGACAGTGATCGCCAGGCACCCGGGGCGTTGTGGCCGGCGTGGGCGATAGCCTCCGCTGGCCGACGTCATCGTCAATTCGCGGCGACGTTCGCAGCCGCCTGCAACGCCTGGATCTCCTCTTCGGTGTCGAAGTGATGATCGATTTCATAGTTCGACATCATACCATTAGCCTCCAGCCCGACGTCGCGGACGCTGCCGGAGATCATCGACACGGCTCCCAGGCCGAGGGACAGGCAAGCCGCAGTCAGGACGACCCAGTCGACCGTTATGGCCCCTGCCTCTCCCGTGAAGTATCTGGCGATGTGATCCACAATATTTCCTTCCGCTCAATTCAGTTCGCAATTCTCTGGACTGCACGCATCGGGCAGCCCCCCGTTCCTTGTCGAAGATCAAATTCCGGGCGGAAAGAGGCGGGAACGTGGCCGCCACGATGGGCAGAAGCGTCCCGGTCGATATCTTTGGTATCGGTCGACGTTTCGAAAGGAAATCCGCAATTCGATCGCGTCACACGAAGGCAACTTTTCGAAGGTGATGGCTATCGGCATGGACAAAATGAAATGGCCGCGGCGTAAAACACCACGGCCATGCCGCATAACGGGGTCACGTCTGCGGGGCGGCTTCGCAAGAAGCGAATTACCTGAACCCCCTTGATCACATTCCGGCTGCCCTCGAAAGGGCGAAAATTTGGAATTCGGAATGTCTTTCGGCCGTCGGCTTCGATATCTTTGGTGTACGGGCGCAAGAACACGCGGCTCGCTTCGCACGCAGACGCCAAGAACCTGAATGCCCGGCATCCTGGCCGTCATCACTGCACCGCGCTTGTCGGTCGATGGCCAGTCCTGCGCCCGAGGTCAGGTGCGGCGCAGGCTCAGTGCAGCATCGAGTGCCGTCGAAGTGTCAGGGTGAATTCATGGTTGGTCATCGCCGCGCTGAGCGCCAGCCCGAGCGCCGGGCGAGAGACTGGCAAGCGCACGCTCACGTCGGCGACCTGGTATCTCTCGCAGCTCATGTCGTGTTCCGGAAACTGGTCGAACGCCACCGCAACAACGAGCCCGGGCACATCGTTCCGCAGTGCGGTCAACCATTCGAGAGCCGTCGCCAGACGGGGGAAAACCGCGAGGTCGACGACGAGTATGGCGCCATGCGAACCGCCAAAACTCAGCGCGTCGCGAACATCGGCGGGATCAGACGAGGTCACGCAGCCCTGCGTTGCGTGATCGAACCAGTCTGCGTGACGCAAGAGGGTGGATCCTTCCGGTGCCAGCATGACCACGCGCCGTTCAACCGCGTTCGGCCCGAGCAGGTGGGACACCGCGCCCGATGGCGACCGCGTCAGATGGCAAGCGGTCGGTTGAGGGGGTCTGCCGGGTTCGAGCCCAGGGTCGGCGGCCCGACGGGGCGCCGGTGCCAGTATGCCGGCCGGCGCCCCGCCGCCCATCGCGAAGGTCACGGCCTCCGTGTAGCCATGCCCTCCCCCCTTCGCGATCATCGCGACAAGTCTTTTCAACATCGCTGCGCCTGCCTTTCCACCTCTCGGGAATTCTCTTTTTTTCCCAAAGTGTCGCACGCCCCGCGAATCGAGCAACCGTGCGGAAGTCAGTCGCGCTACGAAAAGGTTTGCCGGGGCAACCTATCGATACCGGGCGCGGATGAACGGAGAGGCGGCGGGTGGATTCTGCGCGATCAGTCGGACGCGGCCGAGATGCTTTTTGCGTCGTCCGACGCATCGGGTTGGCCACCTGTCCCGTCCCGTGGCAGATCCCGAAGCACCTCCTCGACGGTATGGACCTCAAGGGTCAGCGACGAAAGAAGCATCCGCAGCGCCTCGCTGTCCGTCGGTTCCGCGGCATCCGCCATACGCTCGAGATCCTGAAGCATTCGTCCCAGATCGGACAGACCCATCATCAGGGCCGACCCCCCCGCGGAATGGGCCTTGTCGGCCGTGGTCGGGTCTTCGGTGCACGCCGCGGCGATGGCAGCCCGGGCCCCGACGCAGACATCCGAAGCAAGCGCGAAACCGACCTTGTCACCGATCAGGTCGAGCGCGTCGCGCAATGCCACCAGAACCCGATGCCGCGCCTCGTCGCTCATGTCGGGGACCGCGACCTCCTCGTTTCCTGCCGCACGGTGTTCGCCGATATGGCGCGCGAGCTCGTGCTTGCCGAACGGCTTGATCAACACGGAGGTCATGCCCGAACCTCGGTAGGCCTCGGACGACATGAAATCCACCTGCGCGGTGATCCCGATAATCACGGCGTTGCGGGAGGCACCGCCACGGCGAATGAGCTCGGTGGCTTCGACGCCGTCCATACCGGGCATCCGGACATCCATCAGGATCAGGCCGTAGGGACGGGTTCGGGCCATCTCCACGGCCTCCGCGCCCGAGACGCAGCACTGCGCGGCAACGCCCAGTTGCTCCAGCATCCGCGCGACCAGAGCGCAGTTGACGGCGTTGTCGTCGACGACAAGCGCGTGGGAATACATGGGCTGGCGGGGCAACTGACCCGGGATGACGGCCTCCGCGACGCGGCGATCGGCTTGCGGCGAGAGGGGCGCGTCGACTTCCACGAAGGGGACGGTGAAGCGGAAACACGCGCCTTGCCCGACAACGCTGTCGACCTCGATTCTGCCACGCATGCGCGCCACGTCCTGTTTCACGATCGAAAGCCCGAGGCCGAAACCCGGGTTGGCGGTTGCCTGGTGGGTGGCCTCGCTCTGTTCGAACGGATCGAAGATCTTTTCCCAGTCCTTTCTTTCGATGCCGGGGCCGGTGTCCCGCACTTCCGTCAGGAGCTCGCGTGGCTCCGCCCCTCGGCCGGGAAGATCCTCGAGCCGGATCGTGATGCGCCCGCCGGATGTGAACTTGACCGCGTTGCCGACGAGGTTGAACACCGTGCGCGCGTAGGCCTTGGGCTGCCCGGCAATTGTCGTGCGGTCGCCCAAGTCCTGCAGGTCGAGAGAGATGACATTGCCCTTGATCCGCGCCAGCGGTTCCATCTCGGCGATGATCGAGCGGACGGCCGCGACCGGGTCGAACGGCGCCGGGGCCTCGCTGTCGCCTTCGCTGCGGATCGCATCCAGCGCGTAATCGATCTGCGCCAGCGCCCTTTCGCTGCAACTCCTCGCCGTGGCGAGAAGAGACGACGTCTCGGGGTCAAGCTCGTCATTGCGCAGAAGGTCGAGCGACGCCACCACGCCGTGCAGCGGGGTCCGCATCTCGTGGCTCATCGTCGCGAGGAACCGGCCCTTGGCATCGGAATGCTCCCGCGCTTCGTGCAACGCCACGCGCAGCCGTTCCTCGAACTCGAACCGTTCGGTGATGTCGCGCACGAAGACAAAGATCCGGAGGGCCTCGTCGGACGCGGCCTCGGCACGCAAGGCGACGGACGCCTTGAAGACCTCGCCGTCGGAACGCAGTCCCTCGAACTGGATGGGACCAAGACCGCCGCTTTCTCCCGCACGCACCTGGGCGAGAACCTCTGCCATCCCCATGCGATATCGGCGCATCCGGGAAGGCGGAACAACGGTTTCTGCAAGAAGCTTTCCTTCAAGCTCCCCGGGACCATAGCCGAAGATCTCGCGGGCGGTCGGGTTGCTCAGGAGGATCCGGCCATCGGCATCACAGACAAGCACACCCTCCTGCGCGCCTTCGAAGGCCTTGTTGACCAGCGCCTGCGCCTGGAGCGTTTCCTCTGCCTGCCTGCGGATCAGCCCTACAAGGCGCAGGGCGAGGCTTGCCGAGACCAGCGTCAGAACGAGGAGGAGGACGGATTGTCTTAGGAATGACCGAAGCAGCCGCTGCTCTTCGAGCCTGGCGACTTCGGCGCGAGAGACGAGCGCCTGAAGCGCGCCAACCGTCAATTCCCGGATCCCGACCTCGAACGCGGCGACATCCGAATAGAGCTCGCCGAGGGCGGTCCTGTCGCCTGCCTCGATGGCATCGACCGCATCGGCCGTGAGATCGCGGAATGTCAGCAATCGATCGAGGCGATCCCGGAATTCGTCTTCGAACTCGGACCGCCTGAGGGTTGCGGTGAACGCGGTGATGCGGCTGTAGAAAATGTCGAACTCGAGCCGCATGGCGGTGTCCGCCTGCCGGACCCGCAGCGGATCGCCGCGCTGGAAGGCATCCCTCGCGTCCTGCAAGGCGATCAGGAAATCCTGATAATCCACTTCGAGCTGCGACACGTTCCAGGCACGGTTGTCCCCCTCGGCCTCGCGCACGGCCTCGAGGTTCTGCTCGAAGCGCCATGCGCCATGGGCGAGGCCGATCAAACTCAACAAAAGAAGACCGACCAGCAGGTAGGCCATGGCATGAGGACGCCAGTCCGTTGCGCTGGCGGTGCCTGCCCGGCCTTCCACGATCAAAGAGCCTCGATCTGCCGCAGCTGCCAGACGCTGATCGCGAAGATCGATTCCGCGCGATAACGCGGTGCGGAGTCATAAGGGAAGACCACCCAGAGCGGTCCCTTGTCCCGGACGCTGAAGGTCGCGCCGTTCATCCGGTTGGCGACGATCGGCACGTCCGCCTCGACCTGCTCCATGTCGATCAGCACGGCATAGTCGTTGAGCGCCGTGAGCCGGATCTGCCGCACGCCGTCGTCCATGCCTGCCGCGGCAAGCACGGTCGCAAGGGACGGGCCGGAGAACTCCTGCACCCCTTCCGTCCAGATCGTGGACGTCTGAAAGGAGCGCAGGGGCAAATCCGCGAGATCGGCGTCGGTGAAATGAACGGGCGTGGCGCCGGGGGCGGGCACGACGGTCAGGACGGTGTCGGGCGGTGCCTCTGCCTGCTGTGCGATGGCCGCGCCCCCCTGGAGGGCGAGGGCACCGGCAGCCGCTATCGCAAGAAGCAAGGCCCTGCGGGGATTTGAATAAGTGTTTCTCATTCTTAAGCTATTTCTCACGTCCCCAATGCCTGACAAATCTGTCAAAGGTATGGATTTGATATCTTTAGTTGGTTTCCCGGATTCGTAAGGATGAATGCCGTTCAATTGGCATGCCTTTTCCTTTTCTTTGCCAGAAATCCCTTTACTTAGGAAGATGCACGCTGTCGTCGGCAGGGACCGGCGTGGCATCCTGTCGATGGCGGCCAGCCGAGGCGCGCGCCCCTATTCCCACGCGAGGCGCGCCGGGTACAACGGAGAAACTGCGCGCCATGAAGCTGATCATTGCCGACGACCATCTCCTTCTTGGACAGGCGGTAGAAGCCGCCCTGGCTAAGACGAGCGACTACGAGGTGACGCTGGTCGAAACGTTGCAGGGCCTCCTCGCAGAGCTTTCGTCGACCGCGTTCGACGTCATCATGCTGGATCTGAAGATGCCGGGCATGGCGGGGCTGGCCTCCGTCAAGGCGGTGCTCGATGCGGCCGGCGGGGCGTATGTCGTTCTTTTCACCGGCAGCCTGGATTCCAGGTTCCTGTCGGATTGCGTGTCGCTCGGCGTTCGCGGCTACATCCCCAAGGACATGCCCTTGCGGTCCCTCGACAGCGCGCTGCACCTGATCCAGTCGGGCCAGACCTTCATTCCGGTGAAGCCGGATACCGAGCCTAAGGCTGCGATGGCCGGCAAGGGACAGGAAGACCTCACGCAACGTGAACTGCACATTCTGCGCCTTGCTGCCGACGGCATGACGAACAAGGAGATCGCGCGGGACATCTCCGTCACCGAGGTGACGGTGAAGATGCACATGCGCAACATCTGCCGCAAACTCGGCGCGCGCAACCGGGCGCATGCCGCAATCATCAGCCGCGAACTCATGCTGATCTGATCCGGCCCGCGCCCCCATTGTGGGCGCTGCCGTTTCACCTGCCCGGTAGGCCGTCCCCGGGCCGGGCGAGCGCAAAGCGTTCTCCTGCGCCGGACCGCCGCATCGTACCTTCGCCCTAGACCGGCCCGACGCTCCCCTCCATAACTATTATGATAAATTCGGGGAGTCCCATGCCAGAGGACAGTATCGCAAGGCCCCTCCCGCGCCGGTCGCGGCCCGTACAGGTCGCCGACCGGATCAAGGACTGGGTGGTGGAACGCGATCTCAAGACCGGCGCCCGGCTTCCCAGCGAGGCCGAGATGATCGCCCAGTTCGGCGTATCGAAGGGCACCGTCCGCGAGGCGATGCGCATCCTCGAGGCGCAGGGCCTTATCATCACCCGCACCGGCCCCGGAGGCGGCAGTTTCGTGGGCGAGGTGACGGCCGAACGCGCCAAGTCGCTTCTGGCCAACTACTTCTATTTCCAGCAGCTTTCGATCACCGACATCTACCAGATGCGCAAGATGCTCGAACCGGAGCTCGCCGCCTCGATGGCCGGGCGGCTGGAACGCTGGCAACTCGACGAGCTGCGCGAACTGGCCACGCGCCACGACCGTCCGGCGCAATCCCCCGAGGAGGAGCGCGACCAGCACGTGACCTCGCTCAGGTTCCACGAAAGGCTGGCCGAATTCGCGGGCAATCCGCTCCTGGGGTTCTGCGTGTCGTTCATGGCGCGGATTCTCGCGGACCTGACGGTTTACCGCCGGCTCTACGAGCCCCACAACGAGGAACTCTGGGCGCGCGGGCGGCAACACCAGATCGACCTTGTCGCGGCGCTGGAACGCGGGGATGCGGGCGCGGCCCGGGCCACCATGCGCTCGCACATGGAAGGCGCCGAGGAGATGATGCAGCGTCAGGAGGCGCAGGTCATGCGGCGCTTCATGGGATCGCCATGAGCGGCGCCCACCCGGCCGCCGCCCCAAGGATCACGACGGCGCACTCGACGGTGCGCGCGACGGGTCGTCGGCCACGGGCACGACGGTGAGCCAATCGGCATAGGGCGAGGTCCGTGCCGCCTTCAGAAGCAAGGACAAGGCGGTCAACGGGTCGTCGGAAAGATCGACCCTCAGATCGAGCGGCGGCGCGGAAGGGTGCAGCACGAGCAGCGCGGCAGAGCTCAGGCCGCGCGCGTCGCCCCCTGCGGTATCTGCAGCGGCCAGGGCGGCCAGGGCCCGCTCGGCCGGGTCGCCTTCGCCGTCCGACCAGGCCCCGCGCATCGCGGCGAGGACGGGCCCGTCCGACAACATGTTTCCGGCAACCACGAGGCCCGGCGCAGTCTCGTGCCGGGCTATCGGGACGGAGGAGGCCCCGGTGAAGGCCCCGGCCCGTCCGGCGGTGTCGAGCGCGGTCAGTTGCCGGTGGTCTCTTCCTTCATCCGCATCCGTGATCGCGGTGACGGCTTCGGCCGCCGACATTCCTTCGCCCATGAGGCGGAGGACCGCGTCGCGCCAGAGCGTCGAGGGTGCCGTGCCCTGCGAAGCTACCAGCCCGGCATCGAGCGCGCCCCGAATCACCCACCCCCCGACGCAGAGCGATCCGGTCGCGGCGGCGGCGACCAGGGCGCCTGTTTTTTCATCACGCGCGAGAAGCGAAAACGTCATGGGGCCTCCAGCTCACAATTGACTTGAATTTATCATGATCATTTGCCTCACTTCAATTCATCATGATAAATTCCGGCAGAGAGGAAAACCCATGAAACTGCTCTCCCTCACCCGGCGCTCCCTGCTCGCGGCGACCGCGGCGACGGCGCTGGCCCTTGGCGGCTTCACGGCCGCGGACGCGCAAACCCCGCCCGGCGTCCTCGTCGTCGGCCAGATCGCCGAGCCCCAGGCGCTCGATCCGCATGCCGTGACGGCGGTCAACGACTTCCGCATCCTGATGAACGTCTATGACGGGCTGGTGCGCTATGCTTCGGGCACGCTCGAGGTCGAGCCGGCGCTCGCCACCTCCTGGGAGATTTCCGACGACGGCACCGTCTACACCTTCACGCTGCGCGAGGGCGTCTCCTTCCATGACGGCAGCCCGTTCAATGCGGAGGCCGTGGTCTTCAACTTCGAGCGGATGCTGAACGACGATCACCCCTATCACGACACCGGCCCGTTCCCGCTGTCGTTTTTCTTCTCGTCGGTCCAGTCGGTCGAGGCGCTGGACGAGATGACGGTGCAGTTCACGCTCGATGCGCCCTACGCGCCGTTCCTGTCGAACCTCGCCTATCCCACGGGCCTCATCGTCTCGCCGGCCGCCGTGATGGAACACGGCGCGGACTTCGGCCGGAACCCAAGCGGAACCGGCCCCTTCGTCTTCGGCGAATGGCGCTCGAACGAGGCGGTCGTGGTGACCGCGAACGCCGACTACTGGGACGGGGCGCCGGCGCTGGAGGCCGTGGTCTTCCGGCCCATCACCGACGCCAACACCCGCACCGCCGAGATGCTCGCAGGCGGCATCGACGTGATGGTCGAGGTCCCGCCCGTCGCGCTGAGCGAGTTCCAGGGGGACGGGTTCACCGTGCATGAGCAGGCCGGCCCGCACGTCTGGTTCCTGATCCTCAACGCGCTCGAAGGGCCGTTCGCGGACGTCCGCGTCCGTCAGGCCGCGAACTACGCGATCAACAAGGAAGCGATCGTCAACGACGTTCTGGAAGGCACCGCCGATGTCGCCGCCGGCCCCACGCCGCCCGCCTTCGCATGGGCGTATAATGACGAGCTGGAACCCTATCCCTACGACCCCGACCGCGCCCGTGCGCTCCTGGCCGAAGCCGGTGTCGAGAACCCCGAGATCACCTTCTACGTGACCGAGGGCGGATCGGGCATGCTCGACCCCGTCGCCATGGGCACGGCGATCCAGGCCGACCTGGAGGCCGTGGGCTTCGACGTGACGATCGAGACCTACGAATGGAACACCTTCCTCGGGCAGGTGAACCCCGGGCTCGAGGGCAAGGCCGACATGGCCGAGATGGCGTGGATGACGAACGACCCCGACACGCTGCCCTACCTCGCGCTGCGCACGGCCGCATGGCCGCAGGAGGGCGGGTTCAACTCGGGCTACTATTCGAACCCCGAGGTCGACGCGCTGCTGGAAGAGGCCCGGACGGCGACCGACCAGGACCGCCGCGCCGAGCTCTACCGCCAGATGCAGGTCATCGTGCAGGAGGACGCGCCCTGGGTCTTCGTCGCCAACTGGGTGCAGAACGCGGTGACGAACGACCGCGTCGAGAACTTCCAGCTCGAACCCTCGTTCTTTCTCCTCCTCGACGAGGTCGTTAAGAACTGAGCTGAAAATGCCGGGGGCCACGAGGCCCCGGGCGGCCCGGGGGACAGGCGTCCTCCGGGCCGAATTTCTGGGGGAGTACGCCCGCGCGGAGGCCCAATGACCGGATACATACTCAAACGCCTCCTCTCGGCGATCCCCGTCCTGATCGGGATTTCCGTGATCGTCTTCCTGATCATGGCGATGATCCCCGGCGACCCGGCCACAGCGATCCTCGGCTCCTACGCGACGCCCGAGAACGTGGCCGCCCTGAACGAAGACCTCGGCCTCGATAAACCGCTCGTGCAGCGGTACTTCATCTGGCTCGGCAACATGCTGCAGGGCGATTTCGGGCGCTCCTTCGCGCTGAACCGCCCCGTCCTCGACGAGGTGATGGAGCGGTTCAACGCCACGCTGGTGCTGGCCGGAACCGCCTTCGTCCTGTGCTCCGTCTTCGGCATCGCCGCCGGTGTCATCTCGGCGGCGAACCAGTACGGGCTGGCGGACAAGGCGATCACCTTCGTGGTGCTTCTGGGCATCTCCATCCCGTCCTTCTTCCTCGGCATGATGATGATCCTGACCTTCGCGGTGAACCTGCGGTGGTTCCCGGTCTCGGGCATGTGGCCGATCTTCGGCGACCGGACGATCTGGGTCCTGATTGATCACCTCGCCATGCCCGCCACGGCGCTCGCCGTCGTCGCCACCGGCGTGGTCGCGCGGCTGTCGCGCTCGGCGATGCTGGAGGTGCTGCGGCAGGACTTCATCCGCACCGCGCGCGCCAAGGGCGTCCACGAGCGGCGCGTGATCTGGGGCCACGCGCTCAGGGCCGCGATGGTCTCGATCATCCCCGTCCTCGGCATCCAGGCGGGCTTCGTCCTTTCGGGCGCGGTCTATATCGAGATCGTGTTCCAGTGGCCGGGCGTGGGCCGGATGCTGGTCGACGCGATCCTGCGCCGCGACATCCTTCTGGTGCAGGGCGGCGTCGTCTTCGTCGCGGCCTGCTATGTGATGTTCAACATCATCGTGGACGTGGCCCAGAGCCTCCTCGACCCTAGGATCAAGACATGAGCGCCTTCCTGACGCTCCTCGCCCGGAACCGGCTGGCGCTTGGCGGGCTGATCGTGCTGTGCATCGTCGTGCTGCTGGCGTTGCTGACACCGCTCCTGCCGCTGAAGCCGCCGAACGTCACCGACACCGCCAGCCGCTTCCAGCCTCCGTTCTCAGAAGGCGCCCTTCTCGGCACCGACCATCTCGGACGCGACCTCCTCAGCCGGCTGATGTGGGGCACGCGCCTCAGCCTCGCCGTCGGCTTCTCGGCCGCCGTCATCGCGGCGACGCTGGGGGCGGCCATCGGCATCGTCGCGGGCTACTACGGCGGGCGCACCGACAACGTCATCATGCGCGGCGTCGACATGCTGATGGCGTTTCCCTACATCCTGCTCGCGCTGGCCATCGTCGCCGCCCTCGGCCCCGGACTGATGAACGCGCTGATCGCGGTCGCGGCCGTCAACATCCCCTTCTTTGCCCGGAACATCCGCGGGATCACCGTGGGGATCGCCAACAAGGAGTTCGTGGACGCCGCGAAGCTCGCGGGCATGTCGGACGCGAAGATCATCGTGACCGAGGTCCTGCCCAACGTGATCCCGGTCATCGTCATCGCCATGTCCACCACGGTGGGGTGGATGATCCTGGAGACGGCGGGCCTGTCCTTCCTCGGCCTCGGCAGTCAGCCGCCCGTGGCCGATCTCGGCTCCATGCTGGGCGAGGCGCGCTCGGCGCTCATCACCAACCCGCACACCTCCGTCGTGCCGGGCCTGATGATCCTGGTCATCGTCATGGCCATCAACCTCCTCGGCGACGGCGTGCGCGACGCGCTGGACCCGCGCCTGAAGTCGGGCGCCCTGTCGCGGCCGATGCCCGCGACGATGGTCAGGCGGGAGGGTCCGATCCCGCAGGCGCAAGGCGACGACCTGCTGGCGATCCGGGAACTGGAGACGCAGTTCCACGTAAAGGACCGGGTCTACAGGGCCGTGGGCGGCGTGGACATGAGCCTGCGCCCCGGCGAGTGCGTCGGCCTGATCGGCGAGAGCGGGTCGGGCAAGTCGGTGACCGCCCTTTCCGTCATGGGACTGGTCGCATCACCGCCCGGCGTCATCACCGGCGGCGCGGTCTACTACGAGGGCCGCGACATCGTCGGCGCCCCCTACGAGACGTTGCGCTCCATGCGGGGGCGGCGCGTGGCCTATATCTTCCAGGACCCGCTGGCGACGCTCCATCCGCTCTACACCGTGGGCGATCAGCTGATCGAGGCCGTCTCAAGCCACCGCCGCGTCGGCCGCGAGGAGGGGCGGGCACATGCCATAGACCTTCTGAAACAGGTCCGCATCCCCAACGCCGAAAACCGGATCGACAGCTACCCGCACGAGATGTCGGGCGGCATGCGGCAGCGCGTGGGCATCGCCATGGCGCTGGCCAACGATCCCGAGATCATCATCGCCGACGAGCCCACGACCGCGCTCGACGTGACCGTGCAGGCCCAGATCCTCACCCTTCTCAGCGACCTGCGGCGCGAGCGCGGGCTTGCGATCCTTTTCATCACGCACGATTTCGGCGTCGTGGCGCAACTCTGCGACCGGGTGGCGGTCATGTATGCGGGCCGCATCGTCGAGGAAGGACCGACCGACGCGATCCTGAACGCCCCCGCCCATCCCTACACCTCGAAGCTGATGGCCTGCGTGCCGGAACTCGGCGGCGGGCGCAGGCGGCTCGAGGCGATCCCGGGCCTGCCGCCCGCCGTCGACAGGCTGCCCGATGGTTGTGCCTTCGCCGATCGCTGCCACGTGGCGACGGAGGCCTGCCGGACAGGCGATATCCCCCTCGACCCGCACGGCCCCGCCCGGCGCGTCCGCTGCATCAACCCCGTCCTGGCGCCCAAGACGGAGGCCGCCCAATGACCGAAGCCCTGAAACTGACCGGCCTGAGCAAGGACTTTCCGGTCGGCAAGCGCCTGTTCGGCCCGCCGAAGGCCCTCGTGCGGGCGGTGCAGCCCGTGGACCTGACCGTGCAGAAGGGCGAGACATTGGGCATCGTCGGCGAGAGCGGCTGCGGGAAGTCGACGCTGGCGCGGATGCTGGTGGGCCTGCTCAGTCCGTCCTCGGGACGGATAGAGATCGAGGGGGAACCGCTCGACAACGCCAACCCGGCGGAGTTCGGCAAGAAGATCCAGTACGTGTTCCAGGACCCGATCAGTTCGCTCAACCCGCGCAAGACGATCCGTCAGATCATGGAGGCCCCGCTGAGGCACCTCCACGGGCTCGGGCCCGCCGCCCGTGCGGCCCGAATCTCCGAGATCTTCGCGGCGGTGAACCTGCGCGAGGAGTTCCTCGACCGCTATCCGCACGAGTTCTCCGGCGGACAGGCGCAGCGCATCGGGATCGCCCGCGCGCTCGCCGCGGACGCACGCATCCTGATCCTCGACGAACCGGTCTCGGCCCTCGACGTGTCGGTGCAGGCGCAGGTCCTGAACCTGCTGGCGGATCTCAAGGCCGAATTCAGGCTCACCTACCTCTTCATCAGCCATGACCTCGCCGTGGTCGAGGCCGTCAGCGACCGGATCGCGGTTCTGTATTTCGGCGCAGTCGTGGAGGTCGGCCCGGCGGCGGAGATCTTCGCAAACCCCCGCCATCCCTACACGCGACTACTGGCCGACAGCGCCCCGGTGGTGGGCCGACCGCTGCAGGCCCCGGAAGGGCGAGAGACAGAGCTTCCCGATCCGCTGAACCCGCCCCGGGGTTGCGCCTTCCGCGCCCGCTGCCCCCGCGCGGTCGAGCGTTGCGGCTTGGAGACCCCCGCGCTCGCCCCGGTATCGGAACGCACCGAGGCGGCCTGTTTCAATCCTGCTGACGGGTGATCGGCACTTGAGCGAGAGAGGCCGTGTCGCGGACCGGCAAGGGCATCGGTATCAGTTCCCGCGATCTGCCCGATGACCTGACGGCGGAGGAGGAAAGCCCAACGGCGGAGTGGCGTCGCGGTCATCCGATCATGGCGCGCAGCATCGCGAAGCCGCCGAAGGCGTTCGGCATCCATCAGGCCCGTGACGGGCATGGTCGGTTCTACCGCACAGGGGTCAGCTCCCTAAGCTGCTCCTCGCACTCGCGCGCCAGCTTCAGCCGGCGTTCATCGAACTTCCGGCCCGCCCTCACCGCTTCGATTTTCACCCGGCGCAGCGCGTCTGCATGGTCGCGCGTCCGCAACGAGCAGGTTTCCTCCCGCTGTCCGCAGGTGTCGATGATGTCCAGAGGGACGGCCGCACGGTGGCAGTAGACCGCCCCGCGACGATACAGACGAGTGTGTCCAGGCACTCTCTCAAGGCTCCTCACTGTAACACTTGAGCGTAACAGTTCTTGAGAAACACCATGAGAAATCAGCAAGTCACTGATCATGTTCCTGAAAGAGGGGGTTTGGTGGAGCCAAGGGGGGTCGAACCCCTGACCTCTTGCATGCCATGCAAGCGCTCTCCCAACTGAGCTATGGCCCCATCGCGGCGTGCCCGCCGACAGCGCCGGTGTCTAAGGAACGCTCCGGCGGAGTGCAAGAGAAAAGTCTCCCCCGATCCGGCCCCTTCGACGCCCGGATCAGCCGGGCCGACAGACACGAAAACGCGGGCCCGAGGGCCCGCGTTCGTTCCGCCGCATGTGTCGCGGCAAAAGCTCAGTCGTCGTCCGAAGCGACATCGGCCAGGTCGTCGAGTGCGACCGTGTCGGTGTCGTCGTCATCGTCGTCGAGCACGTCGTCGTCGTCGATATCGACGTCGGCGTCGTCGTCCTCGATCTCCAGATCGTCGTCGAGAACCAGATCATCCTCATCCTCGACCTTCGCCTTCGCACGTTTCGCGTCGGACCGGTCGGCGACGAGGCTGCGCCCGCCCTTTCCGGTATCCAGCACGACGACCTCGCCGGTATAGGGGCTCACGATCGGATCGCGGCCCAGGTCGTAGAAACGCTTACCGGTGGTGGGGCAAACGCGTTTGACGCCCCATTCCTCTTTGGGCATGACACCCCCTTCAATCATCGCTATCGAGAGAACTGCGGCCATCTGCCATACTGGCGGGAGCCTGTCAAAGCCTTTCCCGCCGGGCACGAGTGCGGCGGCGGCCCGTGCACGGAGGCGCGTGTTGTCCTCGAAACCGACCGTCTCGACCCATGTCCTTCCCGGAGACCCCCCGGTCGAGGTCGTTCTGCGCCGCAATCGCCGCGCCAAGCGCTTCTCGCTCAGGGTCTCGCGCACGGATGGACGCGTGTCGCTGAGCCTTCCGGCCTGGGCGCCGGAAGCCGAAGCCCTTGCCTTCCTGCACGACCGCGCCGACTGGGTGCGCCACCATCTCGACCGCGCCCCCGCGCCCCAGCTCGCCCGCATCGGTGCCTCCATTCCGGTCTGCGGGGTCCTTCGCCCCGTGATCGAAGGCGCGGGCCGGACTGCCCGCTTCGCCGATGGCACGATCCACGTGCCCGCCGGGCCGCGAGAGGGTCCTCGCCTGCGCGCCCTCCTGACGGCGCTGGCCCGCGAGCGCCTCTCGCGGGCCGTGGCGGTCCATGCGCAATCGCTCGGACGCGTTCCCGGCCGCCTGACGCTCCGCGATCCGCGCTCGCGCTGGGGAAGCTGTTCGGCACGCGGCGACCTGATGTTCTCCTGGCGCCTGATCATGGCGCCTCCGGCCGTGCTCGACTACGTCGCCGCGCACGAGGTCGCGCATCTCGCAGAGATGAACCACTCGCCCGCCTTCTGGAGCCTGTGCCGCAGGCTTTGCCCGGAGACGGACGCCCACAGGCGCTGGCTTCGCGCCCAGGGTCCAGCGCTCCTGGCCTGGAACTTCGACACCGAGAGGGAAGACCAGGCGCCATGCTGATGAACCCCCGCCCGACGGAGACCGGCGCCGCCGTGGCGCACGACCGGGTCTACCGCGCGCTCCGCACCCGGATCATGCACGGAGAGGTGGGCCCGGGCGAAGCGATGACGCTCCGTGGCCTCGGGCGCGAGTTCGGCGTCTCCATGACGCCCGCGCGCGAAGCCGTACGCCGGCTCGTTTCGGAAGGCGCTCTCTTTCTCTCGGCCTCGGGCCGCGTCTCCACGCCGGAACTTTCGAATGAAAGGATCGAGGAGCTGGCCGCGATCCGGGCGCTTCTGGAACCCGAGCTTTCGGCGCGTGCCCTGCCCCGCGCCCATCCCGCGCTCATCGACCGGATGGAAACGATCAACGCAACGGTCGGTCAGGCGGTCGCCCGACGTGACGCGGTGGGCTACATCCGCGCGAACCTCGAGTTCCACAGGACCCTCTATCTCCGCGCGCAGGCCCCCGCGATGCTCGCCCTGGCCGAGACCGTCTGGCTGCAACTCGGGCCCACCATGCGCGCGCTCTACGGCCGTCTGAACCGGACCGAACCACCGCAGCATCACCGCCTGATCCTCGCCGCCCTCAAGGCCGGCGACGAGCCCGGCCTGCGCCTCGCCGTCCGTGCCGACGTGACCCAGGGCCTGCGCCTGCTCGCGGCCTGAACCGCCCCTTCATCTTTCCAGAAATACGCACGCGTCCCCGGGACGCGAGCGCCCCGCGGGGCTCGATGCCCTGCGGGGCGCTGCCGGTCCCGCGGACCCTCAGCTGTGGATCGGCCCGTCGCCGCAGGCCAGCGCCGCCTCGCGCACGGCCTCGGAATAGGTCGGGTGCGCGTGGCAGGTCAGTGCGATGTCCTGGGCCGCGGCGCCGAATTCCATCGCGACGCAGATCTCGTGGATCAGGTCGCCCGCCATGGGCCCGATGATATGCGCGCCGAGGATGCGGTCGGTCTCCTTGTCGGCGAGGATCTTCACGAATCCGTCGGCGGCGAAATTCGCCTTCGCGCGCCCGTTGCCCATGAAGTTGAACTTGCCGACCTTGTAGGCATGGCCGGCCTCCTTGAGGCTCTCCTCCGTCGCGCCCACGCTGGCAACCTCGGGGTGGGTGTAGATCACGCCGGGGATGACGCCGTAGTTCACGTGGCCATGCTTGCCGGCGATTACCTCGGCCACCGCCATGCCCTCGTCCTCGGCCTTGTGGGCGAGCATGGGGCCCGCGATGCAGTCGCCGATGGCATAGACGCCGGGGACGGAGGTCGCCCAATGCGCGTCGGTCTCGATCTGGCCGCGGCCCGACATCTTCACGCCCAGCGCCTCGAGACCGAGGCCGTCGGTGTAGGGCCGCCGCCCCGTGGCGACCAGCACCACGTCGGCGTCCAGCGTGGCCTCGCTGTCGTCCTTGCGCAGCTTGTAGGTGACCCTCGCCTTGGTCTTCGTCGCCTCGACCTTCTGCACGGCCGCGCCGAGCGTGAAGGACAGGCCCTGCCGGGCGAGAAGGCGCTGGAAGGTCTTGGAAACCTCGGCGTCCATCCCGGGCGTGATGTGGTCGAGATATTCGATCACCTGCACCTCGGTCCCGAGCCTGGCATAGACCGAGCCGAGTTCCAGCCCGATGACGCCCGCGCCGATGACCACCATCTTCCTGGGAATCTTCGGCAGGGACAGCGCGCCCTCGGAGGTCACGACGACCTTCTCATCGATCTCGATGCCGGGCAGCGCAGAAGGTTCCGAGCCGCTGGCCACGACAATGGCCCTGGCCTCGTGCACCTCGTCGCCGACCTTGACGCGGCCGGCCTCGGGGATCGAACCCCAGCCCTTCAGCCAGTCGATCTTGTTCTTCTTAAAGAGGAACTCGATGCCCTTGGTGTTCTGGCCGATGACGTCGTCCTTGTAGGCCTGCATCTGCGTCCAGTCGACCGAGGGCGCCTTTCCCTTGAGGCCCATCTTCGCGAAGTTGTGCTCCGCCTCGTGAAGCTGGTGGGAAGCATGCAGCAGCGCCTTCGACGGGATGCACCCGATGTTGAGGCAGGTGCCGCCCAGGGCCTCCCGCCCCTCGACGCAGGCGGTCTTCAGTCCCAGCTGCGCGCAGCGGATGGCGCAGACATAGCCTCCGGGGCCGGAGCCGATGACGATGACGTCGTAACTAGCCATGGGATTGGTCCTTCTGGTCGGTGTCGGAGCCGGGGGCGCTGCCCCCGGACCCCCGGCGTATTTTTTGAAAGATGAAGATCACAGGAGAGCGGCTATGAGCATGATGAGCGTGGCGATCCAGCCCAGGGCCCAGACCAGGCTGCGCCAGGGGACCAGGCCGAAGACGTAGGCCGGCACGTAGGCGACGCGCGCGGCAAGGTAGATCCAGGCGCAGGCGGCGGTGAGGCCGGTGCCCTGGCCCGAAACCGAGATCACCGTGGCGGCTATGCCGAAAAGGATCAACCCCTCGAAATGGTTGTTCATCGCCCGCTGGACGCGGCCCGGCGTGCCGGTCAGCTCGACCTTGCGGTCGCGGGGCGAGAGCGCGGCCCTGGTCCCCGCCTGTGCATTGCCCGCGACGGAATAAAGCAGCATCTGCCCGCATTGCAGCAGGGCGGCGAGGGTCAGGACGGTCAGCTCGGGGGTCATGCGACACCTTCTGCAAGCGAGGCCGGCGGGCTGCGCGCCACCCGTGATGGGCGGAGGGCAGCCCGCCTTGGGCCCTCAAAGATCCATCAGCAACCGCCGCGGATCCTCCAGCGCGTCCTTCACGCGCACAAGGAACGTGACCGCGCCCTTGCCGTCCACGATCCGGTGGTCGTAGCTCAGCGCGAGGTACATCATCGGGCGGATCACGATCTGGCCGTTCACGACCATCGGTCGTTCCTGGATCTTGTGCATGCCGAGGATGCCCGACTGCGGCGGGTTCAGGATCGGCGAGGACATGAGCGAACCGTAGACGCCGCCGTTCGAGATGGTGAAGGTTCCGCCCTGCATCTCGGCCATGGAGAGCTTGCCGTCCCGGGCGCGGCGGCCCTTCTCGGCGATCGCCTTCTCGAGGCCGGCGAAGCTCATCTGGTCGGCGTCCCGGATCACCGGCACGACGAGGCCCTGCGGGGTCCCCGCCGCGATGCCCATGTGGACGTAGTTCTTGTAGACGATGTCGGTGCCGTCGATCTCGGCGTTGACCTCGGGAACCTCCTTCAGCGCATGGACGCAGGCCTTTGTGAAGAAGGACATGAAGCCCAGCCGGACGCCATGCTTCTTCTCGAATTCGTCCTTGTACTGGTTCCGGAGCGCCATCACTTCGGTCATGTCCACCTCGTTGTAGGTGGTCAGGATCGCAGCGGTGTTCTGGGCATCCTTGAGACGCCGCGCGATGGTCTGGCGCAGGCGGGTCATCTTCACCCGTTCCTCGCGCTCGGCGTCCTCGGCTGCGACCGGCGCACGCGGCGCGGCGGCGGGCGCCGAAGCGGGGGCCGTGGCGACAGGTGCCGGGGCGGCCGCGGCGCGCATCACGTCCTCCTTCATGATCCGTCCGTCGCGGCCGGTGCCCCGCACCGAAGCCGGATCGAGGCCTTTCTCGGCCATCAGCTTCTCGGCGGAGGGCGCGTTGGCGACATCCCGGTCCGAGGCGACGGGCGCTTCCGCCGCGGCTGCGGGGGCGGCGGAGGCCGCGGGGGCCGGCGTGGTGGCCGCTCCGGCGCCGCCGATCACGGCGAGCTTGCCGTTGGCCTGCACGGTCGATCCCTCGGCCGCGACGATCTGCGTCAGCGTGCCGGAGGCCGGCGCGGGCACCTCGACCGAGACCTTGTCGGTCTCGAGCTCGCAGAGCATCTCGTCCTGCGCGACGGTGTCTCCGACCTTCTTGAACCAGGTGGCGACGGTCGCCTCGGTGACGCTTTCACCCAGCGTCGGAACCATCACGTCGACATTGCCACCGCCGGTCTTTTCCTCGGCGGCCGGCTGCGCCGGGGCCGGGGCGGCGCCCGCACCTTCGTTCAGCGTCGCAAGAAGCGCGTCGACGCCGACGGTCTCGCCCTCGGCCGCGACGATCTCGCCCAACGTTCCGGCGGAGGGCGCCGGGACCTCGACTGTGACCTTGTCGGTCTCCAGTTCGCAGAGCATCTCGTCGGCGGCCACCTTGTCGCCCGGCTTCTTGAACCAGGTTGCGACCGTCGCCTCGGTAACGCTTTCGCCCAGGGTGGGCACGCGGACTTCAATGGACATTGCGGATTACCCTTCGATGGTCAGCGCTTCGTTCACGAGCGCGGTTTGTTGTGCCTTGTGCATGCTGGCAAGCCCCGTCGCCGGCGAGGCGCTGGCGGCGCGGCCCACGTAGCGAGGGCGTTTGTGCGTGGCGCCGATCCGGGTCAGCACCCATTCGATATTGGGCTCGACGAAGGTCCAGGCGCCCTGGTTCTTGGGCTCCTCCTGGCACCAGACGATCTCGGCGCCCTTGAAGCGCTCCAGTTCCTTCATCAGCGCGAGCGCCGGGAAGGGATAGAACTGTTCGAGCCGCAGGAGATAGACGTCGTCGATGCCACGGGCGTCCCGTTCTTCCAGAAGATCGAAGTAGACCTTGCCCGACGAAATCACGACGCGCCGGATCTTGTCGTCCTTGGCCAGCGTCGTCTCGGAATGCCCCTTCTCGGCGTCGTCCCAGAGGACACGGTGGAAGCTGGAGCCGGTGGTGAAATCGGCGGCATCCGAGATCGCCAGCTTGTGCCGGAGAAGCGACTTCGGCGTCATCAGCACGAGCGGCTTGCGGAAGGAGCGGTGCAGCTGCCGGCGCAGGATGTGGAAGTAGTTCGCGGGCGTCGTGCAGTTGGCGACGATCCAGTTGTCCTCGGCACACATCTGCAGGAAGCGTTCGAGCCGGGCCGAGGAGTGTTCGGGGCCCTGCCCCTCGAAGCCGTGCGGCAGGAGCATGACGAGGCCCGACATCCTGAGCCACTTGCGTTCGCCCGAACTGATGAACTGGTCGAACATGATCTGCGCGCCGTTGGCGAAGTCGCCGAACTGCGCCTCCCACATCACCAGGGAATTCGGCTCGGCCAGGGAGTAGCCGTACTCGAAGCCGAGAACCGCGTATTCCGAGAGCATCGAGTCGATGACCTCGTAGCGTGCCTGCCCTTCGCGGACGGCGTTCAACGGGTAGTACCGGTCCTCCGTCTCCTGGTCGATGAAGGCCGAATGGCGCTGACTGAAGGTGCCGCGCGTGCTGTCCTGTCCGGCAAGGCGAACCGGGTAACCCTCGGTCAGGAGAGACCCGAAGGCGAGTGCCTCGGCCGTGGCCCAGTCGAAGCCCTGGCCGGTCTCGAACATCTGCGCCTTGGCCTCGAGCTGCCGGGCCACCGTCTTGTGCAGGTTGAAGCCTTCGGGCGCCGTGGTCAGCGCACGGCCGATCTCGGCCATGGTCTCGGGCTTTATGGCGGTCTCGCCGCGCTGGTATTCCTCGCCTTCGCGGTCGAGATGGCTCCAGCGTCCGTCGAGCCAGTCGGCCTTGTTCGGCTTGTAGTCCTTGCCGGCCTCGAACTCGGAATTCAGGTGCGCCTGGAAGGCCGCCTTCATGTCCTCGATCTCGCCCTCCGGGATCAGTCCGTCCTTCACCAGCCGCTCGGTATAGAGTTGCAGCGTGGTCTTCTGCGTCTTGATCTTCTTGTACATCACCGGGTTGGTGAACATGGGCTCGTCGCCCTCGTTGTGACCGAACCGGCGGTAACAGAACATGTCGATGACCACGTCCTTGCCGAATTTCTGGCGGAACTCGATGGCGACCTTGGCGGCGTGAACCACGGCCTCCGGGTCATCTCCGTTCACGTGGAAGATCGGCGCTTCCACCATCAGGGCGATATCCGTCGGATAGGGCGAGGACCGCGAGAAGTGCGGCGCGGTCGTGAAGCCGATCTGGTTGTTCACGATGAAGTGGATGGTGCCGCCGGTGCGGTGGCCGCGCAGGCCCGACAGGCCGAAGCCTTCCGCCACGACGCCCTGGCCCGCGAAGGCCGCGTCACCATGCAGAAGGACGCCCACGACCTGCCTGCGCTCGGTGTCGCCCATCTGGTCCTGTTTCGCGCGGACCTTGCCCAGAACGACGGGGTTCACCGCCTCGAGGTGCGAGGGGTTCGCCGTCAGCGACAGGTGAACGGAATTTTCGTCGAAAATCCGGTCGGAGGACGCGCCGAGGTGATATTTCACGTCGCCGGAGCCGTCCACGTCCTCGGGCTTGAAACTGCCGCCCTGGAACTCGTTGAAGATCGCGCGGTAGGGCTTGGCCATCACGTTGGCGAGCACCGAGAGGCGGCCGCGGTGCGGCATGCCGATGACGATCTCCTTCACGCCCAGCGCGCCGCCGCGCTTGATGATCTGCTCCATCGCGGGAATGAGGCTTTCGCCGCCGTCGAGCCCGAAACGCTTGGTGCCCATGTACTTGACGTGCAGGAACTTCTCGAAGCCCTCGGCCTCGACCATCTTGTTCAGGATCGCCTTCCGCCCCTCGCGGGTGAAGGCGATCTCCTTGCCGTAGCCTTCGATCCGCTCCTTCAGCCAGGCGGATTGCTCGGGGTCGGAGATGTGCATGTACTGCAGCGCGAAGGTGCCGCAATAGGTGCGCTTCACGATGTCGAGGATCTGCCGGATCGAGCCGTGCTGAAGGCCCAGAACGTTGTCGAGGAAGATCGGCCGGTCCATGTCGGCCTCGGTGAAGCCGTAGGATTTCGGGTCGAGCTCGGGATGCGGGGTCTGGTCGCGCATCCCCAGCGGGTCGAGATCGGCGACGAGGTGGCCCCGGATCCGGTAGGCGCGGATCAGCATGAGCGCGCGGATCGAGTCGAGCACGGCGCGCTGGATCTGGGTGTCGGTAAGCTCGACACCCTTCTCGGCGGCCTTCTCCTTGATCTTGCGACCGGCCTCCTTGACCTCGGCGGCGGCGGCCGGCCACTCACCGGTCAGCGCGTTCGTCCAGTCATCGGCAGGCTGCGGCGGCCAGTCGGCGCGTGCCCAGGAGGGTCCCTGCGCCTCTGCCTGCGCCTCCGCCGGTGCATCGCCCAGCGTCGCGAAGAACTGCCGCCAACCCTCGTCGACGGCATTGGGGTCCTGCGCGTAGCGGGCATAGAGCTGTTCGAGGTATTCCGCGTTGTGCCCCTGCATGAAGGAGGACGCGTGGAACTGGTCGTTGGGGGATTGCTCGGTCATTGCTCGGAATCCTCTGTCGAGGGAGTGAAATGAAGGTGTCGCGGAAGCGCGGTCATTGCGTCGCCTCCGCGTCCAGGACGACCCGGATCAGCAGGCCCTCGTGGGCCGAAAGCCCGGGCAAGGCCCCGGGCAAGGTGCGCACGCCGCGAACCGAGAGCGTGCCACCCCCGGCAAGCGGTGTGTCGGGAATGCCGGCGCGCGTGACGGTCGGGCCGGCCACGGAAAGTCCGACCTCCGACCAGATGTCGAACAGCCGCGAGGTCAGCGGATCGCCCGACGCCGCCGCCAGCCAACAGGAGATGCGCCGGCGTCCGTCTGCGGCGCTGTCGCCGCCGATGAAGAGCACCTGCTGTCCGCGCACCAGGATGTTGCGGCCGCGGGTCATGTCGTCCCAGACCCGCACCTGTTCGGCCCGGCGTCCGGCCGCATCCGTGGCGTCCGCATAGTCGAAGCCCTCGAAAGCCAGCGGCAGAAAGGCGTCCGACAGCCACGCGAGGGCCGCCCCGCGCGCGTCATCGGCGATCGGTTGCCAACCCAAGGCGCCCAACTCGGCGAGGTAGCGCGACGGATCGAAATGAGTGGCGAGACAGGGCTCCACACCGTCCATCTGCGGCGCCTGCGCCCGGGCGGGGAGCGACAGGAACAGCATCGCCGCAAGGGCGAAAAGACTTGCCGCGCCAATGGCATGGGCTGCGCGCCATACCCTTCGCCAGAGCCTCCGGTCCTTCATTGGCACCCCCCGGTCAGCAGCCTGTGCGGCCGATGGCCAACCGCATCGGCGCGGCCTGCATCCGCTCGGGACAGCCGCTTGCGCAGGCCGCCCAGGGAAGGACCGCGCTCCGGGCACTGGCGCCCGGCGGCGTTGGCGTTACATTCGGCCTTGGGGGCCTTTCTGTCGGGCCGACAATGACAGCTCAGAAAACCATCCGGGTATTCCGCAAGGGAGCGATCCGATACATCGCCCCCGTTCTGGCCAGGCTCGAGGGCATCGATCCCGACGCGGCCCGCCTCAGAATGCTGTTCGCGCTGCTCGAACTGGAGGGGCCGGAACGGAATGTCTGGGACGGCCCGATCTTCATCCATGTGCCCAAGGCGGCCGGGTCCAGCATCCTGTCGACCGGCGTGAGATGGACGAAGGGCCACAAGCCGCTTTCGTTCTACCTGCGCCACAAGCCGCGCGACCGCGACATGCCGCACACCTTCGCCGTCGTCCGCCATCCCATGAGCCGCTTCATCTCGGCCTACTATTTCCTGAGGAAGGGCGGCCTGAACGCGCATGACGCGGATTGGGCGCGCCGGAACATTCCTCCGGACATGACCCACAACGACTTTGCTCGGCATCTGGCCGGACGGCCCGACCTGCTCCGCCAGATGCATCTGAGGCCGCAGGTGGACATGCTGAAAGCGCCCGACGGAGCGATCGGCGTCGACCGCATCATTCGTTTCGAGCGGCTGGCCGAGGAATGGCCGGCCTTCGCGGCCGAGCACGGATTGTCCGCCGACCTGCCACGCAAGAACGTCAACGCGCCCGCGACGTCTTCCCTCCCCCGCACGACCGAGGAGTGCCGCGCGCTTGTCGCGTCGATCTACCGGGACGACTTCGGGCTTCTTGGATACGACCCCGCGACCGACGCCTGACGCCGGGCAATGCCCGGCGTAGCTGTTGGGGTCGCATTGTGGGCGCTCGCGCGGCGTCATGGCTCAACCAATGGCTTTCAGAACCGCCTCGCCCAGCGTTGCGGGGCTGTCGGCAACGACGATGCCTGCGGCTTTCATCGCCTCGATCTTGTCTTCGGCGCCGCCCTTGCCGCCTGCCACGATGGCGCCCGCATGGCCCATCCGACGTCCCGGAGGCGCGGTGCGTCCGGCGATGAAGCCCGCGGTCGGCTTCCAGCGGCCGCGCTTCTTCTCGTCGGCGAGGAACTGTGCCGCCTCTTCCTCGGCCGAGCCGCCGATCTCGCCGATCATGATGATTGCCTGCGTCTCGTCATCGGCGAGGAACCATTCCAGCACGTCGATATGCTCGGTCCCCTTGATCGGGTCGCCGCCGATGCCGACGCAGGTCGACTGGCCGAGACCGACATCCGTCGTCTGCTTCACCGCCTCGTAGGTCAGTGTGCCCGAGCGGGAGACGACGCCCACCTTGCCGCGCTTGTGGATGTGACCGGGCATGATCCCGATCTTGCAGGCATCCGGCGTGATGACGCCGGGGCAGTTCGGGCCGATGAGGATCGACTTCGACCCTTCCAGCGCGCGCTTGACCTTCATCATGTCGAGAACCGGAATGCCCTCGGTGATGCAGCAGATCAGCTCCATCTCGGCGTCGATCGCCTCGAGGATCGAGTCGGCGGCAAAGGGCGGCGGCACGTAGATGACCGTCGCATCGGCGTCCGTCGCGTGCTTGGCCTCGTGAACCGAGTTGAACACGGGCAGATCGAGATGGGTCATGCCGCCTTTCCCGGGCGTCACGCCACCAACCATCTTGGTTCCGTAGGCGATGGCCTGCTCGGAATGGAAGGTGCCCTGGCTGCCGGTGAAGCCCTGGCAGATCACCTTGGTGTTTTCGTCGACGAGTACGGCCATGCGTTCTGTCCTTCAGTTCTGGTCTTCGGACGGCTCCAGCCGTTCCACGTTGATGAATGTCTCGGTGCCGTTGGGGCCGGGGCGGGTGCCGACCTGCACCACGGCGATGCGGTTGGGGTTGAGGAACCGGGCCGCCACGAAGGACGCCCCGTCCTGCACCGCGAAGTCCCCGGGAACCGGCGCCTCGTCGAGGATGCCCTCGCGCGACAGTCCGGCCCGCACCGCGTCGATGCCAGCCTCCACATGCGCCCCGTCGAATGCCACTTCGCAGCGCCGGTCGGTGCCCGGCGTCACGGGGCGCCCGCCGGGTTCGGACACAGCTGCGCCCGTCCGGAACGGCCGCAGGTCGTAGAAATCGACACGGGCCGGCGCGAGGCGCTCGGCCGCCGTTTCCCCGGTCAGGAGCGGCGAGAAGCAATGGGCCGCGAAAGCGTCGGGCGCCGTGTCGTGCGACGCGGCCAGCACGCGACCGGCCACGATCACGAGGAAGAGCGCGATCGCACCGATATGGAGCACGGCCCAGAGGCCCGCGCCCCGCGGCGCTTCGGCCGCCCTCTCCTCGATATGTGCGCGTTCGACCATCGTCCCGGGCCTTCAGCCCCTAACCGCCGCCACGATCTTTTGGGCGCCGTCCTTGAGGTCGTCGGCCGCGATCACGGCGAGGCCGGAGGAGTTGATGATCTCCTTGCCCTTCTCGACATTGGTCCCTTCCAGCCGGACGACCAGCGGGACCTTCAGCCCCACTTCCTTCACCGCCGCGATAACGCCTTCGGCGATGATGTCACAGCGCATGATGCCGCCGAAGATGTTCACCAGGATGCCCTTCACGTTCGGGTCCGACGTGATGATCTTGAAGGCCTCGGTGACCTTCTCCTTCGTGGCGCCGCCACCGACATCGAGGAAGTTGGCGGGTTCCGCACCGTAGAGCTTGATGATGTCCATCGTCGCCATGGCGAGGCCCGCGCCGTTGACCATGCAGCCGATCTCGCCGTCCAGCGCGATGTAGTTCAGGTCATGCTTGGAGGCGGCGAGTTCCTTGGGGTCCTCCTCCGTCTCGTCGCGCAGCGCGGCGATGTCGGGGTTGCGGTAGATCGCGTTGCCGTCGAAACCGAGCTTGGCGTCGAGCACCTTGAGGCTGCCCTCGTCGGTGACGATCAGCGGGTTGATCTCAAGCATCTCCATGTCCTTCTCGACGAAGGCCTTGTAGAGGATGCCCATCAGGTTCACGCATTCCTTGACCTGCTTGCCCTCGAGCCCGAGCGCGAAGGCGATGCGGCGGCCGTGGAAGGCCTGGTAGCCGGTCGCCGGATCGACGGCGAAGGACAGGATCTTCTCGGGGCTGCGCGCCGCGACTTCCTCGATGTCCATGCCGCCCTCGGTCGAGCAGACGAAGGAGATGCGCGAAGTCCCGCGGTCGACGAGGAGCGCGAGGTAGAGCTCGCGCGAGATCCCCGAGCCATCTTCGATATAGACGCGGTTCACCTGCTTGCCCGCCGGACCCGTCTGGTGCGTCACCAGCGTGCGGCCCAGCATCTTCTTGGTCTCGGCCTCGGCCTCTTCCACCGACTTCGCCAGGCGCACGCCACCCTTGTCGCCCGCGTCGGCCTCCTTGAAGTGGCCCTTGCCGCGCCCGCCGGCATGGATCTGGGCCTTCACGACCCAGAGCGGACCGTCGAGTTCGCCGGCGGCGGTCTTCGCTTCTTCGGCTCGCAGAACCACCCGGCCGTCGCTGACCGGGGCGCCGTACTGACGCAGAAGCGCCTTCGCCTGGTATTCATGAATGTTCATGAAACTGTCCCGTCGTTGGTGGTGTTTCGACCCGCTTAAGCACAACCCATGCGCGCAATAAAACGGCATTCTGCCGCAGCGGCGGGCTTTTCCCGAAAAAAGCGACATTTGTGATCACAGGCCGAAAAAGTGTGATCACAAGATTGCCGGGAAATCAGTATGCAATGGCATGCCGCCGCGACTCACCCGGGCGTCAGCCGCGTGCGGCACGCTCCGCGATCTGCAGCATGAGCCGGGTCGCAAGGGCCATGTCCTGCACCGAGACGTATTCGAGCGGCCCGTGAACGTTCTGCATGCCGGTGAAGAGATTCGGACAGGGCACACCCATTTCCGTCAGCCGCGAGCCGTCGGTGCCGCCGCGGATGACCGTCTCGACGGGTTCGACACCCATCTCGCGGCAGGCGTCCCGCGCAAGGTCTACCGGCGTCATGTCGTCTTCCAGCCAGTAGCGCATGTTCCGGTACTGAGGCGTGATCTTCACGTCGATCCGCGCGCGCGGCTCGGTCGCGGCGATGGCCTCGCAGACCTGCCGCACCAGCGCGCCCTTGGCGGCGAGGCCCTCGCGCTCGAAATCGCGCAGGATGAAGCGGACGACCATCTCGGCCGCACTGCCCTTCATGTCGACGGCATGGATGAAGCCTTCGCGCTCGGCGGTGGTCTCGGGCGTCATGGTGGCCTGCGGCAGCGTGTCGACGATGCGCGCGGCGAGATGGATCGCGTTCACCAACTTGCCGGTCGCCTCGCCGGGATGGATCGAGACGCCGGTGACGGTGACGACGCAGAAGTCGGCCGAGAACGTCTCGTAGACTACTTCGCCGGCGTCACCACCGTCGAAGGTATAGGCGAAGTCGACGCCCAGATCCTTCGGCAGGCGTTCATCGACGCCGCGCCCGATCTCCTCGTCGGGCGTGAAGGCGAGGCGGATCGTCGGTCGGGGAAGATCCGGGTTCTCCAGAAGATGCCGCGCCGCGGTCATGATGATCGCCACCCCGGCCTTGTCGTCCGCCCCGAGCAGCGTGGTGCCCGAGGCGGTCACGATATCCTCGCCGACCTTGCCCGCGAGATAGGGGAAATCCTCGGGCGACAGGACAAGGGAGGGATCGTCGGGAAAGCTGATCGCGCCGCCGTTGTAGCCACGGATCACCCGCGGCTTCACGCCGGTCGCGTTGAACTGCGGCGCGGTGTCGACATGGGCAAGAAAGCCGATGACGGGTCCGGGGGCGTTGCCCGGGATCGTGGCAATGACCGTCCCGTAGTCGGTCTTCGTGATGTCCGCCGCGCCGATGCTCTCGAGTTCCCCGACGAGAAGGTCGAGCATGTCGTGCTGCACCGGCGTCGATGGCGTGGCCATGCTGTCGATGTCGGACTGGCTGTCGATGGCGGCATAGCGGCAAAGCCGCGTTTCGAGTTCCGCGTCGAAATCGGCGCTCATCCTGACCTCCGCTGCGTCATCATGCGACCAGTGGCACATGTCGCGCGGGCGACGTCAACGGGACAGGGCGGAAAACGCGTGTTTTCCGCCCCGAGAAACCGCAGGTCTTCTGCCTTATGCGAGGCTTTCGTCGATGCCCTTGCAGGCGTCGACAAGGCCCTTAACCGCCGCGACCGAGCTGTCGAACATCGCCTGTTCGTCCTTGGTCAGGTTGATTTCGACGATCCGCTCGATGCCGCCGGCACCGATCACCGTGGGCACGCCCACATAGATGCCCTTCAGGCCGAAGACGCCGTCACACCACGCCGCACAGGGCAGGACGCGCTTCTGGTCCTTCAGGTAGGCCTCGGCCATCTCGATGGCGCTGGTCGCGGGCGCGTAGTAGGCCGAGCCGGTCTTCAGGAGGCCCACGATCTCCGCGCCGCCGTCGCGCGTGCGCTGCACGATCGCGTCGAGCTTTTCCTTCGTGGTCCAGCCCATCTCCACGAGGTCCGGGAGCGGGATGCCCGCCACCGTCGAATAGCGGACCGAAGGAACCATCGTATCGCCATGGCCGCCCAGGACGAACGCGGTCACGTCCTTCATCGACACGTCGAACTCCTCGGCGAGGAAGTGGCGGAAGCGTGCGCTGTCGAGCACGCCGGCCATGCCGCAGACCTTGTGCGCGGGCAGGCCCGAGAACTGCTGCAACGCCCAGACCATCGCGTCGAGCGGGTTGGTGATGCAGATCACGAAGGCGTCTGGCGCGTGGTCGCGGATGCCTTCGCCCACGGACTTCATCACCTTGAGGTTGATGCCGAGCAGGTCGTCGCGGCTCATCCCCGGCTTGCGCGGAACGCCGGCGGTGACGATGCAGACATCCGCCCCCGCGATGTCGGCATAGTCGTTGGTGCCCTTGAGCTTCGCGTCGAACTTTTCGGAGGGTCCGCTTTCGGCGATGTCGAGCGCCTTGCCTTGCGGAACCCCCTCGGCGATGTCGAACAGAACGACGTCGCCCAGTTCCTTCAGCGCGGCGAGATGGGCGAGAGTGCCCCCGATCTGCCCCGCGCCGATCAGCGCGATCCTGGGTCTGGCCATGAGATTGATCTCCAAGTCCCTCGTTGATATCGGCGCGAGGGGTAGCCGCGCCCTGTCTCCCGCGCAAGCCCGGGCGCGCGCGGCGGAAAGCCCCAGCCGCACGCACGCAGCGGCAAGGCACTGGTCAAGACGTTGCGATGCTTGGGGAAAGGAACGGCCTTGCTTGAAGGTTGGGTATTCGTGCTGGCGGCCGCGGGAGCGTTCCTTGCCGGTGTCTCCAAGGGCGGTTTCGGCGGTTCGCTGGGCTTTGCGAGCTCCGCGATTCTCGCGGTCGTCGTGGATCCGGGCATCGCGCTCGCCCTGATGCTGCCGGTCCTCATGGCGATCGACCTCGCGGCGGTGCGGACCTACTGGGGCCGATGGCACGCCCCTTCGGCGCGCGCGATCCTGACAGGGGCCGTGCCAGGGCTGGCGCTCGGCACCGCGCTGTTCTTCATCGTATCGGCGGATTCGATCCGGGTTATCATCGGTTTCATCGCCGTCGGCTTCGTCGCCTTCCGCATCGCTCGCACCCGCGGCTGGATCGCGCCGCGTCCCCGCCCCTTCGATGCGACCAAGGGGCGGATCGCCGGCCTCGCCGTCGGCTTCACCAGCTTCGTCGCCCATGCCGGAGGACCGCCCTTCGCCATGTTCATGCTGGGACAGGACGGGATCGGAAAGACCCAGTACCATGCGACGTCGGTCATGGTCTTCTGGGTGGTCAACGCGCTGAAGGCGGTGATCTACACGGTGATCGGCCTCTTCACGCTGTCGACGCTTGGCATGTCGATGCTGATGATCCCCTTCGCACTGGCGGGCACGTATGTCGGCGTACGCGCCCATGGCCTGATCTCCGAGCGCGCGTTCTTCACCGTCGCGCAGGCCGCCCTTCTGCTGACGGGCGGCAAGCTTCTGTGGGACGGCCTGACCTAGAGCGCCTCGCCGACGGGCGCGCGCGCCATTGTTTCGAAGTGTTCGCCCGAAGCGATCAGGCAGGTGATGCCGGACACCGATGTGACGGTGATCGTCCAGGTGCCCGTTTCCTCCGAGGCGTAGACCTCGATGATCCGGTTGTCCGCCGACAGACCCATGCCGCGCAGCGTTTCGCCGTAGCGGGTCCTGAGGTGGTCCACCACCTGTTGCCGCGCGCCGCAGGCGGCCTGTGCCGTTGCCATCCTCGGCAATATCGCCGCCGGGATCGCCGCCAGTGCGAGGATTGCGGCGACGGCGGGAAAAGTCGGTCGTGTCATGGGTCCGCCTTTCGTGTTGGGAGTGCGGACCCGCCCCGGCGGCGGACACGCGCATCCGGCTCGGGGAATGCGCCGGTCGCATTCCGGGCCGCGAATGCGGCGGAGAATGACCGGCGATCCATGAACCGTGCCATGGACATGGTTAACGGGCCGTGAACCCCCGCGCCTTCGCATGCGCAACAATATTCTTCTGCAGCGCGGCAAATTGGAACTTGATTTCGCGCTGTGGGCGTGTTTCCAAGCCCGTCACGTGCCAGAATACCCGCTGACGGAGTCTTCCCATGGATCACCGCGCCCGGCCCTTCCGCTCGGTCCTCTACATCCCCGGCTCCAAGCCGCGCGCGCTGGAAAAGGCGAAGACGCTGGCGGCGGACGCGATCATCTTCGACCTCGAGGATGCCGTCGCCGCCGAAGAGAAGCCTGCCGCGCGGATGCTGCTGGCCGAGACACTGGCCGCCGGCGGATATGACCCGCGCGCCTGCATCGTCCGGATCAACGGCTTCGATACCGAGTGGGGCGACGCAGACCTCGACGCCATCGCCGCGATCGGACCCGAGGCGATCTTGCTGCCCAAGGTGAATGGCCCGGCCGACGTCGAGGCGCTGTCCGCCCGGCTCGACGCCCGGCCGCAGACGCGGGAGACCGTCATCTGGGCGATGATGGAAACGCCCCTCGGCATCCTGAACGCCGCCGCGATCGCCGCCGCCCCGCGCATGGCGGGCTTCGTGATGGGCACGAACGACCTGGCCAAGGAACTCGGCGCCCGCAGCCGAACGGCGATGACGACGTCGCTGCAGATATGCCTGCTGGCCGCCCGAGCACACGGCCTCGTCTGCGTCGACGGCGTCTACAACGCTTTCCGCGACGAGGAGGGGCTGGAGGCCGAGTGCGCCGAGGGGCGCGATTTCGGCTTCGACGGCAAGACGCTCATCCACCCAGCACAGATCGCCATCGCCAATGCCGCCTTCGCGCCCTCCCAAGACGAGCTCGACCTCGCGCGCCGGCAGATCGAGGCCTATGAGGAAGCGCTCCGGGAGGGACAAGGCGTCGCGGTCGTGGACGGAAAGATCGTCGAGAACTTGCATGTCGACACCGCGCGCGCGACGCTGGCAAAGGCACAGGCAATAGCGGCACTGGAGGCGGCTTGATGGGTTACGTCCTACTGATAATCGGCATCGCGCTCTGGAGTGGCGCGCACCTGTTCAAACGCCTGGCGCCCGCGCGACGGGCGGAGATGGGCGACAAGGGCAAGGGGCTGGTGGCGGTCCTGCTGCTCGCGTCGATCGTCCTGATGGTCATCGGCTTCCGAAGCGCGAATGTCGTGCAGGTCTGGTTCCCGCCGTCCTTCATGATCCACATCGCGAACCTGCTGGTCCTCATCGGCTTCTGGTTCTTCGCGCTCAGCGCGATCCCCGGCAAGCTTTCGGCGCGCGTGCGGCACAAGCAGCTGACCGGCGTGAAAAGCTGGGCGGTCGCGCACCTGCTGGTAAACGGCGATCTTGCTTCGATTCTGCTCTTCGGCGGGATGCTGGCCTGGGCGGTGGTCTCGGTCATCCTCATCAACAAGGCCGAACCGACATGGGAGCGGCCGGCAAATGCAAGCGTCGGGAAAGACGTGCTGGCATTCTTCGTCGGCGCGGTCCTTTACGGGGTCGTGGCCGCGATCCACACTTGGCTTGGCTACTACCCGTTCCCGGTCTGACGCCATGAAGCTCTACCGTCTCCTGACCGAGGACGACTCGTCGGTATTCTGCCACAAGGTCAGCGCGGCCTTGGCCAAGGGCTGGGAGCTGCACGGCTCCCCCACCATGGCCTTCGATGCCGCGCGCGGCGTCATGCGCTGCGCTCAGGCCGTGACGAAGGAGGTCGAGGGCACCTATTCCCCCGACATGAAGCTCGGAGACCAGTGAGATGCCCAAGGACGTACCGCGTGCGAGCAAGACGAACCCGGGCCGCTTCTTCGAGGATTACCGCATCGGCCAGGTGATCGAGCACGCGGTGCCTCGCACGGTCTCCGGCGGCGAACGCGCGCTTTACCATGCGCTCTATCCGGCGCGGCACGCGCTCTATTCCTCCGACGAATTCGCCCGCGCCTGCGGCCTGCCCGAAAGCCCGCTCGACGATCTCGCCGCCTTCCACATCGTCTTCGGCAAGTCGGTGCCGGATGTCTCCCTGAACGCGGTCGCCAACCTCGGCTATGCCGAGGCGCGCTGGCTCCGTCCGGTCTACGCGGGCGACACGATCCGCTCCTCCTCCGAGGTGATCGGCCTGAAGCAGAATTCGAACGGCAGGACCGGGGTCGTCTATGTCCGCACCACGGGGCGGAACCAGCACGGCCTCGCCGTCATGGAATTCGCCCGCTGGGTGATGGTGAGAAAGCGCGACCCCGAGGCTCCGGCGCCCGAGACGGTCGTCCCCGAGCTTGCCGCGACGGTGCGGCCCGAAAAGCTGGTGATGCCGGGCGGCATCGACTTTTCCGCCTACGACTTCGTGCAGGCGGGCGAGCCGCACCGCACGTCTGACTATGCCGTGGGCGAGGTGATCGACCATGTGGACGGCGTGACCATCGAGGAAGCCGAGCACATGATGGCGACGCGCCTGTGGCAGAACACGTCGAAGACCCATTTCGACGCCACGCCCCGCGAGGACCGCAAGCGACTGATCTATGGCGGGCATGTCATGTCCATGGCGCGCGCGCTTTCGTTCAACGGGCTTGCGAACGCGCAGTGCCTGGTGGCGATCAACGGCGGCAGCCATGCCAATCCCTGTTTCGCCGGCGACACCGTGCGGGCCTGGTCGGAGGTGCTGGACACCGCAGAGACCCCCGCTCCGGGCGTCGGGGCGATCCGTCTCAGGCTGGTGGCCGTGAAGGATGGCGGGCACGCGGGAGAGTTGCGGGGCGAGGACGGCAAGTACCTACCCCACGTCCTGCTCGATCTCGACTACTGGGCGCTGATGCCGGTCTGAGAACCGGCGATCGCCGAAGTGGACGATGGCTCGCGAATGGGGCGCCGGCGGTGTTCCGGCCATCGCCATCATGACCGGCGCAATCGCCCTGGTGCACCGGGGCCATGGGAGCGCGTTTCCCTCCGAAAGCCCCCCGATCGGCGGCATGGAGTTCCTGACGCTGCCGCTGGCGACAGGTCTTCATGCGTCGCTTCGCGGCAACGCCGCCCGATCCCGACAAGGCGCCCGAACCCGACCCGGCGCGCACCAAAGCAGGTCGGGTGTTTTTGTGATCACACTTTCGAAAAGCGTGATCACGAATGCCAAAACTGCGGCGTTAAGACCCACGATCCCCGCCGGAATCCCGCCCAACCCACGTGACAGGCCTGCAAAACTCGCTATTGATCAAGGCAAACGACCAGACCACAGCCAAACCACGAAGGGGGTCCGCCATGGCCGACGTGAACCGCGGAAACCGTCCGCTCTCCCCGCACCTGCAGATCTACCGCCCGCAGCTGAACGCGATCACATCCATCCTGAACCGGATCACGGGCAATGCGCTCCTCGTGACGGCGTTCCTGTTCGTCTGGTGGCTGATCGGTGCGGCCTCGGGCGCGGCCTATTTCGAATTCGTCGACGGCCTCGTGACCTCGTTTCTGGGTGACATCGTGATGAGCCTGTCGGTTCTCGGCCTGTGGTACCACGCGCTCGGCGGCATTCGTCACCTGATCTGGGACACCGGCCGCGGCCTCGACCTCGAGACGGCGGACCGGATGGGATGGGGCATGATCATCGGCTCGGTCGCCCTGACCTTCCTCACCCTCATCGCGATCTGACGGAGAGCACCATGGCCTACATGACCGACAGAAAGCGCGTGACCGGCCTCGGCGCCGCGCATTCGGGAACGCATCACTTCTGGACGATGACCGTGACCTCCGTCGCGCTCCTTCTCCTGACGCCCTTCTTCCTCGCCATCGTCGGACCGCTCCTGGGCGCCCCTCACGAGGAAGTGGTGGCCAGTCTCGGGCGCCCGATCCCGGCGCTCGTCGTCGCGGCCTTCCTGGTCGTGGGGATGCACCATTTCCGCCTCGGCGTGACGGTGCTGATCGAGGACTACGTCCGTGGCCTCTCCCGCAAGATCTGGATCATCGCCATGACGATCGTCAGCTACGGACTGGCCGCGGCAGGGTTGGTGGCGCTGGCGCAGATCGCGCTCTGAGGGACACGCACGCGATGAAAGACATGATGAACATGACGGCAAGCTACGACATCACCGAACACAGCTACGACGTGGTCGTGGTCGGCGCGGGCGGCTCCGGCCTGCGTGCCACGCTCGGCATGGCCGAACAGGGACTGAAGACGGCCTGCGTGACCAAGGTCTTCCCGACGCGCTCGCACACGGTGGCGGCACAGGGCGGCATCGCGGCCTCCCTCGGCAACATGGGGCCGGACCACTGGCACTGGCACATGTACGACACGGTGAAGGGCTCGGACTGGCTGGGCGACACCGACGCGATGGAATACCTGGCCCGCGAGGCGCCCAAGGCCGTCTACGAGCTGGAACACTACGGCGTGCCATTCAGCCGGACCGAGGACGGCAGGATCTACCAGCGTCCCTTCGGCGGGCACACCACCCAGTTCGGCGAGGGCCCCCCGGTGCAGCGCACCTGCGCCGCCGCCGACCGGACCGGCCACGCGATCCTGCACACGCTCTATGGCCAGTCGCTGAAGAACAACGCCGAGTTCTACATCGAGTATTTCGCCACCGACCTGCTGATGACCGAGGAGGGCGAGTGCGTCGGCGTCGTGGCATGGAAGCTCGACGACGGCACGATGCACGTGTTCCGCGCCAAGATGGTGGTGCTGGCGACCGGCGGCTACGGCCGGGCCTATTTCAGCGCGACGAGCGCGCACACCTGCACCGGCGATGGTGGCGGCATGGTCGCCCGCCAGGGCCTTCCGCTGCAGGACATGGAATTCGTGCAGTTCCACCCGACCGGCATCTACGGCGCGGGCTGCCTCATCACCGAGGGCGCGCGTGGCGAGGGCGGTTACCTCACGAACTCCGAGGGCGAACGCTTCATGGAGCGCTACGCGCCGACCTACAAGGACCTCGCCTCGCGCGACGTGGTCTCGCGCTGCATGACCATGGAGATCCGCGAGGGGCGCGGTGTTGGCGCGGGCAAGGACCACATCCACCTGCACCTCAACCACCTGCCGCCGGAAACGCTGGCCGAACGCCTGCCCGGCATCTCGGAAAGCGCCAAGATCTTCGCCGGTGTGGACGTCACGAAGGAGCCGATCCCGGTTCTTCCGACGGTGCACTACAACATGGGCGGCATCCCCACGAACTACTGGGGCGAGGTTCTGAAACCCACCAGGAAGGACCCCGACGCGGTCGTGCCGGGCCTCATGGCAGTGGGCGAAGCCGGCTGCGCAAGCGTCCACGGCGCCAACCGCCTTGGATCGAACAGCCTGATCGACCTCGTGGTCTTCGGCCGCGCGGCAGGCATCCGCGCAGCGCAGATCGTGGACCCCGACTCGGCGGTTCCGGACGTGCCGCGCGCGTCGCTCGACTTCGCGCTATCGCGCTTCGACGCGATCCGCCACGCAAACGGCAGCACGCCGACGGCCGAGTTGCGGCTGGAGATGCAAAAGACGATGCAGGCCGACGCCGCCGTCTTCCGCACCGACAAGACGCTGGCCGAAGGCGTCGAGAAGATGCAGTCGGTCGCCCGCAAGCTCGACGACCTGCACGTGACCGACCGCAGCCTCATCTGGAACTCCGACCTGATGGAGACGCTGGAGCTGACGAACCTCATGCCGAACGCGATGGCGACCATCGTCTCGGCCGAGGCGCGCAAGGAAAGCCGCGGCGCGCACGCCCACGAGGACTACCCGGACCGCGACGACAAGAACTGGCGCAAGCACACGCTGGCCGTCGTGGACGATGCAAAGGTCGAACTCGACTACCGTCCGGTGCATCTCAACCCGCTGATGGGCCACAACGAAGGCGGGATCGACCTCGACCGGATCAAACCGAAGGCGCGGGTGTATTGATGCGTCCCGCCCGCCTCGTCATGGCCGGTCTTTCGCTCGTGCTGGTCGCGGGATGCGCGGCACAGCCGATGACGCGCGAACGCGCGGCCCGGCTCTGCGCGGACGAGGCACGGGAGGCCGACGGGATCTCGGGCACCCTTCGCGCGGGCGTCGGCAGCGAGGGGGCCGTCGGAGGCGGGAGCCTCAGGATCACCTCGGCGATCCTGGACCCGCAATCCGAGGCCGACGCGCTTCAGGCCTGCATCACCCGCAGGATGTCGGGCGACAACAGGCCGCCCCGTCGTCCGGGGTTCAGCATAGCGATCGAGGGCGACTTCCAGTGACCGCCGCCATCGACAAGACCTTCGACCGCGCCCTATCGCGCGATACCGACAAGGAGACCGACAACCATGGTTGAACTGGCCCTGCCGAAGAATTCCCGGATCAAGACCGGCAAGACCTGGCCCAAGCCCGAAGGCGCGACGAACCTGCGCAAGTTCCAGATCTACCGCTGGAACCCCGACGACGGCGAGAACCCGCGCGTCGACACCTACTGGGTCGACATGGACACCTGCGGGCCGATGGTCCTGGACGGTCTCATCAAGATCAAGAACGAGATCGACCCGACCCTGACCTTCCGCCGTTCGTGCCGCGAGGGGATCTGCGGATCCTGCGCCATGAACATCGACGGGATCAACACGCTGGCCTGCATCTACGGCATGGACGAGATCAAGGGCGACGTGAAGATCTACCCCCTGCCGCACATGCCGGTGGTGAAGGACCTGATCCCCGACCTGACGCATTTCTACGCCCAGCACGCGAGCATCATGCCCTGGCTGGAGACCAAGACCCAGCGCCCCGAGAAGGAATGGCGCCAGTCGATCGAGGACCGCAAGAAGCTCGACGGGCTTTACGAATGCGTGATGTGCGCGTCCTGCTCGACCTCCTGCCCGAGTTACTGGTGGAACGGCGACCGCTACCTCGGGCCGGCGGCGCTTCTGCACGCCTACCGCTGGATCATCGACAGCCGCGACGAGGCGACGGGCGAGCGGCTCGACGACCTCGAGGATCCGTTCAAGCTCTACCGCTGTCACACGATCATGAACTGCGCCAAGACCTGCCCCAAGGGCCTGAACCCGGCCAAGGCGATCGCAGAGATCAAGAAGATGATGGTGGAGCGGCAGCTCTGATCGGGGACGGTGGCGGCGCGGCGCATCAGCGCGCGCCGAACCTGTCGAGGTAGTGCTCGACCGCGCCAAGCGCGCTGCGCGCCTGGTCGTCGCGAAGGCCGACCGTCACCGGCATCCGGCGTTCCCCAACCTGAACGAAGACGTGGGGACCGGCCGTGTAGTTGCGGGGTATCCCCATCGATGCGGGGTCATACGGATCGCCGCCATCCCGGCTGATCCCGCAGGACTGGATGTCTGAATAGGCGATGCGATGTGGGCCCGCTTCGAGGTGGTCGGGTTTGAACACGATCCGGAAGGCGCGCCTGCGCCACCCGATGCGCCACGCCAGCCAGAGAATGCCAAGCGTCACCGAGACCATCACCAGCACTGTCAGGTAGTCCGAAACCCGCAGTCCGTTGACGGCAAGGAACAAGGCCCCCATGGCCGGGAAGACGGCCAGCAGGCTGACGATCCAGGACACAAGCCGGTTCCGCGCGTAAACGGTCAGCGTGACCTGTCCGTCGCGCTCCTCCAAATGGATACCCGACCGTGTCCTGTCGCTTGCGGCGCTGCTGTTGCCCGTCATGGTCACCTCGTCCCGAGGTTACTGGATTCATTCGTCAGGCTACCCGGGAATATGCCCTCCCGATGACGCAAACGGGACATCGCGCGACAGCGTCCCGCATGTCATCGCGTCAAGGCGGACGCGTCGCCGCCACGGGACCCCGCTTCGGCGTCCGCTGGTGGCCTCCGTCACACCTTCCGCCCCGAGACCGTCCAGAACCCTGTAACGGTGACGGTCCCGGGATCGGCGGCGAAGGCGACGATCCGTTCCACGAAATCGCGCGCCGCGGCCTCGCCCCCCAACGCGTCTGCCATGCGCATCGCTCCGGGTGTCGTGGTCTCGCGATGGTTTCGCAGCTGCGCCTCGGTGGCCGCGCCCAGGAATGTCCACACCGGGTCCGTCTCGATCCGGACATCGATGTCGGAAAGCCCCGCCTGAAGCATGTGAAGCGGGATGTCCTGCGGGTGCCAGCCCGGGAAGGCGATGCCGAAAAAGGTCTCGACCTGAGCCTCCAGTTCCGGATCGCGCGGCGCATCGGCATGTCGGGGGGTGCCCTGCTGACCGGTGACAAGCCGCCCGCCCGGCCTCAACAGCCTTGCGAGGTCGGCAATCGCCCCGCACCGGTCGGGCAGGAACATCAGGAGCATCAGGGACCAGACCGTGTCGAAACTCCCGTCCTCGAAAGGCAACTTCCCCACAGCGCCCACGCGGTAGCTCAGGTTCGTCAGCCCCTCCTCCTCGGCCCTGGCGGTCGCAAAGGCCACGTAGTCGGGGTTGATGTCCACGCCTACCACCTCGCAATCCGGCATCCGCCGCGCCACGAGCCGCGACAGCCATCCCGAGCCGCATCCCGCGTCCAGCAACCGCGTTCCGGGTTGAGGGGATACCATCTGGAATCCGCGCTCATGTCCGAACATCAGGGACTGCCGTTCCAGCCGGTCGCATTCGCCCTCAAAACTGATGATATACTTCTCGTCCGACATGAATTCGGGTCCCCCGGCTGGCATCTGTCGAACCGACGTTAGTGGCTGGCCCGCACTGCCGATAGCCTGTGAATGGCGGCCATCGTGGTTGCCCCGTCCCGGAGGGGCGCACATCGGCATCCACCGATAGGGAAAGCCCGCGACTCATGATAGCCTCGGCCCAACTCCGGGAGACGTCGTCATGTCTGGAACCACCAGCCTGCTCGTGGGAACCACGAAAGGCGCATTCATCCTGACCGCAGATGCCGAGCGGAGGCATTGGGAAGTCTCGGGCCCGCATTGCGACGGCTGGCCGATCAACCACATGACAGCCGATGCCGAGAGCGGCACGATCTGGGCAGGCGGTGGCGGGGACTGGCATGGCGCCGGTATCTGGCGATCGGACGATGGCGGCGCCACATGGACGCTGTCCAGGCTCTCGACAGGGCAGATGGACCGATGGGCGGCCGAGGACGCCGACTTCGCCGCGATGATCGGATGGCAAGACACCCCCGCCCCCTTCGGCGACAGCCTGCAGTCCGTCTGGGCGTTGCATCACGCGCATGGCAAGCTCTTCGCAGGGACCAAGCCCGCCCAGTTGCTGGTGTCCGGGGATGGCGGCACGACCTGGGAGATGAATGGCGCGCTGGCCGGCTTCGCCGACCGGGAGGCCTGGAACCCAGGCGCGGCGGGCCTGACGCTGCACACGCTCGTGTCAGACCCGGACGACCCGGAGAAATTCTGGATCGCGATCTCGGCGGCCGGCGTCTTCGCCACATCGGACGCTGGCAAGACCTGGGAGCGGCGCAACCGCCTCTCGAACGCGGGGGCCTGCGGCCATCACGATCACCCTGCCGCCCCCCGGAACGGCGAGACGGGTCATTGCGTCCACAACATGGTCCGCGGCGCCGATCCGCATTCGGGCTCCGAGCTTCTATACCAGCAGAACCATCACGGCGTGTACCGGAGCCGCGACGGCGGGCACACATGGGACGACATCACATCGGGCCTGCCCTCGACCTTCGGCTTTCCCATCGCGGTGCATCCGCACGACCCCGAGACGATCTGGGTGGTGCCGCTGAACGGCGACATGCAGGGGCGCTACCCGCCCGGCGCCTCCGCGGCGGTCTGGATCTCCACCGATGGCGGCGAGACATGGGCCGCGCAGCACAGCGGGCTGCCGGAGAAGAACTGCTACTTCACCGTGCTCAGGCAGGCGATGACGACGGACCGGCAGATCGCGACCGGGGTCTATTTCGGCACCAACACGGGTTCGGTTTTCGCCTCCATCGACGGTGGCGACACCTGGGACGAGATCGCGCGGCACTTGCCGACCATCCTTGGGATCGAAGCCTTCGACAGACACTGAAGCGCCTGCGCCGGGGTCATGGCAGGCTTGCGTCAAGGGCGGGTGCACGCGGTGCCCGCCGTGGTTATCTCGAGCGCGAGGGAGGGCAGAGCCGAAGAGAGGCCGATATGCCCGAACAGACGACCACACCCGCCCGCATCGCCAATCGCCGTCGCGCCGCCGAAGCGCTGCGCATCCTCGATGAGGCCTGGGCCTACTACACGCCCGAGCCCATCCTTGCCCCCGCGGGGCCTGACTACGTGGACATTCCCACCGCGGCCTAGCGCCAGCCGATCCCCCTGAGACGCGCGTCGATCCGGCCGAAGAGATCGGCGTCGCGCCCGACCCAGAGATGACCGCCATCGGGATAGATCACCGCTTCCGCGCCGGGGATCGCGGACGCGAGGAAACGCGCATTCTCGGCGGTCAGGAACCGGTCGTCTTCGCACGAGAGCGTCAGCGTCGGCGCGGCGATCCCGGCGAAGTCGAGGTCATGCATCCGGTTGGTCTGCACGTTATCGTAGATCAGCCCGGCGGCGCGGTCGCTCACGGGCAGAATGCTCTCGATCATCGCGCCGACGCGGGCCTGCTCCTCGGCGGACGCCGCCGCGACCAGCGCAGGATCGGTGGCCAGGAGCGTGCCGATCAGACGGTCCCGCATCAGGCGCGAAATACCCCAGAACAGGAGGTCGGAGCGCAGCGCACGCATCACCGCCCATTCGGCGAGCGGACTCCATGGCGCGACCTCGGCACGGCCGGGGATCATCAACGCGGGCACCACCGGGAAAAGCGCGGCGGTGCGCCCGGGAAACAACTCGGCGAAGGCGAGCGCCGGGATCGCGCCGGCCGAGCCGCCGGCGACCGCGACACGTTCCACGCCCAGCGCATCGAGCATGTCGGCGAAGGCTTCGGCCTCCATCTTCGGCCCCGCACCCTCGGGAAGGGGCGTACGCAGGTAGCCGAAGCGCGACGGCGCGATGACCCTGTGACCGAGACCGACCAGCCGCCGTGCCGCAAGCAGCCCCTGGTCAAAGCCGCCCCCGGTGCCGTGGAGCATGAGAAAGGGCGGCCCCTCGCCGGCTTCGGCAACCTCGATGGGGCCGTGCCGGGTTTCGACCATGCGCGACAGCGTGGCGGCGGCCCGCGCCTCGAACCGCGCCATGTCGCGGCGGAAGGGCACGGCGACGCCCATCGCTCCCGCAGCGGCCACGGCGCCGAGGCCGATCAGAACCCGTCGTCTCGTGCGTCCCATATCCCGGCCCTCTCCTCGGACTGCCGGATTGGAGACCGACCCCGTCTTTCCTGCCATGACATGCGTCAAGCACGTGACGCGACGGCCCCGAAGACAGCCGGAAACACCGCTGCTAGCCTGTGAAGCCGAGGGAGGACGCGGATGGCGGATGCGGACGTGATCGTGATCGGCGGGGGCCTCGCGGGGCTCGTCGCCGCGTGGCATGCAGCCGAACGCGGGCGGCGTGTCGCGCTCCTCGACATGGAGGGGCCGCAGTCTCTCGGCGGGCAGGCATGGTGGAGCCTCGGCGGTCTGTTCATGGTCGACACGCCCGAGCAGCGGCGGCTTGGCCTGAAGGACAGCCGCGCGCTCGCCGGGCAGGACTGGCTCGGCTCCGCCCGCTTCGACCGGACGGAGGACGCCAATCCCCGCGCCTGGGCAGAGGCCTACCTCGACTTTGCCGCCGGGCCGATGCGGGGCTACCTGCAGGGGCTGGGCATGCGCTGGTTCCCCGTCGTCGGCTGGGCCGAGCGGGGCGGTACGCTGGCCGATGGCCACGGCAATTCCGTTCCGCGCTTCCACATCACCTGGGGCACCGGGACCGGCGTCGTGAAACCCTACGCGGACCGGGTGCGCGCCCATCCACGCATCACGCTACACTTCCGGCAGCGGGTCACGGCGCTGATCGTCGAGGGCGGCGCGGTCACAGGCGTGTCGGGCGAGGTGCTGGCACCCGACGAGGCCCCGCGCGGCGCCTCCACGAACCGGACCCTTGCCGGCGACTTCACGCTCCGCGCCCCGTCGGTCGTCGTCGCCTCGGGCGGGATCGGCGGAAACCACGACCTCGTCCGCGCCGCATGGCCGGAGGATCGCCTCGGCCCGCCGCCGGCGCGCATGGTCTCGGGCGTGCCGCACTACGTCGACGGACAGATGCAGGCCGCAGCCGAGGCCGCCGGGGCCGCCGTCATCAACCGTGACCGCATGTGGCACTATTGCGAAGGTCTGCGGAACTGGGATCCGATCTGGCCCAACCACGGCATCCGCATCCTGCCGGGTCCCTCCTCGATGTGGTTCGACGCGCACGGCACGCGGATGGAGTCCCCGTGTTTCCCCGGCTTCGACACGCTCGCCACGCTGAAACGGATCCTCGCGACGGGGCACGGCCATTCGTGGTTCGTGCTGACCCAGTCGATCATCGAGAAGGAATTCGCCCTTTCAGGGTCCGAGCAGAACCCCGACCTCACCTCCGGCAAGTGGTCCTCGGTGCTGCGCGAGCGCCTCGGCAAGGGGGCGACGGCGGCGGTCGAGGCATTCAAGGAGAACGGCGAGGACTTCGTCGTTGCGGATGACCTCAGGTCGCTGGTCGCGGGGATGAACCGGATCACGCCCGACACCCCGCTCGATCCCACCCGGATTCTGGCCCAGATCGAGGCGCGGGATGCCCAGATCACCAACAAGGTGGCGAAGGACGCGCAGGTCACCGCGATCCGGGGCGCGCGCGCCTATGTCGGCGACCGGCTGATCCGGACCGCGAAACCGCACCGCATCCTCGACCCCGCGCACGGACCGCTCATCGCGGTGCGGCTCAACGTTCTGACCCGGAAGTCGCTCGGGGGGCTGCACACCGATCTCACGGGACGGGCCTTGCGCTCCGACGGGACGCCATTCCCCGGTCTCTACGCCGCAGGCGAGGTCGCGGGCTTCGGCGGCGGCGGCTATCACGGGTACAACGCGCTCGAGGGCACCTTCCTCGGCGGCTGCATCTTCTCGGGCAGGGTCGCGGGCGATGCGGTCTAGGGGGCGCAGGCACCTTGCGGTGGCATGGCGGAACTCATGGCCCCTGCCGGTTTCCCTCCATTGTCCCCGACCATTCAGCGCGCCAGTCTCCGCGCGCATCGCCCCGAGGAAGGACCATTCATGCGCGGCACCGGCACCCGGTTTCTCATCGTCGGGCTTCTCGCCCTCCTCATGTTCATCCCGCTCTGGTTCGTCTCGGCCATCATCGACGACCGCACGCGGCTGAGCGAGCAGACGATCCGCGAGGTTGGCGAGGAGTGGGGCGGCAGCCAGCTTCTGTCCGGCCCGGTCCTGATCCTGCCGGTGGAGGGCCCGGTGCAGGTGCCGGAGACTGTCGAGGTGAACGATCCGGCCACCGGCCAGCTCCGGGCGGAAACGCGCATGGTGACCGAGATCCGCGCCATGGCGCCCGTGATCCTCCTGCCCGAGACCTTCGAGCTGACGCTGGAGACAGAGAGCGACATCCGCTCGCGAGGGATCTTCGACGTTCCGGTCTACGGCGCAGAGGCCAGGATCGCCTTCGACTTCGACACCGATGCCGCATCGGGCCAACTCCGGCCCGGCGAACGGATCCTGTGGGACGCGGCCAGCCTGCGGGTCACCGTGACGGCGAACCGTGCGCTCAGGGGCAACGCCGAGCTTCTGGCCGACGGACGGGCCATCCCGCTCGAACCCCGCGCCGACGGGCAGCCCGGCATCGCCGCCGCGCTCGGCGATCCGCGCGAGATCGGGGCCTATGACCTGACGCTCGGGTTCAACGGCGCGGCCGAACTCAGCGCCACGCCGATGGGCAGGACCTCGCGCGTGACAATCACATCCGACTGGCCGCACCCCAGCTTTTTCGGCGCCTTCCTGCCCGATGACTCCGAGATTTCCGACGCGGGCTTTTCGGCCACCTGGACGATCCCGCATCTGGCCCGGCCCCTGCCACAGGCGGCGCGAAGCGATACCGACCTCACCGCGCGCGCGACCTCGGCCTTCGGTGTGCGGTATTTCCAGCCCAACGACTTCTATCAGAAGGCATGGCGCGCCGCGCGCTACGGCATCCTCTTCATCGCGCTCACCTTCCTGACGGTGCTGCTGATCGAGGGGCGGACAGGCAAGCCGACGCATCCCGTCCAGTACATCCTGATCGGCCTCGCGCAGTCCGTCTTCGTGCTGCTCATGGTCTCCTATGCCGAACAGATCGGCTTCGGCGCGGCCTATGCCCTGTCGGCCGGGGCGACGACCGCTCTGCTGACGCTGTTCGGCGCGGTCGGTCTGAAACTCGGGCGGAGGACCCTCGTTCTGGCGGCGATGCTGGGCATCATCTACGCGGTTCTCTACCTGATCCTGCGCTCGGCCGATTACGCGCTTCTGGCCGGATCGACCCTTGCGTTCTTCGCGCTGGCGCTCACCATGATCGCGACCCGGAACGAGGACTGGTACGGGCCGGCCACGGCGGGCCCGCGCCGGCCCTGGTTCGGCAAGCCGAAGGAGCCGCAGAATGGAGAGCCGGAAGGCACGCCCCCGCCCCCCGCCTGACGCCGAGGCGCGCCGCGCCGTGCCTCCCGTCATCTGCTATCCGACCGGGACGCTGCCCCGACCCGCACCGGACGTGATGGCCCGCGCGCTGGACGGTCTGGAGAAAACCGGCGAGGTCCTCGTGCCGCCGCGCGAAGCGCGCACCTTTCGCGTGAAGGCCGGGCAGGTCTTCCGCATCGTGAGTGTCGATGGCCCGCAGGTGGGCGACCTGAACCTCTGGAACGCGGGCGACCTTTCGGAGCGGTTCTACTCCGGCAAGACGCGCGCGCTGCACGGAACGCATGTGACCACCGGCGACAGGCTCTGGAGTTCGTTCCCGACGCTCCGCCCCATGGCGACGATCGTGGAAGACACGCTCGGCTGGTACGGGATCGACGCCTTCGGCGGGTCCGTCCATGACGTGATCGGCACGCGCTGCGATCCCTACACGCACAACCTGCTGGCCGGCGGGCAATATCACCATTGCTGCCATTCGAACCTGACCCGCGCGCTCGCCGCGGAAACCGGCCTGCCGCTGCACGAGGCCGAGCGCCACGTCCACGACGTCCTGAACGTCTTCATGTGCACGGGCTTCACCCGCGACACGGGCCAGTATTTCATGAAGGCAAGTCCCGTGCGTCCCGGCGATCGCATCGCCTTCCTCGCCGAGATCGACCTCCTCGGCGCGCTCTCGGCCTGTCCGGGCGGCGATTGCGGGGCCGAGCATTCGTCGGACAGCGCCCCATGCTTTCCGCTTCTGGTCGAGATGTTCGATTGCGCGCTTACTCCGGGATATACTGCGCCGGCCGTCAGCGGCTACGACCGCAGTCATGGCCTCTGAGTCGCCGGAACGGCCGCAAACGGTATTTTTTCGCCCCCGCTGAAATTTTTACTTGATCGGCTGCGGCACTTGCCCCAAATGGCGCCGCATAGACGCCAACGCACGCGCCTCTGTCACGGGTGGTAGGACTGCCGGATACCGGCCCCGAACCATCGCAGTTACGTAGCGACGGTAACGTCTCCTCTGGAATGTGCCGGCCCCGAAGAGGGCCACGTCTGTTGGAGATGACCATGAACGCTACGTTCGCCGACTTCTCGGCGGCTCTCGCCGTCTCATATCAGCCCGTCACCCGCACCTCGACCCGCATCGAGGATTACATTCGCGCGCACGAGTTCGGGCGCCCGACGCTGGTGCTCGACATCGACGCAGTCGAGGCGCAGTACACCGCGCTCAAGGCGGGCCTCGGCCGCGCCGACATCCATTATGCGGTCAAGGCGAACCCGGCACGCGAGATCATCGAACGTCTCGTCAACCTCGGCTCCCACTTCGACGCGGCCTCGCGCGGCGAGATCGAGCTTTGCCTGTCGCTCGGCGCTCGGCCCGAGACGATCTCCTTCGGCAACACCGTCAAGCGGCCCGCCGACATCGCCTTCGCGCATGCGTCGGGCATCACGCTTTATGCCGCCGACGCCGAGGAAGAGCTGGAGAAGATCGCCGCGCATGCGCCCGGTGCCGAAGTCTATATCCGCCTGATCGTCGAGGCCTCCGGCGCCGACTGGCCGCTGACCCGCAAGTTCGGCACGTCGCGTGACAAGGCGCTGGCGTTGATGGGCCTCGCCCGCGAGCTTGGCCTGCGTCCTGTCGGCCTGTCGTTCCACGTCGGCTCGCAGACCCGCGACCCGGCGATGTGGGAAAGCACGCTCGACCAGGTCGCGGCGATCTGGATCGAGGCGCGGGACGCGGGCTTCGCCCTCGACCTGCTGAACATCGGCGGTGGCTTCCCCGCGTTCTACGGCGAGGACATCCCGCACCCGACGCTCTATGCAGCGGCGGTGATGGACCGTGTCGCGGCCCGCTTCCCCGGCGTGCCTCGCGTCATGGCCGAGCCCGGCCGAGGCCTTGTCGCAGAGGCGGGAATGATCGCCGCCGAAGTGCTGCTCGTCTCGCGCAAGTCCGATGACGATCTCTGCCGCTGGGTCTATCTCGACATCGGCAAGTTCTCGGGCCTCGCCGAAACGATGGACGAGGCGATCCGCTACCAGTTCGCCACCGACCGCGACCACGAGGGCACGGGGCCCTGCATTCTCGCAGGCCCCTCCTGCGACAGCGCCGACGTGCTCTACGAAAAGCGCCCGGTCGCGATGCCCCTCGGCCTGAAGGCGGGCGACCGGATCATCATCCGCAACTGCGGCGCCTACACGTCGAGCTACTCCTCGGTCGGCTTCAACGGCTTCCCGCCGCTCGATGTGGTCGTGATGTAAGTCCCGCAGGGCGCCTCGCGAGAGGCGCCCTAGCCGTAGACCTCCACGCCCGCTGACTGCGCCTCGGAATACCGTGCGCCCGCCGCGAACCCGCGCGGCAGGATCGCGGCGATCTCCGACAGCTCGACCGGGCCGAGCGCGATCTCGGCCGCCTGCGCGAGATCGCGCAGATGCACCGCGCTGCGCGTGCCGGGGATCGGCAGGACATGCTCGCCCTGGTGCAGGGTCCAGGCGATGGCGACCGCCGAGGTCGTCCAGCCCCGCTCCCGGCACCAGGCGCTGAACGGCTCGATCGCCGCCTTGTTCGCGCTGTAGTTCGGCTCGGTGAAGCGCGGGTTGGCCGAGCGGAAGTCGCCCGGCGGAAAGGCTTCGAGATCGGGGAACGGGTCGGCGAAAATGCCTCGCCCAAGCGGCGAGAAGGCGACGAAGGTCGCGCCGAGTTCCTCGCAGGCCTGCAAGACCCCCGCCTCGGGGTCCCGCGACCAGAGCGAGTATTCGGACTGCACCGCGGCGACCGGATGGACCGCGTGGGCCCGGCGCAGCGTTTCGGGCGCGATCTCGGAGAAACCGATCGCCCCGATGAGGCCCTCTTCGATGAAGCCCACGAGTGTCTCCATCACCTCTTCCACGGGGCGCTCGGCCTCGCGGCGGTGAACGTAGAACAGCTCCACCCGGTCCCGTCCCAGCCGCTCCAGCGAACCCTCGAGGGACCGGCGCAGCGCCTCGGCGTCGTTCCGGAAGTGCCGCACCGGCTGCGGATAGATGCCCGCCTTCGTGGCGATGGTCACATCCGCCCGCGTCTCGGCGAGAAAACGGCCCATGATGCTCTCGGAAATGCCCATGCCGTAGATCTCGGCGACATCCCAGTGGTCGATGCCGAGCGCGAGGGCTTCCGCGAGACAGGCAAAGCTCTCCTCCTCGTCGGTGGCGCCGTAAATGCCGCCGAAACTCATGCAGCCGAGCCCGACCGCGCCGACTGTCCGGCCGGCAAGCAAACGTTTAAGTCTCATCCGAAGGCTGCCCCGAGCGCGATTTCCACCATGTCCGAGAAACTGGACTGCCGGTCCCCGGAAGGCAACGCCTCGCCGGTCACGAGGTGGTCCGATATCGTCAGGACGGCGAGGGCCCTTGCACCGTAGCGCGCCGCGAGGGTGTAAAGCTCGGCCGTCTCCATCTCGACCGCGAGAACGCCATGGCGCATCATCTGCTCGTTCAGGTCGGGGCGTTCATCGTAGAAAACGTCCGAGGAATAGATGCCGCCGACATGAACGGGGATCTGCCTTGTCTGCGCGACCCGGTGCGCAGCCGACAGCAATCCGAAATCGGCACATGGCGCGAATTGGAGGTCGCGGAAGAACCCGCGCGACGGCGTCGACATGGTCGAGGCCGTCATGGCAAGAACCACGTCGCGCACGGCAACGCTTTCCTGCATCGCACCGGCCGAGCCGATTCGGATGATCGTCTTTGCCCCGTAATCCCGGATCAGTTCGTTCACGTAGATCGAGAGGCTGGGCATGCCCATTCCCGATCCGTGGATCGTCACCCTGTGACTTTCCCCGTCCGCGTCGGTCCAGGTGCCGGTGTAACCCAGCATGCCCCGAACCTCATTGACGCAGACGGGGTCTTTCAGAAACGTTTCGGCCACCCATTTCGCCCGTAGGGGATCCCCCGGCATCAGCACGGTATCCGCGATTTCGCCCGGCGCGGCGCCAATGTGGACCGTCATCGTTCAGATCGCGAGATCGTCGATCTTCTTGCCCTTGGCGAGGGCGTCCTTCACCCAGGCAGGCTGCCGACCGCGCCCGGTCCAGGTCTGATCCGGGTTCGCCGGATTCGCGTATTTCGGCATGCCTTTGGAGCCGCTTTTTTCACTAAGGATATCTTCGAGAGAGAAACCGTGTTCCTGCGCCGCCTTCTGCGCCGCGATCAGCGCTTCTTTTTTCCGACGCTTCTCGAAACCCTTGATTGCAGATTCCACCTGCTTTCCAAGGTCCTTCAACTCTTCAAGCGACATTTTTTCGAGATTGATGGCCATTTGCTTTTTTCCTTGCCGTCGTCGTCGCCTTTCGCGACGCCGGCATGATTTGCAGGTGATCGGAAAAAATTCAAGGGGCGCCGTCAAAAACGGCCAGCGTCGGCTACTCAACGCATGAATCCGCCTATTCGGCGGCGATCGATTCCGGATCTGCCAGCGCCACGATATCCATCATGATGCGATTCAATTCGAAATCCTTCGGCGTGTAGACACGTGCGACCCCGTATCCCAAGAGCGTCCGGGCATCCTCGTCGGGGATGATCCCCCCGACCATAACGGGCACATGCCCGAGCCCTTCGGCCCGCAGCCGCTCCATTACCTCGGCGATGAGGGGCACGTGGCTTCCCGACAGGATCGAGAGGCCGATGACATGGGCCTCGTTCTCTTTCGCGGCGGCGACGATTTCGGCGGGCGTCAGGCGGATCCCTTCGTAGGAGATGTCCATGCCGCAGTCCCTCGCGCGGAATGCGATCTGTTCGGCGCCGTTCGAGTGGCCGTCGAGGCCGGGTTTGCCGACGAGGAACTTCAGGCGGCGGCCCAGCCGGTCCGAGACGGCATCGACCGCGGCGCGGATGTCGTCGAGCCCTTCGGTCTTGTTGGACACGGATTTCGAGACACCGGTGGGTCCGCGATACTCGCCGTGGACGGCGCGCATCACGCCCGCCCATTCCCCGGTCGTGACGCCGGCCTTCGCGGCGGCGATGGAGGCGGGCATGACGTTCCGCCCCTCGGCGGCCGCGGCGCGAAGATCGGACAGCGCGGCGCGCGCGGCGCCTTCGTCCCGGGCCTCGCGCCAGGCCTTCAGGCGGGCGATCTGGTCCTCCTCGACCGCCGGATCGACCACCATGATCCCACCGTCCTCCCCCATCAGCGGCGAGGGCTCGGACGCTGTATACTTGTTCACGCCGACGACCACGGTCTCGCCGCGTTCGATCGCGTTGACGCGGTCGGCGTTGCTCTCCACCAGCCGCGACTTCATGTAGTCGATCGCCGCGATCGCCCCGCCCATGGAATCCAGGTTGGCAAGCTCGGCCCGCGCGCCGTCCTTCAACTCCTCGACCTTCGCATCCACCACCGGGTTGCCGTCGAAGAGGTCGCCATACTCCAGGAGATCGGTCTCGTAAGCCATGATCTGCTGCATCCGCATCGACCATTGCTGATCCCAGGGGCGCGGCAGGCCCAGCGCCTCGTTCCACGCGGGAAGCTGCACGGCCCGGGCGCGCGCCTTCTTCGACAGCGTCACCGCCAGCATCTCGATCAGGATGCGGTAGACGTTGTTCTCGGGCTGCTGCTCGGTCAGACCGAGGGAATTCACCTGCACGCCATAGCGGAAACGGCGGTATTTCGGGTCGCTCACGCCATAGCGCGTCTCGCAGATCTCGTCCCAGAGATCGACGAAGGCGCGCATCTTGCACATCTCGGTGACGAAGCGGATGCCGGCGTTCACGAAGAACGAGATGCGGCCGACGAGAACCGGGAAATCGTCCTCGGGCACGCGGGGGCGCAATTCGTCGAGGACGGCCGTGGCCGTGGCGAGCGCGAAGGCCAGTTCCTGCTCGGGCGTGGCGCCCGCCTCCTGCAGGTGATAGGAACACACGTTCATCGGGTTCCATTTCGGCACGTTGGAATAGCAGTATTCCGCGACGTCCGCGATCATCCGGAGCGAGGGCTTCGGCGGGCAGATATAGGTCCCGCGCGACAGGTATTCCTTCATCAGGTCGTTCTGGACCGTGCCCTGCAGCTTCGCGACATCCGCCCCCTGCTCCTCGGCCACCGCGATATAGAGCGCGAGAAGCCAGGGAGCCGTGGCGTTGATCGTCATCGAGGTGTTCATCTGCTCGAGCGGGATATCGTCGAACAGCGTCCGCATGTCGCCCAGATGGCTGATCGGCACGCCGACCTTGCCGACTTCGCCGCGCGCAAGCTCATGGTCGCTGTCGTAGCCGGTCTGCGTCGGCAGGTCGAAGGCGACCGAAAGGCCGGTCTGCCCCTTTGCGAGGTTGCCGCGATAAAGCGCATTCGAGGCCTTGGCCGTGGAATGGCCGGCATAGGTGCGGATGAGCCAGGGCTTGTCTTTCTCGCGTACGGTCACCGGCAGCCTCCTGAATCGCATTTCGGCAATTTCATTTCGTCAGGCGGGGTATATGGAAAACATTGTGTCCCTGTCAATTCGCCGCGTTGCGGCAAATCACCTTGCCGCCGCAGCGAGGTGCAGGGGTCCGCGCTTCAGGTCTTGCGAAAGATCACCACCAGGCTGCGGTCGCCCGCATGCGCATGCCCGGCATTCTCGAAGATCGCGATATCGGCGAAGCGCAGGGGCGAGATCCGCCCACCGGCCTGCAGCCGCGCCAGCGCCGTGCCAAAGCCCATCCCGTCATAGACGCCGGGCAGGACCGTGAACACGAAAAGGCTACCGGGGCGCACAATGCGCAGAAGTTCCGGCAAGCAGCCCGGCCCGACATGGCCATGCGTGAAGGTTCCAGCCGAAACCATGCCGCCATAGGCCGCGTCGGGAAGATCGAGCGGCGCGTTCAGATCGGCCTCGATCGTCTGACGATAGAGCCCCTTGCCCGCGGCGACCCCCAGCATTTCGGCCGAAAGGTCCAGCGCATCGACCATGATGCCGCGGAGGTGCTCGGCCACCGCGCCCGTGCCTGCGCCGACATCGAGACAGGGCTCGTCGGCGCCCTCGGCGAGGTAGATTTCCGCCGCGCGGCGGGGCGAGGCATAGCCCATCCGGTCCACGAAATCCGTGTCGTAGGTGCCGGCCCAGCTTTCATAGAGCGCGCGCGCCTCATCCGGCGAGTTCAGTGCGTAGGCACGTTCCAGTTCCTCGTCCGACATGCGCCGATCCTCCATGGTTCACGCCAGATTGTGCCATCCGCGGAATCCTGACAAGTTTCGCCGATGTTTCGCACCGTCGAACTACCGGTCTGGCTATTCGTGCTGATCCTGCTGTTTGCAGCGGTCACGTTCGCATCCCATTTCCTGTTCCCCTCCGTCCGCTGGTATTTCCGGCGGCGGCTGGAGAACGCGGTCGGGCGCCTCAACGAACGGCTGGAGCGGCCGATCCAGCCGTTCAAGCTCGCCCGTCGCATGGATACGGTGCGAAGACTGATCTACGACCCGGAAGTCGCCCGCGCCATCGCGGAGCACGCAAAGGAAAACGGCGTCCGCGAGGACGTGGCCTTTCAGAAGGCGGAACGCTACGCGCGCGAGATCGTGCCGGGCTTTTCCGCCTTCACCTATTTCTCCTTTGCCATCCGCGCCGCGCGCATACTCAGCCAGTCGCTCTACCGGGTGCGGCTGGCCCACCCGAACGACGCCGCGCTGGCCGCGATCCCGGAAAGCGCCACGGTGATCTTCGTGATGAACCACCGGTCGAACATGGACTACGTGCTCGTCACCTGGCTCGCGGCCGAGCGTTCGGCCCTTGCCTATGCCGTGGGCGAATGGGCGCGGGTCTGGCCGCTGCGGTCGCTCGTTCGGGCAATGGGCGGCTACTTCATCCGGCGGCGTCACAACAGCGCGCTCTACCGCAAGGTCCTCGCACGCTACGTGCAGATGGCCACCGAGGCGGGCGTGACGCAGGCGGTTTTCCCGGAAGGGGGGCTCAGCCGCACGGGCGCCCTCGGCAAGCCGAAGCTGGGGCTGATCTCCTACATCCTCGACGGGTTCGTGGCGGGGCATTCCCGCGACGTGGTCTTCGTTCCGGTCGCGTTGAACTACGACCGCGTGATGGAGGACCGGACCCTGATCGCGGCGCAGGAGAACGGGACGCGGGCGTTCCGGTTCTCCCTCAGGCCGATCTGGCGTTATCTCCGGCGGCAGACATGGCTGCGCATGACAGGCCGCTTCCACCGCTACGGCTATGCCGCGGTCAGCTTCGGCGATCCCCTCAGCCTGACGGAGTACCTCAGCCACCCCCACATCGATCCGGCGGCGGCACTCGGCACCGAGCTGATGGCGCGGATCGCGCATGTCATGCCGGTGACGCCGGTCTCGCTCGTGGCGCATGTGATCGCAGGCGGCGCGCGGACCGAAGCCGAACTCGATGCCCGCGCCCGGGCCGTGATCGCGGAGGCGCAGTCGCGCGGCGTGACCGTCCTCGTGCCGCGAGAGGACGAGGACTACACCCTGGCGGCCGGCCTCAGGACCTTCACCGAACGAAAGCTCCTGTCGATCGGTGCGGACGGGTCGCTGACGCTGACGAAGGAAGGGCGGCAACTCGTGGATTTCTACGCGGCGTCCGTGGCGCATCTGCTCGACCATCCACAGCCCGGGAACCTTGCCGAGCTGCCGTCCGCAGCAACCGCTGCGACATAATATTTCGCAAATACGCATTTTCTCGTTTGCTTTGTTGCGCGACGCCTCCTATGTCTCGCTGCAGGAGCATCGGGCGATTCCGCATCGCGGCATCGGACCTGGACATCGGCAAGACCACGGAGGCCCGAACATGGCACTCGATCAGCATTCTCCGATCGCGGAATACGACGCGCCGAAGAAGGATCTCTACGAGATGGGAGAAATCCCGCCCCTCGGCCATGTGCCCGCGCAGATGTACGGCTGGATCCTGCGTCAGGAGCGGCACGGCGAACCGACCGAGGCGCTGAAGGTCGAGGTGGTCGATACCCCCAAGCTCGACAGCCATGACGTCCTCGTCCTCGTGATGGCGGCGGGCGTGAACTACAACGGCGTCTGGGCCTGCCTCGGCAAGCCCGTTTCGGTCTTCCTGCAGCACAAGGCGCCCTATGCCATCATCGGCTCGGATGCGGCCGGCATCGTCTGGGCCGTGGGCGACAAGGTCACGCGCTGGAAGGTCGGCGACGAGGTCGTGGTCCACTGCAACCAGGACGACGGCGATGACGAGGAGTGCAACGGCGGCGACCCGATGCTCTCGCCCAGCCAGCGTATCTGGGGCTACGAGACGGCCGACGGTTCCTTCGCGCAGTTCACCCGCGTGCAGTCGCAGCAGTTGATGCCGCGACCCAAGCACCTGACCTGGGAAGAGTCCGCCTGCTACACCCTGACGCTCGCCACCGCCTACCGGATGCTGTTCGGCCATGAGCCGCATGACCTGAAGCCCGGTCAGAACGTGCTGGTCTGGGGCGCGTCGGGCGGCCTCGGTTCCTTCGCGATCCAATTGATCAACACCGCGGGCGCGAACGCGATCGGCGTGATCTCCGACGAGGACAAGCGCGAGTTCGTCATGGATCTCGGCGCCAAGGGCGTGATCAACCGCAAGGACTTCAACTGCTGGGGCCGGCTGCCCGAGGTCGGGACCGAGGAATACAAGGAGTGGTTCGCCGAGGTGCGCCGCTTCGGCAAGGCGATCTGGGACATCACCGGCAAGGGCGTGAACGTCGACATGGTCTTCGAACACCCCGGCGAGGCGACCTTCCCCGTCTCCACCTTCGTGGTGAAGCGGGGCGGCATGGTCGTGATCTGCGCGGGCACCAGCGGCTACAACTGCACCTTCGACGTGCGCCACATGTGGTCGCACCAGAAGCGCCTGCAGGGCAGCCACTTCGCCCACCTGAAACAGGCCGCCGCCGCCAACAAACTGATGCTGGACCGGCGCCTCGATCCCTGCATGTCCGAGGTCTTCCCGTGGGAGGAGCTGCCGCTGGCGCACATGAAGATGCTGCGCAACGAGCACAAGCCCGGGAACATGGCCGTGCTGGTCCAGGCTCCGCGCACCGGGCTTCGCACGCTGGAAGAGGTGCTCGAGGCGGGACCGACGGCCGGCTGACACGCAAAGACTACGGCCCCGGGCCTGCGCCCCGAGGCCGTTCACGACGCCCCGACCCGGCCTCACCCCGGGCGGGGCGTTTCGCGTTTCGCGGGTTCAGCGCCGCTTCAGCAGGCCCATCCGGCTGAACCACCACCACAGCGCGAGGCCGATGACGACGATTGATCCGGCGACGACCCAGAAGGCCCATGGACGCCCCGCGCCGGGGATGCCCCCCACGTTGATCCCCAGCAGGCCCGTCAGCAGGCTCAGCGGCAAGAAGATCGAGGCCACGACCGAAAGAAGGAGCATCCGCTGGTTCAGCCGCTCGGCGCGCTGATCCATGACCTGGTCGTGAAGAAGCTGCGCCCGGTCACGAAGGGCGTCGAGTTCCTCGCCCAGCCGCGTGACCCGGTCGGCGGCTTCGCGGAGCCTCGACCGGTCGCGGTCGGCGAGCCAGGGCAGGTCCTCGATCTCGAGGGTGCTCAGCGCGTCGCGCTGCGGCACGAGGTGGCGGCGCAGGAGGATCGACGAGCGGCGGGCGGACGAAAGCGGAGCGCGCGGGATTTCCGCGTCCGGGTCCATCGCCGCCTCCTCGATGTCGTCCATGATGTCGTTGAGGTCGGCGACCGCGGGCTCGGCGCGGTCGGCGAGGCGGAGCGCGAGCTTGGCCACGAAATCGCCGGGGCTGTGCGGCGCCTGACCGCGGCGGCAGGCGGCCACGAGATCGCCGATGGCGTAGAGCGGGCGGCGCGTCGCGCCGATCACACGGTCCCCGGTCACCCAGAGCCGGACCGAGATCATGTCCTCGGGCTCGGAGTCGGGATGCAGGTTCACGCCACGCAGGATCAACACGACGCCATCCTCGTGGACCGTGCAGCGCGGACGGGTCTCTTCGGCGGTAAGCGCCTCCACGGCGTATTCATCGAGACCGGCGGCGCGGAGTCTGTCCGGGGTTTCGGGCGCCCCGACGGGCAGCTGCAGCCAGAAAAAGCCGCCCGGCGCTGCCCCGTCCCGGTCGCCGGGTTCCGTCTCGGTCGCGCCGCCGCGTCCGTCCAGCCGGAAGGCGACGGCCTCGGGCGCGGACGGCTCTCCCATCGTCTGAACGTTCATGGCGCGCACCTCATGCCACCGGTCGCAAGCATGGCGAAGCGGCCGCAGCGGGGCAAGCCCACGCGGCGGCACTGGCGGCGCGGCGATTGCCGCCCTAGGCTCGGGCGAAACGAGAGGAGGGCACACATATGCGACTGGCTCATCTGGCGGCCGAGGCCGGACAAAGGGGCCGTCCGGTACGGGCGGGGCTGATCGGGGCGGGCAAGTTCGGATCGATGTTCCTTTCGCAGGTGCCCACGATCCGGGGCCTCGACGTGACCGCAATCGCGGACCTCGACGTGGAGGGCGCGAGGACCGCCTGCGCCAATGTGGGCTGGGACGACGACCGTATCGCGGCCACGACCTTCCTCGAGGATGGCCGTGCGCTGGCGTCGCGGGACGACGTCGATGTCGTGATCGAGGCGACCGGGAACCCGAGGGCCGGGATCGCCCATGCGCGCGCGGCCTTTGCCGGCGGAAAGCATGTCGTGATGGTGAACGTGGAGGCGGACGCCCTCATCGGCCCCCTGCTCTCGGCCGAGGCGGACAAGGCGGGCGTGGTCTACTCCATGGCCTATGGCGACCAGCCCGCGCTCGTGGCCGAGATGGTCGACTGGGCGCGCGCAACGGGCTTCAAAATCGCCGCCGCCGGCAAGGGAACCAAGTATCTCCCCGCCTACCATGCCGTCACGCCCGATGATGTCTGGTCCCATTACGGACTCGACCCCGAGGCCGCGAAAGCGGCGGGGATGAATCCGCAGATGTTCAACTCCTTCCTCGACGGGACGAAATCGGCCATCGAGATGGTCGCGATCGCAAATGCCTGCGGCCTGTCGGTTCCGTCGGATGGATTGGCATTTCCGCCTTGCGGGGTGGACGACCTTGCCCATGTGCTGCGCCCGCGCGATGTGGGCGGGCAACTCGAAGGTTCCGGCATGGTCGAGGTCATCTCCTCGCTCGAACGTGACGGGCGGCCGGTGTTCCGGGACCTTCGCTGGGGCGTCTACGTTGTGCTGGAGGCGCCCAACGACTATGCGGCCGCCTGTTTCCGGCAATACGGCCTGCCGACCGACGCGACCGGGCGCTACGCGGCGATGTACAAGCCCTTCCACCTGATCGGGCTTGAGCTCTCGGTATCGGTTCTGAGCGCGGCTCTCAGGAAGGAGCCCACCGGCCGGGCCGAGGCGATGCGCGGCACCGTCGCTTGCGTGGCCAAGCGAAACCTGACGGCGGGCGAACGCCTCGACGGCGAGGGCGGCCATACGGTCTGGGGCAAGGCGCTTCCGCTCACCGCCGCCGGCGATGCCCTGCCGATGGGCCTTGCGCATGGCGTGACGCTGGCGCGCGACGTGCGCGCGGGCGAGATGCTGCGGCTGGGCGACGTGACACTCGCAGGCGATCCCCTGGCCGATGAATACCGGAGGCTGATCGGTGTTTAGGGCGGTCTATCCGCCCGTTATCCGCGGCCTCTGGGCCAAGGGCCCGGCCTACGCGGCGGCCGCGGCCCGGATCGCGCGGATGTTGTCGCCGTAGACCTCGGGCGCGTCCACCGACCCGCCCTTGAACACCGCCGAACCCGCAACGAGCACGTCCGCGCCCGCCCGCACCACAAGGGGCGCCGTCTGCGGGTCGACCCCGCCATCGATTTCGATATGCACGGGCCGGTCGCCGATCATCTCGCGCAGGCGCCGGACCTTTCCGGTCATGTCGATGAACTTCTGCCCACCGAAACCGGGGTTCACGGTCATGACGCAGACGAGGTCGGCAAGATCCAGCAGATGCTCCACCGCCTCCGCCGGCGTGCCGGGGTTCAGCGCGACCCCCGCCTTCATCCCGGCTGCCCGGATCGCCTGCAGCGTCCGGTGGATATGCGGCCCTGCCTCGACATGCGCGGTCAGGATATCGGCCCCGGCCTCGGCAAAGGCGTCGATGTAGGGATCGACCGGAGCGATCATCAGGTGGACATCCATCACCGTCGTCACATGGCGACGGAACGCCTTCACCGCGGGCGGGCCGAAGGTGAGGTTGGGCACGAAATGCCCGTCCATCACGTCCACGTGCACCCAGTCCGCGCCCTGGTCCTCGATCGCGCGGATCTCGGCACCGAAATTGGCGAAATCGGCCGACAGGATCGACGGCGCGATCTTCACGGAGCGGTCGAACGGCATTTTGGCATCCCCTTCCCGGTGTCTGCCGCCTGTTAGCCGCTCGGCCCTGCCCTGTCACGCCCCCTTGCCGCTGCGGTCGCGGAGGGTCACGCTACGTGCGACAGGGAAGGGTTCATCATGAACGTTCAGATCATCGCGGCACTCGCGCTCGCCGCACTTGGTGGCGCGGCCAGCACACTCCAGGCGCCGATCAACGCGCGCCTGGCCGCTCACACGGGCGATTCCGTCGCGGCGGCGGCGATTTCCTTCGCGGTCGGCATGGCGATCCTGTCTTCGATCGCGCTGTTCCGCGCGGGCCTGCCCGACGGCAGCGCGCTGGCCAACGCGCCGTGGTGGGCCTGGGCCGGTGGCGCGTTCGGCGCAATCTATGTCTGGAGCGCGCTGGCAACGGTCGGCACTCTCGGCGCCGTCACGATGGTGGCCGCGCTGATCCTCGGGCAACTGACCGCTGCACTGGTGATCGACGCGGTCGGCGGATTCGGCCTCCAGGTGAGGGAAATCGGCTGGACCCGCCTGCTCGCGGTGGCCTTCGTCGCCGTGGGACTGGTCTTGTCGCGCGTCTGATTTTTGACCGTTTGGTCAAGCTTGCCTTTGCCCCGCCCGCATGAGACGCTGATGTCCGGACCCCCGAGGACAGGCCCCTTCGATGAGCCAGCCGCAAACCGCAACCGACCGCCTCGGAACCGACAGGCCGGGGCAGCTTCCGCAGGTGCACCTGCCGCGCAACGCCGGCATGCCGCTTGACCTCGACTGGGTCGCGCGGGTCCAGGCCAACACGAGCGCCATCGAACGACGCGCGGCGTCTCTGCCCGGTCGCCGCACGGTCAAAAAGGACTACCAGGCCGCCTGGCTCGCCCGCGCGATCACGCTGATCGACCTCACCACGCTGTCCGGCGACGACACCGAGGGACGTGTCCGCCGCCTCTGCGCCAAGGCGCGCCAACCGGTGCGCGCCGACATCCTCGAAGCGCTCGGCCTGCCGCACATCACGACCGGCGCGGTCTGCGTGTACCACGAGATGGTTCCCGCTGCGGTCGAGGCGCTGGAAGGCTCCGGCATCCCGGTCGCCGCCGTTTCCACGGGATTCCCCGCCGGGCTCTCTCCTTATGCTCTGCGCGTGAAGGAGATCGGCGAAAGCGTGAAGGCCGGCGCGAAGGAAATCGACATCGTCATCTCCCGCCGCCACGTCCTGACCGGCGACTGGCAGGCGCTCTACGACGAGATGGCCGAGTTCCGGGCGGCCTGCGGCGACGCGCATGTGAAGGCGATCCTCGCCACGGGAGAGCTCGGGACACTCCGCAACGTCGCTCGCGCCTCGCTTGTCTGCATGATGGCGGGGGCGGACTTCATCAAGACCTCGACGGGCAAGGAGAACGTGAACGCCACGCTCCCCGTGACGCTGACCATGGTCCGCGCGATCCGCGCCTACGAGGCCGCGACGGGCTTCAAGGTCGGCTACAAACCCGCGGGCGGGATCTCCAAGGCCAAGGACGCGCTCGTCTACATGACGATGATGAAGGAGGAATTGGGCGACCGCTGGCTGCAGCCGGACCTGTTCCGCTTCGGCGCATCGAGCCTTCTGGGCGATATCGAACGGCAGCTGGAGCATCACGTGACGGGCGCCTATTCGGCCAGCTACAGGCACCCGGTTTCATGAGCGGCACGGCGCGCGTTTGCCTGAATGAAAACGGCTCGAACAACCCGGGTCATTCGGACCGGAGAACTGGCGTAGTCCAGCAACCAGGCGAGGAAGGGCGATCACGATGACCACCCGCGAGATCTTCGACACGATGGACTATGGCCCCGCCCCGGAAGGCGACGCCGAGGCACGCGCCTGGATCGCCGCGCGCGGCCCGGCCTTCGGCCATTTCATCGACGGGCGGTTCACCGCGCCCGGCGAGACCTTCCCGACGAAGAACCCCGCCCGCGGCGAGGTGCTGGCCGAGGTGTCCCAAGGCTCGGCCGGAGATGTGGACGCGGCGGTGAAGGCCGCCACCCGCGCCTTTCCGAAATGGGCGAAGCTTTCTGGCCATGCCCGGGCGAAATACCTCTACGCACTGGCCCGCCTCCTCCAGAAGCATTCCCGCCTCTTCGCGGTGCTCGAGTCCCTCGACAACGGCAAGCCGATCCGTGAGGCGCGCGACATCGACGTGCCGCTTGCACAGCGGCATTTCTACTACCACGCGGGCCTCGCCCAGCTTCTTGCAGAAGAACTCCCCGGCCACGCGCCCCTCGGCGTCTGCGGCCAGATCATCCCGTGGAACTTCCCGCTCCTGATGCTGGCGTGGAAGATCGCGCCCGCGCTCGCCGCCGGGAACACGGTGGTGCTGAAGCCTGCCGAATACACCTCGCTGACCGCGCTCCTCTTCGCCGACATCTGTCGCGAGGCGGGGCTACCCAGGGGCGTCGTCAACATCGTCACGGGCGACGGTGCGACGGGGCAGGCCATCGTCGATCATCCGGGCATCGCCAAGATCGCCTTCACCGGCTCGACCGCCGTGGGCCGCCGCATCCGCGAGGCGACGGCGGGGACCGGCAAGTCCCTCACCCTCGAGCTGGGGGGCAAGTCCCCCTACATCGTCTTTGACGACGCCGACATCGACAGCGCGATCGAGGGACTGGTCGACGCCATCTGGTTCAACCAGGGGCAGGTCTGCTGTGCGGGCTCCCGCCTGCTGGTGCAGGAAGGTATTGCCGACGATTTTCACGCCCGCCTCAAGGCGCGGATGGACAAGCTCCGCGTCGGCGACCCGCTCGACAAGTGCATCGACGTCGGAGCCGTCGTGGACCCGGTGCAACACGCGACGATCACGCGGCTGGTGGACGCCAACACGGAAGGCGAGGTCTACCGCGCCGCCGTGGACATGCCGCAGACCGGGTGCTTCTACCCGCCGACGCTGATCACCGGCCTCTCCCCCGCGGCACTGCTCATGCAGGAAGAGATCTTCGGCCCCGTCCTCGTCTCGGGCACGTTCCGGACACCGGCCGAGGCGGTGCAACTCGCCAACAACACGCGCTACGGCCTCGCTGCGACGGTATGGACCGAGAACCTCAACCTCGCCCTCGACATCGCGCCGAAGCTGGCGGCGGGCGTAGTCTGGGTCAACGCGACCAACCTCTTCGACGCCGCCGCGCCATTCGGAGGGGTCCGCGAGAGCGGGTTCGGCCGCGAAGGCGGTTGGGAGGGGATGCAGGCCTACCTGAAACCCATGGTCGCCCTGAAGGCGGTGAAGCCCGTCGAACCTGTCCCGGCATCCGACACGGTGGAGGCCCCGGGCCTCGACCGTACCGCGAAGATGTATGTCGGCGGCAAGCAGGTCCGGCCCGACGGCGGTTATTCCCACCCCGTTTTCGGCCGGCGCGGCAAGCTTCTCGGCCATGCCGGCATCGGCAACCGCAAGGACATCCGCAACGCCGTCGAGGCCGCGCGCGGGGCCCCCGGCTGGTCGAAGGCCACGGGGCACCTGCGCGCGCAGATCCTCTACTACATTGCCGAGAATCTCTCGGCCCGTGCGGATGAATTCGCCGGGCGGCTGCGGGACATGACCGGCGCGACCGCCGCTGCCGCGCATGCCGAGGTCGCGGCTTCGGTCGACCGGCTGTTTTCCTACGGGGCCTGGGCCGACAAGTTCGACGGCGTCGCGAAATCCGTGCCGATCCGCGGCGTGGCGCTTGCCATGCGCGAACCCGTGGGCGTCATCGGGCTTCTCGCGCCCGAGGATGCGCCGCTGCTCGGCGCGATCTCTCTCATCGCGCCTGCCATTGCGATGGGGAACCGGGTGGTGCTCGTGCCATCATGGCCCTACCCGCTCGCGGCGACGGACCTCTACCAAGTGCTCGACACGTCGGACGTTCCCGGCGGCGTCGTGAATATCGTGACCGGGGAGCCGGAAGATCTTGGCCAGACACTCGCCACGCATCTCGACGTCGACGCGCTCTGGTCCTTTTCGGGGCGCGTCGATGCGAAGAAGATCGAGGCGGCCTCGGCAGGGAACCTCAAGCGGACATGGGTGAACCACGGTGGAAACCCCGACTGGTTCGGGTCCGCGGGCGGCGGACGGCGCTTTCTCGAAGCCGCCACGGAGGTCAAGACGATCTGGGTGCCCTACGGCGAGTGACGCGGCATCTTCTTGCAAGAAGATGCAGGGGAGAATTGCAATTCTCCCGGCGAAAGACTTGCAAGTCTTTCGCTTCAGCGCCGTCCCGCCGCCCAGTCCTTCATCTTCGCCCAGCGCACCGCGAACCAGTCGACCATCGGCTCGATCACGCGGTCCTCGAACCGCTCCCAGATGCGCCATGCGAAGAAGATGACCAGGGCGATCCCAAGAAGGATCACGATATTGAGCCACGGGAACAACGACACGTCCGGCCCCGCCACGGGCCGCACCGTCACGGCATTCGGGTAGATCGACAAAAGGTTCGAGCGCCAGCCGTAATGCGTGATGGCCACCCATTGCGGCGTCGCCTCGGTCGAGGCGAGGTTCGCGGCCTCCGCCTGAAGATCCTCGCTGTCGAACTTGAAATAGGGGGGCCAAAGAAGCCCGGTATCCTCGTTGCGATAGACGAGTGGGCGCCCATCGGGCCGGATCGTGGAGATCAGGCGGATGTCGCGCATCCCCGTGCTCTGCGCCGTGCCGCTGTCACGCTGGGCGTAGAACCAACCGTTCAGCCCGCCGACCTCCGTCAGGCGGCTTTCCACGTTCACGATGCGCACGATGTCCCGCTGCGGCAGCGTGTAATGCAGGAAGGCCCCGATCAGGAGCGCGAGGATGCTGATGAAGATGATCCGTGGCCAGCGCATGGGGCATGCCTTCAGTTGGTTAGGTAGACGTAGACCGACAACGCGGCGAGCGGAAGGACATAGACGAGAAACACCAGCCACCGCCGGATCCGCGCGGCGCGTGGGGCGAGACGGTCCTCGACCCATCCGTCGCGATCGCCGGGCCGGCCTTCCATGACCCAGTCTTCCTCCAGGCGCATCCGGATGCCGGAGCGCCAGTAGAAATAGACGCTGACATAGACGACGGTCAGCCCGATGAGGAGGAAGACGGCCATGCGTCCGAGATTGAGCATCATCTCTCCAGTCCTTCGACGGGGCCTGAGGTCTCGGACCTGACGGCCCTGCTCACCGATATAGGACAAAACGGCAGCAAATGGCAGGGCTTGCGGGGGGCGGCAACCCGGCGCAGTCTGGCGCCATGGACATTGACGCCGCACTGATCGAGGCCATCGAGGCCCGGAGGGACGATCTCGTCGCACTCACGCAGGACATGGTCCGCATCCCGACGCTGAACCCTCCCGGCCTGCACTACCGCGATATCTGCGAACTTCTTTCGGCACGGCTCGAGGCGAGCGGATTCACGGTGGAGATGATCCGGGCTTATGGCGCGCCCGCAGACAGCGACAGGTATCCCCGCTGGAACCTCGTGGCCCGGCGCGAAGGGACGGCACCCGGCGACTGCGTGCATTTCAACGGCCATCACGACGTGGTCGAGACAGGCCATGGCTGGACCGTCGATCCCTTCGGCGGCGAGGTTCGGGACGGACGGGTCTATGGCCGTGGCACCTGCGACATGAAGGGCGGCATCGCGGCCTCCGTCATCGCGGCAGAGGCCTTTCTGGCTGTCTGTCCGGATTTCCGCGGCGCGATCGAGATCAGCGCGACGGCGGACGAGGAATCGGGCGGCTACGGCGGTGTCGCCTATCTCGCCGAGCAGGGGTATTTCGACCCCGCCCGCGTTCAGCACGTGATCATTCCCGAACCGCTCAACAAGGACCGGATCTGCCTTGGCCACCGAGGCGTCTGGTGGGCCGAGATCGAGACGCAGGGCAGGATCGCGCATGGCTCCATGCCTTTTCTCGGCGACTGCGCCGTGCGCCACATGGGCGCCGTTCTGGCCGAGATGGAAGCGACGCTCTTTCCGCTTCTCGCCGGAAAGCGTACGGCGATGCCCGTTGTCCCCGACGGGGCGAAGGCCTCGACGCTCAACATCAACGCGATCCATGGCGGCGAGCCCGAACAGGACGAGGACTATACCGGCCTTCCGGCGCCCTGCGTTCCCGACCGTTGCCGCATCACCATCGACCGGCGCTTCCTCATCGAGGAGGACATCGCCGAGGTGAAATCCGAGATCGGGGCCCTGATGGAGCGCGTGCGCGCCGCGCGGCCCGAGCTTCGCTACGAGATTCGCGACCTCTTCGAGGTGCAGCCGACAATGACCGACCGGGATGCGCCGATCGTGCGCACCGTGGAGGCCGCGATCACGCGCGTTCTGGATCGCCATGCCGAATTCGTGGTGTCGCCCGGAACCTACGACCAGAAGCACATCGACAGGATCGGGCGGCTGAAGAACTGCATCGCCTATGGGCCGGGCATCCTCGACCTTGCGCACCAGCCGGACGAATGGGTGGGAATCGACGATATGGCGGATGCCGCCAAGGTCATGGCCCTGACGCTGCGGGAGTTGCTGGCCTGAGGTGGCCGTCCGCCGCTCAGGCGCGGTCGATGAAGCCCAGATGCCGAAGTGCGCGCGCCGCGATCTCGCTGGCGCTGGGATCGGCCCCCATCAGGTCATCGTTCAACTTGCGCACCAGCGGGCTGAGGCTTCGCGCGCTGGCCTGCGCCCTGATGAACGATCCGATCTTGTCTGACGAAATGGCGAGGATTTCCTCGGGCTCGAGTCTCTCCATCACGGGTCCCCCACGGCTGCACTCTGTCCCGACGGCCGCGCGCCCCAGACTGCGCGCCGCTGGTAGGCCGACGCAGGGCCGACACCTGCGCAAGGGTGGTCCGATTCGCGCCTGGCTGGAAGCGTGTTGTGACGTCCGCGAGACAAACTGCCCGGCGCGTCCGGGCGCGCTGATCGATTCGCGTGCAACGAACCCTTGCCTCCCGCGGCGGTTCCGGCATTCCGTTTCCGCCACGCGAGTGCATTTTCGGCGCGCTTTTTTCCTGCGAACACGCCAATATGGCGGAAAAGCAGACCACGGGGAGAGACTTCTGCCATGACTCGTTCGCTACGCCTCGGCGCACTCGCGCTCCTACTCGGCTCCAGCGCGGCGCTGGCGCAACAGGCCGACATCAGTATCGGCATGGTGTTGGAGCCACCGAACCTTGACCCGACGGGCGGCGCGGCTGCCGCGATCGACGAGGTGGTCTACGCCAATGTCTTCGAAGGCCTGACCCGTTTCGCGCCCGATGGCTCGGTGATTCCCGGCCTCGCGGAAAGCTGGGAGATTTCCGAGGACGGCCTCACCTACACATTCACGCTTCGCGAAGGTGTAACCTTCCACGACGGGACGACGATGACCGCCGACGACGTGGTCTTCTCTCTTGATCGGGCGCGGGCGGAGGATTCGACGAACGCGCAGAAGCCGCTTTTTGCGGGCATCGAAAACGTCGAGGCGGTCGACGACACCACGGTGCGCGTCACGCTCACGGCGCCGGACGGGGCGTTCCTGTTCAAGATGGCGTGGGGCGACGCGGTGATCGTGGCCCCCGAGAGCGCGGACACGAACGCCACGAACCCCGTGGGCACGGGACCGTTCCGCTTTTCCGAGTGGGTCGAGGGCGACCGGGTCGAGCTCGTTCGCAACGAAGAATACTGGGGCGAACCGGTTGCACTCGAGGCCGCGACCTTCCGGTTCATCTCAGACCCGAATGCCGCCTTCGCGGCGATGATGTCGGGCGATGTCGACGCCTTCCCCAACTTCCCGGCGCCCGAAACGCTGGTTCAGTTCGAAGCCGATCCGCGGTTCCGCGTCGTCGTGGGCTCGACCGAAGGCGAAACGATCCTCGCCATGAACAACGCAGGCTCGCCGCTTGACGACATCCGCATCCGGCAGGCGATCACGCATGCGATCAACCGGCAGGATATCATCGACGGTGCGATGTTCGGCTACGGCACGCCGATCGGGACCCATTTCGCGCCCCACAACCCCGACTACGTCGATCTCACCGCCAACTCGGCCTACGATCCCGACGCCGCCCGCGCACTGCTGGCCGAGGCCGGCGCCGAGGGGCTGACGCTGCGCCTGATGCTGCCGCCGCCCTCTTATGCACGGCGCGGGGGCGAGATCATCGCGGCACAGCTCCGCGACGTCGGGATCGAGACCGAGATCACCAACATGGAATGGGCCGACTGGCTGGAGCGGGTGTTCCGGGGTCACGATTTCGACCTGACGATCGTCAGCCATACCGAACCCTTCGACATCAACATCTACGCCAACCCCGAATACTACTTCCAGTACGACAGCCCGGAGTTCCAGGCGATGAACGCCGAACTGGAGGTCACGACGGACCCGGCCGCCCGGTCGGAGATCCTGGCACGGATGCAGACGGCCATCTCGGAAGACTACGTCAACGGGTTCCTCTTCCAGCTCGCCAAGACCGGGGTCGCGAATGCCGCGATCGAAGGGCTTTGGGAGAACTCGCCGACGCAGGCCAATGACCTGACAGCGGTGCACTGGACCGAATGACGTACCATGCGCCCGCCCGGACCTCACCGGGCGGGCCCCGCATCGGGTTCGTGTCCTGCGGGCCCGAATGCCCGGCACGGTTCCCCTGAATGGCAGCAAGACCGACCGACCGCGTCCTTCCCGCGATCCTGATCAGCCTCGTCGCGATCCTGCTCTTCGATCTGATGGGCCTTGTCATCAAGTACCTGTCGTCCCGCTACGGCGCGGCGGAGCTTTCGGCGTGGCGCAATCTCTTCGGCATTGTCCCCGGCCTGATCGCCCTGTGGTCGACGCGGTCCTGGCACCGTGCCGGACGGCCCTGGCGGATGCGGCAGTGGTACATCCCGGTGATCCGCGGTCTGGCCGTGACGGTAGCACAGTTCTGCTTCTACCTCGCGCTCGGGCGGCTCGCCTTCGCCACGGCAACGACGATCACCTATTCCAATGCCCTCTTCATCGTCGCGCTCTCCGCTCCGATCCTGGGCGAGCGCGTGGGGCCGTTTCGCTGGGCCGCCGCGCTGATCGGCTTTGCCGGTGTCGTCATGGTCATGGGGCCCGGTCGTGACGGGTTCAGCACGGACGCGATCCTGCCGCTGATCGCCGCAATGCTCTATGGCGTCTCGGGCGTGATGTCCCGACTTCTGGACGAGGACGTGCCGAGCGCGCTGGTGAACCTGCAATCGGCGGCGATCGCGGCCATGGGCGCGCTGACCCTGACCTTGGCCACGGGGGGCTTCACACCCATCGCCTCTGCGGCCGATCTCGGATGGATCGCGGCGATGGGGGCTTTCGGGGGAACGGCGGTCCTGTGCCTTGTCATCGCCTACCGGATGACGGAACCCTCGAACCTCGCGCCGTTTTCCTATTTCGGAATACCGACCGCGCTCCTGCTTGGCTGGGTATTCTTCGGCGAGGCGCCGCTCGACGATCTATGGCCCGGCGCGCTCCTGATCATCGCGGGCGGGCTCATGATCGTCTGGCGCGAGCGCCGGCTGGCCCGGCGCCCGCTCGGTGATTGAGGCGATCAGGCCGCGGCCCGAAGATGCTTCCGGTCAGCGATCCTGAGCACGACCGAGCCCTTGCGGCTGCGGCTTTCGACATGTTCATGGGCCGCACGTATCTCGGAGAAGGGATATTCCCTGTCGATGACGGGACGCAGCTTCCCCTCGGCGAGCATGGCGGTGATCCGTTCCAGGCCTCCGCGGCTGTCGCCACTCACCTTCAGGATCACCCTGTGGCCATTGCGCCGGGCGCGGCGCATCTGCCCCATGTCGGCAAGGCCGAAGTTCAACGGCACGAAACGCCCGCCCATGGCCAGCATAGGTGCCGCCTCCGGGTAGCCGAGCGCGCCCACGGTGTCGAAGATCACGTCGTATGGCCCGGTCAGGGAGGCCGGTGGCGTGGTGCGATAATCCACGAATTCCGCCGCCCCGAGCCCACGGACAAGCCCCTCGCGGGCGGCGGAGGCGACGCCGGTGACATGCGCCCCGAGCGCGGCCGCCACCTGCACGGCATGGACACCGACGCCGCCCGAAGCACCGAGGATCAGCACGCGTTCGCCCGGCTTCACGCCCGCGAAACGATCCAGGAACTCCAGCGCGCAGAGGCTGCCAAAGGGCAAGGAAGCCGCCTCGGTGTCCGAAAGCCCCTCGGGCGTCTGCAGGACCGCGCCCCTTGCAGGCATCGTCATGTATTCGGCATGGGCGCCCCGCATCGCGAAACCGAAAACCCGGTCTCCCGGTGCGAAGCCGGTGACCTCAGCACCGACCTCCGCCACGGTGCCCGCGAACTCGCCGCCGAGAACGGGATTGCGCGGGCCGAAGATGCCGAACATCAACCGGCCGGCGAGCGCCGTGAAGAGCCCCGGGAATGCGGCGGCCCGCAGGCGCCAGTCGGCGGTCGTGACACCGGCGGCGCCGACGCGGACGAGGATCTCGCCCTTGCCTGGCCGGGGGCGGGGGATGTCGCCGATGCGGACCACTTCAGGACCGCCGTATTCGGTGTAGAGCGCTGCTTTCATCTTTTCCCCTCCTTCGGGTGCGGCTTCGGGTCGGGCTGGATATACCCATGCAGCTTGCCTGAAGAAATTGACGAAATTGGCAGGGTTGCCATACGATGATGCATGGATTGGAAAAGCCTCACCTTCGACTGGAACCGGGCCCGCGCCGTCGCGGCGACGGCGGAAACGGGATCGCTGTCCGCGGCCGCGCGCGCGCTGGGGCTGACCCAGCCGACGCTCGGCCGCCAGGTCACCGCGCTCGAGGAAGAACTGGGCGTCACGCTCTTCACCCGCGCGGGCAAGCGAATGGAACTGACAGAGGCCGGCCTGTCGCTCATCGACCACCTGCGCACGATGGCCGAGGCCGCCCATGCCGCGGCCCTTGCCGCCACCGGCCAGAGCCAGGAGATCGCCGGCGCGGTCACGATCACGGCCTCGAACCTCTACGCGAGCGAGTTGCTGCCGCCGATCCTGGGGCGCATTCGCGAGGAGGCGCCCGCGCTGCAGATCCAGGTCGTGGCGTCCAATGCGCTGAGCGACCTGATGCGACGGGAAGCGGACATCGCCATCCGCCACGTTCGGCCCGACCAGCCGGACCTGACGGCGAAACTCGTGGCCGAGGACGAGGCCGCGCTTTATGCGACACCGGATCTGCTGGCACGCGGGGAACTGACGGCACTGCCGTTCATCGGATACCTGATCGGCGATCAGTACAGGTCCATGCTGGCCGAGCGCGGCGTCGACGTCCCGGCCGAGAACTTCGCCTTTTTCAGCGAAGACTCCCATACGCAGAGGGCGATCGCACGGGCCGGGCTGGGTGTCGCGGTATTGCCGACCTGGGCCGGGGACCCGGATCCGGTTCTGGTCAGGGCACAGCCCGAGGCCCCGCCTCTGGTGCGGTTCCCGATCTGGCTTGCCGCACATCGCGATCTTCACACCTCGCGCCGCGTGCGGCTCGTCTTCGACCACCTGGCCGAGGGGTTTTCGCGCATCGGACGCGGCAGCCAAGGGCGGCGCGACACTGTCCACCCGGAGTGACCGCGCCCCGCCGCAGTCAGCCTTCCAGCAAGGAAAAGCCCCCCGCACGAAACCGCGCGGGGGGCGATACTCTTGAAATGCCAGCTTCGAAATTATCGACCGCGTCCAATCACATGGGCGAAATCGCGAAGAACATCGTCTCGCCGGAATGGTCGTCCACCCCGTCGTTGTCGGTCGAGACCCACATTGTCCCATCCGGCGCGATCGCCAGACCCTCGACCTTGTCGAGCACGTAGCCGCCGGTCGAGGTGAGGTAGGGAAGAAGATCCACGACCACCTCCGGTTCCAGCACCGCCGGCGTCTCGCCGAGGGCAACCATCCCCTCCATCGCCGCAAGCGGCACGCGGGTGATGAGCTTCGTCACCGCGTTTTCCCCAACCTGGTTGTCGCGCTCGACGAAATAGACCCAGTCGCCGTGCGCCACGATTTCGGAGAGGCCGACCCAGCCCGTCGCGGGCTCGGTCAGGGGATAGTGGATGACCGACCATTCCTCGGTCTCGAGGTTGTAGCCGAGAACCTTCGCATGGTTCGCCGGATCGTCACGCCAGGGCCTCTGCACGGCGAGGTACAGCATGTCGCCGACCCGCGTGATCCCCTCGAAGCCGAAGCGGATCTCGACCGCCAGAAGCTCGTTCGGCAGCGCGATGTAGTCCTCGATCGCCCCATCGGCGCCCACGTGGTAGATCGCGTGCGGCACCAGGCGGTCGGACCGGCCCTCGGACGCGATCCAGAAGCCGCCGTCACCGTCGAGCGCGATGCCCTCCATGTCCAGAAGTTGGGCGGGCTGCCCCTCGCGCGTCACGCGGATGGCGTCGACGATGCGGGCTGGCGTCTGGCTGACGTCGATGTGGTAGATCGTCGGCTGCATCCCGAGGAAACTGTCGGAGACGGCGTAGATCGTTCCGTCGTCGGCCATGACCTGCCCCGAGATGGCCGCCCATCCGGTCAGTTCATCCATGCCCGCGGAGGTGAGGTGCGGATAGACTGCGGGCGCCTCCTGATACTCGAAGATCATGACATGCGCGCGTGCGAGCCCGTCCTCGCCGAGGTCGGTCTCGTTCGCGGAGACCAGCAGGTTGCGCGACGGGATCGTGACGTAGCCCTCCGGTCCGATGCCGGACGGCAGAAGCTGGCGCAGAACCGGGTTCGCGAGGTCCGTTGCATCGTAGACACCCACGATCGAGGCACGCTCGGCCCCGACGAAGATCATCGGCGTCCCGCCAAAGGTGCCCACGGTGATGGACTCGGGCTCGACACCCTTGTTGCCGGAGCGCTCCTCGGGATAGTGGCCGATCTCGACGATGGCGTATTCGAAGGATGTGCCGGACTCGTAGACCACCTCACCGTCCTGGCTGAAGATCGTCCAGCCGCGCGTGCCGCCGTCCATGTCGCCCTCGTTGGCGATCGCGAAATGCGTGTCGTCGATCCAGGCGACCGAGTCAGGCTCCCGCGGCCAGGTCAGTTCGCTGTCGAAGGTCAGCGCGCCCTCTTCCTCCGTATCGATGCCCGTCAAGGCAACCTCTCCGGCCGAGAAGTGGTCGAGGACGGAGCCGTCGGACGCCAGGACGATGATGTGGTTGTTCTCCTGCAACGTGACGACGATCTCGCCCTCGCCGTTGATCGAGACGAACTCGGGCTCCGGATCCTCTGGCGCGATGTCGGCGAGGCCCGTGACGTCCGCGCGGATCATTCCGTCGCAGTCCATGTCACCCGCCGAAAGCGGGATGATGGCCACGAAACCGGCGGGCATCTGCGGGACGCGGCCATCGCCCGCATCCTCGTCACGTTCATTCTCGATGGCCACGGCGATGAAGCTGCCGTCGGGCGCGATGGCCACGGCGTCCGGCTGGCCGCCGAGGTCGCAGGAGGCGCTGACGCTGCGGTTCGCGACGTCGATGGCATGCAACACGCCCGACGGCTCGGTGAAGCTGGGGCTCGTGTTCTCGCCGACATAGGCGGTCATGCCGCGCACGGCGACCGAGGTCGGCTCCCCCTCGGGCATCGCGATCGCGCCGAGAGCCGTGGGATTTGCCGGGTCCGTGATGTCGATGAAGCCGACGACGCCCGCCGGGCTGTCGGTATAGACCAGCGTCATGCCGTCCTCGGTGACGGCGATGATCTCGGCCGAGCTCTCCTCGGCTTCGGGCGCGTTCTGCCCGACCATGAACGAGGCGATGCGGTTGAAGTTCATGTCCTGCGCCAGCGCCGGGCCGGCGAGCAGGGCAAGGGCGGACGTCAGCGTTACGAAACGAGGCGTCATTCGAGGCTCCCCACGGGTTTGTGTACGCCCGTGCTGTGGCGCAGTCGCGTGAAGCCTGCGTAACGGTTTCATGTAGGTTCGATGAAACCGGAGGACGGGATGGCACGGCGCCGGAGCGCAGATGCCACGACGAAAAAGACCGGCTCAAACGAGCCGGTCTTTTCCACGACCAAATTTATTTTATCAAATATTCATGCGCCCTTGCGACGCCGTGCGGCGAAGCCGAGCGCCCCCAGCCCGCCGAGCAGGAGAAGCCCCGCCGCCGGAAGCGGCACGGCAGCGACCTGCACGTCGTAAAGGGCCGGAGCCTGTTGGCCAAAGTTCCCGTAGACCTTCAGCAGGTAGGAACCGGGGCCGAAGCTTCCGTAAAGGACCTCGCGTCCGGCGGGGGTGCCGGTCGCGTAGACATTGCCACCGGCAAGCGAGTACGACCCCATGTGCTTCCACAGGACGAAGCCCACGAACGTCGGCGAGCCGCCGGCGCTCTGAAGGCCGTTGCCGATGAACGACACCGTGAAGGCGTGGTCGGCGTCGAAGTGGTAGGTGTCGATGTCGCCGTCGATGTGGCCGAAGATGTTGATGCTGTGACCCGGCGCGACGTTGCCCGCGTCGAACGCGGCGGACGGCCGCGAACCGGCATCGCCGATCGCGACGGTTCCCGCGACGAGATCACGAAGACCTTCGGTGAAACCGACGCTCGATGCGGATGCCGGCACCGACAGAACGAGTGCGCTCAGCCCTGCGGCGGCAGCAATGCCCGCAATTCTACGGAAAAATTTCTGGTACAATTTAACCCCCAGTACATGCCCGCCCCCTCTATGCCAAAGAACCCGGAATGCTGCAATGCAAAAATCCGCTCATGGGCCCAAGCATTGGCATTCCAGCCACACCCCGTGGAGTTCCCATCAGAAGGATCTACAGGATGTTGTGGGAAGCCCCAAAAGGAAAACCCGTTATGTTTTCGGCACCTTCGGGGGTTACGATGAGGATATCATGCTCCCTGTAACCGCCCGCCCCGGGCATGTTTGCAGGGATTGTCATCATCGGTTCCATGGAGATCACCATCCCCGGTTCAAGCACCGTGTCGATGTCCTCGCGCAGTTCGAGCCCGGCCTCCCGCCCGTAGTAGTGACTGAGCACACCGAAGGAATGGCCGTAGCCGAAGCTGCGGTATTGCAGGAGGTCGCGCCCTGCGAAGAAATCGTTGATCCGGTGCGTGATCTCGGCGCAGGAGACGCCCGGCCGGATCAGCGAGATGCCCAGCTCGTGCGCGGCGACGTTGGCCTCCCAGATCCTGCGCGAGGCGGCATCGGGCTCGCCCAGAAAGAGGGTTCGCTCGAGCGCGGTGTAGTAGCCCGAGATCATCGGGAAGGTGTTCAGGCTCAGGATGTCTCCCTGCCTGAGCTGCCGCGCCGTCACGGGGTTGTGCGCGCCGTCCGTGTTCAACCCCGACTGGAACCATACCCAGGTGTCCCGATACTCGGCATCGGGGAAGCGGCGCGCGATCTCTTTCTCCATCGCGTCGCGGCCGGCAATCGCCACGTCGATCTCGCGGACGCCCTCGGCGATGGCATCGCGGATGGCATAGCCGCCGATATCGGCCACGGCGGCGCCTGCGCGGATGAGGTCGCGCTCGGCTTCGGATTTCACCATGCGTTGACGCATCGTCGCCTGTGCGATGTCCACCGTCGTTCCCGGGCGCAGGAACACGCGCAGCTTGCCCATCTGCGCCATCGTCAGGTGGTCTTCCTCGACCCCAACTGTCTTGCCTGTGCCCGAGACATGGGCCACAGCGCGCCAGAAATTGTCGCGCTCCCAGTCGGTGTAGGTGATCCCGTCCCACGCCGAACGCCGCCAGGGCTGGCCCGCGTCGATCCCGGCGGAGATGACGACGGCATCCGAGGCCGTGACCACCAGGGCGTAGGGCCGACCGAACGAACAGTATAGAAAGCCCGAGTAGTAGGCGACGTTGTGCATGGATGTCAGGACGGCGGCAGCCACGCCGTGGGCGTCCATGATGGTCCTGAGGCCCATCAGCCGGGCCTCGTATTCGGCCCGGGAGAACGGCAGAGGGACCTTGTCCCCGTTGTGGAAGCGGAAGAATTGCGGGCGTTCGGTGGCGTGCATGGGCACGGGCCCTCCTGTCGAATGGAGGCCCCGGCGTACAGGGCGGTCAGGCCGTATTCGGGGCGACGCCATCGCCCCGGCCGTTCATGATCTAGCCACGCCCGCGCACGCCCGGCAAGTCCCCTCTGGCCAGCGTGTAAGGGCGCGGCTACCGTCGCGCCATGCTGCGCTACCTCGCCACCCGCGCCCTGTCCCTCGGCCTCAGCCTCGTGGTCGCGAGCGTCGTGATCTTTGCGTTGATCGAGGTGATCCCCGGAGATCCGGCAAGCTACATGCTCGGCCTCAACGCGACGGACGAGACCCTGGCGGCACTGCGCACCGAACTCGGCCTCGACGGTTCGAAGTTCGATCGCTACCTCGCGTGGGTCGGCGGCATGCTGACCGGCGATTTCGGAGTGTCCTACACCTACCGCGTGCCGGTGGCCGAACTGGTGCTCGACCGGCTCTGGGTGTCCCTGCCGCTTGCCATCTACGCGCTGACGCTGTCGACGCTGATCGCATTCCCGGTCGGCATCCTCGCGGCGGCGAACCGGGGCGGGGTGCTCGACGTGGCGATCATGGGCGGCACGCAACTCGGCATCGCGGTGCCGAACTTCTGGTTCGCCATGCTGCTCGTCCTGCTCTTCGCGGTCACGCTGCAATGGTTCTCGGCGGGCGGTTTCGCCGGCTGGGACGATCCGCTCCTGGCGATCAAGTCCCTGACGCTGCCCGCCGTCGCGCTGGCCCTGCCCCAGGCCTCGATCCTCGCCCGCGTAATGCGCTCGGCGCTGATCGAGACGCTCGAGCAGGACTATATCCGCACCGCGCGCGCCAAGGGCCTTTCCCGCCGGCAGGCCGTGCTGCGCCACGCTTTGAAGAACGCGCTGATCCCCGTGCTGACGATCATCGGGCTGCAGTTCTCCTTCCTGCTGGCCGGCGCCATCATTATCGAGAACGTGTTCTTCCTGCCCGGCCTTGGCCGGCTGATCTTCCAGGGCATCACGCAACGCGATCTCGTGGTGGTCGAGTCCGTGACGATGCTTCTGGTCTTCGCCGTGATCCTCGTGACCTTCCTCGTCGATGTCGCCTATGCGCTGGTCGACCCGAGGCTCAGGCGGCGATGAGGCGGCTTCCCCCTGCCCTCCTGATCGGCGCGGCGCTATCGGCGGCGTTCCTCGCCATAGCCGCGCTCAGCCTTGTCTGGACACCGCATTCCGTCACGGGCGTGTCCATATCCGAGCGCCTCCAGCCGCCCAGCGCACAGTACGTTCTCGGCACCGACCAGCTCGGCCGCGACCTCGCCTCGATGCTGATGGTGGGCGCGCAGACCTCCATCGCCGTGGCGCTGATCGCGGTGGGTATCGGGATCGCGCTCGGCGTGCCCCTGGGGCTTGCCGCCGCCGCCACGCGCGGGAGCCTGCTCGACGAGATCATCATGCGCGGCAACGACCTGATCTTCGCCTTCCCCTCGCTGGTGATCGCCATCCTGATCACCGCGCGCTACGGGCCATCGGCGACGAACGCGATCCTCGCCATCGGGATCTTCAATATCCCCGTCTTCGCGCGCGTGGCGCGCGGCGGCGCGCTGCCGCTCTGGACGCTCGACTACATTCTCGCCGCCCGCACCGCCGGGAAGGGCCGGGTGCGCATCTCGGTGGAGCACATCCTGCCCAACATCCTGAACCTCCTGATCGTGCAGGCGACGATCCAGTTCTCGCTCGGCATCCTCGCCGAAGCGGCGCTGAGCTATGTCGGCCTCGGCGCGCAGCCGCCGGTGCCCAGCTGGGGCCGCATGCTGGCAGAGGCGCAGACGATGATCTACAGCCACCCGATGCTCGCCATCCTGCCGGGGCTCGCCATCGTGCTGATGGTGCTGGGGCTGAACCTGATGGGCGACGGGCTGCGCGATGCGCTCGACCCACGGCTCAGGCGGAGGCGGGCATGATCGGGGTCGAGAACCTCTCCGTGGCCATTCACGGCACCCCGATCCTGCGTGGGGTGAGCCTGCAGATCGCACCGGGCGAGGTCTTCGGCCTCGTCGGCGAAAGCGGCTCGGGCAAGTCGATGACGGCACTGGCGCTCATGGGCCTCCTGCCCGAGGGCGCGGAGGCCGGGGGCGAGATCCTGATCGACGGGCGCGACCTGATGCGGAACTCGGAACCCGACTGGTGCCGGGTGCGCGGCAACGATATCGGCATGATCTTCCAGGAACCGATGACGGCGCTGAACCCAGTGCGCACCATCGGCGACCAGGTGGCCGAGACGTTGACGATCCACGGCGCGGCCGAGCCTCGGGCCGCCCTGGAAATCGCGCGCGACCGGCTCGACCGCGTCGGGCTTTCGCATATCGGCATGGACGCCTATCCCCACGAGCTATCCGGCGGCCAGCGGCAGCGCGTCTGCATCGCCGCGGCCATCGCGCTCCACCCGCGCCTTCTCATCGCGGATGAACCCACGACCGCGCTCGACGTCACCACGCAGGCGCAGATCCTCGACCTCCTGTCGGCGCTGGTGGAGGAGGAGGGGATGGGCCTTCTGCTCATCACGCATGACCTCGGCGTCGTCGCGGGCATGGCCGACAGGATCGCCGTGATGCGGCAGGGCGAGATCGTGGAAACCGGGCCGACCGCACAGGTGATGGCCGAGCGGAACCACCCCTATACCCGCGCGCTGCTGGCGGCTTCCTCCCACGTCCCGGAACGCGCGGCCGCCCAACGGCCCGACCCGCTCCTGCAGGTGGAGGACGTGCGCCGCGAATACCCCGGTCGGCGCGAGGGGTTCCGCCGCGGCCCGCCCATCGTCGCGGTCGATGGCGTCTCCTTCACGCTCCACGAAGGGGAGTCGCTCGGCCTCGTGGGCGAATCGGGCTGCGGCAAGTCCACTCTGACACGCGCGATCCTCGGCCTAGACCCGGTGCAGGGCGGCGACATCCGCCTCTTCGGCCGTTCGATCGTCCCGCAGATGCCACGAGAGATGCGCGCCGGGATACAGGTGGTCTTCCAGGACCCCTATGGCAGCTTCAACCCCCGTTGGAAGGTCGATCGCATCGTGGCCGAGCCCTTCCACCTGCTCGACGCGCCCCCGCGCGGGTCCGAGCGGCACGACCGCGTGGCCGAGGCGCTGACGGCCGTGCATCTCTCGCCCGACGACATGGCGAAGTACCCCCACGAGTTCTCCGGCGGGCAGAGGCAGCGCATCGCCATCGCCCGCGCGCTCATCACCCGGCCCCGGATCATCCTGCTGGACGAGGCGGTGTCGGCGCTGGACGTGTCTGTCCGGGCCCGCATCCTCGACCTCCTGGCCGAGCTCCAGGACGGCTTCGGGCTGTCCTATCTCTTCGTGTCGCATGACCTGACGGTGGTGCGCGCGATCACGGACCGGGTGATGGTTATGCAGGACGGCCGCTTCGTCGAGACTGGCGAGACGGAGGCCGTCTTCAACGACCCGCAACACGAGTACACGAGGGCGCTTCTGGCTGCCGCGCCGCGGCTGGACCTGGCATCCTGACCGAAGCGCAAGGGAGGCGCGAGGCACATGAAACCCTGGTTCGACACCGACAAGATCTTCATCGCCGGCCGATGGATGCCCTGCGCGTCGAATGCCACGCTGCCGCTGCAGGACCCATCGACCGGTGGCGAGATCGGCCGCATCGCGCGGGGAACGTCGGAAGACATCGACGCCGCGGTCGAGGCGGCGCGCGCGGCCTTGTCCGGTGATTGGGGGCGACTGACGGCGGCGGAACGCGGGCGGCTCCTGTCGCGCCTCGGCACGCTGGTGCTCGAACACACGGACGCGCTCGCCGAGATGGAGGCGACGGATGTCGGCAAGCCGCTTACCCAGGCGCGCGCCGACGTCATCGCACTCGCCCGCTACTGCGAATTCTACGGCGGCGCGGCGGACAAGGTGATGGGCGAGACCATCCCGTATCTCGATGGCTACACCGTCTACACGCTGCGGGAACCCATCGGCGTCACCGGCCATATCGTGCCCTGGAACTACCCGATGCAGATCATCGGCCGTTCGGTCGGCGCGGCGCTTGCCATGGGCAACGCCTGCGTCCTGAAACCGGCGGAGGAGGCCTGTCTGACAGCGCTCGCCTTCGCCGATCTCGCGCGGATGGCGGGCTTTCCGCCCGGCGCGCTGAACGTGGTGCCGGGGCTCGGTGCAGAGGCGGGCGCCGCGCTGTCTTCGCATCCGGGGATCGGGCATGTCTCCTTCACCGGCTCGGTCGGGACCGGGCGGCTGGTGCAGGCCGCGGCCGCCCGGAACGTGGTGCCGGTGACGTTGGAACTCGGCGGCAAGTCACCTCAACTCGTCTTCGCCGATGCCGATCTCGACGCCGCCTTGCCCTTCCTCGTCAACGCCGGCCTGCAGAATGCGGGCCAGACCTGCTCGGCCTCTTCCCGCATCCTCGTGGAGCGTCGCCGCTTCGAGGAAGTGACCGACCGCATGGCCGCGGCCTACCGCGCCAAGGTCGCGGCCCCCGCCATGGCCGACCGAGACCTCGGGCCGCTCATCTCGGCCCGGCAAAAGGAAATCGTGACAGGCTATCTCGACCTCGCGGGCCAGGGGCAGCGCGTGGCCGAGGGGCGCATCGATGAAGATGCCCCCGGCGGCGGGCACTACGTGGCCCCCGTGCTTCTCGCCGGTCTCGCGCCCGACGACCGGCTGGCACAGGAAGAGATCTTCGGCCCCGTCCAGGTCCTTCTCCCCTTCGACGACGAGGAGGAGGCCGCATCCATCGCCAACGGCACGCCCTATGGCCTTGTGGCGAGCGTCTGGTCCTGCGATGGCGGGCGGCAGATGCGGCTGGCGAAGCGGCTGCGCGCGGGGCAGGTTTTTCTCAACAACTACGGCGCAGGGGGTGGCGTGGAATTGCCGTTCGGCGGCACGGGCCATTCGGGGCACGGGCGCGAGAAGGGGTTCGAGGCCCTTTACGGCTTCTCCAGCCTCAAGACGGTCGCGGCGCGCCATGGCTGAGGGATCGGGGCTTTCGCGCCGCGCGCGGCGCCGCTAGGCTTCACCAGATACCCTTGTCCGGACTCCAGACCTCGTGACCCGCTTCGGAAAACTGCCCGTCCTCGTCCTCCTGCTGGCGCTGGCTGCCCTTGCCGCCGCGCTCTTCGGGGCGCTGCACAACCAGCTGAGCTATACCGTCGGCCCGAGCTATTTCGAGGCCCTGAAGCTCCCGCAATTCGGGATCGATCCCGGCACCTCGCCGCGCTTCGGTGCGGCACAGGTGGGCATTCTCGCCAGCTGGTGGATGGGCCCGCTCGTGGCGCTTCCGGCCTTCCTCTACGGGTTTCTGACCGTGCCCCGGACCGAAAGCTATCTCGCCGCAGGGATCGGCGCGATCGGCCTCGTCCTCGTGCTGGCGACGCTCGCGGCGCTGCTCGGGCTTGTCGGCGGGATCGTGGCGGATACGACGGGCATTCTCGACCCCTACGTCGCGATCCCCGAGGGTCTCGTCCGTTCGGACTTCCTGCGCGCTGGCTTCATGCACGACGCCTCCTACGCTGCCGGAGCCCTCGGCCTCCTCGTTTCCTTCTGGCCGATGCGGAGGGCGAAGATGATCGACCACGCGCGGCACGGCGCGGGACGCCCGGCATGACCGACCTGCCGGGCATCGAGACCTTCCGGCGCGCCGTCGATCCGGGCGACTGCGATTTCCTCGGCCACATGAACGTCTCGCGCTACCTGCAGGCCTGTTCCGACGGCATGTTCTCGCTGCAATCCGATCTCGGCCTGACCCGGACCGACATGGAGAGCGGCCGCCGCCTTTCCTTCGCCGTCGTCCATCTCGAAAGCGATTTCCGCGCCGAGGTCATGGCCGGCGACGTGATCTTCCTGCGCAGCACCGTGCGCGAGATCGGGACGAAATCGGCTACGTTCCACCACCGGCTTTATCGCGCGGGTGACGGGGTGCTGGCCTTCGAGACGCTGTTCAAGGCCGTCTGCCTCGATCTCGCCGCCCGCCGCGCGGCGCCGATCCCGCAGGACGTTCGCGAAAGGCTCGAGGCACTGAAGGAGGACAAGACGAATGCCGCTTGAGGGGAAGACCGCCATCGTCACGGGCGGAGGCTCGGGCTTCGGCGCCGGGATCGCGCGCGTCATGGCGCGGGAGGGCGCCAGGGTCATGGTCGCCGATATCAACGAGGCGGCGGCACAGGCCGTCGCGGATGAAATCGGCGGCATCGCACAAGGCGTGGACGTGGCGGACGGTGCCTCGGTCGCGGCCATGACGGCCGCCGCGATGGACGCATGGGGGCGGATCGACATCCTCGTGAACAACGCGGGCATCACTCACATGCCCGCGCCGATGGAAGACGTGAGCGAGGCCGACTTCGACCGCGTCCTCGCGGTGAACGTGAAGTCCGTCTACCTGACCGCGCGGGAGATCGTGCCGGGGATGAAGGCGGCCGGCGCAGGGGCGATCCTCAACATCGCGTCCACCGCGGGCCTGTCGCCCCGGCCACGGCTCAACTGGTACAACGCCTCCAAGGGCTGGATGATCACCGCGACCAAGACGATGGCGGTGGAGCTTGCGCCCGCCGGCATCCGCGTCAACGCGCTCTGCCCCGTGGCTGGGGAGACGCCGCTTCTGAAATCCTTCATGGGCGAGGACACCCCCGAGATGCGGGCGAAGTTCCTGTCCACGATTCCGATCGGGCGTTTCTCCACCCCGCAGGACATGGGCGAGGCGGCGGCGTTCCTCTGCTCGGACGCGGCGTCGATGATCACCGGGGTGGCACTCGAGGTCGACGGGGGCCGCTGCATCTGATGGCGGACCTGCGCAGCCTGCCCGCCGAGATCACGGTCCTTTCGGGGCGTTTCGGGCCGTTTCCGGCGGCGCAGCCGCTTGTCTTCGCGCATCTGGGCGATGTCGCGCCGGGCCTCGACCTCGACCACGTGGAGGTGATCCCGCGAAAGGGCGGCGCGACACGCCTCGCGCAGCATTTCGACGAAAGCGCGATTTCGCGGCTCAGCGGGCTGGCAGGTGATGACGACACATTTGTCCTGATCCTTCCCAGCGCCTTCGAGGGGCTTGACCCTCCGCCCCTTGCCTCGGACCGCCTGCGTTCCCTCGGGAACCTGCGCGGCACGGTGCGGCGCCTTCTGGGAACCGGAACCGGGGCCATGCCATGATCCGCCCGGGGCCGAAAAACCTCATCACCGATGTCGCGGGGCTTCTCGTCGGCAATGCCGCGGACGAGACGGTGAAGACCGGCGTCACCGTTCTGACGGCGGCAGACCCCTTCACCGCCTCCGTCCATGTCATGGGCGGCGCACCCGGCACCCGGGAGACCGACCTCCTCGCCCCGGACCGGACGGTGGAACGGGTCGATGCGCTGGTCCTCTCGGGCGGGAGCGCCTTTGGCCTCGACGCCGCGCAGGGCGTCTCGGACGGGCTGCGCGCCATTGGCCGTGGCTTCGCCGTTCATGGCATGACCGTGCCCATCGTGCCCGCAGCCATAATCTTCGACCTCGCCAACGGGGGCGACAAGGGTTGGACCACCTCGCCCTACCCCGCCCTTGGCCGCAACGCCTTCGACGCCGCGTCGGAGACCTTCGCACTCGGGACAGCCGGGGCCGGGACCGGGGCGACGGTGGCCGACCTCAAGGGCGGACTGGGCTCGGTCTCTGCCATGTGGAACGGCTACACCGTCGGCGCGCTCGTCGTGGTGAACGCGGTGGGTCAGGTCACAGTCGGCGACGGGCCCCAGTTTCACGCCTCCGGGTGCGAGTTCGGCGATGAGTTCGGGGGCCTCGGACAAGGGATCGCCGATCCGACCCGCCTTGCCCCGACCAAGGTCACGCAAAGCGACCGCGAGGCCACGGTCATCGCCATCGTCGCAACCGACGCGAGGCTGTCGAAGGCGCAGGCCGCGCGGCTGGCGGTCATGGCCCATGACGGCATCGCCCGCGCGGTCCGGCCCTCCCATGCGCCGATGGACGGCGACGTCGTCTTCGGCGTCTCGACCGGCGCGCGGGACCTCTCTAGCCCGACGGATCTCATGTGGCTGGGCCATCTCGGCGCGCTCTGCCTGTCGCGGGCCATCGCGCGCGGCGTCTATCATGCGATCGATGCGCCCGACGACGTCAAACCGACCTGGCGCGGCCGCTTCGGCTGAGGCAGGGGGGGCGGGAATCCCGACTTCATGGACGGCGTCACGGCGGTTAGGCTGGCCCCGGGTCCGTGAAGAAGGAGACATCGCATGCAACGCCTCATCCCCGCCGCCGTACTCGCCGCGGCGCTGCTGCCCGCCCCGGCGCTGGCAGACGACATCACCGACGCGCTGAACGCGGCGATTGCCGCCTACGAAGGTGGCGAGATCCAGGACGCGCTGGCCGAGATCGCCTATGCCACGCAGCTCCTGAACGATCTGCAGTCGGAGGGGCTCGCGGCCTTCCTTCCCGCCGCGCTGGATGGCTGGACGCGGGAATTGTCCGACGACGCGGCGCAGGGTCTGGGCTTCATGGGCGGCGGCAGCGCGGCCGAGGCCGTCTATACCGGCCCGGAAGGCGAGTTCACGATCGTCATGGTCGCGGACAACCCGATGGTCGGCGCCATGGCCGGCATGCTTGGCAATCCCGCGCTGATGCAGACCATGGGGCGGATCGCACGGATCGGCGGCGAAAGCTTCCTCGATGCGGACGGAGAGCTTGCCGGCCTGATCGGCGGGCGCGTCCTGATCCAGGCGTCGGGCGTCAGCGTGGCGACCATGTCGGCGCATCTCGAACAGATCGATTTCGACGCGCTGGCCGATTTCGGCCGCTGAAAGAAAAACGCCCCGGCGCGAGGCACCGGGGCGTCTGTTTCGGGATCGGCGTCACCGTCAGTTCAGGCGGGCCTGAACCTGTTCGATGGACGAATCGATCAGAGCGTTGGCATCCGCGGCAGCCATCCGGCTGGCGATCAGCTCGCCCGCGGCGCCGACGGCCACCTCGACGGCCCGGTCGCGGATCGCACGGACGGCCTTGGCCTCGGCGCTGGCGATCTGATCCTCCGCCGCAACAAGACGGCGCGCGATCGAGCGTTCCAGCTCTGCCTTCGCGGCCTCGGCCGCGGCCTCGGCATCGGCACGGGCCTGGTTCACGATGCGCTCGGACTGTTCGGCCACCTCGCGCTGCTTTCGCTCGTAGGAGGCAAGCAGGGTCTGCGCCTCCTCGCGAAGTGCGCGCGCCTCGTCGAGCTCCGACTTGATCCCTTCGGCGCGCTTGTCGAGCATGCCGCCCAGCAACGCGGGCACGTTGAAGTAGAACAGGATCGAGACGAAGAGGATGAAGCCGATCAGCACCACGAAGTCGGTGTTGAAGAGCGACGTGAAGTCGTAGCCCGGCGCATAGCCCGGCTCGGCGGCAGTTGCCGGAAGCGCGGCGGCGATGGCAGCGGTCAGCACGATGACGGCACGCATGGGCTTATCCCCTCATCCGGTTGGCGACGGCCTTGGCCACCGCGTCGGCGTCGACCGACTGGCCCGGCAGAATGGCGTTCACCACGTCACCTGCGACAGAGCGCGCCACGTCCTCGACCGACTGGGTCGCGGAGGCCTGGATCTCGCCGATCCGGGCTTCGCTTTCGGCGGCCTTCGCGCCGATCTGCTCGTCGGCTTTCGCCGTGGCTTCGGCCAGACCGATCTGGATCTCGGCCCGGGTCTCCTCGGCGATGCGCTGCGCTTCCGCGCGGGCTTCGGCGAGCGCCTTGTTATAGGCTTCCTCGGCCTCGACGGCCTGACGCTTCAGGTCCTCGGCGGCGGCGAGGTCGTTCGTCAGCGTGCCCTGCCGTTCTGCGAGAACGGAGGCGATACGCGGCAGCGCGACCTTGTCGAGGATGAAGTAGATCGCCACCAGCGTGACGATCAGCCAGAAGATCTGGTTCGGGAACGTCGAGAAATCGAGCTGCGGCATGCCCGGTCCGCCGCCATGGGCGGCATCCGCTGCGGCATGTGCGGCATCCGCCGCGCCGTGTGTGGCTTCTTCGGCCATTGAAGCGTCCTCCTGGAACCGGGTTTACACCGAGGCCCGCGTCAGCCGCGAGCCCCGGACGTAAGGATGGTCTCTCGAGGCTCGGCTCAGACGGCGAACATCAGCAGGAGCGCGACGAGGAAGGCGAAGATGCCCAGCGCTTCCGCGAATGCGATGCCGATGAAGAGGGTCGCGGTCTGGCCAGCAGCGGCCGAGGGGTTGCGCAGCGCGCCGGCGAGGAAGTTGCCGGCCACGTGGCCCACACCGATTGCGGCGGCGCCGGAACCGATGGCGGCGAGGCCTGCGCCGATGAACTGACCCATTTGTGCGATATCGCCTTCCATGATCCTGTCTCCTTACGTTGGAAGTTCTAGATGTCGTCGGACGGGCAGATTGCCCGCCGTCAATGATGCGGATGCAGCGCGTCTTTCAGATAGACGCAGGTGAGGATGGTGAAGACGTAGGCCTGGATGGCCGACACCAGCACCTCGAGCCCGTAGATCGCGACCACGCCGAGGATCGGCGCGATGCCCGCCATACCCATTGCGCCCGCGAAGCCTGCGAACACCTTGAGAACCGCGTGGCCGGCCATCAGGTTGCCGGCAAGACGGATGGAGTGGCTGACGGGCCGGACGAAGTACGAGATGATCTCGATGACCGCGAGGACGGGCCGCAGCGCGAGCGGCGCCGAAGAGACCCAGAACAGGCTGAGGAACCCTGCGCCGTTCTTGATGAAACCCACCAGCGTCACGGTGAGGAACACCGCGGCGGCGAGGATCGCGGTGACCGCGATGTGCGAGGTCGTCGTGAAGCTCATCGGGATCAGCCCGAGGAAGTTCGCGAACAGAATGAAGAGGAAGAGCGTGAAGATGTAGGGGAAGAACGGCAGCGCGTCCTTGCCCGCCACGTCCTCGACCATCTTGCGCACGAACCCGTAGGCGAGCTCTGCCATCGACTGGCTGCGCGACGGGATGACGGCGCGGCCGCCGGTGCCCATGACCATGAGCGCCGCGACCGACGCGACGGCCAGCGCCATCCACAGCGTCACGTTCGTCGGCGTGTAGAACCGGATCGGGCCATCGCCGAACAGCGGGCTCACGATGAACTGGTCCATCGGGTGGATGTTCGGGCCGTCCATCGTGTACTCGTCCACGAGGCCGAGCACGAACAGGACTGCCGCGATCGCGATCAGCACGAAGAAGACCACGCGGCCCGAGCCGCTCTTGCCTTGCGTATTGGTGCTTTCGGTCGCCACGCCGTTACCTCTCCTGATCGCCCGCGGCCTCCGAGGCCGCTTCCATCTGCTTTCGCTGCACCTCTTCGGCGGAGCGGATCATCGTCTTCACCCCGGCGATGAAGCCGAGCAGCGTGAAGATCACCATCAGCCAGGGCCGTGTGCCGAGAACGGCGTCGAGCCCGAAACCAATGCCGAAGCCGATGCCGAGACCGGCCACCAGCTCGATCACCATCCGCCAGGCCAGCTGTGCCTGCGAGTAGTGCTCTTCCATGTGGGCCTTTTCCGGTTCGGCGCGTTTCCGCGCCTTCTCCAGCTTCTCCTCCAGCGCCTTGAGGCGGTCGCTTTCGGGTCGGTCTGCCACCGGTTGGGGGTCCCCATCGAAGTCGGGCGGAAGCTAGGCGGGGCGCGCTGCGGAGTCAACGCGGATCGCCGCGATGCGGCGCGCATCTATCATGTTGAAGTTAATTACATTTTCCGGATGCGACAAAAGGGGCAACTGCGCGGGGCACGGCCTGTACGCCGGATTCACGCTTTCTCTCATATTCAACCGATCGGTTGACGATCGGCACGGCACAGAGCTATGCGGCATCATGATCCCCGCCCCCGAACCGGGTCTCGACGCCGTCTTCGCCGCGCTGGCCGACCCAACGCGGCGCGCGATCCTGTCGATGCTCCTGGAAGACGACATGGCGGTGACAGACGTCGCCGAGCCCTTCGAGATGTCGCTCGCCGCGATTTCCAAGCACCTGGCGATCCTCGCCGCCTCGGGCCTCATCAGCCAGGAGAAGCGCGGCCGGGTGAAGTGGTGCAAGCTGGAACCCGACGCGCTGAAGCGCGCCTCGGTCTGGATGCAGGGCTTCGGCCAGTTCGAGCCGGTGAACCTCGACGCGTTCGAGGCGTTCCTGGAACGCGAGTTCGGCCCCGATCCGTAGCGCGGGCAATCTGCCCGGCCTCAGCCTCACGCCCTCAGCAGCAACGCCAGCGCCGACACGCTCAGACCGACGCCCAGAAGGACCATCGCGGGCGGCACCGGCTGGCCGAGCGCCAGTTCCCAGATCAGGACCCAGCTCGGCGTGAGGTAGGTATAGGCCATGACCTTCGACGAGGGCAGGCGCATGGAGGCGAATTGCACGAGGAAACCTGTCGTCGAACTGGCGATGAGCGCGATGTAGAGCAGCGTGACCCAGACCAGCGGCCTGAGACCCGCCCAGTCTGTCGCGAGGATCGCCCCCCCGCCCCAGACCAGCAGCACCAGCGCGCAGGCCGAAAGCGTCAGGAAGGTGAACACGAGCACCGGCTCGCCCCGGTTCAGCAAGCGCACAAGCGGCGTGTAGGCCGCATGCGCGACGCAGCCCCAGAAGAAGATGGCCTCGCCCGTGCCGATCTCGAAGGCCAGGATCGCGGAAACGTCTGCCCGGAAGATGACCCAGACCGCGCCCGCAGCGCCGAGCGCGAGGCCGAGCGCGATGCGCGGTGTCATCCCCTGTCGCAGCAGGAACCAGCCAAAGGCCGCGCTCATCACCGGGGTCAGGGTGAAGACCGCCGAGGCCGAGACCGGCGGCGCGGTCTTGAGCCCCTCGAACATGGTCACGAAGTAGATCGCGAAGAGGCCGCCGAGGAGAAGATAGCGCCAGGGGGCGACAAGCGCCGCGCGCGACACTCCACCCCGGCCGCGCAGCACGCCATAGACCACCGCGGCGGCGAGGACGAAACGCACGGCGTTCAGTGCGGCGGGATCGATTTCGCCGGCGATCTGCCCGCCAAGCGAGAAGCTCCCCGCGATCAGGGCCGAGAAGGCGAGCATGGCCAGGTGCCCGCGCGTCGCCTCGGACGCATCGGACCCCGTCCCGGCGGCACTCACCGGTCGACCGGCCAGGTCTTGACCTCGTTCTTGAGGTGCCGGACGAAACTCTGGACCTTCGCCGTGCGGTGAAGGTCCATGTGCGTGACGAGCCAGATCTTCGCCGACCACTCCTCGAGCGGGGGCAGCATGTCGATGAGGTCGTCGGTCCGGTACCGGTCCCATCCGGCGATGAAGCCGATGCCGATGCCGGCGAGGATCGCCTCCTTGACCGCGCGCATGTCCGAGGCGCGGAACACGACGTTTCTGTCGGGCACGGTATCGAGCAGCCAGCGGTAATAGGGCGCGCGCGGCGTTTCCTCGTTGGGACCGATGAAACGATGCTGCTCCAGCGTCTCATCCGTGAGAGGCCCGTGCGCGTCGAGATACTCGGCGCTGGCCACGAGCCGCAGCGTCTGGGTGAAGAAGGGCTGCACCACGTTGTCGGGCTGGTCGGGCAGCTTTCCGGCGCGGATGGCGACATGCGCCTCGCCGTATTCCAGGCGGAACAGGCGCGCATCCGAGATCAGGCGCACGCGCAATTCCGGGTGACGCTCCTGGAAGGCGGCGATGGTGGGCACGAGAAGCTCGCTGAGCGACCCGAGCGACGTCACGATCAGGTCGCCGGTGACCTCGTCGCCCCGCCCCCGGATACGGCCGGCGAGCTGCGTGAACTGGTCGTCCGCGACGGAGGCGACGGAGAGAAGGTCCTGCCCGGCCTCCGTGGCGGTGTAGCCCCGCGCATGCCGCTGGAAAAGTTTGGCGCCGAGCTGCGCCTCAAGCGCGTCGATGTGCCGGATCACGGTGGCGTGGTGCACGCCCAGCACTTCCGCCGCGCCGGATACGGTGCCGAGGCGGGCAACCTGGAAGGCGGTGCGGATCTCGTCCCAGTTATCCATGTGTCCCCGGTGCGTCAGCTCACAGATGCCCGGCAAACCTCCACGTTCCTGTTCGCGGGCGCAAGGGGGCACCATCGGCAGGCAGCAAGTCTTATTTATGTGCAAATTCGCACTTAATAGGGTCTCCGAAATCGCCTTTATTCAATTTTCGCACTCAGTAAGTCAGAGGGACACAAATTCCGCACTCCTCTCCGAAAGGAACCGCCATGACCTACCGCATCCTTCGCATCGACGCTTCGGCCCGTCGCACCGGCTCCGTCTCCCGCGATCTCGTCGACCGGATCATTGACCGCATCGATCCCGGCGCGGAGGTCGTCAACCGCGATCTGGCGTTCGGGCTTCCGTTGATCGACGAGGCATGGGTGTCGGCCGCCCAGACGCCGGATGACGCGCGCACTCCGGCCCAGCGCGAACGCCTTGCGCTGTCCGACCGGCTGGTGGCCGAACTCAGGGCCGCGGACACGCTCGTCATCGGCCTGCCGATCTACAACTTCGGCGTTCCCGCCGCGTTCAAGGCCTGGGTCGACCTCGTGGCGCGCGCGGGCGTGACCTTTCGGTATTCGGCGGAAGGCCCGAAGGGTCTGCTCGAAGGCAAGCGCGCCATCGTCGCCGTCGCGTCCGGAGGGACCGAGGCCGGCTCCGAGATCGACTTCGCCACAGGCTTCGTCCGCCACGTGCTGGGCTTCATCGGGATCACCGAGGTGGAATTCGTCACCGCCGACCGGCTGATGATCGATGCCGAGGCGACGATGAAGCAGGCGATGGCACAGGTCGATGCCCTGCCGAAGGCCGCCTGAAGCCTTCCGGGGCGGCGCGCGCCCGTCGCCCCCTTCCCTGCCACGGTCTTCCTGATATTCTCGGGCGCCATGTGGGCACGGACGATCCTTTTTCTTCTCCTCGCTTGCCTTGGGCCGGGCCTCGCCACGGCCCAGACCTGCACGCTGGATTTCACGATCCGCGTCACGCAGGGGGTGGGGGACATCCGCCCCGACGACGAGTTGCAGGGCCACGCGGAATACACCGCCCTAGGCCAGAGTTTCCGCCAGGAAGGCGGGACGACCGCCTGGCTGGCGAGCGGAACCATGACACTCGGAAGCGGCATATCAGGGCCGATCTGGACGCTCATGACCACGTCCCGTGGTCCGACCGCCGACCTGATGGGCATCTACGCCCATCATGTCGAGGGGCTGACGGTGGCGGGCATTCCCTTCGAGGGGCCGATGGCCCTGACGCTCTTCGGACCATCCGGAAGCCGCCCCGACCCGTCGCCCCCCACGACGCAGGAGGACTGGGACCGCCTCGACCTGCGCAGGGCCTTCTCGCTACAGGCGCATGGGCATGACATGCTGTCGGGCGAGGTCACCGAACTGACCGCGATGTGCGAGTGATCCATCAAGCCGCGAGCGTGCCGCCCCCGGCCTGGAGCGCCGCCAACGCTTGACTCCGCCCTGTCCGCGCGCGTAGACGCGGGCGCAATAGCCGGAAAGCGCCAGCTTCCCGGTCCTGTGGATCGCAGGATCGCCCCCCGTCAGCGAGGTTTCGCCCACGGGGGCTGTAGCGCATTTCCGGCACGCTCCCTACCTGAAGGGGGCAACCGGGACTGACAGAAGGGGCAACTGCCCATGTTCGAGAACCTTTCCGAACGCCTCGGCGGCGTCTTCGACCGGCTCACCAAGCAAGGTGCGCTGAGCGAGGACGACGTGCGCACGGCCATGCGCGAAGTCCGCGTCGCACTTCTCGAAGCCGACGTGTCGCTCCCCGTGGCGCGGCAGTTCATCAAGGCGGTCGAGAAGAAGGCGACCGGCTCGGCGGTGACGAAATCGGTCACGCCCGGCCAGCAGGTCATCAAGATCGTGCACGACGAGCTGCAGCACGTCCTGACCGGCGACGAGGACCCCGGCCGCCTCAAGATCGACAATCCGCCCGCGCCGATCCTGATGGTCGGCCTGCAGGGCTCGGGCAAGACGACCACCACCGCGAAACTCGCCAAGCGCCTGAAGGAGCGCGAGGGCAAGCGCGTGCTGATGGCGTCCCTCGACACCAACCGTCCCGCGGCGATGGAACAGCTCGCCATCCTCGGTCAGCAGATCGGCGTCGACACCCTGCCGATCGTGAAGGGCGAGGACCCGGTCGCGATCGCCAGGCGCGCCAAGACCCAGGCGAGCCTCGGCGGCTACGACGTCTACATGCTCGACACGGCGGGTCGGCTGCACATCGACCAGGACCTGATCGCGCAGGCCGCCGCCGTCCGCGACGTGGCCAAGCCGCGCGAGACGCTTCTCGTCGTCGACGGCCTGACCGGCCAGGACGCCGTCAACGTCGCGCAGGAGTTCGACGACAAGATCGGCGTCACCGGCGTCGTCCTGACCCGGATGGACGGCGACGGGCGCGGCGGCGCGGCGCTCTCCATGCGCGCGATCACCGGCAAGCCGATCCGCTTCGTCGGCCTCGGCGAGAAGATGGACGCGCTCGAGACCTTCGAACCCGCACGCATCGCCGGCCGCATCCTCGGCATGGGCGACATCGTGGCGCTGGTGGAGAAGGCGCAGGAAACGCTCGAGGCCGAACAGGCCGAGCGCATGATGAAGCGCTTCCAGAAAGGTCAGTTCAACATGAACGACCTGAAGGGCCAGCTCGAGCAGATGATGAAGATGGGCGGCATGCAGGGCATGATGGGCATGATGCCCGGCATGGCCAAGATGCAGAAGCAGCTCGACGATGCCGGCTTCGACGACACCGTGATCAAGCGCCAGATCGCGCTGATCAACTCCATGACCAAGAAGGAGCGCGCGCGCCCCGAGATCCTTCAGGCCAGCCGGAAGAAACGGATCGCGGCCGGTGCAGGGCAGGACGTCGCCGACCTCAACAAGCTCCTCAAGATGCAGCGCCAGATGGCCGACGCCATGAAGAAGCTCGGCAAGATGGGCAAGAAGGGCCTCCTGCGCGGCGGCCTCGGCGCCCTGATGGGCAAGGGGACGCCCCAGTCGCTGCAGGACATGGACCCGGCGTCCATGGACCCCGCGGCAATGGAAAAGGCCGCCCGGCAGATGGGCATGGGTGGCCTTCCGGGTCTTGGCGGCGGCACGCTGCCCCCCGGCCTCGGCGGGTTCGGCAAGAAGAAGTGACGGCGGCGGAGTTTCATATCCCCCGGCTCGAAACGAGCCGCCTGGTGCTCCGCGCGCCTGCCCGCGAGGATTTCGCGGCCTACGAGGCGTTCATGCTGTCGGACCGCAGCCACCTGACCGACCGCACCCCGCGAAAGGTCTGGCACCTCTTCGCAGTGGAGTTCTTCGGCTGGTGTCTCGACGGTCTCGGCCACTGGGTGATCGAACGGCGCGACGGCAGGCCCGTCGGCGTCGCCGGGTTCTCGCATCCCTCCTACTATCCCGAGCCCGAGATGGGCTGGGCGCTCTACGACGGGTTCGAGGGGCGGGGCTACGCGACCGAGGCGGCCCGCGCCGCGCGCGACTGGGCACGCGACCGCCTGGCCTCGCTCGTCAGCTACATCGCGTCCACCGGGGTGAGATCCATCGCGGTCGCCGAACGCCTTGGTGCCGTGCGAGATGACGAAGCGGTCCTTCCGGAAGGCGCAAGCCCCAAGACCTGCCTTGTCTATCGCCACTGGGGGTCCGCATGAGCCTTGCCCCCACCCTGACCACGAAGCGGCTGACGCTCCGCCCGATGCGCGAAGGGGACTTCCCGGCCTATGCCAGGCTGATGGAAAGCCCGCGCGCGGCCTACATGGGCGGGCCGTTCGATACCCGCGCCGCATGGGGAATGTTCTGCCACGATGCCGCCTGCTGGGCACTGTTCGGCCACGGCGCGCTGATGGTGGACCAGGCGTCGACAGGCGAGACCGTGGGACAGGTCGGTCTCAACGCAGGCCCCCTTTTCCCGGAGACGGAGCTCGGCTGGTTCCTCTACGACGGGCATGAGGGCGAGGGCTATGCCACGGAAGGCGCGGCCGCACTGCGCGACTGGGCCTTTCGGACGCTGCCGGTCGAAAGCCTCGTCAGCTACATGGACGCCGCCAACGTCGCCTCGCAGGCCGTGGCCCGACGCCTCGGCGCGACGCTGGATGCCGATGCGCCCCGGCCCGATCCCGAAGACCTCGTCTTCCGCCATCGGAGGGCCGCATGACCGCACGCCTTGCCGACACGCCCGTCCTGACCACCTCGCGCCTGACCCTGCGCGCACCGGAAGCCTCCGATTTCGAAGCCTTCGCGCCCTTCGTCATGTCCGACCGCGCCCGCTTCATCGGCGGCGGCGCGGACAAGGACATCGGGCAGGCATGGCGGGTGCTGGCGGTCTTGTCGGGCCACTGGCACCTGCGCGGCTACGGCACCTTCGTGATGGTCGAGACGGCCAGTGGCCGGCCCATCGGATCGGCCGGTCCGTGGTTCCCCGGAGACTGGCCCGAGGAAGAACTGGGCTGGACGATCTGGACACCGGAGGCCGAGGGCAAGGGGTACGCCTTCGAGGCGGTGACGGAACTCCGCCGTCATGCCTATGCCGGTCTCGGCTGGTCCACGGCGGTCAGCTACATCGACGCGCGCAACGAACGCTCCCTGGCTCTCGCCCGCCGCCTCGGTTGCATCATCGATCCCTCTGCCGCGCGGCCCGACCGCGACGCTCCGATCGAGGTCTGGCGCCACCCCTCGCCTGCGGAGGTGCTGGCCGCATGATCCGCCCCGACGTTCCCCGGCACGAACAGAACCCCAAGGGGGCCGCCGCCGCGGTGGCCGCCTCCGTGGCGGCGACGGTGCCCGAACTGATGACCGAACGCATTGTGCTGCGCGCCCCCCGCGTCGCCGATTTCGACGCCTATGCCGCGATATTCGGCTCCGGGCGCGCCGCCGCCCTCGGCGGACCGCTCGACCGCGAGGAGGCCTGGGCCGACTTCACCAACTACGTCGCGGGCTGGATGTTGCATGGCCATGGCCTCTGGACCATCGCCGAGCGGAAAGCGCCGGGCGAGGTGCTGGGCTTCGTCCTTGTCGGCCTCGAGCCCGGCGATGCCGAGCCCGAGCTCGGCTATCTCCTTACCGAGGCGGCCGAGGGCCGAGGCATCGCCACCGAGGCCGCCCGCGCCACCCTCTCCTTCGCGAGGGAAGGCTTCGGCTTCGACACGCTGGTGAGCTACGTCGACCACGACAACCCGCGCTCCGGCGCCGTCGCCGCCCGCCTTGGCGCTGCCCGCGACACGGACGCCGAGGCCGCCTTCGACCACCCTGTCCGGGTCTTTCGCTACCCCCTTTCGGAGGACCGCCCATGAGCGACACGACCGCCCGCGCCGCCGAGATCCTCAAGGGTCATCGCGAGTCGATCGATCGGCTCGACGCGATCCTGATCTACACGCTCGGCGAGCGCTTCAAGCACACCCAGGCCGTGGGGAAACTCAAGGCCGAGCACGACCTTCCCCCGTCCGATCCCGCGCGCGAGGCGCAGCAGATCGCACGGCTCGAAGACCTGGCGATCCGGGCCGACCTCGACCCGGAATTCGCCAAGAAACTGCTCCGTTTCGTGATCGACGAAGTCATTCGTCACCACGAGCGGCACCAATCCTGAGGCCCATGCCTCACCCCGCCATTCAAAGGAGATGACCCGATGGCAATGAAGATCCGACTGGCCCGTGGCGGCTCAAAGAAGCGTCCGTTCTACCGCATCGTGGCCGCCGACAGCCGCATGCCCCGCGACGGCCGCTTCATCGAGAAGCTCGGCACCTACAACCCGCTCCTGCCCAAGGACAGCGAGGACCGCATCAAGATGGACATCGACCGGGTGAAGCACTGGCTCGAGCAGGGCGCCCAGCCGACCGACCGCGTGAGCCGTTTCCTCGAGGCCGCCGGCGTGATCGAGAAGAAGGAGCGCGCCAACCTCAAGAAGGGCGAACCGGGCGCGAAGGCCAAGGAACGCGCCGAGGAGAAGGCCGCGAAGGCCGCCGAAGCCGCAGAAGCGGCTGCAGCCCCCGCCGAGGAGCCCGCCGAGGCCCCTGCCGAAGAGGCAGCATCGGAAGAGACCGCCGAGTGATTACGGCAGGGGCGCCCCTCAGGGGCGCCCCGTCCTCCACGACGCGAGATAACCGAATGTCCCGGGACACGACGCCGACGCGCAGCGCAGCGTGCCCACCTCGCAAACCGGGGGGCGCGCGACCATGATCCTCGCGGTCATCGGCTTCGGTGCCGTGGGGCTCTGGTTCCTGCTCGCAGGCGACGGTCCGGCCCGGCTCGTCGGCCTCGTCCTGCTCGCGCTCGCGGGGCTTTTCGCCTTCCTCCTCTGGGTCGCGCTCACCGTCGAACGCGCACCCGCCTCCGTCCTTCCCCAGTCGCAGGAGACCGCCCATGGCTGACCGGGTCTGTGTCGGCGCGATCGCGGGCGCCTTCGGCGTGCGCGGCGACGTGCGGCTCAAGAGCTTCTGCGCCGTGGCCGAGGATCTGGCCTCCTACGGCCCGCTCTCGACCGAGGATGGCACCCGCCGCTTCGACATCACGCTCACCGGCACGGTGAAGGGCGGCCTCTCGGCCCGCCTCTCCGGGGTCGCCACGAAGGAACAGGCCGATGCGCTGCGAGGGATCCGCCTCTATGCCCCGCGCGAGGCGCTGCCCTCGCTGCCCGACGATGAGTTCTACTACGCCGATCTCGTCGGCCTTCAGGCCTTCGACACGGGCGGCGCGCCGCTCGGCCGCGTCGCCGCAGTCCTGAACCACGGCGCGGGCGATATCCTCGAACTCCGGGGCGCGCCGCTCAAGGGCTCCGTCCTCGTCCCCTTCACGAACGCCATCGTGCCCACCGTCGATCTGGCCGCCGGCCGCCTCGTCATCGACCCGCCCGAAGGCCTCTTCGAGACCTGACCCCTTCATCTTTCGAAAAATACGCTCGGGGGAGCGCGAGGGGGCGGACAGCCCCCTCGCACGGATCGGCGCGCGCAGCGCGGCGAAACCCGTCAGGGGCGCAACCGCCATCCCGTGCGGAAGATCCACGCGATCACGGCGAGACAGACCAGCAGGAACCCCGAGATCGCCACGAGCGACCAGCCCACCGGCACGTCCGCCAGCCCGAAGAAGGCCCAGCGGAAACCCGAGATCAGGTAGACCACCGGGTTGAACAGGCTGATCGCCTGCCAGGCATCCGGCAGCATCGTGATCGAATAGAAGGCCCCGCCCAGGAACACGAGCGGCGTGATCACGAGAAGCGGCACCAGCTGCAGCTGCTCGAAGTTCTGCGCCCAGATCCCGATGATGAATCCGAAAAGCGCGAAGGTGAGGCAGGTCAGGACCAGGAAGGCCGCCATCCAGACCGGATGCTGGATCGTGATCTCGACGAAGAGGAAGGACGTCCCCAGGATGATCAGGCCGATCGCCAGCGCCTTGGTCGCCGCCGCCAGAACGTAGCCCGCGGTCACTTCGAGGAAGGACACCGGCGCCGAAAGCAGCTCGTAGATCGTGCCGATGAACTTCGGGAAATAGATCCCGAAGGACGCGTTCGACACTGCCTGCTGCAGCACCGTCAGCATGATCAGCCCCGGCACGATGAAGGCGCCGTAGCTGACGCCATCGATCTCGTCGATCCGGCTGCCGATGGCGGTGCCGAACACGACGAAATAGAGCGACGTGGTCAGGACCGGCGAGAGGACCGACTGGCCCAGCGTGCGGAAGGTCCGGCCCATCTCGAACCGGTAGATCGCGGCGATCGCGCGAAGGTTCATGGCGCGGCCCTTTCCTCGGCAACCAGGTCCACGAAGATCTCCTCCAGCGTGCTTTCGCGGGTCTCGACGTCGCACAGGTGCAGTCCGGCCGCCTGGATATCGGCCAGAAGCCGGGTGATCCCGGTGCGTTCACCATGGGTGTCGTAGGTGTAGACCAGGCGGTGACCGTTCCCGGTGGGGCGCAGGCCGTAGTGGCGCAGCGCCTCGGGCACCGCGGGGACCGGCTCGCGCAGCTCGATGACCAGTTCCTTCTTGCCCAACCGCTTCATCAGCGCGTCCTTGTCCTCGACCAGGAGGATCTGACCCTTGTTGATGACCCCGATCCGGTCGGCCATCGCCTCGGCCTCTTCGAGGTAGTGGGTGGTCAGGATGATCGTCACGCCGTCGCGTTTGAGGTTGCGCACCACCTCCCACATGTCGCGGCGGAGTTCGACGTCGACGCCGGCCGACGGTTCGTCGAGGAACAGGATCCGGGGTTCATGCGCCAGCGCCTTGGCGATCAGGACACGCCGCTTCATGCCGCCCGACAGCGCCCGGATCGGGCTGTCGCGCTTGTCCCACAGCGACAGTTGCCGCAGGATCCGCTCGATCAGCGCCTCGTTCCGGCGTTTCCCGAACAGACCGCGAGAGAATCGCACCGTGCTGATCACCTTCTCGAAGGGCTCGAGGTTGATCTCCTGCGGCACCAGACCGATCAGGCGTCGCGCGGCACGATAATCCGTCAGCGTGTCATGCCCGTCCACGAGCACGCGGCCCCCGCTCGGCTGGATCAATCCGCAGACCGAGCCGATGAGCGTCGTCTTGCCGGCGCCGTTCGGACCGAGAAGCGCGAGGATCTCGCCTTCGCGGATCTCGAGCGACACGGCATCGAGCGCGGTGAACCCGCCCTCGTACACCTTTGACAATCCGTCGACCGACAGGATCGGCCGGGACATCGGTTGCGGCATGGGGATCTTCTCCTTCCAGAGGGATGAGAGATAACCACGGCGCCCCCGGGAACAACCCCTTTGTCCAATCGGGCCGTCGCGCCATCCGGCCCGCGGCCTCGTCTCGCCGGCCGCTCAGATCCGGTGGGCTCGCCGATCCCGTTGCCTTGGCGCGGCACGACCGCTAATCCTCGCCCATGTCCGCACAGCCCCCACAAAAGCCCGGCGATGCGCCCGGCCGCTCCCATGCCCGCCTCGCCATCTCGCCGAGCCTCAAGCCGCGTTCCCTGATGGACGAACCGCTGCGCCTGAAGGGCGCGTGGTGCGCGAAGGTCCTGACGCTCTTCCCCGAGACCTTTCCCGGCGTCCTCGGCGCCTCGCTCACGGGCCGTGCGCTGCAGCAGGGGCTCTGGGCGCTGGAGCCGATCGACCTGCGCCCTTTCGGCATCGGCAAGCACCGGCAGGTCGACGACACGCCCGCGGGCGGCGGCGCGGGTCTCGTGATGCGCGCCGACGTTCTAGGCCGTGCCCTCGACATGGCAGCGACCGGCACACCAGACGACCCCGCCCGCTGGCCCCGCGTCTACCTCAGCCCGCGCGGCGCGCCCTTCACGCAAGCCCATGCCCGACGTTTCGCCGCGGCCGAGGGCATGACGCTTCTGTGCGGGCGCTTCGAAGGCGTCGATCAGCGCGTCATCGACCATTTCGAGCTGGAGGAGATCAGCCTCGGCGACTTCGTTCTCACGGGTGGTGAGATCGCCGCGCAAGCCGTGCTCGACGCCACCGTGCGGCTCATCCCCGGCGTGCTCGGCAATGCCGCCTCCACCGAGGAGGAGAGTTTTTCCCACGGGCTTCTGGAGCATCCGCAATACACACAGCCGCGAGAATGGCGTGGCCAGGTCATCCCCGAGGTGCTGCTGTCGGGCAATCATGGCGCGGTCGAGAAATGGCGGCGCAGTCAGGCCGAGGAACTCACCCGCGAGCGCCGCCCCGATCTCTGGCGCAAGCTGACGGAAAACGGCGCCGGATAGCCGTTTCATGCGCAGGTCGCCCGTGCCATGGTTGCCGGAGCCAGGGCGATCCGCGAGATGCACCGCCGCCCTGGCGTTGCACGGGTCTTCACCGGCGTTCAGCCCTGCAATGCCCCGTCCGAGGCCGTCTTCCGACGCCCGGGCCTCGGTCAGCCCCGGCACGTGGCCATGACGGTGGCAGATCCCGGCGCGATTGCGGGTGGACGGCTGACCAAATAGCCCTTGGTCAGCGGCCATGAGGGCTTGATCCCGGCTGCACACCGCCGTATAGCCCGCCCTGTCCCGCCGGAGTCCCTCCTGCGGGCTTCCTGTTTTGAAGCGTCTTCTTCGGCGCGGTGACCGGACAGGATCGAACGCGAAGCAATAGTCGAGCGACCTCCGACGGGCGCCCCGCGACAGGCGGGCAAGGCGGACCCGGACGAAGATCGGAGCTCTCGGACGGCAAGACATCTCCGCGGACCAAACCGCGGGCCAGCGATAGGAGCGGATCAGATGAACCTGATCGCACAACTCGAGGCCGAGCAGATTGCAGCTCTGGCCAAGGATATCCCGGACTTCAAGGCCGGCGACACGATCCGCGTGGGCTACAAGGTGACCGAGGGCACCCGCAGCCGCGTGCAGAACTACGAAGGCGTCTGCATCAGCCGCAAGAACGGCACCGGCATCGCCGGCTCGTTCACGGTGCGCAAGATCTCCTTCGGCGAGGGCGTGGAGCGCGTGTTCCCCCTCCATTCGACCAACATCGAGTCGATCGAGGTCGTTCGCCGCGGCAAGGTGCGCCGCGCCAAGCTGTATTACCTGCGCGCGCGCCGGGGCAAATCGGCCCGGATCGCCGAGGATTCGACCTACAAGCCCAAGTCGGGCGCCGAAGCGTAAGGAGCGACTGCCGTGAAAAAGGACATCCATCCCGATTATCACGTCATCGACGTCAAGATGACCAACGGCGACGTGGTGCAGATGCGCTCGACCTGGGGCAAGGAAGGGGACACCATGTCCCTCGACATCGACCCCACGGTGCACCCCGCATGGACCGGTGGCGGCACCCGCCTCATGGACCAGGGCGGCCGCGTGTCGAAGTTCAAGAAGAAATACGAGGGCCTCGGCTTCTGAGCCGAACCCAGAGCCCTATAGTGGAACGCCGCCCCGACCGGGCGGCGTTCTTCGTTTGGGCCGAACCCGCCCTTCAGGCGTAATCCGCAAGCGGCGGGCTGGCGGCGAAAACGGGCCGCCGTGTCCGCAGCGTGCGGTGCGCCTCGTCGCCGCGGCCAAGCTTCAGCAACATCGCCACGTAGCTCAGTTCCAGGAGGTCGCGCTGCGCCCGGCTGCCGCCAAGCCGCGCGTGGTCCGCCATGACGGGCGCGAGCGTGTCGAGCGCAAGCTGCCAGTCCTGCCGCGCGGCCGCGCCCCAGGCGTCGGCGACGGGCCGCACGAGGTCGGCCGCGAAACCGCGCTCCGCGCCGGCGATCCGGGCAAGGGCCGCACCGTCGCCCGCCATCGCGTGGGCAAGCGCGGCGTGGATGTCGGCAAAGCTCTGCCCCGGGTCCGGAAAAAACTGCAGCGCATAGTGGCTGAGTGAGGTCCAGCGGGACGGATCCACCTCCATCCCCGCCAGTTCCGCCCTCCACAGGAGCGCGGCACTGTCGGTCAGGACGTTGATCGGCAGGGACGCCCCACTCCCCGGTGCGATGCCGTCCTCGAAGAGGCCCCACATCTCCGCCTCGTCGCCCTGTTCAAGCGCCCAGAGCGCGCGGTGCCAGTTCAGGTGCCCGTGCAGCAGCGCGCGGCGGTCATAGCCCTGAACCCATGTCGCGAGATAAGCGCGTCCAGCTGCCGTCTCTCCGGCCTCGTAAAGCGTGTGCGCCTTGAAATGCGACGCGTTGGCGTTGGCCGGGTTCAGCGCCAGCGAACGCTCCATCACCGCCATGGCCTCGTCGAGGCGTCCGACCTCGCAAAGCGCCTGCGCATGAACCGACAGAAGCCACCAGTCGTCGCCGTAATGCGACATGAGATGGGTGGTATAGGCAAGCTGCGCCGCCTCCCGTCCGGGTTCACCCGACATGCCGATGAGGCCGAAGATGTTGGTGCAGACCTGCGCCGCCAGAGCGTCGCGCGGGTACTCCGCGACATGGGCGCGGACAGCCGCGCGCGCCTCGCCTGCAAGGCCCTGCAGGAGCAGCCCGAAGATCGCGACGTGCGAGGCCTCACGGGGCGTGGCGCCACCGACAAGTTCCCGGGCCCTCGCGAGCGTCGCACGGGCGCTGCCCATGTCGCCCTCGTACATCAGGGCGCGCGCAAGGCCGGCCTGGGCCAGCGCGAAGTCCGGATCGGCCGAGATCGCGCGACCGAAGGCATCGGCGGCACCCCAAGTCGCCGCGAGGATGTGATCCACGCCCTCGACATAGGCATCGCGCGCCGCCTGCGACGCGGTGGTCAGCCTGTTTCCCAATCGATCTTCCAGCATCACGGCCTCTCCCGAAGAAACCCGAGGCTCCCACGCCATCGGCCATACGACAAGCACCGCACGCCTTTGGCGCTTAACAAGCCGGCGACGGTCCCGTATATTGCGGCCAGACGAGCCCGCCCCACGAAATGAGGGTCGGCCACCAATCGATTCAGAGGAACGGGCAGTGGCGCATATCATCGTCCTCGGCAACGAGAAGGGCGGATCGGGGAAATCGACCACCGCCATGCACGTGGCGACCGCACTGGCCCGGCTTGGCCACGTTGTCGGGGCGCTCGACCTCGATCTGCGCCAGCGCAGCCTCGGACGCTACGTGGAGAACCGGCAGAACACCATCGCCAAGCGGCGGATGGAAACCGCCTGTCCCATCCTCATGGAGTTGCCCGCGATCGATCCCGCGACGCTTGGCGAGGGCGAGAATATCTACGACCGCCGCCTTTCGGCCGCCGTGGCCGAGCACGAGGCGACCTGCGACTTCATCGTGATCGACTGCCCCGGCAGTCACACGCGCCTCAGCCAGGTGGCCCACAGCCTCGCCGACACGCTGATCACGCCGATGAACGACAGTTTCGTCGACTTCGATCTTCTGGCGCGCATCGACCCCGAGACCTACGAGATCCGCGGCCCGAGCGTCTATTCCGAGATGGTCTGGCACGCCCGGCAACTGCGCGCGAAGGCCGGGCTGAAGGCCATGGACTGGATCGTGGTGCGCAACCGCGTCGGCGCTCAGGAGATGCATAACAAGCGCAAGGTGGGCCGCGCGCTTGAAGACCTGTCGAAGCGCATCGGCTTCCGCGTCGCGCCCGGTTTCTCCGAGCGGGTCATTTTCCGCGAGCTTTTTCCCACCGGCATGACGCTCCTCGATCTGCGGGAACTCGGCGTCGAGCGGCTCAACGTCTCGAACCTCGCCGCCCGCCAGGAGTTGCGCGAACTGATGCGTGCGCTGAACCTGCCGGGCGTGACCGTGGACTTCTAGACGGCTTGCACCGTATTGCTCGGGCGAAATGTCAGCCCCCCAATGAACGAAGGGCCCGCCCCCAATGCGCAGGATTCTTGACCGGATCGTCCGTCCCTTCGGCCTCAGGGTCATCAAGGCCCGTCACGCCGAGATGGTCTATCAGCACGAATATTCGGGCGGCTACGCTCAGTATCGGGACGTCCAGATCCAGCACAACAAGCGCAAGCTTTCGAGCGTCTGGGCCGACGAGAAGACGCTCGGCGCCATTGCGGCCGATCTCAGGGCGCATGGCCTCGGCGCGACGGGCGTCTGCCACGGCGCGCGCAACGGCTACGAGGTCGAATGGTTCCGCCGCGAGTTGCAGGGCGACGTGATCGGGACCGACATCTCCGAGACCGCGACCGATTTCCCCAACATGCATGTCTGGGACTTCCAGGACGAGAACCCCGATTGGGCCGGCAAGTTCGATTTCGTCTACACCAACTCTCTCGACCAGGCGATGGAGCCGCAACGAGCGTTGTCGTCCTGGGCCAGGCAACTCACCCCCAAAGGGCGGATCTACATCGAGCACACGATGGCCCATTCCGCGCAGGGCGCCGGCGAGATGGACCCGTTCGGCGCGCATCCCATGGCCATGCCCTACCTGTTCTTCACATGGGGCCGGAGGGAATATGCGCTGGCTGACATCCTCGAGGTCGGCAAGAAGCAGAACAACCGCCACCGCGCCTGGGTCTTCGTGCTGGAGCGCGCTCAGTCGTAGCGCAGCTCCGTCGCCTTGCCCCGGAAGATCGTGTAGGCCAGCACCGAGTAGCCGGCGATGACCGGCACGACGATGCAGGCGCCGACCAGGATGATGATCAGGCTTTCAGGGGCTGCCGCCGCCTCGTAGATCGTCAGCCGTTCCGGCACCACGTAGGGGTAGAAGCTGTAGGCCATGCCGAGATAGGCCAGCGCGAAAAGCGCCGTGGCCACCGCGAAAGGCAGCCATGACCGGCGGTCGCCCGGAAAGGGCATCTGCCGCAGCATCCGCCAGAGCCACAGGATCAGAAGGCCCGAGACGATCGGCAGCGGCGCGAGGTAGAAGATCTCGGGCACCGTCAGCCACTTGTCGAAGATCCGCGTGGAGACGAGCGGCGTCGCCAGCGACACGGCACCGATCCCGAGGATGACGCCCCAGAGGCTTTCACGACCCCACCGCACAGCCTTCCATTGCAGCGCGCCTTCCGTCTTGTGGATCAACCAGGCCGAGCCGATGAAGCTGTAGCCGACGGCGAGGAACACCGCCGTCAGCGTGGCGAAGGCGAGGGTGGCCCAGGTCTGCTCCAGCCCCATGATGTAGAGGCCCAGCATGAACCCCTGCGCCAGCGCGGTCATCAGGGAGCCGGTGAAAAACAGGCGGTTCCACAGCCGCTTGTGATGATCCCGCGCCTTGGCGCGGAACTCGAAGGCGACCCCGCGCAGGATCAGGCCAACAAGCATCACGAAGACCGGCAAATAGAGCGTCGACAGGATCATCCCGTGCGCCTGCGGGAAGGCCACGAGCAGAAGGCCCACCGCCAGCACCAGCCAGGTTTCGTTGGCGTCCCAGAACGGCCCGATCGAGCCGATCATGCGGTCCTGTTCTTCGGGTGTCGCCAGCGGGAACAGGATCCCGACACCGAGGTCGAAGCCGTCGAGCACCACGTAGATCAGGATAGACAGGCCCATCAGCGAGGCGAAGGCCCAGGGCAGCCAGTCGGCGGGGTTGGCGAAATCGGGCAACATGGGATCACTCCGCCGGGTTGATGGCCATGACACCGGCCTTGCCGGAATGGCTCATGTCATTTGCGCGTCCGTCGTCCCCCTGCGCGGCCTTGCGTGCAAGGTAGGCGATGACGCCGATATAGGCGAAGAGAAGCGCCGCGTAGATCGCGAGATAGGTCACGAGCGTGCCCATCACCATCGGCGCGGGAACGTCGGCCACGGCCATCTCGGTCGTCATCACGCCCTGCACCAGCCATGGCTGACGCCCGATCTCGGTCGTGTACCAGCCCGCCAGGGTGGCGACCCAGCCCGAGAAGGCCATCGGCACCAGCGCCCAGAGGATCGGCTTCGGCAGGCCCTCCACGGCGAGCCAATGGCCGGCGATCCGCCCCTCGTGGCGCGCGCGACGGCGCCACATGAACCACACCGACGCCCAGCTGAGCAGCAACATTGCGACACCCGTGCCCACCATCACGCGGAAGGACCAGAAGACGGGGGCGACGGGCGGGTGCAGCACGCTGCCGTCCTCGGCCACGAAGTCGTTCAGGCCGGTCAGCTCACCGTCCCACTCATGAGTCAGGATGAGGGATGCGAGGCCGGGGATCTCCAGGGCGTAGTGATTGGTCCGCGCCTCCTCGTCGGGGATTCCGAAGAGGACCAGGGGCGCGCCTTCCCGCGTCTCCCACAGCCCTTCCATCGCGGCGACCTTGGCCGGCTGGTATTCCTTCGTGTTGAGCCCGTGCAGGTCGCCCATGAAGATCTGCACCGGGATCAGCAGCGCACCGATCGACACACCGGTCTTCAGCATCGCCCGAACCTCGCGCGAGCGGTCGCCGATCAGCCAGCGGAAGGCCGAGACGCCCGCGACCAGGAAGCCCACCGTCAGGAAGCTCGCCAGCATCATGTGCGCGAAGCGGTAGGGCATCGACGGGTTGAAGATGATCGCCCACCAATCGGTCGCGAAGGCCTGCCCATCGATCATCTCAAAGCCCTGCGGCGTGTGCATCCAGCTGTTCAGGACGATGATCCAGAAGGCCGACATGGACGTGCCGAAGGCCACGAGGAACGTCGCCAGCATGTGCAGCCAGCCCGGCACGCGGGAGAACCCGAACAGCATGATGCCGATGAACACCGCCTCCAGGAAGAAGGCGGTCAGCACCTCGTAGGCCAGAAGCGGCCCGGCGATGTTGCCCACCGTCTCCATGAAGCCCGGCCAGTTGGTGCCGAACTGGAACGACATGGTGATGCCCGAGACGACGCCCATGGCGAAGCTGAGGGCGAAGACCTTCACCCAGAACCTGTAGGCCGCCATCCACTTGTCGTCCTTCGTCTGCGCGAAGCGGACGCGGAAGAAGAACAACACCCAGCCCAGCGCGATGGTGATCGTCGGGAACAGGATGTGGAACGAGATATTCGCCGCGAACTGGATGCGGCTGAGGAGGAGTGTGTCGAGCGTTTCCATCGGAATCGTTACCTACTTGCGTTTCGTGAGCGACGGGATCATCCCGCCCGTCCTGTCGATCAGCCCCGCGATACGGCTGCCAAGCGTCATGAGCTTGACCAGCCGTTCGGTCTCGAGCTTCTCCATCTCGGCGTAGAAGCCGGTCATCATCTCGATCAGCTCGCGCAGTTCGGAGATGCGGGCCTCGGCGTAGTCGTCGCCGGCCGGACCCTGCATCTCCAGTTCGCGGAGCTTGGTCAGCGTCGGGTCGATCTCGCGCTTCTTCCGCTCGGCCACGAGCGTGCGCACGATCTCCCACAGGTCATCCGGAGTTGTGAAATAGTCCCGCCGGTCGCCGGGGAAATGCTTGAGCCTGACGAGGTTCCAGCTTTGCAGTTCCTTCAGGCCCATCGACGTGTTCGACCGGCTGATCCCGAGCGCATCGGTGATCGTTTCCGCGTTCAGCGGCTCGCGGGAGAGGAACAGCAGCGCATAGATCTGCCCCACGGTGCGGTTGATGCCCCACCGGCTGCCCATCTCTCCGAAATGCAGGACGAATTCCTGCTGGAGCGGTGTAAGTGTCATGGTTCCGAGATCCTGTTCGCGCAGAGATTTCAGAAATTTCTGAAATTTAGGTAAAGCCCTGTCCGGGAAGGGCAAGCGCGGCAAGGTGCGACAGGTTGGCCCGGTTCCGGGCTGCCGACGGATCTATTCGGGAAACCCGGTGGCCCTGAGAGCGCCGATGACGGCGTCCGTGTATTCCTTCGCGTCCTGCGGGCGATGTTTCAGGAAGTAGCTGACCGAGAAATCGGGGGCCTTCTCGCGGTAGAGTTCGGCGATCCGGGCGCAGTCATCGGATCGGCCAAGTCTCCAGTAGGCAGCCATCAGCCCCATCATGGATGTTGCGAATTCCGGGTATTCGGACAGGCTTTGCTCAAACGACAGCGCCGCCTCCTCGAACCGGCCCATCTGCATCAGGGCGTTGCCGATCCCGGCGGTCATCACCCCGATCTGGGGATGCAGCGGGCTCAGCCGCATGGCGCGCCTGAGGCAGCGGATCGCATCCTCGTTCTCGTTGCGGTAGTTGTGGACCCAACCCAGAAGCATCGCGACCATGGCGGAGTTGGGGTTCAGCTTCTCCGCCCGCAGAAGCGCGGTCAGACCCTCCGGCATCATGTTGTGGACATAGGCGAGGTAGTGGCCCGCATAGGCCAGCGCCAGGGGGTCGTCCTGTGCCTCGTTCAGGACCTGCTTGGCGAGGTCCTTGACCACGCCCGCCTGTTCGAAGGTCCACCAGCGCGCGGCGACCGAGCCGGTATGGGCAAGGCAGACCAGCGCCTTTGCATGGGTGTAGTTCGGGTCGCGCTCCAACGCCTGCCGCAGGAGGGCGAGCCCTTCCTCGAGATTGGCCAGCGAATCCTGCCGGTGCACCAGCGGAGCTGCGCGCAGGCACAGGTCGTAGGCGGTCAGGCTGTCGGTGGGCTTCAGCCGGGTCCGGGCGGCCTCGTTCCAGATCATCTTAGGCTCCAGCGCGCCCGCGACGCTGGCGGCGACCTCGTCCTGCAATTCGAAGATCTCGTCGATACGCCCGTCGAAACGCTCCTGCCAGATGGTATGCGCGGTCTCGGCCTCGACGAGACTGGTGAAGATGCGCAACCGGTCGCCCGCCTGCTGGATCGATCCCTCCATCACGTAGCGCACGCCAAGCTCGGTTCCGACCTCCGACAGGTCGATTGCGCGGCCCTTGTAGGTGAAGCTCGAGGTCGACGAGATCACGAAGATTCCGGAAACACGGCTGAGCGCCGAGATGATCTCGTTGACGATCCCGTCGACGAGGTAGTCGCGATCGCCGCTCCCGGTGAGGTTGGCGAAGGGCAGAACGGCGAGCGAGGGGATGGACGGCACTTCCGGCCCCAGCACCGGCTGCGCCGCCGCGGGCGTGGGTCCGAGCGTCAGGCGATAGCCGATGCCGGGCACGGTCTTGATCGCTTCCTTCCCGATGACCTTGCGCAACGCCGCGATCTGCACGCTGAGGTTCCCCTCCTCGACCATGATCCCCGACCAGACGGCATCGAGCAATTCGGCCTTGGACACGACGCGGTCGGCATTGTCGTGAAGGTGCACCAGAACGTCGAAGGCACGCGCCCCGAGCGGCACTTCGGCGCCATCTAGCCGCAGGATGCGCTGGTCTGCGATGATCTCGAACGTCACCTGTCGGGCGCCCCCTGGATTACACCGGCCAAGCGATGCACGGCAGGTCCACGGCTGTCAAACGGAGCCGGGTCGCACCTTGGGCCCCGCGCACACGGCACGGGGCCCTTGGGGGACGTTCGCGGGCGGGTGGGACGTATGGGGGACGGGCCCGCCCGCTGGTCGGACCATGACCGCGGGTTGTAACGGTCGTGCTTCAGGCAGGTGACAAGGCAATATCATCCACAGCTTCCCCGACGATCATACCCTGCCGGAACGACGAAGGCCCCGCCGATGGGGCGGGGCCTTCGCTTGTTTTCCGACGGCTTTCGCCGCGTCTCAGTCGTCGTCGCCCTTCTTGAGCGCCGCGCCGAGAATGTCGCCAAGCGAGGCGCCGCTATCGGAGGAGCCGTACTGCTCGACCGCTTCCTTCTCTTCTGCGATCTCGCGGGCCTTGATCGACAGGCCGAGGCGGCGGGACTTGGCATCCACGTTCGTCACGCGCACGTCGACCTTGTCACCCACGCCGAAGCGCTCGGGGCGCTGCTCGGAACGGTCACGGCTGAGGTCGGAGCGACGGATGAAGGACTTCATGCCGTTGTACTCGACCTCGATGCCGCCATCCTCGATCGCGGTGACCTCGACCGTGATGATCGAGCCGCGCTTCACGCCATCGATCGCATCGGCGAAGGGGTCGCCTTCGACCGCCTTGATGGAGAGCGAGATGCGCTCCTTGTCGGTGTCTACCTCGGTGACGACCGCCTTGACGACGTCGCCCTTGCGGTAGTTCTGGATGACGTCCTCGCCCCGGCCTTCCCAGGTCAGGTCGGACAGGTGCACCATGCCGTCGATGTCGTTGTCGAGACCGATGAACAGGCCGAACTCGGTGATGTTCTTGACCTCGCCCTCGACCTGCGTGCCGACGGGGTGCGTCTCCTCGAAGACTTCCCACGGGTTGCGCATGGTCTGCTTGAGACCCAGCGAAACGCGGCGCTTCTGGGTGTCGATCTCCAGCACCATGACCTCGACCTCCTGGGAGGTGGAGACGATCTTGCCGGGATGGACGTTCTTCTTCGTCCAGGACATTTCCGAGACGTGCACGAGGCCCTCAACACCCGGCTCCAGCTCAACGAATGCGCCGTAGTCGGTGATGTTGGTCACGCGGCCGGTGTGGACGCTGTCGAGCGGGTACTTCCGCTCCACGGCATCCCACGGATCTTCCTGCAGCTGCTTCATGCCGAGGCTGATGCGGTGCGTGTCCTTGTTGACCTTGATGACCTGGACCTTGACGGTCTCGCCGATCGACAGGATCTCCTTGGGGTCGTTGACGCGGCGCCAGGCCATGTCGGTGACGTGCAGAAGGCCGTCGACACCGCCGAGATCGACGAAGGCGCCGTATTCGGTGATGTTCTTGACCACACCGTCCACGACATCGCCCTCGTTCAGCTTGCCGATGACCTCGGCGCGCTGCTCGGCGCGGGATTCTTCGAGGATCGCGCGGCGCGACACCACGATGTTGCCGCGGCGGCGGTCCATCTTGAGGATCTGGAACGGCTGCTTGAGGCCCATGAGGGGGCCCGCGTCGCGCACGGGGCGCACATCGACCTGGGAGCCGGGCAGGAAGGCCACGGCACCGCCGAGGTCGACGGTGAAGCCGCCCTTGACGCGGCCGAAGATTGCGCCGTCGACGCGCTCTTCGCTGGCATAGGCCTTCTCGAGACGGTCCCATGCTGCTTCGCGCTTGGCCATCTCGTGGGAGATGACGGCTTCGCCGCGGGCATTCTCGACGCTGCGCAGGTAGACGTCCACCTCGTCGCCGATGGCGATCTCGGGGGCCTCACCCGGGTTTGCGAATTCCTTGAGGTCGATCCGACCTTCCATCTTGTAGCCGACATCGACGATGGCCTGGCCCGCCTCGATGGCGATGACCTTGCCCTTGACGACAGACCCCTCGTCGGGCGTGTCGATTTCGAAGCTTTCGTTCAGGAGGGCTTCGAATTCCTCCATGGTTGCCTTAGAGCACATGCGGTTTCAGTTTCCTTTTCGTCGCTTTCACTGGCCGGGCGGTTGTCTCCGCCGGTCTTTCGTTGGGTTGGTCCTTGGCGTCTGCCCCGCGAACGAAATCAGGGCCGGAGGTTCCGGCCCTGCTCGATCGCGGCGTTGCCCGCCGACTTGACGGGGCGGCTATAGCGGCTGCGCCCCCCGCTGGCAAGGGGCGCACGCCCAGGGACGGTCAAAGGTCGATGTCGGGCTCCAGCAACTCCTGCAGCCTCTGCCCGCTGTCCCCGCGCCCGAACAGCATGCCCGTGGAGGAAAACGTGGTCCCGTAGCTCTGGGCAAGCGCCACCGCCTGCGCCACGCCCGAGATCAGTTGCCGCCGGTCGAGTTCCGCAAACGGATGGATGAAGACCGCCCAGACCCGGCCCTGGGCCACGGCGTAGCGGGCATCGAGCGCGGTGTCGAAATTGGCCTGCAGCAGCCGCAGCATCTGCGCCTCGGTCAGCCCCTCGCTCGAAGCCACGGGGACCAGCGCGCGCATCCGGTTGGCGAGGAGGTCGTAAATCACCGTCACCGGCACGTCGTCGAGCGTGAACTGCATTCCGCCCGGCCCCGCCACAACTTCCGGATCGATCTCGGCGAAGATCTCGGCCATGTGGACGGGCGTCATGGGATCGGCGCGAGGCGGCCCCTCGGTCGACTGGGCATGCAGCGGGGCAGCGGTCAGGCAGGCGGAAAGAAGCAGGATCGGGACGGCGCGGCACAGCATCGGAAGGCCCTATCGGCAATGGCACGAGGCGATCCTGCCATGCATCTCGGCAAGGCCGAAATCAGGATCGCACACGCTCCGACACAAAGACGTCAGCGGCGCCGCCGCGCCTCCACCGCCGCAATCGCGGCCGCCACCGCCTCCTCGATCGAGAGCGTACTCGTGTCGATGAGGACGGCATCATCGGCCATGGCCATGGGCGCCGCGCTGCGCCCTGCGTCGCGGGCGTCACGCTCCTGCACATCGGCAAGGACCGCCTCGTATGTGGTCTCCAGCCCGCGTTCCAGGAGTTCGGCGTGCCGCCGCCCCGCCCGCACCTCGGGGCTGGCCGTGACGAACAGCTTCGCCTCCGCATTCGGGCAGATCACCGTGCCGATGTCGCGCCCGTCGAGGACCGCGCCGCCCGCCCGCCGGGCATAGGCGCGCTGAAAATCCACCAGCGCGGCGCGCACCTCGGGGATGGCGGCGACCTTCGAGGCGGCCTGCGCCACATCGGGACCGCGCAGGCTGTCGGGGTCAGCCAGGTGGTCGGCCGTGAGGGTGGCCGCAGCCTCCGCGGGCGCCTCGCCGTCCAGCATCCGCTTGCCGACCGCGCGGTAAAGCAGCCCGGTATCGAGATGCCCGAGCCCGAAATGGGCCGCGACCGCGCGGCTGATCGTACCCTTCCCGCTCGCGGCGGGACCATCGATGGCGACAGTGAAACTCATGTGCCCCGTTCAACCAGAGCCCGCCCCGGACGGCAAGGCCGCAAGGCGGCCGACCCGCGCGGCCGCTCAGGTCCGGTTCGCCCTGTCGAGATGCGCGCCGAGGCCTCGCATCAACGACTCGAAGATCGGGAAAGAGGTCACGATCGGCCCCGCATCGTCCACGCCCACCGGTTTCTGCGACGCAAGCCCGAGGCAGAGGAAGCTCATCGCGATGCGGTGGTCGAGATGGGTGGCGCAGGTCGCACCGCCGGGGACACCGCCCGGACCGCGCCCCTCGACGATCCACCAGTCGGGCCCGTCCTCGACCGTCACGCCACAGGCGCGCAGGCCATCCGCCATGGCGGCGATCCGGTCGCTTTCCTTCACGCGCAGCTCCTTGACGCCGCGCATGACCGTGCGCCCCTCGGCACAGGCCGCGACAACGGACAGGATCGGGTATTCGTCGATCATGCTGGCCGCGCGCTCGGGCGGCACGTCGATGCCCTTCATGTCGGGCGAGAAGCGGGCGCGCAGGTCGGCGACGGGTTCGCCCCCCTCCTCCCGCTCGTTCTCGTAGGTCAGAACGGCGCCCATCTCGCGCAGCGTGGTGAAAAGGCCCGCGCGCGTCGGGTTGAGGCCGATGTTCGGCACAAGCACGTCCGAGCCCTCGGTGATCAGCGCCGCGCAGACCGGGAACGCGGCCGATGAGGGATCGCGCGGCACGACGATGTCCTGAGGGCGCAACTCGGGACGGCCCCGGAGCGTGATGACGCGGCCTTCCTCCGTGACCTCGGTCGAGACCTCGGCGCCGAAGCCAGCCAGCATCCGCTCGGTATGGTCGCGGGTCGCCTCGGCCTCGATCACCACCGTCTCGCCGGGGGCGTTCAGCCCCGCGAGAAGCACCGCGGATTTCACCTGCGCCGAGGGGACGGGCAGCGTGTAGCGCACCGGCAGCGGGTCGGCGGCACCGACCAGCGTCATCGGAAGGCGCCCGCCCGCCCGGCCCACGGCCTGCGTCCCGAAGAGCGCAAGCGGGTCGGTGACGCGCGCCATTGGGCGTTTGCGCAGGCTCGCGTCGCCCGTGAAGGTCGCGGTGATCGGCGTCGTCGCCATCGCTCCCATGATGAGGCGCACGCCGGTGCCCGAATTTCCGCAGTCGATCACGTCCTCGGGCTCGCCGAAGCCGCCCACGCCAACGCCATGGACGCGCCAGGCGCCCTCGCCCTCGTGGATCACCTCGGCCCCGAAGGCCTGCATCGCGCGGGCGGTATCGAGAACGTCCTGCCCTTCGAGAAGCCCCGCGATCCGCGTCTCGCCCACCGAAAGCGCGCCGAGGATCAGCGACCGGTGCGAGATCGACTTGTCGCCCGGCACATCCGCCACGCCCTTCAGCGCGCCGCCCTTGCGGGCCGTCATCGGAACCGGATCGCCGTGGCCGGACATGCGCCGCCCTCCCCTGTCTTGCACCGCGCGGGTGATAGACGGGGGCGGGGGCGGCGTCCACTCCCCTTCAGGGGGCGGAGAAGAGATGCGCCTGGTCGTCGTCCTTCTCGCCCAGCCAGATTTCGGGATTGTCGACGGCGATGCGGCGGAAGACGTCCTCGCCCAGCGCGTTGCGCAGGCGGAAGCACACGGCGCGCTCCGACAGCCGTTCCTGCCGGGTCATGTAGAAGTCCGAGCCGAAGAGGACGCGGGCGCGCAGCCGCTTCACCTCGTCGTCCTCGCCGGTGAGGAAGAGGCGCAGAAAGGGCACGAAATCCTCGAAGTGGAACAGCGTGTAGGAGATGTCCGTCCACATCGACGGGAAGGTGCCGAGCCCGATCCGGTGCCGGATCAGCCGCTGCCAGTTCCGTTCCAGCGCGCCCTCGTCTTCGGGGTCATAGCCTTCCTCGACATAGGTGCGCCAGTCCTCCTGCCCTCCGAAATGGGCGAAGCACACGCGCAGGTTCGGGAACCGCTCCCACACCTTGTCGAAGGCCTGCGGCCGGGTGAAACGGTCGGCCTCTGCCGGCACGACGCCGCGCCCCATGACACCCCCGCGCGAGCAATGGGTCATCACGGGCAGGTTCCGCGCGTCGAGCAGCGGGTAGACCTCGTTCATCAGGACCGGGTGATCGGGCGGGAAGCCCATCCGGGGATAGAGTTTCAGTCCCTTGAACTTCAGCGTGTCGAGCGCGTGGACGACCTCGGCCACGCGGTCCTCGCCGTCGGGATGCAGCGTGGCGAAGGGGATCACGTTGTCGGGATGGGCGGCGGCAAGGTCCGCCAGTTCCTCGTGCTGCGACCGAAGGTCCTTTCGGACCGCGCCGTGGCCTGTCGGCTCCATGTCCATCGGCAGGACAACGAAGCGCGTGTTGCGCGGGTAATGGCGGCGAACCTGCTCGAAGATCTCGGACTGACGCCATGCGCCGGCCTCCTGCTGGAACCGGTAGAGCCGGTCGAGCGTGTCGGCCTTGTCCTTGGAAAAGATGCGCACGACCGCGGCAAGGGCCCGCAGAAGGCCCGGGATCGCCTTGAACGGCACGAGCAGCGGATGCGGATAGCACCGGGGCACGTGGTTCTGCGTGAAGGTATGGACGTGGACGTTGGTGATGCGGATGTCGGACATGGCGCGGCCTCCCCGGTTCGCGGTCAGGCTAGCATGCCCCAGCATTGCGCCGATATTCGGGCTTTCCCGACCCCGCTAGCGCCGGCGGAAGGTCAGGTAGTGCGGCACGCGGCCCTCGCGCAGCGCCTTCTGCTCGTAGCGGGTGGATATCCAGTCCTCCCACGGTTCGCGCCAGTCCGACGGACCCTCGGCCAGCCAGTCGAACCCGTGGCGCGGAACCTCCTCCAGCGTCTGGCGCACGTAGTCGGGAATGTCGGTCGCCACGCGGAACTCGGCGCCGGGCTTCAGCACGCGGGCCAGCGGGTCCAGGTGCTCGGACGTGACGAAGCGGCGGCGGTGGTGCTTCTTCTTCGGCCAGGGATCGGGATAGAGCAGGAAGGCCTTCCCGATCGAGGCATCGGGCAGCACGTCGAACAGATCGCGCGCGTCGCCGGGATGGACACGGAGGTTCGTGACGCCTGCCCTGCGGATCTTGCCCAGAAGCATGGCGACGCCGTTGATGTAGGGCTCGCAGCCGATGATCCCGACACCCGGGTTGCGCTCGGCCTGGTGCACCATGTGCTCACCCCCGCCGAAGCCCACCTCCAGCCACACCTCGCGCCCGTCGAAGATCGCCGCAAGGTCGAGGGGCGTGCGATCGGGGTTCGCGTCCCAGTCCACGGGACCCGGAGAAAGCGCCGCGAGGTCCTGCTCCAGATACGCCTCCTGGCTTTCGCGCAGGTGCTTGCCCCGTCGGCGGCCATAGAAATTGCGATGCGGGCGGTCGGGCGTGGTCATGGCGTCTCGGTCCTGTCGGGGCCGCCCGTCTAGCGCGGGCCTCCACGCGCCTCAATCCCCCATGGGGCTTCCGTTCGGGCGGCTGCTGCATAGATCCCTCGAAGAGTTCCGGTTTGCGCAGGGTCAAGGCGCGGGGGCCAGGAGCCTGCCAGCCTCTGTCCGGAAAATGCGAGGGAGCACCCCATGTTCGGCCATTCGGTCCGCCTGTTCGAAATCTTCGGCTTCGAGATCCGCGTCGATGCGAGCTGGCTCGTCATCGCCGCCCTGATCGTCTGGAGCCTGTCGCAGGGATACTTCCCGGCCGTCGCGCCCGGGATCGAACCCGGCGCCTCGCTGATCCTCGCCATCATCGCGATGCTGGGCCTTTTCGCGAGCCTGATCCTGCACGAGTTGGCCCATTCGCTGGTCGCACGCCGCTATGGCCTGCCGGTCGGACGGATCACGCTGTTCCTGTTCGGCGGCGTGGCCGAGCTGGAGGAGGAGCCGCGGAGCGCGGTCTCGGAGTTCTGGATCGCGGTCGCGGGTCCGGCCATGAGCTTCGCGCTGGCCGGCGCCTTCGGGCTCCTCGCCCTGCTGCTGGACGCGGCCCTGCCCGGACCGCTTGCGCTGATCCTGGGTTACCTGTCGATGATCAACCTGATCCTCGCCACCTTCAACCTGATCCCGGCCTTCCCGCTCGACGGCGGAAGGGTCCTGCGCGCAGTGCTCTGGCGCAGGTCGGGGGACATGATGTCGGCCACCCGCACCGCCAGCCAGGCGGGCACCGTCCTGGCGCTCGGGCTGATGGGTCTCGGCCTGTTCTCGGTCCTGTCGGGTGGCGGGCTTGGCGGCATCTGGACCGGTCTCATCGGCCTTTTCGTCCTGAACGCGAGCCGGGGAACCTATCAGCAGATGCTCCTGCACCGGGGCCTGAGCGGGAGGCGGGTGGCCGACCTCATGACGACCCATGCCCATGTCGTGCATCCATCCGCGACCCTGCGCGACGTCGCCGACCGCGTGATGATGACCCGAGGCGTCAGCTTCGTGCCTGTGGTGGAGGGCGGGCGCCTGCTCGGCCATGTCGAGGCGGCTTCCCTGCGCGAGATCCCGCGGGAGGCCTGGGACGAGAAGGAAGCGAAGGACGTTCTGGTCCCGCTGTCGGCGGAGACGCACGTCGCCCCGTCGATGACGGCGGAGGCCGCGCTGGAAGCGATGGCGAAATCGAGCCGCCGCAAGTTCCTCGTGGCCGAGGGCGACCGGCTTCTCGGCATCCTCAGCCTCAGCGACCTCCTGGCCGAGATCCGCGTGATCGAGGAGCTTGGCGCGGGCCGCTGAGGCCCGCGCCGTATCGCTTCTTCAGACCGCGGCCTTGAGGGCCTCGACGAGGTCCGTCTTCTCCCAGGAGAAGCCGCCGTCGGCCTCGGGCGTGCGCCCGAAATGCCCATAGGCCGCCGTGCGCTGGTAGATCGGGCGGTTCAGCGCCAGGTGCGTGCGGATGCCGCGCGGCGTGAGGTCCATGACCTCGCGCACGGCCTTCTCGATCTGCTCCTCCGACACCTCGCCCGTGCCATGCGTGTCGGCGTAGACCGACAGCGGCTCGGCCACGCCGATGGCGTAGGAGACCTGAAGCGTGCAACGCTTGGCCAGACCCGCCGCGACGATGTTCTTGGCGAGATAGCGCGCCGCGTAGGCGGCCGAGCGGTCGACCTTGGTCGGATCCTTGCCCGAGAACGCGCCGCCACCGTGCGGCGCGGCGCCGCCATAGGTGTCCACGATGATCTTGCGCCCGGTCAGGCCCGCGTCGCCGTCGGGGCCGCCGATGACGAACTTGCCGGTCGGGTTGACCCACCAGTTGGTGGCCTCGGTGATCCAGCCCGAGGGAAGAACCTCGCGGATGTAGGGTTCCACCACGGCGCGCACGTCGTCCGAGGTCATGTCCTCGTCGAGATGCTGCGTCGACAGCACGATCGAGGTCACCTCGACCGGCTTTCCGCCCTCGTAGCGGACGGTAAGCTGGCTTTTCGCGTCAGGGCCGAGCGTCGGCTCCTTGCCGGACTTCCGGACCTCGGCGAGGCGGCGGAGGATGGCGTGCGAATACTGGATCGGCGCAGGCATCAACTCGGGCGTCTCGTCCACGGCATAGCCGAACATGATCCCCTGGTCGCCCGCGCCGTCCTTGTCGACGCCCTGCGCGATGTGGGCCGACTGCTCGTGCAGGAAGTTCAGCACATGGCAGGTGTTCCAGTGGAACTTGTCCTGCTCGTAGCCGATGTCCTTGATGCAATCCCGCGCGATCTCGCCGATCATGCCCATGAAGGTCTTGAGGCGGTTCTTGTCGGACAGCCCGACCTCGCCGCCGATGACGACCATTCCGGTCGTGGCGAAGGTCTCGCAGGCGACGCGCGCCTCCGGTTCCTCGGCGATGAAGGCATCGAGGACGGCGTCGGAAATCCGGTCGCAAACCTTGTCCGGGTGACCCTCCGAAACGGATTCGGAGGTGAAGATGTAGTTGTCGCGGGCCATGAGGGTGCTCCATTCAATGCAATGCCCCACGCCAGGAAGCCGTTGTGGGGTCGCGCAGCCTTACGCCCTTGCCGGGCCTTGTTCAATGGGCCTCTTCGCGCCGGACATGGATCGCCGCGCCGAGCGCCACGAGAAACGTGACCAGGAGCGCAGGCCAGTCGCCGGTCCGCGCGTAAAGCGTCGGCGGAAGTGCGGGCGGCAGGGCGGCATCGAGATGCCCCGCCTCGCCCAGGCCAAGCGCGGACACGACCTGCCCGCGGGCGTCGATCACCGCCGAGACCCCGGTGTTGGCCGCGCGCAGGACCGGCAGCCCCTGTTCGGCGGCACGCAGGCGCGCCAGGGCGAGATGCTGCCATGGCCCCGAGAACGTTCCGAACCATGCATCGTTGGTGATGTGCAGCAACCAGTCCGGCCGGTCACCGACATCGCGGATGTAGCCGGGAAAGATCGCCTCGTAGCAGATCATTGGGAAGACGCGGCCGAAAGCCTCCCCGAGATCGAGAAGCGCGGGTCCGGGCCCGGACGTATATCCACCCGGCACCACGGCGGCGAGGGCCGCGAGGTCCAGGCGGTCGAACACCTCTTCGAACGGCAGGTATTCACCGAAGGGAACCAGGTGGTGCTTGTCGTAGACCGCAACGATGGCACCGCCCGGGGCGAGCTGGGCGAGCGTGTTGCGCGGCCTCAGCCCCTCGTAACGGTTGCCGCCGACGATCACCTGAGCCTCGCCCGCCGCGGCGGCCAGCCGTGACCGGGCCGCGTCGGAGCGGTCGAGCAGGACCGGAAGGCTTGTCTCGGGCCAGACCACGAGGCCGGGGGCCCCGAGCGAGGGATCGGGCGCGGCCGCGGTCAGCGCGAGGCCGCGCTCCCAGAAGACGGGGATCATGTCCTCGCGCCACTTGAGGTCCTGGGGTGCATTGGGTTGTACCAGCCGCACGACCGGGGCGCCCGGCCCCGCCACCGGCCCCGACGGCGTGGGCAGCAGCAGCGGCAGGACGAACGCGGTCAACGCTCCCGCCGCCGCAAGCGGCGCGCGTCCCGCATGCACGATCAGCGAGGCGATCATGGCAGCCGTCGCCACAACGATCAGCGTCAGGCCCTGCGGCCCGGCCCAGGCCGCGGCCATCAGGTAGTCCGTGTCGATCAGGGCATGACCCGGCTGCGCCCAGGGAAATCCGGTCAGGACCACACCGCGCGCTGCCTCGGACAGGGCGAGCAGCGCAAGAAAGAGCGCGGCCTGCGCGATGGCGCGGTGTGCCGGGGCCCTGCCGCGCGCGACACAGGCCGTCAGGGCCGCGGGCGCAGCCCAGAACAGCGCGAGACCGACCGCGAAGAAGACGAGCGCGAAGGGGGCCATCCAGCCGTGCCGTGCCGCATCGACGAAGAAGGGCTCCACGATCCAGTGGAGCGCGACGGCGAAATGCGCCGTGCCTGCGGCAAGGCCCCGCCACGCCGCGGCCTTCGGACCCGGCGCGGACACCAGCGACAGCGCCACGAGCGCAAGCCCCAAGGGTGTCGCGGGCCATATGTCGAAAGGCGCCTGCCCCAGGGCGGCGATCGCCCCGCCGGAGATGGCGAGCGCCATCGCCTGACCCCGGACCAACCCCGCCAGAGGCGGCGATGGCCCGGCTGCGCCGGTCGGCGGCTTGGGCATCAGGATGCGTCGCGCTTCGGCGCGCGGACGCGGAGCCGCTTGATCCGGCGCGGGTCGGCGTCGATGACCTCGAACTCCACGCCCGAAGGATGGGGCACGACCTCGCCGCGCGCGGGCACGCGACCCGTGAGCAGGAAGACGAGACCGCCGAGCGTGTCGACCTCCTCCTCGTCGTCGATGCCGGACAGGTCGATGCCGATCTCGGCCTCGAACTCGTCGAGCGGCGCGCGCGCCATGGCGAGCCACGCATGTTCGCCCTCGCGCTGCCAGGGCCGCGCCTCCTCGACGTCGTGCTCGTCCTCGATCTCGCCGATCACCTGTTCGATCAGGTCCTCGATGGTCACCAGACCGTCGACACCGCCATACTCGTCGATCACGAGCGCCATGTGCGTCCGGTCGGTCTGCATCTTGGTCAGAAGGACACCGATCGGCATGGATGGCGGCGCATAGAGAAGCGGGCGCAGCGTCGTGCGCAGCGAGAACCCGCTCGGGTCCTTCTGGAAACCGTAGCGCAGCGCCACGTCCTTGAGGTGCACGAGACCGACCGGCACGTCGAGCGTTCCGTCATAGACGGGAAGCCGCGTCAGGCCGCTTTCGCGGAATGTCTCCACAAGCTCGGCGAGCGATACCTCGCAGGAGACCGACACGATCTCCGCACGGGGGATGGCCACGTCCTCGACCCGCATGTGCCGCAGGTTCGAAATGCCGAACGGACGCGGGCCACCCGCACGCGTTTCCGCCGCGGGATGGGCCGTTCCATTGGCCGTGTCCTGGTCCTCTGCAGGGGGAGGCGCGCCGAAAAGCCGCGCCAGGAAACCGGGCCTGTGACCCGGTATCTCGTCCTCGTCCGTTTGCGCGCCTTGCGCCGCGGCAGACGAGGGATCGGGGTTCGAGCTCATCGCTCCTTTCCAAACACGTACAACCGGGCCCAGAACACCCGTTGACGTCAATATGGGTCAGGGACCCCCAGTCTTGCAAGGACGCGGGTTTCCAATCCTTCCATCAGCGTGGCATCGGCATCGGTTTCGTGGTCGAAACCCAACAGATGCAGCAGCCCGTGGACCAGAAGATGGGCGAGATGATGCTCGAGCGGGCGGCCCGCCTCCTCCGCCTCGCGGACGCAGGTTTCCAGCGCCAGCGCGATATCGCCGAGCTCCTCGGGCGGGCCGGCGCCGCCGGGACCAGGCAGGCGGGGCATCCCGCCCGGGGAATCGGCCCCGCGTTCCTCCGCCGGCCATGACAGCACGTTCGTGGGCGTCGGCTTGCCCCGGAACTCGGCGTTCAGCCCCGCGATGCGCGCGTCGTCGCAGGCGAGAAGGCTGACGGCACAGCGCCCGGGATCGAGCCCCAGCTCGGCCAGCGTTGCGGCGAAGGCGTCGGCGGCGAGCGTCTCGAGGCCGGTTTCCGACCAACCCGGCGCCTCGATGAGAATGTCGATTTCCATGATGCGCATGTGCCCCGAGCGCGCGGCGCGGTCAATCGTGCGCCCGGCGCCGCGGCGCGCATTCCTTGAAAGGAATGCGCCAGAGCCTTGCAAGGCTCTGGCAAGCCTCTTGCAAGAGGCTGCGGTACATCCTTGCAAGGATGTACCGGGCCACCTCAGCGTTGGGCATCGGCGTCGTAGGCCTCGATGACGCGGGCCACCATCGGATGGCGGACCACGTCCTTTGCCGTGAAGTAGTTGAAGCTGATGCCCTTGACGCCTGCGAGGATGCGCTCGGCCTCGATCAGGCCGGAGGGCATTCCCTTGGGCAGGTCGACCTGGCTCCGGTCGCCGGTGATGACCATGCGGCTCCCCTGCCCCAGGCGCGTGAGGAACATCTTCATCTGCATGCCGGTCGCGTTCTGCGCCTCGTCGAGGACCACGTAGGCATTCGACAGGGTGCGGCCCCGCATGAAGGCCAGCGGCGCGATCTCGATGGTCTTTTCCTCGATCAGCTTCTGCAGCTGTTTGGCCGGCAGGAAATCGTTCAGCGCGTCGTAGAGCGGCTGCATGTAGGGATCGACCTTCTCCTTCATGTCGCCGGGAAGAAAGCCGAGCCGCTCGCCGGCCTCGACGGCGGGGCGCGAGAGGATGATCTTGTCGACGTGGCCGTTGATCATCTGGTTCACCGCGACGGCCACGGCGAGATAGGTCTTGCCGGTGCCTGCCGGGCCGATGCCGAAGGCGAGTTCGTGGCCATAGAGGTTCCGCACGTAGTCCTGCTGCGCCGCCGTGCGCGGCTCCACCGTCTTCTTGCGGGTGCCGATCTCCAGCGGTCCGGCGCCGAACATCTCCATCTGGTCGCCGTCGCGCGCGCCGGTTTCCTCGCCCGTGCCGCCAAGGCGAACGGCGGCGTCGATGTCGCCGGGTTCGATGCTGCGCCCCGATTCGAGCCTGGCATAGAGGCGCTCCAGAACCTGCGCTGCCTCTGCCCGCGCCTCGCCAAGGAGCGCCAGTTCGTTGCCGCGCCGGAGAATGTGGACGGACAGGAGATGCTCGATCTGGGCGAGGTTGCGGTCGAATTCGCCGCAAAGCTCGATCAGGAGACGGTTATCGGGGAATTGCAGCAGCAGTTCGACAGGCGGCTCGGCGGCGGGGTGCGGCAGAGTGGTAATCGCCAAGTTGTGCTCCCGGTGTTCGAGGCGTGCTCTGGAAGGGATGTTGGCAAGGGACAGGCCACAACGCAACAGGTTGTGTCACTTGTCACGAAGAATTCGTGATGCTGTACCCCGCTCCGTGCCGGATGACGCGAGGCCGCCGCTCAGACCAGCAGGCCCGCAAGCGAGTTCGGGCCGCTCTCCACCACGTCGACCGCCGCGATGCGTCCGATCAGGTCCGCGTCGCCCTGCACATGGACGGCGTGCAGGTATTCCGACTTGCCCACGACCTGGCCGGGCATCCGCCCCGGCTTCTCGAAGAGGACCGAAACTCGCCGCCCGACCATGGCGTCCTGGGCCGCGCGCTGCTGCGAGGTGATCAGCGCCTGGAGGCGTTGCAGCCGGTCGTCCGCCTCGGCGGGATCGACCTGCGCGCGCTCGGCCGCGGGTGTTCCGGGGCGGGGAGAGTACTTGAACGAGTAGGCACTGGCGTAGCCGACCTCCGCCACGAGATCGAGCGTCGCCTGGAAATCGGCCTCGGTCTCGCCGGGGAAGCCAACGATGAAGTCGCCGGACAACGCGAGGTCGGGCCTGGCGGCGCGGATGCGCTCGATCAGCCGGATGTAGCCCCCGGCGGTATGCTTGCGGTTCATCGCCTTCAGGATCCGGTCCGAGCCCGACTGCACCGGCAGGTGGAGGTAGGGCATGAGCTTGTCGCAATCGCCATGCGCCGCGATCAGGTCGTCCTCCATGTCGTTGGGGTGCGAAGTGGTGAAGCGGATACGCTCCAGCCCGTCGATCGCCGCCATCGTCCGGATCAGGCGGGCGAGGCCCCATTCGCCGCCCTCGGGTCCGGCTCCGTGATAGGCATTCACGTTCTGGCCGAGCAGCGTGATCTCCCGCACGCCACGCTCCACGAGGTCGCGAGCCTCGCGCAGGAGGCGCTCCACCGGGCGCGAAACCTCGGCGCCGCGCGTATAGGGCACGACACAGAAGGAGCAGAACTTGTCGCATCCCTCCTGCACGGTCAGGAAAGCCGTCGGACCGCGCTTCGCCCGCCGGTCCTTGGGCAGGTGGGCGAACTTGTCCTCTTCGGGAAAATCGGTGTCGAGCGCCTTCTCGCCCCGGCCGAGCGCCTCCATCATCTTCGGCAGCCGGTGATATGTCTGCGGCCCCACGACGAGGTCGACCATCGGCTGGCGGCGCATGATTTCCTCGCCCTCGGCCTGCGCGACGCAGCCCGCGACACCGATCTTGAGATCCGGGTTCGCCTCGCGCAGCGGCTTCAGCCGGCCAAGCTCGGAATAGACCTTCTCCGCCGCCTTCTCGCGGATATGGCAGGTGTTGAGCAGGATCATGTCCGCGCCCTCGGGCGTGTCTACCTGCTCGTAGCCGTCCGCGCCCAGCGCCTCGGCCATGCGTTCACTGTCGTAGACGTTCATCTGACAGCCATAGGTCTTGACGTAGAGCTTCTTCGTCCCGGTCATGGCGCGCCCGCTGGTCTGGGAAAATCGTCGACCGGGGCCATGTATCCCACGCGCGGCGCCGGTTCAATGACGCCGGCCCGATCAAGGCGCGGCACCGATTGCAAAACCACCGGACCGGGTTCAGTCTGGGCAAAACGGGCAAAGAAGGCAGGAGCAGACAGGGCAGCACATGCGCTACGCCAGTCTCGAGGAGTTCGCGGCCGACCGCACCGATCCCGGCAAGGGGCCCTTCGCCGTGCTTGTCTGCGAGGATCGGACGGAAGTTCAGAGCACGCTCGACCACCTCCTCGGCCTCGGGTTCCGCGCCGTCTATCTCGTGGCCTCGCCCGACATCGGTGCCGAGGCGCTCGTCGCGCGGGAGGGAGTTCCCGTCCACGTCATCGTCGACCGCGGGCGGCGCCCCGAAGCGGCACGGGATGCCGTCAACGCGCTGATCGCCAAGGTGCCGGGGCAGTGGATCCACTACTGCTACAACGGCGAATACCTGTTCTACCCGTTCTGCGAGGACCGGACCGTCGGAGAAATGACGACCTGGGTCATGGAGGAGCGACGCAACGCCGTCCTGACCTTCGTGATCGACCTCTACGCCGGCGACCTGACGCGCCACCCGGACGCCGTCTCGCTCGATGCCGCGCTGTTCGACAGTTCGGGCTACTACGCCGAGACCCGCAGGCGCGAGCCCGATGAGGTGATGGAGCGGCAACTCGACTTCTACGGCGGGCTGCGCTGGCGCTTCGAGGAACACGTGACCCCGGCCAAGCGGCGCATCGACCGGATCGGCCTGTTCCGGGCCAGGCCGGGGCTGGAATTGCGGCCGGACCACACGCTGAACGACGAGGAAATGAACACCTACGCCTGCCCCTGGCACCATTCGCTCACGGGCGCGATCTGTTCGTTCCGGGTGGCAAAGGCGCTGCGGACCAACCCGGGCTCGCGGCACGACATCGACGATTTCCGCTGGTACAAGTCCGAGCGGTTCAACTGGTCGTCGCTGCAACTGATGGAGCTTGGCCTGATGGAGCCGGGGCAGTGGTTCTGAGACGCTAGATGCGCGCCGCCCTCACCGATCCGCCGATCCTGGCGCTGATGGTGGCACAGACCCTGATCTGGGCATCGATCTTCTATGTCTTTCCGGCGCTGGTCCTGCATTGGCAGGACGAGTTCGGCTGGTCCTCGGGGCAGGTCATGGGCGCCTTCTCGCTGGCGCTGGCGATCCAGGGCCTGGCCTCGGGTCGCGTTGGCGGACTGATTGACCGGGGACTCGCCCCCTTGTCCATGCCGACCGGCGCGGTGCTGGGGGCGCTCTGCCTCGCGGCGCTGACCCAGGTGCAGCACCTGTGGCAGTTCTATGCGGTCTGGGCGGTGATGGGCCTTGCCATGAGCCTCACGCTTTATGACGCGGCCTTCGCGCTGGTGGTGCGCGGCCGGGACGAGACGGCGCGGGCGGGGATCACGGCGATCACGCTGGTCGCGGGTTTCGCCTCGACGCTGGCCTACCCGCTGACGGCTTGGTTGTCGGACCTGTCGGGATGGCGCCTCGCCGTCTGGGTGCTGATCGGCCTCGTGCTCGCCGTGAACCTGCCGCTTGCGACCTTCGCCGCGCGGCGCCTCGAACGGGAAGGGGCGGGCCGCGCGCTCCCCGATGCGACACAGGCGCCAGAGGCATGGAGACGCCCCGGCTTCTGGCCCGTGACGCTCGGCTTTGCGCTGTCGGCGCTGGCGGTCGGGATCGTGGTCAGCCACCTCCTGCCACTGCTGACGGCCGTGGGAGTCGGAACGGCATCGGCGGTCCTCGCGGCCTCCATGATCGGACCGGCGCAGGTGGCCGGCCGCATCGCCCTGACCCTGGGCGGGGCGAGGACCGCGGCGCGTACACTGTCGATCCTCGCCTTCGGGGGGATGGGCCTTGCCGCATCGCTCCTCTTCGGGGCAGGCGCCCTTCCCGCGATCGTTTTCGCCTTCGCGCTCCTGCACGGAATGTGCACCGGGATCGTCAGCATCCTGCGTCCCGTGGTGATCCGCGAGACGCTCGGCTCCCGGAACTTCGGCGCGGTGCAGGGCGCCGTCGTTCGCCCTTCGCTCTTTGCCTTTGCGGCCGCGCCCTTCGTCGCCGCGATGCTTGCCGATGCGGGCGGCTACCTGCCCGTCCTCGCGTTGTGCATCATGGCGCAAGGCGCGGGTGCGGTCCTTCTGTCCCGCCTGAGGACATGAAAAGGGCGGCCCACATGGGGCCGCCCCGCAATCCGTAAAAGATGGTCCGTATCAGGCTTCGGCGCGCTCGGCCTCGATGGCCTTGGGGCCGGTCGTGGCGATCTCGATCCGGCGCGGCTTCAGAGCCTCGGGCACTTCGCGCACGAGATCGATATGCAGCATGCCGTTTTCATGGACCGCACCGGTCACCCGGACATGATCGGCCAGTTGGAACCGCTTCTCGAAGGCGCGCGTGGCGATACCGCGATGCAGGTAGGTGCGCTGCGTCTCGTCCTTCTCCTTGCGGGCGGCGATGACCAGTTCGGCCTCGCGCTGCTCGACCGCAAGCTCGGTCTCGGCAAAGCCCGCGACGGCGATCGAGATGCGATAGGCATTCTCGTCGATCTTCTCGATGTTGTAGGGCGGGTAGGTCGAGGGCGCGCTGTCCTGGGTCAGGACGCGGTCCAGAAGGTCCGCCATCCGGTCGAAACCGACCGTGGCACGGTAGAGCGGGGAAAAATCGTAGGTTCGCATGGGTCATCCTCCATTGAGCGACAACGATGAGCGGAACGGCCCCGTGCGTCGGGCACCGTCCAATTGATCGCGCCGGTCCGGAACCGGCCCCGGCGCAGTCCTGAGGTGGGAAAGGAATTCGGCGGTTTCAACCCCCTTCAGGGCCGGATGAACCGCGCCCCGATCTGCGACCGCCCGCCATCGCCGGACAGCGTGCCAAACCGCGATCCATGCGCCTCGGTGCCACCGTCGAGCTGCCCGAGCAAGGCCGCCACATGACGGTCGAGCGCCACTGCCATGGACAGTTCCGCACCCTGCCGGTCCGTCGCGCTGGCCGAGATCACCGCGACGACCTCGGGCACGCCGTCCACGATCCGCATGACCGGCGAGCCGGAGCTGCCCTGCACCACGCGGCACGAAAGGACGCGCACATCTTCCGCCCCTTCCAGCACGCGGCAGCCTTCCTCGATCGAGGCGTGGGCTTCGCGCCGCGCGCCGTAGGAGACCACCGTCACCTCCAGCCCCCGCACGGCACGGCGTCCCGTCGGAATGGGCGCGATGCGGTTGGAGCGCACCGGCAGGTCGAGCTCCAGAAGCGCGATGTCCTGCCCGATCCCCTCGAGGTCCGGATCGGAGCGGGGCACGTAGCCGGCCGGCACGACACTTTGCCGGACGCCGCGCATCGCCTCGGCCCGCCCGTTGCGAAGGCCCGCGAGGAAGGTGAGCGACCGGTCGGGGAAACGCTCCATCGTCTCGGGATGATGGAGGCAATGCGCCGCCGTCAGCACGAGGCGGTCGGTGATGAGGGTCGCGGTGCAGAAGGAAACTCCGGTGTCCAGCCGCCCCACCCCGGTCCAGGGCTGCGCGTCATCGGCGCTGGTCAGTGGGCGGAGCAGGTCGAGCCCGGCCGCCCTCTGCTGGCTCGGCAGGTCCTGAGACAGCACCGGGCCGGCGAGAATCACCGCGAGAACGGTCAGGAAAAGACGTCGCATGAACCCTCCGGGCATGGGTGTCGCCGGATAGGCTAACTTGCCGGGATGGCACAAATCGGGCCCGTTTGTGGGCCCCCGACGGCCATTGCCGCGCCCCTGCGCCGACCTCAGCGCAGGACCGGCACCGGCACCTCGCGCTTGCCCGGCGCGTCGAGCGCTGGCGGACGCGGACCGCCCGTGGCCCAGTCGAGCAATTCGACGGTATGCACGATCGGCACCTCGGTGCCCGACCCGATCTGCATCATGCAGCCGATGTTGCCCGCCGCGATGATGTCGGGCCGCGTCGCCTCAAGCGTCTCGACCTTGCGCGCCTTGAGCTGCCCGGAAATCTCCGGCTGCATCAGGTTGTAGGTGCCCGCAGACCCGCAGCAGAGATGGCTGTCGGCCGGCTCCACCACCTTGAAGCCCGCGCGCTTCAGGAGGTCCTTGGGATAGGTCTTGATCTGCTGCCCGTGCTGGAGCGAGCAGGCCGCGTGATAGGCGATCTTCAACCCCTTCGCCTCCCCCTCCGGCAGGTCGAGCTTCATCAGGACCTCGGAGACGTCCATCGCGATGGCGGCCACCGCCTTCGCCTCCTCGGCAAGGCTTTCCGTCCGGAACATGTGGCCGTAATCCTTCACGGTCGTCCCGCACCCGCTCGTGTTGATGACGATGGCATCCAGCCCCTCGGCCTTCATCTCGCGCGTCCAGGCCCCGATATTCCTGGCCGCCGTCGCGTGGCTCTCGGCGGTCTTGCCCATGTGATGCGTCAGCGCCCCGCAACAGCCCTGCCCCTCCGCGATCACGACATCGCAGCCGAGCCGCGTCAGCAGCCGGATGGTCGCATCGTTGATGTCGGTATTGAGCGCCCGCTGCGCGCAGCCCGTCATCAGCGCCACACGCATCTTCCGCTCGCCTTCCGCCGGGAAGACCTGCGGATCGTCGTTGCGGCTGACCGGCGGGATCGTCTTCGGCGCCATCGCGAGCATCGCCTTGAGCCGCGCGTCGGGCATCAGGAAGGCGAAGGGCCGCCCGATCTTGGCCCCGAGCAGCGCGATCCGGAACCGCGTCGGATAGGGCAGGATCCGCGCCAGCGTCCAGCGCAGCATCCGCTCGAACAGGGGCCGTTTGTAAGTCTCCTCGATGTATTCCCGCGCATGGTCGACGAGGTGCATGTAATGCACACCCGAGGGACAGGTCGTCATGCAGGCGAGGCAGGAGAGGCAACGGTCGATGTGCCTGACGGTCTTCTCGTCGGCCGGCCGACCCTTCTCCAGCATGTCCTTGATGAGGTAGATCCGCCCCCGCGGACTGTCGAGCTCGTCCCCCAGAACCTGGTAGGTGGGGCAGGTCGCCGTGCAGAACCCGCAATGCACGCAGGTGCGCAGAACCTCGTTCGATCGCTGGATCGCAGGGTCCTTGAGCTGCTCGGGGGTGAAGGTGGTCTGCATGTCCGCGCTTTCAGATCAAGGGAAGGATGACGAGGCCGAAGAGTGCCGATGCCGCGAGAAACACGAGGGTAAAGACCACCCGCGCCGCCCAGACGTTCTCGAACCGGCCAAGGTAGAGGTGGTAGAGCATGCCCGAAGCCGCCGCCGCGAGAAGTCCGACACCGAAGCCGCCGACCCGCTGCCCCGGCAAGCCGAGGACGTCGCCGCCGATGACGATGGCTGCGAAGATGAGCGCCGCCGCCAGGACAAGCGCCCCCTGCGCCAGCGCCGCTCCCCGCGGCCGGTTCGTCATCAACGCCAGCCCGGCGAAGAGCGCACCTGCAACCAGCGCCACGGGCAGGGCCTCGATCAGCACCGCCGCCATCTCAGGCCGCCATCAGACCGGGGTTGAGGATGCCGCGCGGGTCGAACTTGCGCCGCAGCCCTTCCGACAGTGCCGCGATCGGCGCGGGTTCGGGCTGGAACGGGGCGATGCGCGCCCGCGTCTCGGCCGAGGCGCGCACAAGCGTCGCGTGGCCCGCGTAGGCGCCGAGACGCGCGCGCAGGTCCGTGCCTTGGGGAACCCGTGCCCAGATCAGCCCGCCGCCCCAGTCGTAGAACACCTCGCCCCCGGTCAGTGCGGCGATCCCCGGCGCGTCCGTCGGCCTGACCGAAAGGCGCCAGACATCGTCAGCCGACCCCGCGAAGGGCAGGACGTCGCGAATCCCGAGCCAGGCCTCTCCCACCTGCACCGGATCCACCTCGGCCCGGACGGCGCCGAAGGGCTTGAGAAGGTCCAGGAGTCGCCCGGTGCGGTAGGCCACGCTCGCCGCGAACCCCTCGAGCCGCAGCATCGTCAGCGGCACACCCTCGGGACCCGCCGGAAGATGCGCGGCGCCCGTCACCTCGAAGGGGGAGCCCAGCGCCACCGCCATCGCCTCCACCGCCTGCAGGTCGCCCAGACCGTCGATCACCACGCAGGCCTGCGTCTCGGTCGCCGGCAGGACCTTGAAGGCCACCTCCGTGAGCACGCCCAGCGTTCCCCGGCTGCCCGCCAGCAGTTTCACGAGGTCGTAGCCGGTGACGTTCTTCATCACCCGGCCGCCGTTCTTCAGGATGGTCCCGGTCCCGTCGACGAACCGCACCCCGATCAGGCTGTCGCGGCAGGCCCCGGCCTGGATGCGCCGCGGCCCCGAAACGTTGGCCGCCACGACGCCGCCGATCGTCGGCTCGCCCCCGGTGCCGAGAAGCACCCGGTGATCCATCGGCTCGAAGGGCAGGCGCTGGTTCTCGGACGCCAGAACCGCCTCGACCTCGGCGAGCGGCGTTCCGGCGCGCACCACGATCGTCAGCGCGCCCGGCTCGTACAGCTCGACACCGCTCAGCCCGCCGACCGACAGGACCTCACCCTCCACGGGGCGGCCCACAGGCCGCGTCCCGCCGCCTTCGATGCGCAGCGGCCCCGTGGCGGAGGCGACGGCCTCGCTCAATTCTGTCTCGGTGGTCGGCGTCAGCACGGGCCCGCGCTCCTTCATCTTTCCTCAAATACGCATGGGGGAGCGCGAGGGGGCCAGCCCCCTCGCACGGGTCGGCGCCGTCAGGCGGCGAAAGCCCCTTCCCGCCGCGACGCCGAGGCGGCGAGCGGGAAGACCTTGGCGGGGTTCAGAAGCCATTCGGGATCGAACACGTCCTTCACCTTCATCTGGATCTCGAGATCCTGCGGTTCGAACTGCGCCGTCATCAGGTCGCGCTTCTCGATCCCGACGCCATGCTCGCCAGTCAGGCAGCCGCCGACCTCGACGCAGAGCTTCAGGATATCCGCCCCGAAGGCCTCGCATTTTTCGAGATCGCCGGGCTTGTTGGCGTCGAAAAGGATCAGCGGGTGCATGTTGCCGTCGCCCGCGTGGAACACGTTTGCGACGTCGAGGCCGTAATCCTTCGACATTTCCCCGATCCGGCGGAGCACAAGCGGCAGGGCGCTGACGGGGATCGTCCCGTCGAGGCACATGTAGTCGTTGATCTGTCCCATCGCGCCGAAGGCCGATTTCCGGCCGAGCCAGATGCGTTTCGCCTCGTCCTCGGACTGCGCCTCGCGCAGCTCCACCGGGTTGTGGCGGCGGGCGATCTGCAGGATGACGCCAAGCTGTTCGTCAATCTCGGCGGGGCTCCCCTCCACCTCCACGATCAGGAGCGCCTCGCACATCGGATAGCCGGCCTTGGCGAAGGCTTCCGTCGCCTCGATGCAGGGGCGGTCCATGAATTCGATCGCGACGGGCAGGACGCCCGCCTTTATGATGTCGGAGACGCAGGCGCCGGCCACCTCGTTCGAGTCGAAGCCCATCAGGACGGGCCGCGCGCCTTCCGGTTTCCGCAAGATGCGCAGCGTCGCCTCGGTCACGATCCCGAGCTGCCCTTCCGAGCCGCAGATCACGCCAAGCAGGTCGTAGCCCGGCGCGTCGAGATGCGCGCCGCCGATCTCGAGGATCTCGCCCTCCATCGTGACCATGGTCACGCCGAGGAGGTTGTTCGTCGTCACCCCGTATTTCAGGCAATGCGCTCCGCCCGAGTTCATCGCGATGTTGCCCGCGATGGCGCAGGCGAGCTGGCTCGAAGGGTCGGGGGCGTAGAAGAAATCCTCCTGCTCCACGGCGCCCGTCACGCTGAGGTTGGTGCGGCCCGACTGCACGCGGATGATGCGGTTGTCGTAGTCGGTCTCGAGCACCCGGTTCAGCCGCGAGACGCCGACGATGACGCTGTCGGCCGTTGGCAGCGCGCCACCTGCAAGCGAGGTGCCGGAGCCGCGGGGGACGACCGGCACGCCCTCGGCATGGCAGACCTTCAGGACGGCCGCGACCTCCTCGGTCGAGGAGGGAAGGACCACGGCGAGCGGCGGACACTTGTAGGCGGTCAGCGCGTCGCACTCGTAGGCGCGCGTCTCTGCCTCGTCGTGAATCACGGCCGAGGCGGGCAGCACCTCCTGCAGGCGCGCGACGATGCGGGGCTTTCGGGACAGAACCTCGCTGTCCGGCACGGGCATTTCCATCGGGTCCTCCTCCCAGAAGCCGCCTGATTGGTAAAGAAACATAACCAATTTAAGAGTCGAGGCAAACGAAAAGACGCCACACCCCGCACCCCCGAGGCAAAATCGCCTCTTGCGGAGCCTACAGTTTGCCGTCAGGTCAGGCGACATGGAATGGGTCAAGGTGCTGCATTTGCTGGCCGTTCTGGGCTGGATGACGGGGATCTTCGTGGCCCCGCGCGGCCTTATCTTCTGGAAACGCGAATACGCGAAGACAGGTGAATTCGGGCCCGCGGGGGACCTGACGGTACGTGTCTACCGCTTCTCCCTCGGTCTCGGCGTGGTCGCGATTCTCAGCGGTCTTTGGCTTTTCTGGTGGTGGAGCTTTCCCGGTTGGGCCTGGGCCAAGCTCGGGATCGTGAGCATCCTCGCGCTGCATTACGGATGGACCGGACGCCTCGTGCTTCGCGCGAAAAAGGGCGTGTTCGAGGAAAGCGACCTCTGGCTGAGGGTGTTCAACGAGCTCAGCGTGCTCTTCGCGATCGGCGTCCTGATCCTGGTGGTTTTCAAGCCGTTCTGAGGGCACACTGGCGCCCGAGGCCAAACCCCGGAGGAGAGACGCCATGCGCACCGTGATCGCCGCCCTTGTCCTGAGCCTGCCCGGCCTGGCCGCCACGGCAGATCCCGTGGACGATATCCTCGCGGCCGCAGCCGCCGACTGCTCCGGTTTCGAGAACGGCGTCTTCGATGCGGCGGACGCCGTGGTCGAAGTCGACCTCGACGGACAGGAGCCTCTCGACAGGCTGGTGGACACGTCGCGTTTCACCTGCTCCTCGGCGGCCAGCATGTATTGCGGCTCGGGCGGCTGCAGCCTGCATGCCGTGGTCGGCGACGAGAGCTGGGAGTTTCAGGCCGAAGGCTGGCGCATGATCGATTGGGACGGACTGACGATCCTGCTCGTGGCGCGCGACGGAGGATGGTGCGGCGGTGCGGGGTCGCAGATCTGCTTCGAGGCGGTGAACTGGAGTGCAGGCTCCATGCTGACGGTCATGCCGCCGCCGGGTTGAGCTGCGCCTCAACAGCTTGTGAGCCGACAGGACGCCTCCATGGCCTTAGGCTGGGTGCATGGATCGTATCATTCTTCCAGCCACCCTTTGCCTTGCCGCGGCGGCCGCCAGCGCCGACCCCGCCCTGGTGGAGGATGTGACCCTCGTCCATGGTGGAGATGATTGGACCGTCGCCGTCGCGATCCGGCATGGCGATACCGGCTGGGACGATTACGCCGACGGCTGGCGGATGGAGACGGAAGGGGGCGCCATCATCGGCACGCGTGTCCTGCTGCACCCGCATGTCGAGGAACAGCCCTTCACCCGCTCGCTCGGCGGCGTGACGCTGCCTGCGGGCACCACCGAGGTCTTCATCCGAACGCGGACCAGCGTGACGGGTTGGGACGATGCCGTGCATGGTCCCGTGGCGGTTCCCATCGATGCGATCGACTAGGCGCTGCCGCGCCCGTGCATTGCCCAAAGGTTGCCAGATTCCCGCGATAGCATCGCCGCATTGGAAAAAACCGCGCATTGGTCATCGCCATGCATCAGAATTACCGAACGAGTCGTCGCGCACCGGACGCATACGAGAAACGCCGCTGCAGCCGCTGCCGTGCCACCGGCGACGCGCCCTGCGGGGTCTGCGGCGGATCAGGCACCGTCCTGAAAGGGGCCGACATCGAGGGACGCCCGATCATGGGCCGCTGCGACGGCTGTTTCGGGCGAAAGACCGTCCGCTGCCCGACCTGCGGTGGCGAACGCTTCGTCTGAGCCCTCTCAGCGGCGCCCTTCGCGGAGCCACGCGCCCAGCATCAGAGCCGCGGCGACCAGCAGGAACAGCCAGGCCGAGACCAGCGGCGTCACGGTCACGTCCGTCGTCAGGTAAGCCTCGCGCGTCGTGAACCCGATCCAGCCGCGGCCGCTTGCGTTGCGCCCTTCCGCGACCCGGCGGATGTCGGGAAAGCCGTCCTCGAGGCGCATGACGGCGCCCGAGAACGGCTCCGTGGCCGGGATCAGGCGGTCGCCGCTCGCGATCGTCTCCTCGAATTCACGCGGGGCGGCCGGACCAAGTGCGATCACGGTTTCCAGGGTCCCGTCCGTCATTCGGTAGAGGCCCTGCTCGGCGCCCTCGATATCGGCCGTGAAACGCCCCGGCGCGGTCTCTTCCAGCGTCAGGATGCCTTCCGTCCCGTCGGGATAGGTCACGGTGACGTCGGCGGCCGTATCGGCCAGCGTCCGGCGGGTGACGCTCACGGTCTGCCCGTCCGCCCGCGCGATCAGCGCTTCCTCCTCCAGGTCCGGTTCGCCCATCATCCAGTGGGCAAGCCTGCGCAGCATTTCCAGCTGCGGCCCCCCGCCTTCATAGCCACGGTCCCAGAGCCAGGCGTGATCTGAGGCAAGCAGAGCCACGCGCCCCTCGCCCACGCGGTTCAGCATCAGAAGCGGCGCATCGTTCACCCCGGTCATCACCGTCTGGCCGCCCTGCTCGGTCAGTTCGATCTGCCGGAACCATCGGCCCCAGGGCGCGTCCGAACCCGCCAGCGGCGTATGCTCGGCCTCCAGCCCCGCGGTTACGGGGTGCCGCTGCCCGAGATCCGAGATCGCGGGCAGGTAGGGCTGCTCGATCACGCGCGCGGTGGGGCGCCCGGGCAGGATCTCGGACAAGGGCGTCCGGTAGAGCGACGCGGCCGAGGCGAAATCCGGGCCAGCGGCCAGCAGAAGCGCGCCGCCGTTCAGGACGTATTGGCGGATGTTGTCGATATAGAGCATCGGCAGGATGCCGCGCCGCTGGTAGCGGTCGAAGATGATGAGATCGAACTCATCCACCGCTTCCATGAACAACTCTCGCGTCGGAAAGGCGATGAGCGACAGCTCGGAGACGGGCACACCGTCCTGCTTGTCCGGCGGCCGCAGGATGGTGAAGTGCACGAGGTCCACCGAGGGGTCGGACTTGAGCAGGTTCCGCCAGGTCCTCTGCCCCGGATGAGGCTCGCCCGAGACGAGGAGCACGCGCAGCCGGTCGCGGATCCCGTTGATCTGCACCACGGCGGCGTTGTTCCGGTCGGTCAGCTCTCCGTCGGCCTCGGGCACGATGAACTGGATCACGTTCTGGCCCGCATGGCTCAGCGTCAGGGGCAGGTTGAGCGTCTCGCCCACCGGCACCGTGAAGCTCTGGGGTTCGTCCCCGTCGATGGCGATGAGGATTTCCGAGCGCCCGGCAAGGTCCGTGGGCACCGCGCCCTGGTCCTCCAGCCGGAGGCGCAGCTGGAATTCCTCGCCTATGATGGCGAAGGCGGGGGCGTTCTCGATCACGAGGCGGCGGTCCCAGTCATCGGCGCGCCCGGTCAGCAGCGCATGGATCGGGGCGGGCATGTCGGGCACGAGTTCCGCATCATGGAGCTGCCCGTCGGTCAGGAGGATTGCCCCTGCAATGCGCGCACGCGGCTCCTCCGCCATCATCCGCGTCAACTCACCCATGAGGAGCGTTCCGGCATTGTCGGGCGCGTCGCGCACCGTGGCGGTGCGCAGCTCCATACCCAGTGCCGCGACCTCGGCCTCCAGCTCGGCCAGTGCCTCCGCCGTCTGGTCGCCCCGGTCGGAAAGCCGTTGGCTCGCGCTGTCGTCGATCACGAGAAGGACGATGTCCGAAAGTGGCTCGCGCTCCTCGTTCTGGAGAGAGGGGTTGAGCAGCGCGGCCAGCAAAACAGCGCCGGCGGCCAGCCGGAAGGGCCAGCCCGCGAGACCCCGCCAGATGGAAAGACCGACGATCAGCACGGTGACCACCGCGAGCGCGTAGATCAGCGGGAGCGACAGGAGCGGGTCGAGAAGGATCTGGCGCGCCATCGTCACTGCCCCAACCGTTCGAGAAGCGCCGGCACATGCACCTGGTCGGACTTGTAGTTGCCCGACAGCACATGCATCACGAGGTTCACCCCGAAGCGGAGCGCGATCTCGCGCTGGCGGTCGCCGGTCATGCCGCGCCCCACGGGCAGAAGCGGACGGCCACTCTCGTCCACCGCCCAGGCCGCGGCCCAGTCGTTGCCACCGATCAGCACCGGCGTCACCCCGTCATTGAGGTTGCGGAACGGCATCCCCTCGATCTGTTCGGCATCGGGCGGCGCGGCCTCGACCCAGACGTCGCGGCTGATGTGGCGGCCGGGGAAGTCCTGCAGCAGGTAGAAGGTCCGCGTCAGCACGTGGTCCGGTGGAATCGGCTCCAGCGGCGGGATATCGAGCGGCGCGGCCAGCAGGCGCAGACGGCGGCCCTCCGGTGTGCCAGAGCCGAAGCCGCCGACATTGGCGTCGCGCGTGTCGAAGACGATCATGCCGCCCGAACGCAGGTAGTCGTTGAGCCGCCTGTATGCCTCGGTCGATGGCATCGGCTGGTTCACGGAAACCGGCCAGTAGAGCATCGGGAAGAACGCAAGCTCGTCGGTCTCGAGGTTCACGCCGATGGGCGGCGCGGGCTCCACCGAGGTGCGCGACCAGAGCGTGTTGCTGAGGCCCTGAAGACCGGCCCTCGATATGCGGTCGAGCTCGGCGTCGCCCGTCACCACATAGGCGAGCGTCACCTCCGTCGTGGCCAGAAGCGCCAGTTCGTCTTCGGGCGAAAGGCTGGCGGGATCGCTTTCCTGCGCGGAGGCCGGCTGCGGCGTCGCCAGAAGGCTCGCGGCGAGAACGATCGCCGCGGCGCGGCCGAGCGCACCCGAAAGCCGCCCGGCCAGCCAGAGCGCGGCGATGGCGTCGACCAGCAGAAGCGCCAGCGCCCCGGCGAGGAAGGCCGCCATCAGGTCCGTCGGCTCGACGACGGCCATGCCCTCGACCGGGATCGCGGCGGGCCAGACGGCGGGGGTCAGAACGGTGTCTGCCGTCATCACGTTGCGGGCCAATCGCTGTGCGCCACCCGCATACAGGCCCGGAAGCAGATCGGCGGAGAGCGGCGCCTCGACGAGCCTGTCGCCGGGCACGCCGGGACGGATGCCCGCGTCGCGCAATGTGCCGAAGCCGTCGAGCACGTCCTCGGGCACCCAAATGACGCCCTCCACGTCAGCGGCATCGGGCGTGGCCGGGCGCGTCGAGACGGCCAGACGCTCGAGCATCTGCACGAAGAGACCGGACAGCGGCAGCGTCGACCACTCGGCGTTGGCGGTGACATGGAACAGCACGACGCTCCCCTGCCCGAGCGGGGCGCGGGTGACGAGCGGCGTTCCGTCGGTCAGCGAGGCGATGGTGCGCTCGGACAGCTGCGGATCGGGCTGCGCCATGACCTGGCTCGTCACCGTCACGTCCTCGGGGATGGCGAGACCGGCGAAAGGCGAACCTTCCTCGAAGGGGCGCAGCTGTTTCGGCTCACCCCAGGACATCGCGCCACCCACGCTGCGCCCGCCCGCCCGAAGGCGAACCGGCATGAGCGGTCCGGCACTGTCCCGGGCCACGTCAGACGCGGCCAGCCGGGGCCCGGCGAAGCGCACGAGGAGCCCGCCTGTCTCGACCCACTCGATGAGCGCCGCTTCCTCGTCGGGCGAGAGCGTCGCGACATCTGCGAGGATCACGGCGTCGGGGCTGGCGAGCAGCATGTCGCTCAGCCCGCCTTCCATGAGGTCCGCCGTCGGGGCGAGTGCCTGGCGAAGGTAGTGGAGCGGCGACAGCAGCGCTTGTGCCTCGCCCTCTCCATGCGCATCGATCAGGGCGACCTCCCGGCGCTGCAACGCGTCGTCGGTCAGCGCCACGGCCCCGGCCGAGCGCTCGCCGGCGACCTCGAAACGGGTGATCCGGTTGCGCAGTTCGGGGGGCAGGTCGAAGACGGCCTCGGTCGTCGCCTCGCCCGCGGGGAAGGCCACGACCTCGCGCGCGAGATCGCGCGGGATGCCCGCCGGGTCGAGGCCATGGGCGACCACGGTCACTTCACGCGGGGCCGTTCCACCCTGCCGCTGGAGCGGCGTCCGGATCGTCCCGTCCTCGAAGCGTGGCGGCCCGAGCGCGATGACATCGCGCGCGCCCTGGAAAACGGATACCGGACCGATCGCTTCGAACGCGTCGAGCAGGTCGCCGCGCCCCGCATGCTCCAGCCCGTCGGAGACCCAGAATACGGCCGCCTCCGTGTCGAGCGTCTCGGCCCACTGGGCGGCGGCGGCGAAATCGGGCGCGTAGGGCGCGGGCTGCAGCGACGGCAGGCGCGGGGTCCAGGCATTGGCTGACTGGAAGGAAATCTCACCGCCCGGCAGGTCGGTCAACGCCACGAGCGCCACCGGGCGCCCCGCCCGGCCCGCTTCGTCGAGCAGGATTTCCACCCGCTCGATCCGCGCGGACCAGTCCCGTGCCGAGGCCCAGGACGCATCCATCACGATCAGGAGCGGCCCGTCTCCCGCGCGCTCGGCCTGCGGGTTCAGCACCGGGCCCGCGAAACCGATGATCGCCGCGGCGACCGCGAGCATGCGGAGCAGGAGGAGCCACCAGGGCGTCTTGTCCGTCTGGCTGTCATCGTCGCGCAGACCGAGGAGAAGAGCCACGCCCGGGAACCGGCGGCGGATCGGGGCCGGGGGCACGGCGCGCAGCAGCCACCACAGGATCGGCAGGGCGACGAGCGCGACCAGAAGAAGCGGCGTGCTGAAGGCAAGGTTCGCGATCATCGCAGGCCCTCACCACGCTGGCATGGTTTCATCGGCGAAACCCGCGTTTTCCGGCACCCCGTCATGACCGCACCTTCTGGAGCGCGCCGTAGAGCCAAAGGAGCGACGGTTCCGCCGGCTGGTCGGTGTGGTGCACGTGAAAGCGCCAGCCGGTGCGCCGCGCAGCCTGGGCCAGGCGGTCCTTCCGTTCGGCCAGCCGTGCCAGATATTCCTCGCGCAGGGATTTCGCCTTCAGCGTCTCGAAGCGGATCGCGCCCGACATCGATTCGAAGACCGTGCGCCCGTCATAGGGAAACGCCTCCTCGTCGGGATCGAGTACCTGCACGAGCGCTCCCTTCACGCCCCGATCGGCGGCGCGGCCCAGCACCTGCTCGATCGGCGTCGGGTCGCCGAGGAAATCCGAGAAGAACACGGCGCGGCTTCCTACCGGAAGAACCCTCGGCCGGGGCGCGCCGTAGTCGCCTTCCTCGTGGCCGTCCATCAGCGCCTGCGCCATGCGCAGAAGCTGCGCACGTCCGCCGCGCGGAGGCTCGTTCAGATGCGTCAGGCCGACCCGTTCGCCGCCGTGCACCGCGAGGATCGAGATCGCCATGGCCAGCGTCTGCGCACGGCGCAGCTTCGAGGGCCGTTTCGAAGACCCGGTGAAGGTCATCGAGGCGGCGTCGTCCACGCCGATCATGACCGACTGCGCCGCCTGCCATTCGGTCTGGCGCACGAAATGCCCGTCCGACCGGGCCGAACGGCGCCAGTCGATGGCGCGCAGGGCGTCGCCGGCCTCGGCCGGGCGGTATTGCCAGAACTCGTCGCCCGTGCCCGCACGCTTGCGCCCGTGGGTGCCCAAGAGCACCGTCGAGCTCAGATGCTGCGCATCCGCCATCAGGGCCGGCAGCGCCGCCGCTAGGGTCTCGGACCGCGAGCGAAGCGTTTCGGGCGTATGGAGCGCGGACTGGCTCAAGCGGCCGCCTCGACCCGCGTGACCCGTGCGGTGACCTCGTCGATGACCTGCGAAAGCTCGGCCCCTTCGGCACGGGCCGCGAAGGTCAGCGCCATGCGGTGCGTAAGCACCGGGCGTGCCAGCGCGGCCACATCCTCGACCGAGGGCGCGAGCCGCCCGTCCAGCAGCGCGCGCGCCCTGACCGTCAGCATCAGCGCCTGTGCCGCGCGCGGCCCGGGTCCCCAGGCGACGGAGCGGCGCACGGCCTCGGACGCATCCTCGCCTTCGGGGCGGCAGGCGCGCACGAGATCGAGGATGGCCTCGACGACCGCCTCGCCCACCGGCATCTGCCGCACGACCCGCTGAGCGGCCATCAGCGTCTCGGGGTCGAAGACCTGGGACGCCTTGGCCTGCTCCAGGCCGGTGGTGGCGATGAGGATGCCGCGTTCCGTCTCGCGGTCGGGATAGGGCACGTCGATCTGTACGAGGAAACGGTCGAGCTGCGCCTCGGGCAGCGGATAGGTGCCCTCCTGCTCGATCGGGTTCTGGGTGGCGAGCACATGGAACGGCGCGGGAAGCGGGCGGTGCTGACCGGCGATCGTCACCTCACGCTCCTGCATCGCCTGCAGAAGTGCCGACTGGGTCCTGGGCGACGCGCGGTTGATCTCGTCGGCCATCAGGAGGCGGCAGAAGATCGGCCCTTCGATGAAGCGGAAGCTGCGCGCGCCATCGGCGCCGGTTTCCAGCACCTCGGAGCCGAGGATGTCGGCCGGCATCAGGTCTGGCGTGAACTGGATGCGATGCGCGTCGAGGCCCATGACCGTCGAAAGCGTGTCGACCAGCAGCGTCTTGCCGAGCCCCGGAAGCCCCATCAGGAGGGCGTGCCCCCCCGACAGCATCGCCGCCAGCGTCAGCGTCACGACCTCCTCCTGGCCGATGATCCGGGTGGCGATCGCCGCCCGCGCCTCGGCGAGTTTCCCGCCCAGGGCTTCGATTTCGGCCACAAGGGTCTCGCTCTCGGACATGGCAAAGCTCCGCATGATGCATATCTAGTATCAGGTAACAGACCTATTCCGCCGACCACAAATGGCAAAAGGCCACCCTGCAGAAATGAGGGACACATCATCGTGACGGACCGAGCCAAAGCCGCCCCAACCCCTGGCGCCGACAGCCTGATCTCAGCCGCGCGCACCGCTGAGAAAGCGGGGAAACTTCCGCCCGTTCACCTTTGGGACCCGCCGTTCTGCGGCGATATCGACATGGAGATCCGGCGCGACGGCACATGGTTCCACGAAGGCACCCCGATCGGCCGCAAGCCGCTTGTGCGGCTTTTTTCAACGATCCTGAAACGCGAGGGGGATGCCTATTTCCTCGTCACGCCGGTGGAGAAGGTGGGGATTCGCGTGGAGGACGCCCCCTTTGTCGCCGTCGATCTGGAGGCCCGGGGCGCCGGCCCGGACCAGGTCGTCACCTTCACCACGAATGTCGGCGACGTCGTCGTGGCCGACCGGGATCACGCCATCCGCGTCGTCCGCGACGACAGCGGCGAGCCCAGTCCCTATGTCCACGTGCGTGCCGGGCTGGAGGCCCTCATCGACCGCAAGAACTTCTATCGGCTCGTCGACCTAGGCGAGGCTCACAAGGTCGGCGGCACCGACTGGTTCGGTGTCTGGTCGGCCGGAGAATTCTTTCCGATCATCCCCGTCGCCGAGCTGCAGGTCTGAGACCGCACCCGCGCGGACGCCGGCTCAGTTGGCTTCGGCCTGGGCCAGTTCGCGGCTCGCGGCGGCGGCGGCCTGCGCGTTCAGAAGCTCGTAGTTGTCGTCGGAATCATCGTCATAGACGCGGCTTTCCCGAACGCCCGGTATCTGCGAGAACTGCTGCATCGTGCGGGTCGGGAACAGGTTGCGCGACATCGACTGGAACCCCGGCGTGCGCATCAGAACCGACGACACGGCCGCCGAGCACTGGGCCGACGGAACCGGGCCATAGGCCTCCACCGCCTCGATGAGGGCGACGGCCTGGCCGGGGGTGATATCCACCTCCTGCACGACGACGTGATAGGTCTCGCGGGCGTGATAATCGATGTAGAACCCGTAAAGCGTCGGCGTCATCCCGTAGATGACGTCGTTGCGCTCGGGGGCGAGCGGGTGCCGCCAGCTGCCGGCCGGATCGAACAGGACGCGCTCGGGTCCGTCGATCAGCAGAGCCGAATGGCCGCCCGAACCATTCCGGTTCGATATCATCGTCAGCAGCGTGACCCGGGCCGGTCCGTCGGGCACGTAGCGCGCCTGCGACACGGCCTCGTCGGGGGCCCACACGGGCTCGGCCGCGCAGGCACCGAGAACGGCCACGAGGCCGATCGCGGCGAGGGGCCGGATCATGCGGCGGAACACGGCTCGCATCCGCCCGCGCCTCAGGTGGCGAAAATGGCGAGGAACAGGATGATCAGGATGCAGACGATCGCGATGTTGACCGTCCAGCGCATGAACCCGAAAAAGGTCTTTTCCTGCTGGCTGATGTCCATCTCGCCGCGCTTGTAGTCGTTATCGGCCATGGGTTCGCTCCCTTGGGGTGTCCTGTCTGTCGGATGCTGCGATAGCCGATTTGGCGTGGCCTGTCAGCCCTGAGGACGGTCCTGCGGTGCGGCGCGGTGTCAGGGGTGTGGCCGATCGGATGCAAGCGACCAGAGCCAAGCGCCGTCCTGCCGCCTGATCCGGGTGACCTCGCCCCGGTTCAGGAGGTGGTTGAGGTGGGCCACGGCCTCCACCAACGCGAGCCCGTATGTCCCCTCGTCGATCTCGCGCTTGTAAAGCGGCGCAAAGCACTCGGCCGCCGTGTGCGCGCCATGCGCGAGATGCCTGCGCAACCGGTCGAGCGCGCCTTCGTGATTCTCGATCATCTGGCGAAGCCGGTCGGGCAGACCCGTGAACGGCAACTTGTGTCCGGGCAGGATGAGCTGGCGCTCGGTGGCGAAGGGCCGAAGCCGCTGACAGGCCGTGATCCAGTCGGCGACGGGGTCGGCCATCGGCTCGGTCGCGTAGACACCGAGATTGGGGGAGATCGACGGCAGAAGCTGATCGCCGCCGATGACGATATCCCCGTCATGGGACCAGAGCGTCGCGTGGTCCGGGGCATGGCCGTGGCCGAAACGGATGGTCCAGTCGCGCCCCGCCAGCCGAAGGACCTGACCCTCCTCGAGCCGGGTGAAGCCCAGAGGCATGGGCGCCACGATGTCCGCGAAGTTGAACGGCCGCTCGGCCCGCCGTTTCTCGAGGAGGTCGGGCACCATTCCCGCGCCCTGCCAGAAGGCGATCTGCTCGGGTGTCGCGACCGTCTGCACGTCGAGCGTCAGCATGCGCGCAAAGAGCCACGCCGTCCGCGTCATCAGAAGCTCGGCCCCCTGCGCCTGGAACCAGCCGGCGAGGCCCACGTGGTCGGGATGGTGATGGGTCACGAGGACACGGACGACCGGATGGCCGGCAAGCGGCCCGGCCAGCGCCGCCTCCCAGGCTTCACGGCAGCGGCGGGCATTCACGCCGGTATCGACCAGCGTCCAGCCATCCACATCCCGGAGCGCGTAGACGTTCACATGGTTGATCGCCATCGGTAGCGGAAGACGCAGCCAGAGAATGTCGGGCGCGACCTCGACGGCCGACCCCGGCGCGGGATGGGTTTCGTGCGGGTAGGAAATCATGCCGCGAGGTCGTCCGGTGAAAGGGCGTAGAGATCGCCCGCACCCGCGGTTGCCTCCGATAGAAGGCCCGGCACCGCCGCCATCTGCCGTGCGAGATAGCTCTGCGCCAGCCGCGCGCGGGGACCACCCGGCTCCGCCATCGCCGCGCGGAGGTGGTAGTGGCCGCCAAGCGTCAGCGCGAAGGCGCGCGCGAACGGCACGGCGCCCGCGAAACGATCGTTGAGATCGAGCGCCAGCATCCGCTGCGTCGCTGCGCGAACCGCCTCGGCCGTTTCGGCGAGCGTCGCGTTTCCGGCCACTTCCGCCGTTCCCGCAACCTCGTCGAGGATCGCGAAGGCCGCGTCGCCGCCATCGGCGAACTTGCGGCCCACGAGGTCCATTCCCTGGATGCCGGTCGTTCCTTCGTAGATTGCCGTCACACGCACGTCGCGGGCGAACTGCGCCGCGCCCGTCTCCTCGATGAAGCCCATCCCGCCATGGACCTGGATGCCCGTGTCGGCGACAGAGATTCCCGTTTCGCTGCCGTAGGTCTTGACGATGGGCGTCAGGAAGGCCGCCCGTGCCGCCCATGCCGCGTCGCCGGTCGCATGGGCCATGTCGATGGCAACGGCGAGGTCGAGGGACATCGCGCGCGCGGCGAACAGCTCGGCCCTCATGCCGGTCAGCATCCGCCGCACATCGGCATGGTCAAGGATCGTTCCGGTTCCGCCCGCCACCATCGGCCGGCCCTGCACGCGGCCCGCCGCATAGTCCAGCGCGTGCTGATACGCGGCCTCGCCAACGGCGAAGGCATGGACACCGACACCAAGGCGGGCGTTGTTCATCATCGTGAACATCGCCGCCATGCCACCGCCCTCGGCGCCGACCATCCAGCCGGTCGCGCCGTCGTACTGCATCACGCAGGTGGGGCTGCCATGCAGGCCCATCTTGTGCTCCAGCGACACGACCTTCAACGCGTTGGCGACGCCCGCGTTTCCAGCGGCATCGGGCAGGCGCTTGGGCACGAGGAACAGGCTGATCCCCCTCGTCCCTTCCGGCGCACCGGGCAGTCGCGCAAGCACGAGATGCACCGTGTTCTCGGTAAAGTCGTTGTCGCCCCAGGAGATGTAGATCTTCTGGCCGGTGATCGCGTAGGTGCCGTCGCCATTGGGCTCGGCCCGGGTCCGCAGCGCACCCACATCGGAACCCGCCTGCGGTTCGGTCAGGTTCATCGTGGCGTTCCAGTCGCCCGAGATGAGCTTCGGCAGGTAGATCGCCTTCAGCTCGTCGCTGGCATGGTGTTCCAGCGCCTCGATCTGCCCCTGGCTCATCAGGGGCGCGAGTTGCAGGGCGAGGCAGGCGGACGCGATCATCTCGTTGACGCCGCTGGTCAGGGCCATGGGCATGCCGAGCCCGCCATTGTCCGGGTCGGCGGCAAGCGCCACGAACCCCGCCTCGGCGATTGCGCGCCAGCCATCGCCGAAACCGGGCGATGTGCGCACGATCCCGTTCTCCAGCCGCGCCGGGTGCAGGTCGCCCGCGCGGTTCAGCGGCGCGAGGACTTCCTCGCAGATCCGCCCCGCCTCGGTCAGCATGGCGGCAACGGTTTCGGGCGTCGCCTCGGAGAAGCGCTCCGTGGCGGCAACACGATCATAGCCAACGATCTTTTCGAGGCAGAACACGATCTCTGACACCGGCGCGCGATACGGCATGGACCCCTCCCCTGGGCTGGACAGGGACGATGTTTGCCAAAGGCGCCCGTTTCGCGCTACCCCTGCCCCGTCCCGGCCCGTTCTCTGCTGTCGGATGCGAGAGCTAGGGGGCGGGGCGGGTGCCGATCAACCTCAACGTTACGTCACGGATGTCCCGGGCAGGTCCAGAGATTCTCGCCGCCGACGCGGCCGGCATCGCGCGCGCGGCCGAACTGCTCGCAGCGGGCGGCCTCGTCGCGGTGCCGACCGAGACCGTCTACGGCCTCGCCGCGGATGCGACGGACGGGCGGGCCGTCGCGCGCATCTTCGCCGCGAAGGGGCGGCCCGCCTTCAATCCGTTGATCGTGCATGTCCCCGACGTGGCGGCCGTCCGGCGCATCGCGGAAATGCCCGGGACGGCCGAGGCGCTGGCCGGTGCCTTCTGGCCCGGACCGATGACACTCGTGCTGCCGCTGAGGGACGGGGCGGGGCTGTCGCCTCTCGTCTCGGCCGGCCTCCCGACGGTTGCGGTGCGGGTGCCGGCCCACCCGGCGATGCAGGCCGTGCTGAGGGAGCTGGGGCGCCCCGTGGCGGCACCTTCGGCCAACCCTTCGGGACGTATCAGCGCGACGACCGCACAACACGTCATCGACGGGCTGGGCGACGCGGTCGATGCCGTGCTGGATGCGGGTCCCTGCACGGTCGGCGTCGAGTCCACGATCCTCGCACCCGAACCGGGGGGCCTCCGCCTCCTGCGCGAGGGGGGCCTTCCGCGCGAGGCGGTCGAGGCGGTCGCGGGGCCAAGCGTTCCCGACCTGACGCCCGGTCGGATCGAGGCCCCGGGGCAGATGGAACGGCACTACGCGCCGGGAACGCCCCTCCTGATCGGAGGCAGGCCACGGGCAGGCGAGGTGACGATCGGCTTCGGGCCGGGCGCGGCGGACGTCACCCTGTCCGCGACGGGCGATCTCGTCGAGGCGGCGTCGCGCCTTTTCGCGGCCCTGCACGAGGCGGATGCCCTCGCGGCAGCGCGCGGCGCGGCCGCGATCCGGGTGACGGAGGTGCCCGAAACGGGCCTCGGGCGGGCGATCAACGACCGGTTGCGCCGCGCCGCGGTGAGAGAAGGTGCGGATCAGCCCGACGCGTGAGCACCGGCGCGGGTGTCGCCACGCTCCCCACGGGCCTCAGGCGTGGCCGGCCTCGGACGACAGCATCAGGGGATGAACGCCAAGCGACTTCAGCGCAGCCTCCCACTTGCCCTCCATCGAAGCGCCGAAGACAAGCTCCGGCGCCGCCTCGGCGGTAAGCCAGCCGTTCTGGGCGATCTCGGCCTCGAGTTGCCCCGGTCCCCAGCCCGAATAGCCAAGCGCCAGAAGCGCCTGCCGCGGGCCGCGTTCCTGCGCGATGTCCTCCAGCACATCGAGCGTCGCGGTCATCGAGAAGCGTCCGTCCACCACCAGACCGTCCTCTCCCCGCGCCTGGTAGTCCGAGGAATGCAGCACGAAACCTCGGCGCAGTTCCACGGGCCCTCCGTAGCAGACCGGGACATCGCGTACCGCGCCCGGGTTCTCGATCTCGAGCTGGTCGAGCATCTCGGCGAAGGTGACCTCGTCCACGCGCTTGTTCACGATGAGCCCCATCGCACCCTCGGGAGAATGGGCACAGAGGAACACCACGCTGCCGGCGAAACGCGCATCGCCCATCGCCGGCATCGCGATCAGGAGTTTGCCTGTCAGGTTCTCGGGGACGGTGGCTGCGGTCATGGGCCGAGCATGGGGGTGTTGCGGATTCCAATCAAGTCGGCGCCCTGTCGCCAAAACGTGACTTTTCATTTCAGGTGACACTGACTAGCTCCGCTGCATGTCCAAGACCTTGTCCCACATCGGTTTCGCCGCCCTCGCAGCCACCGCGCTCGCGCTCTCGCCGCTTCCGGCATCCGCACAATTCGAAGGGCGGAGCGCCGACAGCGTCGTGCAGATCTCCTTTCTGGAAGGCTGGCGGATGGAGAACGGGCACCATATGGCGGGCATCCGCATCTCGCTTGCGCCGGGGTGGAAAACCTACTGGCGCGCGCCCGGCGAGGGCGGCGTGCCCACGGTCCTGCGCCTGCGCTCGGCCGAGGGGATCACCGGCATGGCGATCCACTGGCCGCGACCGGAGGTGTTCTTCACAAACGGCATGCGCTCGATCGGCTACCGCGACGACGTGGTGCTTCCGGTGGAGTTCGTTGTGGACGACGATGGCACCCACCGGCTGGAAGGCCGGGTCGAGATGGGCGTCTGCCTCGACGTCTGCATGCCCGTGACGCTCGACATCTCGGGTGACCTTCTGCCCGACACCGGACGGGACCACGAAATCGGCCTCGCGTTGTCGGACCGCCCCATGACGGCCGTCGAGGCAGGGGCGGGCGACGCCCGCTGCGAGGTGGAGCCGATCTCGGACGGGCTGCGCGTGACCGTCACGGCGCAGGTTCCATCGACCGGCAACGACGAGACGCTCGTCCTTGAGCACCGCGATCCCGAGATCTGGGTCTCGGAGGCCGCGACCCGGCGCGATGGCGGGACGATCACCGCCGTGGCGGACATCGTTCCTCCCGATCACGGGCCCTTCGCGCTTGATCGGAGCGATCTGCGGATCACCGTCATCGGGACCGCGATGGCCGTCGAGCTCGACCGCTGCCGGGGCTGAACGCTCAGGCGGGACGGCGCAGCGCCGTGTAGGCCGCGCTCAGAACCCAGGCCAGGATGCACAGGACCGCGACCGCAGCCACGAAGAGGCCGGCCGCCATCGCGGTAGAACCCTCGCCAATCGCCGCCAGCGGTCCCAGCATCTGCCCCGTGAAGATCTGCGCACCGACGGTTGCCGCGAAGGCCGCGACGGTCGCCGCCACCAGACCGGCAAGCCCGAGTGCCAGCCCACGCCCCCGCCCGAAGGACTGGAGGCCGCGGCGGAGCGCCCGGACCTGGTGGCCCGCGTCCTGCTGCATGGCGAGGATCGCGGGCACCACGAGCAGCACGATCACCATGCCGAAGCCCAGCCCGTAGACCAGCGTGATGACCGTGGGCTTGAGGAACTGCGCATCCGACGACCCCTCGTAGAGAAGCGGCGCGAGGCCGAGAACGGTGGTGAGTGTGGTCAAGAGAACGGGCCGCAGCCTGTCGCAGGTGCCGTCGATGATCGCCGGAATCAGGCCCCTGCCCTCGGCGTATTCGTCGATGGTCGTCACAAGCACGATGGAATCGTTGATGATGATCCCGGTCATCCCGATCAGGCCGACGACCGTGAACATCGACAGCGGCACATCCCAGAGCCAGTGCCCGTAGATCGTGCCGACGAGGCCGAAGGGAATGATCGCCATCACGACCATCGGCCGCGTCCAGCTGGCGAAGATCCACGCCAGCACGAGGTAGATCCCCAGCAGGCAAAGCGTGAAGCCGGTCAGCGCGTCGCCGAGGAAGTCTCGCTCCTGCTCGGCCAGACCGGAGAGCTGGGTCGCGACACCGAAATCGGCCTCGATCGCGGGTAGTGTGACCTCGCGCAGTTCCTGCATGATCGCCTCGGCACGGGCCGGATCGTCCTCGCTGAGATCACCGGTGACCGAGATCAGGCGGATGCCGTTCTCGCGGTCGATGGTGGAGAAACCCTGTCGCGCGGTGACGGTGACGATATCCGCGAGCGGCACGTAATCCCCGCCCGAGGCGCGCAGGAGCGTCCGGTCGAGGAAATCCGCCGTCAGCTCGCCCGCAGGAAGCTCCACCCGGATCGACGCGGTCCGCGGGCCGTCGGGGAAGGTCGCGGCCTCGATCCCGCCCAGCCGGTCGCGCAGAACGCGGCCCAGCGTGTCGATGGAGAAGCCCAGCGCCTCGCCCTGAGGAGTAAGCTCGAGGCTCAGCTCCTCCCGGTCGTAGGCCATGGAATCCTCCAGGCCCGAGACCTCGGGATGCACGACAAGCGCCGTTGTCACGGCCTCGGCCGCGGCCTTCAGCGTGGCGGTATCGGCGCCGAAGATCTGCACGTCGATGGCATCGCCCCCCGGCCCGCCACGCCAGCCGCGGAAGCTCACCGTCTCGGTCAGGGGCAGGTTGCGCACCTCGTCCTGCAGCTCGGCCACGAAGGCGAAGGAGGAATAGGGCCGCAGGTCGGCGTCGATCAGCTCGATCGCGATGGAGCCCAGCAGGTCCGCATCCTTGTCGTCGGCGCCCGAAAGGCCGCCGCCGGTGTTCCCGCCGATCTCGGCCACGACATAGGCGACCGGGTTCACCCCGTGCTCGGCCTCAAGCCGCGCGGCCACGGCCTCGGTCGCGCGCTGCATTTCGCGCACCATCTCGATGCTGTCGGCGCGCGTGGCACCGTCGAGCATGGCGAAGTTGCCGGACACCGAGCTGATTTCGGGGGCGTTGAAGAAACGCCACGTCACGTCCCCGCGCAGGAAGACGGCGACCTGGCTAGCCAGAACCAGGATCATGGCGGCCAGCACCGGGTAGCGCGCCCAGATCACCCAGGCCATGAGCGGACGGAACAGCCGGTCGCGCACCCAGTCGAAGCCTCGGTTCACCACGCGCGAGGGCATGTCGTACCAATGATCCTTGGCGGAATGCGCCAGCGCATGCGCCATGTGATTCGGCAGGATGAAGAAGCATTCCACGAGGCTCGCCAGGAGGACGACGATCACCGTGAAGGGGATGTCCGCGATCAGCTCGCCGAACCGTCCGCCGACGGCGACGAGGCCCGCGAAGGCCAGAACCGTGGTGATCGTCGCCGAGAAGACCGGCGCGGCCATGCGGCGGGCGGCGTTCTCGGCCGCCGTCACCGGGTCCTCCCCGAGTTTTCTCGCGCGGTAATCTGCGTGTTCGCCCACGACGATGGCGTCGTCCACCACGATGCCGAGCGTGATGATGAGCGCGAAGAGCGAGATCATGTTGAGTGTCAGGCCCGACACCCACATCAGCGCGATGGCGGCCGTCAGTGCCACGGGAATGCCCGCCGCCACCCAGAATGCGGTGCGTGCGTTCAGGAACAGGAACAGAAGGCCCACGACCAGGGCGAGACCCAGAAGCGCGTTGTCCATGAGGATGTTCAGCCGCCCGGAAATCGCCTCGGCCCGGGTGCGGATCAGGTCGATCGTCGTACCCTCGGGCAGCGTCGCCTCCATCTCGGCGGCGATTTCCTCGACCTGGGCCTGGATGGCGATCGCGTCACCGTCCTCGGATCGGTCGACCCGGATGGCGATGGCCGGGTTCTCTCCAACGAAATAGGCGCGCTCCCGGTCGGCGCCGCCGACCACGATACGCGCCACGTCGCCCACAGAGAGGGCCGAGCCGTCATCGTTCGTGCGGAGCGTCAGGGCGGCGATGCCCTCGGCGCTGCGGGTGGCCGAACCGGTGCGCACGCGCGCGCCCGCCGCGTCGATGTCGCCCGCAGGCGCGGTGTCGGCGGCGGCTGCGATCACCGAGGCGATCTCCGCCATGGTGATGTCGTACCGGATCAGCGAGGCGGACGGCACCTCGACGACGATTTCGGGCGCCGCGACGCCCTGGATCGTCGCGCGCGTGACCCCCGCATCGAAGAGCCGCGCCACCATCTCGTCGGCGAAGCGGCCGAGTTGTTCCGGCGCGACGGGTCCGGTGATGACGACGTCGGTGACCCGGTCCCACCACGCGCCGCGGCGCACCGTGGGCGTCTCGGCCCCCTCCGGCAGGTCGGTCACGGCATCGATGGCGACCTGCACCTCGTCGGCGGCGCGGGCCATGTCCCAGCCGGGTTCGAATTCCAGCGCGATCGAGGCGCGTCCCTCGCGGCTGGTGGCCGAGCTTCCGGCGACGCCGGGCACGGCAAGAAGCGCGGGTTCGAGTACCGCGACGATGGCCTCGTCCACGTCCTCGGCGCCCGCGCCGTCCCATTGCACCGAGATATCGATCTCGTCCGAGATCACGTCGGGGAAGAACTGCGCCCGCATCTGCGGAAAGGCGGTGAAACCCGCGGCCAGCATCAGGACCAGCAGGAGGTTCGCGGCGGTGCGGTGACGCGTGAAATAGCCGAGGATGCCGGCGGCACTCTGGGGAAGCGGGCGGATCACGGGCCTAGCTCCCCATCCGGGCTTCGATCCGCGCCACCATCTGGGCGGGGACCTCGGGCTCGTTCAGTTGACGGATCATCCGGGTGCGCACATCCTCGGGGATGAAGCTGTTGTTCTCCACGAACGCGATCAGCCGGGCACGCCGCTCGGGGTCGAGTGCGATGGTCGCGGGCGCCTCAGCTTCCGCCTGGCCCGCGCCGTCGCGACGGAACGGGTTCACGCGGATGCCCTCGCCGAGGACGGGCGTGCGGGTGGCGACGATCTCGCGGCCGGCAAGCTCGGGCGGAACGCTCACGAGCACCTCGTCGCCCTGACGCCGCATCAGGGCGACCTCGGCCGCTTCCAGCCGGTTGTCCTCGCCCAGAACCAGCACGCGCCCGTCGGACCCGAGCGCGGGAGCAGGAAGACGGGCGACACCGGCAAGCGGCGGTTCCTCCACCTCGACGCGAACGAAGTCCCCGACCCGCAGGCCGCGTGCATCGTCGATCCGGGCAAAGAGCAGACGGCCCGACTGCCCCTCGCCGACGGACCCCGACTCGCGCGTTAGAACGGCATCTGCGCTGAGATCGAGGCCGAAGACATCGAGCACGACGCGCACCGGCGCCTGCGGCAGGCTTCCGTCCTCTTCAAGGAGCCGGGCGTATTGCGCGGTCGAGATCCGGAACGAGACCTCCAGCGCATCGGCGTCGATCAGGCGCGCGAGCCTCTCGTTGCGGCTGACGAGGCGGCCGGCGGCCACGTCGACCTCCGCCAGCACGCCGTCGAAGGCTGCGGTCAGCTCGGTCTCGGCGAGGCTGCGGCGCGCTTCGGCCAGCGCGATCCGCATCCGCTCCAGCGCCGTCTCGGCCTCGGCCACGCGGGCCACGGCGCTCGCCTCGGCCTGGCGGCGCGACAGGACGGCCTGCTCGGCGGTGGCGGCGGCAAGCTCGGCATCCTCCACCGCCGCGGCGCTGCCCACTCCGCGGTCGAGCAGGTCGCGCTGCCGCTCGAAGGCACGGATGCGCAGGTCGGCCTGGCGCCGCGCGGCGGCCACGTCCTCCGTTGCGAGATCTTGCGCGCGCAGCGCCTCGGCCAGTTCGTTCTCGGCATCGCGCAGGTCGGTCTGCGCCGTCGCCAGCACCGCTTCGGCATCCGCCGGGTCGATCCGCAGCAGGACCTGCCCCGCCTGGACCGCCCCGCCCTCCTCGAACGCGTCGGACAGTTCCACGACCCGCCCCTCGGCCGGCGCGCGCAACTCCAGCGCCCTGCGGGATCGGATCTCGCCGAAGGCCGTCAAGACCGGTGTCTCCGTACCGGGGGTCAGCGTCAGGACCTCTGCGCTGAAGACCCGTTCGCGGGCCGGCGGAGCCCTGCCATCCTCCGCCAGTCGCGACTGCAACGCGGACCAGACGGTGCCGCCCGCCAGCGCAAGAAGGCCTATGGTGACGGACACCAGGAACAGGCCCACGAGGGCACGGCGGAAGAATCGCATGGCTCAGGCACTTTCGCTTTGCGGTTGCAGCGGAATCTAGGTCCCTCGCGCGGAACGTCCAAGGGACATGGCGCAACCGTTACACGAGGCGCGACCTCACTTCCGTCGCAGGTGTTCGTCCAGGCGCGGCATGATCTCGACGAAGTTGCATGGCCGATGGCGATAGTCGAGCTGCCACTTAAGGATTTCGTCCCAGGCGTCCTTGCATGCCCCCGAGGATCCGGGCAGCGCAAAGAGGTAGGTGCCGCCCGCCACGCCCCCGGTCGCGCGCGACTGCACCGCCGAGGTGCCTATCTTCTGCATCGAGACCATGGTGAAGACCGTGGCGAAGGCCTCGATCTCCTTTTCGTAGACGTCGCGATGCGCCTCGACGGTCACGTCGCGCCCCGTGAGGCCGGTACCGCCGGTGGTCAGGATGACGTCGATACCGGGGTCGGCGATCCATGCGCGCAACTGCTCGGCGATTCGGTCCCGCTCGTCCGGCAGGATGTGCCGTGCGGCGAGCGTATGCCCCGCCCCGGTCAGACGCTCCACCAGCACGTCGCCCGACTTGTCCTCGGCAAGGCTGCGCGTGTCCGACACCGCGAGAACGGCGATGCGGACGGGGTGGAAGGGTCGGGTCTCGTCGATACGGCTCATGTGTCTCCCCTCAGGCGCGCCTTCAGCGACAGGAGGTCCGCCCAGGCCTTCGCCTTCTCCCCCGGTTGGCGCAGGAGGAAGGCGGGATGGAACATCGGCAGCGCGGGACGGCCGAGCACGTCTTCCCAGTTGCCGCGCATCCGCATGATGCCCTTGCGGCCAAGCAGGCCCACGCAGGCCCAGTTGCCCATCAGGACCAGCACCTCGGGATCGGCGAGTTCGACGTGACGCCGCACGAAGGGCTGGAGCATCGAGATCTCTTCGGGCGTCGGATCGCGGTTCTGCGGCGGGCGCCAGGGCAGCATGTTGGTGATGTATAGGCCATGGGCCGGGTCCACGGCGGTTCGCGACAGGCCGATCGCGCCGAACATGGCGTCGAGCAGTTGCCCGGCGCGGCCGACGAATGGTTTGCCCTCCAGGTCCTCCTCCCGGCCCGGAGCCTCGCCGACGATCATGACACGCGCCCGCGGGTCGCCATCGGCGAATACCAGATTGCGCGCGCCGTGCCGGAGGTCGCAGCCCTGGAACCCCGCCAGCGCCTCGCGCAGCGCTTCGAGCGTCCCGGCCCCCTCGGCCCGGCGTCTTGCATCGTCGATCGCGGCCAGCGCCGCCTGCCCTTCGTCCCTTTCGGCCGGTGCGGGTGTCGCGACCCGAGCGGCGGGCGCGGGAGGGGCGGCGGGCGACGGTTTGGCAGCGGCCTGCGGCAGCTCGAAGCGGTTCACAGGCGCGTCGAGAATGGCCTCGTCGGCGCCGAGTTCCACCTGCCAGGCGAGATGTGCCAGCGCGTCCTGCGACTCGGTTGCGTCCATGACGCGAAGCTAGGGCCCCGGTGCCTTGAGGGGAAGGGGCGGCGACGCGATGCGCCAGCCTTGCCGCCGCCGTTGCCGCCTGCCTATAAGCGAGCAGGCGGAAACGGGAAGTGGCCATGACCTTCCGGCAGCAGCATCTTCTGGGCATCGAGCCCCTGCACCCCGAGGAAATCCGCACGATCCTCGATCTTGCGGACCGTTATGCCGATGCCGAACGCGGCAGCAGGAAGCATGACCGCGTGCTCGAGGGGCTCACCCAGATCAACATGTTCTTCGAGGCCTCGACGCGAACTCAGGCGAGCTTTGAGATCGCGGGCAAACGGCTCGGGGCGGACGTGATGAACATGGCGATGCAGGCGTCGTCGATCAAAAAGGGCGAGACCCTGATCGACACCGCGATGACGCTGAACGCGATGCATCCCGACCTGATCGTCGTCCGCCATCCCCATTCGGGCGCCGTGGACCTTCTGGCTCAGAAGGTGAACTGCGCGGTGCTGAACGCGGGCGACGGCCGGCACGAACACCCGACGCAGGCCCTTCTCGACGCCCTGACCATACGGCGCGAGAAGGGGCGGCTTCACCGCCTGACGATCGCCATCTGCGGCGACATCGCCCACAGCCGCGTGGCGCGTTCGAACATTCACCTGCTCGGCAAGCTGGAAAACCGGCTTCGCCTGATCGGGCCCGCGACCCTCATGCCCTCTGCTGCCGCCGACTGGGGCGTCGAGGTCTACGACGACATGGCAGAGGGGCTGAAGGACTGCGACGTGGTCATGATGCTTCGGCTGCAGAAGGAGCGGATGGACGGCGCTTTCATCCCGTCCGAGCGCGAGTACTACCACCGCTTCGGCCTCGATGCGGCGAAGCTGAGGGCGGCGAAGCCCGACGCCATCGTGATGCACCCGGGACCGATGAACCGCGGCGTGGAAATCGACGGGACGCTGGCCGACGACATCAATCGCTCGGTCATCCAGGAACAGGTGGAGATGGGCGTCGCCGTGCGCATGGCGGCGATGGACCTCCTGGCACGGAACCTTCGGGCGACACGGGAGGCGGCGGCCGCGGGCGAGGTCTGGGCATGACCGCGCCGCTGCTCCACGTCTTCGCCGTGAATGGCGAGAGCGATCTGCGCCATACGCACCTGACACGCGCAATGGGCGAAGCGCCCGACCTGCCGCCACTGGCCGATTGGCTCGGTCTCGGCGCGCTCGACACCGACGAGGTCGAATTCTTTCCGCTGAAGGATCTCGGCGACATGCACCTGTCGGATTACCTGACGATGGCCTTCGTTCCCGAAACGGCCATCGCCCAGGACGTCCGGGCCCGGCTCGATGCGCTGGAGGGATCGGTCCTGCTGGTGCCGGAGGCCGCGATGGACGGCGCCCCCCGACCCGGCCCGAACCTGTCGGCGATCGCCACGCTCAGACTGGCGCAACCAGACCACGTGGCGGACCTTCCCCCCGCCGGGATCGCGCCGAGGCCGGCCGAGACCGCGCCACCGGAGGCCGCGTCATCCCGGCAGCGCGGCCCGATGTCCATGGTGGCGATCATTGCCCTCGTCGTCGGCATCGTCCTGGTTCTCTACGTCCTCGTGGGGTTGTGATGGACCCGACCTCGACCCAGACGCACTTCGCGCCGACCACCCCGCTGGAACCCGGCGAGCGCGTGATCGAGACGTTCCGGGGCGACCGGGCGACCTACTGGCGGGAACATGCGTGGCTCGCGGCCATCGCCATGGCCGCCGGCATGGCGATCCTCTGGGCGATGGGGAACCCGCACGTCTGGACCGGCGCGGTCGGAGGCCTTCTCGCCATCGCGGTGCGCGCCCTCTACCTAGCCTCGGACGAGACGAGGATGTCTTGGCAGCTGACCGATGCGCGGCTCCTCGGACCGGGAACGCGGGCCATCGCGCTCGGCAACATCGCGGCCGTGCGCAGTCTGTTCTCGGCGGTGCAGGTCGTCACCGTCACCGGTGACAAGCACCTTCTGAAATACCAGCCTGACACCAAGGCCGTGATCGCCGCGATCGAACGCGCCCGAACCGGGGGCGGCCGATGACGCAAGGCGCAGGCTGGGACGGTATCCTGGAACCGGGCGAAAGCATCCTCTGGCAGGGTCAGCCCGAAAGCGGCATCGCCTGGGCCGACGCGCTGACCCAGACGACGCCCATGGGCGTGATCTTCACCGCCTTCTCGCTGTTCTGGATGGCCACCGCGACGGGCATCACCGCCGGCGGGGGTTTTCCGTTTCCGTTCAGCATGTTCCCGCTGTTCGGACTGCCTTTCCTCGCTATCGGCCTCTACATGCTGGGCGGGCATGTCGTGATCGATGCCTACCTGCGCAGCGTGACGTGGTACACGCTGACCGACCGCACCGCCTTCATCGCGACCAGCGTCTTCGGCCAGAAGCGACTGGCGAGCTACCCGATCGCCGCGATGCCATTCCTCGTTCTCGAGGACGGCGCCCCCGGCAGCATCCTTTTCGCGGAACCGCCGCCCGGGCGGCGCCAGCGCACGCAGACCTCGCCCGGTCGCGTCGGCTTCCACCGGATCGCGAACGCGCGCGAGATCTACCGGCAGATGCGCGGATTGCGCGCCGGCATCGTTAGGACGGATACGGCATGACCAACGCGCTTCTGCACAATGCCCGGCTGATCGACCCGGAGGCGGGGACCGAAGCCCTCGGCTGGCTCCGGATCGAGGGCGGAATGATCGCCGAGACGGGGACCGGACCTCGGCAGGGCGGGATCGACTGCGGCGGTCTCTGCCTCGCACCGGGGATCGTCGACGTGGGCGTGAAGGTGGGCGAACCCGGCGAGCGCCACAAGGAGAGCCTGCGGACCGCGGGCCTTGCCGCCGCCGCGGGCGGGGTCACGACGATGATCGCGCGGCCCGATACGCTGACGCCGATCGACACGCCCGAGGTGCTGGAATACGTCACCCGCCGCGCGCGGGACGAGGCACGCGTCCGCGTCCGGCAGATGGCGGCGCTGACCCGGGGGCGCCAGGGCCAGGAGATGGCCGAGATCGGCTTTCTTCTGGATGCGGGCGCCGTGGCCTTCACCGATGGCGACGCGGTGACCGTCGACACGCGCGTCCTGTCGCGCTGCATGACCTATGCGCGCGGCCTTGGAGCCCTGATCCTCGGCCACCCGCAGGATCCGGGCCTGAGCCGGGGTGCCGCCGTGACGAGCGGGAAATTCGCCGCGCTCAAGGGTCTGCCCGCCGCCCCGCCGATGGCCGAGCGCATGGGCCTCGAACGCGACCTCGCGCTCGTCGAGATGACGGGCGTCCGATACCATGCCGACCAGGTCTCGACCGCCGCCGCCCTGCCGGCGCTGCAACGTGCCAAGGCGGCCGGGCTGGATGTCACGGCGGGCGTGTCGATCCACCATCTGACGCTCAACGAACTCGACGTCGGTGACTTCCGCACCTTCTTCAAGCTCAAGCCGCCGCTGCGCTCCGAAGAGGATCGCCTCGCCATGGTCGAAGCCGTCGCCGACGGCACGATCGACGTGATCTGCTCCATGCACACGCCGCAGGACGAGGAATCGAAGCGCCTGCCCTTCGAAGCGGCGGCCAGCGGTGCGGTGGGGCTGGAGACGCTGCTTCCCGCCGCGCTGAGGCTGTGGCACGCGGGGGCGCTGACACTGCCGCAGCTCTTTGCCGCGATGGCCCTGAACCCGGCGCGGCGGTTCGGACTGCCGGGCGGACGGCTTTCGGAAGGCGCGCCCGCCGACCTCGTGCTGTTCGACCCCGACACGCCCTTCCGCCTCGACCGGACGACCCTGCGGTCGAAATCCAAGAATACGCCCTTCGACGGCGCCCTGCTTCAAGGGCGCGTCGAGGGAACCTGGGTGGGCGGCGCGCGCGTCTATGACAGGAAGGACGAAACTGCATGATCCCGGTCGTCGAATCCGGCGCAGGTGCGCTCGCGCTCGTGGCGCTCGGTGCCTATCTGCTGGGCTCCGTGCCTTTCGGCATCGTCATGGCGCGGGTCTTCGGACTGGGCGATCTCAGGCAGATCGGCTCGGGCAATATCGGCGCGACGAACGTGCTCAGGACGGGCAACAAGCTTGCCGCGTTCCTGACGCTGGTGCTCGACGCCGGCAAGGGCGGGATCGCGGTTCTGATCGCGCGCGCGCTGTTCGAGGAGGACGCGGCGCAGGTCGCAGGCCTTGCGGCATTCTTCGGGCACTGCTTCCCGGTCTTTCTGGGGTTCCGGGGCGGCAAGGGCGTGGCGACCTTCCTCGGCACACTCCTTGCGCTTTCTTGGCCGGCGGGGATCGCGGCCTGCCTCACATGGCTTCTCGTGGCCGCGATCACCCGCTATTCCTCGCTTGCGGCGCTGGTTGCGGCGGTCCTTTCGCCGGTCTGGGCCTACCTCCTCGGACGCCCGGAGGCGACCGTGCTCTGCGTGCTGCTCGCGGCGCTCATCCTCCTGAGGCACCACGAGAACATCGCGCGGCTGAGGTCAGGCACGGAACCCCGGATCGGCCGCAAGACCTAGGGCTGCCGCTGGTCCATCGCGTCGGCCATGCGCTTGGTGTTCTGATAGATGCCGAGCCCGAGATAGAGCGCGCCACCGACGAATACGACATAGACGAGACCGCCGATCAGCACGGCGAGACCCGGAAGGATGCCGGTGGGCTGGTCGGGTGTGGCCGGGGCGAAGGCAACGAAACCCGCCGCGACGATGACGAACAGAAGCATAAGAACGATGATGACACCGACGAGCTTCTCGAAGGCGTTGATGAAGAAATCGCGCATGGGTGCTGTCCCTTTCCAAGCGGTTCACACGTGCGCCCGATTGAACGGGCCGACGCCGATCCGATCAACGGTGGATTTCCGGAAAACCGCGCAGGTCCGGCGCACATTCGAGGATTTCCCTCTCCCAGTCCCGCCGTTGCCACGGATTGGCCATACTCTGCGGCTTTTCTTCCCGCATCGGGCAAACAGTGTACGGGGCGCGTATCGGCATGGGTATGTTCAGGGCCGTCGGTTCGGTCTACGCCAACATGTTCAACTTCTCCGGCCGGGCACGGCGGGCGGAGTACTGGTGGTATGCGCTCTTCATCTTTCTCGCATCGCTCGTTTTCCAGGGGGTAGCGGCCTACTGGCTGTTCATGCAGCCCGAATTCGGGGCGGCGATGGGCAACCCGGCTGCGATGGAAACGCTCATCAAGCAGTACGAGGACCAGGTCTGGCGCTGGTCGGCCTATTTCTTCGCCGGCTATCTGTTCCTTTACATGATCCCGCAGCTTGCCGTGACGGTCCGGCGCCTGCACGACACCGGTCGCAGCGGCTGGTGGATGTTCAAGCCGATCCTGCTCGCCCTCGTCGCCGGGATCGGACTTGGCTTTCTCGCGGTCTTCGCGGGCGGCGGCGCACCCTCTCCCGCAATACTTCTGATGGTGTCGACGCTGCCAATGCTCGCGTCCATCTGGTTCCTTATCGTCCTTTGCCTGCCCGGAACCTACGGCAACAACCGTTTCGGGCCAGACCCGATCCCGAACAGGAAGCGGCCCGAGACGACCCACCCGGCGCTGGTGAAGGAAATGGACGAAGAACTGGGACGCCAGGTTGCCGATCGGCGCAAGGCCGAGTTCCAGGATTACTACCGCGCGCGCGTCTTGCCCGCGATCGAACGCAACAAGGCGCGCCGCGTCTGAGTTTTCGTCAGTAGCTGTATTCCGCGTAGATCCGGCTCAGATCGCCCGCCCAGTCGGTCCTGTAGTGCTCGAGCAGTTCGTCGGCCGGAACCTTTCCGGTCTCGACGCTGTCCTTCAGCGCCGCGAGGAAATGCGTCTCGTCAGGAATGAGCCCACCGGCACCGGGGCGGGCGCGGGCCTTCAGACCCTCTTCGGCGATGGCCAGCACGTCACGGGCCAGCGCATGCATGTCGATCCGCCCGACCCGCGCATCGAGCGCATGGACCGAGGCCGCGACGCGCAGCTCTTCGCGGGTCTCGGCGTCCCATCCCTTCACGAGATCCCACGCGGCATCGAGTGCGCCCTGGTCATAGGTCAGGCCGACCCAGAATGCCGGCAGCGCGCAGAGCCGCCGCCACGGCCCGCCATCGGCGCCGCGCATCTCGATGAACTTCTTGATCCGTGCCTCGGGGAAGATCGTGGTGAGGTGATCGGCCCAGTCGCTGAGGGTCGGCACCTCGCCCGGCAGCGCCGGCAACCGGCCCTTCAGGAAATCCCGGAACGACTGGCCGAGCGCGTCGATGTACCGGCCGTCGCGATAGACGAAATACATCGGCACATCGAGCGCGTAGTCGACGTAGCGCTGGAACCCCATCCCCTCCTCGAAGACGAAGGGCAACATGCCCGTCCGCGAAGCATCGAGGTCGCGCCAGACGCGGCTGCGCCAGGACTTGTGACCGTTCGGCGCACCGTCGATGAAGGGCGAATTGGCGAAGAGCGCGGTCGCCACAGGCTGCAGCGCGAGCGCCACGCGCAGCTTCTTGACCATGTCCGCCTCGGACGAGAAGTCCAGGTTCACCTGCACGGTGCAGGTCCGGTACATCATCGTCTTCCCGAGCGTGCCGACCCTGTCCATGTAATCCGTCATCAGCCGGTAGCGCCCCTTGGGCATTACCGGCATGTCCTCGTGATGCCAGATCGGAGCGGCGCCAAGACCGATGAAGCCGACACCGATGCGGTCTGCGACCTCGCGCACCTCGCGCAGGTGCTCGTTCACCTCGTCGCAGGTCTGGTGGATCGTCTCCAGGGGCGCGCCAGACAGCTCCAGCTGTCCGCCGGGCTCGAGACTGACGTTCGCACCGTCCTTCTGAAGGCCGATGATGTTGTCGCCCTCGAAGATCGGGTCCCAGCCGAAGCGCTGCTGCAGGCCCTCCAGAACCGCCCGGATCGAGCGTGGGCCGTCATAGGGCAGCGGCCGCAGCGTATCGCGGCAATAGCCGAACTTCTCGTGCTCGGTGCCGATGCGCCAATCCTCGGGCGGCTTGCACCCGTCCGCGAGGTATTCCGCAAGCTGTTCGGGCCGCTCGATCGGGCCGCCGCCGGACTGGGGTATGGACATGCCGCGCTCCGGCCTTTCTGGGTGTTCGGGGCGCAGAGGTGGCCCGCTGGCCCTACCGTGTCAAGTGTCCGATCCGCGCCCTGTCCTGTGCGCGGGTCCACAGACGGGTCGTGCCGGCCTGCGGCATGTCGCGTGCCGCCAGGATCGCCTGCGCCGAAAGACCGGGCAGCGCGGTGAACGCATCGAACAGCGCCTCGGCCCCGCGCGCCTCGACCGGGATCATGAGAAGTGCGCCGCTCTCGGCGAGAATCCAGGCGGCGCGCCCGTCCTCCAGCCGGCGGAGCGACAGGTGCTCCAGCTCGTCCAGCGCGATGGCACCGCCATGGGTCGGACCCATGTAGACGATACGGCGTTCGTCCACCTGCACGACGCCGGGTGCCTCCCCCGAAGCGGCGAAGCGGGCGCGCCGGATCGCTGGGATCAGCGCCATGGCACCCAGGCCCGCGAGCACCCAGCCGAAACCCTGCACGATCGGACCCGGCCGCGCCGCGATCCAGAGGCCCGCCGCGATCACGACGAGCGCGACCAGGGGTTCGCGCCAACGGCGAAGCATCGCCGCGACTTCGGGGCGCAGGAACTCAGCCACGCGCGCCCTCCGCGCGAGGGAAGGGCACCAGCGCCGAGGTCCCCGTCCGAGCCAGGCCGGGCACCTCGCAGACACGGACCCCGGCGGGGTGAAGGGCGACCGCGCGGCGGGCGGCCCCCCGGTTGCACCCGTCCGTATGCGTGAAGACCGCACTGGCCGGAACGATGTCGGAACGCCATGCCGTGAAGCCTGTCATGTCCAGCGGGGTCGCGCCATCGACGAGGGCAAGGGGGGTGTCATGGGCAAGGTCGAGCGCGATCGCCTGCCGGTCGCCGGCACCGACGCGTCTCACCGCCAGTCTCCCCGCTCCGCCTGCCACAGCGCCAGCGCCGCGACCGCCGCCGTGTCGGCGCGCAGGATGCGGGGGCCGAGCGAGATCGGCGTGACGAAGGGCAGGCTCAGAAGCCGTGTCCGCTCGGCCTCGGAAAAGCCGCCCTCGGGCCCGGTCAGGATCGCCCATTTCGTCGCCTGGGGCGCCTCGGCGAGCGCCCGTTTCGCACCGACGAGCGCCTCGTCGGCGAAGACGAGCCTTCGATCCTCGGGCCAATTGTCCAGAACGTCCGACAGGCGGTGAAGCTCCTCCACGCCGGGCACGAAGGTGCCGCCGCATTGCTCGGCGGCCTCGATGGCATGGGCCTGCAGACGGTCGCGCCGGATGCGCTCGGCGTTGGTGTGCTCGGTCTGCACCGGAATGATCCGCGCAGCCCCGAGTTCAGCCGCCTTCTCGACGATGAAATCGGTCCGGGTCTTCTTGATCGGTGCGAACAGCAGCCAGAGGTCGGGCGGATCCTGCTGCGGTGCGGTCTGCTCGGCGATCTCGAGCGTTCCGCCGCGTCGCCCGCATTCCGTCACCACGGCGCGCCACTCGCCGTCATGCCCGTTGAACAACGCGACCTCGTCGCCCTCTCCCAGCCGCATGACGGCAAAGAGGTAGTTCGCCTGTTCCCGCGACAGGTCGACGGTTTGCCCCTGGGACAGGGGATGCTCTACATGGAGCCGTATCTTGGGACGTGACATGAGGCGAAATCTATGAGCGACACGGGCGGAAGGCCAGAGGGGCAGGTGGCGGACGCCGTGTCGGGCAATTGGGTCGACACGCTCGCCCCGCCCTTCGCGCGCCCCTACCTCAGGCTCAGCCGGGCGGACCGTCCGATCGGGACATGGCTGCTGCTGCTGCCGTGCTGGTGGGGCGTGATGCTGGCGGCGGCGGCGGACCCGCAGGGCCCGGGCCTGCTCGATCTGTGGATCGTCGTCGGATGCGGCATCGGCGCCTTCCTGATGCGGGGCGCTGGCTGCACCTGGAACGACATCACCGACCGGGACTTCGACGCCGCCGTGGCGCGTACCAAGTCACGGCCGATTCCCTCCGGCCAGGTCTCGACGAAACAGGCCCTGGCCTGGCTCGTGATCCAGTCGCTGATCGCCTTCTGCATCCTCATCACGTTCAACGGCGCGGCCATCGCGCTGGGGATCATCTCGCTCCTGCCCGTCGCGATCTATCCGTTCGCGAAACGCTTCACGTGGTGGCCGCAGGTCTTCCTGGGCATCGCCTTCAACTGGGGCGCTCTGCTGGCCTGGACGGCGCATACCGGGTCGCTCGGCTGGCCCGCGGTGCTTCTCTATCTGGGCGGCATATCCTGGACGCTCTTCTACGACACGATCTACGCGCACCAGGACAAGGAGGACGACGCGCTGATCGGCATCCGTTCAACGGCGCGTCTCTTCGGCGAGAACACGGGCGCCTGGCTGCGGCGGTTTCTCGTGGCGACCGTGACGCTGATCTCGCTCGGCGTGCTCGCCGCGCTGGTTCCGGGGGGCAACGTGCTGGCCCTCGCGGTGGCGCTGGCCGGTGTCTGGGCGATGGGTTGGCACATGGCGTGGCAACTCGGGCGCCTCGACATAGATGACGCGGACACCTGCCTGCGGCTCTTTCGCGCGAACCGGGATACCGGCCTTCTGCCTGCGCTGTTTTTCGCCGCCGCCGCGATTCTGTGAGGTCCCGTGCAATTGAACACCGGCCCACAACGCGTTAACCCCGCGCCAGCCCCCTCCGGGCCCGGACCGAAGTCTGCCGCATGATCCGCACACCCTTCTTCGTCGCCATCCTTTCCTTCGCCCTCGCCGGCGCGCTCGCCCTCGCGGTTGCCGTGGCGGCCGCGATCACGATCGAGCGCCGCTCGACCGAGGCGGTCCGAGAGGTCCTGGCGGAGGAGGGCTTTGACTGGGCCGAAGTCGAGGCCGACGGCCTGCAGGTCTTTCTTCGCGGCACCGCGCCCGACGAGGCCAGCCGTTTCATGGCCGAATCCCGTGCGGGCTCGGTCGTTGACGCCGACCGGGTCGTGAACGAGGTCGACATCCAGGTCACCGACGCCGCACCAGCGCCGCGTTTCTCGCTCGACATGCTGAGGAACGGCGACGGCATCCAGATCATCGGCCTCGTCCCGGGCGTGAACGGGGGCGAGGAAGTGGCGGCCGCGATCGAGGGGATCGCGGATGGCGCCGAAGTGACGGACATGGTCGAGACGGCCGACTACCCCGCGCCCGATACGTGGATCTCGGCGCTCGGCTTCGGTTTCCGCGCGCTCGAGCGGCTGCCCCGGTCCAAGGTCACGGTTTACGCCGACCGGGTGGAGGTGCAGGCCATCAGCGACAGTCCCGAGCAGCAGGCCGCCCTGATCGCGGAGCTGGAAGGCGCAAGGCCCGCCGGCGTCGAGGTCGTCCTCGATATCTCGGCGCCGCGCCCCGTGATCTCCCCGTTCCAGGTGCGCGCCGTTCTCGACGCCACCGGGCTGCGCTTCGAGACCTGCTCGGCCGACACGCAGCGCGCGCAGGAACGGATCGTCGCCGCCGCGCGGCGGGCCGGCGCCACGAACGGCGTGGAGTGTCACATCGGCCTTGGCGTTCCCAGCCCCAGCTGGGCGCAGGCGGTCGAAACCGGTCTCGTGGCGCTGACCGAACTCGGCGGTGGCACGCTGGACATCAGCGATGCGGACGTCACGCTGATCGCGTCCGAAGGCACCGGCCAGGACGAGTTCGACCGGGTCATCGGCGAGCTCGACGCGGCGCTGCCCGAGGTGTTCACCCTGCAGGGTGTCATTCCCGAGACGACCCGGAACGAGGCCGGCCCTGCCCGATTCTTCGCGACGCTCGACGCCGAAGACGGCGTGCGGCTGCGCGGCCGGCTGCCCCAGGGCGCGGTCGGCCAGTCGGTGGAGGCCTTCGCGATCTCGCTGTTCGGGCGCGAGCGCACCGACCTTGCCGCCCGCTCGGTGACGGACCTGCCGCAGGGCTGGGGCGTCCGTGCGATGGCGGGCTTGCGCGCCCTGTCGCGCCTGCACGAGGGCCAGCTGACGCTGGAGCCTGAAACCCTCCGCCTCACGGGGCGCACGGGCGACCAGGGACTCCGCTCGGAACTGACGCGCGAGCTCTCGGACGAGCTGGGCGCAGGCGCCGATTTCCAGATCGACATCACCTACGACGAGGAACTCGACCCGGTCGCGTCCATGCCTACCCCCGAGGAATGCGTCGCCGCGATCGAAGCGGTCCAGGCGGACGCGAAGATCGTGTTCGACCCCGGTTCCGTGGAAATCAGCGACGAGGCGGGCGAGATCCTCGACCGGATCGCGGCGATCCTGCCCGACTGCATGCACGTCCCCATGGAGATCGGCGGCCATACCGACAGCCAGGGCCGCGAGGAGATGAACCTCGGTCTCAGCCAGAGTCGCGCCGACGCGGTTCTGAACGGCCTTCTGGCCCGTGGTGTCCTGATCTCCAACCTGACGGCGCGCGGCTACGGCGAAACCCGGCCGATCGCCGACAACGACACCGAGGAAGGACGCGAGCTTAACCGGCGGATCGAGTTCCGCCTTCAGGAAGAGGTCGACGCGCAGACCGTGGTGGAAGCCCAGGCGGAGGCCGCCGAGGCCCGTGCCGAGGCTTTCCGCCTGCGCCCGCAGCCCAGGCCCGACAGTATCGCCGAAGCCGCCACGGCGGCCGGCCCGGAAGAGGAATAGGCGGACATGGATCGGCTGCAGTTCATCATCGCCATCGCGATCATCCTGTTCGTCGCCTTCGGCCTCGGCTGGCTCGCGCACTGGCTCGTCGCTCGGTTCAGCCGCGTGTCCAGCGCCGATCTCGGGGAGATGGAGGCGCTCGCGCGCGCGCTGCACGACGCCGAGGAAACCCGCGACCAGGCCATCGCCTACCTGCAGAGCCGCGAGACGGAACTCACCAGTCAGCTGAGCCAGACCGAGGCCGAACTGCGCGCGGCGATGGAAGGTCTGCGTGAGGCCCGCGCCGAGACCGAGGAACTGCGCAGCTACATCGACCAGATGAGCCAGGGACAGGCCTGAGGGCGGCGCGCGGGCAACCCTACCAGCGCGAAAGCGCGTCCTCGTCCTCGTCCCGCGCCGCGACCCATTCGGCACCGCTACGCGTGACTTCCTTCTTCCAGAAGGGCGCGCGGGACTTGAGATAATCCATCAGGAACTCCGCCCCGGCGAAGGCATCCGCGCGGTGCCGGGAGGCGGTCGCGACCATCATGATGGGATCGCCAGGTGCAAGACGCCCGTAGCGGTGCAGGATCATCGCGTCCGTCAGCCCGAAGCGCGCCATCGCCTCGGCGCGAATCCGCTCCAACGCCTTTTCGGTCATGCCGGCATAGTGCTCGATCTCCATGGCCTGGAGATCGCCACTGGCCACGTCGCGCGTGATGCCGGAGAAACTCACGACCGCGCCCGCCCCGCCGACGGTCGTGGCGAACGCATTGAGCTCGGCCCCCATGTCGAAGGGCGCTTCCTGCACCCGGACGGGATCCACGGCGCTCAGCCTCCGGTCATCGGCGGGAAAAAGGCCACTTCTCGCGCCCGCGAGATGTCGGCATCGAACTCCACCAGGTCCTCGTCGACGGCGGCCCGGATGGCGCCGGTATCGGAAAAGGCATGGGCATAACCCTCGTCGCGGCCGCGCAGCTCCTCGATCAGTTCGGCGACGGTGCCCGCGTCGGTCTCGACCGTCTCGTGACCGGTGCCCAGCCGTTCGCGCAGCCATGCGAAATAGCGGATGTCGAGTTTCATGGGCTCTCCCTCAGATAAGGCATCGCCTTCCGAAAATAGTCCCAACCCGTCACCAATGTCAGCCCCGCCGCGATCCAGAGCAGGACCAGCCCGCCATAGGATACCGCGATCAGGCCGTAGTATTTCCAGATCAGACCGACGTCGTCGGCGATCTCGCCCGTCAGGATCCCGGTCACGATCTCGGGCGACATGCCGAAAGTCTGCATGATGAAATAGTGGTCGAAGAGGCCCCAGCCGAACAGGAGCGCGATGGCCACCATCTGCACGGTCGTCTTCCACTTTGCGAGCTTCGTGACCTTCAGCAGCCCCGCGGTCTCGCCGAGGAACTCGCGCAGGCCCGAAACGAAGACCTCGCGGAACAGGATCGCCGACACCGGGATCAGCGTCCAGTCCGAGATGCCGTGCAACCCCAGGAGCACGGCGAGCGCGATCACCACCATCGCCTTGTCCGCGATCGGGTCCAGCATGGCGCCGAAACGGCTGATCTGTCCCCACTTCCGCGCGAGCCAGCCGTCCAGGTAATCGGTCAGCGAGGCGAAGAGGAACAGCAGAAGCGCTGCCCAGTCCGCCGCCGGTCGCGGCAGGAGCAGGAAGACAAGACCGACAAGCGGCGCCGCGATCAGGCGCACGACGGTCAGGATGTTGGGCACGGTCCAGCGCATGAGGCGGGTGTATCCCGCCCGAGGGCCTGATGGAATGCCTGTATTGCGAAACCTCGGCATCTGGCCCCGGCACGAACCGGCGCAGGGCCCCGCGGACGGAATGCGCCAGCCGTGCCCCTTCATCCTGGCAAAAAACTCCCGCCGGAGGCGCCAGCCTTGGCCAGGGGCATCATGCCCCAGGCCAAGGCTTCTTCCTTCGTGCCGACGCCGGGTGCGGCGATCCTACCCGCGCTCGTGGAAGTAGTCGTAGATCTTCTGCGCCAGCCCCTCGCTGACCCCCTCCACCGCCTTGAGGTCGGCGAGGTCGGCGCGGCTCACCGCCTTGGCCGAGCCGAAATGCGCGAGAAGCGCGCGTTTGCGCGTGGCGCCGACGCCGGGGATGTCGTCGAGCGGCGTGGCCGAGACCGCCTTCGCCCGCTTCTGCCGATGCGCACCGATGGCGAAGCGGTGCGCCTCGTCCCGCAGCCTTTGCACGAAGTAGAGCACCGGATCGTTTCGGTTCAGGGCGAATGGCCGCTGTCCCGGGCGGTGGAACTCTTCCTTGCCCTGGTCGCGGTCGATCCCCTTGGCCACGCCGATGAAGGGCACGTCCTCGATACCGAGGTCGTCGAGGATCTCCTTCACCGCCGAGACCTGCCCCGCCCCGCCATCGATCAGCAGGAGGTCGGGCCAGGCTTCGCCTTCGCGGTCCGGGTCCTCCTTCAGGAGACGCTGGAAACGGCGGGTCAGGACCTCCTTCATCATCCCGAAATCGTCGCCCGGCGTCAGGTCCTCGCCCCGGATGTTGAACTTCCTGTACTGGGATTTCACGAAGCCTTCGGGCCCCGCCACGATCATCGCGCCGACGGCGTTGGTCCCCATGATGTGGGAGTTATCGTAGACCTCTATGCGGGCCGGAGGCGCATCGAGGTCGAAGGCCTCGGCGAGGCCGTCGAGAAGCTTCGCCTGCGCCTGCCCTTCCGCCATGCGCCGGGCGAGGCTTTCGCGTGCGTTCCTCATTGCGCTGTCGACAAGCTCCGCCTTCTCGCCCCGCTGCGGCACGACGAGTTCGACCTTGCGCCCGAGTTTCTGGGCCAGCGCATCGGACATCAGGTCGGCGTTTTCCACCGGATGCGACAGGAGGATCTGCCGTGGCGGATCATTCTGGTCATAGAACTGGCCGAGAAAGGCCTCCAGCACTTCGGGCTCGTCGATGTCGGGACCGACTCGCGGGTAGTAGTCCCGGTTCCCCCAGTTCTGGTTGGCGCGGATGAAGAAGACCTGCACGCAGGCCTGTCCCCCCTCCATGTGCAGCGCGATGACGTCCGCCTCGGTCACGCCCCGCGGGTTCACGCCCTGCGACGACTGGACCGAGGTCAGCGCGCGGATACGGTCGCGGAGCGCTGCGGCGCGCTCGAACTCCATGGCCTGCGAGGCCTCGGTCATCTGGGCGGCAAGCTGCGCCTGCAGGTCGGTCGTGTCGCCCTTCAGGAACCGCACCGCGTCGGCGACGGAGGCGGCGTAGTCGGCCTCCGAGATATAGCCGACGCAGGGGCCGCTGCAGCGCTTGATCTGGTAGAGAAGGCAGGGCCGCGTGCGGCTCTCGAAGGTCGCGTCCGAGCAGTTGCGCAGCAGGAAGACCTTCTGAAGCTGGTTCAATGTCCGGTTCACGGCGCCCGCGCTTGCGAAGGGTCCGAAATACGCGCCCTTCTCGGTCTTGGCGCCGCGGTGCTTCTTGATCTGAGGGAAGGCGTGTTCCCGGCTGACGAGGATGTTCGGAAAGCTTTTGTCGTCGCGCAGGAGCACGTTGTAGCGCGGCTTCAGCTGCTTGATGAGGTTCTGCTCGAGCAGGAGCGCCTCGGTCTCGGTCCGCGTCGTGAGGAACATCATCGACGCGGTCTCGCGGATCATGCGGGCGATGCGCGGGCTGTGACCGGCGGGCTTGGCGTAGTTCGAAACCCGCTTCTTCAGGGCCCGCGCCTTGCCGACGTAGAGAACCCGGCTCTGCGCATCGAGCATGCGATAGACGCCCGGCGAATTGTCGAGCGTCCTGAGGTATCCCTGGATCACCTCGTGGCCGGTTGCGGCAGTCTTTTCGGTCCCGTCGGGCATGTTCAGCGGTTCAAGTCGATTCTCTTGGCGGCTGCAATGTAACTTGGGCGACTTCAAGGCATCAGAAATCCCCCAAACATGTGGATAACCTTGCGGAGAAATGCTGGGGCGACGGAATTTTCCTTTGTTTTCGGCCCAGTTCTGAGAATTGCCCAATTTTTAGGCCAACAATTAAACCATTGTTTTCATTGTGATTTTTATTGCGATGTTGACACCTTTTGCGTTGGTGTAACGGAACGTTAACACGTTTGTTACCTGAGACGTCGCGGTGGAGAAGTGGACCGCGCGTCAGGCGGCGCCCTATTCCACGCCCAGCACGTCCGGCGTCTGCCAGGCGAGGTGCTGACCGCCGTCGACGCAGATCAGCTGGCCCGTGACGGCACGGGCCTTGAGCAGGTAGTCGAGCGCGTCGCAGATGCCGTCGGCGTCCGCCCCGCGCCGGAGCACCGTCGCCGCCCTCTGGCGCGCGAAATGGTCGGCCGATTGCCGCGCGCCCTGCAGGGTCGGACCCGGACCGATCGCGTTTACCCTTACATCAGGCGCGAGCGCCTGCGCCGCGGTGCGCGTGAAGGCCCAAAGGCCCATCTTGGCGATCGTGTAGCTCATGAACTCGGGCGTCAGCTTGTGCACGCGCTGGTCGATCATGTTGACGACGAGGCCCTGGGCCTGCGGCTCCCCGTTCTCGTCGGGCGCCGCCCGGGGCACCTGGGCGGCCAGCGCCTGGGTGAGGACGAAGGGCGCACGAAGGTTGGATTCGAGGTGCCTGTCCCAACTCGCGCGGGTCGCGGTCTCGATGTTGTCGTACTCGAAGATCGAGGCGTTGTTCACCAGCACGGAGATCGGCGCGCCCAGCGCCTCGGCGGCCTGCGGCAGAAGGCGCTGCATCTCATCCTCGACCGTCAGGTCGGCGCGGAGCGTCACGGCGCGGCGCCCCATCGCACGGATCGCGCGGGCGGTTTCTGCGGCCTCTTCGGCGCTCCCCGAATAATGCACGGCGACGTCATGCCCCCGCTCGGCCAGCCTCAGCGCCATTGCGCGGCCCAGGCGCCTGGCCGCCCCAGTTACCAAAGCCGTCATGACAACCCCCGATCAGTGAAGGAGTAGCGTGATATAGCCCGCGTAGAGCGCGGTAAAGAGCAGGCCAACACCCCGCCCCATGGACCAGCGCCAGAAGACGAACGGCGCAATGACGGCCGACGCGGCCAGCATCACCCAGATGTCGAAGGACAGGATGCCCGGATCCACCGGGATCGGCCCCACCAGCGACGAAACACCGATGATCGCGAGCAGGTTGAACATGTTCGACCCGATGACGTTGCCGAGCGCCACGTCCGCGTGGTTGCGGATGGCGGCCATGACCGTTGTGGCCAGTTCCGGCAGCGAGGTGCCGACGGCCACGAGAGTCAGGCCGATCACCGTCTCGCTGACCCCGTATGCGGATGCGATGGCGATCGAGCTGTCCACCAGGAGATCGGCACCGAGCGGAAGGCCCACGAGCCCGAGCGCGAGATAGAGGCCGATCTTCCACCAGGGCATGTCGGGGTCGGCCTCCTCCAACGCTTCCTCCGCGACGGGGGGCGGAGCTGCGCCGTTGGCCCCGGCCCGGTGGGCGTTCGCGGCCCGCGCGGCGTCGAAGAGCACATAGGCAAGAAGCGACAGGAGGATGAGGCCGTGCCAAAGGGTGAAGGGCCCGGCGAAGGCCAGCGCGATGAAGAGGAGCGTCCCGATCATCATGATGACATAGCTTCGGCGCGTGTCGCTCGCCGCGTGGAGGCCCGAGATGATCGCCGGAATCCCGAGGACAAGAAGAACGTTCGCGGTGTTCGAGCCCACCACGTTGCCAAGCGCGAGGCCCGGCACGCCGTCGAGGATCGACTTGATGGAGATCAGAAGTTCGGGGGCGGACGTGCCGAAGGCGACGATGGTCAGCGAGACGATCAGCGCGGGAATGCCGAGGCGAAGGCTGAGGTTGACCGCTCCCTTCACGAGCACATCGCCGGCCAGAAGGAGGATGACGAGGCCAAGCCCCGCCAGCGCGAATTCCAGTCCCATGCCTCAGCCTTGTCCTTCGGTGCAATGCGGACAGGGCCCGCCACGGAGGTTGTAGCGCCCGCAAGTCTTGCACAACCGAGGCTTGGGGAGGTCTTTTCCGCGTTTCGTCCCGGGCAGCCGCAGGCGTCCGAACATGGCCAGGACCGCCATGAAGGCCAGGAACAGCGTGACGATCTTGAGCATCACGAGAGGCCGAACCGCGCGTAGGCCGCGCGCTCCTCGATGCCGTCCGCCAGACTGTTGGTCACCGCGATGCCGAAGCGGCCGAAAAGGCTCCGGCGCGGGCCGTAGACGGCGAACCGGGTCTTGGCGCCGTACAGGTCCTTCATCTTGGGCACGAGGTGGGCGATCCCGTCGGCGAGGCCCAGTTCGACCGACTTCGTCCCGGTCCAGAAGGCCCCGGTGAACATCTCCGGGTCATCGGTCAGCCTGTCGCCGCGGCGGGTCTTCACATGGTCGATGAAGGCCGCGTGGATGTCGGACTGAAGCGCCTTCAGGCGGGCCACGTCCTCCTCCTTTTCGGGGCGGAACGGGTCGAGGATGGATTTGGAGGCGCCCGCGGTATGCACACGGCGCTCGACCCCGATCTTCGAAATGGCCTCGTGAAAGCCGAAGCTCGCGGAGATGACGCCGATGGAGCCCAGGATCGAGGACGTGTCCGCCCAGATCTGATCCGCCGCACAAGCCAGCCAGTATCCCCCCGAGGCGGCGACATCCTCGACGAAGGCATGGACCGGGACGTCCTTCTCCTCGGCCAGCCTGCGGATGCGTGCCGCGATGAGCGAGGATTGCACAGGGCTGCCGCCGGGGGAGTTGATCGCCAGCGCGACGGCGGCGGGCTTGCCCTTGCGGAACGCGCGTTCGATGGCGGGTGCCATGGCCTGATCGCTCAGCCCGGCGCCTCGCGGATTGGCCATTATCGCGCCCTGAAGGCGCACGACAGCCACGAACGGGTCGGACTTCACGAAGGGAATGAAGCGCTTCATGTGGCGCGATGTAGAGTTGGGGCCACGGCGCAACAAGACGCGGCACGCGGAATTGCCGGAAAGTGTGGCGGCGACGCGCGATCCGGCGCGGGTCCGGCACCTATTGCGCGGTCCAGCCCCCGTCGATCGGGATCGCCGTGCCGGTGACGTTGTGGGCCACCGGCGCGCAGAGCCACAGCGCGAGCGCGCCGATCTCGGCGGGATCGGAGGTGCGCAGCGATGGCTGCTTCTCCGCCAGAAGTTCCGCGACACCGAGATCGCGGTCACCGCCATGCAGCCTGGCGCGCGCCTCGATCTGGGGCTCGATGATGGCGGTCTCGGTCCAGCCCGGACAGATGCAGTTGACGGTCACACCGCCCTTCGCCTTGTCGCCGGCCGCCGCGTATTCAAGAGCCGCGACCCGGCTGAGGCCCACCAGCCCGAACTTCGCGGCGACGTATGGCGCCTTGTCCTTCGAGGCGACGAGGCCGTGCACGGAGGCTATGTTGATGACCCGCCCGTAGCCGCGCTCGGCCATGCCGGGCAAGGCGGCCTGCATCGTGTGGAAGGCCGCCGACAGGTTGACGGCGAGGATCGCGTCCCACTTAGCACGCGGCATCTCGGCCAGCGGCGCGGTGTACTGAATGCCGGCGTTGTTCACGAGAATGTCGGCCCCGCCCCACGCGGCAACGGCCTTCATCAGCCCCTCGATCCGGTCGGCATCGCGCAAATCGCCATCGAAGAACTCGGCCTGCGGCGCACCCTTGTCGCGCAGATGGTGGCAGACCTCCTCGATCTGCGCGTCGCCGGCAAGGCCGTGGACGGCGATCCGCGCGCCCGCACCGGCCAGCGCCTCGGCGATGGCAAGGCCGATCCCCTGCACCGAACCCGTTACGAGTGCGGTCTTTCCCGAAAGATCCGTCATGTCTCCTCTCCCTTCAGCCTCTCGCGCAGCGCGGTCTTGAGGACCTTGCCGTAATTGTTCCTGGGCAGATCGGGCACCGCGAAATACGCCTTGGGTCGCTTGAACCGGGCCATGCTCCCCAGGCAATGCGCATCGAGCGCGGCCGCATCCACCTCGGCGCCCGGCGCGGCGACGACGAAGGCCACCACGTCCTCGCCCCACTCGGCCGAGGGCCGGCCGACGACCGAGACCTCGTGCACCGAGGCGTGGGTCAGCAACACCTCCTCCACCTCGCGCGGATAGATGTTGGTGCCGCCCGAGATGATCACGTCCTTGGAGCGATCGGCGAGCGTGAGGTATCCGTCCTCGTCGAGCCGCCCAACGTCGCCCGTCATCAGCCAGCCGCCGACCAGCGTCTTCGCCGTCGCCTCGGGGTTCTTCCAGTACCCCGGCATCACCGGCGCGCCGCGCACCATGATCTCCCCGGTCTCGCCGGGCGGAAGCGGTTGCCCTTCCGCGTCGCCGATGGCGACTTCCACGAGGCTCTGCGCGCGGCCGACCGAGGCGACGCGTTCGCGCCAGCGGGGATGACTTCGGTCCGCGACCTCGGCACGGGTGAGCGACGTGATCGCCATGGGGCACTCGCCCTGCCCGTAGATCTGCACGAATTTCGGACCGAACCAGTCGACGGCTTCCTCGATGTCGGCCGAGTACATCGGGCCGCCACCATAGACGATGGTGCGGATGCCCTCGCCCCTCCGCCCGGACGCCTTGGCCGCATCGGTCAGCCGCCGGACCATGGTCGGCGCCATGAACATCGAGGTCGAGCCGTGGGAGGCCGAGAGGTCCATGACTTCACCGGTATCGAAACCGCCCGAGGCCGGAACGATATGCCCGGCCCCCATCCGGACGTGGATCAGCGCGTAGAGGCCGGCGCCATGGCTCATCGGTGCGGCATAGAGCGCGGCGTCCTGTGCCGTCACCGGGTCGACATCGATCGGGTAGCAGAGGGACATCGCGGCCAGCATGGCATGGGTGATCTCCACGCCCTTGGGCTTGCCGGTGGTGCCGGAGGTGTAGAAGAGCCAGGCGAGGTCCGCCTCGCTGCGCGGGACGAGCGGGGCGGGGGCCGACTCGCAGAGCCGTTCGAAGGCGGCGCTCTGGAGCGGCACAAGGGGCAGCGCGCTTTCTTCTTCCAGCCCGGCGGCCAGATCGTCCGTCACGAAGCACAGACGCGCGGAGGCGTTGGAGAGAATCCACGCCGCTTCCTTGGGATGAAGCTTGGCATTCACCGGGACCGCGACCGCCCCCGCACGCCATATGCCGAACAGGCAGGCGAGGTAGTCCGGGACATTCCATGCGAAGATCCCCACCTTGTCGCCCGGTGTCACGCTCAGGTCCGCGAGCGCGGCGGCAAGACCGGCGGCTCTGCGGGCGAACGCGGCGTAGTCTGCCACCACCTCCGGTCCGAGGTAGAGCGCGGGCCGGTCGCCCATCGCCTGCGCCGTGCGGTCCAGCCAGATCGCCATGTTCATGCCGCGACCCTCCCGCGATCAGATCACCACGCGAGGCCCGTTGCGGCAAGGGGCGAGGTCAGATGTCGGTGACGAAGCGATAGCCTTCGCTCGCCGCCTCGACGCGACCGATGCCGCCGCCGGACATGTGGAAGCCGACCGCCGCGATCCCTTCGGCGGCCAGCCGCTCCAGCAGCCGGACACGCGTGGCGACGCCCGTCTCCGTGTCCTGGTCGGCGCCCGTAGGCCACGCGGGCCGCGCCATGGCGACGTGATCGTTGCCGACGGCATCGCCGATCACCATGGCCGAGGTTCCCCCCGACGCGATCTCGAACGCCATGTGCCCCGGCGTGTGTCCCGGCGTGAGGACGGCGGCGACGCCCGGAAGGACCTCGTCTCCGTCCTCGAAGGTCTCGAGGATGTCCTCGATCACCGCAAGCCGGCGGATCGCCCCCGCGGCGAAACTGGCCCGCGCCTCGCCGATCGTGTTCACGGTCTCGGGGGCCATCCAGTAGTCGCGCTCGATCCGGCCGATCCGGTGGGCCGCGTTCAGGAACAGGGGCTCGTCGAAGTCGTCGAGCACGCCCCAGAGGTGATCGGGATGCGCGTGGGTGAAGACGATGTCGGTGATGTCCTCGGGACCGAGCCCCTCGGATCCGAGCGCGTCGAGAAGCCGCCCGGCGCTGTCCTGGAAGGCGGGCCCGGCGCCGCAATCGAACAGGATCGTCCGGTCACCGGTCCGGAGCAGCGTGACGTTGCAGGGCGGCGTCAATGGCTGCGAAAGGTCGATCCCGAACTCGGGGACGAGACGGGCCAGGTCCTCCTGCGGGGCCGGACCGAAGATGAAATCGGACGGCAGCACGAGGTTGCCGTCGCTGAGCGTGACAAGCTCGGCGTCTCCCAGGCTCAGCCGCTCGGCGGTGAAACCTGCGCGCGGCATCAGTGCGGCGGCGGCGCCGATGGCAAGACAGGCGCGGCGTGTGAAATTCGGCATGGTCGATCCTCCCATCGCCCGACGCTGCGGGCGCTCACATTCAGATATCATGATATGACGGCAAGGAGGCAAAGGAAACCTCCCCGCGCGGCTTCAACGCCCTCGGATGGCGACGGCGAACCGGGTCTCGGCCCCGACCGGAGGGGCCGGAAAGGGAACCGCGCGGCGCACATGGTCGAGCGCGAGCGCATCGAAGGCCGCGTCACCCGAGGATTGCGAAATCGAGATGGCGGCGAGCCCCCCGCCCGGCGCGATCGTGAAGCTGACGACGGCAGAGCCGGGGAAGCTGCTGTTCGGGCGGCGCATGCGGGCGAGATGGCGGTTCACGCGCTGTGCATATCGGGCGATCTCGCGGGGATTGGCCGCCTCTCCTCCACCTCCGGCGCCCGTGGCCCCGGACGCGGTTCCGCCGGCATTGCCAGAAGGCGCACCGGCGCGCGCCGCGCGCGTGTCGGGGCCGGTGTCCGGCGGCGGTGTCCCGGCCGCGGGGGGAGGATCCGAGGGGCGTGGCGGCTCCGGGCGAGCCTGCGGGCGCGGAGTGTCGTCGCCGGGTGCCCGCGCGATCGGGGCGTCGCGGGCGGTCCGCGTCTCCTGGGGCACCACCGAGGCCAGCGCCGGAACAGCGGGGACCTCGGGCGCTGGAGCCAGAGAGGAAGACGCGGGAACAGCGACGGGTGCGACAGGCGCGAGGGTTCCGGCAACAGGCGTCGACGGCAGGGGTGGGACGCGGGTCGAGGGCGTCGTCGCCGAAACCGCTTCGACGGGAGGGGCCACGGGGGCAATCCGCCCCGCCGCCCGATCCTCGAAGCTGGTGCCAAGCATGGCGATCTCCGCGGTTCCCGTCGCGCCGCGCGCCGCGCCTTCGGGCGGCGAAAGCCCGGCAAGCACCGCGCCATGGACGGCGAGCGACACGGCGATCGCCCCGCCTGCGGCCCATCCTCGGCGCACCGTCACCGGACCGTCCTTTCCGCGACGATGCGCACCTCGGACGCCCCCGCCTGCCGCAGCGCGTCGACGAGATCCACCAGCCGTTGCGCCGGAAGGTTCCGGTCGGGCACGAGGCGCAGCACGTCGCCGCCCTCGGCCAGCCGAAAGGCGGCATAGTCCTGCATCGTCACCGGCGCGCCCCGGTAGAGAAGCGTCCCGTCCTCCAGCACCACCGCCGCATCCGGGGGGCTGCGCGCCTCCAGTGCGTCGGCCTCCACGAGGCGGAGACCGCCCGGAAGCGGCGCGGCCATGGTTCCCGCGATCAAGAGGAAGACCAGCAGCAGGAAGACCACATTGATAAGCGCGATCATCGGTTCGGCGCGGCGGCGTCTTTCGCGGCGGGACAAGGCCATGGGATCAATCCAGCACGGTCACGGAGGCCCAGTCCAGTGGGCGAAGGCGGGACAGCAGGTCGACCAGCCGCTGCGACGTCACGCCAGGCTCGATGGCGACGAGAACCGGCAGCGAGGCCTCGGGATCGGGCCTAAGGCCAGCCAAGGCTTCGGCCAGCGCCTCCAGGGATTGCGGAGTGCCGTTGAGGGCCAGCGTCTCGACGCCGAGGCCCAGGAAGACCGGCGATGCTTCGCCCTCGCCCGTACCCGCCGACGCCGCCGAGACGGGAAGTTCGCCATAGCGGGTGAAGGTCGAGGTCAGCAGGAAGAACAGGAGCAGGATGAAGATCACGTCGATCAGCGGCGTGAGCGCGATGGCCCTGCGTCGCCTCCTCGCCCGCTCAGGTCGCATCGGTCCGCTCCGGGGCGCGCGCCCGAGGTCCCGTCAGCGCCTCGATGGCAAGGTCGGCCTGCACCCTGTCGGCCTCCGCCCGGCTTTCGAACCAGGTCAGCGCGAGCGAGGTTGGCATGGCGATGGCAAGCCCCCCCGCCGTCGTCAGGAGCGCCACCCAGATCCCGCCGGCGAGCGCCGAGGGATCGACCGAAGCCCCGGCATCCTGCAAGGCGCGGAAGGCATCGATCATGCCGAGAACGGTGCCGAAAAGGCCCAGCAGCGGCGCGATCTGCGCGATGCTGTCGAGAAGACGAAAGCCGCGCTCTATCCGGGCCAGGCGGGATTCGGCCTCTGCCGCGATCCTCGGCTTGGCGTCCGGACCTGCGCCGATGGCCGCGGCAAGCAGCGGGGCGAGATGACTGCGGCTCACCGCGAGGTGACGCGCCGCGCCCTTCGCATCGCCCGCATCATGGGCGGCGATGGCTCGGGCGATCTCGGCATGGCGACCGACGCCCTCGGCCCGGAACTGCCAGATCTTGTACAGGATCGCGCTCAACGCCAGGATCGACAGGAGCAGCAGCAGGGCCACCACCGGCCCGCCCAGGTCAAGAAGCGCGAGAAGACGATCCTGCATCGCGTTACCCGAGAAGCTCGACATCGGTACGGGTCGACAGCTGAAGCCTTTCGGCGCAATTGCCGACACCGCCACATTCCGACACGCCGTTGATCAGGACCCTGCCCAGCGCCTCGCAGGCGAGCCCGGGAACATCGAATTGCCGCACGCGCGGTACGTCCATCGGCAGCGCGCCGAAATCGAACAGGGTGAGGCGTTCGACCACGCCGGAGGTGTCGATCAGCACGGTCTCGAGACTGAGCGCCGCGATTTCCTCTCCCAACGCGTTTTCCGCGAGAAAGGTCAGGCGACAGGCGCCGTCGACCGGATCGACGCGGTTGAGCTCGAGCGCGAGGCGCTGCCCCTCGTTCGACTGCGCGAGGCCCAAGCCTGGCGCGACCAAACCCAACGCCAGAATCGCACAGGTCAGTGTCCGCCTGCTCATGCCGTTCCTCCGTCGGTTACGGCGCGGCATCGCCCTGACCAGCCGCGCCCTGATTTCCCGGCAGTCAGGCTTACGCAACGGCGTCCGGAACGTCGATGGACGATTTCCGCGCAGCCCATGCACACGCCGCCGCAAATGCGGAAAAGTGGCAGCTTGACTCTGGGATTGGATCGTTCCAGAAGATTTGGAACGATCCAGAAATCGCGCGGGAGGTGCACATGCGTTGGGGACTGATCGGGGCGAGCAACATCGCCGCGTCGCACATGATGGGAGCGATCCGCGCCAATGGCGGAGAGATCGCATCCGTTCTCAGTTCCTCGGCCGAACGCGCCCGCAGCTATGCCGACGACAACGGCATTCCCGACGGCTTCGCCGATCTCGACGCGCTCCTCGCGGGCGACATCGACGCGGTCTACATCTCCACCACGAACGAGAAGCATTTTGCCCAGGCCATGGCGGCAATCGCGGCCGGGAAACATGTCCTGTGCGAAAAGCCGCTGGCGATGACCGTCTCCGACGCCGTGACGATGGTGAAGGCCGCCGGGGATGCCGGCCTGACCTTCGGAACGAATCATCACCTCCGGAACGCCGGCAGCCACCAGGCGATCCGCGACCTCATTTCCTCGGGGCGGATCGGCGAGGTCCTGTCGATGCGCGTCATGCACGCGGTTTACCTGCCGCCGCACCTTCAGGGCTGGCGCATCGACAACCCCGCGGCGGGCGGCGGCGTTATCCCCGATATCGTGGTCCACGACGCGGACACGGTGCGCTTCCACCTCGGCGAGGACCCGGCAGAGGTCGTGGCGATCCAGACCGCCTCGGCCATGGCTTCGGGTGTCGAGGACAGCGTCATGTCGGTCTGGGAAATGCCGTCCGGCGCGACGGTGATGACACACGAGAGCTTCACGCACCGCTTCGCCGGAACCGGGATCGAGGTGCACGGGACGCAGGGTTCGATCCGCGCCACCGGCGTCATGACGCAGCGCCCGACCGGAACCGTCACGCTGGTGACCGAGGCCGGGGAAGAGAACGTGACCTTCTCAGACCACAACCTCTACGTCCGCTCAGTCGCGCTGTTCCAGGATGCCGTCGCGGGCAAGGGACGTCCCGCCGCGGACGGTGTCGACGGGGTGAAGTCGCTCGCCGTCGCTGCCGCCGTGGCCGAGGCCGCCAAGTCGGGCCGCCGCACGGCGGTCGACTACGGAGACATCTGAGCCATGGGCAAGCTCGTCAGCCTGTCCGAAGCCGCCGCGCGCATTCCCGACGACGCGGTGGTCACGGTCTCCTCCTCCTCCGCGCTCGGCTGCCCCGATGCGATGCTCGCCGCCATCGGCGCGCGTTTCGACGCCGAGGGGCATCCGCGGAATCTCACCACGCTTCACCCGATCGCGGCGGGCGACATGTACGGCGTGAAAGGGGTGGATCACATCGCGAAGGACGGATGTCTCGCCACCATCATCGCGGGGTCCTATCCCTCCGGCCCTTCCTCGCTGCCGATGCCGGAGATCTGGCGCATGGTCACCGAGGACCGCGTCGCCGCCTACAACGTGCCTTCCGGCATCATGTTCGACATGCACCGCGACGTGGCCGCGCGGCGGCCCGGCGTCCTGACGAAGGTCGGCCTTGAAACCTTCGTCGACCCGATCCGTGAAGGCTGCGCGATGAATGCGCGCGCCGCCGCGCGGCCCATCGTCTCCCGCGTGGAGTTCGGCGGCGACACCTGGCTCCATTTCCCCAACATCGTGCCGGACGTCGCGATCATCCGCGCGACGACCGCCGACGAGACCGGAAACCTGACCTACGAGCACGAGGGCGCCTATCTGGGCGCGCTCGACCAGGCCATCGCGACGCGCAACCACGGCGGCCTCGTCATCGCGCAGGTCAAGAGGATGACGGCCGCAGGGTCGCTCCGTCCGCATGACGTGCATGTGCCCGGGCACCTTGTGGACCTGATCGTTCTGGCCCCCGACCAGAAGCAGACGACCGGGACGGACTACGACCCCGCCATCTCGGGCGAGATCATGCGGCCGTGGGACAGCTTCTCGCTGGCCGAGCACGGCGTCGAGAAGGTGATCGCCCGCCGCGCCGCGATGGAGCTTCGCCGGGGCATGACCGCCAATCTCGGCTTCGGCATCTCGGCGATGGTGCCGCGCATTCTTCTGGAAGAAGGCCATGCGAAGGCGGTGACCTGGGCCATCGAGCAGGGCGCGGTGGGCGGCATGCCGCTGACCGGCTTCGCCTTCGGCTGCGCATCGAACGCCGATGCCTTCATGCCCTCGCCCAACCAGTTCACCTACTTCCAGGGCGGCGGGTTCGACATGTCGTTCCTGTCCTTCCTCGAGGTGGACGTGGAGGGCAACGTCAACGTCTCCAAGCTCGGTAAGAAGCCCTACCTCACGGCCGGTTGCGGCGGGTTCGTGGACATCACGGCCCATGCGAAAAAGATCGTCTTCTCGGGCTATTTCGAAGCCGGGGCCACGCTGGAGCTGACAGATGACGGGTTGCGCGTCGCCACGCCCGGCAAGTTCACCAAGATGGTGCCCGCGGTGGAGCATGTGACCTTCGCCGGGAGCCGCGCGCTTCGGACCGGTCAGGACGTGCTCTACGTCACCGAGCGCTGCGTCATGCGGCTGACGGAAACCGGCCTCGTCGCCACCGAGATCACGCCGGGCATCGTGCCCGAGCGGGACATCGTGGCGGCAAGCGAGGGCCGCGTCCGCGTGGCCGAGAATGCGGTTGAGATGCCGAAGTCGCTTTTGCGCGACGCACCAATGGGGTTGAGCCTGTGAGCACGGTCGATCTGCACATCGAGGGTCCGTTCGCGCGGGTCCACCTGAACAACCCTGGCAAACTCAATGCCTTCACGCCCGAGATGCTGCGGCAGCTGGACGCGCATTGCGAGACCATCGAGGCGGATCTGTCGATCCGCGGCGTGATCGTCTCGGCGGAGGGGGAGCGCGCGTTCTGCGCCGGGGCCGACATCATCGGCTGGGGCGCGCTGTCCCCCACCGATTTCGCGCGGAACTGGGTGCGGCTGGGGCACCGTGTGTTCGACCGGCTGGCGCGGCTGTCGAAGCCGACCATCGCCGCGATGCAGGGCCACGCCTTCGGCGGCGGGCTGGAACTGGCCACGGCCTGCGACATCCGGGTGATGGCGCCCGGGGCGACGCTCGCGCTGCCCGAGGCGCAGGTCGGCATCGTGCCCGGCTGGTCGGGGACGCAGCGGCTGGCCCGCCTCATCCCCGAGCCCGTGCTGAAGGAAATGGCGCTCTTCGGACGCCGCCTTTCGGCGGATCGGGCGATGGCCCTGGGTTACGTCGCGGAGGTGGCGGACGATCCGCTGGCCGCCGCGCGGGAGATCGCCGAAGGCCTTCTGAAGGCCGCGCCCCGCGCGCACGAGGTGGCGAAGTATCAGATCCACGCCGCGGTGGGCGAAGACCGCGCCGCGATGATCGAGGCGCTCGGCGGCGGTATGGTCGCGGCGACCGAGGACAAGGCGGAGGGTGTCGCCGCCTTCTCCGGAAAACGCAAACCGGACTTCAAGGGACGCTGAGACATGACGGAGCTGACCCTTATCCCATCAAGCGGCGCCACCCTTCCCGCAGCGCCATTCCATGCCCGGCACCTGATCGGCGGCGCATGGCGCGACAGCGCGGACGGCAAGGTGTCCGAGCGGCATTCGCCCGCGCACGGCGTGCTCGTGAGCGTCGCCGCGAGAGGCGGGCAAGCGGAGGTCGAGGCCGGGGTCGCCGCGGCGCGGGAGGCCTTCGACGCGGGCGACTGGCCGCGCTGTTCAGGCAAGGACCGGGCGACGATCCTCCTGAAGGTCGCCGACCTGATCGAGCGGAACCTCGACCGGATTGCCCTCCTCGAAACCCTCGAATCGGGAAAACCCATCACCCAGGCGCAGGGCGAGATCGCGGGCGCGGCCGACCTCTGGCGCTATGCCGCGGCGCTCGCCCGCACGATGCACGGCGACAGCCACAATTCGCTCGGCCCGGACATGCTTGGCCTTGTCCTCAAGGAACCCATCGGCGTGGCGGGCATCATCTGCCCCTGGAACTTCCCGTTCCTGATTGTCAGCCAAAAGCTGCCCTTCGCGCTCGCCGCCGGCTGCACGGCGGTGGTGAAACCCTCGGAACTGACGCCCTCGACCACGGTCATCCTGGGCGAACTCCTGCAGGAAGCAGGGCTGCCCGCAGGTGTCGTGAACATCGTGCTGGGTTACGGCGATCCAGTCGGCGCGACGCTGTCCACGCATCCGTGCGTCGACATGGTCTCCTTCACCGGCTCCACCGCCGTGGGCAAACGCATCGTCGCGGCGGCGAGCGGGACGCTGAAGAAGGTCAGCCTCGAACTCGGCGGCAAGAACCCGCAGGTGATCTTTCCCGACGCCGACCTCGACCAGGCGGCCGACGCGATCACCTTCGGCGTCTATTTCAACGCCGGCGAATGCTGCAACTCCGGCAGCCGGATCATCGTGCATCAGGACGTGGCGCAGGCGCTTGTCGACAAGATCGTGGCGCTGTCCCGGAAGGTGCCGTTCGGCGACCCGCTCGATCCCCGCACACAGGTCGGCGCGATCATCTCGCCCGAGCACATGGCCAAGATCCATGGCTACGTGAAGGATGCGCAGGCCTCGGGCGCGGGCGTGGCCCTGGGCGGCGCGGCGCTCGCCCCCGAGGGGCTGTCGGGGCTGTTTTACCAACCGACCATCGTCACCGGTGTCACGTCCTCGATGCCGATCGCGACCGAGGAAGTCTTCGGCCCTGTCCTCTCGGTCCTGACCTTCCGCGAAGCCGACGAGGCCATCGCGCTGGCCAATGGCGCAAGCTACGGCCTGTCGGCGGGGGTCTGGAGCCGGGACATCTCGACCTGCCTCGACTTCGCGCGGCGGGTGCATGCGGGGACGGTCTGGACCAACACCTGGATGGACGGCTTCGCCGAACTGCCTTTCGGTGGCGTCAAGCAGTCGGGACAGGGGCGCGAGCTCGGCCGCTACGGGCTGGAGGAATTCCTCGAGGCCAAGACCGTGCAGATGCGCATCGGCGCCACCCGCCGCCCCTGGGTCGCGGCATGAGGTCAGGCGCCCGTCACCTCACCGGGCGTGAAAAGGACCTGAAGGTCCTCGGGCGGTGCACCTTCCATGCGCCGGAGCAGCATCTGTCCCATGGCGTTGCCCGTGGCGCGAAGGTCCTCGAAGACAGTGTCGATCCGCGGGCGGATGTTGTCGAAGATCGGCGAAGCGCGCTTGGCGATGATGTCGGCGTCGATGCCGGGCGTCATTCCGGTGTCCGTCAGCGCGGCCATGGTCACCAGCGCCGTGACCTCGCCCACGCAGACGAACCCGTCGGGCGCCTCGGGCCCGGCGAGCGCCTGCTTCAGCGCCACGGCCATCCGCTCCCGGTCGGAGTCGAGCGTGACGCCTGCCACGACCTCGTGGCAGACCCCGGCCTCCCGCGCGGCCGACAGGAAGCCGTAGCGCAGATGCTGGCAGAACGTGAATTTCTCGTCGGGCAGGATCATGCTGAGCCGCCGGCGTCCCTTGGCGACCAGCCGCGCCACGGCGGCCCGCGCGAAAGCCTCGTTGTCGAAATCGACGAAAGGATGGGGCGTCGTGAATTCCGTTCGCCCATGGCTCACGAAGGGGAACCCGGCCTCCATCAGCAGGCGGACACGCGGGTCGAAACACTCGGTCCGCGTAAACAGAATTCCGTCGGCGAGGTTGTTGCGAAGGATCGTCCGCACGGGGGCCAGCCGGTTGTCGCCGGGGTCATCCGGCACCACGGTCACGGCGTAGCCCGTACCGCGCAGCGCCTCGGTGATTCCCGAGAGAAACTCGTGGGTAAAGCCGAGAAACTCGTGCTCGGTATTGAGCAGAAGCGTCACGACCTGCGTGCGGCCCGTGCGAAGGCGCCGCGCGGCACGGTCGGGGATATAGCCCAGCCGCTTCGCCGCCTCGGCCACGGTGGCGCGGGTGCGCGCGGCGATTCGCGGATCGTCGGCCAGCGCGCGGGACACCGTCGCGACGGAGAAACCCGTCGCCTGCGCTATGGTGCGCAGCGTCGGTTTCACAGTGCCGGCAAGGGCCTGTCCGGATCCGGTGTCGCGCGTCATACGCCTTGGTCGCCCCATGGTTGCAACACGAGTCATCTTGCAGCGTTTTGCAAACGTTTCAATACCCCTGCCTCGCCGCATCTGCATCGCCGCACTGCAGAAAATCGGTTTTTTTACAGGGATATCCACTGGGATCGGATGCAGGGCGCCCATCAATTCAGGGTTGACTTTGCCCCGATTTATAACGTTTCAATTCCACAGTCCAAACCGGACCTTGGTCAACAGGGAGGAATATCATGACCTTGATGCGGAAACTTCAGATGGGTGCGGCCGCTCTCGCGCTCTCGACGTCCGTCGCGTCGGCGCAGGGCGTCGAGGTGCTGCACTGGTGGACCTCGGGCGGCGAAGCCGCTGCACTCAACGTCCTCAAGCAGGACCTCGAGGGCCAGGGCGTCAGCTGGACCGACATGCCCGTCGCAGGCGGCGGCGGCTCGGACGCCATGACCGTCCTTCGCGCCCGCGTCACCGCCGGCGACCCGCCGACCGCCGTCCAGATGCTCGGCTTCGCGATCCAGGACTGGGCCGCCGAAGGCGCGCTTGCCAACCTCGATACCCTCGCCGACGAGCAGGGCTGGGAGGCCGTGGTGCCCGAGGCGCTGCAGCGTTTCGCCCGGTATGACGGCCACTGGGTCGCTGCGCCGGTGAACGTGCACTCGACCAACTGGGTCTGGGCCAATACGGCGCTGATGGAAGAGCTGGGCATTTCCCAGCCGACCACCTGGGACGAATTCGTGGCCGCAATGCAGGCCGCGCAGGACGCCGGCTACACCGCGCTCGCTCATGGCGGGCAGGCATGGCAGGACGCCACCGTCTTCGAATCGATGGTGATGGGCGTCGGCGGGCCGGAGTTCTACCAGGCGTCGATGGTCGATCTCGACCCCGAGGCGCTGGGTTCGGACCAAATGGTCGAGGCGTTCCAGCGCATGGAGACGCTGCGCGGTTTCGTGGACGACAACTTCTCGGGCCGCGACTGGAACCTCGCGTCGGCCATGGTGATCAACGGCGAAGCGCTGTTCCAGATCATGGGCGACTGGGCGAAGGGTGAATTCGTGAACGCGGGCCAGACCGCGGGACAGGAATTCCAGTGCTTCCGCGTGCCCGGCACCGAAGGCACCGTCACCTTCAACTCCGACGAGTTCGCCATGTTCAACGTGTCGGACCCGGCGGCCCAGGAGGCGCAACTCGCCATGGCCTCGGCCGTGATGAGCCCCGAGTTCCAGATCGCCTTCAACCTCGTTAAGGGTTCGGTGCCCGCGCGCACCGACATCCCCAGCGATCAGTTCGACGCTTGTGGCCAGATGGGCATGGCCCAGCTTGCCGCAGCCTCGGCGGGCGGCACGCTGTTCGGCTCCATGGCCCACGGCCACGCCAACCCGCCGTCGGTTCAGAACGCGATGTACGACGTGATCACCGCGCACTTCAACGGTGAGTACGACGCCGAGACGGCGGCAGCCGAACTCGTCACCGCGGTCGAGATCGCCCAGTAAAAGGGCGCCTTGCGGGCCGGCCCTTGCGGGGCCGGCCCCACCTTCCGGGCGGGACGCCCGGACATCACCGAACAAGGGGAGGGTGGCATGGCCGCAACCGACGGTTTCGCCGGGTCCGGAGCGGATTTCCGCACGCGACTTCAGAACTGGCTGCCGAAGATCGTGCTGGCGCCGTCCTTCGCGATCATGGTGATCTTCGTCTACGGCTTCATCGCCTTCACCATTTACCTCAGCTTCACCGACAGCCGGATGCTTCCGTCCTTCGGCTGGGTCGGCTGGGACAACTACGACCGGCTGTTCCGCATCCGCGAATGGAACGTCGCGATCAAGAACCTCGCGATCTTCGCCTCGCTCTACATCGTGATCTCTACGATCATCGGGCTGCTCCTCGCCATCTTCCTCGACCAGAAGATCCGCGGCGAAGGCGTCCTGAGGCCCATCTTCCTTTATCCCATGGCGCTGTCGTTCATCGTGACCGGCACGGCGTGGAAGTGGTTCCTCGACCCAGGCATCGGCATCGAGAACACGATGCATCTCTGGGGCTTCGAGAATTTCAGTTTCGACTGGATCAAGGACCGCGAAATGGCGATCTACACCGTCGTCATCGCCGCGGTCTGGCAATCCTCTGGCTTCGTCATGGCGATGTTCCTCGCGGGCCTGCGCGGGATCGACAACGAGATCCTGAAGGCCGCCCAGATGGACGGCGCGTCGAACTTTCAGCTTTACCGGCGGATCATCCTGCCACAGTTGCGCCCCGCGTTCCTGTCGGCCTTCGTCATCCTCAGCCACCTTGCGATCAAGAGCTATGACCTCGTCATCGCGCTGACGGGCGGCGGGCCCGGCAATGCCACGGCGCTGCCAGCGACCTTCATGTATTCCTACACCTTCACGCGGAACCAGATGGGGATCGGCGCCTCTTCGGCGGTGATCATGCTGATGACCATCGCGGCGATCATGATCCCGTATCTCTACGCCGAACTGAAGGAGAAGAAGTGATGGCCGCCGCATCGACCGAAAACGCCGTCCGCTCCTCGAACGCGGCGCGGGTGTTCGTCTACCTTTTCCTTCTGCTCTTCGCGCTGTTCTACCTGCTGCCTTTCCTCATCATGCTTCTGAACTCGCTGAAGCCGCTTGAGGAGATCACGGGCGGCGGCATGATCGCCCTGCCCCGGCAATGGACGATCGAGCCCTGGCTCAGCGCGTGGTCCACCGCGCAGATCGGCGTGCAGCCCACGGGCCTGCGACCCTACTTCATGAACTCGATCATGATGGCGGTGCCCGCCGTGGTAATGTCGACGGTGGTGGGCGCGCTCAACGGCTACGTCCTGACCAAGTGGCGGTTCCGGGGCGACACGCTGATCTTCGGGCTTTTGCTGTTTTCCTGCTTCATCCCGTTCCAGATCGTCCTGATCCCGATGGCCCGCATCCTCGGCATCCTGCAGATCGCGGGAACGACGCCGGGCCTGATCCTGGTGCACTTCGTCTACGGGATCGGGTTCACCACGCTCTACTTCCGCAACTACTACGCGGCCTTCCCCACGGAACTGGTGCGCGCCGCACAGATCGACGGGGCCGGTTTCTTCCAGATCTTCTGGCGCATCATGCTGCCATCGTCCGGGCCGATCATCGCGGTCAGCTTCATCTGGCAGTTCACCAACATCTGGAACGACTTCCTCTTCGGCGCGAGCTTCGCCAGCGGGGATGCCGCGCCGATGACGGTCGCGCTCAACAACCTGGTCAACTCGTCCACGGGCGTGCGCGAATACAACGTGCATTTCGCCGGCGCCATCATGGCCGCCGCCCCCACGCTTCTCGTCTACATCGTCGCCGGTCGCTACTTCGTGCGCGGCCTCATGGCTGGCTCGGTCAAAGGATAGACACCATGGGTTTCCTCGACATCGACAACGTCACCAAGTCCTACGGCGCCGTCGAAGTGCTGCACCGTGTGGACATCTCGGTGGAGGAGGGCGAGTTCCTCGTCCTCGTCGGACCCTCCGGTTGCGGCAAGTCCACGCTCCTGAACATGATCGCGGGGCTGGAGGGGATCACCTCCGGCGAGATCAAGATCCGGGACCGGGTCGTGAACGGCGTCCACCCCTCCAAGCGGAACATCGCCATGGTGTTCCAGTCCTACGCTCTCTACCCCAACATGACGGTGGGCCAGAACATCACCTTCGGGCTTGAGATGCACGGCACGCCCAAGCCCGAGCGCGAGCGGAAGATGAAGGAGGTCGCCGAGCTTCTGCAGATCGAGAACCTGCTGGCGCGCAAGCCCGGGCAGCTGTCGGGCGGCCAGCGTCAACGCGTCGCCATGGGCCGGGCCCTGGTGCGGAACCCGGACGTGTTCCTGTTCGACGAACCGCTCTCGAACCTCGACGCCAAGCTGCGCGTCGACATGCGCACCGAGATCAAGAAACTCCACCAGAAGCTTGGCACGACGATCGTCTACGTGACCCACGACCAGATCGAGGCCATGACGCTCTCGACCCGGATCGCGGTCATGTATGACGGATATGTGCAGCAGCTCGGCACACCAAAGGAAATCTACGACAGCCCCGCGAACCTGTTCGTGGCCACCTTCATGGGCAGCCCCGCGATGAACGTCCTGCCCGCGCGGTTGGTGGAACAGAACGGTGCGCTCCATGCGGTTATCACCGATCACGCGGGGCACGACCTCGCCCTCAGGATCGAGAACGCCCCGGCGGCATATGCCAGCTACAAGGACATGCCCGTGCACCTAGGCATCAGGCCGGAGGCGATCACCGATCCGGAAGGTGCGGACCGAAATGCGCGGAACGTGCAGGCGCTGCCGAACATGGTCACCGTGACCGAGCCGGCAGGGTCGGACACCTTCGTGACGATGACGGTTTCGGGCAAGGACTGCATCGCGCGGATGCGCGCGGATGCGGACGTGCATCCCGGCCATGTCTTCGACTTCGCCGTGAACATGGACAAGGCCGTTCTGTTCGACCCGAAGACGGAAGATCGTATCGCCTGAAGCGCGCGACGCCCCCCTTTTCGGGGGGCGTTTCTTTTGCTATCCATGAAAATTGGAACGATCCAAAAGATCGATCGCGGGGAGGAACGAGGGCTTGAGCGAGGTGGACGTCCTTATCGTGGGCTCCGGCATGGGCGGGGCGACGACGGCGGCGGCGCTCGCTCCGTCGGGTCGGCGCATCCTGATTCTCGAGCGGGGCGAGCGGCTGGAAGACACGTCCGAGGCACGCGACCCCGAGGCGATCTTCGCCCGCGGCCATTTCCGGCCCATGGAGACCTGGTTGACCCCGGAGGGAGCGCGCTTCAATCCCGGCAACTACGCCTGCGTCGGCGGAAACACGAAGTTCTATGGCGCGGTCCTCATGCGCTACCGCGCCGAGGATTTCGCGGCCCGGCGGCATATGGGAGGAACCGCGCCCGGCTGGCCGATTTCCTATGACGAGATCGAGCCCTGGTACCAGCAGGCCGAGACGCTCTACCGCGTGCGGGGTGCCATAGGCGAAGATCCGACCGAGCCGCCGCATTCGGGGCCCTATCCGTTCCCCCCCGTCCCTGACGAGCCCGAAATCGCGGACCTCCGCCGCCGCCTGAAACGCGCGGGCCTGCACCCTGCCTCCCTCCCGCTCGGGGTGGACATCGAACAATGGCTGGCCCGTGCCGCGACGCCGTGGGATGCCTTCCCGGACACCACCGGCGCCAAGATGGATGCCGAAAGCGTCGGACTGGCCGAGGCGCTGAAGCACCCGAACGTGGAGTTGCGCACGGGCGTCACGGTGGACCGGCTGGAGGCGGACGCGTCGGGCCGGATCACCGCCGCGCTCACGAGTGCAGGGCGCATCGCAGCCCGGCAGGTGGTGCTGGCCGCCGGCGCCGTCCACAGCGCCGCGATCCTGCTGCGTTCAGCTACCGACAGCCATCCCTCCGGGCTTGCCAACCGCTCAGACCAGGTGGGGCGGAACTTCATGAACCACAATTGCTCGGCGCTGCTGGCGCTCTCGGCGCGGCGGAACCGGTCGGTCTACCAGAAGACGCTGTACCTGAACGACTGGTACTCCGGTGGCGGTCCGAACGGTGAGCCGCTCGGCAACGTGCAGCTTCTGGGCCGGGTCTCCGGGCCGATCCTCGCGGCTCAGACGGGGCTGCCGCGCTGGCTGGCGCAGGTCATCTCGGACAGGGCCATCGACTTCTATGTGATGTCCGAGGACCTGCCCGATCCCGATAGCCGCGTGACGCTGAGGGACGGCGAGATCGTCCTGAACTGGACCCGGTCCAACTGGAGCGCGCACGAGACGCTGCTGGTCGAACTGAAGGCCGGCCTTCGCCGTGCCGGGTTCCCGGTAATCCTGTCGAAAGCCTTCGACCGACGCACGCCCTCTCACCAGTGCGGCACGGCACGGATGGGCAAAGACCCGGGCAACAGCGTCGTGACCCCATGGGGCCGGTCGCATGACCACGCGAACCTCTGGATCGCGGATGCGAGCGTTCTGCCGACCTCGGCGGCGGTGAACCCCTCGCTGACAATAGCGGCCCATGCGCTGCGCGTGGCGCACGAGGTGGCGGAACGGACGGCGGAGGCGGCGGCATGACGGGAACGGCGCTGGTCACGGGCGGGCAGCAGGGCATCGGGCTTGGCATCGCGAAGGCGCTCCACGCCGCGGGCTGGCGCGTCGCGCTGATGTCCGAGCGCGGCGCGGACGATCCCGCGGTGCGCGACGCGTTGGTGGCGATGCCGGGCGCGGTGCATGTGACCCACGACCTTGCGCGGATCGAGGGCGTCGGCGCGGCGATGGACGCGTTGGAGGCGGCCCTCGGGCCTGTCACGACGTTGGTGTCCAACGCCGGCGTTCCGCCCATGACACGCGGCGATCTCCTCGATATGACGCCCGAGAGTTTCGACCGCTGCATGGAGATCAACCTGCGTGGCGCGTTCTTTCTTATACAGGAATGCGCGCGTCGAATGCTGCGCCTTCCAGCCGATCCCTACCGGTCCATCCAGGTGGTGACCTCGGTCAGCGCCGAGATCGTATCGCCGGACCGCACGGAATACTGCATCTCCAAGGCAGGCGCCGCGATGATGGTCAAGGCGCTCGCCGCCCGCCTCGCGCCCGAGGGGATCGGTGTCTTCGAAATCCGCCCCGGCATCATCCGTACGCCGATGACCGCGCCCGTCGCCGACCGCTACGACACGCGCATCACCGGCGGCCTCGTGCCCGCCGGACGCTGGGGCGAACCCGCCGATATCGGGCGCATCGCCGTGCCGCTGGCGCGCGGGGATTTCGACTTCGCCACCGGCGCCGTCATCCCCGTCGACGGCGGCCTGTCCATCCACCGGCTCTAGAGGGGTTTCCATGGCCGAGGGCTACGACTTCATCATCATCGGCGGCGGCAGTGCCGGAAGCGTTCTCGCCGCGCGGCTGAGCGAGAACCCCGCCGTCTCGGTCTGCCTTCTGGAGGCCGGGGGGCGGGACTGGAACCCGCTCTTTCACGTGCCGGCGGGCTTCGCGAAGATGACGAAGGGCGTGGCCTCATGGGGCTGGAGCACGGTCCCGCAGCGGCACATGGGCGGCAAGGTCTTCACCTACACGCAGGCCAAGGTGATCGGCGGCGGATCGGCGATCAACGCGCAGATCTACACGCGCGGCAACCCGCTCGACTATGACGAATGGCGGCAGATGGGCTGCGAGGGCTGGGGATACGAGGACGTCCTGCCCTACTTCCGCAAGGCCGAGGACAACGACACCTGGAACAACCGCTGGCATGGCAAGGGGGGGCCGCTGGGCGTTTCGAAACCCGCCGCGCCCCTGCCGATCTGCGAGGCCTATTTCGAGGCAGCGCAGGCGCTCGGCATCCCGCGCAACATGGACGTGAACGGCGAAAGCCAGGGCGGCGTCGCCTACTACCAGCTCACCCAGAGGAACGCGCGGCGATCCTCGGCCGCGATGGCCTATCTCGCGCCGAACCGGGGGCGCGCGAACCTGACCGTGAAATACGGCGCACAGGTTCGGCGGCTGGACGTGGAGAACGGGCGCGCGACCGGCGTGACGCTCATGGATGGCACGCGGCTGACGGCAGCCGCGGAAGTGATCCTGTCCTCCGGCGCCATCGGCACCCCGCGCCTGTTGCAACTGTCCGGGATCGGGCCCGCCGATCACCTGCACGACCTCGGGATCGAGGTGGTTCTCGACCAGCCGAACGTCGGCGAGAACCTCCAGGATCACCTCGACCTCTACTGCATCTGCGAGGTGTCTGGGCCGCATACCTACGACCGTTACGCCAAGCTGCACCTCTCGGCGCTTGCCGGGCTTCAGTATCTCCTCAGCCGCACCGGCCCCGTGGCGTCCAGCCTCTTCGAGACGGGGGGCTTCTGGTATGCCGATCCCGACGCGCGGTCGCCCGACCTGCAATTCCACCTCGGTCTCGGCACGGGGATCGAGGCCGGCGTGGCCGCGATGCCCGACGGCGGGGTGACGCTCAATTCATGCTACCTGCGGCCCCGGTCGCGCGGCACGGTGCGGCTGGCCAGTGACGATCCCGCGAAGGCGCCGCTGATCGACCCCAACTACTGCGCCGATCCGCGCGACCGGGAGATGTCGATCCGCGGCCTGAAGCTGACCCAGCAGATTCTTGCACAAGAACCTCTCAAGCCCTTCATCAAGGCCGAGCGTCTGCCGGGTCCTGACGTGAAGACCGACGAAGAGTACTTTGCCTTCATCTGCGAGCACTCCAAGACCTCGCATCATTGTGCGGGGACCTGCCGGATGGGCGTCGATGCGGGCGCGGTTGTCGATCCCCACCTGCGCTTCAACGGGATCGGGCGGCTGCGGGTCGTCGACAACTCGATCATGCCCAATGTGATCTCGTCCAACACCAACGCGGCGGCAATCATGATCGGCGAGAAGGCCGCCGACATGATCAAGGCCGATCACGGAGCCTAACCCATGCGCCTCCCAACCTATGCCGGAACGCTGGAAGCCTATCGCCTGACCAGGGAGCCGCTGGTGCCCCGCGCGCCTGAGGTTGCGCTGACCCGCACCGCATTCGCCGCCGCGCACGTGATCTCCGATCCGCTGGCCGAACGGTCCCCATGGGACACGCGGCCCGCCGTCGACTGGGACGCGACACTGGCGTTCAGGCAGGGGCTCTGGGACCAGGGCCTTGGGCTCGCCGAGGCGATGGATACGGCGCAGCGGGGCATGGGCGTGGACTGGCCGACGGCACTGGAGTTGATCCAGAGGACGATGCAGGCCGCCCGAGCGCACCCTCTGAAGCCCCGCGTTGCCTGCGGGGCAGGCACGGACCAGCGCGACCCGGTGGACCTGACCGGGGCCGAGACGATCATCGCCGCCTATGCGGAACAGATGGAGGCGATCGAGGCCGCAGGCGGGCAGATCATCCTCATGGCCACCCGTGCGTTGCCCGCCATCGGTGCGACGGCCAAGACCTATGCCCGCGTCTACGACACGCTGCTGGCGCAGGCGGCCGGGCCCGTAATCCTGCATTGGCTTGGCGACATGTTCGATCCGGCGCTGAAAGGGTACTGGGGCACCGAAAACGTGGACGACGCCTCGGACTTCGTGCTCGACCTCATCGCGCGCAATGCAGACAAGGTGGACGGGATCAAGATTTCGCTTCTCGATCAGGCGCATGAAGAGGCGTTCCGCGCCCGCCTGCCCGAGGGCGTCCGCCTCTACACCGGTGACGATTTCAACTACGCGCCGCTGATCGAGGGGGATGGCACGCATCACTCCCACGCGCTTCTCGGTATTTTCGCCGCCATCGCGCCCGCCGCAAGCCAGGCGCTCGAGGCGCTGGCGAAGGGCGACCCCGAAACCTACCACGCGCTTTTGGCGCCCACGGTTCCCCTCAGCCGCGAGATCTTCAAGGCGCCGACCCGGTTCTACAAGGCGGGCATCGCGTTTTTGTCCTGGCTGAACGGGACGCAGACCCATTTCGTGATGCCCGGCGGTTTCCAGTCCTCGCGCGAGATCACGCATTACGCCGAGGTCTTCCGCCTCGCCGACCGGGCCCGCCTCCTGCGCGACCCCGACCTTGCCAAGGCGCGGATGCGCACGTTGCTGGCGCTTCACGGGATCGACGGCTAGCAAGGGAACATGAAGCGCCGCCCCACCATCACCGACGTCGCCGCCCGCGCGGGCGTGTCGAAGTCGACCGTCTCGCTGGTCCTTCAAGGCAGCCCGCAGGTCCGCGCGGAAACGGCGAACCTGGTGCGCGATGCGATGCGAGAACTGGGCTACGTCTACAACCGCGCCGCGGCGACGCTTCGCGGCTCGTCCGTGGGCCTCGTGGGCCTCGTCATCAACGACCTGCGCAACCCGTTCTTCACGGAATTCGCGGCGTCCCTCCAGATGGCGCTGGCCGCCGCAGGATATGCCACCGTCATCTCGAATTCCGACGAGAACACCGCATTGCAGGCGAAACTCATGGGGTCGATGATCGAGCATGGCGTCGACGCCGTCGTGATCTGTCCCGCCCATGGCGAGGCGGGGGCAACCTTCGATCCGCTTGCACGCGCCGGCATCCCGACCCTGCAGGTCTTGCGGAAGATGGACGAGCGCACCGATCTCTTCCCCTTTTCCAGCTTCGACTACGCCCACGGCAGCGCCGAGGCGACCCGGCACCTGATCGGCCTTGGCACGCGGCGGATCGCTTTTGTCGGCGGGCAGGATGAGCGGTCCATCACGCAGGAGCGGATGGCGGGCTATTCCGCTGCGCTCGCCGAAGCCGGGATGGAGCCGTTGCGCCTGCCGGGCCGCACCTCGCGCGCCTTCGGACTGGAGGCCGCCAGGCGGATCCGCGCCGAGCATCCCGACTGCGACGCGGCGCTCTGCTTCAACGACCTGGTGGCGCTGGGGATGCTGGCGGGGCTCGCGCGCGAAGGCGTCGTGGTGGGTTCCGACATGCGCCTCATAGGTTTCGACGACATCGAGGAATGCGCCCTGAGTTGGCCGCAACTCTCATCGGTCTCCTGCGATATCGCGGTCTTTGCGCGGGACACGGCGGCGGCATTGCTCGGATGGCTTTCGGACGGGCAGATACCGCCGCCCGAACAACGCGCGGCGGTGCACCTCGTCCCTCGCGCCTCCAGCCTTGGGAACTGACATGAGCCCCGAAGACCTCCTCCGAGAGATGTTCGCGCGTGCCGTCGAGGTCGCCGACCCGATGCGCAGCCTTGCGCGGTTCCTGCCGCCGAAGCCCGAAGGCCGGGTCGTCGTGATCGGCGCGGGCAAGGCGAGCGCGCGGATGGCCGAGGCCGTCGAGGCAGAATGGGGGCCCTGTGAAGGCCTGGTCATCACGCGTTACGGCTATGCGCGTCCCTGCCGGGGCATCGAGATCGTCGAGGCCGCGCATCCTGTGCCGGACGCGGCGGGCGTGGCGGCGACGGGACGGATGCTGGACCTGCTGGCCACGTGCGGCGAGGAGGATTTCGTGCTCGCGCTGATCTCGGGCGGGGGATCGGCACTGCTGATCCGACCGGCGGACGGGATCACGCTGGCCGAGAAACAGGCGCTGACACAGGCGCTGCTGGCCTCCGGTGCGCCGATCGGGGAGATCAATGGCATCCGCAAGGAGATCTCTGCGGTGAAGGGGGGGCGTCTGGCCGTCGCTGCCTACCCGGCACGCATGCTGGCCCTGATGATTTCCGATGTCCCCGGCGACCGGCCCGGCGATATCGCAAGCGGTCCGACCGTCGGCCACAGCGGCGATGCCGCCCGCGCGCGCGCAGCGCTGGAGCGTTGGGGCGTGACACCGCCCGCGTCCATCGCGAGCTTCCTCGACGGCGGCGGGGACCCCGTGACACCCGATGATCCGCGCCTGTCACTCGTCGAGAACCTGATCGTCGCCGCACCGTCGCAGTCGCTCGCCGCCGCGGCCGAGACGGCGGAAGCTCAAGGCTACACCGTCGAGATCCTCGGCGACGCGATCGAAGGCGAGGCACGCGAGGTCGCGCGCGCCCATGCGGAGATCGCGAGGAAGGCCAGGGGGCCCCACGTCATCCTCTCGGGTGGCGAACTGACCGTGACCCGGCGCGGCGACGGGGTCGGTGGGCCGAACGCGGAATACGCGCTGGCCCTGGCCCTCGCGCTGGACGGCGCGCCCGGCATCCACGCCATCGCCTGCGACACCGACGGAGTCGACGGCGCGGCCGAAGTGGCCGGTGCCGTGATCGGGCCGGGCACGCTCAAGGCCGCCCGCGACGCAGGCGTCGACCCGCAAGCGGCGCTCGACATCAACGACGCCCATTCATTCTTTTACAAGATAGGCGCGCAGGTCGTGACCGGCCCGACCCTTACCAACGTGAACGATTTCCGCGCGATCCTGATCCAGCCCCCGGAGTGAGCCAATGCTGATCCATACCGTCCTGTTCGACCCCGCCTCGCCCGAGGCCGAGGCCCGCATCCGCGAGGCATGCGAGATCCTCGCAGGGCTGTCGATCCCGGGCATGTCGGGCTTCCACCACGGACCCAACCGCGACTTCGAGGGGAAATCGGCGCGCTACACCTACGGCTTTGCCGTGTTCTTCGAGAACCGCGACGTGCACCTCGCCTACGAGGCGCATCCCGACCACGTCCGCGCGGGCGGCATGCTGGTCGAGAACAGCCGCGGCGGTCATGACGGCATCTTCGTCTCCGATCTCGAGGTCTGAACCGCGCCCCTCCGGCGTGTCTGGAAACGCAGTACGTTTCAGGGCAAGGTGGGACGAACGGGCAGAACAAGGCGGAGCGCCGGGGCAGCGCGATGGGACCCTCCGAAGGTCAGGCCGACCTGTCGATCCTCTTCGTCGCCGACGGGGATAGGCTGGAAATGCAGAGCTGGCTCCTGGCCGGCTCGCTCGCCCGTGCCCATGAGGGCGGTCCGGCCCCGCATCTCTACGCCTATGTCACGCCGGGGCGAATGGCCAATGTCTCGCCCCTGACGCGCGATCTCTATGACGCCTGCGGAGTGGAGCTTCGCCCGCTTCCGCCGCCGCCGGACTGGCGGGCGCCCTACCCGCACGGCAACAAGATGGTCGCGGCCTCCGACCGGCGCGAGACGTCGCGCGCGGTGTTCCTGGACACGGACATGGTCGTGCTTCGCCCACTGCTGGAGATGGCCCAATTGCCGCCGGATACCGTCGCCGCCGCGCCCGAAGGCGTGCCGACCTGGGGCGCCGACGACGACCGCTGGGAACGGGCCTATGCCCATTTCGGCCTGCCGATGCCGGAAGAACGTGTGCGCCTCCTGCGCGGGCGCGGGCGGGAGTTCGTGCCCTATTACAACGCCGGTTTCGTGGCGTTTCCGGACCGCGCCGCGACAGGTGAGACGCGTTTCGCCGATCGCTGGATCGAGACGGCGCTGGCCGTCGATCACGATTGCCCGGTGGGCGGCAAGCGGCCCTGGCTCGACCAGATCAGCCTGCCGCTGGCCTTGGCCCGGTTCGGCTATCGGACCGAGGTGCTGACGCATTCGTGGAACTACGCGCTGACCCGGCGAAAGGATTATTCCGCGACGCCCGATGCGCATGTGCTGCACTATCACCGCTATCGATTTCTCGTGAAGGCGCCACAATGGCCGGCACTGATCGAGGACTTCTGGGACAGGCTTCCCGCACGGCACCACGCAGCGGCGCAGGCCGCCTTCCGCGACGCCGAACTGCTTTCCTGAGGTCCGTTGGTCAGGCCGCCGCAGGATTCGCCGGAGACACCCGATCCAACAGGACCGAGGTCGCCATGCCGCCCGCCCAGATCGACGCGCCCGCGACCCAGGCCGTCAGGGACATGATCGAGCCGCCTGACACCGCCGCGCCCACGGCGCAGCCGCCAGCCAGCATCGCGCCGAACCCCATCAGAACCGCGCCCACGATGTAGCGTTCCATGGGTGTGTCCGCGCCGAAGCGCTGGATCTTCCATTCGGCCGCCAGAATGGCCGCCAGTCCCGCGCCCATGAAAACGCCGGGCACGAGGCCGATCCCGAACGAGAGCGGCACGCTGCGCTCTGTCACCAGCGCCATGAGCGTGTCGGTCGCCGGGCCGGTGAACGTGACGCTCGAGATGGACACGATCTCGAAGGAGGCCTGGGCGATCGTGTAGGTCAGGAACCAGCCGAGCGTGATCGACAGGCCCACGCCGACACCGGCCAGGGCCGCCATCGGACGGACCCCCCGGGCATGCGCCAGCGCGAGCGACGCAGCGAGGCCCGCCAACGCCATGACGAAGACCGCGACCCGAGACAGACCGAGGCCCTGCATCAGGTCCCGTTCCGGCCCGTTGATGAGCCACAGCTGCGAGATCCCCTCGCGGAGCGGCGCAAGCACGCCGCTCAGCGCCGATTGCGCGACCAGCGTCAGGACGAGACCGGTAACAAGCGCCCGGAGGTTGCCGGTCGCCGAGAGGACAAGAAGACGGCTTGCGCACCCTCGGGCCAAGACCATCCCGATCCCGAACATCAGCCCGCCGATGATCGCCCCCGACATGCTCCCGGCACCCGACAATTGCCGCGCGTCGGCGACATCGAGCCAACCGGCCATGATCGCGCCCTGGGTGGCCGCAACGGCAGTCGCGAAAACGATGAGCCAGATCGACATGCGCGGCCCGATCTGGCCCCGCGAAAGTTCCACCGTCGATGCGCGCAGGCAGAATTGCGACCGCTGGGCCGCAACGCCGAAGACAAGGCCGGTCAGCAGACCCGCGAGCAACAGCACCATGCCGTCGCCGTAAGTCTCGAGCAGGGTTTCGATCACGTGACGTCCCTCGAAAGCGTTTCGAAAACGCTTAGGAGCGATGCCCTCGGCCCGCGTTGATGCAGGTCAAGTTGCAGGCCGCGCGGGACCGTTGCCGATCAGCGCCCCATCGCGTCGAGGATGATCGAGTCGAGCAATGCCTCGACCTCCTGCATCGGCCCATCGGGATAGGCGCGGTGGCCGATCGTCACGCCACCGTCCCGCTCCTCCACGAAGATCGAATAGGGACAATGCACGATGTTCATCGGATCCGCCTCCATCACGCGGCGGGACACGGCCGCCGAGCAGAAGAGGAAGATGTCTGCATTATCGAAGATCATCGCGGACGATCCGACATCGGCGCCGGTGCGCGCCAGCATCTCGCCGACATGGCTGACGTAGTCGATGACGAGGCCCCGGTCGACGATGGCGTTTTCGACGGCGAAGGTCGCATCCCCGAAGCTGCCGTCGAAGTTGTAGGTGATCACGTCCTGGGCATGGGCCGTTCCTGCAAGCGCCACGGACGCACTGAAAAGGAGGGAAGCGATCTTGGTCTTCATGGCCTGAGGTCCTTCTAGAAGATATTGGCCGTCAGTTGCAGCCCGGGGGGAAGCAGGACCGCCCCCCGGGTCGAGGTTCGGATCACCCGAACATGTCGTCCACGATGGCGTCGTACCAGCCGAGGCTCTCGCGGTAGGTTTCGGCCCGGACTTCGGCGGTTTCGTCCACCTGGCTGATGAAGCTGGAGGTCGAGACGATCCCCTCGTCCGAGGCTTCGTAGGTCGCGCCGACCTTCACGCCGTCATCGGTGTCGATGAGCGACCAGCAGGTATTGGCGAAGCGCGGCGGGAAGGCGCGCGCATCGGTCAGCGCCGCGATGATCGCGTTGGCGCAGACCTTCGCCTGGCTGTTGGCCGAGAAGCCGGATTTGGGCATCGCGCCCTGCTCGGCGCTATCGCCGAGGACGTGGATCTCGGGGTCGATCCGGCTCGAAAGGTCGTAGGCAGACACCGGTGCCCAGTTCCCGTCGGTGATGCCTGCGGCGAAGGCGATGGTGCCCGCGCGCTGCGCCGGGATGACGTTGCAGACATCGACATTCTCGACCATGCCGTCGATCGTGATGGTCATCGCTTCGGGGTCGACCTCGACATTGCCACCGCCGAAATCGGGACCGATGCGGGTGATCATTCCCGGATAATGCCGTTCCCATCCATCCTCGAAGAGCCCCTGTTTCGAGAAGTTCTCTTTCGGGTCGGCGACAAGGATCTTTGCCGTCGGATTGATGTTCTTCAGCATGTGCGCGACCATCGAGATCCGCTCGTAGGGTCCCGGCGGGCAGCGATAGGGGTTCGGCGGGGCGACCATCGCGAAGGTGCCGCCCTCGGGCATCGCCTCGATCTGCGCCTTCAGGAGCTGGGTCTGGCTGCCGCCCTTGTAGGAATGGGGCATCTTGTTCTGGGCGGCGAGCGACCAGCCCGGAACGCTGTCCTCGATGAAGTCGATGCCCGGGCTCAGCACCAGCCGGTCATAGGGAACCGACCCGCCGCCGGCGAGGCTCACGGTCTTGGCGTCCCTGTCGACACCGGTGGCCCAGTCGTGGACCACGTTGATCCCGTAGCTCGAGGCGAGGTTGCCATAGGTGTGGCCGAGATCGTCGAACTCGTAGAAGCCACCCAGATAAAGGTTCGAGAAGAAACAGGTGTAGTAGGCCCGCGTCGGCTCGATCAGCGTGACGTCGATCGCACCCTGGCTGTCGCGCGCGATGTAGCGGGCCGCAGTGGCGCCACCGGCACCGCCACCGACCACCACGACACGGGGCCGGGCCTGCGCCCGGGCGATCATCGGCGCTGCGAGCGTCGCCGACAGCGCCGCGGCCGTTCCCAGGAATGTCCGTCTGTTGAAACTCATCGTTACTCTCCTCCCTGACTGCGCGTTTCGCGCCTGTTCGTGCGAAGAGGATAGCGGATTCCGGTAATTGGATCGCCCCTATTGCGCGATAGATTCAAAATATGCCGCAAGCGCCGCGATCTCCTCGTCGCCGAGACGGGAGGCGAGGGTATTCATCACCTGGTGGTGCCGGTGTCCGGTCCGGTAGGCGTCCAGCGCCGCGATGAAGATCTGCGGCGGCAGCCCCTGGATCGAGGGGATGTCGTTCCCGCCTTCACCGATATGGCAGGAGGTGCATTCGGACGAGAGGTATTGCCCGTAGGCCACGTCGCCCTCGATCTCGAGAATCGCCAACACCGCCGGCGAGGTCGCAGCGGCGGCGGCCACGGCAGGGGCGTTACCTTCTTCTGCAAGATAGGCGATGAGGTCGGCCCGGTCCTCGGCCGAGCGGATGCCGCGGAACACCATCGCCGTCCCGGGCAGGTAGCCGCGCGGATTTGCCAGGAAGCTGTCCAGCGCGTCTTCGTCCCACGCGTCCCCGCGTGCCGCGGCCTCTTGCAGCGCATCGGAGAACGAGAAGCCTTCGGCGGAGCCGATGCCGCGCCCGACAATTCCGTTGAGATGCGGGCCGATCCGGTGGATCGCCCCCTCCCCGATCATGTGACAGGCCATGCAGGGCCGGTAGAGCGTCTCGCCGCGCGCGGCGTCGCCCTCAGCCACAGCGCCCCCGGCCGATACGCCGAGGGCGAGGGCCAGCGCGGAGATGCGCAGGCCCGGGCCCATGTCAGTTCGAGACCCCGGTGGCCTGGATATAGGCAATCACGGCGGCGATCTCCTCCTCCGACCGCAGGCCCTGGAACGCCATCCGGTTGCCGCGGATAAAGCCACGCGGATCAGCGAGATAGCCGGCCAGCGTCTCCTCGTCCCAGATCATGCCCGAGTCCCCAGCACCGCGCAACGCCGGGGAATAGCGGAAGTCTTCGTGCGCGGCGACCGGCTGCCCAAAGACACCGTTCAGATGCGGACCCACACGGTTCACGGCGCCTTCGCCGATCTGGTGGCAGGCGGCGCATGCACGGAAGACCTGCTCGCCCTGGGCGACCAGCGCCGGGTCGGGCCCCGCGGGCGCGGTTTCCTGAGGCGCGGCCTCGGCGGGTGCCGAGACCTCCTCGACGGCGTTGTCCTCTTCGGTGTCCGGGGTCACGTCCAGGACCGCGGCGCGCATGGTGATCTCCACCGTCTCGGCGCAGTCGGTCATGCAGGGGTCCTGGCTGAACAGCGGAAGTTCCACGGCATCGCGGTCGTCCATGAAGAACGCCTGCTCGTTCGGCATCACGACCTCGGAGAAGTTTTCGTTCGACAGCTCGAAGTCGTCCTCGACAAGGTTGTTGACGTAGAGGAGGTAAGCCGTGATCGCGTAGACCTCGTCGTCGGTCAGGGACTGCGCCGCGCCGTAGGGCATCGCCCGGTGCACGTAGTCCCAGACGGTCGAGAGATACGGCCAGTAGGAGCCGATGGTCTTCACAGGGTCCTCTCCGTCGAGCGTGCCGAAGCCACCCGCCAGCACCGGCCAGCGGCCAACCGCCTCACCGAAGTCGCCATGGCAGACCGAGCAATAGTCGACGAACAGTTCCTCTCCGGTCCAGACATCGCCCGAGCCGACCGGAAGGCCAACGCCGTCAGGACGCACATCAATGTCCCATGCGGCGATCTCTTCGGGAAGGGCGGTGCGCCCCAGTCCGTAGCCGCCCTCGCGGGAGGGCGCGGGGGCCTCCTGTGCGATTGCGACGATCGAGGTCGTGACGAGCAGTGCGCCAGCGGCAAATGCGATCTTCTTCATGGCTCAGCCGACCTCCACGTTTTCCGCCTGGCCGTTCTCGTCGACGAACCAGGTCTGAATTCCGTTGTTGTGGTAGATGGAGTTCTCGCCGCGGATCTCGCGAAGCTGCTCCTTGGTGGGTTGCACGTAGCCCGTTGAGTCGTGCGCCCGGCTCTGCAGCAGAAGCGGAGAGCCGTCCCAGTTGAACTCGTAGTAGAAGCGGTGCATCGACTTGTCCAAGCTCGGCCCGGACATCCGCGCCTGGTGCCAGTTCGCGCCGCCGTCCAGCGTGACGTCCACACGGGGGATCGTGCCACGCCCCGACCACGCAACACCGGTGATGACGGTCGGACCCGGGCCATGGGTGATCGGCGCCTGGGGGCTGGGGTTCGTGATGACGGACTTCGCGTCCATCACCCAGGTGAAGCGCCGGGCTTCGCCGTGCTCCAGCAGGTCGGTATACTTCGACGTCTCCTCGCGGTGATGCCAGGGCTGATCGCCGACCTCGATCCGGCGCAGCCACTTCACCCACATGTTGCCCTCCCAACCGGGCACGACCAGACGGATCGGGTAGCCCTGCTCGGGCCGCAGCCGCTCGCCGTTCATGTGCGTGGCGACAAGGCAGTCGTCGAGCGCCTTCTCCAGCGGGATCGACCGCGTCATCGCCGAGGCATCGGCGCCTTCGGGCAGGATCCACGCGGCATTCGTGCGCACGCCCGCTTCTTCCAAAAGAAGCCGCAGCGGCACGCCGGTATAGACAACGTTGTGGATCATTCCGTGCGTGAACTGGCAGCCGTTCAGCTGCGCGCCGCGCCATTCCATGCCGGTGTTCGCCGCGCATTCGAGGAAGTAGGTGCGGTTCTCCCGCGGGAAGCGCATCAGGTCTTCCATCGTGAACACCAGAGGGTTGTCCACGAGGCCGTTGATCATCAGCCGGTGCATGCCCGGATCGATTTCCGCGATGCCGGCATGGTGCCGCTCGAAGCACAGGCCGTTCGGCGTGATGATCCCGTCAAGCTCGTGCAGCGGCGTGAAGTTGACCGAACTCACACTGTCGGCCGTAAGCCAGGGCACGTTGCGCCGCACCACGTGTGCCTCGTATTGCGACGGCATCCCGTAGGGCCGCGCATCGACACCGTCGCCGAGGTACTGCTGCCACGGCTGCATCTCGGTGATGAGCGGATCGGGCATCGCCTGCGCGTGGACAAGCTTGCCCGTTGCCAGTGCGCCCGTGGCGACTGCGGCGCCACCGAGGAACTTGCGGCGGGACGATGAGAAATTCGTGTCGTCGGACATGGGCTTTCCTTTCGTCTCTGGCGTGTCGGGGGCGGCCTCAGCCGCCGACCACATCCACGCTGTTGTTGGGTTGGATCTCGACGGTACCTTCGGCGCGGATGTGGTTTTCCACCACCTCCCAGATCGGAGGTCCCTCGGTTCCTTCGTTCACGGACGCCCAGCCGGCGACCACGTAGTTCCGGTCGGGCTCGATCGCCTCGCCGGTGGAAAGCAGCGTCATGTCGGTGATGCGGCTGCCCTGGTCCTGGTGGATGTCGATCCGGTAGCCGAGGCCGCCGATCCGCACCATGTCGCCGCCCTGCTGGTAGTAGGCGTCCGGGTTGAAGATGTTCGCGGCCACGTCCTCGAAGATCGTGTGCAACATCTCGCCCGACATCTCGGTGCGGTAGGCGTTGGGGTAGGTCATGGCGGTGACGTTGTAGATGTCTTCCCGCGTGATCTCCTGGCCCGGGAGGATCGCCGCGCCCCAGCGGAAACCGGGGGAAAGCGCGATCTGCGCGTCCCGCTGCGAGATGAGCGCGTTGCAGATCACGTCGTCCCAGGTGCCGTTGAAGTTGCCACGCCGGAAAAGGAGCGAGCCGGACGTACCGATGACTTCGGACATTTCCGCCTCGAAGGGAGCGCGGGTCTGAGCGACGAGCGCCGCCATCTCCGGGTCGGGCGCGATGACGTCCGAGAAGATCGGGATCAGCCGATGCGCGATCCCCTGAAGTCCGCCGTCGCGGACGTCGAGATCCACGCGGCTGACGAACTTCCCGTGGGAGCCGGAGGCGATCAGGAACGTGTTTCCGACCTGCAGCGGCTCGGGCAGGGCATCGTGGGTGTGACCCGTCAGGATCACGTCGATGCCGGGAATGTCGCGGGCGAACTGGCGATCCACGTCAAAGCCGTTGTGGGAGAGAAGGACAACGACCTCGGCGCCGGCCGCCCGCACTTCTTCGACCACTTCCGCGATACGCTCGCGGCGGAGGCCGAAGGAGTATTCGGGGAACATCCAGCCAGGGTTGGCGATGGGCATGTAGGGGAAGGCCTGGCCGATGACGGCGATCTGGGTGCCGCCCCGCTCGAACATCCGGTAGTCGTCGAAGACCGGCTCGTCCCATTCGATGTCGAAGATGTTCGCGCCGAGGAAGGCGGGGTTGAGGCCGCCACCCTCGACGATCTCGCGCACCCGTTCGGAACCCAGCGTGAACTCCCAGTGCGAGGTCATCGCCTCGACGCCCAGGGCGTTGAAGAGGTCGACCATGTCCTGCCCCGCGGTGCGAAGCGCCGGCAGCGAGCCCTGCCAGGTGTCGCCGCCATCGAGCAGGAGCGCGTCGGGACGCTCGGCCTTGATCGCCTTGACGACCGTCGCGATGCGGTCGAGGCCGCCCATCCTGCCATAGGTGCGGGCGAGCGAGGTGAAATCGTCGAAGGTCAGCGCGTAGTCGAGGGCCGATCCGCGCTCGATCCCGTAGGCCGCGCGGAATTCGTCGCCGACGAGATGCGGCGGCTGGCCCGCGGCCGCGCCGACGCCGATGTTGAACTCCGGCTCGCGGAAGTAGATCGGCTGCGTCTGCGCATGGATGTCGGTGATGTGGATCAGCGTCACGTTGCCGAAATTGCTGGATCCGATCAGGTCGTCCTGGCTCAGCACCTGTTGCGCGGCGAGCCGCGACCAGTTCCCGAAACCGGACGCCCCATAGAGCGCCGTGGTCGCCATTGCGGCCTGAACGAAGTGGCGGCGGGAGATCATCGGTTCAACCTCAGGAGTTATTCAGAATTTTGAATGTTTGGAAGTGCAAAACCGCCCCGGTTTGCACCAGGGCGGTTTTCGGTTTGTCAGTTGCGGACCGAGGGTCCCTCGACCGTCAGGCCGTTGCCGCGCGAGGCGACGTAGAGCTCGAGCGCCACGAACTCCGGGCTGCCGACCGAGAAGGTCTCGCCGCGGGTGTCCCGGATGCAGCCGCGGAAGCGGTTGTGGATCGAGACAAGTCCGGCGTTCCGAAGACGGTAAGTCGGGAACCCGTTGATCTGGCCCTGGCTGAGATGGTCGGCCCGGATCAGGTTGCCGTAGTTGTCCTCGTGGCAGTTGGCGCAGCTGAGTTCCAACTGACCGAACCGGGTGTAGTAGATTTCCCGGCCCTGCTCCCACGTTTCCTGCGCCGGACCATCGATCGCGACGTTGACCGGGATGCCACGGCCGACCGACGAGATCAGCGCCGTCATGTTGCGCATATCCTGGCTGTCGTAGCCGTAGGGCTCGGCGCCCATCCGCTCCGTCTGGCACTCGATGATCTGCATTTCCACGGTCTGAACCAGCCCGCGCTCCTCGTCCCACTTGGGATAGGTGGAGCGGACCTCGGACAGGCTTTCGGCATTCTCGTGGCACGAGGCGCAGCTCTGCCCCTCGGTCCCCATTACGGTTTCGAACGCCTCCAGACCCTGGTCGACGAAGATCATGCCGGGATTGTCGAAATCGTCCGCCTGCATGGCCTGCGTCTCGTCGGAACGGAACACCCAGCCCGAGTAGATCGTCGAGAGCCTGTCCTGGAGATGCTCCGGGGCCGCTGTCTCGATGATCATCTCGATCTCGCCGTTGACGATAAGTTCCTCGTCGTCGCCGATATCGGCGCTCGTGGCACCCGCGAGGGCAATCGCCACGGCCGCCACGGCGGCGCCTCCGAACAGTGATGTCTTCCTCATGGCCGTACTATTCCTCCCTTGCGACGGCTGGGCCCCGGTTGGTTCCGGGTCCGGTTCAGGTGACCGTGATCTCGGCGGTCTCCTCGTAGACCGAGCCGTCGTCGTCGTACCACGTGAACTGGAACGTCCCGCTTTCCGGAACGGTCGCGTCGAACTGGAAATAGGGGTTGGTCGAAATCGCCGGCTCGAGCGTCACGTCGATGACGTTCTGACCGTTGAAGTCGCAGGTGAAGCGGTTGATGATCGACCGCGGGATCAGGTTGCCGTCCCCGTCACGGCGCTGGCCGCTTTCCATCGGGTGGCTGATGAGCGTCCGGACCGAGACCGAATCTCCGGCCGATGCATCGCGGGGAACGCGGACGCGGGGGGTAACGTTATCTGCCATTTGTCCTATCCTCCGATGGGCTCAGCCGCCGCAGCCGCCGATGGTGACGCGCACGTTCTGGCGCGCCTGCTTGAAGGTGCCGTCGGGCATGCGCGCGATGGCGATGACGTCCTGCTCACCGGCGAGACGGATGCGGGTCGCGCATCCCTGGCGGCCGGCCAGCGGACCGAAGTTGAAGGTGCAGACGTCCGGGTTCGGGTTGCCTGCGGCGAGCACCATGATGGCCTCCGCACCGGGTGCATCGACCTCGATCGGAACGGTGTTCCCGTTCTCGGCGATCTCGGGCGCGATAAGGGTGATCCCGTCCGAACCGGCCTCGGCGCCACCGGTGAAGGCTGCGATCGCCTCCTCCAGGGTCGCGGCCGATACGATGCTCGGAAGCCCGAAGAAGGCGGCGGCGGCCACGAGACCCGTGCCGACGAACTGCCTGCGTGATAGATCCATGAGTTACATCTCCTCGTTCAAGTGCAGCCGATCGCTACTCTGTCAGCGTCATCAGATAGGCCACGACGTCCTCGACTTGCTGCGCCGTAAGCAGCGGCTCGAGGGGGCCTTCGGCGGCCCGGCCCGTGAAAGCGTTTCCGGGGCGCGTGAAGCCGGACACCCGGTAGAAGGACGGCATGATCGAGTCCGGGAAGGCCATCTTCGCATTGGCAACGATGCCGCGAAGCGCGGCCTCGTCCCATCTGGCCCCGACACCGTCGAGCGACGGCCCGACCTCGCCATGGAACTGCTCATCTTCCAGCGCGGTGACCTGGTGGCAGGCAATGCAGTTGCCGAGACCACGGTTCACCATCACATCGCGTCCGGCCGCGGCGTCTCCCGGCACGCCGGTCAGCGATTGAGCAATGTCACCGTATTCGTTCGTCACCACGTCATCCGGAAGGATGACATCGGCATGAAGGGTCGTCGCGGCCAAAGCAAAGCCGGCCGCCAACATCAAGTGGCGCGTCAAGGTTGTTCCTCCCTAGGGCGAGTTTGTGGCCCTTGGTATACCGTAGACTCATCACGGCAATCATTTCAACCATACATTTTGTTTTTTGCATATGATGCCGGGAAGAGCCTGACGAAGCTTCGGAATTCACTCCGATATCACGCCGGACTCGCGCAGAATCCTTGCGTGATACGCCTGGAAACTCTCATCGGAGTTGTATCCTTCGCCCAGGACCCAGGTCATCATGTTGCGGGTCATTCCCCGGCTGAAGGCACCGGGCATCGTCGCCACCGCCGCCTCAAGTCCCGTCATGCCTTCGGGCACCTCTTCGGGGAAGAAAAGAATCGTCGGCGTGAACAGCGTGCGCCAGCGACGGACAACTTCGCTCTCGCGCATGGTCTCGCCGTCGAAATCGGTGACCTCGGTGCCGCCGTACATGTCGAGGCGGACGAAGAAGTAGTCGTCGTTCAGCATCTCCAGGATCTCGGGGTCGACGAAGACCTCCTCGTGCATTTCCCGGCAGTAGATGCAGCCGCGCTGCTCGATGATGACGGCGAATCGCTGTCCGTTCGCCGTGGCCTCCGCGAGGTCCTCGCGCAGGTCCTTGAATGTCTCGTGCAGCCAGGGCGCGACGTGCAGCCCGTTGTCGTCCAGCTCGGCCATCGCCGGCCCCGTCATGCAAACGGCGACCGCGGCGATTGCCATAAAGCGTCTGATCATCATTACCTCCCTCTCGTTCCCCGGCCGCGACTCAGCCGATGCTCTGGAACACCTCGAAATTCTGCAGCATCCATTGCCCGATGTAATTCATCGCGTTGGTTGCGATGAGAACGCCGAACACCACAAGCGCGGCGCCAGTGACCTTCTCGACCACGCCGAGGTGCCGGCGGAAGCGGGACATGAAGGCCATGAACGGGCCGACGAAAGCGGCCGCGAGCACGAAGGGCAGCGTCATGCCGACGCCGTAGGCCGTGAGCAGCAGCGCCCCCTGACTGGCGGTGTCCGTGCCCGCGGCCGTGAACAGGATCGCGGCGAGGATCGGGCCCACGCAGGGCGTCCAGCCAAAGGCGAAAGCCAGACCGATGAGGTAGGCGCCGCCAAAGCCGAGGTTCTTCGTGTCGCCCATCTCGCTGCGCCACTGGCGATTGAGAAAGCCGATGCGGAAGATCCCGAGGAAGTGCAGCCCCATCACGATGATGAGCGCCGCGGCCACCCAGCGCAGGACGTCGAACCAATCCCGGACAAGCTGCCCGACGGCAGAAGCGGATGCGCCGAGGCTGACGAAGACCGTGAGCATTCCCGCCGCGAAGAACAGCGCGCCGATGATCGCCCTCCGGCGCACGGCAGAAGACACACCGCCATCCACGGCCATGGTGTTCGCACTTACGCCGGCCAGATAACTCAGGTAGAATGGTACCATCGGCAGGACGCAGGGCGAAAGAAAAGACAGGAGCCCCGCAAGGAACGCGCCGGTCATGCTGACGTCGAACATGGATCCTCCGGATGCCGACACATTCACAAATTCATATTATTGACAAGTTGATGCGCTGGTCAATCGCCTCGTTGATACCACGCCTGTCAATTCCGCTCATGGTTGCGCTCGCCTCGATTTCGGCGACCTCCGCGCGCGCGGACATGATTCTCCTGATGTTCGAGGAACCCGGTTGCGTCTGGTGCGCGCGGTGGACCGAGGACGTCGGCGGGGAATACCCCATCACTCCCGAGGGAATGGCGGCACCCCTGGTGCGCATCGACCTCCGCGACCAGCCACCCGAAGGTGTGACGCTGGTATCGCCGGCCCGATATTCGCCGACCTTCGTCGTCGTCGAGAACGGAATCGAGCTTGGCCGTATCGAGGGGTATCCCGGCGAGGACTTCTTCTGGGGCCTTCTGGGGCGCATTCTCGAACGCGCGACGCCGGAAAGTTGAGCAGGGAGTTCGTCAGATGCCACAGAGCCGCCATCGTTCCCTTCGAAAGGTGGCGCGGCGCATGAGGATTGGCTAAGTAGTGCAGCAGACGGAAACCAGACATAATTTCTCCGACCCCACCATGCCGGATGACCATACATACGCCCGATCCATCCTGCCCGATCCGGGCAAGCCGATGGAAGAAGAGGTTTGGAAGCGCGTCAAGAACAACGCGCAAGGGGCGTCGGACTTCCTGAAAGCACTGAGCCACGAAGGGCGATTGATGATCCTCTGTTCGCTCGCTCACGGCGAGAAGTCGGTGACCGAACTCGAACAGATGCTCTCGTCCCGGCAGGCCGCCGTGTCTCAGCAACTCGCCCGCCTCCGCCAGGAAAAACTGATCACCGCCCGGCGGGACGGCAAGCAGATCTATTACAGTTTGACAGACGACCGCGCGCGCCGGATCATCGAGCAAGTCTACGAGTTGTTCTGCACCTGAGCATGCCGCCTCGCCGCGCACCGGGTGTCAGGGAGGGAACATGCTCGATCTCATCGGCGAAGAGGGAACCGTCCTTCTGATCGGCGCGGCCGGAGGCCTCGCGCTTGGACTTGCCGCGCGGCTGGGCAAGCTCTGCACGCTCGGCATGATCGAGGATGTCCACTACGGCCGGGATTACGGGCGCATGTGGATGTGGGTCACGGCGCTCGGAACGGCGCTGATCCTGAATTTCGGCGCCGGGGCGCTTGGGTTCGTGGACCTTTCCCAGACGCTCTATCTCAGCCACCGCTATTCTCTTCTCGGCGCCATCCTTGGCGGGCTCCTGTTCGGCTACGGCATGGCCCAGGCGGGGAATTGCGGCTACGGCGTGCTGGCGCGTCTGGGGGGAGGAGACATCCGCGCCCTGATGATCGCCATCGTCATGGGCGTCACGGCCAGCGCGGCGATCTTCGGCGTTCTCGGCGGCCTGCGCCCGATGCTCTTTCCCATCGACGACGCCGGGCCGGTGCCCAATGGGCTCGCACACCAGCTCGAGGCGCTGACAGGCCTGTCGCATACCTCCGTGGGCCTCGCGCTCGGCGCGGCGGCGCTGCTGGCCTCGATCCGCTTCCAGACCCGCGGCAAGCGAGGCGTACGGGTCTTCTGGGGCATGGTCGCCGGCGCGGCGATCAGTTCGGGCTTCCTCGGAACCTACTGGGTCGCGACCAGCGGTTTCGAGGCATGGCCCATCGCCTCGCACAGCTTTACCGCGCCCATCGGCGAGACGATCCACTATGCCATGTTCTCCTCTGGTCTCGCGCCCAAGTTCGGCATGGGCTCCGTGGTCGGCGTCATCGTCGGAAGCGTGATCGGCAGCCTGATCCAGGACGGCTTCCGCTGGGAGGCCTGCGAGGACCCGCGCGAGTTGCGCCGGCAGATGGGGGGCGCGGTGGCAATGGGCCTCGGCGCGGTTCTCGCCGCCGGGTGTAGTGTCGGTCAGGGCATGTCCGCGCTCTCGCTGCTGTCTGTGACCGCGCCCGTCGTCGCCGCAAGCATCTGGGTCGGCGCGTGGATCGGACTCAGGCATCTCATCGCCGGCCTCGAAGCGGTCTGAGCGCGTTGCCTGCAGGCCGGCCGCGTCCTAAACCGACTGCGACAACCGCCACAACCGGACGAGACCCATGACGAAACCCTGCATCATCTGCGTGGCAATCACCGGTTCGGTTCCCCGCAAGTCCGACAATCCCGCCGTTCCCATCACCGTCGCGGAGCAGATCGAAAGCACGCAGGAGGCCTTCGAGGCCGGGGCCGCGATCTGTCATGCCCATGTGCGCAACGACGACGGCTCGCCCAGCGCGGACCCCGAGAAATTCGCGCGGCTCAAGGAAGGGCTGGAGACGCATTGCCCGGGCATGATCGTCCAGTTTTCCACCGGCGGACGCTCGGGCGCCGGGAGGGAACGGGGCGGGATGCTGCCGCTCAGGCCCGACATGGCCTCGCTCACCGTCGGATCGAACAACTTCCCGACCCGCGTCTACGAGAACCCGCCGGATCTGGTCGATTGGCTGGCCGCCGAAATGGACCGCTACGACATCCTTCCCGAGATCGAGGCCTTCGATCTCAGTCACATCCATCATGCCGCGCTGATGCACCGCGACGGCCGACTGCCCAGGAAGCCATACGTGCAGTTCGTCATGGGCGTGAAGAACGCGATGCCGACGGATCGGGACGTGTTCGACTACTACCTGCGCACGATGGCGCGGCTTCTGCCGGGGTCGGAGTGGTGCGCGGCCGGGATCGGGCGGAACCAGATCGTGGTCAACGAATGGTGCGTCGCGAACGGCGGCCATGCGCGCACCGGCCTCGAGGACAACATCCGCCTCGACCGCGACACGCTGGCGCCGTCGAACGCGGCGCTGGTGCGCCGGGTGGTCGAGCTCTGCGACGCCCATGAGCGCCCTGTCGCCACGCCCGCCGAGGCGCGCGCGCTTCTCGGCCTGCGCGCGGCCGCCTGAGGCGGCGTCCCCATGGCGAAACGCCTTCTCTGCATCGGCGAATGCATGGTGGAACTCGCCCCGGCCGAGGGTGGCCTTTTCCGGCAGGGCTTTGCCGGGGACACCTTCAATACCGCCTGGCATGCAAGGCGCGCCCTGCCCCCGGAATGGGAGGTCGCCTATCTGACCTGCGTCGGAACGGACCCGGTCTCGGACGCGATGGTATCCTTCATGGACAGCCAGGGAATCGTCACGGACACCGTCACCCGCCTGCCTGACGCGACCCCCGGCCTCTACATGATCCGGGTCGAGAACGGCGAGCGGAGCTTCACCTACTGGCGCGGACAGTCGGCTGCCCGACGGCTGGCGGAAGATGCCGCAAGGCTGGCCGACGCCATCGCCGCGGCGGACGCGGTCTTCTTCTCGGGGATCACGCTGGCCATACTGCCGCCGGAGGGACAGAGCACGCTCCTGTCGCTGTTGTCCGGGGCGCGGGCGTCGGGCCGCCTCGTCGCCTTCGACAGCAACCTCCGCCCCCGCCTTTGGGAGAACGAGGCCACGATGCGCGCCGTCCTGGCAGAGGCCGCGACCGCCGCGAGCCTTGCCTTGCCGACCTGGCCGGACGAGGGGCAGCTTGGGCTCGACCGAAGCCCGGACGCCGTGGTGGAAAGATACCGCGCCGCCGGGGCACGCGAGGTCGTCGTGAAGGCGGGTCCCGACCCCGCGGTGGTTGTCAGCGACAAGGGAACATGGCGCATCGGCCCCACCCGGCCGCTCGCGCCCGTCGATACGACCGGCGCCGGCGACAGCTTCAACGCGGCCTACATCGCCGCGCGCCTTCAGGGCCTGGCCGAGCCTGACGCCGCCCGCGCGGCGCACGACCTCGCCGGGCGGGTCATCATGCATTCCGGAGCGCTTCTGCCGGACTGAGTTTCGAGGCGGCTACAGCACCGCCCCGATCTGCCAGGGCACGAACTCGCGGCGACCGTAGCCGAGATCTTCGGATCGTGTGCTCGATCCGCTGGCCACGGCAAGGAGCCGCTCGAAGATCTCGCGGCCCTTCTCCTCGAGGCTGGTTCCCTCCAGCACCTCGCCACAGCCGATGTCCATGTCCTCGCCCATCTTCGCCATCAGTCGGGCATTGGTGGCAAGCTTCAGCGACGGCACCGGCTGGTTCCCGAAGGCCGAGCCTCGACCGGTGGTGAAGGCGACGAGGGTCGCGCCCGAGGCGACCTGCCCCGTGACGGAAACAGGGTCATAGCCGGGGCTGTCCATGAAGAGAAATCCGCGCGTCGCGGCGGGTTCGGCATAGCGAAGGACGCCCGACAGCGGCGCCTGACCGCCCTTGGCCACCGCGCCGAGCGATTTCTCGGAGATCGTCGTCAGCCCACCGTTGCGATTGCCCGGCGTCGGGTTGTTGTCGAACCGCGCCCCGTGCCGCGCGGCGTAGTCCGCCCACCATGCCACGCGGTCGCGCAGGGCCTCGGCCACCTCGCGGCTGACGGCGCGGCGCATCAGGCCGGCCTCGGCGCCGAAGATCTCGGGCGTTTCGGCAAGGATCGACGTGCCTCCGGCCGCCACCAGCATGTCGGACGCGACGCCAAGCGCAGGGTTCGCCGTCACACCCGACCACGCATCCGATCCGCCGCATTGCAGGGCAAGGACCAACTCGCTCGCCGGTCGCGGGCTGCGCCGCGCCTCGTTCGCCGTGGGCAACATTTCCGCCAGGATCGAAAGGCCCCGTTCCACTGTCGCCCGCGTCCCGCCCTCGCCCTGGATCGTCATGCGCCGGAACCGCGCGCTGTCGCGCAGCCCGTAGCGGTCGAGCATGCCTTCCGTCCGGAACACCTCGCAGCCGAGCCCGACCATCAGGATGCCCGCGAAGTTCGGGTGCGCGGCATGACCCCAGAGCGTGCGCTCGAGGATGTCGTAGCCTTCGCCGGAAGGCGCGAGCCCGCAGCCCGTCCCATGGGTCAGCGGCACGATGCCGTCGACGTTGGGATAGGCGTCGAGAAGGCCGCGCCGCCGCGCCTCCTCCGCGATGAAGTCGGCGACCGACGCCGAGCAGTTCACCGAGGTCAGGACGCCGATGTAGTTCCGCGTGCCGGTCCGACCGTTGTCGCGGAGGTATCCCTGGAAGACGGGGGCGGGATCGGGGGCCATGCGTATCTTGCCCTGCCCGGTTTCCGGGATCTCGCCCGCTTGCTCCGGCATCGGGGCGAGGTTGTGCTCGTGCACCCAGTCGCCGGCCGCGATGTGCGCGCGGGCGATGCCGATGGGTTGGCCGTATTTCAGGACAATCTCACCTTCGGCCACGTCGCGGACGGCGATCTTGTGGCCTGATGGTACGGATTGGCGGGCGATGAGGCCCCCGGCCTCCGCCCCCTCGGCCAGGCGTCGCACGGCGATGCGCACCGTGTCACCGGGGTGCAGCAGAAGCGTGTCTGCAAGCGCGCTCATGCTGCAAGCACCCGGCCGGCACCCGCGCCGGCGATGGTGGCGACGGCGTCGGTGACGGCGCCGCCGAACCACTCCGCCTCCGCAAGGTCACCGAAGACGTCGCGCTGGTCCAGCACGGCGCGGGCAAAGGCCACGGGATCGGGATGTGCGCCGGCCAGCGCCGCAAACCGTTCGGCCATGGGGTCCTCGACCGGGCCCCGCCGCAGACAGGCGATCCACGCCGCGACACCGAGCGCGGGCGCGTCCCATGCGAGGCCGGCGGCCCGCGCATGGCGGATCGTATCGAGAAAGCGCTGGGGTATCTTCTGGCTGCCATCCATGGCGATCTGTCCCGTCCGATGCTTCAGCGCAGGGTTGCGGAAACGCGCCTCGAGCGCTTCGGCATAGCGCGCAAGATCGCCGCCGGGCAAGTACAGCGTTGCCGCCGCCTGTCGCATCACGCGCGCCACCAGACGGGCAAGGCCCGGATCGCCCATGGCATCCGCCACCGTCTCGTGGCCGAGGAGTTGGCCGAAATACGCGAGCGTCGAATGCGCGCCGTTCAGCATGCGAAGCTTCATGCGCTCATAGGGCTCGACATCCGCGACGAGCTCCGCCCCGGCGGCGGCGAAATCGGGACGGCCCGTCGGAAAGCGATCCTCGATCACCCATTGGCTGAAGGGTTCGGTCAAGACGGGCCAGGCATCCTCGCGGCCGATAAGCGCGGCGACCACGGCCCGGTCCGCCTCGGTCGTGGCGGGCACGATCCGGTCGACCATGGTCGAAGGGAAGGCCACGTCGCCCGCGATGAAACGCGCGAGGTCCGCGTCCCGAAGCTCGGCATATTGCGCCACGATCCGTGCAAGTGTCCGTCCGTTCGAGGGAAGGTTGTCGCAGGACAGGACCGTGAAGGGGGCGACACCGGCCGCCCGGCGCATCCGCAGCGCCTCGGCCAGCAATCCCGGCGCCGTGGAGGGGGCCGAGGGATCGGCAAGATCGCTGCGGATGCCGGGATTGCCCGGGTCGAGATCGCCCGAAGCCGGATCGTGGCAATATCCCTTCTCGGTGACGGTCAGGCTTACGATGCGGATGGCGGGATCGGCCAGGGCCGCCAGCACCGCGTCCCTGGCCCCGGGCGCCACCAGCACGTCGAGGACCGACCCGACCACCCGCGCCCGCGTCCCGTCCCCGTCCTTCACCGCAAGCGTGTAAAGGCCGTCCTGCGGGGTGAGGGCGCGGCCCATGTCCGGCCGGCGGAGCGAAACGCCGCGAATGCCCCAGGAGGGGTCCGCGCAAAGGCAGTCATCCACGAAGACCGCCTGGTGCGCCCGATGGAAGTTGCCGAGGCCCAGATGCACGATGCCGGGCGTGACGGCGGCCCGCTCGTAGGCAGGCACCCGGGCACGTGTTCCGGCAAGGGTCCCGAGGGAAAGCCGCGTCATGTCTGGCCGGTCCCCAGCTCCGCCGGAAGGTCCAGCTTGTAGGCACGGCGCGGCAGGTCGACGGTCAGTTCGCGAGCCAGCGTGAAGGCCTCGCCCTCGCGCAGGCGATGGTCGCCGACAAGCCGCGCGAGATAGGCGCAGTCGACGCGCCGGGCGATGTCGTGCCGCGCGGGGATCGAGGGGAAGGCGCGGGTGTCGTCGTTGAACCCGACGGTGTTGTAGAAGCCCGCCGTCTCGGTCGTCATCTCGCGGAACCGGCGCATCCCCTCCGCGCTGTCATGGAACCACCAGGCGGGCCCGAGCCGCAGGCAGGGATAGGCCCCGGCGAGAGGCGCAAGCTCCCTCGCGTAGGACGTCTCGTCGAGCGTGAAGAGGATGAGCGTAAGGCCGGGCTCCATCCCCACGGCCTCCAGCAACGGGCGGAGCGCATGGACGTAGTCGGTGCGCGTCGGGATGTCGAAGCCCCTGTCCCGCCCGAAGGCGTGGAACACCGCGATGTTGTGGTTCCGGAAAGACCCGGGATGGATCTGCATCACCATCCCGTCCTCGACGCTCATCTTCGCCATCTCGGTCAGCATCTGCGCCCGGAAGGCGCGCGCGTCGTTCCCATCGCCGCGCCCGGTCCGGATGCGATCGAACAGTGCCGCGGCCTCCTGCGCCGAAAGGTCCGCGGTCTCGGCCGAGGACAGCCCGTGGTCCGTTGCCGTCGCGCCGACCTCGCGGAAATAGGCGCGGCGCGCGCGGTGGGCGTCGAGATACCCGGCCCATGTGCCGGTGTCGCAGCCGGTCAGGTCGCCCAGCGCGTCCAGTGCGTCCGCGAAGCCCTCGAAGTCCGGGTCGATCACCGCATCGGGACGATAGGTTGTCAGAACCCGTCCGTTCCAGCCGCTGGCCCTGATCGACTTGTGGTGGTCGAGCGGATCGAGCGCGCCCTCGGTCGTGGCGATGACCTCGATGTTGAACCGCTCGTAGAGCGCGCGGGGACGGAACTCATCGCGCTTCAAGCACGCCTCGATGTGGTCGTACTGCGTGTCCGCGGTATCGGCGCAGAGCGGCTCGTCGATGCCGAAGAGGTGCTGGAACGTGTAGTCCAGCCAGAGCCGCGTGGGCGTACCCCGGAAGAGGTAGTAGCGTTCCGCGAAACGGCGCCAGATTGCGCGCGGATCCTCCTCGACAGGGCCACCGTCGAGACGCGGCACGCCGAGATCCTCGAGCCGCACGCCCTGGCTGACGAGCATGCGGAAGATGTAGTGATCGGGCACGATCAGCAGGCGCGCGGGATCGGGGAAGGGATCGTTTGCGGCGTACCACGCCGGATCGGTATGACCGTGCGGGCTGATGATCGGCAGACCGCGCACCGTTTGGTAGAGCGCGCGCGCCAGACCCGCCTCGCGGCCCTCGTCACCCAGCAGCAACGTCGCGCTCGTCAGCATTCTGGAACTCCCCGTGTCCGCTGCCGGTCTGGTCCCACGGGCCATGCCAAGTCAAGTCGGGGCAGTGGACCCCGGCATCGCAAGGGCCGGCGCTCAGACGTCGTCGTCAGAGCGACATGCCCCCGTCCACCGGCAGGAGGACACCGGTGACGAACGAGGCCGCGTCGGAGGCCAGAAACAGTGCAACCTCCGCCACTTCCCAGGGGGTCCCCTGCCGGCCCATGGGCACAAGCCGCGCACGTGCGGCGGCAAGCTCCTCCGGGTCGGCGTCGGGCGCGACGATCGCGGTCACGTGCGGCGTGTCGATCGGTCCCGGAAGCACGACGTTGGCGCGGATGCCCTTTTCCGCGTAGACACGCGCGATGGACTGCGCCATCCGCTGCAATGCCGCCTTCGACGCCTCGTAGGCAACGTAGGAATACGGCCCCGAGCGGAGCCCCGCGAGCGAGGAAACGTAGACAAGCGCGCCCTTCCCCTCGGCCTCCATCGCCGGAAGGACGGCACGCGACAGGTGATAGGCGGCGTTGAGGTTCACGTCGAAGACGCGGGTCCAGTCCTCGGGCGCGGTCTCGACGACGCCGCCCTTCACGCTCGTGCCGAGATTGTAGTGCAGAACGTCGATGCCGCCCCCGGCGAGCATCCGCGTCACGGCGCCCTGCGCCTCCTCCGGCCGGGTGAGATCGGCGGTGTGGGCAAGCGCCCTGCCGCCTTCGGCCTCGATGATGGACACCGTTTCGGCCGCCGCATCCGGGTTGCGGTCGATCACGAAGACCTCGGCCCCTTCCCGGGCATAGAGGATCGCGGCGGCCTTGCCGTTGCCCACACCGGGCCCGATCGATCCGCCGCCGGCCAGCAGAACGCGCCGCCCCGCGAAACGCGTCACCGAAGCACCGCCTCGGGCAGGGCCAGGACGATCCACGGCTGCCAGATCAGGAGGCCGAGGACGCCGACCTGCAACAGGACGAAGGGGATGATCCCGCGATAAACCTGCGCCATTGTCACGGCTCCACCCGCCGCGCCCTTCAGATAGAAGAGCGCGAAGCCGAAGGGCGGCGTCAGGAACGAGGTCTGCAGGTTCACCGCCACCAGCACCGCGAACCAGTAGATCAGGTCCGCGCGCGCCACGTGATCGCCGAGGTCCATGATCTGAACGATGGGCGCGAAGATCGGCAGCACGATGAGCGTGATCTCGATCCAGTCGAAGAAGAAGCCCATGATGAAGACCATGACCATCATCATCGCCAGCAGCCCCCAGTCGCCCAGCGCCAGGCTGCGCGCGGTGTCGACGATGAAGTGCTCGCCGCCGATGTGGCGGAAGACATAGGCGAAGGCGGTGGCGCCGACGAAGATGAAGAACAGCATGGCGATGGTGCGCACCGATCCGTCCATCGCGCCCGACAGCGTCGGCCAGTTCAGACGGCCGCGGATGAACCCGAGAAGCAGTGCCGCGAAGGCGCCGACGCCCGAGGCCTCGGTCGGTGTCGCAAAGCCGCCGATGATCGAGCCCAGAACCGCCACGATGATCAGGAGCGGCAGGGCGAGCGAGATCAGGAATTCCCGCATCAGGCCGGCGCGTTCTTCCGGCGGGATCGGCGGCGCCTTGGGCGCGCTCGACGGGTTCAGCGCCGAGGTCACCACGATGTAGACGAGGTAGGCCCCCGCGAGGACCAGTCCCGGGATGAAGGCGGCGACGAAGAGCTTGGCGAGGTTCAGCGTCAGGAGGTCGCCCATGAAGACGAGCATGACAGAGGGCGGTATCAGGATGCCGAGGGTCCCGGCGCTCGCCACCGTGCCGGCCGCGAGCGACGGGGAATAGCCCTTGGAGATCATCGTCGGCAGCGCGAGCACCGTCAGCATGACCACCGAGGCCCCGATGATGCCCGTCGCCGCGGCGAGGATCGTGCCCATCAGCGTCACCGCGAGCGCAAGGCCACCGGGCACCGCGCGCAGGAGCTTCTGTAACGAGATAAGCAGGTCCTCCGCGATCCGCGTTCGCTCCATCACCAGGCCCATGAAGATGAACATGGGCGCGGCCACGAGAACCGGGTTCTCGATGATGCCCCCGAAGATGCGGTTGGGCATCAGCGTGACCTGCGCGAAACGCATCTCGCCGAGGGCAAGCGCGAGCCCGCCGAAGATCAGCGTGACACCCATCAGGACGATGCCGACGGGAAGCGTCGAGAACAGCCCCGCGATCAGCGCGAGGAACATGAGGCCGGGAAGGATGTCGATGAGCGCTTCCATCACTCGGCCTCGAACGGGCTGTCGACGAGGTCGGGGCGCGCCACCGCAACGCGGATGCGCAGCGCCACCGACAGCGCGCCAAGGATCGTCAGGAAGGCCGAGAGCGGGATCGCTGCCTTGATGATCCAGCGGTTCGGCAGGCCCATGCCGCCGACAGGCCCCTCGTTCCTCTCGAAGGCGCGCGCCGCGAAATCCCAGCCGAACCAGATCAGGAGGCACATGAAAGGGATGAGGAACACGAGGATCGCCCAGAATTCCAGTTCCAGCTTCAGCCTACGGCTCATGCGGTGGGCGAAGATGTCGATCCGCACATGGGCGTCGCGGATATAGGCGTATCCGAAGCACAACACGGCGATCGCCCCGTGCAGGTGCCATTCGAGATCGGAGACAACGAAGGACCCGGTGTTGAAGAAACGCCGTCCGATCACGTCGTACATGATGACGGCGGTCAGGATCAGGAGCATCAGCCCCGCCGCCTTGGCAAAGAGATGGCAAGGCAGCGCGAAGGCGCGCGCGATGTGCAGAAGCGTGGTCATGTCGGCCGAATCCTTGCGGTCTTGGGTCCGCCGGGACCGCCTGAGCGGTCCCGGCCTGGTCGCTTCACGCGATCAGTCGACGTAGGCGAGCGCTGCCCAGTCGGCGTATTGCGCGCGGAAGTCCTGGATGTGGTTCCAGACCCGGGCGAACTCTTCGCTCTCGGCCACCTTCTGTGCCACGACGCGCTCCCAGGCGCCTTCGAAGGCGGCCAGCATCTCGTCGGACCAGCGGTGGACCGTCACGCCATGCTCGTTGACCATGGTCGCCAGCGGCTCGAGCTGGATCGCCTCGCCCTGTGCGGTCGTCAGCGCGACGTTGGCGGCGCAGACTTCCTGGACGGCGGCGCGTTCCTGGTCGGTGAGCCCGTTCCAGCTGTCGCCGTTCATCAGGAATACGATGAGCGACGTCTGCTGGTGCCAGCCGGGGAAGTAGTAGTGGCCGGCGTGCTCGTACATGCCCAGAGCGTTGTCGATGGCCGGGAAGCTGATTTCGGCGGCGTCGATCGTGCCGAGGTTCAGCGCCGTCATCGTGTCGGCGGGCGGCAGGTTCTGCGCCTGGACGCCAAGCTCCTGCATCACGGCGGCGCCGAGGCCGAAGATCCGCATCCGAAGACCCTGCAGATCCTCGACGCTTTCGATCGGCTCGCGGAACCATCCCGAGGCCTCGGGCGAGAGGATCGCGCAGAGCTCGCCATGGACGTTGAAGGGCGCGATGACCTCGTTGTAGAGCTCATAGCCTCCGCCATTGTACCACCAAGCGGTGTATTCGCGGACGTCCGGCCCGAACGGGAACGCGGTGAAGAGCGCGGCGGACGGCACGACGCTTTCCGCGAAACCGGGCGAATACCACGCGGCCTCGATTGCGCCGGTGGAGATTGCATCCCAGATCTCGTTGCCGCCCACGATCTCGCCGGGGTTGCGGAAGATCAGGTTCAGCGATCCGCCCGTCAGTGCCGAAATGCGCGGCCCGATATTCTGGCCGCTGTCGCCCAGGAGCGGCAGGGTCCCCTGGTAGATCGACTGCATCTCTACGTCGTTGGCCTGCACGGCGGTCGCCGAAAGGCCCAGTACCGCCGCGGCGGCGAGGGGTGTCAGTTTCATGGTTTCGTCCTCCCTTCTGTGATGTCGTTCGTCGGGCCTTGGCCCGGATTTGCCCGAAGGCCTCCTTTTTTCTTTTCTTGGTTTCGCTCTCCCGAAGTCTCTGGCCCTCCTCCCGGCCGGGAAACCTATTGGCCTTGAAGCGCCATCTGCGCGTCCTTCACGCCTACGCCCGCGGCGAGAAACCCGCCATCGACCGCAAGGCATTGTCCCGTCACGTGCCGGGCACGCGGCCCGGCGAGGAACGCCACGGCATCCGCCACCTCGGCGGCCTGAGCATAGCGGCCCTGCGGGATCGTCGCGAGGTAGTCGGCGACCTGGCTCGCGGGGTGAGAACCCTGCGCGAGCGGCCCCTCCACCGGCCCCGGCGCAACGGCGTTCACGGTGATGCCGCGCGGGGCGAGTTCGACGGCCATCTGCCGGGTCAGCTGCACCAGACCCGCCTTCGACACGCCGTAGGCCGTACGTCCGTAACCCGCGCGGAAGGCCGAGACCGAGGCGATGTTGACGATGGCCCCGCCGCCGCGCATCGCCTGCACCGCCTCCCGGCTCATGTGGAAGGCCGCGGTCAGGTTCAGGCCGATGATCCGGTCCCAGACATCCGCCGAGGTATCGAGAAACGGCACGATCCGCCCGGTTCCGGCGCAGTTCACCAGCACCGATATCTCCCCTGCGGCCTCCAGCAGCGCGCGGCGGCCTTCGGCATCGGTGATGTCGGTGACATAGCCCGATTGCGCCCGCCCCGTGGCCTCCACCGGTTGCAGATCGGCAAGGATCACGCGCAGTCCCGCCTCCGCCAGGGCGTCGCCAATGGCCCGGCCCAGCGTGCCGGCGCCTCCGGTGACGATGGCGGTTCCCCGGCTCATGCCACGCGGTCCCCCTTCTTCACCTGCACCGTGCGGCTGTCGACCGCCGGAAGCATCCGCGAAGGATCGCGCGTCACCATCACGTCGATGACGCTGGGCCGGCCGCGTTCGGCGAAGGCGGCGAGCAGCGCGGCCTCCAGGTCCTCCGGCCGTTCCACCCGCTGCCCGTGGCAGCCCATGGCGTTGGCCACGGCGGCATAATCCGTCTCGGCAAGGTCCGAGGACTGGTAGGCGCCCTGGCCGTACATCAGGTGCTGAAGCGCCTTCACGTAGCCGGAGGCGGCGTTGTTCACCACGATGACCGTGATGCCGAGCCCCATGCGCCGCGCTGTTTCCAGTTCGCCCAGCACCATGTTGAAGCCGCCATCCCCGGTAAGGCCCACGACCACTGCCTCGGGCGCGGCAAGCTGTGCGCCCATCGCCCCCGGAAGGCCGTAGCCGATCGAGGCAAATCCGCGATCCGGCACGAAATGCCGCCCGGCGCGGCGCGTGTCGAAGAGAAGCCCGCCCCAATGCGCGGCGAACCCGCCGTCCGCGATGAGATAACCGTCCTCCGGCAGGAGCCGGTTCAACTCCGTGATGAGCCGGCCCATATGCACCGGAGTCTCGTCCGACAGCCGCTTCTCGACGGTCTCCTCGCGCCAGGACTCCATCCGGGCGGGCACCTGGGCCAGGTAATGCGCCCGCATCTCGCGCTGCTGCGCCGCCGTCCCTTCGAGCGCGTGGCGCAAGTCCTGGAGACCGGCCTTCGCATCGCCCCAGAGCTTCACGGTCGGCTTGTAGGTGCGCCCCATTTCCTCGGCCACGATCTCGAGATGGATCAGCGTCTTTCCCGGGGCGGGCACGGTGAACCGCTTCGTCGCGATCTCGCCCAGCTTGCAGCCGACGACAAGCAGGCAGTCGCTTTCTTCTATAAGTTTGTTCGCGATCCGGTCGTAGCGGCCGAAGAGCCCCGCGTTCAGGGGCGACTGGCAGGAGATCGCACCCTTGCCGGTCATCGTGTGCGCGACCGGTATGCCGCAGGCCTCGGCCAGTGCCGTGACCTCCGCGGTTGCGCGCGAGATATGCACGCCGCCACCGCAGAGCATCAGGGGACGTTCGGCACCGGCCAGGAGTGCTGCGGCACGCGACAGCGCCTCGGCATCGGGGCGGCATCGAAGCGCGGGGGCCGACTGGTGGGCCGGATCGGCTTCGAAGTCGTCCTCGGCGAAACCGTGAAGCCCGTGGGCCACGTCCTCGGGCACGTCCACGACCACGGGGCCCGGTCGCCCGGAGGTCGCGACCGCGAAGGCGCGGCGGATCGCTTCGGGGATGCGGTGCACGGCCTCGACGCGGATGAGTTCCTTGCACGCCGGGCGCAGGATGGCGACCTGGTCGGTCTCCTGCGTCATGTTCTTGCCGGCATGGTCGCGCTGCGCGTCGCCGACGATGGCGACAAGCGGACTGCCGGCGTTCAGCGCCTCGACGAGGCCCGTCACGAGGTTCGTCGCCCCCGGCCCAAGCGTCGCGTCGACAAGGCCAACGCGGCCCGAGACCTTGGCATAGGCGTCCGCCGCGAACGTCGCGCAGCGTTCGTCGTTGATGAGGTGATGGTTCAGGCCAAGCCGCCGCGCCGCGTCGTAGAATGGCAGAAGCTGGAAGCCCCCCATCCCGAACATCGGCCCGGCGCCGTGCGCCAGAAGCATCCGCACGAGGGCCTCGCCACCGGTCATCTCGTTCGTGCTCATGCGCATAGCTCCCTTGCGGCGTCGGCGATCATGTCGGCCGTGACCCTCAACTGGTCCTCGAGGTTCGGCGCGTAGGGGATGAGCGCGCGGGGCGCGCCGATCCGCCGGGGCCGGGCCTTGAGATCCGCCTCCTGCACGACGGTCGCCACGACTTCGGCACCGAAACCGCCCACCGCGACGCTTTCATGCGCCACGAGAAGCCGCCCGGTCCGCGCCGCGCTCTCGATCACCGCTGTCCGGTCCCAGGGCCAGAGGCTTCGCAGGTCGATCACCTCCGCGCCGATACCCTCGGCGGCGAGGGTCCGGCCCGCCTGTTCCGCGCGGTTGGCGCAGTCGGACCAGCTGACGATGGTGACGTCGCCACCCTTCAGACGCACGCGCGCCGTGCCCCATTGGTAGGGCGCGGCCTGGTCGACCTCGCCCTCGTTCGCCCAGATGTTCTTGTGCTCGAGGTAGACGACGGGATCGTCCGCCTCGATCGCCGCCTTCATCATCGAGAAATTGTCCTGCGCCGTCGACGGCACGGCGACGACGAGGCCGGGGATATGGGCATACCAGCTTTCGAGCGACTGCGAGTGCTGCGCGGCCGAGGATCGCCACATGCCCATCGGCTTGCGGATCACCATGGGAGCGCGCGACTGGCCGCCGAACATGAAACGCGCCTTGGCGATCTGGTTGATCAGCTCGTCCGTGGCGCAGAGCGCGAAGTCAGCGAACCGCATCTCGACCACGGGGCGTGTGCCGACCATCGCCGCGCCGAAGGCGGCGGCCATGATCGCGGCCTCCGAGATCGGGGCATCCGACACGCGGTCCGGTCCGAACTCCTCGCGCAGGCCCTTGTACTGGCCGAAGACGCCGCCGCGGCCGAGATCTTCGCCCACGCACCACACGGTCGGGTCCGCGGCCATCGCCTGCCGGAGCGCCTCGAGCGCCGCGCCGCCATAGGTCATCACACCCATCAGTAGGCCTCCAACTCGGGCGAGCCGATGTCCTGAACGTCCGCGAAGACCGATCCGTCTTCCGGGAAGGGCGCGGCGGCGGCGGCGGCAAGCGCGGCCTCCATCTCGGCCCAGGCGTCGGACGCAATCCGGTCGAGATCCGCCTCGGCCACGCCGGCGCCCAACAGGATCTCGCGCTGCCGCGCGATGGGATCGTCGCTGGCGATCCGTGCCGCGGCCTCTTCCTTCGCGCGGTAGGTCGCGGGGTCGAAATAGGTGTGGCCGCCCTGCCGGAAGGTGCGGGCATGCAGGAACGCGGGCTGGCGGTCGCGGCGGATGGCGGCGACGAGGTCGCGCGCGATGTCGGCAACCGCCTCCACGTCGTTGCCGTCGACGACCTCGGTGCGGATGCCGAAGGACTTCGCCCGGGCAGCCGCCCCCTCGCCCGCCGTCATGTCCGACGTGCGGGTCGTCGCCGACCATTCGTTGTCCTCGCAGACGAAGAGTACCGGCAGGCCGAAGACCGCGGCCCAGTTGAGCCCTTCCAGGAAGGGGCCGCGGTTGATCGCGCCGTCGCCGAAGATGTCGACCACGATCCTGTCGTCGCCCAGAAGCTTGATGCCGTGGGCTGCCCCCGCACCGATCGGGATATTGGCCGAAACCACGCCGTTCGCGCCCAGCATGCCGACCCCGAAATCCGCGATGTGCATCGAGCCGCCCTTGCCGCCGCAGCAGCCGCCCGCGCGACCCAGAAGCTCCTCCATCATCGCGGTGGGATCGGCGCCCTTGGCGAGCGTGTGGCCGTGACCGCGATGGGTGGATAGAAGCAGGTCGTCGCGCCGGAGTGCCGCGATGATCCCTGCCGCGCAGGCCTCCTGTCCGATGGAGAGATGTATCGCGCCGAGCACCAGCTGGTCGCGGGTCGCCGCAAGCTCGGCCTGTCTTTCGAAGGCGCGAATGCGTTCCATCATGGTCAGGAGCGCAAGGCCCCGCGTCCGGTCGTAGTTCGGTTGCGTCACGTGTCGGCCTCCGGTTCGCGTACGCTCAGTCGTGCGGCAAGGCGCGCCGCCTCTTCCCGCAACGCGGGCAGGACCACCTGCTCCAGCCGCGCCTGGTCCATGCGCTCGTTGATCGCGCCGACCGCGAGCGCGGCGGCGAGACGCCCGCCCGCCGTCACCACCGGCAAGCCGACGGCACTCATCGCGGCGACCACGCCGCCGGCGTTCATGGCATAGCCCACGCGGTCGTACTCCGCCTTCGCGCGCTCCAGCCGTTCGGCATCGAATCCGTATTCGGCAAGCCAGCCCGCGTTGGCGCGATTGACCGCGGCGCGGGTCGAGGCCGGCATCGCGCAATAGAGCGCAAGCGCCCCCCCTCCGACGCCGAGCGGCCGCCGGTCGCCCCGGTCGAGGGTCAGCGTCCGGATCGGATAGGCCCCGACTTCTCGGGCGACACATACGGCGGAGGGACCCTCAGGCACCGAAAGGAAGACGGTGTCGCCCGTCGCTTCGGCCAGCCGCCGCATCCCGCGATAGGCGATCCCGGCCATGTCGATGGCCGCCGCCGAGCGTGCGAGCGCGCCAAGCCGGGCCCCCAGACGATAGGTCCGGGCTTCGGGGTCCTGCGCGACGTAGTCGACATCCTGAAGCGCCGCGAGGACGCGATGCGCGGTGGTCTTGGAAAAGGACGTGCGGGCGACGACGTCGGCCAGGGCGGCGCCTTCGGGCATGTCGACAAGTGCGTCGAGCACACGCGCGGCGCGGGCGATAGACCCCACGGCGGCCTCGTCGTTCGGCATGTCTCCTCCCCTTTGTTCCGATTATCGGAACGCTTATTGCCGATTAGTGAAACTGGATTGTTTGATTCCGTCAAGGGCTATAGACGTCTGCCCATGAAAGGCGCGCCGCTCCTTCTCGACTCGATCACCGACGTGGCCCCGCACCATGCCGGTCAGATCGCCGTGTCCGGCTCCCATGGCGGCCTCTATCCTGCCGCGATCGCCAGTCGGGCCGGCCTGAGGGCGGTGATCCTGAACGACGCCGGCAAGGGGCTGGACGGTGCCGGCATCGCTGGGATCATGGCGCTGGATCGCGTGGGCATGGCCGCCGCCGCCGCGGATTGCATGAGCTGCGAGATCGGCTCGGCGCGCGACATGATGGAGCGGGGGCGGATCGGCACTGCGAACGCCACTGCCATGGCCCTTGGTGTCACACCGGGCATGAGTGTCGCGGACGCGGCGGCCAGACTGGCGGATGCCGTGAACCCTGCCGCAGTGCTCCCCCCGGTGGAGGAGGCCGCACGCACGGAAACCATCGGCCCCCACCGTCACATCGTACGGCTGCTCGACTCGGCCTCACTCGTCGGACCCGGCGATGCGGGCGGGATCGTCGTCACGGGCTCGCACGGCGGATTGATCGGCGGCGACCCGGCCAGGGCCCTGAAGGCGCAGGCGCGCGTGGCGGTCTTCAACGACGCGGGCGGGGGCCGGAACGGGATCGGCTTCACCCGGCTTCCGGCACTCGACGCACGCGGCGTCGCGGCCGTGACGGTGGCGCATGACAGCGCGCGGATCGGCGAGGCGGCCTCGGCGCTGGCGACGGGCCGGATCTCGGCGTGCAACAGGCTCGCAGCCGCGCTCGGGGCCGAGGTGGGACTGCCACTGCGCGACTGGATCGCCGGCCTGCCGCCCGTTGCAACCGACTAACGGGCGCCCGGCACCTCGGCGAAAGACCCTCCGGACCGCCCGAAGTGCGAACCGCGCACAACGGCCGGACATTCCATCCGCAGCATGGTCGCGCCGGCATCGGGTGCCCCGAGGATGTGGGCGGCGCACCACTGACCCATTTCGCGATGCGGAAGCAGGACCGTCGTCAACGGCGGGTTCAGGTGCTGGGCGATCTCCTGGTCGTCGTAGCCCATCACGGCGATGCTCTGCCCGACCGTCTCGCCGCGTTCCTTCAGGGCCTCGTAACAGCCAACGGCCATCAGGTCGTTGGCACAGAAGATCGCGTCGGGCCGGGTCCGATCCAAAAGCCTGTGGGTCGCGGCATGACCGCCGGAGGGAAGGAAGTTCCCCTCCTCGATCAGGGACGGATCGACGGTGAGACCCGCCGCGCGCAGGGCGCGTTCGTAGCCTTCCATCCGTTGGTCGGACGCGTCCATCCAGCTCTCGCCCGAGATGAAGGCGATGCGCCGGTGCCCTGCCTCGAGAAGAAGACGTGTCGCCGTTTCCCCGCCCCTGCGCTCGGCCGGAACGACGGACGCGAAACGACCCTCGGCGTCATAGCAGTTCAGCAATACCGCGCGGTGCCGCGACAGCGCGTCGGGCGGCTCGACCCTGCGCGTCAGGATCGAGGCGTAGACCACACCTTCGACCCGGTCGGCGGCCCATTTCCGCAGCACCGCGGCCTCGTAGCCCCGGTCCCCGCCGGTCATCACGACCTCGACGAGAACGCCCGCCTTCCACGCCTCTTCCTGCAACCCTTCGATCGAGATCGCGGCAAAGGGGCTGGTGGCGACCTCGTCGAACATGATGCCGATCACCCGGCTGCCGGCGGCCTTCGGCGGCCGGCCCGCGCCGCGCGGACGATAGCCGAGCTCGGCCACCGCCTTCAGGACACGCCGCCGCGTCTCGGCACTGATGCGCATGTCGTCGTTGCCGTTCAGCACGAAGGACACGGTCGACTGCGACACGCCTGCCCTGAGCGCGACCTCCTTCATCGTCACGCGTGTCGGCCCGTCCTGCGCCCCGTTGTCCATGCTGAACCTCCGAGAAGCTAATAAATATTGCTAAACTTATTAGCACAAGTCACAATGAGCGCAGAATCGGCCCGTTTGGGAGGGCGCGCCAGATGACCAACCAAAGACGCGGGAAGCGTGGTCTCACGCAGACGCAGGCTGCGGCGATCCTTCTGTTGCCATTCCTCGCAGTCTACGCGGCCTTTCTCGTCTACCCGTTCTTCCGAGGTGTCTGGATCAGCCTGCACGACTGGAATCTTCTCGCCGTGGCGTTCAACCCCGACGCCAGGGAATTCGTCGGCGCCGAGAATTACGTCCGCACCATGTGGGGGCGGAACATGGAATGGGGACTCTTTGCCAGCCCGGTCATGCAAACCGTTGGTGTCCTCGGGATCGGGCTGGCCCTTTTGGGATACAGGGCGGGACGACTGACGCGGTCGACGGCGCTCGCGCTCGGGATCGCGGGTGCGCTGTTCTTCCTGCTGCCGGGCTTCCATCCCGGCGAGGACGGTCGCTGGTACGACCGGAGGTTCTGGCCGACGGTGGGCAACACGATCCTCTTCGTCGCTCTGGCCGTGCCCGGCGTCACGGTCACCGCCCTGATCCTCGCCGCGGCTCTCGACGGCGAGACCCGGGCGAAGGCCGTGCTCCGGACGCTGTTTTTCCTCAGCCAGGTCCTGTCGGTGACGGTCGTCACGCTGATCTGGCAGATCATGTTCTCGCCCCGGCAGGGCCTGATCGCGAACGTGACAGAGGCCCTCGGCGGCACGCCCGTGACCTGGCTCACGAACGAGCAGTTCGCCATGGCGGCCATCGTCATCACCACGATCTGGTGGTCGCTCGGGATCGCGATGATCCTGTTTCTAGCCGGCATCCAAGACATTTCGAAGGACATCTACGAGGCGGCCGCCATCGATGATGCAACCGGCATCAAGGCCTTCTGGTACATCACCCTGCCGAACCTGAAGCGGACGGTCACGCTGGTCGTGGTCCTTCAGATCATCCTGCATTTCCAGGTCTTCGGTCAGGCTCATTTGATGACGCAAGGCGGGCCGAACGACAGCACGCAGGTCCTCGTGCGCTACATCTACCAGACCGCCTTCCGCGACAGCGAGCTCGGGAAGGCCTCGGCCATGGCGGTGTTCCTCTTCGTGATCATGGGCGCCTTCTCGGTCGTGCAGTTCGTCGTCGGGCGGGAGGAGGAGTGATGCTCAACCGCTCCTACTACTGGCTGATCCTGGCGTTATCGGTTCCGGCCTTCCTGTGGCTTATCCCGACGATCTGGATGATCTCGCTGTCGTTCCAGCCCAACGACGTGCTGGCAAGGACGACCTCGACCACGGCCTTCGGCCTCGTCCCAATCCCCTTCACCGCCGAGAACTACGCCGCGCTCTTCAGCTTCGGACAGACGCCGCGCTGGTTCTTCAACTCGATGGTGGTGGCCGGCGGCATGACGCTGGGAGTTCTCGCGGTCTCGACCACGGCGGGATACGCGCTTGCTCGGCTGGAGTTTCCCGGAAAGGGGGCGGTGACGCTTCTGTGCCTGATCGGGCTGATGGTGCCGGAACAGGCCGTGTTCATCCCGCTCTACACGATGTTCGCCGACTTCGGCTGGCACAATTCGTACCACGCGCTGATCCTGCCGCGCATGGCGGTGCCGATCGGCGTCTTCCTGATGATGCAGTTTTTCCGCGCCATCCCGAAGGACATCGAGGAAGCGGCGCGGATCGACGGCGTCGGGTGGTTGCAGATCTTCTGGTACATCATGCTGCCGCTGGCGCGGCCGGCGATGATGACGCTCGCGATCCTGACGTTCCTCTATGCCTGGAACGACTATCTCTGGCCGCTCGTCTCGGCGCGCGAGCCCGAGCGCTTCACGATCACTCTGGGCCTCGCCTCGATCCAGTCGAACTTCGCGCAGTCCGAGGGGCTGGGCCGGGTCATGGCCTCGGGCGTCATCGCCTCGGCGCCGGTCGTGATCCTGTTCCTGATTTTCCAACGCTACGTGGTCCAGGCCATGACGGCCGGGGGGACCAAGGGCTGAACCGGGGCGGAACCGCGCCCCAATCCAAGGGAGGAAAGACATGAAACATGTTCTGATCGGCACCGCTCTGGCCGCCATGGCCGTGACCGGGGCATCCGCGCAGGAGGTCTCGCTCGGCCGGTTCTTCGGCGCCTGCGAGGATGCGGGCACCGACACGACGACAAGCGTGGGCGAAGCCTGCATCATCCAGTCGATCATCAACGCGGCGGACGCAGAACTTGACGGGATCTCCGTCAACACCCTGCCAACGGACTGGGGCAACTACTATGACCAGATCATCGCCGCCTATGCGGGCGGCGAGCCGCCGGACATCCACGTCATGCATCGCCACCGCGTGCCGCAATTCGCGGGCCTCGGCGCATTGGCGGAACTGTCGGGCGATCTCGCGGCGGCCGGCATCGACGTGAACGACTGGGCACCCGCCGCGCTCGACGCGGTCAGTTACGAGGGCGGCATCTACGGCGTGCCGATGGATTTCCACGCCAACCTCTGGCACGTCAACATGGAGATCATGGAGGCCGCCGGCCTCGTGAACGATGACGGAACGCCGATCCTTCCGACCTCGCCGGAAGAGCTGCTGGCCCATGCCGCGATGGTCGAGGAAGCGACCGGCCATGACTACCTCGCCGCCGACTTCGCGCAGTTCCCCATCGGTGTCCGTCTGGTCCTCGCCCTGATGTGGCAGCAGGGCGAGAACATCTTCACCGAGGACGGGACCGCGACCATCGACACCGAGGCCGCGCGCAACGCCGTCACCGCGATCACGCAACTCTTCGATGCCGGCCATGCCGATCCCCAGTTGAACTACGCCGACAGCCAGCAGGCGTTCCTGAACGGCGAGGCGGCCGTTCTGGTGAACGGCACCTGGGTCGTCGACTTCTACGACGCGGAGGCCGCCAACCCCGACGTGGCTCTGTCCGACTACTACGTCGCCGATTTCCCCACCCTCTTCGATGAGGGTGCGACCTGGGCCGACAGCCACATGTGGGCGATCCCCGCCTCGCTTCAGCGGGACGATCCCGAAACCTACCAGGCCGCGCTGCGGGTGCTCGCCTTCATCAACGACCACAACATCGACTGGGCGCGGACCGGCCACATGGCGGTGCGGAACTCGGTCCTCGCGTCCGACGCCTATGCCGGACTGCCCCACCGCGACGAGTATGCCGGAACCGCCGCCATCGCGCGCGACACGCCCGCCTCGGACAGCTATGGCGCGATCCAGGACGTCCTGAACCGCGAGCTTCAGGCGATCTGGCTCACCGGCAAGTCGCTCGACGACGCGCTGTCCGATGCCGAACTCGAAGTGCAGGACCTGCTCGACGGCTGAGCCGAGATGCTCCGGCCCGGCGTCCCCGGGCCGGAGCGCGTCCCGAGACCGAATTGCCAGAGGAAGACGAGGCCATGTCCCGCTGGACCGAGGCAGAGGCACAGGCGTGGTGGGCGAAACGGCCCTGGGTCTGCGGCTTCAACTACCTGCCATCCACGGCGGTCAACTTCCTCGAGATGTGGCACCGAGACAGCTTCGACCCGGCCACCATCGAACGGGAACTGGGATGGGCCGCAGCCGTCGGTTTCAACGCCTTCCGCATCAACCTTCATTACCTTCTTTGGAAACATGACCGTGACGGCCTGATCGACAGGCTCGACCGGGTGATGGGCATGGCGCACCGCGCCGGCATCTCCACGATCCCCGTCCCGTTCGACGATTGCGGCTTCGGCGGGGAGGAGCCGGTCCATGGCCCACAGCCCGACCCGGTGCCCGGTGTCCACAACAGCCGCGCCGTGGCGAGCCCGGGCCGCGCCCGCCTCGCCGACGAAACCGAGGACGCGCAGGTCCGCGCCTATCTCACGGATGTCCTGGCGCAATTCCGCGAAGACCCCCGCGTGCTCCTTTGGGATCTCTACAACGAGCCTGGCAACAGGATGATCTTCGGGCGTGAGGGCGCGGCGGAGCACCTTCCCGATTTCACCGGGCGGAGCCTCGCGCTGTTGCGGGACAGCTTTGCCATAGCCCGCACCATCGGCCCCGCGCAGCCTGTCACGGCCGGCGCCTGGAGCACCGCGCCCGTGGGTTCGGAAGACCCCTCATACCAGACGGCAGCCGACCAGTTCGCGCTCGACAATTCGGATGTCGTGACCTTCCACGCCTACCTCTCCACACCGAAGGTCGCCGCGATCATCGACACGCTCGCCGCACGCCGGCGGCCGATGCTCTGCACCGAGTGGATGGCGCGGCCGGTCGGCAGCCGCATCGACGACCAGCTCGCGCTGTTCCGTGCGCGGGGCGTGGGTTGCATTCAGTGGGGGCTCGTCAGGGGAAGAAGCCAGACCTGGCTGCCATGGCCGCAGGACCTCGTGGCGGCCCATGGTGGCTCCACAGAGACTGGCGAGTGGTTTCACGACCTGCTCGACACCGACGGGACCGCGTATGACCCCGCAGAGATCGCAGTGCTGCGCGCGGTGACATCGGGGCAGCGCAACCTCTGAGTTACGCCTGCCCCCTCAGCGGCCGTTTGCGGGGGCCGGTACGATGAACGGCGTAAGGCGGCCCTGTGCCTCCTTCAACGCGGCAAGGAGCGCCGGCTGCCGTTCCTCGCCGAACCGCGTGACCAGCCCCGAGAGCGCAAGCGCGGCGTCGACCTTCCCCGTCGAGGCAAGAAGCGGCACGGCGATGGACGCCACTTCCGGGTCACGCTCGCCCAGGGAAACGGCATGGCCCGCGGCCCGGATGGCCCGATCGGCTTCCGTCCCGCCGCCGCCATGGGCCAGAAGCACACGGCCGGCCGCGCCCTTGTCGAGCGGCAGAATGGTTCCTTCGCGTACCGCGTGGCGTATGGCGCGGTCGGGCTCTTCCCGGACGAGGCAGACCCGCCGATCTCCTTCGCGCACGTAACACGACGCAGTTTCGCCCGTGCGGGCGGCCAGCCGGTGCAACTCGGGCCGAAGGATATCCGCCAGCTCGAAGGCCTCGCGGTAGACCGCGCCCAGCCGCCAGGCAGCTGGCCCGAGCCGAAAGCGCCCATCCTCGCCACGCACGAGGTAGCCGAAACGCTGCAGCGACACCGCCAGGCGCAGGATCGTGCTCTTGTAGAGCCCGCTTGCGCGCGACAGGTCGGCAAGCGCGAGCGTCGGGGTCTCGGGCGTGAAGCATTCGAGCAGGCCAAGCGCGCGCTCCACCGCCTCGACGCCTTTCGGTTCGGTCATGGGTTCCGCCTCGGCTTGCGTTGACTCGGGGCAGCGCCAATGGCACTGATGTTTCACTAAATAGAATATTGTTCTACCTAACAGAACGCAATACACAGGCCACTCAATGCAGGATCCGCTCTCGGGCATCCGCGTCCTTGATCTGACCAACGTCCTTGCCGGACCCTTCTGTTGCCATCAGCTGGCGCATCTGGGCGCCGAGGTGATCAAGGTGGAGGCCGTTGGCCGCGGCGATCTCGCCCGCCAACTCGGGGCCGACCCCGAATTGAATGCCCGGGACATGGGCGTCTCCTTTCTCGCGCAGAATGCCGGGAAGAAGTCGGTGACGGTGAACCTGAAACACCCCGAGGGCCGCGCGCTGTTCCTCCGCCTGGTGGGAACCGCCGATGTTGTCGTCGAGAACTTTCGCCCCGGCGTGATGGACCGGCTGGGCGTCGGCTACGGCGTGTTGCGCGAGGTCCGACGGGACCTCGTCTATTGCGCGATCTCGGGCTTCGGCCAGGACGGGCCCTGGGTGAAGCGGCCGGCATACGACCAGATCATCCAGGGCATCTCGGGCGTCATGTCGATCACCGGAGACGCCAAAAGTGCGCCTCTACGGGTCGGCTATCCGATCGCCGACACCGTGGGTGGAATGACCGCCGCCTTCGCAGTCGCCGCCGCGCTAAACGCCCGGCCGCGCGGAGGATTCATCGACGTGTCCATGCTGGAATCCGTTCTGGCGACGATGGGCTGGGTCGTGTCGAACCACCTCATCGCGGGCGTCACCCCCCAGGCGAACGGGAACGAGAACCCGACCTCCGCGCCGTCCGGCACGTTCGAGGCCGCAGGCGGGCCCATCAACATCGCCGCGAACAAGGACGAGCAATGGCAGGCGCTGGCCCGCCATCTCGGGCGCGAGGACCTGCTGGTGCATCCCGACTACGCAACGCGCGAGGATCGCAAGGCGAACCGCCACGCGCTCAGGGAGGAGTTGGAAACCGTGCTGCGAACACGGCCGGCGCACGACTGGGCGCGGGAACTGAACGCAATCGGCGTGCCGGCGGGCGCGGTGATGACGGTGCCCGAAGTTCTCGAAAGCGAGCAGATCGCCGGACGCGGATTTCTCGAACGCTTCGAGAAGGTTCCCGGCGTCGGCCGCGACATCGCGGTGGTGACGACCGGCGTGAAACTCGACGGCCGGGCGCCGAGCGTGTCGACCCCTCCGCCCGAACTGGGTCAGCACGCGACCGAAATCTGGACCAGCTTGGGGCTCGGGCCGGACGAGATCGACGATCTGAGGGAAAGGGGCGCGATATGAGCGGGAACGGAAGCGATGTCTCGGACTGGTGGTCCACCGCCATCATCGACATGGCGCCGGGGCAAATCCGGCTGCGCGGCCATACCATCGAGGAACTCGTCGGCGCCGTTACATTCCCGCAGATGATCTGGCTGATGACACGGGGCGACCTTCCATCCGAAGGACAGGCGCGTCTGCTTGAGCACGCACTCGTCGCCGCCGTCGATCACGGGCCCCAGGCGCCATCCATCGCCGCCGCGCGCATGGCCGTCACCTGTGGCCTCGGCCTGAACGGCGCGATTTCCTCGGCGGTCAACATGCTCGACGATGTGCATGGCGGCGCCGGGGAACAGACGGTCGAGATGTTGCGGGCGATCGATGACGACACCGCTTGCGGAACGCCGCTTGGCGAGGCGGTGCCAAAGGCCATCGATGAGTGGCAGGCGAAGCGGAGCCGCTATATTCCCGGTTTTGGCCACCGGTTCCATAAACCCGAAGACCCGCGTGCGCCGCGCTTGCTGTCCCTCGTCGATGAAGCGGCGCGCGACGGCGTTGTCGACGGCCGCTTTGCCGCCATCGGTCGGGCATTGCAGGCGGAGCTGAACGCTCGCAAAGGCAGCCCGGTGCCGATGAATATCGATGGGGCCACCGCCGTCATCTATGCCGAGCTCGGCTTCGCGGCGCCGCTGGCGCGCGGTCTGTTCTGCCTGTCCCGTTCGGTGGGCATCGTCGCGCATGCCTGGGAACAGATGCAGCAAGGCGGTCGCAACAAGGGGCCGACGCCACCGGCCTACCGCTGGACCTACACCGGGCCGAACCCGATCGAGGAATGAGCTCCGACACTGCCATGCAGAGGGAGCGAGGAACGCAACCGCGTCCTGGAGGTCGGCGGTCGCAACCTCGATCACGTGGAAAAATTCGGCTCGTGGGTCGGCAACTTGTGATGTCGCGCTCACCATTGATTTGATAGGCATTCACCTAAGTATTGTCCTGACAGTGCCGGCGGGGCCAAACAAAACAGGGATTTCCGAACCAGTTTCGGTTCCGGGCAATCGCCGCCTCCAATCGCCGGAAGACGCGCCCCCCCATGCTTGCAGAGGCGCGCCCCGTCGGCTGCCTGGCGGTCCAAACGGCCATCGCGCCGCCCTCGGTTTCCCAACACATGCAGGTCCTTCGCCTCGCAGGTCACGTGCGGCGAGGCAATGGGACTGAGCCCAGCCGAGACAGCCACCGCTCCTCGAGGCGAGAACCGGCAACGGTCTCGATCACTGTATCGCCCTCCCCTAAAGCGCGGGGTCGTTCGGAAAACCCGCGGCCCGCGTCGCTTGGTTGACATGGGAACACGCACCTCGGCACGTGGCGGCGCGGATCGTCATGCGCAAATGGAAGGAACGTGGTCGGGAAACTCCTGCCGGAGATCCGCCGGGCGCGGCCCTCCGCGAAGGGTTCGAGGAAGGTGGCACACGACTACATCACCGCGGCGAGCGCCGCCGACATGGACAGAGCGGGAATGTCGCCGGCGGCCCGGACGAGGGACGCGAGATCGGGCCGCAACTCCGGCGACCAGACCCGTCATGGCCAACAGAAGGATCGCGGACTTCAGGCGATCGGCCCGGGGCCGTCCCATGCCGCTCATCTTGCTCCGGTCTGGTCGCCTGCCCCGGGCGCCACGGAAAACAGGTGGCCGACAGCTGAAGCCCGTGCCCTCCCGTCATCACCACGCAGAAGAAACAGCGCGTCGATCCCGCGCTCCCGAGCCAGATCCGCGCCCCTCTCCGCGCCAAGCACCATCAGCGCCGTCGCCCAGGCATCGGCCTCGGCACAGGTGCGGGCCACCACGGTGACAGAGGCCGGCGAGGCGATCAGCGGCGCACCGCGCCTTGGGTCCATCGTATGCGACAGGCGGCGCCCCTGAACCTCGACCCAGTGGCGGTAGTCGCCCGAGGTGGCCACGGCGGCGTCCTGCAGCGCGAGGACCGAGTGTGGCGTCCGGCGCTCCGTGTCTGGGGCTTCCACCGCGATGGTCCAGGCCTCTCCGTCCGGGCGGAGGCCTGTGGCGCGGAGCTCCCCGTCGATCCCGACGAGGGCGTCGTCGATCCCGTGGTCGCGCAAGGTCTCGGCCAGCCGGTCGACCCCGTAGCCCTTGGCGACGCCGTTGAGATCGAGCGCGACGGGCGCCGTCTTGCGCAGCCTCATACCCTCGAACTCCAGCACCTCATGTGCCGGGCGGCGCGGCACTTCCATCGCGGCACGGATGCCATCGGGCGCGGCGGCCTCCGGCCCAAAGCCCCAGGCGGTTACCGCGTCGCCCATGCCGACGTCGAAGGCACCGCCCGAGGCGCGGCCGATCTCGAGACCGAGGCCAAGGACGTGTCGAAGGCGCTCGGGCACCGCCACCCATTGGCCCACCGGCGCCGCGTTGAGCCGCATCAGGTCGCTGTCGGGCTTCCAGGTCGACATCTGTCCGTCCACTTCATCGACGGCCGCCTGCAGTGCCGCGCGGATCGGATCGGGGTCGACGCCCGGCTCTGCGTGGAACAGCGCCGTCCAGCGCGTTCCCATCGTCGGGCCGTTCAAGGCGATGCGCGCAAGATCAGTAGACATCTTCGACATACCGCCCCTCCGCCTTCAGCGCCGCGGGCGTAAGCCCGGAGGGTGCAAGGATCTCGGCAAGTGCATCGGTCACGCCCGCAGCCATGTCGCGCCCGCCGCAGACCATGACACGCGCCCCTTCGCGGATCAGCCGCGCCACCTGCGCCGCGTCATCGCGCAACGCGTCCTGCACGTAGTGGGGCCGCGCCCCGCGCGAGACGGCGGTGACCAGCCGGGTCAGACGCCCCTCCTCCTGCCAGGCGGGGAAATCGTTCCCGTAGAAGAAGTCGCTGTCGGGATGGCGCATGCCGAAGAACAGGTGAACAGGCCTCCGCCGTGCGTTGCCGCGCACGAAACCCGCGAGCGGCCCGATGCCTGTCCCGGCGCCGATAAGGATCAGCGGCGTCTGGCCCCGACCCGGACGGAAACCGGGGTTGCGGCGCAGGAAGGCGGCGATGGTGTCGCCCGGCTCAAGCGCCGTCAGTTGGGAGGAGGCAAGCCCGCCTGGATGTTTCCTGACCACGATCTCGACGAAGCCGTCACGCCGCCCGGAGGCGAGCGAATATAGCCGCGGCACGGGGCTGCCCGCGGGCAGGACGCCGATCAGGTCACCGGCCATGAACCGCGCGAACCTGTCCCCTCGCAGCCGCTGCCAAAGCGTCGCCCGCGGAAGCGCGAAACGCAGGATCGATGCCCCTGCCTGCACCTCGGCCCCGTAGTCCCGCCGCGAGATGAGGGTCAGCGTTTCGGTCTTGGGCAGCACGGGCTGGTGCGACAGTTCGAGGTTCAGGCCGAGAGCCGTCCCGAGCGCGCGGCCCCAGCGGGCGAAGTCCTGCGGCGACTGGCGGTCGATGGTGTCGAGCGGCGTGAGTTCGGGCCAGCCCTTCGCTCGGGCCGCTTGATCGACGGCATTCGCGAAGGCGCAATAGGCGGGAAAGCTGCGGTCCCCGAAGCCCAGCACGGCCAGAGGGATGTCCGGCACGCTGTCGAGGGCGCTCAGGCGGTCGAGAAACCCCGCCGCCGAGGCGGGCGCGGCCCCGTCGCCATAGGTCGCGGCGAGAATGATGACCCGCTCGGCACGTGTGTAGCGTTCCGGGGCGAAGCCCGACATCGGGCCGACATGCACGGTCTGGCCGGCCTCGGTCAGCGCGGCGTGAAGGGTCGCGGCGAAGCCCCAGGTGGTGCCGCCCTCGCTACCGACGAGCAGGATCGTCTCGGCGCGCCCGGCGGGCTGATTGCCCCGGATGCGCGGCCGACCGCGCCGCCCGGCGAGCCAGACCAGAACACCCGTCGCGCCCATCGCCGGCACGCCCAGCGCCATGAACCCGAGCACCAGCCCCAGCACGGCCGCACCCTGCCCCGTGTGCAGCATGTAAATCGTCTCCGATACCCGCTCCCAGCCGGTCAGGTCAGCCCATGCCAGGAACGCGCCCGTGCCCTGATCGAGATATCCCGTCCCCTGGTCGGTCTTCAGCGTGAAGACGTCCGTCGTGTCGCCGGGATAGGGAAAGCTCAACTCGCGCAACTCGGCGACGGGGGTCTGCTGCAACCTCGCCATCTGATCGAGTGGGAACCCCGTCTCCCCGCTCACCTCGGCCGGGATGGTCGGCGTGGCGCCGCCGTCGGGGAGCAGATCGAAGGTGGACGCCGTCATCCAGAGGGCGGTCGTGGCGGACAGGACGAGGCCGACCACGGCGATCCGGGCAATCTCCACGTGCAGCCTCCCCGCGAGCGGACCGCGCAGAGGAGCGAACCAGCGCCGCCAGCCGCCCGTCCGCCGCGCGACAAGCGCCGCGCCCGAAAGCGAAAGGACAAGCATGGCGGCGGCCCCGGCGGCCATGGCGATACGCCCGCCATCCCCGAGGAACAGAGAACGGTGCAGGTTCGTCAGCCAACGTTCGACCTGGTTCGGGTCCGCCGAGGCCACGCCCTCGCCCGTCGCCGGATCGATCACGGCCGCACCCGGCGTGCCCTGATCGAACCAGTACGCGGTGATCCGGCCCGAGGGCGACCGGCGGATCTGCTCGACGCCCGGATAGACCGCCTGGATACGGTCCGCGAGCGCGGCGACCGTCAGCCCCTCCTCCGCCTGCGGCGCGGCGAGCCGCTCGGCCGCGGGGAAGACCGACAGCGCCGCGCCGCTCAGCGCGAGAACGGTCAGGAGCGCGAGGGCCAGAAGACCCGGCCAGCGGTGGAGTGCACGGATCATGGCCCAGCTCCTCACATGTCGTAGCTGAAGCTGGCGATGTAGCGGCGGCCCTGCACCGGCGTCCCGGCGCCCTCGGACGTCAACGGTACCGCCACCTCGTTCGGGCTGTCGCGCATGTCCTCGACCGCCGCGTCGATGTGCAGGGTATAGCCCGCGTCGAAAAGCGTGTCGGCAAGGTCGAGCGTGATCTCCAGCGTGCGGCCGGCGCCGACACTGGCGCCGGTGATGCCGTTTACCTGCGCGGGGTCGCCAGCCGTGGCGCGGTACCAGTCGCTCAGGTGCTCGTAGTAGCGGGACTTGTCGCCGGCCATCCAGAGACTGCCGACATAGGTGCCCGAGGAGTCGGTGACGTAGAGCGCGAGATAGGCGCCGTCGCCGCCGTAGTTGGTAAGCGTCGTGGTCAGCGTCACGGGCCGTGCCATGGCGAGACCGGGGAGCGTCAGCGCTGTCGTGAGCGCAAGCGTTGCGAGTAGCGATTTCATCGGATGGATCCTTGTTCGGAAGGGTGCCTCGGGGCGGCTCAGTTCATTTGAACCTGCGGCGGAGCGCCGTTCCCGAAGAGGCCGTTCTGCGGCGGCGCGACGGTGCCGGCGGGCGCGGGATTGCGCGCGCCGCCGCGGCAATCGTCATCGTCGTCGTCATCGTCGTCGTCATCATCATCACAGTCGTCATCATCATCATCGTCGTCGTCGTGGCCGCGCCGCGCCCCATCGCGCCAGCCGCGCTCGTCGTCGTCGTCATCGTCGCTTGCGAGAACGAGCGGCATCGTCTGCCGGGCGTCATCGAAGAGTGCGGCGACGGGCCGGAGTACGCCGTCGGAAGGGGAAAGCATCGCGCTCCAGGCGGGGACACCGATCGCGGCGGTCAGCGCCGTGGACGCGACGAGAAGGGTCAGGGTCTTTTTCATGGCAGGGTCTCCTTTCGTCTGCTGGGAACTATCTGGTGACCCGACCTGAGCGCTTCCTGACGGCGGCGCGATTCCCGCTTCAGCTTGCTGTCAGGAAAAGGCCTCGTCGGAGAAAAAAAGGCCCCACCCGTGAAGGTGGGGCCAGGCGGGACCGAAGGGACGTCGGTCTTGGGGGTCTTGGCGGTCAGGCGATGTCGCCGGGACCGGGTCCGCGCTTGTCACCTGTGACCATGGCGCGGGCGAGGTGCTCATGATGCCGGAACGAGGCCAGCACCACCCCGCCCACATGCAGCGCGGCCAGCAGCAGCATCAGGTTGGCAAGGGTCTCGTGGACTTCCTTCAGCGGTCCCTCGACCTCTTGCCCCGAGGCGTATTCGCGCTCGTCACCGTCGTCGTCGGCCCATGCGGGCGCCACGATGGCAGGCATGGAGGGCAGCATCGCCACCCGCTCCGGCTCCGCCATCAGCCATCCGGTGAAGGCTGTGCCCGACAGCGTGACGAGCAGCGCCACGACCATCGCCGCACCCGCCGGGTTGTGGCCGAGGTAACGCCGTTCGCGCCCCCGGGCCATGTCCCCGAGATAGGCAAGCGTTTCGCCGGGCCCCTTCAGGAACTGGGCGAAGCGCGCATAGCGGCCGCCGACAAGACCCCAGACCAGCCGGAAAGCCACCAGACCGGCGACGGTGTAGCCTGCGACCTCGTGGACCGGCTGCAACTCGTCCGCGGTCAGCCAGGCCGTCGCGAAGGCCGCGACGAGACCCCAATGGAACACCCGGACCAGCGGATCCCAGACCCGGATCTTGCCGGTCGGCCCGGCATTCGCCGCAGGTGCGTCATGCGTGCTCGCGTCAGTCATTGTCGCCTCCGTCGCGATCCTGGTCCCGATCCTGCTCGCGCCGATCGTCCTGGTCGTCCTCGTATTCGAACTCGATCACCTCCAGCGTGGCCGGATGGACCGTCACCTCGATCCGCCGCCCCTCGGCATCCCGGCCGTCGATCTCGTAGCAGCCGTCGTCGATCTTGATGCGGCGCACCGTCCAGCCGTTCTCCTCGGCCAGCCGGGCGACGGCATCGCGCGGCTGCCAATCGGCCATCGGCACGAAGCAGTCGTCGTCCGCCAGCGCGACACCGGCCGGGAAGACCGCGAGAAAGCCGAGAATTGTGAATGTCTTCTTCATGGGCCAAACTCCTCGTCGCTCGCCTCTTGATGCACTTCATGCGCGGCGAAGCTGACGGCAGCCTGAAGAGGCCTTGGCCCGCGGCTTCAGTTTCGCGTCAGCCAGGCGGATCATGGAGGGTCATCGGGAAAGAACGGGGACGACCATGCGCATTCTGCTGATCGAGGACGACACGACGCTCGGCGCGGCCGTGCGCGACCAGATCGCGGCCGATGGCCAGTCGGTGGACTGGGTCACGCGGCTGGACGCGGCGGGCGACGCAATGGGCGCGACGTCCTACGATCTGATCCTGCTCGACCTCATGCTGCCGGACGGCCGTGGCATCGGGTTCCTCAAGGTCCTGCGCGCGCGGGGCGACGTGACGCCGGTCATCATCCTGACGGCACTCGACCAGGTCTCGGACCGGATCGAGGGGTTGAACGCGGGCGCCGACGATTACCTCGTGAAGCCCTTCGACCTCGCCGAACTGTCGGCCCGGATCGGCTCGGTCGCCCGGCGCTACAGCGGCAACCCGAACCCCATCGTCACCCATGGGTCGCTGGATATCGACCTGGCGGCGCGCAGCGTGCATCGGGACGGCAAGCCCGTCGCGCTGACGGCGCGCGAATGGGCGCTGTTCGAGGCTTTCCTCGCGCGCCCCGGACAGCTCCTGTCCAAGGCGCAACTGGAAGCGAAGCTCTATGCCTTCGACGCCGAGGTCGAAAGCAACACCATCGAGGTCCACGTGAGCCGCCTGCGCAAGAAACTGGGAAGCGCGGTCATCGAGACCGAACGCGGCATGGGCTACCGCCTGGGCAGGCCATGAGGGGGCCCGGCAGCCTTCAGGCACGGCTCGGCCTGTCAATCGGCCTCGTGCTGACGGTCCTCTGGCTTGCCGCCGCGACGGTTACGGCGCTGATCGTCCGAAACGAGATGGACGAGGTTTTCGACAGCGCCCTGCGCGAGACGGCTGAGCGCATCCTGCCCCTGGCCGTGACCGATATCGTCGGACGGGAAGTCCAGGGCGTGACCCAGCGGCTCGCGCCGATCCGGGAACACCGCGAGTTCTTCACCTACATCGTGCGGGACGCCGAGGGGCATATCCTGCTGCAATCCCACGCGGCCCATCCTTCGGTGTTCCCTCCGTACGACGGGCCGGGATTTGGCCAGACCGCAACCCATCGCATCTACAGCGACGCGGCGCTGCAGGGGACAATCCGCATCACGGTGGCCGAGCCACTGGCGCACCGCACATCGGTCGCGCGCGAAATCCAGATGGGCCTCGGCCTGCCGCTGTTGGTCGTGCTGCCCTTGGCGCTTGCGGCGATCATTCTCGCCGTCCGCTTCAGCCTCACCCCTCTCCGCCGGTTCCGCACCCGGCTCGAAGCGCGCGGAGCGCGAGACCTGTCAGAGGTGCCCGCGGACGACATGCCGGGGGAAATCGCCCCGCTTGCAGCCACGCTGAACGGGCTTCTGACCCGGCTGCGCGATGCTTTCGAGGCCGAGCGCAGCTTTGCGGCGAATGCGGCTCACGAGCTGCGGACGCCGTTGGCGGGCGCCATCGCACAGGCACAACGGCTGCGGTCGGAAACCCAGGACAAGGCCGCCGCGCAGCGTGCGACGGATATCGAGGAGACGCTCAAGCGGCTGACGCGCCGGACCGAACGCCTGATGCAGCTGGCGCGGGCCGAGGGCGGTCGCCTGACTTCTGAAACACCGTATGACGCACGCGCGGCCCTGCGCATCGTCGTGGAGGACATGGCGCGCGGCCCGCAGTCGCCGGCGATTGCGCTCGACCTTCCCGACACCCCGGTTCTGTCGACCATCGACGCGGACGCGCTCGGCATCGTCTGCCGCAACCTCGTCGAGAACGCGCTTCGGCATGGCGCCACCCACGGTGAGGTTGCGGTTACCCTTTCGCCGAGCGGTGTCCTGATCGTCTCGAACGGCGGGCCTGTCGTGGATAGGGATCGTCTCGCCCGCCTGACCGACCGTTTCCAGCGCGACCCGCAGAAGTCGGACGGCACCGGCCTCGGGCTCACCATCGTCGCCTCGATCGCGCAACGCACGGGGAGCGAGCTGACATTGGCATCGCCGAGGCCGGGTGCGCCGGACGGATTCGAAGCGCGGTTCCAATTGCCCATGACGCCCTCCGCGGCCTGATCCTGCCGGGCGATGGCACACCTGGTGATCGTGTGGCGACCCTCGACCGGCCGGGAACTCGAATAGGGGAAGGCATATGACGGTCCGCACAGCTTCATGCGCGAAGACGGAATTCGCACCGCGCAGCCTGACCCCTCTGGTCAGCTCCTCACGGAACCTGCCGAAGGATGCAAAGAGCGCCTTCATCATCCCGGCCTGAAGCAGAGAATGGACGGCCTCGAGCCGCGGAGGGCAAGCGTCGCAAACACCCTGTGCAAATCGAAATGTCCGGGCGACATCCGAGTCTCGGGGGCGGTCGTTCAGAAGACCTCGAACAGCCCGCAGGCTCCTTGCCCTCCGCCCACGCACATTCCGACAACGCCCAGTTTCGCGCCGCGCCGGCGGCCTTCTAGCAGAAGATGCCCCGCCATCCGGGCCCCCGACATTCCGTAGGGATGGCCAATGGAGATCGCGCCGCCATTGACGTTGAGCCGGTTGTCGGGAATGCGCAGGGCATCGCGACAGGGCACGAGTTGCGCGGCGAAGGCCTCGTTGATCTCCCACAGGTCGATATCGTCGACCTTGAGCCCGTGGCGCGCGAGAAGCCTGGGGATCGCCGCGACCGGGCCTAGTCCCATCTCCTCCGGGGCGATGCCCGCAACGGCGAAGCCGCGGAGGCGTCCGAGCGGAGCCAGACCCCGGCGCGCGGCGGTCCCGGCCTCCATCACCACGAGTGCGGCGGCCCCGTCCGAAAGTTGCGAGGCGTTGCCGGCCGTGACCGTCTTGCCCTCGCCAAGCACCGGGGAAAGGCCCGCGAGACCCTCCGGCGTCGTTCCCGGTCGGTTGCATTCATCGGCTTCGATGCGCACCGGCTCCAGACGTGTCTCGCCGCTGGCCTTGTCGGTGACTGCGCGCAGGCACTCAACGGGCACGATTTCCTCGTCGAACCGCCCGGCGTGCTGCGCCGCCGCGGTCCGCGCCTGGCTCTGGAGTGCGTAGTGATCCTGGATCTCTCGCGGGACGCCGTGGCGCTCAGCCACGATCTCGGCGGTTTCGATCATCGAAAGGTAATAGGCGTCCGCGACGGACGGATCCCGGTAGCGATGGCCATTCCAATGGGCGTTCTGCACCAGCGAGATGGACTCGATCCCCCCGGCCAGCGCGACATCGACCCCTTCACTGCGCACCATATGGCTGGCCATGGCCAGCGCATTGAGGCCCGATGCGCATTGCCTGTCCACCGTCGCTGCCGCGACACTCACCGGCAGCCCGGCCGCCAGGGCGATGTGCCGGGCCACGTTCACGCCGGAGGAGCCCTGCGTCAGGGCGGAGCCGAAGACGACCTCCTCGATCTCGGGGCCGTCGAGACCGGCCCGCGCGACTGCGGCCCGGACCGCCGCCGCCCCCAGCGAGGGGCATTCGAGATTGTTGAACGCGCCGCGATAGGCCTTGCCGATCGGGGTGCGGGCGGTTGAGACGATGACCGCGTCACGCATGGTCTGCTCCCTTGTCAGATGGCTTCGAGACCGCACCAATCGGCGATGAAAAGCGCCGTGGCCTGCGTCACGCGCCGCATGCTCTCGAGTGACACGCGCTCATTGAAACCGTGGATCGCCTCGGCCTCGGGACCGTAGACGAGGGCCGGCGTATCGGCGTAGAGGCCGAAGAAACGCGCATCCGTGGTGGCGGTGATCGACAGGTGGTCGAGCGTCGCGCCGGTCACCGTTCGGTGCGCCGTGTCGAGCGCCTCAATGGCCGCGCGGGCGGCAGGGCCGTCATCCTCCGCCAGCGCGTATCCCTCGGCCTCGAAGCCGTGATAGACGATCTCGGGCAGGCTGTTGCGCAGGAAATCGTTCTGCCGCGCGGCCTCGACCAGCGTATCCTCGATCTCGGCCTTGGCCCCGGCGATATCCTGGCCGGGGAACAGGCCCATGCGCACGTCGAACACGCACCAGGCGGGGACCGAACTGGTCCAGTCGCCGCCTTCGATCCGGCCGATGTTGAGGTTCAGCGGATGGGGAACATGGGCATAGGCCGGGTGGCGGCGATCCTCGGCGTTCCAGCGCGCCTCAAGCCCATGCAGGGCCTCGATCAGGGGAATGGCCGCCTCGATCGCGTTCGCGCCCGACCCGGCATAGGCCACATGCGTCGGCAATCCCCGCAGGTGTACGCGGAACCACAGTACGCCGACCTGCGCCGTGACAAGGCATTCGTGAAAAGGCTCGGGGATCAGCGCCGCATCGGCCCGGTAGCCCCGCGCGAGGCAGGCGAGCGCGCCGTTGCCGGTGCATTCCTCCTCCACCACCGACTGGACGAAGACATCGGCCGCCGGCGCCATCCCGCAGGCGCGCAGGGCGTCGAGCGCAAAAAGGTTCCCGGCGAGCCCCGCCTTCATGTCGCCCGCGCCGCGCCCGTACATCCAGCCATCGTCGATCCGCGGCGCGAAGGGCGGGCTGTCCCACATGTCGTGCGGGCCTTCCGGAACCACGTCGACATGGCCGTTGAGGATCAGGGATCGTCCCTTGCGGGTGGTGCTGCGGTGGGTTCCGACCACGTTGATCGCATCGTCATAGGGTCCCAGCACGGGCGAGAAACCGGGCAGGCCGCGGATCTCGTCGAGGTCGATCTGCCAGCGGTCCACCACAAGCCCGCGCGCGGCGATCTCGGCGGCCATGAAGTCCTGCGCAGACTGTTCACGTCCCCGGGTCGAGGCGTGCGATGTGAGTTCCGCAAGAAAGCCGGTTTGCGCGTCGAACGCCGCGTCGACGGCGCGGAGGATCCTCGTTGCGGTCTCGCCGTCCGTCATTGCCCTCAGAACCTCGCGATATCGGCGTCGGGGCAGGCAAGTGGCGCGGCGGTCGCCTCCGTCACCTCGGACAGGCTGACGCCTTCGGCCAGTTCGCGCAGGACGAACCCGCCGGGACCCACGTCGATCACCGCCATGTCCGTGAAGACCCGGGCCACGCATCCGCGCGCGGTGAGCGGCAGGCTGCAGGCGGCCTTGAGCTTGGGATTGCCCGCGCGGTCGGTATGGCTGGTCAGGACGACGACCCGCCGCGCCTTCTGCGCCAGCTCGATGCCGCCGCCTGCGCCCGGCGAGAAGCGGCCCGGGATCTTCCAGTTCGCGAGGTCCCCGGTCGCGGCCACTTCGAAGGCGCCCAGCATCGTCAGGTCGAGCCGTCCCGACCGCACCAGCGCGAAGCTGACCGCGCTGTCGAAGAAGGCCGAGCCGGGAACGGTCGAGACATAGGCGCCGCCCGCATCGATCAGGTTGCGGTCGGCGGCGCCCGGTTGCAGCGTCGGGCCGATCCCCGAAAGGCCGTTCTCGGTATGCAGGCAGACCGGGAAATCGGCGGGCAGATGGTCGACCACTTGCGTCGGCAACCCGATCCCGAGATTGACGACCATGCCCGGCACGATCTCGCGCGCGGCGCGGGCGACCATCCTTTTCCTAGCGTCTGACAACGGCATATTCCTCGCTGAGCGCGGCCAGACCCACGACATGATCCACAAACGGGCCGGGAGTGTGCACGGCGTCGGGGGTCAGCCCGCCAAGGGGCAGGACCGTCTCCGCCTCGGCGATGACAAGGTCGGCGGCCATCGCCATCAACGGGTTGAAGTTCCGCGCGGTCGCGACGTAGGCGAGATTTCCGAACACGTCCGACCGGTCGGCATGGATGAGGGCGACATCGGCCCGAAGCGCGGTCTCGACCAGTTTCGTCTTGCCCCCGATCTCGATCTGCTGCTTGCCCTGCGCCAGTTCCGTGTCGAGGCCGATATCCGTGAGGATCGCCGCCAGTCCCGCGCCGCCGGCCCGCACCCGCTCGGCCAGGATCCCCTGGGCATTGAACTCGACCTCCACCTCTTCCGCGTTCAGCATCGCGATGGCGCGGGGGTTGAGGCCGATATGGGTCGTGATCAGCCGCGCCACCTGCCCATTGGCCAGCAGGTGGTCGATGCCGAGACCGCGCTCGTTGGCGTCGTTCTTGATGACGGTGAGGCCGCGCTGGCCCTGCCGCACCAGCTCCCGGATCAGTGTGAAGGGCGTGCCGGGAACCCCGAAGCCGCCGACCATGACCGTGGCACCGTCCGGGATCCGGGCGATCGCCTCCTCGATGGGGCAGGTCTTGTCGGGCAGTTTCACGGGATGAACCTCCGCGGATCGGCCAGCGCCGCGAAACCCGGTCCATCGAGGACCATCGCCCTCTCGTCCGGGACCTCCCCGAAGCCGAGACCGGCGTAGAACCTGTTGGCGGCGGCGTTGTGGGCATGAACCGAGAGCGCCATGTAGGCCGCATTCCAGTCCCGGGCCGCGACCTCGGCGACCTCTGCCAGAAGCGCTGCGCCAAGGCCCTGGCCCCGCACTTCCGGCGCGGTCCACAGGTCCTGGACGTAGACACCCGGCAGGGCGCGCATGGTCGAGAAATGCGGAAAGCTGAGCGCGAAGCCCACCGGCGTTTCGGCCTCGGCGATGAAGGTCGCGAACAGGGGCCGCTCCCCATGCCCATAGGTCGCGATCGTCGCCTCGGTGCTGGCGAAGCGCCCGGCATAGCCAAGCTCGTCCGCCAGCGCGGCGAGCATCCTCGCCACCGCCCCGGCATCCCCGGGCACCGCCGCGCGGATACGGACCCCGTCCGTCATGCCGGCACCGCCAGCCCCGCCTCTTGCGCGAAGGCGTCGAGCGCGGCGACGAGGATCTCCATCATCTCGTCGATCTGCGCCTCGGTGATGATGAGCGGCGGGGCGACGATGAAATGGTCCCCCTCGTAGCCGCCACGGGTTCGGCGCGAATACAGGATCAGACCCCGCTCATAAGCCAGTTCCACGAGGCGGGAATGGGCATTGAGCGCCTTGGGCAGGGGCGCCTTGCTTTCGCGATCGGCCATCATCTCGAAGGCGAGGAGCAGGCCCTTGCCCCGGACGTCGCCGATGAACTCGAAGCGATCCATGAGTGCGGTCAGCCGCGCCTTCAGGATGTCCCCCATCCGAGCGGCGTTGCCCACCAGGTCCAGCCGCTCGATCTCGAGGAGGACGGCAAGCCCTGCGGCACAGGACAGCGGGTTGCCGGCGGAGGTGAAGCCGTGCAGGAACCCGCCCGCGTCCAGCACCGCCTCCACCATGTCGCCGCGGGCCACCATCGCGCCGAGCGGCGCGTAGCCCCCGCCGAACCCCTTGGACAGGGCCACGAGGTCGGGCGTGATGCCCCAGTGCTCCGCGGCGAGAAAGCGGCCGGTGCGCCCGGCGCCGGTCATCACCTCGTCGTAGATGAGCAGGATGCCGAACTCGTCGCAGATCTCCCGGACGCGCCCGTAATAGCTGTCGGGCGCCACCAGCGCGCCGGTCGAGGCGCCGCCGACGGGCTCCATGATGAAGGCCAGAACCGTCTCGGGCCCCTGCGCGAGGATCTCGTCCCGCAGAAGCTCGGCGTATTTCAGGCCGCGCTGTTCGTCGCTCAGGTTGTCGCGGTCGAGATAGGCGGTGGGCGCGGCGATCTTCGGCATCCCGCGCATCATCGGGTCGAAGGGGCGCGTCAGCGGATCGTATCCGGTCAACGCAAGCGCGCCCAGCGTGCAGCCGTGATACGACGGGAAGCGCGAGATCACCTTCCAGCGGCTCTCCTGTCCCTGCGTCACCGCGTATTGCCGCGCGAGCTTGATGGCGCTTTCCACGGCCTCGGAGCCGCCCGAGACGAAGAACACCCGGTCGAGGCCTGGCGGCATGAGCGACGCCGTTTTCGCCGCCAGGTCCTCGGACGGCGCGGTGCGGAAATGAAGCCGGTAGCCGAAGGTGGATTTCTCCATCTGCGCGCGCATCGCGGCCAGGACGTTCGGGTTCGAGTGGCCGATGTTGGACACCATCGCCCCGGACGAGCCGTCGATGTAGCGCCTGCCTTCGGTGTCGTACATGTAGATGCCTTCGGCCCGGTCGAGGAACGGACGGAGCTGGCGCGACTGGTAGAAAAGGTTCGACATCGGGGCCTACCTGTTGGCGTTTGCCAGGTGTTTTCGCAGGAAGTTCTGCGTGCGTTCGTTGTCGGGGTTGCGAAAGATCTTCGAGGGCGGCCCTTCCTCCACGACGACCCCCTTGTCCATGAATATGACGCGGTCGCAAACCGTTTCGGCGAAACCCATCTCGTGGGTGACGATGATCATCGTCATGTGCTCCTCGGCGAGTTTCTTCATCACGAGGTTCACTTCCTCGACAAGCTCGGGGTCGAGCGCCGAGGTCGCCTCGTCGAAAAGCATGACCTTGGGCTTCATGGCGAGCGCGCGGGCGATGGCGACGCGCTGTTTCTGCCCGCCCGACAGCCGCGAGGGGTAGTAGTCGATCCGGTCGAGAAGCCCGACCTTGTCCAGCTGTTCCCGCGCGAGCGCCTCCGCCGCGTCGTCCGACAGCCCCTTCAGGAGCTTCGGCGCCAACGTCACGTTCTCGCGGACCGAGAGGTGGGGGAAGAGGTTGAAGTGCTGGAACACCATGCCGATGTCCTGCCGCACCTGGTTTATGTGCTTTTCGTACTGCCGGTGCGGCAGCTTCTTGTTGATCTGGGTGTCTTCCAGCCACACCTCGCCGCCGGTCAGCGGATCGAGGTCGTTGATCGCGCGCAGAAGCGTGCTCTTGCCCGACCCCGAGGGGCCGATGATCGCCACGATCTCGCCCCTCGCGACCTGGAGGCTGATGTCCTTCAGAACCTCGAGCGTGCCATAGCTTTTCTGCGCGTTCCGGATATTGACGAAGGGTTTCGGCTCGGTCACGGGATGCGGTCCTCCTGGTATCAGCGGGCGGCCGCGATGCGGCGCTCGATCCGGCGCTGCACGGCTTCCATGCCGAGGTTGATGACGTAGTAGACCACGGCGGCGAGAAGGTAGAACTCGAACGGACGGTAGGTGCGGCCGATCGCGAGCTGCGCCGACAGCGTCAGCTCCGACACCCCGATGACGGAGACCAGCGCGGAATCCTTCAGAAGTGCGATCATGTTGTTGCCGATGGGCGGGATCACGTCACGCACCGCCTGCGGGACCACCACCTTGCGCAGCGCCTGCCCCCGGCTGAGGCCAAGTGTGCGCGCCGCCTCCATCTGGCCGCGGTCGACGGCAAGAATGCTCGTCTGGATCAGCTCGGAATTGTAAACCGCGAAATGCAGGCCCAGGCCCACCACGCCGGCCACGAATGCCGGGAGGTCGATACCGATCTGCACAAGGCCGAAATAGATCAGGAACAGCTGGAGCAGAAGCGGCGTGCCCATGAAGAGCCATGCAAAAAGCCGGAACGGCAGGCGCACGACAAGGGGCGCGTAAAGCGCGATAACCGCAAGGATGATCCCGCCGACGAAGCTGAGAAGGGCGGCCGCGACCGTGATTGCGATCGTCCAGACCGCACCGAGCAGCACCACGTCGAGGTAGGCGGGGATCACGCTGAAATCGAGGTTCATGTGGGCAGATCCATCCTCAGGGTCGTCAGACGATCCGGGCCTTGCGGTCCAGCCAGGTGATGCCGCGTCCCGTGGCGTAGATGATGATCATGTAAAGGGCGCCCGAAATCATGAACATCTCGAAGGGTTTGTAGGTCGATCCGATGAACCGTTGCGCGGTGTAGGTCAGCTCGACGACCGAGATCGCCGCGACCAGCGCGGTCCCCTTGATCAGCGCGTTGATGTTGACGCCGAGGGGCCGGATCATCAGCCGCGCGGCCTGGGGCAGGATAACGTAACGCATGGTCTGGAAGCGGCTGAGACCGACGGTGCGCGCGGCCTCGGTCTGGCCCTTGTCGATGGCGATGATCGCGCCCCGAATGGTCTCGGTCATGTAGGCCCCGATATTGACCCCCAGCCCGATGACACCGGCGGTGAACGCGTCGAGATGAAGGCCGAACTGCGGCCCCCCGAAATAGAGGATGAAGAGCTGAATCAGCGCGGGCGTGCCACGGAACACGCTGACATAGACCGCGCCGATCATGCGGAAGACGCGGAGCCGCGACAGCCGCGCCATTGCGCCCAGCGTCCCGCACGCCAGACCCAGCAGCGTGGTCAGAACCGACAGCTGCACGGTGACCCAGGCCGCTTCGATGAAGAAGGGATAGACCCGGAGGATAAGGTCGAAATCCATGCGCCGATCGCCCTCTCAGTGATGGTCCTTGCGCGCCAGGATCGGCAGCGCCCGGATCTCGCGGACAAGCGCCGTGGTTTCCTCTATGGCCGCGCGCAGGAATTCCCGCCCGGTCTCGGGATCGGCGACGGTCGGGTCGCCCATGGTGCCGTCGGGCGAAACCTCGGACCACCAGCGCATCAGCATGGCCTTGCCGCCGCCCTTGGCGAGATCGAGGTTGAAGAAACGGCTGTCGGGATTGTGCAGGTTCTGGGTCGCGGCCCTTGAGAGGTCGACATGCTCGGGATGCAGGTGGGCATACATCGCCGCCTCGAACTCGCCGGCATGCGCAATGCCGCCGATCTCGGACTTCCTGTGCTCGTTTATCCGGTCGGCGCAGAGGTTCCAGTAGGACGCCGAAACACAGATCACCCCCGTCTCGATCACCGTCTTGCGCGCGGCGAGGTCGAGCACCGGGTGGTTCGAGCCATGCGAGTTCAGAAGCAGCATCCGCCGGAACCCGTGATGCGCCAACGACTTCGTGACATCGGTGACGAAGGCGATGAGCGTCTCGGGCTGAATCCAGATCACGCCCGGAAAATCCTTGTGATGCTCGTTGAATCCATAGGGGATCGGCGGCATCACGAAGACCTCGTCCGGCGCGGCCTCGGCCACGCCATTGGCCACAGCCATGCCCAGCACCGTGTCGGTGTCGAGAGGCATGTGCGGCCCGTGATCCTCGGTCGCGGAGACGTTGAGGATCACGACCCGGTCCTTGTCGGCGTCGCGCACGTCTTCCCAGGTCAGTTTGCCGTAATGAGGGGTCATCGGGCCGCCATGTCAGCAGAGGAAAAGGCCCGCCGCGCGTTTGCGGCGGGCCATATGAAGGCGGGATCAGCGGATGTCGCCGCCGACCCATTCCTCGGCGATTTCCAGGTAGGTACCGTCCTCCATCATGGCGTCGAGCGCGGCCTGCATCTCGGCGGCGAGCATCGGATTGCCCTCGCGGATGGCGATGCCTGCCCCGATCACGTCCGTCTCGAGGTCGTCCAGCATGACGTAGTCGATGTCCCGCTCGCCCATGGCGAGGATCGCCGCGATCGAGTCGTTCACGATGGCATCGACCCTACCGTTCTGCAGTTCGAGGATCAGTTCCGGAAGCCCACGATAGGTGCGGATGTTGTAGCCCTGCTCGCGCGCCCACTCCTCGTGCGTCTCGCCCAGCGTCACGCCCAGCGTCACGTCGTCGTTGATCTGGCTCACGCTCGTGATCCCGGAATCGGGCAGCGTGAAGATGGCGCGCTTCGTGGTGTAGTAGGGGCCGACGAAGTCGAGAACCTCGTCACGCTCGGGCGTGATCGACATGGACCCCACGATGGCGTCGTAACGGTTGGTCAGAAGGCCCGCGATGATCCCGTCCCACGCGGTGGTGACGATCTCGACCTCAAGTCCCATGCGCCGGGCGATCTCGGTCCCGATGGCCGGGTCGAAGCCCACCACCTGGTTCTGGTCGTTGACGAAGTTGAAGGGCGGGTAGGCCCCGCTCATCGCAATGCGGATCACACCCGCCTCGCGGATGGTGTCGAGTTCCTCGGCAACGGCCGTCGAGGCCACGCCAAGGCTCATCCCCGCGATCCCCATCGCCATTGCGGTTTTCATGAAAGTCCGTCGCATCGTCATCTGCATCTCCCCGCTGGAAACGTCGGCATGATGAGGCCTGACGCGCCCGACCGGGTCACGCCGCCTCGCCCGGAGAAAGAGCTTGCACAGGCGCCACCATCCGACAAATAAATAATGCCAATTTCGATTATAGATGGGATTTATGATGCGGCCCTACGAGCAACGCTTCCCATGGACCCTCGACTGGAACCTCCTGCGCACCTTCATGGTGATCGTCCAGCAAGGCGGTGTCACCAAGGCCGCCACGGTCCTGGGCCTCAAGCAGCCCACGATTTCCAGCGCGCTGAAGCGGCTGGAAGAGAGTGTCGGCTATCGCCTGATCGTTCGGAACCCGAACAGTTTCCGCGTTACGCGGGCGGGTCGGGCGCTTTACCAGGAGTGCACCGCGGTCTTCGGCTCGATCTCGCAGATCCCCTCGCTTCTCGAGGCCGGCGAGGCGGAACTCACCGGCCACGTCAGTATCGTGGCGACCAGCCATGTCGTCTCTCCCCACGTCGACGCCGTGCTGGCCACCTTCGCGCAGGATTACCCCAAGGTGACGTTTTCGGTGGTCGTGGCCGACAGTGCAGAGGTCGTGGCGCTGATCGAGCAGAACCGTGCAAGCTTCGGCATCTGCCTGCTTGGATCGATGCCGAGGACGCTCGACGCACGCGTGCTCTTCCGCGAGCATTTCGCGCTCTATTGCGGAAAGCGTAACCGGCTGTTCGGCAAGGACGTCGTCACACTCGACGACATGCGCGGCGAGGGGTCGGTATCGTTCCAGACCGAGCAGGAGGGAGGGCCGCTGGATAGCGTCCGGAAGCTGCGCGAGCGCGCGCACCTGGCGCCGGGCCCGCGCGGCATATCGGCCAACCTTCCGGAGGTCCGGCGCATGATCATAGCCAATATCGGCATCGGCGCCCTTCCCGTCCATGTCGCTGAACGCGATGTGACCCTGGGCCTTCTCCGCCGGGTTCCGACGAAGGGGTCGGCCGCGGTGATCGATATCTTCCTGCTGTCCAATCCGCGGCGCAAGCCGACGGCGGCCGAGGGCGTGCTGCTCGAGCGGTTCCACTCCATGATTGAAGACACGCCGATCACCGATCGCACCTACGGAGAGTGAGCGGCGGCGCGACAATCCGCGGGCGGATGCGCAGGCCCCATCGAAAACGGAATCCCGTTGGCTTGCGTGGCGGAAAGCGCGCCGTGGGTATTTCACCGCTCTGCACGCTTTTCCGGACGCCGCAGGCAGACGGAGCCCAATGGCCTGAATTGCAGGTGGAAAATGGCCCGGCGGACAGCTGCAACGGCGTCGAGAAAAGCCCCCAGACTTGTGAGATTGACGAAGATCAAGGTTGGCCGCGTCCTTGGGCCTAATGTCTCACCAAGTTGAAAATGGAAGGGGAGCTGCGTGCGTATCGGTAGCCGCACCGTCGCGATCACACCGGTCTCTGCGCGATGACGACCCGCGCCATCCTGATGCCGGTGGTCGGCGATGGGCAGGGTCCGGCCGAGTTGTCGGTCGGGGTCGCCCTTGCCCGGGCGTTCTCGGCGCATCTGGAGGCGGTGTTCATCCGACCCGACCCGGAGGCGGCGTTTGAATATGCGGGGTTCGGCGCGACAGACCGGGATGCGCTGGAGCGTCAGATGCGCCAGCGCATCGACACGACCGGTCGGGCGGACGCCCAGCGCCACCGCCGCCGCTTCGGCACGCTCTGCCGGAAGGCCGGTGTTCCGAAGGCCCATCGGCCAAATCCCGAACCTGCCGCATCGGCAGACTGGAGGACATTGAAGGGCGAGCCGATCGACATCCTGCCGACCGCCGCTCGCCGCGGAGATCTCACACTCTTCACCGCGTCATCCGCGCGCTACACCCCGCTGTTCGAAAACCTGTTGGAGGTGACGCTTCTGCGATCGGGGCGCCCCGTGCTCTATGTGCCCGAAGGCGCCACGGTCGCGCGGTTCCGGCGGCCGCTCGTGGCCTGGGACGGCCTGAGCGGCGCGGCGCGGGCCGTCTCGGCCCTGATTGGGCTGGCGGACGTGGACGCGGGCGCGACCGTTCTCCACGTCACCGAAGAGACCTCCGGCGAGACGCCCGACATGGCCGACGTGATCGCGCATGTCGGATGGCACGGCATGTCGGCGGAAGCGATGATCGAGCCGCGCGGGTTCCGGAGCGTCGGGGCCACGCTCCTCGATGTCGCAGCCGCGGGCGGCGCGGATCTCCTCGTCATGGGCGGCTATGGCCATGCGCGCTATCGCGAGGCGCTCATCGGCGGTGTCACCCGCTTCGTGCTCCGCCATGCCCGCCTGCCGGTCCTGATGGCCCACTGATCCGATGACGCAGGAGCCAGCATACCCCACCAGGAGCGAGCCCCGCCGCGGCGTGGTCTCGCAGATCTCGGGTTCGGTCGTGGATGTGCGCTTCGACGGAGAGCTGCCACGCATCAACACGGCGCTCGAGGTCGCCTGGTCCGAGCCGCGCAGGCTGACGCTCGAGGTGCAGCATCATGCCGACCGCCACACCGCGCGCTGCGTCGCCATTCAGGAAACCTCGGGGCTCGCATGCGGGACCGAGGTCGTTGACACCGGTGCCCCGATCACGATGCCCGTCGGCGACAGCGTGGTCGGCCGGCTTCTCGACGTGGTCGGCCGGCCGATCGATCATGGTGCCGCACTGGCCGCCGATGTGCCGCGCCGCCCGATCCACCACCCGTCGCCAAACCTTTCGGCGCAGCAAAACGAGCAAAAGGTCTTTCTGAGCGGCATCAAGGTGATAGACCTCCTCGCGCCGCTGGCGCAGGGCGGGAAGGCGGCGATGTTCGGCGGCGCGGGCGTCGGCAAGACGGTTCTGGTGATGGAACTCATCCGCACCATCGCCGACCGGTACAAGGGCCTGTCGGTCTTCGCGGGGGTGGGCGAACGCTCGCGCGAGGGGCACGAGCTATGGCTCGACCTGAAGAAGTCCGGCGTGATCGACCGCACGGTCCTGGTCTTCGGCCAGATGAACGAACCGCCCGGCGCGCGCTGGCGCGTGGCGCTGAGCGCTCTGACGGTCGCCGAACATTTCCGGGACGAGGCGGGCAAGGACGTTCTCTTCCTCATCGACAACGTGTTCCGCTTCGTGCAGGCGGGCTCGGAGGTCTCGGGACTTCTGGGACGCCTGCCGTCACGCGTCGGCTACCAGCCCACGCTCGCCAGCGAGATCGCCGAGCTGCAGGAGCGGATCACCTCGGTGCGGGGCGCGTCCGTGACCTCGATCCAGGCGGTCTACGTGCCGGCCGACGACTTCACCGACCCCGCCGTGGCCGAGACCTTCACCCATCTCGACAGTTCCATCGTGCTCAGCCGCGAGATGGCCTCGGAGGGCCTTTACCCGGCGGTCGATCCGCTGGCCTCCAGTTCGACGCTACAGGACCCCGCCGTGATCGGGGAGCGGCACTACGCCATCGCCGAGGAGGTTCGCCGGGTCATCGAACAATACCGCGAGTTGCAGGAGATCATATCGCTCCTCGGTCTCGAGGAGCTCAGCGCGTCGGACCGCAAGACCGTCGGCCGCGCACGCCGCATGATCCGCTTTCTCACACAGCCTTTCGCCGTGACGTCGCAATTCACCGGCCACAAGGGTGTGTCGGTCGATCTCTCGGACACGCTCGACGGTTGCGAGGCGATCCTCGGCGGCGAGACCGACGATTGGGAGGAAAGCTCCCTCTACATGGTCGGAACGCTGGAAGACGCGCGGCGCAAGGAAGAAGCGCAAACCAAGGGCGACGTGGCATGAGGCTGTTCGTGTCCACACCGACCGCGATCGTCGCCGATGTCCGGGATGTGCGCCACGTCCGGGCCGAGGACGAGACCGGCGCCTTCGGCATCATGGAGGGTCACGCCGACTTTCTGACGGTGCTGCCGGTCTCCGTCTTGACCTGGGATTGCGGCGACGCGTCGGAGGGTTTCGTCCTGGTCCGGGGCGGCATCCTGACCGTCCATGACGGCGCGCTGGTGGAGATCGCCGCCCGCGGCGCTTTCAGCCGGGACGATCTCGCCTCGCTCGGAGAAGAGGCGATCCGTGACCTCGAACGGGCCGACGAGATGGAGGACATCTCACGGATCTCCGACACGCGGCTGCACCTGGCCACGATGCGACAGATCGAGCGCGTCCTCGAAGCCGGGCGCCGCGATGGCTCCGCGCTGCCATCGCTGCAGCCGACCGGGCCGGAGGGCGAGGCATGACCGAGCCGAACCACGAGGGGCGCCGGATGATCGAGGATGCCGTCGAACGCCGGCAATCGCGTCGTGAACAATGGGAACGAGAGGGCGAACGGCCGCTGTGGAAGAACCTTTCCATGGTGGGCGCGCTGGGCTGGCTGATCGTGACGCCCACGCTGATCGGCGTTTTCGCGGGCCGCTGGCTCGACGCGTTGCTGGACACGGGCGTCACGTTCAGCGGGGCGCTGACATTTCTGGGGGCCTGTCTCGGCTTCTGGCTGGCATGGAAGAGGATGAACGAGGAATGACGACAGACACGCTCGCGCTGCTTGCGCCCTGGCTACTCGGCGGCATGGTCCTCGGGGCCGTCTACATGCACCTCATCGCCCGCACCGTCGCGGCCCTCGACCCATCCGCGTCCAATCGCGGGGCAATCGCCTGGGTGCTGCTCAGGTTCTCCATGGCCGCTGCCGTGCTGAGCCTGGCCGCGATTCAAGGTGCCGGACCGCTTCTGGCCGTTCTAGCAGGGTTCCTGCTCTCGCGGAGCATCGCCATACGCCGCGCAGGCAGGGGCTGAGCATGGAAGGAAGTCCGCTCAGTCCCGATATCCTGTTCCAGATCGGACCCGTACCGATCAGCCGGGCGGTGATGACCACCTGGGTCATTATGGCCCTGCTCGGGGCGGGTCTCGCCGCGGCCTTCCGCCTCGTGCGGAGCGGCGGCGCGCTTGCCACTGCACTCGAGATCCTCGTGACCACGCTCGCGGACCAGATCGAGGATATCCTCGGGCGCGATCCGCGACCGTTTCTTCCGCTCCTCGGCTCACTCTTCATCTTCATCGTGCTGGCCAATCTCGCCGCCGTCCTGCCCGGGGCGACGCCGCCCACAGGTCACATCGAGACGCCGGCGGCACTCGCCCTGATCGTGTTCCTCTCGGTGCACTACTTTGGCATCAGGGCGAAGGGTCTGCGCGAGTATCTGCGCCATTACCTGGAACCCAATCCGTTCCTCCTGCCTCTCAACGTCCTGTCGGAACTCACCCGGACCTTCTCGCTGATGATCCGGCTCTTCGGGAACATGATGAGCCACGAGTTCGTCATCGCGATTGTCGTGCTGCTGGCGGGGCTGTTGCTGCCGATCCCGTTCCTGCTGCTCGGCGTGCTGATCGGAATCATCCAGGCCTACATCTTCACCGTCCTCGCGACCGTCTACATCGGCGCCGCGGTCGGTGCCGTCGACACATGAGAAAGGACCATCCATGGACAATTATCTGGAGATCGTGAGCATCATCGGCGCGGTGGTTGCCGTATCCTTCGGCGCCATCATGCCCGCCTACAGCGAGGGACGTGCCGTCGCCGCCGCGATGGAGGCGATCGCGCGCCAGCCCGAGGCGGCCGGCACCCTGTCACGGACGCTCTTTGTCGGTCTGGCGATGATCGAGACGATGGCGATCTACTGCCTCGTCATCGCGCTCCTGCTGCTCTACGCAAACCCGTTCACTGGCTGAGGCCATGGAAATCGACTGGTGGACACTGGCGCTACAGACGATCAACTTCCTGGTCGTCGTCTGGCTTCTGAGCCGGTTCCTTTACCGGCCGGTCCGGCGCATGATCGAGGCCCGCGAAGCCTCGGACCGGGCCGCTGCCGAAGACGCGCAGAAAAAGGCCGATGAGGCCGACACTCTGCGCGCGGAGTATCAGCGGAAGCTCGCGGAGTTCGACGAGCAGATGCGCAACCGCGAGGCCGAATTGCACGAGGCGATGCAGCGCGAGCGCGAGCAGACGCTTGCCGACGCGCGCAAGGATGCCGAGGAACTCCGCGCCAAGGTCCGCAGCGAGATCGACGAGGCGAGGAAACGCGCGGTGGCCGATCTGCGGGAGGAGATCGCTGCACTGGCGCGAGACCTCGCGGAGAAGGCGCTGTCGGGCGCGCCCGCCGATCCGCTCGCCTGTCTTGAGGCCGAGCTTGCGCGCCGGGAGGCGACCGACCTCGAACGGATGCGGCAGGATCTCGCCACGGGCGGGACGTTGACGGTCGTGACCGTGGCGGAGCTTTCCGAAGATATCCGCGAGCGGATGCGCGGGGCGCTTACCGATGCGTTGGGCGAAAGCCCGGACCTTGCCTTCGAGACCGACCCGAACCTTCTTGGTGGCCTGCGCCTGCGCCTGCCGCATGGTGTGCTGGACGCGTCCGTCGCCGGACGCCTCGCCACGGCGGCCATGGCCATGGCGGGAGGCGAACATGACGCTTGACCGGGACGCGGCGGCCTTCATCGCACGGGCCAGGGGGCGCCTCGAAAAGGCGGATCTGCACCCGCGTCTGCGACAGGTCGGACGGGTGGAGGAGGTGGGCGACGGCGTCGCACACGTCTCCGGCCTGCCGAAGACACGTCTCGACGAACTGCTCCGCTTTGACGACGGCACTCTCGGGCTTGCCATCCGGATCGGTGAGACGGAGCTGGGCTGCATCCTTCTGTCCGAGGGCGCAGGCATCCGGGCCGGCGGCGCGGTGGAGGGCACGGGCGACATCGCGCGCGTGCCTGTGGGGCCCGGCCTTCTGGGGCGCGTCGTCTCACCGATCGGCGCCCCTCTCGACGGCGGCGCGCCCATCGAGGCGGAGCGGAACGATCCGGTGGAGCGCCCAGCGCCGGGCATCGTCGAGCGCGAACTCGTGACGGAGCCCCTCCTGACCGGCATAACCGTCATCGACGCGATGATCCCGCTGGGCCGCGGACAACGCCAGCTCATCATCGGCGACCGCAAGACGGGCAAGACCACGCTGGCGATCGACACGATCATCAACCAGCGCGACAGCGACGTGATCTGTATCTATGCCGCGATCGGCCAGAAGGCCTCGACCGTGGCACGGGTCGTGGACGCCGTCCGCAGGCATGGGGCGATGGAACGCTGCGTCTTCGTGGTGGGCTCGGCCGACGCATCGCCGGGGGCGCAATGGCTCACGCCCTACGCAGCCTGTTCCATCGCCGAGTATTTCCGGGACCGCGGGCAGCACGCGCTCCTGATCCTCGATGACCTGACCAAGCATGCCATCACCTACCGCCAGCTGTCGCTTCTCTTGCGCAATCCACCGGGGCGCGAGGCCTATCCGGGCGACGTCTTCTACCTCCACGCCCGGCTTCTGGAACGCGCCGCGAAGCTTTCGGACGCGAACGGCGGCGGCTCGCTCACCGCCTTGCCCATCGCCGAGACGCAGGCTGGCAACCTCACGGCCTTCATTCCGACGAACCTCATCTCGATCACCGACGGGCAGGTCTATCTCGAACCCAAGCTGTTCTACGAGGGCCAGAAGCCGGCCGTGAACGTGGGCATGAGCGTCAGCCGCGTCGGCGGCAAGACGCAGGCCAAGGCGATCAAGTCGCTCGCGGATTCCCTGAAACTCGACTACGCGCAGTTCCTCGAGCTCGAGGTCTTCACCCGCTTCGGATCGATGGTCGACGAGCGCACGGAGAAGAAGATCGCCCATGGCCGCCGGCTCCGGTCGATCCTCGCGCAGCCGGAATACGCGCCGCTGCCCCTGTCGCTTCAGGTCACGCTGTTGCTGGCGGTCGCGGAAGGGTGCCTCGACGATCTGCCGCTCTCCGTCATGCCGGACTTCCGCAAGCGTCTGGCCGAGCGGCTGCCGCAGGAGCTGCCGCGCGCGGCGCAGGCAATCGACGAGACCGGGGCACTTTCCGAAGAGGTGCGCGGACAGCTTCTGACGCTCATCCGGGATTGCCTTTCCGGGCTCGCGCCCGAGGCCGACGACTGATGGAACAGCTCGCCCGCATCGAGGCCAGGCTGGCAAGCCTCGGAGAACTGGGCGATCTTGTCGGCGCGCTGCGGTCCATGGCGGCCTCCCGCGTGCGGGAGGCGACGGAGGCTCTCGGCGGAACGCAGGCCTTCCGCGCCGTTGTCGAGCGCGCGATCGGCGAGATCGCCCCGGTCGTGGCATGGCCCGAGATGCGTGAGGCCCGAGACCGGCAGGAGGCCGGCCTGCTTCTCGTGATCACCTCGCAGAACGGCTTCGCCGGCGGCTTCAACGAACGGCTGGCCGATGTCGCCATGGCCGAGCGGCGGCCGGACGAGCGTCTGATCGTCGTCGGACGGCGCGGCGAGATCGCGCTGGCCGAACGCGGCATCACGCCCGATCGGGCTTACGCGATGACCTCCCGGGCCGCCGGCGTGACGCAGTTGGCCCGCCGCGTTTCCAACCGGCTTGCCGGACTGTCTTCGGCGCGCATCGTCCATGCACATCACACGGGCGGCGCGGGTTATGATCCGCAGGTGCGGCGGGTTCTTCCCCTGCCGCACAAGGATCGGGCGAAGGACGGGGACGTTCCACTCCATCACCTGCCCGCGCGGCGGCTGATGGAGGCGCTCGCCTCGGAGTTCCTGTTCGCCGAGGTGGCCGACGCCCTGATGGACAGTCTCGCCAGCGAGAACGCCGCGCGGCTCCGGACGATGGACGCCGCTTCGCGCAACATCGACGACAGGCTGGAGCGGCTGCGGCGCGACGCCCACGTAGCGCGTCAGGAGGAGATGACAGCCGACATGCTGGATGTCGTCACCGGTGCCGAGGCGATCTTCAACGGCTGATCCGGGTCAGCCGCGCACCCAGGCCCAGGCGGCGTCGAGCGCGCCCGCGTCGAAGATCCGCACCTCGCCCTTGAACAGGAAGGCGCTCAGCTTCACGCACCAGACCACCCACTCGGGCGCGCCCACGAGTGCCAGCCGCTCGAAATCCGCGATGTGGGCGAAGCCGAAGGACGCGTCCTCCCACGCCGCCTCCATGTTCCAGCCCTCGAAAGTCTCGTCCGCGTAGAACAGGACATTGAGCCTGCCGAACTCGCTGAACCTCTCCTGGAGCTTCGGCAGGAGGTCCTTGTAATCGGCCTCGGTCAGCTTGCCCCCGGCGCGAACGCCGACAACCTTTCCTTCGCTTCCCTCCATGATCTGCAGCATTGCGGTCCCCTCCTCCTCGTGATGCGATTCAAATGCTGAAGCTCTGGTGCATCTTCGGCATTTCGACCCGCCCCCCTTCCAACTGCTCCGCGAAGGCCTTCCTCGCCTTGTCCTCGCCGTGGATCAGGAAGGTCACTTCGGGCCCGCCGGTGCGCCCGTGCCAGTCCAGAAGCTCGGAGCGCCCGGCATGGGCCGAGAAACCGTTGATCGTGTGGATCTGCGCCCGCACCGGGATGTGATCGCCGAAAAGCTTGATGGATTTCGCGCCGTCGATGATGATGCGCGCCAGCGTGCCTTCGGCCGCGTATCCCACGAAGATTATGCTGCAATCGCTGTGGGCGAGGTTGTGGCGCAGGTGATGGCGCACACGCCCGCCCGTGCACATGCCCGAGCCCGCCATGATCACCGCGCCGGCGCGGATACGGTTGAGCGCGATCGAGTCCGATGCGTCGCGGGTGATGTGCAGCTCGGGCAGGCGGAACGGGTCCTTGCCGCTGTGGATCATCCGTTCGATCGAGGCCTTCATCGCTTCGGGATGACGCCGGAAGAGCTGCGTGGCCGAGATCGCCATGGGCGAGTCGAGAAAGACCTGCGTAGTGGGCCTGATCTCCTTTCGCTCCATACCCTCGCGCAGGAAGAACAGAAGCTCCTGCGCCCGCTCGAGGGCGAAGGTGGGGATGACGACATTGCCCCCGCGTGCATCCGCATCCCGGATCGCGTCGTAGAACTCCGCCACCGAGGCGTCGATGGGCCGGTGGTCACGGTCGCCATAGGTCGTCTCCATCACCACCACGTCGACCGGCGAGGGCGGTTCGGGGCCGTTCAGAAGCGGCCGGTTCTCGGGGCCGATATCGCCCGAGAAGAGAATGCGCCTGGACCGCCCGCTCTCTTCCAGTTCGAGGAGGATGCTGGCCGAGCCGAGGATATGGCCCGCGTCGTGGAACGTGGCGCGGGCGCCGTCCCAAAGGGGCACGGGCCGGCCGTAGTCGGCCTCACGCCCGAACCGGTCGAGGCTGTCGAGCGCGTCGACCGTGTCGTAGAGCGGTTCGCTCTCCTCGCCCCCGTGGCGGTGCCTGTTGCGCCGCTTGGCCTCCTCCTCGTGCAGATGGGCCGAGTCGAGCAGGACAAGCCGCGAGAGGTCGCGGGTGGCCGCCGTGCAGATGATCTCGCCGCGAAACCCGCGCTTCACCAGAAGCGGGATGCGCCCGCAATGGTCCAGGTGGGCATGGGTCAGCAGCAGCACGTCGATGTCGGCGGGGTCAAACCCGAAATCGTTGGCGTTTTCCTCGTGCAGCTCCCGCCCACCTTGGAACATGCCGCAATCGACGAGGATGCGCCGTCCCGCGCAGGTCACCATGTGACAGGAGCCCGTGACGCTCCCCGCCGCGCCGTGAAAATTGATCTCCATGGGCCCTCCCTCCCCGTTCACCCGATGAGTGTCGTTCCGCTCCGCTCATACCAGCGGAGGATGTCATCCCAGATTTCCTGTGCCGTCTCGGCGTACCAGAAGAGGTCCCGGTCCTCGGGGTCGATCACGCCTTCTTCCACCAGGAAATCCGGGTCGAAGGCCCGTCGCCAGTACTGCTCGCCCACAAGGACCACGGGCACCGGCTTGACCTTGCGTGTCTGGATCAGCGTGAGCGTCTCGAACAGTTCGTCCATGGTTCCGAAGCCGCCGGGAAAGACGACGAGCGCCCGGGCGCGCAACAGGAAGTGCAGCTTGCGGATCGCGAAATAGCGGAACTGAAAACAGAGGCTCGGCGTAAGGTAGGGGTTCGGATACTGCTCGTGCGGCAGCGAGATGTTCAGCCCCACCGTGCGCGCGCCCGTCTCGTAGGCGCCGCGATTGGCGGCCTCCATGATGCCCGGCCCACCGCCGGTGACGACCACCAGTCGATTGCCGCAGGGCCCTTCCGCCTCGCCGACAATCCTGCCGAAGTCGCGGGCGACATCGTAGTACCGGCTCTTGTCCAGCACACGTCGCGCCACCCGCAGACGGCCCGCAAGCTCCGTGTCGTCAGGCGCCTCGGCAAGCTTTCGTTCGAGGTCCTCCACGCGGCACCGCGCCGCGATGGGCTCGGGCACGCGGGTGCTGCCGAACACCACGATGGAATGCGCCACGCCATGCTCTTCGAGCAGCATTTCGGCCTTTGAATAGTCGAGCTGCAGCCTCAGGCCGCGGTTGCCGCTGCGGTTGAGAAACTCCACGTCCCTGTCCGCCGGCCGGTAGTTCGGCGCGCGCACGATCGCGGCAACAAGCGCCGGGGCGTCGATATCCTCGCTGGCGGGTTTGGGCGTCTTCCACGGAAGGTCGGTGGCCCGTTCATGGGGATGGGCCGGGGCCGGCTTGTCGCGCGGCATGTCTGGATCGTCCTTCACGGGCGCCAATCCTCCTCTGCGGCCGGGCCGCATCCTCCCCGGGACGGCAAGGCTTTGCGATTGAAACCCGCGAACGGGCGCGTGCCATTGACGCAAATCAAGGCCATGCCAATCCGAGATAATTTGCCAGGCCAATACCCTCAGCGCAGGGGCGCGCGGCTCCGGTCCGGCGTGAGGGCAAGCGCGATGACGGCACACAGACAAGCGACCGTCATGTAAAGCGCGGGCGCCGTGGCGAGACCCGTCGCCTCGATGAGCGATGTTGCGATCATCGGGGTCAGGCCGCCGAAGACGCCCACGCCGATATTGAAGGCCACCGAGTACCCCGACAATCGGTCACGTTCGGGAAACATCTCGACGAAGAGCGCGGGGCCCGAGCCCAGCGGCACCGACAGAAGCGCGAAGGCCAGCACATGCATGACGATGACCGAGGCGAGCGATCCCCCGGAGACCAGCATCCACTGGTGCAGCGGCCAGGACAGAAGGCTCAGCGCCAGAATGGCGATCGCGATCCATGTGCGCCGCGCGATCCAGCGGTCGCCCACGATGGCCAGAAGCGGCATGAGCGGGATCACCAGCAAGGTCATCCCCGTATTGATCGTCAACGCTTCGCTCCGCGCCATCAGGCCCTGTCCGGACAGCCACTCGGGCAGGTAGACAAAGACGATGTAGAAACAAGTTCCGTAGGATGCGGCGAAGACGAGCGCGAGGAGCGTCTCGCGTCGGTTGGTGGTGAAGGCCTCGAGCAGCGGAGAGGTCTCGTCGCGCCTTGCGTGCTGGGCCTCGAAACGCGCGGAATTGTGCAGGTTGCTCCGGATCAGAATGGCCGTGCCGCCCAGTAGCGCACCGCCGAGGAAGGGCAGGCGCCAGGCCCAGTCCGACACGGTCTGGGCATCGAAGAAATTCGTCACCAGCGCCGCCGCGCCAACGCCGAGGAGCGAGCCCGACATCGAGCCGATATTGGCCCAGCTTCCCGTCAGGCCCCGCCGCGCAAGGGGCGCGGTCTCGACCAGGTAGGTGGCCGAGGACGAGAACTCGCCGCCCACGGAAACGCCCTGCAGCAGGCGCAAAAGGACCAGCAGGACGGGCGCGAGGAGTCCGACCTGCGCGTAGGTCGGCAGAAGGCCCAGCAGCACCGTAGGCAGCGCCATCATCGTCACCGAGATCTGCATCGTGCGTGCGCGTCCGTATCGGTCGCCGAACCAGCCGAAAAAGGCCGCGCCCAGCGGTCGCATCAGGAACCCGGCCGCGAAGACGCCATAGGTCGCGATCAGGCCCGCCGCCTGGTTTTGCGACGGAAAAAAGAGCGGGGCGATGATGCCGGCGAGATAACCGTAGAGCGCGAAGTCGTACCACTCGACGACATTTCCGATGAAGCCCGCCATGATGCGGTGCCGCAGTTCGGGCGACCGGAGCACGGCCGGCGGACCATCGGGGGCGATTTCGTCTTCGATGTCCTTTTTGCTCATCAGTCGAGTCTTTTCCGGAACCGCAAGGATGCCACGACAAGGCCCAGCACCGCAAAACCCAGAAGCCAGGCCGCATCCGGCCCGAGATCGGCAAGCTCGGCGTCGCGCAGCACAACGCCCCTGATGATGCGCATGAAATGCGTCGCGGGCAGCAGGTCCGCAATCAGCTTTGCACCGTCGGGCATGCCCTCGTAGGGGAACATGAAGCCCGACAGCAGGATCGACGGGAGCAGGACGAAGACCGTCATCTGCATCGCCTGCAACTGGCTTTTCGCGATGGTCGACAGCACAAGGCCCAGCGACAGGCTCGCGAGGATGAACAGCAGCGTGACGACGAGAAGCGTGCCGAGCGACCCCGCCGTCGTGACCGAGAAGAGCGCGGCGCCCAGGCCCAGGATGATGCCGACCTGCAAAAGGCCGATGCCGACATAGGGGATGATCTTGCCGATCATCAGCTCCAGCGGTCGGATCGGCGTCGTGATCAGCATCTCCATGTTGCCGCGTTCGGTTTCGCGCACGATGGCGGCGGCGGTAAACATGATCATGGTCATCGTCAGGATGATCCCCACGAGGCCCGGCACGATGTTCACGACGCTCCGCTGCTCGGGGTTGTAGAAAAGCGTGACTTCGAAGGTGGGGGTGGCGGTGTTCGTGGGCTCGCGGAAAAGCTCTCCCAGCGGCATGACCCGCAGCGACCGGATCGCGCCCGCCACGAGCGTGTCCGACCCGTCGGCGATCCACTGGGCCACCGGCCGTGCGGTCTCGCCCGGCGCGGTCGGGGCGAAGCGGCCGCCGATGGCGGGGCTGCGCACGAGGCGATCGTCGATGTCGTGAGGGATGATGAAGGCCGCGCGCACCTCGGCCCGCACGATGGCGCGCTCTGCCTCCTCGACCGTGGCGAAGCGTTCCTCGAAGCGGACCACCTGCGTGGCCTCCACGATCTGCGTAAGCGCCTGGCTGAGGCTGGTGTTGCTCTGGTCGACCACGGCCGCCGGGATATGGCGCACCTCGGTGTTTATGGCATAGCCGAAGAGGACCAGCTGGATGAGCGGGATCATCACGATCAACCCGAAAGTCAGCCGGTCGCGGCGGAGCTGCAGCAGCTCCTTTCGCAAGATGGCCATCGTTCGCCGTGCCGAGATCATCGTGCCGCGCCCCGCGTGGCCAGCACGAACACGTCCTCCAGGTTGGGCCGCACCGGTCGCACCGACACCTCCGGATGATCGCGCAGCGCGTCCGTCACCGCGGTCTCGGCATCCGTAACGGTCTCGGCCACGAGGACGCGCAGCCGGGCGCCGATCTGGGCGACCGAGGAGATCGCCTCATGCCCCGCCAGCTCGCGCCCTATGTGACGCAGGTCGTTGCCCGCGACCTCGACGACCCGGCCCCCGACCTTTTCGATGAGCTCCTCCGGGGTGCCGTCGGCGCATTTCCGGCCCAGATCGAGGATGGCGATCCGGTGGCAGCGCTCGGCCTCGTCCATCAGGTGGGTCGAGACGATCATGGTCGTGCCGGCATCGACGAGGTCGAACAGCCGTTCCCAGAAGTTCCGCCGCGTCTCGGGATCGACGGCGGAGGTCGGTTCGTCCAGGAACAGAAGCTCGGGCTCGTGAATGACGGTCGCCGCCAGCGCCAGGCGCTGGCGCTGCCCGCCGCTCAGCGCACCGGCAAGCATCGTGGCCTGCTCGCGCAGGTCGTAGGTCTCCAGTAGCTCGTCGATGCGCCGCCGCTTGCGCGCCGCGGGCAGGTCGTGGATCTCGGCGATGAACCTGAGGTTCTCGAACACGGTGAGATCGCGATAATGGGTGAAGCCCTGCGTCATGTAGCCGATCCGGCTCTTGAGCGGCTCGGCGTTGCCCGGCAGGTGCGTGCCCAGCACCTCCGCCCGGCCCTCGCTGGGCGTAAGCAGGCCCGTCAGCATTCTCATCGCCGTCGTCTTGCCCGAGCCGTTGGGCCCCAGAAGGCCATAGACCACGCCCTTCGGAATCGTGAGGTCCAGCGCGTCGACGGCGGTCTTGTTGCCGAAGCGCCGCGTCATGCCGACGGTTTCCGCCACCGTTTCGGTCATGGAAGCGTGGCCGTCACCGGCACGCCGACCGGCAGGTCCGCGGCCTCGGCCGGAAGCGCCACTTCGGCAAGGTAGACCAGGCGGCTGCGCTGTTCCTGGTTGAGCGCGTAATAGGGCGTGAAGGCGGGCTCGTTGCTGATCCAGCGCAGGCTTCCCTCGAAAACCGCCTCCGTCCCGTCGAGACGGATCGAGACCGGATCGCCGACCCCGAGCCCGTAGCGCGCGGGTTCGGGAATGTAGATGCGCGCATGCGGCCGGTCGCCCGTCAGCAGAACGGCGACCGGACTGCCCAGCGGCACGCGCTCGCCGAGGTTCCAGGGCAGGCTGTCGAGGATGCCGTCGCGCGAGGCGCGGATCGTCAGATCCTCGAGCCGCGTGCGCTCGGCGGCGACCTGCGCCTGCGCGGCCGCCACATGTGCCTCGGCGATGCGAATGTCCTCTTCGCGCGCGCCTTCCCGGATCTCGGCGAGCGCCTGCTCCGCGCCGGTCAATTCCGCGAGGGCGCTGTCGCGGCGGGCGATATCCTGATCGAGACGGGCCTGCGTGATGGTCCCGCCTTCCAGAAGGCGCCGATTGCGCTCGAGCGTCGTCTCCGCCTCTTCGTAAACGGCGCGGGCACCACGCACGCGCGCCTCGGCGATCGCGACCTCCTGGTCCCGGGCGCCGCTCCGGACCCGTTCCAGGTCCGCCTCGGCCTCGGAGAGACGCGCAGTGGCGAGCTGTAGGTTCGCCTGCTGCACCGCATCCTCGAGCTGCACGAGAACGTCACCCGCCGCAACCGCGCTGCCTTCGGCGACGGGCAGCGCGGTGATGATCGCGTTCCCGGTTGCCGTCAGCACCACGCGTTCACGCATCACGATGCCGAGGGCGACGTCCGTCTCGCGCTCGGCGCAGGACTGCAGGAGCATCGGCAGAACGAACGCCGGGATCGCGATTGCCTTGAGTATCGGGATCATGGCGGCTGCGTTTCCTGTTTTCGCCCAACCCTGTCGCTCCTCGACATTCCGGCATGCGAGGTGGTTTTCCCCTGACATGAATCAAAGCGACCCGTCTTTGTCGGACGGTAGGATGAACACCGCCAAGGAACCGGCAGGGAGCCAGCAATGCCAACCGACGTCTATATCCAGCATCTCGAAAACCGGCTCGCGAGTGTCGACGCCAAGCTCGCGCGGGCCAAGGCGGCGATTGACGAGGGCGGTCCCGCCGACCAGGCGAAAGCCCTGGAGGAGTGGAGCGAGCTCCGCATCCGCCATGACGACCTTGCCAAGCGGATCGAGGGCGCGAAACACGAAAACACCGAGAAATGGTCGGCACTTCACACAAGCTTCCGGGAAGAAGCCGATGCGCTCGCGGACACGCTGGAGCGCTGGCTGACCAAGCTCTCCTGAGCCCGCTGACGCAACCAGCTGTTTTTAAGGATCCACCAGATCTGGGTGACGTATTCCGGTTTCAGCTTTGGGGCATGACGAGCCCCGGAGCCATGGCCGGGGTGGCCGGCGTAGCGTCTCGGGATGGCGGAGCCGACGGCTGCACCACCTCGGGAAATGGCCGCCGGCAGCCCAGCGATGTGTGTGGACGCAGCGTGTTGCAGTGCTGGGGCCCGCTCTCGGTGACGACCCTCGCCTCGGCTAGGCTGTAGCCTCAGCGACGTGCACCGTCAGAATGTGAGCGTGCTGACGGAGCGGATGAACACACGCCCGGAGACCGCAGCGGCTTTACGCGGTCTCATCCGCGAGAGGCGTTTGGCTCCTGAAGGAGATGGGCTTGCCGTCGAGCTCATGGGCGAGCAGGCGGCGATCATGCACTCTGCTGAAAACGAAAAAGCCCGGACGACGGGCCCGGGCATTTCGCAAAAGTTGGTTGCGGGGGTAGGATTTGAACCTACGACCTTCAGGTTATGAGCCTGACGAGCTACCGGGCTGCTCCACCCCGCGCCAAAGCGCCAATGCCGTGCAGGATATGGCACTGAATGTCATCGTTCGAGAGATACTCAACGTGTCTCTTTCTAGGTTTGGCGGTGACCTACTCTCCCACGTCTTGAGACGCAGTACCATCGGCGCAGTGGCACTTAACGGCCGGGTTCGGAATGGAGCCGGGTGTTTTGCTCACGCTATGACCACCAAACCGAGGAAGAAACACGTTTTAAAATGTGTCCAACGCCGTTGGCTTCTACAGCTCAATGACAAAGGACACATATCCAAGTCAGGTACACCATACGGTGATGCTCGTTGGTCCGTTTCGGCCAGTTTCCTGGCTTCTACTGGATCAAATCAAGCCTATCGGGCAATTAGTACCGGTCAACTGAACGCATTACTGCGCTTACATCTCCGGCCTATCGACGAGGTGGTCTACCTCGGCCCTCAGGGATACCTTGTTTTGAGGGGGGCTTCCCGCTTAGATGCCTTCAGCGGTTATCCTTTCCGATCATAGCTACCCAGCACTGCCATTGGCATGACAACTGGTCCACCAGTGGATCGTTCACCCCGGTCCTCTCGTACTAGGGGCAACTCCTCTCAAGTATCCTACACCCACGGCAGATAGGGACCGAACTGTCTCACGACGTTCTAAACCCAGCTCACGTACCTCTTTAAACGGCGAACAGCCGTACCCTTGGGACCTGCTCCAGCCCCAGGATGAGATGAGCCGACATCGAGGTGCCAAACGGTGCCGTCGATATGGACTCTTGGGCACCATCAGCCTGTTATCCCCGGCGTACCTTTTATCCGTTGAGCGATGGCCCTTCCACGCGGGACCACCGGATCACTATGGCCGTCTTTCGACTCTGCTCGACTTGTCAGTCTCGCAGTCAGGCTGGCTTCTGCCATTGCACTCAACGAGCGATTTCCGACCGCTCTGAGCCAACCTTCGCGCGCCTCCGTTACTCTTTAGGAGGCGACCGCCCCAGTCAAACTACCCACCACGCATGGTCCCGGATCCGGATAACGGACCGCGGTTAGACATCAAGCAGAACAAGGGTGGTATCTCAAGGGAGGCTCCACAGAGACTGGCGTCCCTGCTTCAAAGCCTACCACCTATCCTGCACATGTTGTGCCTGATGCCAGTGCGAAGCTGTAGTAAAGGTGCACGGGGTCTTTCCGTCTAACCGCGGGAAGCCTGCATCTTGACAGGCAATTCAATTTCGCTGAGTCGATGTTGGAGACAGCGGGGAAGTCGTTACGCCATTCGTGCAGGTCGGAACTTACCCGACAAGGAATTTCGCTACCTTAGGACCGTTATAGTTACGGCCGCCGTTTACCGGGGCTTCAATTCGGTGCTTGCACACCTCCTTTTAACCTTCCGGCACCGGGCAGGCGTCAGACCCTATACGTCGTCTTGCGACTTCGCAGAGCCCTGTGTTTTTAGTAAACAGTCGCCACCCCCTGGTTTGTGCCCCCAGCCCCAAGTTGCCTTGGAACTGGGCCTCCTTCTCGCGAACTTACGGAGGTATTTTGCCGAGTTCCTTCAACATCGTTCTCTCAAGCGCCTTGGTATTCTCTACCAGTCCACCTGTGTCGGTTTAGGGTACGATCTAATAGTGGGGCTATTTCCAGGAACCGCTCAGCAGCCCAACCAATCCGATAAGGTTGAACTACACCTGCGATCCGTCACCACCACATGGCCCAGGAATATTAACCTGGTTCCCATCGACTACGCCTTTCGGCCTCGCCTTAGGGGTCGGCTTACCCTGCTCAGATTAGCTTTAAGCAGGAACCCTTGGACTTTCGGCGACAGGGTCTCTCACCCTGTTTGTCGCTACTCATGTCATCATTCTCGCTAGTGATCTCTCCACCGGATGGCTCACGCCCCGGCTTCACAGAAAACCCCGCGTCTCCAATCCCGGCGAACCGGGTAAGGAGACATGGAGTTATGTCACACTACGCTCCGCTACCATGCCTTACGGCATCCTCAGCTTCGGCTCATGGCTTGAGCCCCGTTACATCTTCGCCGCAGGACAACTTGATTAGACCAGTGAGCTGTTACGCTATCTTTAAAGGATGGCTGCTTCTAAGCCAACCTCCTGGTTGTTTTGGTCGTCCCACCTGCTTTCCCACTTAGCCATGAATTGGGGGCCTTAGCTGGAGGTCAGGGTTGTTTCCCTCTCCACGACGGGCGTTAGCACCCGCCGTGTGTCTGCCATCTAGTACTCCCGGGTATTCGGAGTTTGGTTAGGATCAGTAAGCCTGTGGGGCCCCATTACCCATCCAGTGCTCTACCCCCCGGGGTATTCGGATGACGCTCTACCTAAATAGATTTCGCGGAGAACCAGCTATCTCCGAGTTTGATTGGCCTTTCACCCCTAGCCACAACTCATCCCGACCTTTTTCAACAGGTGTGGGTTCGGACCTCCAGTAAGTGTTACCTTACCTTCATCCTGGTCATGGCTAGATCACTCGGTTTCGGGTCTGATCCCACGAACTCAACGCCCTATTAAGACTCGCTTTCGCTACGCCTACACCTATCGGCTTAAGCTTGCTCGTGAGACCAAGTCGATGACCCATTATACAAAAGGTACGCCGTCAGGGCGCAAGGCCCCTCCGACTGCTTGTAGGCGCTCGGTTTCAGGTACTGTTTCACTCCCCTCGTCGGGGTGCTTTTCACCTTTCCCTCACGGTACTGGTTCGCTATCGGTCAGCAAGGAGTACTTAGCCTTCGAGGGTGGTCCCCCGATCTTCAGACAGGATTTCACGTGTCCCGCCCTACTTAATACGTCCGATCATGCTTCCCATACGGGGCTGTCACCCACTATGGCCGACCTTTCCA